>CANLAE010000006.1 GCA_947488765.1 Chitinophagaceae bacterium | reverse complement strand
ACGGCGCCAGCAATGCTTACAACTGGTTTGATGCAACGGTGAATAATGGCGACAATTACTACCGCATTAAAGCAATAGAGAAAAACGGAACGGTGAAATACAGCAATGTAGTAAAAGTAAAAATTGGAGGCAAGAATGCAGAATTCACTGTATATCCAAACCCTGTGAAAGATGGCATCATCAATTTGCAAATGAGCAATGTAGAGAAGGGTGTGTACACCGTAAAAATCTTTAACAATGCGGGCCAGGAAGTAGCCAATAGAAGAATTATAAACAATGGTGGAAGTGCTACCGAAACCATTACATTGGATAAAGGCACTGCAAAGGGCAATTACAAAATGCAAATTAGAAATGGAAAAACAACGATCACAAAATCAGTAATTGTAGATTAAAAAATAGTTTAGCAGTTTAGGGAGTTTAAAAACAAACTCACTAAACTTTTTAAACTTCTTGAACCTCTTAAAACAAATGAAAATGAAATTCATAAAACACAATTAATTACACAATGTGTAATTCTTTTAATACTTCTATTACCAGGTATAGCCATGCATAAACACTTTACAACTTATAAATGTCAAAGCCGCAAAATATAGAAAAATTAATTTTCTGGTCATAGTCTAGGTCTAAAGTTATGTGTTGAACTGCTCAAATTTTTTTGCTCAAAATGGCTTTTATTGTCTCACCGTATTTTTTTCTACTTATATGAATTGAGCAAAAGTATAACTGTTACTGTAAGTTCCTACTTTTTACTATAGTTCAAAAATTTTGCAGGACGTTATTATTGTTGCTCTTTACTAAATGAAGTTCAAAAGGTATTTTGAGCCAATTAAAATCAATAACAATGTAGTTTGAAAATTTTCCATAACATTTCAAAAATTATATCCCCAAAATACGCTTATTTTTACTTTTCTTATAAAAGAGCCAAAACCAACTATTATGAATTCTACTATCAAATCAATTTCTGCTACTTGCATTTTACTTCTAGCTACCACACTGCTCAAAGCCCAAGTAGGCATTGGGACAATCAGTCCGCAGGCAAGTGCAAAACTAGATATAACCGCTGCCGATAAAGGTATTCTGATTCCGAGAGTTTCTTTAACGGGAACAAACGATGTTTCTACCATTACCTCTCCAGCCACTGGGCTGTTAGTATATAATACGGCTACTGCCGGAAGCGGTTCACTCGCTGTGGAACCTGGGTTTTATTACTTTAACAGTAACTGGAAAATGCTATCCAGTAGCCAAAATAGCTGGTCAATAAAAGGTAATTATTCATCTGCGACAGAAAATTTTGGAACGCTTGGTAATAATCATATTGACTTTTTAACCAATGGTATTGTGAGGGGAAGAATGAACAATCTGGGAGAGTTTAATTGGGGGACTACTTCCACGGCCCAAGCTGGAGATTTAATGGCAGCAGTCGGCAATTCTACATTTCCATTTGCGTTAAATGGTTATTCATCCCACAATGGTGCTGGTGTATACGGATCCATCACAGGGGGAACAACAACCTACGCGGGAGTACAGGGTGAATATTATGGTACAGTAGGTGCAAATACCGCTGCAGTGATTGGGCTAAATGGCAGTACTGTGACTGGATCAGGTTTTCGAACTATGGCGGCAACTGGTCCGCGGGTGGGAGTTTCCGGAAGAACCACTGGAACCACTGGTCAGTATACTTTTGGTTTGCATGGGGCTATGGGCTCTACGGACATTCGTTGTGGCGGCATATTGGGTGATGATTTTGGTATAGCTATGGGTGCGCTTGGCTATTACGCTTCCAATCTTGTGGATTATGGTGTTTACGGATTCGGGAATGCATACCAAAATGGTATTGCCGGTGGAAGGTCACAGTCGTTAACTGAACCAAATACACAGATTGGTCTTGGAATTTATGGTGGCGTTATGGGCGGTTGGATGAAAGGTTTGGTATACGGCACCCATGTAAAGGGTGAACGTTATAGTTTGTATGTAGATGGCAAGACTTATACTAACTCTCCGATTACTGAATTGGTAAATACCGGAGATGAAAACAGGCAACCTGCTTATGCAGTAACATCCCTTACTACCGATATGTATGCAAAAGGAAAGGGGCAGTTAACTAATGGAGAGGCAAATATTGAACTAGATCCTGCTTTTCTTAAAATGGTTTCTTCCGACCCAGATGATTTGGTAATTACTGTAACACCCACTTCTTCTAGTACTGGATTATATATTGCCAAACAGAGTGCTACGGGCTTTGTAATTAAGGAAAATCAAACCAGTAATGGAAGGGTTAGTTTTAACTGGATTGTGGTGGCAACAAGAAAAGACAATACGGCTATGCAGCATTCTCCTGAGATTCTTAAAGCAAGTTTTGATAAGCGGATGGATGCTGTGATGTTCAATGATAATAACACTAAGGATACTCCTGGAAACTTATGGTGGGATGGCCATGATGTTCGTTTTGACCAGCCTCCGGCAAGAAATCAAGACCTTAAAGTGCACAATATTTCTAGAAAAAACACAAATATAAAAAACAACTAATTGGTGACTAAGTTAATTCGGTTGCACTGTCATACAAACAGGCTCGATAAGGGGTTCAAATATTATTTGTGCCCTTGCTAAACTGCGTTCGGATGAAATTGTGAGCGATTTCAGATCGATTTCAATTTTATTTGAGAATTTACAATAAAATACCCCCAAAAAAAATGTAACTACAAAAAACTTATATTTTTATATATCCTTCAAAAGTATCAAAACCAATTTATATGAATATCCTTAAAAAATCAATTTTTGCCACCTTTCTTTTATTGCTGGCAACTACTTTGCTTCAAGCCCAGGTGGGTATAGGAACTAATACCCCTAACGCATCTGCTCAATTGGATGTAACCAGCACTGCCAAGGGTTTTCTACCCCCTCGGATGACAAGGACACAAAGAACTGCCATAGCTAATCCCACAGCAGGTCTGATCATTTGGTGCACGGATTGTGCAAGTAATGGCGAATTGCAGGTTTATAATGGTGCAACCTGGACAAATTTAATTGGCGGCACGGCATTGGGAACTCGTCCTGACCCGCCAACCAATGTTGTAGCTACCGCGGGTGATGCATTAGCAACAATTACTTTTACTACGCCATCCTCTGACGGCGGACATGCCATTACGGGGTATACCACCACCTCTTCTCCGGGAGGTTTTACCGCTACAGGAGCAAATTCACCACTAACAGTTACCGGTTTAACTAACTCGACATCGTATACATTTACAGTTGTGGCTGCCAATGAAAGAGGAACTTCTGTCCCATCGGTAGCATCGGCAGGGGTCACACCTAGTGTACTTATAGGTAACATGGTTACTAACCCTAGTACCGGGAAAACATGGATGGCCAGGAACTTAGGTTCTTCGAGAGTAGCCATAAGTAGCACAGATCACCTTGCCTATGGAAGTTTATACCAATGGGGAAGAGGATCAGATGGGCACGAACTGATTTCTTGGTCTAACTCAAGTAATGGAACTCCAATTTATGCTACCACCAACACATTATCATCAACTGACGTACCAGGAACTCCTAATTTTATTTTAATACCTATCGCAGCGCCTTTCGATTGGCGTATCGGCCAAAACGTTAATTTATGGCAAGGTGTAACTGGCACTAACAACCCTTGCCCTGCAGGATATCGCATACCAACAGAAACAGAATGGTCTCAAGAAGTTGCTACCTGGAGTAGCCCAAGCGCAGCAGGTGCCTTTGATTCTCCGCTTAAATTAACCGTGGCGGGCTACCGAGATATGTATGGTTATATATCCTTTCCCGGAACCAGTGGCTTCTATTGGAGTAGTACGGTTAACGGTACTAGTTCACGTCGCTTGAGGTTAATTAACACTGACATAGCAAATGAAGTCCGAGCAGCCGGTGCCTCAGTGCGGTGCATTCAGGATTGATACTTTAATATGCCATCCCGCCTATTCGGCGGGTGGTATCTTTTAAATACCGCGGAGCACTCTAAATTCTTAAATAATAATGGACCATTATTATTTTCGGAGATAACAGTGCCCTTGCTAAACTGCCTTCGGATGAAATTGTGAGCGATTTCAGATCGATTTCCAATCAACTATATAGCGCGTGGGCCCAAGATTTCGACACTGGCCAACAGGGCGTGGGGAGCGGGAAGGAAGGCTTGTGGAAGGTCCGTGCAGTTAGGTATTTTTAACTATTTATCTATGTAGAAGTCCGCGCAGCAGCAGTGAAATTTTTACGCAATAACTTTTACATGGAACACATGCGACAAAGCCAAAGTGGGAATTAAGTCTGCTGGTTTTATTGCACAAGAACTATTGGCCTTGCAGAAAGGATCTAGGATAGGAGATAATCTTGATTTAGTCAGTGAAGACAATCCAGAAAAGTTAGTGGCGCGCTGTGGAAATTTATTACCAGTTGTTGTAAAAGCTATCCAAGAACTAAGCGACCAGAAAGACCAAGAGATTAAGGAGCTTAAAGAAAGACTTGATAAACTTGAAAAGATAGTACTTAAATTCATGGATAATAAAAAATAAATTGTTTCGCTTTTTCAAGCATTGATTATTTATTTGATCATACACCGCAACATGACAAATGAAAACGAATATATTTTCCCTGATGAATTTGGTTTTAAGGACAAAGTATTAGATGATTATTTGGCAAAGGGTTATTACCGTATGCAACATTTGATGTTTACCACCAATGAAACTTTGTTGGATTATGAAGGACAAAGTTATCCGGTATTTTGGCTTAGAACTTTGGTCAAGCATTTAAAAGAAAGTAGTGCAGCTTCTACAATCCGTAAAAAATGCAGTTTGTTTTCGGTTGTATTAAAACCTGCAAATGTTACTCCAGAACATGAAGCTTTATATGCTGTTTACAGAAATCACGTAAACTTTTCTACTAGTGAATTTTGTAGAGATTATTTGCATCATAGCATTGTTGAAAATCCATTTGATTCGTGGATGATAGAAATACGAGATGGTACAACTTTAATTGCTGTAGGTTATTTTGATTCTGGTAAAAAAACAATTGCAGGAATTTTGAATTTTTATCATCCGGACTATAAAAATTATAGCTTAGGAAAATTTCTGGTGCTTACTAAAATTGATTTTGCAGTAGAAAATCAAATGCAATTCTATTATACAGGTTACATCAGTACCGCAACAACAAAATTTGATTACAAGCTTTTCCCTGATGAAAAAGCCGTTGAAGTTTATTTACCTAGAGAAGACAAATGGCTTCCTTTTTATTTTTTAGGAAAAGAAATGTTAGAGGAATATATCATTGGTTAGTTATTCCGAACTCTGGTTATCCTATAAATTTGAAAATTGCTTTTTTATTTTGATCATTTATCTAAATTGTTAAATCATTGTTAGAAGGTTTAACTTTTTTTAGTTTGCACAGTCAAGATGTAAGTTCTTGTAATAAAATAAAATAAATGCTATGAAAAAGATTGTTTTTTTAATTGCCATTGTAATTCTTTCCGGAACATTAAATTTCATTCATGCTCAAACAATTCAGGTTAAAGATTCATTGGGTTTGCCCGGTGATAATTTAAATTTATATGCTGTTATGAATTTGTTTCGAGAGTCTGAAACTTTAGAAATTTTTGAGCGAAAATTAAATGCAGAAGATTCTAAAGTGAATAACTTGGATTTGAATGCAGACGATAAAATTGATTACATACGTGTAGTAGATAATGTAGATAAAATGGTTCACAACATTGTACTTCAAGTGCCTATTAATGAAAAAGAAAATCAAGATGTGGCAGTTTTTATCGTAGAAAAAAATCATAATGGGGAAGTACAAATTCAATTGATAGGAGATGAAGTTTTATATGGCAAAGACTATATCATTGAACCAAATTATAAAGATGCTTCTGATGTAAAAGAAACCCCTAATCCGGGTTACATAAAAAAATCAACTACTCGAAATATTAATGCAAGTGGTAATATTACAATCATCAATAATTATACTATCTTAAAACCTATTTTTTGGCCTCTAGTTAGATTTGTATTTATGCCATCTTATAGTGTGTGGATTTCTCCATGGCGCTATAATTATTACCCATCATTTTGGCATCCATGGAAGCCGTGGTATTGGCATTATTATTATGGATATCATGTTAATTACTACCCTAATTATTACCGTAGTTATCGTTCAGTTAATTATTACAGAAGTCCGTTGGCAAGAAATGTATATTACAATCAAAGAAGAATGTTTTCTGTTTCGTTTACATTAAGTGTAAAAACAAATGTTTACCGAACAACATACGCACATCCTGAAATGAGAAGATCCGGAATAGAATTGTATCAAAGAAATAGTAATCAAAACAACCGAATGAATAGTAGCACCAATAGGGTAATTTCAAATCGAAGCATAAAGGAGAATAAGTTGGAAAAAGTTAATACACAAAGACCAATTATTACAGATCGTCGCAACATCAGACCCTCAGAAAATAAATTTGAAAATAAACAAATAGAGAATAAAGTTCCTACAAATTCACGTCCTATAATAAAGCTAGAGAACAGACCCTCAGAAAATAAAATACAGCAAAAAAGAAGAGAAAATGATCAACCAAAACAACAAGGGTTCAGAGAAAAAGAAAATTAATATTAAATTACCATTCCATTATTTCATCTGCTACTTTTTTAGGTGCTTCTTCCATGGGCACATGGCCAATATTGGGGAATAAAACCATTTTACTTCCGGTAATTGCTTTGTTGAAAAGAAATGCATTTGACACATCAATCAATAAATCTTTTTCACCCCAAAGTATTAAAGTTGGAATGGTAATTGTTTTAATTTTTTCAGGCGTTTGTTCCAATCCATTTTTAAAAATAGACAATAAGGCTTTTCTGTTGCCGGCTCTGATTGCAACATCATGAAATCTTTCAACCTGCGCATCAGTTACCATTTTTTGATTGTAATACACTGTCTCTAAACTCTTTCGTACCAATGCTTTTGGGGTAATGTACAATAACAAATTATTGATGATGGGTGTTGATGCAATTTTAAATCCGATAGAACCTTTTTCATTTTTTTTAGGGAAACCAACTGCATCAATCAATACTAATTTTTTAACTCTGTTGGGAAAGTCCAAAGCAAAATGCCATGCAATACCACCACCCAAAGAGTTGCCCGCGACTTCACAATTATTTATTTTAAGCTGATAACAAAATGAATCTAAAAATGTGCTGTAATATTGAAATGAATATTTCTCAATTGGTGCTGGTCCCGTAAGTCCGAATGCCGGCAAATCCAAGCTAATTACCCGCCTTTTACTTTTTAAATAACACACCACACTATCCCAAGTGTTTAAGGAAGAAGATGTTCCGTGCAGCAAAATGATAGGTAAAGAATCTAGTTTGTTTCCTTCATCTCTGTAATGAACTTGCATTCCCATCATTGGTAAGAAATGGGATTCCTGATTGGCATATTTCGGTTTTAATTTTTCAATGGCCAAATCTTTTTCTGCTATTAATAAAAATGAAATAAATAAAACCAGAAAAACGATGAGTATTGTATATCCTAAAAACTTTAAAATCTTTTTCATTTTATTTATGAATTGTAAAAAAACGTTCAAAATCAATGCATGAAAGTAATGAATTTGTAAGAGTTGTCATCCATTTTAAACAATACTTCACCGAAAAAATATTTAAATTATATTAGTTAATGTTTAATTGCAGTATTAAATTTACAACCAACGAATCATCATTTTTCAAAATCATATTTTATCAATGCAACTATTTAAATTAATTATGTCATTAGGGTTTAGTGCTATTGTGTTTTCAGCATCTGCACAACCAAAGAAATCAAAAGATAATAAGGCAAAGCCTAATATCATATACATCCTTGCAGACGATTTGGGAATTGGAGATCTAAGTTGTTATGGCTCCGACAGTAATCACACACCAATAATTGATCAGTTGGCAAAAAGTGGAATAAGATTTAATAACGGCTATACTGTTCCATTATGTGGTCCATCTAGAGCATTGATTTTAACCGGTCGTTATGCATTTAGAACAGGAGCTGTGAATCAGGATATGTGTGGTGATATGAAGCCATCAAATGAAGTTCTAATTCCTACAGTATTAAAAAGTGCTGGTTATGTAACATCGATGGTAGGTAAATGGGGGCAGCTTCCATTGCAACCTTCCGATTTTGGATTTGATGACTATATCAGATTTAAAGGAAGCGGTATTTATTGGAGTAAAGAAAAATCTAAAGCCGTAATGTACACTGTAAATGGTGTAGATAAACCATTGGGTGATGATTACATGCCCGACCTAATGCATAATCACATGGTAAATTTTGTTTCCAATAATAAGGACAAACCATTTTTCTTGTATTATTCATTAGTACAAGTACATGCGAAAATTCAGGAAACTCCAGATAGTAAACCGGGTAGTGACTTATATGCCGATAATATTGCTTATATGGATAAATTAGTTGGGAAACTTTTGAAAGTATTGGACAGTTTGAAGTTAAAAGAAAATACATTCATTTATTTCATGGGTGATAATGGAACTGCAAATCAATATGCAGCAAGAGGTACAATTAAAGGCAAACCACTTTCAGGCAAAAAAGGTTCAATGTTAGAATGTGGTGCATTAGTGCCAAATATTGCCTACTGGCCTGGCGTAATTGCACCGGGGCAGGTTACCAATACATTGATGGATGCAAGCGATTTGTTGCCAACTTTTGCAGATATTGCAGGAGCAAAACTACCAACACAAAATGTATTAGATGGTCGTAGTTTCTTGCCACAGTTATTAGGTAAAAAAGGAAATCCTCGTGATTGGATTTTTATTGAATTGGGCAATAAATGGTATGTAAGAGATGCTAAATGGAAACTAAATAGAGAAGATGAATTGTTTGATATGAGCAATGCACCATTTGAAGAAAAATTAATTAAAACGAACGAAACAGATGAAAGTAAAACTGCTAGAACTAGGTTACAAGCAGTACTTGATAATTTAAACCCAGCCGGTGGAATTATAGATAATGCTGGTGGTAGTGGAAGACACGGTAAGAAAGAAAAGAAAAATGAACCTGAATAAGATTTTTTTTGAACAGACTTATGAAATATAATTATTGCCTTGCATCATAAAATATGCAAGGCTTTTTTTTAACTAATTCAATCATTTTTTTTTACTTCAATGTTCTGATACGATATTCGCAATAATAACAGACGTTAGTATGCCTAATATTTCATTTGACAATACACAAATTGCTTTTGCTTACAAATCAAATAAACAATTAAAAAAAGCAAAATTTTTATTTTCACTCATGGGCTATCCTTTTTTTGTCTCTATAGGAACCCGTATCACACCGCTATTGGTAAAAGGAAAATTACCTTTTGTAAATAATTTAATTCGCAACACTATTTTCAAACAATTTGTGGGCGGAGAAACTTTGGAAGCAACTAAAAATGTTGTTGAAAGTCTTGGTAATTATGGGGTTCAAGTGATTTTAGATTATGGTGTGGAGGGTAAAGAGGGCGAAGAAAATTTTGATAAGGCTACAGAAACTTTTATTGAGGTAATCAAATATGCAGCTACACAAAAAAATATTCCTTTTATCAGTATTAAAGTAACAGGTCTTGCAAGATTTGAATTGTTAGAAACTTTGAATGAAGCACCAAGATTAAGAAGCGGCATTCATGATCATGAAAGTGAATTGGCAGAGTGGGAGCGTGTGAAAGACCGAATGTTTGCAATTTGTGCAGCAGCCGCTGAAAACAATATTGGGGTATTGGTAGATGCAGAAGAAAGTTGGATTCAAGATCCGATTGATCGTCTAACAATGGAAATGATGGCAGAGTTCAACAAGGAAAAAGCAATTGTTTACAACACAGCGCAATTATACAGACACGATCGTTTGGAATTTTTAAAACTCTCTCATAAAATTTCACAACAACAACAATTTATTTTAGGTGTGAAACTGGTACGTGGTGCATACATGGAAAAAGAAAGAGCAAGAGCATCACAAAAAAATTATCCATCACCCATACAACACAATAAAGCTGCAACTGACAATGACTTTAATGAAGCAGTTTCCTTTTGTTTGAATAATGTTGAGACGATTGCTACAATCATTGCTTCACATAATGAAGAAAGTAATTTATTGGCGTATGATTTTCTTCACTTGAAAAATATTACACAACATCCTAATGTGCATCTTTCACAGTTGTATGGTATGAGTGATAACATCACTTTCAACTTAGCTAAAGAAGGTTGCAGTGTAAGTAAATATTTGCCATTTGGTCCTATTGGAGATGTGATTCCTTACTTAATGCGAAGGGCACAGGAGAACTCATCTGTAAGCGGACAAACAGGGAGAGAACTCAGTTTGGTAAAAAGAGAATTGAAAAGAAGAGGTTAAGAATTTGAATTCAATTATGGAATTCTTTTTAGCATCACCAAATAAGTAGGAAAGTGGTCACTGTAACCGCCTCTGTAGGTCATTCCATCCCAAGTCCGCATAGGATAATTTTTGTACCTGCCATTATTTTCAGTCAAAAAATCTCTATTGAAAATAAATTGTTTGTAAAAGAAAAAGCCATCTTGTTTTTTATCCAACCATTTATAACTAATCATTACCTGGTCAAATAAACCCCAAGCATCTTGGTAAGCTAATGTTCCAAAACCTTTTTTGTACATATCAATCCATGGGTTAAAAATACCGCCTGCAACTACATCTTCAATTTTACCTTTTGCTTGTAAAACCTTGGTAATACTAGGACTAATAGGGTCGTCATTTAAATCGCCCATTATTATAAATTTCTGTTCGCCATCGGCTTTATTAATGCTATCCATGTGGTATTTACTGACCATTGCAGCTGCAGCTCTGCCGGGTGCGCTTCTTTCTTCACCTCCTAATCTTGAGGGCCAATGATTGACGTAAATATGAATTGTTTCTCCGTCTAATTTCCCTTTTACCCACAAAACATCTCTCGTAAAATAAGCATCTTTTGATCCTGATGGTAGGTTTACAAACAATGCTTTACTGTCTTCAGGTTTAAAATATTTAGGATTATAAAGTAAGCCAACATCAACGCCTCTGGCATCTTTACTATCATAGTGTATAAATTTATAGCCTCTTTTTTGTATCAATGGATGATTTATTAAATCATTCAATACCGTATCATTTTCTATCTCTGCAACGCCAATAATTGCTGGTCCATCGGGTATTTTCGGATTCTCATCAGTGCCAATTTGTGCCAATACACTTGCCAGTTTACCTACTTTATTAAAGTAAATATCAGAGTTGTAGTTTCTTTCACCTTTAGGGGTAAATTCTTCATCTCTAACAATTGGGTTATCTATGGTATCGTAAAAATTTTCCAAGTTATAAAAAGCTATAACTGAGGCCTTATAGTTTTGTTTTTGTGCGTATAAAACAGTTGAAAAAAAAATGGTCAGCAATAAGAAAAATAATCTCTTCATATTTCGGTTTGAGGTTACAAACATAAGGAACATAAAAGTTAAGTTTGTCACTGCCTTTATTAAAATATTGTAATCCTATTAAATTTTGAATTTTGTATGCTTTAGCTTATTACATTTGTCATTGGAATAAAAATTACCTATGCGAAAACTATTATGGATAACACTGTTGATGATTGTTGCTGTTTCATCTGCAAAGGCTCAAAAAACAAGTCCACAAAAAACAAAAAAAGATACAACCAACAATAAAAAAGCTGAAGCTGTTGTTTTGGAAGATGGAATTGACCTTGACAATATTGCTATTGTATCATTAGATGAAAATGATATGGGCGATGCAAGTACTCAAAACGTATCCTCTGTTCTTACGGCAGGTCGTGATCCTTTCTTTTCAGCAACTTCTTTTAACTTCAGTGCATTAAGATTTAGGGTTCGTGGATATGATGGAGACTTATTCAATGCATATATGAATGGCGTGCCAATGGAAAATCTAGACAATGGATTTACACCATTTGGTTTATGGGGCGGATTGAACGATGTTACCCGTAATAAAGATGTTTCTATTGGTTTAAAATACAATACTTTTTCATTTGGTGATTTAGGAAGTTCAACCAACATTGACACACGTGCCAGCAAACAACGCAAACAAACAGAAGTAGAGTACGATTTCTCTAATAGAAATTATACACACAAAGTAGGTGTTACTTACAGTTCCGGTATTAGTAAAAAAGGTTGGGCTTATACCTTAAGCGGAAGCAGAAGATATGCAGACGAAGGCTACATTCCCGGTACATATTACAATGGCTGGAGTTATTTTATTGGAATAGATAAAAGGTTTGGACAAAAGAATTTATTCTCAGTCGTTTTCTTTGGTGCACCTACCGAAAATGGAAAGCAAGGAGCTTCTCTTCAAGAATCAAGAAATCTTACATTAAACAATTACTACAACCCTTATTGGGGTTATCAAAATGGTAAGAAAAGAAATGCAAACATTGGTAAAACAGATCAGCCGGTGTTAATTATCACACAAGAGCATCGTTTCAATAATAACACAACTATTACAAGTGCTGTAAGCATGTCATCGGGGAAAAGAAGTGCGTCATCATTAGATTGGTTTAATGCCGCAGATCCTCGTCCAGATTATTATCGTTACTTACCATCTTATATGGAAGATCCAATGTTGGCAAAAATGGTTGCAAATCAATGGCAAAACAACACAGATGTAAGTCAAATTAATTGGGCTAAATTATACGATGCCAACAGATCAAATTTTGAAAACTTTAATGGGACTTCCGGAAAACGTGCTAAATATTTATTGAGCGAAAATGTAATTCAAAGCAACAGGTTCAATTACAATACAGTAATTAATTCAAGAATTGGAAAAAATATTGAATTCACAGGCGGTGCTTCTTATTCTTGGATGAAAAATAATTATTTCAGGCAAGCAAATGATTTGTTAGGTGCAGATTTCCATGTAGACTTAAATCAATTTGCAGAAAGAAGTTATCCAAATAATCCAAATGTTATTCAAAATGATTTGAACAGATTTAATAGAATTGTAAAAGTGGGAGACAGATATTCTTATGATTATGACATTAACATTATCAAAGCATCAGCTTGGTCACAAGCCGTATTGAAATTGAAAAAATTTGATTTCTTTGCAGCAGCTGAACTTTCTTACACAGATTTCTGGAGAACTGGAAATGTAAAAAATGGTTTGTTCCCAAATAATTCTTTAGGAAAATCTGCAGATAATGAATTTACCAATATTGCTGTAAAAGGTGGTGCAACTTATAAATTGAACGGTAGAAATTATTTTTATGTAAATGGTGCTTATATGACGAAGGCTCCATTTTTTGATAACGTTTATTTATCTGTAAGAACAAGAGATGTACAACAAGATAATGTAACCAATGAAAAAATTAGTTCATTAGAGGGAGGGTATGTGTTAAATGCACCTAAGTTAAAACTAAGGATGACAGGCTATTACACAGAGTTCCAGGATCAAATGAATGTAATGCCTTTTTACCACGACAGCTATCAAAATTTAGTAAACTATGCAGTTACAAATATTGATAAACTGCACTTTGGTGGTGAGTTTGGATTTGAAGCAAAAATTTTACCTAATGTTACTTTAAACGGAGCTGCTGCAATTGGAAGATATTATTTCAATAGCAGGCAAAATGCAACTGTTACATTAGATAATGATGCAAGTGTTTTAAGCAAGGACACTGTTTTCTCTCAAAATTTTAGAGTGGGTGGTACACCTCAGGAAGCATACAGCTTAGGTATTTATTATCGTTCTCCAAAGTTTTGGTCATTGAGTTTAACTGGTAATTATTTTGATCAAATGTGGTTGGATATTAATCCACTTCGCAGAACTAGTTCGGCAGTTGATGGAGTTGATTATAAATCTGATTTGTGGAATAATATCATAGATCAACATCGGTTTACATCCCAATATACTGTTGATTTTTTTGCAAGTTACTCTTGGAAACTGCCTAAAAGCTTAGGGTTTAGCAAAAATGTGTTTTTTATTCTGAATGCAGGTGTCTCTAATTTATTAGATAATCAAAATATGGTTACTGGTGGTTATGAGCAGTTGCGTTTTGACTTTAGAGAAAAAAATGTAGACAAGTTCCCAAGGAAATCATATTATGCTTATGGATTAAACTACTTCTTAAGCGCAACAATTAGATTCTAAAATAAATTAAACAATCAACTTTTTAATACTTAATAATGAAGAACAAAATAATCCTAACTACAACCATCTTGATTGCAGTATTTGCAACGTCAAGCATCATTAGTTCTTGTAAAAAGAAATTTGACGAACCGCCTTTTCCTGCTGATCCAAATATAACAGCTAATACAACCATCAAAGCTTTGAAGGCAACGCATACTGTTGCTGGTGCTTATGATTTAATCACAACAGATAAAATAATTGCCGGTGTTGTAGTTGCTGATGATAAAAGCGGGAATTTGTACAAAAATATTTACATCCAAGATAGTACAGGAGCTATTAATATCTTATTAGATGCAGGAAGTCTTTATGCTACGTACCCAGTTGGCAGAAGAGTTTTTATTAACTGCAAGGGGCTTTGTTTAAGCGATTACAACAGAATGATTCAGTTAGGTATCAAAGCTACTGTTTCTGGAAGCCCTTCATTAGAAGCAATTCCTAGTGGTTTAATTAGTCAATATGTTACCGGAGGATCTATCAATAACGTTGTTACTCCTAAATTAGTTACCGTAAGCCAGTTAACAACAGATATGCAAGATGTTAACTTAGGTAGCTTAATCCGATTAGATAATTATGAGTTTGCAAAAGGAGATACCACCAAAACATTTGCAGATACTTCTGCTTATAAAAATTCAGCGAACCTAACTATCAATGATTGTAGTGGTGCTGCTGCAATCATTATCCGTACAAGTGGTTATGCAAATTTTGCTGCATCTAAACCTGCAAGAGGCAATGGTAGTATCTATGCAGTTTATACTGTTTATGGAACTACCAAACAATTGGTTTTACGTGATCCAAGCGATATTCTTTTTACTGGCGCAAGATGTAATTTGTTTGAAGAAGATTTCAATAACTATGCTGCTACAGGTACTGCACCTTTGGTAATCAATGGTTGGAGAAATATTCAGGAAAAAGGTGATGTGCCTTATGTTTTAGCTGCATTCAGTGGAAGCGTTTTCCCTAAAGTTTCTGCTTTTACATCGGCAGTAATGGCTACAACAAATATTTCTAGTTGGTTAATTTCTCCAGATATCAATATACCTACAGGCGTTGCACCAAAGTATTCATTTACTTGTGCTCGCAGATATACTGCCGGAACATTTAAAGCGTATGTTTCTACTAATTTTACAGGTGCCAATTTAGCAACAGCAACTTGGACTTTATTGGCTACAGTGCCTGCTGGAACTGCAGCAGCATTTACACCTTTTGACACTTTTGGTCCTTACAATTTTACCGCATATGCCGGACAAAAAATAAACATTGCATTTCGTTATGAAGTGCCCGCTGGTACAGCAGCAAGTGCAGCTGGTACTTATGAACCTGATGACATTAAGATCTCCAGGTAATAAAAAAAAATACTACAAAAGCTGTTTCGAAAGAAGCAGCTTTTTTTTTGTCATCCTGTCAGCAAAATATGGTTTGGTATTTTGTTTGAAAGCCCTAAGAAAATAATTAATGCAATAACAGTTGTAAAAAATCCAAACTGTTGTTGCGTCGCACATTTCAGCTTTTGAATACAAATGAAGCATCATCAAAGAATTGCTGAAGTACTTGTTACAGTATAAGGGTGTGACACAATAGGTGTTGAGAAAAGATTCAAATGCTCGATAAAAAATAAAAAATACAATTTATATGCAAAAAGGACAAATCAGGGTACATACCGAGAACATTTTTCCAATTATTAAAAAATTTCTTTACAGCGAACACGACATTTTTTTACGTGAATTAATTAGTAATGCAACCGATGCAAGTCAAAAAGTTAAAACCCTCTCTTCACTTGGTGAAGTGAAAAGGGAGCTGGGTGAATTGCGAATTGATGTAGTGTTGGATACCAAAGAAAAAACATTGAGTTTTATAGACAAGGGCGTTGGAATGACCAAAGAAGAAGTAGATAAATACTTGAATCAAGTAGCTTTCAGCGGTGCCGAAGAATTTGTAGAAAAGTATAAAGATGCCAGCATTATCGGGCATTTTGGATTGGGTTTTTACAGTGCATTTATGGTGGCAGAAAAAGTTGAAGTAATTACACAAAGCCATGATAACACTGCTGCTACAGTATATTGGAGCTGCGATGGAAGCCCTGAGTTTGAATTGTATGAAGTAGAAAAAAAGGAAAGAGGGACTAAAATTATTTTACACATTAATGAAGAAAGTAAAGATTTTTTAGAGGCGCATAAAGTAAAATCTGTTTTAGAAAAGTTCTGTAAATTTTTGCCTATTCCAATTTATTTTACAGACGTTGCTGAAGAAAAGAAAAAAGAGGAAGCGGAAAAATCAATCAACAATACCAATCCTATCTGGGTTAAAAAACCAAGCGATTTAACCAAAGAAGACTACGAAAAATTTTACAAAGAGTTGTATCCATTTAATGAAACTCCTTTGTTTTGGATTCATTTGAACGTAGATTATCCTTTTAATTTAACGGGTATTTTATATTTCCCGAAAATTAAACAAAGCCACGAAATTCAAAAAGATAAAATTCAGTTATACAGCAATCAAGTTTTTGTAACGGATGAAGTAAAAGAAATTGTTCCCGAATTTTTGATGTTGTTACAAGGTGTTATTGATAGTCCGGATATCCCGTTAAATGTAAGCCGTAGCTACTTACAAGGCGATCCGAATGTTAGAAAAATCAATGCACACATTACCAAAAAAGTTGCTGATAAACTAGAAGAGATTTTCAAAAATGAAAGAACAGAGTTTGAAGCAAAATGGGAAAGTCTTGGTTTGTTTGTGAAATATGGTATGATGACCGACGATAAATTTTTGGACAAAGCCAACAAATTTTTGGTAATGGAAGATACTGCCGGAAAGTTTCATACAGTAGAAGAATACAAAACAGCAACAGAAGTTTTACAAAAAAATAAAGAAGGCAAACAAGTAGTTATTTACACAACCAATCCTGTACAGCAAGATGCTTACATACAAGCAGCTGTTGCAAAAGGATATGTTGTTGTGAAGATGGAAACCTTGGTAGATGCGGCTTTCATCAATAATATGGAAATGAAATGGGAGAATACCACTTTCGTTCGTGTTGATGCAGATATTGTAGATAATTTAATCGACAAACAAGAAGGTGCTGAAAGTGTTTTGAGCAAAGAAGAAACTGAAAATTTGAAAAAGATGTTTGAATTTCCAATTAGCGATTTGCATGTAACAATTGAAGTAAAAGGATTAAGCAAAGAAGCTGCGCCTGTTGTTGCAACAAGACCTGAGTTTATGCGCAGAATGAAAGACATGGGCGCTGCAGGTGGCGGTATGACTGCGTTTTATGCACAAATGTCAGATGAAGTTACTTTAACTATAAATGGCAATCACCCTATTTATCAAACATTATTGAAAGAATCCAATGTTGATTTACAAAGTAAACAAATTAGAAATTTAGCTGACTTAGCTTTGCTTTCTCAAGGATTATTGAAAGGAGCGGAGTTGACAAGTTTTATTAACAGAAGTGTTTCTTTGATGGAAGTATAGGAGTAAAAAAGTATATATTTACAAAGGATGAAGACAATAGTTTTCATCCTTTTTTTATTCGCTCAATTTCATGTCAATTACTTTCATCTGCAAATTTTGCTGCCCGTTAAATTCATTGAGGTCAAGCGTAAAAACAATATCTACCAACTGATTGTTTTGCATCAAAGCATATTTGTCTGCCATTCCAAAACCGATACCGGTAAAGTGAATATCATTTTGTTTTACAGAAAAACGCAAATGTTGTTCTTTCACAACTTTACTAAAACCGGTATCTATTAGTTTTTTAGCAACAAAAACAGGTCTCATATTTCCCGGTCCGAATGGCTCCATTTGTGAGAGAATATTGAAAAATGGCATGGTCAAATCTTTCAATGAAACTTCAGCATCAATTACAATTTCTGGTATCAATAATTCATCAGGAATTGTTTCGCTTACTACTTTTTCAAACGCATTGCTAAAGGCTTCAATGTTTTCTTCCAGTAAAGTCATTCCTGCTGCCGCAAAGTGACCGCCATAACCCAATAAATGTTCTTTGCATGCGTAAATTGCTTCGTATAAATTAAATCCTGCAACGCTTCTTGCGCTGCCTGCAATGTATTCACCACTTTTGGTTAATACAATTGTTGGTCTGTAATAAGTTTCAATTAATCTGCTTGCTACAATGCCTACCACGCCTTTGTGCCAATGTTCTTGGTAAACAACAGTTGATTTTCTATTTATATTATTTTCATCTTTTTCAATAATTGCCAGTGCTTCTAGTGTAGTGCTTGAATCAGCTTCTTTTCTGTCGGTATTATCGCTGTGCAACATCTCCGAAAATTCCATTGCCTTGTTTACATCTTTTTCTATAAAAAGTTGTACTGCTTTTTTTGCATCATCCATTCTGCCGGCAGCATTTACCCTTGGCGCTATTATGAAAACAAGATTGGTGATGTACATTACTTTTTGTACTCCTGCAAGTTGCATCAATGCTTTTATTCCGGCGCTTGGGTTTTCATTAACACGTTGCAAACCATAATAAGCCAAAATTCTATTTTCTCCGGTAATTGGTACAATATCAGCAGCAATTGCAATAGAAACTAAATCGAGGTATTGTAAATAGGATTCTTCAGGTATTTGTAATTTTTCTGAAAGTGCCTGCATGAGTTTGAAACCAACTCCACAACCACAAAGTTCTTTGTAGGGATAATTGCAATCAACTTGTTTGGCATTTAAAATTGCAACAGCTTCAGGTAATTCATTATCTGGTAAATGGTGGTCGCAAACAATAAAATCTATATCAAGTGTTTTTGCGTAAGCTATCAGGTCAATACTTTTAATGCCACAATCCAAAGAAACAATTAGCGAAAAGCCATTTTCTTTGGCATAATCAATGCCCATTTTACTTACACCATAACCTTCTCTGTAACGATGAGGTATATAAAATTCTACCTGTTTGGTAAGTTGTTGTATAAACTGAAACATAGAAGCCACACTTGTTGTGCCATCTACATCATAGTCGCCGTAAACCAAAATTTTTTCGTTAGTGTCAATTGCTTGTAAAATTCTTTCAACAGCCTTATCCATATCCTTCATCAGCCAAGGGCTATGCAGTTCACTGAGCTGAGGACGAAAAAAATCTTTTGATTTATTAAAATCATTCAAGCCTCTTTGTACAAGAATGTTACAAAGAATTTTATTTATTTTTAGGGAATTATGAAGCTCATCTGTTGCTGTTGTATGTGATGGTAAAATTTTCCAACGTTTTTGCATGAGCGGATTTTTAATTATATAACAAGAAAAAATTTCTTGTTATTATTTAATTTGAACATCAACCAACTATAGAAATAAATATATTAAATTTATTTTAAAACAAGTAAATTTTAATAAATCCTGTCTGTTGTGTATCGTACTAATTCCTCAAGGGCATCTCTTACATCGTTTTTAGGAAACTCATATAATAAATTTAAAGCTTCGTCTCGGTATGCTAACATTTTATTGGTGGCATAATCAATACCCCCTGTTTGCTTTACGGTATCAATTACAATTTGTACTTTGGCTTTATTAGTATTTTCATTTTTGATAATGTAAATGAGTTTCTTTTTTGTAGCAGCATCACATTTGTTCAAGGTGTAAATAAGCGGTAGGGTTAATTTTTTTTCCTGGATATCATTTCCGGTTGGTTTGCCAATATCAGCATTTCCATAGTCAAATAGATCATCTTTAATTTGAAAAGCCATTCCTGTTTTTTCGCCAAATAAGCGAATTTTTTCGATTAATGTATCGTCTTCAAAAGTTGAAGAAGCTCCAGCAGCACAGGAAGAAGCCAGTAATGATGCCGTTTTCCCTTTGATTATTTCATAATAAACAGCCTCGTCTAAGTTAAGTTTTCGTGATTTTTCCATTTGCAATAATTCACCCTCACTCATTTCTTTTACGGCAGTTGATAGTATTTGAAGTACTTTAAAATCTTTGTTGTTTAATGAAAGTAGAAGCCCTTTTGATAGAAGATAATCGCCTACTAATACTGCAATTTTATTTTTCCATAAGGCATTGATTGAAAAGTAACCTCTTCTTTCCATAGCATCATCTACAACGTCATCGTGAACCAAAGTAGCAGTGTGTAATAGTTCAACTAAGGATGCAGCTCTATATGTAGTTTCATTTATACTGCCACCTAATTTTGCACTTAACAACACAAACATTGGTCTCAACTGCTTGCCTTTTCTTTTGACAATATATTGCATAATTCTGTCTAACAATGCAACCCTGCTTTTAACTGCATCTCTGAAGTGTACTTCAAATTGCTTTAGTTCTTCCGCTAATATTTTTTTTGTTAAGTTCATTTTTTAGAATGGTGCAATATACTTTTAATAAATAAAAGTAATGGTGCAACATTTTTTATAAATAAATTGTCAAAATGAAATAATTAGTAACTATTGGTAATTATTTGCGGTTTGATTTGCTTTTTTAATTATTTTTGTTCAAAGATTTTATAAATTTTAAAATAAATATTCACTTAAATTACGTTTATGTCAACAAAAAAGTATCTTTTATTTGCGTTCTTGGTTGTAATACTACAATCATCAGGAATTGCACAAGTTAATGATTGGGGTTGGGACTGGAAAGACAGTTCAAAAATACCTGCAAAGCGTATGCCTCAGCATAATGAGTTTTTGAATAACAATTATCCTTATCCTGCAAAGCCTAGAGATCAATGGGAATTGGGTTTTGCTGCAGGAGTTTCTAGAATTTATGGTGATGTGAAATCCAAAGTTGGATTCGGTGGATCCTTATCTGCCAGAAAAGCATTAGGGCATATTTTTTCATTAAGAGCACAATATATTGGTAGTTTTAACTCAGGTGCACCTACTACAAAATATGATTCTGTTATCGGGCAAAAAGCTTATAAGTCACAAACTCATCACCTTGGTATTGATGTGATTGCTTCTTTGAACACTCTAGGCTTTTACAGAGGCAACCCGAAGTTTAATTTTTACATTTTAGGTGGTACTTCATTGATTGCAACTCAGGTGAAAGTTGATTATGGTGGAACTAGAGGGGAAAGAATATTTTACGGAATTGGTGAAAATAATGACCAAAAGGGTATTATTACAACAGTAGGTGGCGTAACAGTTAATGGCAGGAAAGGTTGGTCGGTTATGCCTACTGTAAATTTTGGTGCAGGGGTTGCTTACAAAATTAATAACAAAATAAATGTCGGATTTGAGAATAAAGTTTCATTAACTTCTCCAGGTTATGACTATGCAGATGGATTTAAATCAGGTAACAGTAATGACTACTATTCTTATACTTCTTTAAGATTAAATATAAATATGGGCAATTCATCCAAGAGGGTTCAGCCACTGTATTGGATTAATCCAAATAACTATATCTATAATGAAGTGAACAAGCCGCAGCATATGAAGATGCCAAAGGTTAAATTGGATGACAAAGATGGCGATGGTGTTACTGATCAATTTGACTTAGAACCAAATACGCCTGCTGGAGCAAAAGTAGATACTCATGGTCGTGCATTAGATACAGATGGAGATGGGGTTCCTGATTTTAAGGATAAAGAAATGTTGACTAGTCAAAAATGTTTCCCTGTAAATAACGAAGGTGTTGGTACTTGTCCAGATCCTGCATGTTGCAAGGAAATGAAGGATGAAGTTTCTAAGTTAAAAGAAGAACTTGCAACAAAATTAACAAAGCCTTCTTTAGATCCAAATTTAGGTGAATTGCCAAGTATTCAATTTAAAGGAAAAAACAACTCTAAATTGGATAAAGTAGCTCAGGATTTGTTGGCTTCAATTGCGCAAAAAATGAAAAACAATCCAAATAGCAGAGTTAAAGTAATTGGATATGGTGCAACAGACAAAAAAGCTCAACAAGCTAGTTGGGAAAAAGTAAATGCTGTAATTAAGTACTTAGTAGAAAAACAAGGTATTGCTGAAAACAGATTTATTTTTACTTATGGTCAAGAAGGAGATCCAAATACTGTAGATGTTCAGTTTACAGCAGAAGAAGGACCTAATGTGGTTCCAGCTCCTCATCCAAATTTAAAAGGCAAATAAGCCAATATCATAGATACATTAAAAAGCCCTCAGCTAACAACTGAGGGCTTTTTGTATTAATATTAACGAGTAATTTCAATTATATAACATAATCAGTTTTTATTTTGCCCTTAAAACCATACTTTTGTACCCTTTCATGAAAAAAATTATTACGCTCATATTATCAATTGCTATTTTGAGTGGCTGTACTTCTAAGTTTGCCAAAATTCAAAAAAGCAAAGACTATCAGTATAAATTAAAAATGGCTGAGCAATATTATTCTACTAAGAACTACAATTACGCTCAAATACTATTCGAAGAAGTATTCCCATATATTAAAGGGACCGCTTCATTCGAAGAAGTGTATTATAAATTTGCATACTGCTCCTACTATGAAAAAGATTATTTGAATTCAGAAAATTTATTCAAAACTTTCGTAGAAACATTTCCAAACAGTACAAAAGCAGAAGAATGTGAATACATGAGGTCTTTTAGCTACTATAAACAATCTCCTAAAGTTGAGTTGGACCAAACCAATACCAATAAAACAATCAACCTAATGCAGGCATTCATTAATACACATCCCACATCCCCGAGAGTTAAGGATGCGATGTTGATTATGGATAAATGCAGAGAAAAATTAGAGGCGAAGGAATATAAAAGTGCTCAATTATATTATGATCTTGGATTTTATAAGGCAGCAGCCATAAGCTTTTCGTCTGTTTCAGATAACTTCCCCGATTCTAAAAAAAGTGATGAATACAAATTGTTGGTGATAAAATCATATTACAAATATGCCGAAATGAGTATTCAGGAAAAACAATTGGAACGTTATGAAAAAGTTCTTGCTGAATGTAGTGAATTTATAGAACGATTTAAAGAAAGTAAATTTGTTGCAGAAGCAGAGACCTATAAAAATTTATCGAATAACTTTATAAAAACTTTAAAACATGAGTAAGCTAAGAAGACAGCTTAGTGCTAATACCACTAGTGTAGTTGAAACTAAAAATTTGATAGATATCAAAGCAAAAACTGGTAATTTGTACGAATCAATTTCAATTATCAGCAAAAGAGCCAATCAAATAAACATTTCCTTGAGAGAAGAACTTCATAATAAATTAGAAGAGTTTGCAAGTCATACTGATTCTTTGGAAGAAGTTCATGAAAATAAAGAACAAATTGAAATATCAAGAGCATACGAAAAAATGCCAAACGCAGCTATTCTTGCAACACAAGAATTCATGGAGAATAAAGTATATTTTAGAAAGAACGAAGAAGATTTATTCAGATAATATAATGCCATCTTTTTAATGCATAACGACAGTATGATTTACTGTCGTTTTTGTTTTAATTTTATATTTAGTTATCATGCTGCATGGAAAGAAAATATTAATAGGAATTACAGGTAGTATTGCTGCCTATAAAATAATTTTCCTCGTAAGATTATTGGTAAAACAAGAAGCAGAGGTAAAAATTATAATGACTCCTGCAGCCAAAGAATTTGTTGCTCCTATAGTATTGTCTACCTTATCCAAAAACAAAGTTTATATTGATTTGGTTGAAGAAAATTCCTGGGCCAATCATGTTGCATTGGGAAGATGGGCTGATGTTTTTTTAATTGCACCATTAAGCTGTAATACACTTGCTAAAATGGCTAATGGTCATTGTGACAATTTGTTGTTGGCGGTTTATTTATCAGCTAAATGCCCCGTAGTAGTTGCACCTGCAATGGATGAAGATATGTGGCATCATCCAGCTACTAAAAATAATCTTGATAGAATAAAAAAATACGGGAATTTTATTATTCCAGTTGATAATGGCGAATTGGCAAGCGGATTATTTGGCGAAGGAAGAATGGCTGAACCGGCTACAATCATTACTTATTTAATTGAAAATTTTTTCAGAGGAACAACTTTAAAAAACAAGAAGGTTTTAATTACCGCAGGACCTACTTATGAACCTCTGGATCCTGTTAGATTTATTGGAAATTATTCATCAGGTAAAATGGGTTTTGCAATCGCAGAGCAAGCCTATTTACAAGGAGCCGATGTAACACTTATTTCTGGACCTTCCCACGAACAATTAAATTATAACTCAATAAAATTAATTAGAGTTACTACTGCAAATAAAATGTATGAAGCCTGTTTGAAACTATTTAAACAAGCAAATATTACTATAATGAGTGCAGCTATAGCAGATTATCAACCCATAGAAATCTTGTCTAATAAAATTAAAAAGAAGCATGCAGAATGGGATCTTAAATTGCAAAAAACAACAGATATTCTTTTTCAGTTAGGCAAACAAAAAACAAAAAGTCAATTTTTAGTGGGCTTTGCTTTAGAAACAGAAAATGAAATTGAAAACGCACATAAAAAATTAAAGAATAAAAATGCTGATGCCATTGTTTTAAATTCTTTAAATGATACCAATGCAGGTTTTGGGTTTGATACAAATAAAATAACTATATTGTACAAGGATGGTACAACATCTAAATTTGAATTAAAAAATAAAAAAGATGTTGCAAAAGATATAATTTCATTTATTACTGATAAAATCCATGAAAAATAAATTAATCCTAACTGTTTTCTTTGTACTGGTTTTTTCCGGAGTTCATGCTGAAGAGTTATTTGCAAAAGTTACAGTGATAGCCAGCAGAGTTCCAACAACAGTAGATAAAAAAATATTTACAACACTGCAAACTCAGCTAACCAATTTATTGAACAATAGAAAGTGGGGTAGTGATGTATTTAAACAATCCGAAAAAATTGAATGTAATTTTTTGCTGAATATTGAAAGTGTGATAGAACCCAATGTTTATAAAGCATCACTTACAGTACAAGCTGCAAGACCAACATTTAATTCATCTTATCAGGCAGCTCTTATCAATTTTATGGATGCTGATGTGGCTTTTAAATATATCGAATATCAGCCTGTAGAATTTAATGATAACAGAGTAGCCGGAACAGATGCAATGGCTTCAAACCTTACTGCAATTTTTGCATACTATGCATATATTATCATTGGGATGGATTATGATTCATTTTCTCCAAAAGGCGGGGAACAATATTTTCAAAAGGCTTTGAACGTAGTAAATAATGCACCTGAAGGAAAAAGTATCAGCGGTTGGAGAGTATTTGATGGTTTGCGTAATCGATATTTTTTGTCTGAAAATTTAACCAACAATCGATATAATATTATTCACGATGTTGTTTATTCATACTATCGTGCCGGCTTCGATAAGATGTATGATGCCGAAGCGGAGGCAAGAAATAATATTTTACAATCTTTAGTTCAGTTGCAAGCCTTTAATAAAGAAAATGCAAATACAATGTTTGTTCAGTTTTTTATGCAAAGTAAATCTGCCGAACTAATTGGTATTTTTAAGAAAGGGACACCCCAAGAAAAACAAAGGACTATCGAAATTCTTGGTCAGTTAGATATTTCCAATGCATCAAAATATAAAGAAGAATTAAAGTAATGAAAAAACTGAATTATTTTTTGATACTGTTATTTTTTTTGGCTTCATGTACTTCAAAAAATATCCCTTTAAATAAAATGAAAGTGATTGTTTGGGATATGGCTTGCGCCGATGAATTATACATAGAAAAAATGCACAAAGATTCTACCTTAATCAAGAAAAAAGAAAATATTCGATTGTATGAACAAGTATTCTTAGTTCACAAAATTTCTAAAGACCAATTTTATAGTTCTTATAAATTTTATCAGGAACATGCAGATCAGTATAAAACATTAATTGACTCGGTTCAGGCTTATGGAATGAGACAAAGGAGTGTTCCTAATAATTTGATTCCAAAATCATCTTCTCTTAATTAATTTTTTAATAAAATAGGTTGGGCTATGAATAAAGTTGTTGCTAATGCCAATGATGCAGTTGCCGATATCACCAACGGAAGTACCATTATGCTAGGTGGATTTGGATTAAATGGAATTCCGGAAAATTGTATTGATGCATTGGTTGAAAGTGGTGTAAATAATCTTACTTGTATCAGTAATAATGCAGGGGTAGATGATTTTGGTCTTGGACTTTTATTGAAGACCAGACAAATAAAAAAAATGATCAGTAGTTATGTAGGAGAAAATGCAGAATTTGAACGACAGCTTTTATCAGGCGAACTGGAAGTTGATTTGACTCCTCAAGGAACTTTAGCAACCCAAATTCAAATGGCGGGCATGGGAATACCGGCTTTTTTTACACCAGCTGGTGTTGGAACAGAAATTGCAATTGGTAAAGAAACCAGATTGTTTAATGGGAAAATGTATTTGATGGAACATGCACTGCACGCCAATTTCGCCATTGTAAAGGCATGGAAAGGTGATACATTGGGCAATTTGATTTTTAGAAAAACGACTCGTAATTTTTCAACTTCAATGGCTAAAGCAGGGAACATAACTATTGCAGAAGTTGAACATTTGGTAGACCCCGGCGAATTAGATCCTGATGCTATTCATGTAGCAGGAATTTATGTACATAGAATTTTTCAAGGAAGCAATTATCAAAAAAGAATCGAAAAAAAAACATTGCACTTGCCAAAATAAATTCGTATGATATCAATTTGTAGCTTTTGTTTAAAGACTTAAAATATTAATTATGGCATTGGATAAATACGGTATCGCAAAACGAATAGCACAGGAATTAAAAGATGGTATGTATGTAAATCTTGGTATCGGAATTCCAACACTTGTTGCAAATTATATTCCGGAAAATATTACAGTAATACTTCAAAGTGAAAATGGAATTCTTGGTATTGGTCCATATCCTTTGGAGGAAGAAGTGGATGCAGACCTCATTAATGCCGGTAAAGAAACTGTAACGTTAATTGATGGCGCAGCTTTGTTTGACAGCGCTGAAAGTTTTGGAATGATTCGTGCCGGAAAGATTGATTTAACCGTTTTAGGTGCAATGGAAGTGAGTGAAAATGGTGATATTGCTAACTGGAAAATTCCAGGTAAGATGGTCAAGGGAATGGGTGGTGCAATGGATTTGGTAGCAAGTGCTAAAAATATAATTGTTGCAATGATGCATACCAATCCCAAAGGTGAAAGCAAGCTTTTAGATCGATGTACACTGCCATTGACAGGTGTACATTGTGTGAAAAAAATTGTAACGGAGCTAGCGGTATTGGAAATAACAGACTCAGGATTTCTTTTATTGGAAACTGCTCCTGGTGTCACCGTTGAAGAAATTAAAAATAAAACTGTAGGTAAACTAATCATACCGGATTTTGTTCCGGAAATGAGTATTCAATAGTTCAGCAATATCATAGGTTTTCATATTAAAAAATCCATCATCAAATGTTGCCAATTAAGAATATACACGAAGTGATGTGCCTGTTAATGTTGTATTATATTTAGTAAGACTTGTTGTTGCAGGTCCTTGCGTTACAGCCCCAGTACTGTTAAATTGGGCATTGTGATTTGGGCACGTAAAACTATTGCTGCTCGAAACGTATTTAACATTCGTTCCTTCATGCGTACATGCAGCAGAAACAGCTAAAAAACTTCCCGAAGTAGTTCTGGCAACCAATACACCGTTTTGAACTAAATAGCCTCCATTGGTGGCCAAACTGCCAGTGCTTACATCAATAGTAAAATCAACGTTTGTAGGTGCTGAAACAGATTTACTACATCCTGTTAAACCACCCAAACATGCAGGAACTAAAAGAGCTGCAGCTCCAACTCCAATTTGAGAAAAAAATTCTTTTCTATCCATAAAATATTTTTTTTTGATGTAGTAAATATATTTATTTTAACCCAAATGAATACTTGCTTTGTTGTTAAATAAAATACAATCATTAAACAAAATAACTGCTTAAAAATTTCAATATAAATTATCATTTGACGCTTTTAAAAATTAAAACAACATCCGCTTATCTTCGTAAACTATGTATTCAGCTCAATATTTTTTAGATGGCCAAGTATTATTGTTTGATAAGCCTTACGGACTTAGCAGTTTTGCAGTAATTAAAAAAGTAAGGTACTTAGCCAAGGTTAAAAAAGTTGGCCATGCAGGCACGTTAGATCCCTTGGCAACCGGCTTATTAATTGTTTGTACAGGAAAATTTACTAAAAAAATTTCTGACTACATGGGAATGGAAAAAGAATATACCGGCACATTTACACTTGGTGCAACTACCCCCACTTATGATTTAGAAGCAGCCCCTGAAAATTTTCAAGATATTTCACATTTAACTGAAGATGCAATTAATGCAGCAACAGCAGCCTTTACAGGAGATATTTTACAAATGCCGCCTCAATTTTCTGCTATTAAAAAAGATGGTAAAAGGTTGTATGAATCTGCCCGATTGGGTATTGAAGTGAAAGTAGATCCCCGCAAAGTGAATATTTCTGAATTTGTAATTACAAAAATTGAATTACCTGTTGTGCATTTTAAAGTTGTTTGCAGTACCGGAACTTATATCAGAAGTTTGGCAAATGATTTTGGAGCTGCATTAGGAGTTGGGAGTTACATGAGTAGTTTATGCAGAACCAGAATTGGTAATTTTAATTTAGCAGATGCTTACAGTTTTGAAAGCTTTGAATCAATGGTGCAATCACTTCATAAAAATGATCATCCTGAGATATGATGATGGTTCATTTCATAGGACAAAAGCTAAAAAAAAATTGGCAAATTATTCTGCTAATTTTATTACATACTTTTTTTGCTGCTTTATACATTAATCAAAGAGATATTTGCTCTGATGAGCCTGATTATTTAGAATATGCACGAAAATGGTTACAAGGCAATCCCGAAAGAAGTTACGCGTTGTATGATAGTAAGTCGCCCGTTGTTATAGTTGCGTGGGTTCCAAGAATCATCAATCAAGTTTTAAAAAATCCGATACATAAGAATGATTGGGGGAAAAGTGATCAGGAAATTGGAAGGTACATGATGATTTTATTTACACTACTCACTTCTATTTATATTTATTTTTGGAGCAAGAAAATCTTATTTCCAAAATGGAATTTACTCCCTGTTGTATTATTTTTATTTGATCCGCTAATTCTTGGCCACAGTGGTATGATAGGAACTGATATTGCTTGTGCCTTTTCATTTATTGCTATTCTATATCATTTGTGGAAATATTTGAACCGGCAAAACTGGTTTGATTTTTTTGCTTGTACTTTCTATGTAGGATTTGCTTGTATTGTAAAACAGAACATGGTTTTGATGGCAGGCTTTGTTCCGTTAATTGTTTTTATTCATAAGCTCCTGCAAAAAGAATTAATGAGTTTTTTTTCTTTGAATGCTATATTAAAATCTATTTCATTTTTTTTGATTGTTTTACTGGTTATTAATTTGGCATTTTATCGTCATGGTACTTTTACAAGTCTGAATCAATATCATTTTCAAAGTACATTTTTTAAAAATTTTCAATCGTCCTACACAAGACTTTCTAATATTCCCTTACCCTTGCCAAGCTCTTTTGTACAAGGGTTTGATCTGTTTAGTTACCATGGACAAATTGGTGGCGGCAAACCGGAAAGTACTTATAATCCTGTTACTGTGCTTGGTAATGAAAGTTATCACAATGGTTTCTGGTATTATTATTTAGTCAATTTATTTTTTAAAATGCCTACGGCAATTATTTGTTTATCTGTAATTGGAATATTGCTATTAATCAAAAAAATATTCATCAAAAAGCAGTTATCAATTTTACATTACTGCATTTTAATACCTTCTTTGATTTATTTTGTTGTGTTGAGTTTTTTTAATCCAATTCAAATAGGAGTAAGGCATCTCATTTTTTTACTCCCAACATTTTATATTTTGTTTGCTCAGTTAATTGAATACATTACCGTAAATAGAAATGTAAAAATCATTTTAATTCTATTGGCTTTTATTCAAACAATTTCATTAGTAAAATATTTCAATAACTATATTGCTTATACAAATGAATTTGCGTACGATAAAATTTCAATTATAAATTGGTTAAGTGACGGTAGTTTGGACTATGGGCAAAATAATTCTGCCCCTAAAAATTTTATTAAAAATAATGTTGAATATGTTTTGCCAACTTCAATTGAAGCAGCCGGGAAGTATGCTGTAAGGGCGTTACAGGTAATTCATGTAAACAAATCAACACCAGATACTTTGGCTTGGTTAAGAAAATATCATCCTGTTGATGTGTATAAAGGAACAGTTTGGATATATAAAATTAATCGGTAAAGTAAATTAATATTCTTCTTTTTGTTTAGGATCTTCCTTCTTCTTTTTTTTGTCATCAACTCTATACGGACTTGTAAGAGGAGCTCCATTTTTTCTGGATATTTCATCTAAAACCTTTTCATTACTTCTTCCATTTTTATCTTTTAATGGCGCCGGAGTTGGAGCATTTCCTAAAATAGGATCTATACCTTGCATATCTACTTTGTAATCAAATAATTTAGAAACATACACCCACCTATTTTCAACCCATTTAAAACCTTCAAAATCTCCATCAGGAATGAGTGTTTGTTTTATTCCAGGATTTTTTTCTTCACTGATAAGGTGGTCAAAAACAATCATATTAATAGAGGTATCAAAATTCAATCTTGCTTTAGCTTCTTTTTTATATTCCAAACAAAATCTAAATGCCGGCTGTTTTGGTTTAATATCATCGTTTGGATATTGAAAATACCTGCCACCAAATTGTGCGCCTCCAACTTTGTCAAAAGTTAAAACCTCCATCCATTTACGATTTGTTTTTTCATCATTTTCGTCATATCCCAATAATGTATAAATATTTTCATTGTTGTATTTTGTTAGTACAATTTTATAATAAATAGCACCAATCCACCTTTGATTAGATCTTACTGAGTCAAACGGATTGTTTGAATTGTCTGAATTATCGATCAAAGGAATCAATTTTAAACTGCCATCTTCTGTTCTCATTTGGATAGCACCCTTTTGTCTTACACTTGTAAAATCTTTCGTCAATTGCCAGGTAAATATTTTGAAACTGCTGTCTGGGGCATATATTTTAGAAATAGTTTTTATTGAATCGAAATTGTAGTAAAAGGAATTAGGAGTTTTCAATGCTTTTACTAAACCCCTTGTAAAAAAACTATCTGCCCTATATCTATCAATAGCGTCATCTGCTTCAATTAAATCCACTGAACTTTTTTTAATTTCTTGTTCCAGTTGTTTCAATTGCATTAACTGAGGAGTGGTTAATTTTTGTGCCCGGATAAATTGGCCCAATAATATTAAAGCAAATAAAAAAAATGGTTTCATTAAAGGGAGATTATGTGTTTGCTAAATTACGGTATGAAATATTTAAAATTTCACAAAATTATCTTGAAAAAATACTATTTAGTTATCAATGCTAAAGCGAATTCAAATAATGTGTTAAATCTAAAATCAATATCGGGGTGTGGAAACGAAACTTCCGGATTTGTTGTTGCCAAATAAACAGTATTCATACCTGCATTTCTTCCAAATTGCATATCACTTAATTTATTTCCAATCATGAAGCTTTTGCTAAAATCAATCAACGGATAATCTGCTTTTGCCTGGAAAGCCATACCGGGGTTGGGTTTCCGGTTGATAGAAGTATCATCTAAATCTGAACAATAATAAATTTTATCTATTCTACCCCCTGCAGATTCTATATGAAGCTGCATATTTTGATGAATGTAATTTAAATCATCTGTAGTCATCAATTTTTTTCCAATGCCTTTTTGATTGGTAACCATAACAATCGTTCCAAAGATTTCATTGATAATTTTCATGGCACTGGGTACATTTCCATAAAATTGAAATTCATTCCAGTTTAAAATATAACTCTCTTTTTTTTCATAATTTATTACGCCATCACGGTCTATAAATAAAGTATAAGATTTATCAATTGCAGCAAGATGTAACATGTTGTAAAACAAATAAATTAAAATAATTGTGCCTCAACCAACTCGCAAATAATATGTCCAATCATGATATGGCTTTCTTGAATACGCGGCGTATCTGTACTTGGTATATTGATTAAATAATTACTTACAGCTTTCATGCCTCCGCCAGTTGTTCCTGTAAAGCCTATTGTAATCATATTTTTTTCTTTGGCAGTTTCAAAAGCTTTGATAATATTTTTACTATTGCCACTGGTACTTAATCCAACGATAACATCTCCGTCATTTCCAATGCCATCAACCATTCTGCTGTAAATAACATCATAACTATAATCATTTGCTACAGCAGTAATATACGAGGTGTTACAGTGCAAAGCCTCTGCTGGTAAGGCTTTTCGGTCTTTGTAAAATCTGCCGCTAAACTCAGCTGCCAAATGTTGAGCATCTGCGGCGCTTCCTCCATTTCCACAAAACAAAACTTTATTTCCTTTTTCAAAGGCAGCAACAATAGCATCTACGCAAAGTCCAATTGTTGTCAACAATGTTTCATCTTGCTGTATTTGTTGCTTTACCTGAATAGATGCTCCAATGATTTGTTTGATTTTATTTTCCATTTTTTCTTCTGATTATTGTGAGATCCAAGTGGTTAATCCATTTTGAGTAAACTGGTATGGTTTTATTACACCTCCAAAATTATTCAATGTTTCCATTACTTGATATCTGGTATTGCCCGGGCAATAAAATATCATAAATCCACCGCCACCGGCACCACTTATTTTACCACCGGTAGCACCCGATTTTTTTGCAGCTTCATAAATATTTTCAATGGCTTCATTAGAAATATTATGTGCCATTTTTCTTTTTTGTTCAAAACCAAAATCCAGTATATGCCCTATCTCATTCAGTTTTCCTCTCAATAAAACTTCCTTCATCATTTTAGCTTGCTCTTTCAATTGGTGCATTGCTTCAATGCTGGATTCGTTTTTTTGGGTAACATTTTTTTGTTGCTCTTTTATAATTGTTGCACTTTCTCTGCTTGTTGCAGTGAAATATAATAACAAATTATTTTCTAGTTCATTAATATATTCTTGTCTTATTCTGAGCGGATTTACAATTACTCTGTCACCAAAAAATTCCATAAAATTTACACCCCCAAATGTAGCAGCATATTGGTCTTGTTTGCCGCCTGCAAGTTGCAAATCATTTCTTTCAATTTCATATGCATAATGTGCAATATCATAATCACCCAAAGGCAGTTTCAACATTTCAACAAATGCCCCTAAAATTGCTACTACCAATGTGCTAGAAGTGCCTAATCCACTGCCCGCCGGAGCATCTACGTATGTACTTAGTTTGAAGTTTTTTTGGGTTATTCCATAATCTTTTTGAATCCGATTGTATACGCCTTTCAACAAATCTAATGTGCCATTTATAGGCAATTCACTCTTCCATTCAAAACCTTGTTTTTCTTTACGATCCAAAGCTTCTAATACAATTCCACCTTCTTGCATTGGTTCAATGCTAGCGTATGCATTCAACGAGAGTGTTGCATTTAAAATGGCACCTCCAAATTCATCACTGTAGGGGCTTACATCCGTTCCGCCTCCTGCCAATCCAATTCTTAACGGAGCTTTACTTCGGTATATCATTTAATTTAGTTGTAGGATCTAATTATTTTTGTTATCAGCAACAAATCATTCATGTAGCTTTTGTAGCGTCGCACACATCTACAAAATAACGTTATTCAGCAATACAATCAATAGCTCTCACTTTCATTTGGAAAATCATTATTCTTTACATCATTGATATAACTTTTAATAGCATCAGTAGCTTGTTCATGAATGTTCAAATATTTTCTTAAAAATCTTGGTTTAAATTCTGTATTAATTCCAAGCATATCATGCATTACCAATACTTGTCCATCACAATATTTTCCTGCACCTATTCCAATTGTTGGTATATGAATAAGTTCACTTACTTCTTTAGCTAAAGCAGAGGGTATTTTTTCTAAAACAACTGCAAAGCATCCTGCCTCTTGTAATAATACAATATCATTTTTTAATTTTTCTGCTTCTTCAAGTTCTTTTGCTCTTACTGTATATGTTCCAAATTTATAAATGCTTTGTGGTGTTAAACCTAAATGCCCCATCACTGGAATTCCTGCACCAACAATTTTTTTGATACTCTCCAAAACTTCAATCCCACCTTCCAGTTTTACGGAATGAGCTCCCGTTTCTTTCATAATCCTTATTGCCGAAGCCAAAGCAACATCGCTATTACTTTGATAAGTTCCAAAGGGCATATCAACTACTACCAAACATCTTTGAATACCCCTTACAGCGCTTTGTGCATGATAAATCATTTGCTCAAGTGTAATAGGCAAAGTAGTTTCATGACCTGCCATTACATTGCTTGCACTATCACCAACCAATATCACATCAATTCCCGCCTGATCAATAATTTTTGCAAAAGAATAATCGTATGCAGTAAGCATAGAAATCTTTTCACCTTTGGCTTTCATTTTCTGCAACGTATTTGTAGTAACTTTTTTTACTTCTGAATGTATCGACATTTTTCTGATTTAGTAGTTATAATTTTTTATTTCACCTCTTCGTATAAGCTTTGAATTAATCCATCTGCAAGTCCAATTTTTGGAACATAAATTTCTGTAATTTCTGCCCACCGCATTATGTTGATATAAATTTGCAATGCAGGAACAATAACATCAGCCCTATCTTCACGAAGTTTATATAATTTAATTCTGTCTTCAATTGATACAGCGGATAGTTCTTTGTAATAGTCTTTCAATAAATCAAGGCTAAGTGGTTTGCCTTCCTTCTTTTTACTTAATGAAAAAATTTTATTGATATTGCCACCACTGCCAATAGCAATTATAGGCAAATTGCTTTTTGTATTTTGTTTTATATGGTCTTTTAATTCATTCCAATTATTTTCGGATACTTGGTTTTTAAGTAAGCGAATAGTTCCAATATTAAAACTCTCTTTGTATTTTAAATTTCCTTCCGAAAAAAAAGTAATTTCTGTACTTCCGCCACCAACATCAATGTACAAATATGCGTGTAGTTTATCTAAGTTTTCAGCTATATGATTTTCATAAATGTAGTTTGCTTCTTCATCACCGGTAATAACTTTTATTTCAATATCTGTTTCCAGTTTTATCTTTTTGATGATATCATTACTATTCCCTGCATCCCTCATGGCACTTGTAGCACAAGCTTTTAAATGTTGTACATCATATGCTTTCATTAAGTGTGCAAAAGCTTTCATAGTTTGTAAAACCATCAAACGCTTTTCTTTTGAGATGATGCCTTTTTCAAAAACATCAAATCCCAATCTTAATGGCACTCTGATTAAATTGAGCTTATTAAAAACGGGGTTACCAAATGAATCAAGTTTTACATCACTAATCAGTAATCTTGCTGCGTTACTGCCTATATCAATTGCTGCTAATCTCATTTCGTTGACTCAATAGTTTTTTGGTGCAGGTATTGATATGTTTCAATCTGAGAACGTATCTTTTTATTATTTGATAAAGGTACATAGTTATTTAAAAGTTCGTTGTCTAATACCCGAGCTTTTACATTGTCTCTTAATTGGATGTGGATAATATCTTTCAATTCTTCTCTGATGTTTTTATCTAAAATGGGTAATGCTGCTTCAACCCTGTGATCTAAATTTCTTACCATCCAGTCTGCCGAGGAAATAAATATTTTTTCATTACCACTATTGTGAAAAATCAAAACCCTTGCATGTTCTAAGTATTCATCAACAATACTAATGCATTGAGGAGTTTTTTTAAATTTCTTATTATCCATCATTGGACAAAAAATTCCTCGCACAATAATATTAATATCTACACCAGCGGTTGCTGCATCATACAATTTTGTAATGAACTGAGCATCACTTAAAGAGTTCATTTTTAGCGTAATGCTTGCAGGTTTTTTGGCAAGTGCATTTTTAATTTCTTTTGTAATTAAGGTATCTAAATGCTTGCGCATATTATTTGGGCAAACTAATAAAGTTTTACATTCTTGTAATTGTGCAACTCCGGTTTTCCAATGTTCTAAGTATCTAAAAATTCTATTAATATCAGCCATAACATTTCTGTTGCTTGTTAGCAAACAATGGTCTCCATATACTTTAGCAGTTTTTTCATTGAGATTTCCTGTACTAACAAAACCATATTGTATTGTTTTGTTTTTTACCCTCTTTTTTATGATACATAGCTTGGCATGAATTTTCATTTTAGGAACACCCAGTAATACTTTAACACCTTCTTCTTCTAAAATACTTTTCCATTCAATATTTGCTTCTTCATCAAATCTTGCTTTTAATTCAAGCATCACAACTACCTCTTTTCCGTTACGGGCTGCATTGATTAAGGCATTGATAACTTTTGAATTCCCTGCCAATCGATAAGCTGTAAGTTTAATACTATTTACATCGGGGTCCATCGCAGCTTCTCTCAATAAATCAATTACTGCATTAAAAGAATGATAAGGAAAATGTAACATAACATCATGCTTGTTGATGATATCGGTAACTCTTGAAGCACTTGCTAATGCAGGATGGATAAAGGATGTATTTCTCAAACTTTTATCTGAAAAAACATCAGGAAAATCCATAAAATGTCTGAAGTTATGAATACGTCCACCAGGAATAATATTGCTTTTTCTGTTTAAGTTTAATCTTCTAATCAAGTACTCTAATAATCCTGCATCCATTTCTTTGTCATACACAAATCGAACAGGTTTCCCCTTTCTTCTATTCTTTAAACCTTTCTCAATTTTTTCAACAAACGTGGTAGATAAATCATTGTCAATATCAATTTCTGCATCTTTGGTTACTTTAAAAATATGTGCATCAAAATGATCGTACTCGAAGTAAGAAAAAATGTGCGGCAAGTTGAAACGAATTACATCTTCTAACAACATAATGTGCTGTTCGCCTGCTTTTGATGGCAGTGTAACAAATCTTCCAATAGCTTTTGCAGGCACTTCAATCAGTGCATACTTTTGCTGATAGGCTGAATTTTTCTTTCGCATTACAACGCCTAAAAAAATACTTTTATCTCTTAAATAAGGAAGTTGTGGCAGGCTTTCAATCATCAATGGAATTACATTGCCACGAACTTGTTCATCAAAAAAATGTTTAACAAAAACTTGTTGATCTTTTGAGAGATGGTTTTCATCAACTAATAAAATTTTTTCTTTTTTTAATTCTTTTAAAATACCATTCCAAATTCTATTGAATTCATTTTGTTGTTGTAAAACAATCATTTGTATTTGATCCAAAATAGCTTGTGGCTTTTCTTCCATGTGCATATTTGCTCGTTTGCGTTTTTCAGCAAACTCAACCATGCGTTTTAATGTTGCAACACGTACCCGAAAAAACTCATCACTGTTGTTTGAAAAAATTCCTAAAAACCGAATGCGTTCTTTTAATGGAACACTTGGATCATTTGCTTCTTGCAGTACTCTAGCATTGAAACTAAGCCAGCTGATATCTCTTTGTATAAATTGTTTTTTAACCATTTGGGATTGATCTTGTAGCTCAAAAATAGCGAAGAAGTATCGTGGTAAATATTAAGTTTTTGGTAAATAATGGTAACTACTTACTCAGAGATTTTTTAAACTATTTATTCATTTGTATTTCACAAACTAATTATCTCTTAATTTTTTGATAATTGCAGTAGTTGAAAATCCTTCAACAATCGGATTAATAATTACTTTTCCTCCATTTGCTATTACTTCTTTTGCACCTACAATTTCATCAATTGTATAGTCACCGCCTTTTACAAGTACATCCGGTTGTATAGCGGTTATTATTTGTAGCGGAGTATCTTCATTAAAAAGAACTACAGCATCTGTGATTAATAAGCTTGCCAACAATAAGCACCTGCTTTGTTCATTATTTATTGGTCGTTCTTCTCCCTTTAATCTTTTAATACTCAAATCACTGTTCACCCCAACAACCAGATAATCTGCACATTTTGCAGCTTGTGATAATGAGAAGATATGGCCATCGTGTAAAATATCAAAACAACCATTTGTGAATGCAACTTTTTTTCCTAAAACTCTCCAACTTGCAACTTGTTTAATCAGTTGTTGTACATCAAAAATTTTATGTTGTATTGATTCGGATTGTTTCATTAGAAAGTTAATTTTAGAGTTGTATCAATATTATGTAAAAAAATAGTTGCCTTTATTTTTACAAGTAAAATTATCCTGAGTATTGAATTTATTTGATAGTTCTAAATTATAAAATGTTTTTATATTTTTTATTATACCATGGTAAAAGTATTGTACAAATTAAGCCAACAATAAGTACAATCATACATTGCGCAGCCCATTGCAATGTTCCATTTGCATACCCTACAGAGTTTTCAATACTTGGCTCTTGTAATTCAAGCACTTTTGCAATTAAAAAAGCATAAGCTCCAATACCGCCAGGAGTAACAATCATTCCAATACTGGCAAACGCAAGACAACTGATTGCTTGTGTAATACCCAATCCCACTGTGCCTTGCGTGGCATAAAATCCTACCCATGTGCCTACCAAATACAAAATCCAAATACTTGCAGAGTAGAAGAAGAATAATTTTTTTTGTTTCAATTTTCTTGCAGTGATTAGTCCCTCCCATACGCCAAAAAATATTTTTTTAATTTTTTTTAAAAATTGTTGTAAACGTTTTGTAACTGCAAAATACACAACAACTAAAATGGATAAAATTGCTAGAGTAATAAAGATAATTTTTTTTGTTTGACTCATTGGGTGTTCAGGACTTCCAGACATCATTAGTTGCACTTGTTTAAAGCTTGCAAAAACAACATCAAATTGAAAAATAATTGCTAATAAAAAAATAATTCCCAGACTCAAAACATCAAAAGCCCTTTCTGCAACTATTGTTCCTACAATTTTTTCGACGGGAATTTTTTCATATTTTGAAAGAATGGTACATTTTAAAACTTCACCAAGTCTAGGAACAGCCATATTGGCTAAATATCCAATCATTACTGAAAAAAAAGTATTGGCAAAACTTGGCTGATAGCCCATAGGTTGTAATAAAATTCTCCAACGCAAGCTTCTTAAAATATGGCTTAAACTCAAAATGAAAAATACAGGAATAATCAGCCAATAATTAGCATTGGAAATTGACTGTATAAATGCATTCCATTCTTTGGGGTTGCCTTGCATAGAGTGTATGCTAAGCCATACCAAGAAAATACCTAGTCCAAAAAAGAATGCATATTTTATAAAACCGACTAGTTTTTTATTCATACCCATTTATTCTGTGCAAGTTAACAAAGCATAAGTAATTTAAAGGTTATTTAATTCATTTGGAAATATGACATTTGGTTTGAATTTTTTGGCTTCATCAAAATCCATAGTTGCATATGAAATAATGATTACAATATCTCCAACAGCTGCCTTTCGAGCTGCAGGTCCGTTTAAACAAATTACACCACTATTTTCTTGCCCTTTAATAATGTATGTTTCCAATCTTTCGCCATTATTTACGTTTACAACTTGAACTTTTTCATTTTCAATCAAATTTGCTGCAATCATAAGGGTTTCATCAATTGTGATGCTGCCCACATAATTTAAATTGGCTTCAGTAATTGTTGCCCTATGAATTTTTGATTTTAATATTTGTATCTGCATAAAATTATCTTGAAATTTATTTCCGCCAAAGCTATCTATCCAATCAATATTACCCTAAATAAATTAGTATTGAGTTTTTTTAAATTAATTGCATATTATCAATTAGTCTTACGCCATTTAAAAATCCAGCTATCAAAACAACAAGTTTTTGATTTGATTTTCTACTATGCACTTCTTGTAAATCAGACGCATTACAAATTTTGATGTAATCAATTTTTTCAAATCCATTTTTTTGGAGTAATTCATTTGCTTCTTTTTCTAATTCATCAAAGTTTTTTTCGTTGAGATAATTTTTAATATGCACCATTGCCTTAAAAATCGCAGTTGCATTTTCTTTTTCAGTCTCATTTAATCGTGCATTTCTGCTGCTCATTGCAAGTCCTGTCTTTTCTCTGATTGTTGGGATAATTTCTAATTCAATTTCTCTTTTTTTATCCATTAATTCAATCAATTTCTCAATTACCATACATTGCTGATAATCTTTTTGTCCTAAAAAAAGTTGATTAGGTTCTACTATGACCAATAATTTTTCAACAATTTGACAAACTCCTTGAAAATGATTGGGCCTGAATTTTCCTTCTAAAACAGTTTCTAAGTAATCTAAATTGTATTTCTTGTTAGACAATATCCCCTCTGGATAAATTTCTTCAACATCCGGAAGAAACAAGATGGAACAACCTGCAAGTTCCAATTGGTAAATATCGTGTGTGATTGTGTTTGGATATTTATTATAGTCTTCTTGGTTATTAAATTGAGTAGGGTTAACAAAAATGCTGCAAACAGTACAATCATTTTGGCTAATACTTGCACGAACCAATGAAAGATGCCCTTCATGTAGTGCACCCATCGTAGGTACAAATCCAATTGAAAGCTGCTTTTCTTTTATTAAATTAAGTTGCAGCTTTAACAAACTTATTGTTTTGCAAATAATCATAATGTTACAGGTATTTTATGTTTAAATTAGGTAGTAATTGCTTTTAAACTTAAAATGTTTACTTTTGCAAACTATTTAATGCATCCCTAAAAACTGACTAACCTGATGTCAAAGAAAAGAATTTTATTTATAGCCACCGAAATGTCACCATACCTAGAGTTGACAGAGTTTGCTGAAATAGTGAACAAATTGGCTATAAAAAGTAATGATAGTGGGTTGGAAGTGCGTTGCATTATGCCCCGTTTTGGTGTTATTAATGAACGTAGACATCGCTTGCATGAAGTGGTAAGATTGAGCGGTATTAATGTTTCTGTTGCAGATGAAGATCATCCATTACAAATTAAAGTGGCATCATTACCTAATGCAAGATTGCAGGTTTACTTTTTAGAGAATGAAGATTTTTTTAAACGCAAACATATTTTTCATGACGAAGAAGAGAAATGGTTTGATGATAATGCATTGAGAACTGTATTTTTTGCAAAAGGAGCCTTGGAAACGGTACGTAAATTTGGCTGGCCTCCGGATATTATTCATTGCAGCGGCTGGATGACCGGATTAATACCTGCATTTATTAAAACAGCTTATAAAAGAGAACCAGTTTTTGCTCACAGCAAAATTGTATTTACTATTGGTGAAAATACTTTTAAAGAAAAATTGGGCAATAATCTTTTGAAATTAGCATTAATCAACAATAGTATTACTCCTAAAGATTTAGAAGTATTTAAAGACACCAATAATACAGCGATGTTTCGCGGAGGTGCTACTTATGCTGATGCAATTACTTTCGGAGCAGAAAAGCCAGATAAAAAATTAGTTGAAGAATTTTCTAAAGTAAGAGGTAAAAAAGTATTGCCATTCAAAGGTTGGGATACTGATTTAACAGAGTATTTAGAATTGTACAACGACCTTGCGAGCAAATAAAACTAATCTTTAATTTAATTATCATTTGCGTGAAGAATAATTTACTACTTTCAATCATTGTTTTAATTGTATCTGCATCTTGCACCAGAATTTCAACAACAGAAATAGGAACCGGTTTAATACCACCAATTGATGGCATAAATACCATTGATACTACAATTGATGTGATTACACAAAACATGGCATTAGATTCTATCCGTGTTTCTAAATACCAAGAATTTGCTTTAGGAAGTATTTCAAATGATCCTTTAATGGGCACAACCAAAGCGATTATTAACGCTGAATTCAAGCCTGTTTTTTATCCTCATTATTTTGAAGTAAGTAAGGATAGTCTATTTTTAGATTCTGCAATATTGGTTTTAAGCTATCAGGGATTATGGGGCGATTCAGCCAATCAAATGAAGTTTAAAATATATGAAATTGCTCAAACTAGTAAATTGAGTGCAGATTCAGTTTATCCCAGTTATGCTACAATGAACATTGCCGATCAAATTGGTGCAGGTACTATTGCTGATCCAAGAAGATTGGGAGATTCCGTTTTTCCAAGAAGAGAACAAGCTAAAAATCAAATAAGAATTCCACTTAACATCACGTTTGGAAATAAATTACTGAAAGGATTTGATAGTACGAATGCCTATCAAAGTGATGCTCAATTTACAAGTACTTTTCGTGGAATTTCTATAGTTCCCGAGACTGGCAGTAATACCTTGTTGAGAGTTTCATTAACAGATACCAATTCCAAAGTTGCTTTATATTACCGCTACACAAAACGAGATGGTAATAAAGATACTGTTGTAAGATATTTTAGAACAGGTGCTTATGCAGGTGCAGCAAATAATATTGTACGTACAAGAACAGGTGCAGAGGTAAATACTTTTTTAACCAATCCTGCAGCCGATGCGGATAGTTTATTGTACCTGCAATCAGGTCCTGGATTGTATATTAAAATTAAAACACCAGGGTTGACTGGTCTCACAAATCGGGTGATTCATAGAGCTGAATTGTTAATGGAGCAACAAGCTGGAGATGTAAATACAGATGGTATTTACACACAGCCAAATTTGTTTTTGTGTGCGATGAATCTAGACTCTGCAAGAAGATTTTATGTGCCCAATGATATTGCTCTAGGACAAAACGGAAACGCAACAAATTTGAATTCTTTTGGAGGGTATGTTATCTACAAAAATGATCCTTTTGGCAAAAGAGTGGCTTCTTACAATTTTAATATTTCCCGCTATGTACAAGGAATTGCTACAAAAGCAGAAAAAATATATGACTTATACCTATTTGCACCAGTGTATGATTATGTAAATATGAGCGAATCTTTGCAATATTTGTATCCTATTTCTAATTCTATATTAAATCCACCAGGCATTGGAAGGGTTAGGTTGTTGGGTGGAAATAGTAAACAAACTCAAAGAAAAATGAGGTTGCGTATAATTTACTCTAAGATATAAGAAATTGAAATTTAAGTAGCTATTATATTTGCACATCTTAAAACAATAAAATAATAACACATGTCTTATTTATTTACTTCTGAAAGTGTTTCTGAAGGGCATCCAGATAAAGTAGCCGATCAAATTTCTGATGCATTAATCGATAATTTTTTGGCATTTGATGCACAAAGTAAAGTTGCCTGTGAAACGCTTGTTACAACAGGCCAAGTTGTACTTGCAGGAGAAGTAAAATCTAAAGCATACTTAGATGTGCAAGAAATTGCTCGTGGGGTAATTCGTAAAATTGGGTACACCAAAAGTGAATACATGTTTGAAGCAAATAGCTGTGGTATTTTATCGGCTATTCACGAACAAAGTGCTGATATCAATCAAGGTGTTGATAAAAAGAAAAAAGAAGAACAAGGTGCAGGCGACCAGGGAATGATGTTTGGTTATGCAACCAATGAAACAGAAGACTACATGCCTTTAGCATTAGATCTTGCTCATAAAATTTTAATTGAATTAGCTGCTCTAAGAAGAGAAAATAAAGCCATCAAATATTTACGTCCTGATGCAAAAAGTCAGGTTACATTGGAATACAATGATGATAATGTTCCTGTGAGAATTGATGCGATTGTAGTTTCTACTCAGCATGATGATTTTGATTCTGAACAAAAAATGTTGGCTAAAATTAAAAAGGATATTGTTGAAATTTTAATTCCTCGTGTAAAAGCAAAGTATAAGAAATATGCTAAGCTTTTCAACAACAATATTAAATACCATATCAACCCAACAGGGAAGTTTGTAATTGGTGGTCCGCATGGCGATACAGGTTTAACCGGAAGAAAAATTATCGTTGATACTTATGGCGGCAAAGGTGCTCATGGTGGAGGTGCTTTTAGTGGAAAAGATCCAAGCAAAGTAGATCGTAGTGCAGCATATGCAACTCGTCATATTGCTAAAAATTTAGTGGCTGCAGGTGTAGCTTCTGAAGTGTTAGTTCAAGTGAGTTATGCAATTGGAGTAGCACAGCCCACATCAATCAATGTTAAAACATTTGGTACTGCTCATGTTGATATGACTGATGGACAAATTGGTAAAATTGTAGAATCAATTTTTGATATGAGACCTTACTTCATTGAGCAACGTTTGAAATTACGTACGCCAATGTACAGCGAAACTGCAGCTTACGGACACATGGGTCGTAAAAATGAAGTGGTTACCAAACAATTCAAAACACCCAATGGTAAAACAAAGAGCGTTAAAGTAGAATTGTTTACATGGGAAAAATTAGATTATGTAGCTAAGGTTAAAAAAGCATTTGGCATTAAATAATCAAACAATCATTATATTTTTAAAACCTCTGCATTAATTGGCAGAGGTTTTTTGTTTATTTGCACTATGAGAAAAAAGATTTTATACTCCGGTATCTTATCACTACTTGTTCTCCTCGCTTTAAGATGGCAAGGCGCTGCATTTTATTCAAGTCAATATCCTATGGGTATTATTGACTTTGAATTGATGCATCATTTCAAAGATGCCAAAATGATGATTGATATCGTAGGCAAACGCACTATGCAACTTAATGTTACGATAGACTTTGTTTTTATTGTTTGTTATTCTTTGTTTTTCTTCTTTTGTTGCAAAGCTTTAATGGATCAATATCAAAATTCCCGTTTTAAAACAATTGGATTTATTTTTTTAGAACTATGTGTATTAGTTGGTATTTTGGATTTAATTGAAAATATTGCTTTACTGATTACGCTTGGTGGTTATGGCAGCGACCTCTCAGTGCTTATCAGTAAATGGGCGGCAATCTGTAAGTTTTCATTAGCTGCACTCGTTGTTATTTATATTATTACTGCATCTATAATGGTGCAAATCATTTCAAAGAAAAAAGTATAATGTTTATACCCAAAAAAAATATTATTGTTGGCAGAAATCCTGTTGTTGAAGCATTGAAAAACGCCCAAACAATTGATAAGATTTTACTTTCCAAAAATGCAAGCGGTGATGTAATTAATGAAATCAGGCTATTGGCAAAAAATAGTAATGTTCCTGTACAATATGTCCCTATCGAAAAAATAAATTCATTAACCAATGTACAACATCAGGGTGTAGTTGCATTTAAAAGTGCAGTTCGTTACCAGGATTTACAACAAGTAATTGATTGGGTTATTGAAAAAGGAGAAGCACCGTTGTTTGTTATTTTAGATGGTGTTACAGATGTCAGGAATATTGGTGCAATAGCCAGAACAGCTGTCTGTTGCGGTGTTCATGCAATTATTATTCCAGATAAAGGTGTAGGAGCTTTGAATGAAGATGCAGTAAAAACAAGTGCCGGCGCATTGGAACAAATTAATATTTGCAGAGTAAATAGTTTAATGAAAGCAGTTGATGAATTGCATCTCAATGGTATCAAAGTATTTGCAAGTGAAATGACCGCCAAACAAAAATTATTTAATTTAGAATTAGTTGAACCATGTGCTATTGTTATGGGAGGTGAAGAAAAAGGAGTGTATCCCGCATTAATGAAAATATGTGATGAAACCTTTCATATTCCAATGGTAAATCAATTTGAAAGTTTAAATGTTTCTGTTGCAGCAGGAATGATTTTATACGAATCTATGAAGCAAAGAATATCATCTCTTAATAGTTAATTCAATGGCTGTAAATATTTCTTCAACCCCAAATTTTCAATTGATAGAATGTCCTCGTGATGCTATGCAGGGTTGGAAACATTTTATTAAAACAGCAGATAAAATACGTTACATCAATTCCCTTTTAAAAGTGGGGTTTCATACCATTGATTTTGGAAGTTTTGTTTCTCCAAAAGCCATACCACAAATGGCAGATACAAAAGAGGTTATTCAAAATTTACAACTTGAAAATAATACTACAAGATTGTTGGCAATTGTAGCAAATATCAGAGGTGCAGCAGATGCCATGCAATATGAAAGCATTACAGACATTGGGTTTCCTTTCTCTATATCACCTACTTTTCAATTGCGAAATGCCAATGCAACTATTGAAGAAAGCTTAATTCATATTGACGCAATTCAATCACTTTGTTTACAATATGACAAACAATTGGTGGTGTATTTAAGTATGGGCTTTGGCAATCCTTATGGCGATATTTACAACGAATCTATTTTGTTGCATTACGCCGATGCGATGGTGCAACGTGGTATTAAAATAATTTCTTTATCAGATACGGTTGGTATTGCAACGCCACAGCAAATAGAATTTGCATTGCAAACATTAATTCCCAAATATCCTACTGTTACTTTTGGTGTTCATTTGCATTCGAAAATTACTGATCAAAATATAAAATTACAAGCAGCTGTCAATGCCGGCTGTTGCAGATTTGACGGGGCTTTGAAAGGAATTGGCGGTTGCCCGATGGCACAAGATGATTTGGTAGGAAACATGAATTCTGAACAAATGATTGATTACTTCATCAGTAAAAATAGGTTGAGCAATATCAATCAAATAGCATTGGCAGAGAGCTTGCAAATAGCAACAGAAATATTTATTTAATTGGATTTCCTTAAAATTTGAGTTGAAAGAATTGAGCAAAATTTAAGCACTATGAAGTTTCATTACGAGTTTGATATTAAGTCATTGGCAGAACCAATTAACCATGTGCACAATATATTATTGGTGGGTAGTTGCTTTACAGAAAATATTGGTGAGAAATTAAAGAAACATAAATTCAAAGTGCTTGAAAACCCCAATGGCATTGTGTTTAATCCAGTGAGTGTTGCAGAAACAATCATCAATATTGTAGAGAACAAACAATACGATACCACAGATTTATTTCAACATAATGAAGCATGGCATAGTTGGCAACACCATAGCCGTTTTTCCGGATTATCGATTGAAGATGCTTTACAGAAAATAAATACTTCCACAAAAGAAGCTCATGAGTACATCAAAAATGCCGACTATCTCATGGTCACTTTAGGTTCTGCATGGATTTATACACTTACTGAAAATGCTAGTAATGCAAAGGTTGGAACCGTGGCAGCCAATAACCACAAGGCTCCGGCAGATTGGTTTAACAGGCGTTTGATGGAGTTTGGGCAAGTGATTACTGTGTTAGGAACAATGCTCGACAGGCTAGGCGCTTTAAACCCAAACATCAAAGTTATTTTTACAATCAGTCCGGTTAGGCATTTGCGTGAAGGCGTGATTGACAACAACAGAAGCAAAGCGGTTTTGATTTCTGCTGTACATCATTTGATTGAACAATTACCAAAGTTGTATTATTTCCCTGCTTACGAATTGGTGATTGATGATTTAAGAGATTATCGTTTTTTTGCAGAAGATTTGGTGCATCCCAATTACCATGCAACGCAATATGTTTGGGAAAAATTTGTGAATGCTTGCATGAGTCAAGATACCAAACAACTCATGGAAGAAATTGCTGCTATCAATTTAGCCTTTAACCACAAGGCTTTCAACCCAACTTCGCAACAACACAAAAAATTCCTGGAGTCTTATTTTATTAAAACCAAACAACTGCAAGAAACATTTCCTTACATGGATTTTGCTAAGGAGTTGCATTATTTTTGGAGTGAATAGTAGAATAAATATGTTACTTCCGTTGCGTCGCACACTTGTACTGCATATCAATAGTGACCTTTTTTTATTCAATTCATTTCAAGTGTAATTAAAATTTATACCAAATATTTTTTGATTAATATCTTTTGTGTGATCGGTGTTATCTGCGAGAAAAAAAAGGTGCATCGTACAATTTATTTTGTTGCATGCTGAAAATACATTCAACATTACAAGTGTGCGACGCAACTAAAGCTGCACAAAGATTTGGTAAGTTGGGTACATAAATATTCTTTATATCGCAAAGTTTTGTTTATTTGCTATTCATGGAAACACACATACATTATAACAGTTGCCCTGCTTGTAAAAGCACTTCAATCAAAGAAGTTTTAACAGCAAAAGATTATACCGTAAGCAATGAAATATTTGCCGTGTGGGAGTGTGGTACGTGTAGTTTTCGGTTTACGCAAGATGTTCCAAATGCAGCAGCAATAGCACCTTACTATCAATCTGATGCGTATGTTTCTCATTCCGATACGCAGGAAGGTTTGGTGAATCGGTTGTACCATGTTGTTAGACGATATACATTAAAAGGCAAGTGCAGTTTAATACAAAAATTTACAGGATTGCAGAAAGGAAGTTTATTGGATATTGGCGCAGGCACGGGTGCATTTGCGCATACGATGCAACTTGCAGGTTGGAAAATTACCGCTTTAGAACCCGATGAAAATGCAAGAAAAATTGCGTTGAATAAATACCAATTGCAATTACAATCTTCTGAAAATATTTATGATTTGCCATCGAATCAATTTGATGCGATTACCATGTGGCATGTGTTGGAACATGTACATGATTTGCATGGGTACTTAGAAAAATTCAGCGGCATATTAAAACAGAATGGCACTGTTTTTATTGCTGTTCCTAATTACACTTGTTATGACGCAAAAAGCTATCAGCAATATTGGGCTGCGTACGATGTGCCAAGACATTTGTATCACTTTTCACCTAAAAGTATGGAGTTGTTGGCTGCTGCCAAAGGCTTTGCTGTAAAGGCTTTCAAGCCAATGTGGTTTGATAGTTTTTATGTGGCAATGTTGAGCGAGCAATACAAAAACGGAAAAAACAATTTGCTAAAAGCTTTTTTTATCGGTGCAATAACAACATTACAATCTTTAATGAATGCAAAAAAAAGCAGCTCCATTGTTTATGTGCTAAAAAAAGCATAAACAATGGAGCTGAAATATAATTAGTTATCTAAAATTTAAAAGTGGTAGCCAACTTTCAAACCAATATTGAAATTTAATAAGTTTTGTTTGTAAGTGCCTGTGCCTTCAATTAAAGCTCCAGTTGTACCAAAACCTGCAGCGTATTTTGTTCCAGTAACATTTCTAATACCTACCGCAGTGCTCCACTCTAAAGTTAATCTGTCATAAATATTTTGGTAGCCAAAATGTACCATAAAATCAGAAATTTTTTCGTTTTCAGATTTAATTGAACCTTTTTGAGAATATGAACTAGAATTACCAACTATTCCAGGAATTTCAAAATTATAGGTATAATTATCAAATGATAAACCCAAGAAGCTCCCATCTAAACCTTCGCTATCAAAGTAAAAACGAGGCTGTATCGTAAACATGGTTCCTGTTTTTACAGTACGATAATCAAATCCATAAATTCCTTCTGAAACATCATCTGTAATTGTATTTGGGGCATAAATAATTTTTGTGTCATTAAAATCCTGTTGAAGACCGGCTCTTACATAGTTCTTGCTTGTGATACCAAACCCTACTTACAGACCCAAGAAATCAGTAAGTCTTCTTTCATAGAAAACCGGAAAAGTTCCACTGATTAAACCTAGTGGTGCAATTTTAATAATGTTGTCCTCACCAGTTTTCTTTTTTTTGTTTGAGCTTCCAGAAGGGCTGTTAAATATGATAACTGTTGTGCTGTCTTTGGCCGCTTTTTTTGATTGTGCTGTAGTGTTAAAAATTGTACCAATAAAAAATACAATAATTAATAAAAACTTGTTTGGTGTATTCATAATATTATTTTGGTGACGAAAATAGTTTTAATACTATTCCAAAAATTTTTTATGAAAAATAAATTTCTTTATTCAGTAGTTCTCTTTTTAGGGATCTTATCCTTTTCACACGCACAACAAGTTACTTTGAAGTGGGGCGAGGAAAGTAAAGTGGAACTTTCCTATAATTCTTTTGTGAGTGGCAAAGGAACAGACATGATTAAATTGTGTTTCGAGTATAGTGGTGGAGGATTGTTTGGTGGTAAAAGAACTACGACACCTATCATTTCAAGATACACAGATAAGTTAAACGAACAAGCCGTAAAAAGATATGAAGTAAATGAAGACGGCATCAGCTTTAATAATTTAATGAGTATAAAAGATAATTTATACATTTTCACTAGTCAATATGTAAAGGATACAAAGTCTACTAGTTTTTATTGTCAACCTTTAGATATTGTTTCTTTGAATCCTGTAGGGAAACCAAAGAATTTGGGCTCATTTGATGCGGTAAATAAAACGTCTCAATCTGTTGTTGGATATGAATTTTCAAAAGATTCTTCAAAAATTTTAATGTTTGGGGCATCTCCTTATTCTAAAAAAGACAATGAAAAATACTATATGGCTGTTTATGATAACGGCATGAATAAATTATGGGATAATACGGTAGAATTACCATACAAGGATAAGTTTGTTAACATTACAGACCAAATGGTATTAAATAATGGCAAAGTGGGTGTTTTGTTGAAACATTATGACCAGGAAGTTTCAAAAGAAACCGTAAAAAAAGAAGGCGAAAGAGTTCCTGCCAATACAACAAAATTATTGATTTATGAAAAAGATGTGAAAACTCCGATAGAGTTTGTGTTGGGATTAAACAACAAATTTATTCAGTCATTACAACTTACAAGCGACAATAATAATGACTTAACTTTATTTGGGTTATATAAGGATAAATATAACGGATATGTTACAGGCTATTTTATTACCACTATTAATAAAGAAACAAAAGTAGTTACCAACAAAAAGATGGATGCTTTCCCATCTGCGTTTTTAGAAATGATTGCAGTTGATAAACAAGGTAGTGATAAAGAAAAAGATCCAGGGATAAGCTCAAGCTTCAGATTGGTTAATGTTGTAGATAGGGAAGATGGAAGTAAAGATTATATTCTAGAATATACCAATGAATATTATCTACAAGGGCATTATTCAGGCAATGTTTATGTGTCGGGCTATTGGGTTTACAATTATGGAGATATTATAGATGTATCTATTAAGCCTAATAATTCTACAGTTTTAGCAAGAATACCTAAAATGCAAACTTCTACAAATATCAGAATTTACAGTAATTTTCAAGTGCTACCATATAAAGATAAATTGTTGTTGTTTTACAATGATGATAAAGACAATATTGATAGAGATTTGAGTAGAAAACCCGAAACTCTATCCAAATTCAGCAAATGTGTGTTGGTAAAAACAGTAATTGATTCTAAAGGTAATTTTACAAGAGATGCCATATTTGATCATACGGATACCAAACTTACTGTATGTATCAGAGAATGTCCGGTAATTGGTAAAAATAGAATTGGATTATATGCACAAAAAAATGGAGGTTTATTTTCGGCTGCTAAAGATGTAATTGGAATTTTAGAAGTAAAGTAGTAAATTAAGAATACAATCAATATTAAGATAAAAAGTAGGCTGGTTTGTTAAGGTGTTACCAATATTTTAAACTTGTATTTACCATAAGTACAGTTTATTGATATCAAGATTAAAAATCCCTTATGTTTGCTTCAAACAAAATGATAAGGTCAATTTGATTGGTAAATTAACTTTATTATTATTAAAAGAAATAATTGTATGGCATTTAATAAAGAAGTAATTGAAGTAATTGAAACTAAAGATGTTTTTACAGGTGATCCAAAAGCACCTGTAACATTGATGCAGTTTGGAGAATATGAAAACGAAGAATGTGCTAAAGTAAATGAAGTTGTAAAAAAAATATTGGATAATTACAAGGGTAAAATTAAATTCAATTTTAGACATTTTCCATTAACTAAAATTCATCAGCGCAGTCAGAAAGCAGCTGAAGCTGCAATTTCAGCAGCACAAGATGGTAAGTTTTGGGAAATGCACAATGCATTATTTGCAAACAGAAGAAACTTAGGAACTACAACATTAAAGTTACATGCCAAAGATGCTGGGGTGAATCGCAAACAAATGTTGGAAGAGTTGGTAAACAGCACTTATGGGCAAAATGTACATGATGATATTGCTTACGGCAAGAAAATGGGGGTTACAGAAATTCCTGCATTTTTTGTAAATGGTGTAATGGTTACTGCAAAACCCACAGTCGAGAATTTAAGCAAAGAAATTGAAGCTGCTTTGAAAAAAGTAAAGCCTTCAAAAAGTGCTTCTAAATAATTTTTATACAAATTACTACATAAAAAAAGCAGCCTCCAAGAGGGGCTGCTTTTTCAATACTAAAACAATACTATTACCAACGATTGCTGTTGTTATTGTTGTTAAAGGAACGTTTGTTATCCGTTCTTGGTCTTTCTTCACGAGGTCTAGCTTCAGTTACACTGATCGTTCTACCTTCCACCATTCCACCGTTTAATTCTGCAATAGCTTTTGCAGCTTCTGCATCATTAGGCATTTCTACAAATCCAAAGCCGCGGCTTTTGTTTGTAAATTTGTCTGTAATAATTTTAGCACTAGCTACTTCTCCGTAGCCTTCAAAAAAACCTCTTAAGTCATCGTCTTGAACGTTGAAACTTAAGTTTGAAACATAAATGTTCATCTTAAAAAAATAATTAAATAAAAAATGCTTGAGAAAAAAGCCTGAGTAAAGAAGACTAACTATTAGCTGAAAAATGCGTAGCAGAAAATATCGTTCAATTACAAAATGCTGAGAAACTCAAATTAACTTTGCGAAGATAAGGTGATATAAGTTCTGATTATGTTAAATTATTGTTTGGGTGTTTTAGTGCAACTTTTTTTCAATACTGTTTAATGCGTAGCTAAAATCTTTTCTTTAGCAGCTGGCACTAATAAAAACCAACCCAATGCCATTAATAAATAAGTGTAATCCGTTGCCTCATTTAAATTGCTGTAATGTTCAAACTTATTGATATGATTGGGTTTCAGCTCACAAATTAAAACTGGTTCTTTACTTTTATTTTTTCGAAAAATCAGTTCTGTTTGTATTTTATTTGAATAGTAATATCGCTCCCCGTTCAATTCAATTGAACCCTCAATTTTATTCCAGTTCTCGTATTTAAGCTGCCCGATTTTTACTCCGTATTCATTTTTTAAAATTGTTTTATTACTTAAAAACCCTTCCTTATCAATTTTAAATTTTCTTCTTGTATCAAAGCAATTGATTTTTGCTGTTTGTTTTTTGGGATTAAAAGTTATTCGTAAAATTGACTCATCATTTTTACAAAGTTCAAAAATATTTTTGCCATTTTCATCTGTTGTTTTCAAACAATGCAATTTAATGATTGCCATATTGTGTTGATTTTACTGCAATTTAAATGAGTAATTATGATGAAGTTGAAGGATACAATAATTTAATATTGACATCCAAATCAATTATGATCTTTATTCTGTAAGCATTCCCTCGGAAATGATTTCGTATTTATCTTCCTTCTTTGCAATTAAATCAATATTTTTGCGACCAAATTAACCAGCGCATGATTGCAGGAATATTACAAGAACCTCAAGGTGAAAACCGGGTATCGCTTTTACCCGAACAAGTAGAAGTTTTAATAAAAAAAAATGTACAAGTAGTTGTTGAAGCAAATGCAGGTAATAATGCAAGCGCATTTAATGATGCCTATACTTCCAAGGGTGCAACGATTGCAAGCAGAGCCGAAGTGTTACAAAGCAATTTGGTACTTAGCATTAACCCACTTACCGATGCTGATATGCAACAGGTAAAAGAAGGAACTGTTTTGTTAGGAGTCTATCAACCTCTGTTCAATTTTCAGCAAGTGAAAAACTGGGCAGATAAAAATATTTCTACTTTTAGTTTGGATATGATTCCAAGAACTACAAGGGCTCAAAGTATGGATGTATTAAGCAGTCAGGCAAACATTGCAGGTTACAAAGCAGTGTTATTGGCTTCTACTTTATTACCCCGTTATTTTCCAATGTTTATGACAGCTGCCGGTAGCATTGCTCCTGCAAAGGTTTTGATATTAGGAGCTGGTGTTGCAGGATTACAAGCAATTGCAACTGCAAAAAGATTGGGCGCCGTAGTAGAAGTATTTGATACAAGGCCTGCAGTAAAAGAAGAGGTACAAAGTTTGGCTGCAAAATTTATTGAAGTAGAAGGTGCAGCCGATGCAAGTAAAGCAGGCGGTTATGCAGTTGAACAATCTGAAGAATACAAACAAAAGCAACAGGCAAAAATTGCTGAATCAGTTGCAAAGAGTGATGTAATTATTACTACAGCTCAAATACCAGGCAGACAAGCGCCGATTTTAATAACCCAACCTATGTTGGATAGTATGAAAAACGGAAGTGTAATCATTGACTTAGCTGCTGCTACAGGAGGTAATACACCAATGACAAAAAACAATGCACATTTTAAAACAGATAAAGGTGTATTGATTGTTGGAGATAGCAATTTACCAAGTACAATGCCTTTTGATGCAAGTAAAATGTATGGTAAAAATGTATTGAACTTTTTACAGCTAATCATAGATAAAGAAGGGAATTTGAATTTGAATTTTGAAGATGATTTGGTGAAAGGTTGTTGTATTACCAATGCAGGAAATGTAGTTAACGAAAGAGTGAATAGTTTATTATAAAATTTATTTAAAAGAAATATTATGGTACAAAGTTTATTTGACTGGTTTACGTTACATATAGAAATGGTGTACATCGTTATACTTTCTATTTTTTTGGGAATAGAAGTAATTGGCAGAGTGCCAAGCGTGTTGCATACTCCCTTAATGAGTGGTGCAAATGCGATTCATGGCGTGGTGATTATTGGTGCAATCATTGTAATGGGAAGGGTAGAGCCTAATAATTATCTGGCATTGGTAATTGGGTTTTTAGCTGTAGTACTAGGCACATTAAACGTAGTGGGTGGTTTTGTTGTTACCGACAGAATGCTGGAAATGTTTAAGAAAAAGAAAAGTACTTCTGCTAAATAAAAAAAGATCAACTCAATTTTTGAATCCTGAAAAAAATTAAAATATGGAATTGAATTTATTAACCCTTTGTTATTTAATTGGCTCATTAACTTTTATTATTGGGTTAAAAATGTTGGCGCATCCCGAGTCTGCACGTAAAGGGAATTTAGTTGCAGCAGTAGGTATGACAATTGCAATTTTTGGAACAATTTTTTTGTACCAAGAAGATGGACAAAAACTACATAACTATGGTTGGATATTTGGTGCATTGCTATTAGGTACTGTTGTTGGATTTATTGTAGCCAAAAAAGTACAGATGACTGCAATGCCCGAAATGGTAAGTTTGTTCAATGGTATGGGCGGAGCTTGTGCAATGCTCATCAGCATTATGGAGTTTAAACATATTACAGATCATGCGTTTGTGTGGGAAGGCGTTTCAAGTTTGCCAGGCTTTATGTTAATCGTTGGCAACATCAATCATTTACACATGTTGATTATTGTAGTAGGAATGGTTATTGGTTCTGTTTCTTTTTCGGGTAGCATGATTGCATGGGGGAAATTAAATGGAAAAGTAAAAGACCTTAATTACAACGGACAAACTTATGTAAATCTTGCATTGTTACTTGCATTGGTAGGATTGTGTAGTTGGTATGTGTACCATACACCAATCAGCAGTTCTGATGTTGGTGGTATTGGGTTTACCTTAACCGATGGAACGATTGCCACACATGGTTTACAGCCGATACAGATTTATTTGTTTTACGGAATTTTAGTACTTGCATTGGTATACGGTGTGATGTTTGTATTGCCAATTGGTGGTGCAGATATGCCAGTTGTAATTTCATTGTTAAATTCATTTACAGGAATGGCTGCAGCATTTGGAGGCTTTTTATATGGCAACCAAGTAATGCTAACCGGAGGTATTTTAGTAGGAGCTGCCGGAACATTGTTAACCTTACTGATGTGTAAGGCAATGAACAGAAGTTTGCAAAATGTATTACTTGGCGCATTCGGAAGTGCTGCAAAATCAGGTGGTGGTGCAAAAGAACAAGGCAATTACAAAGAAATTTCTTTGAGCGATGCTGCTACTGTAATGGCTTATGCTAATAAAGTGATGATTGTACCTGGTTATGGGTTGGCTGTTGCACAAGCACAACACACTTGTCATGAGTTGGAAAAAACATTAGAAGAAAAAGGAGTTGAAGTTAAATATGCGATACATCCTGTGGCAGGTCGTATGCCTGGGCACATGAATGTATTATTGGCAGAAGCTGATGTGAGTTATGATAAATTATTGGAAATGGAAGATGCCAATGAAGAATTTAAAACTGCCGATGTGGTATTGATACTTGGTGCAAATGATGTGGTAAATCCTGCTGCAAAAAATGACCCTGCTTCTCCAATTTATGGTATGCCAATATTAGAAGTAGAAAATGCAAAAACAATTATTGTAAATAAAAGAAGTATGAAGCCAGGATATGCAGGAATTGAAAATGACTTGTTCTTTGCACCAAAAACATCTATGTTGTTTGGTGATGCAAAAGCTGCATTACAAAAATTATTAGCCGAAATTAAAAATGTTTAATTACGCTTATTGAGTTCGTAGTTTATTTGAATGAATAAAAGAAAAGGAGTTGCATTTTGCAGCTCCTTTTTTATGTGTATTTATTTCTTTCACTTTTATATATATAGCTATTTTATTTACAGATTTACAAATAATTTATTAAGAAAAATGGAATCTGGAAAAGGAAGCTTGGTATTTTAATATAATTGATTATAAAAAACTTTCATCTAAAAATTAATAAAACTAAAAAGGGTTTCAATCATTTCGATTGAAACCCTTTTTAGTACTGCATTACAGAAGATTGAATCAACTGTATTTTTTTATATTGCAAATATTATTGACCACCACCAATACCGCCCATGTCGCTTCCGCCACTCTGATCGGCTTTGTTGTTTTTACGTTTAAATAATGTCATATCAAATTTACCAAAACGGTAATTGAAATTTAAGCGAAGTACTTGTGGATCTCTTCTTCTGTTGGTATCCTGTGTAAAATAAATAGCTTCTGTATGTGTTTGTGTTTGTGTTCTGAATAAGTCATTCATGCTTAAAGTTAATGAACCGCTTTTGCCATTTTTCCAGGTCCAATCTTTTTTAAGTGCTAAGTCCACATCAAAGTATCTTGGCAAAATATAACCTTGTGCTAGTGTTTGCTGACTGCCACCGCCATAATACATTCCGCCACCATAACGTCCGCCACCACTTTGTGGAATCAATACTTTCGAACGGCATTCTCCTGAAATTTGTAATGAAATTGTATTGGCTAATTTAAAAGAATTATTCACTTTCCCTAACCAACTTACAATGTTGTTGTTGATAGTTTGTCCGGGAACTTCTGCATTAATTTGCGTGAAAAATAAATTTAAGTTCAAGGTAATATCCCACCATTTTGTAACAGGCATTTTATCTGTTAGTTCCAATCCATAATTATAACTATTGCTTGCATTGATATAGCTTGTGTAATATAAACTGTCTGTTGCAGTTTGTCCAGACTGAACATTTTTATTGATGTCTTTATACACATATCTTGTAATTAAATTGGTGCTGTATTTGAAATAAGCAGTAGCTAAAAAGTTTGCATTCTTTTTGTAGTTATTACTGTAGGAAAACTCAAGAGAATGCGTGAATTCAGGGTTCAAATTTGGATTTCCAACATTTGGATTTTGTGGATCGGTAAAATCGTATGCTGGTAACAATTGAAAAAAGTTAGGTCTGTTTACTCTTCTTGAATAATTCAATTGCAAATCTTGCTTTTCCGTTAGTTTATAAGTAATAAATGCGCTTGGAAATAAACTTAAAGGATAGTTTACTTTGAAGGTATTTGAATCGGTACCATTGATGGTAAATAAATTTCCAGTGTAGTTAGAACTTTCTAAACGAAGTCCTAACTGGTAACTGAATTTTTTATGTTTAAAACTATATGAAGTATAGGCTGCATATACTTCATCATTAAATTTATAACGGCTGCTAGATTTGCTGCTTAATACAAAGTTGTTGTTGATACCGCTTCCATTTACATACTGATAAATATTAGAACCAAAGTCACGAATTGCACCTCTTACACCTGCTTCTAATTTTGTATTTTCTGAAATTTGATTTTCGTAGTCAGACTGAATAGTTAAAAATTTATTGTAACCATCACCCAAGCTACGTTGCTGATATATAGGATATTTTTGTGCTCCCGATGCAGTATTTATTATTGAGTTGATATTGTTATCATTATCATTGGTGCTTGAGTTGTAGTTAATATCTCCACTGATATTATGGCCATTTTTTGCAAAATTATGTTTGTAGCTAAATTGTCCGCCAAAGTTTTTGAAAGTGGAAGTAGAAAGTGTATTTCTGTTTGTATTTGAAATCACTGCTGTTGCAGAAGAATCAATTTTTTGATCTCCATCATTATCAAATTGTCCTTGATTGATATTTGCATTGATGGTAAATGTATTTCTGTTATCTACAAAATAATCCAATCCGCCTCTGAAAAATGCGAAATAGCCATTACTTGTATTCGTTTGATCTGAGTTTACTTTTGTTTTTGCATTATCTAAAAAACTCGTATTTGTACCAGATGTTACAATAGATTTTCTTTCATAATAAGAACCACTTGCAAAGAAGTTGATTTTGTTTTCTCTGTAGTTGATATCACCTCCTAAATTGATTTTTGCACGGCTGTCTACACCTGCTCTTAATCCCCCGTTGTAACCATTCTTTCTATTTTTCTTCAATACAATATTTAATATTCCAGCATTACCACCACTGGCATCAAACTTAGCAGATGGGTTTGTAATGATTTCTATTTTATCAATAATGTCTGCGGGTATCTGATCAAGTGTAAGTGTTGTAGGACGACCATCTACAAATATTTGTGGTGCTGCGTTTCTTAGCTGAACGTTACCATCAATATCAACACTTAATGATGGAATTGTTTTCATTATTTCAGTTGCCGTTTGTCCGGTACTCACCAAATTTTTATCTACATTAAAAACCTTTCTGTCGATTCCTAATTCAAATAATTGTTTGCTTGCGGTTACGGTAACATTAGTTAGGTCATTCGTATTGATTTCCATTTTTAAATTACCTAAATCAACGTCGGTCATTCCAATAATTTTCTGCATATCAGGTGTGCCATCTTGTCCGCCAAACTTCACATCAAATTTTAAAGGTTTTTCAAATGGCTTGTAACCAATTGCAGTTGCTTTAAATTTATAATTTCCCATGATGGATAAACCTTCAATACTGAAATCACCATTGCTTGATGAAATCATTGTTTTTAAGGTCACTTCTTTCATTTTTTTAGTAACAGTATCAAACTTATTACCGTATAATAAAATGGTTGCCCCATCAATTCCTTTGTTCGATTTACCGTCAACAAGTTTGCCATAAAAATGTCCGGTACTGCTACTAAATGAGCCTCTTCCTCCGCTTCTGCCCATTCCACTTGGTGGTTGTGCAAAAACAATATTCGAAATAAATGCTAGTAATGCGAGAATAAAAAATCTTTTCATGATGCTTTTTAAATTGTACAATTGCAAAGTTTCTGTGTAATATTTTTAAACAGACTTTGTTTTATTTAAACGGTAACAAAATTAGTTGTAAATAGTTCTGAAATGCTTTAAAATCGGCTATTGGCAGCTTTTATAGTGCAAATTCAAGATTTGATTAAGGTTTAAAATAATGGATGAGCTGATTATAGTAAAGAAATGAGCACTTGAACTAGTCCAATTACAAATCCGAGTACAGCTCCAATAATTTCAACGAATCTGAATTCTTTACTCATAATTGCGTTTAAGATTTCTTCTAATTTATCTGAAGAAAATCCTGATACTTTTTCTGTAATTATTTTTTCTAAGTCCAATTCATGCTGAAGATTTTCCATGTAATTAGTCATTATTGTTGGAAATAAAATTTCCAGTTCGGCAATAAATACAGATTTTAATTGAGCAATTGTTTTATCTCCAATAAACATACTAATCATCGGCATTTGCTCGGATAATTTGTTTCTCAAAAAATGATCAATATGTCCTTCAACATGAGGCATTATTTTTTTGATGTTATTTGGATCCGTAATTTTTTGCTCAATATCTTTAAAAGACAACAATTCATTACTTACCAGCTTTCCAAGTTTTTCGGCAAATTGTTTTTGGCGTTTGGGAAATATACCATGGAAAGTAATTCCTAAAATTTTAGTGGGAACCCTGGGATGGAACAACATTTTTATTGCAATCCAGTTGGTAAACCAACCTATGAATGCAGAAATAATGGGTATTAATAATAATTTGTAAATCATTTGAATAATTTGTTTGAAAAAAACCTTGTAACTTTTTTGGTTACAAGGTTTTGATGGGAGAATAATGGGTCTCGAACCCACGACCTACAGTGCCACAAACTGTCGCTCTAACCGACTGAGCTATATCCTCCGTTTATAGAGTGCGAAAATAATAGAAAAATACATTCATTCGCAAAGAAAAATAATTTAACAGATTTAATTTATGATCAAATGCATATAAAACCTTTGTTAATAGGTTTAGTAAACTATGTTTCAATATTTATTTTAAGTATTTTTGACTTCTTACTATGAAAAAAATTGTAAATCTTATGAAGCGTAGAAAAGGGTTGATACTGGTTATGGCTTTTGTATTTGGTGGTTTGTTTTTTGCTTTCACAAATAATAATCCGACAGACATATCATTAGAGCAAAGAAAAAAATTATTAACGGCTATTGGAAATTTATTAGAGAAGCAACATTATAGTCCTAAAAAAATTGATGATGCTTTTTCTGCAGAAGTATTTAAAAAATATCTTGAAGAAATTGATGGCGAAAAAACTATTTTTCTAGAATCAGATATTGCATCATTACAAAAATTTCAAAATACAATTGATGATGAAATACACGGCAGTACTATAGAATTTGTGCCTGCAGTTGAAAAAATTTATACCAAGCGAATTGCAGAAGTGATTTCCATTTACCAGGAAATATTATCCAAGCCATTTGACTTTACAACAAATGAAAATTTTATTTCTGAAGCTTCAAAATTGAATTATTCATTAGATGAAAATGAACGTAAAGACCGCATTAGAAAATCAATGAAATATTTTACACTAGAGCGATATGTAGACTTACAAGAGCAACGTAGTAAAAGCATAGTTGACAGCATTAAAAATCAGACAGATGAATTTTTAGAAAAAGATGCAAGACAAAAAGTGTTGAAGGCAATGGATAAGTTTTATAACAAAAGAAAAAATACCCAAAAAGAAGATGACAGGTTTAATTTTTTTCTGAATGTAATTACCAATTTAATGGATCCTCATACTGATTATTTTCCACCCATTGAAAAAAGAGCATTTGACGAGCAAATGAGTAATAGTTTTTTTGGTATTGGAGCACAATTACAAGAACAAGATGGTTATGTAAAAATTGTTAGTTTGGTAAATGGTTATCCTGCTGCACGCAGTGGAGAAATTGCACCAAATGATATTATATTAAAAGTTGCTCAAGGCAAGGAAACTCCTGTAGATATTACAGGATATGATGTTGCTGATGCTGTAAAATTAATTCGTGGTGAAAAAGATACTGAAGTAAGATTGACAATTAAAAAACAAGATGGAACTACTAAAGTTGTTGCATTAAAAAGAGATCAAATTGTACAGGATGAAAGTAATGCGAGAAGTGCAGTTGTAATGGAAAATAACCATAAAATTGGGTACATATATTTACCCGATTTTTATGCTGACTTTGATAATCCGCAAGGAAGTCGATCATCGGAAGATGTTGCAAAAGAAATTGTAAAATTAAAAGCAGAAAAGGTTGAAGGTATTGTATTGGATTTAAGAAATAATGGGGGAGGTTCTTTGTATGAAGTAGTACAAATGGTTGGTTTTTTTATCAAACAAGGACCTGTGGTACAAGTGAGAGATAAAGAAGGAAAATCATCTGTATTAAGTGATAATAATACTTCTGTTCTATATGATGGTCCGTTGGCTGTAATGGTAAATGAATTGAGTGCATCAGCATCAGAAATATTTGCTGCTGCAATACAAGATTATAAACGAGGAATTATTATTGGAAGTACTTCTACCTATGGTAAAGGAACAGTACAGCGCAATGTACCTTTTGGAAATCCAATAGATTATAGCACAGGCAGAACAGAGTTTGGGGCAGTGAAACTTACATTTCAAAAATTTTATCGTATCAATGGAGGTTCTACACAATTAAAGGGAGTAACACCTGATGTTGTATTACCAGATACTTACGAGTATTTAAAAATCAGAGAAAAAGACAATTCTGTTGCATTGGGTTGGGATGAGATCAATAAAGCAAACTATCAATTTGCAGAAGATAAGTTTGGCTACGATAATGCTATCAAATTGGCTAACTCTAAGATTACTTCAAATAATTCACTTTCATTGATTAAGTCAAATGCACAATGGTTGGCAAATAATAACGAAAAACCAATAAGCTTAAACGTTGAAACCTATAAGGCAGTTCAAAAGTCGATAAGTGCTACAGTGGCACAAAATAGTACTATCACAAAGCTGAAAGACGAAATGAATATATCAGTTACCACTTCTGATTACTCAAAATATTTTGCAAATCCAGATAAACAGAAAGGGGAACGTTATCAATCATGGCTGAAATTTTTGAAAACAGATTTGTATATTCAAACAACTACAAATATTGTTTGCGATATGATTACTAATTCAAATAGTTCAGTAAACAAATAGTTTTTTTGATTGACCAATTGGAAAAATTGTTGGTAAATAAAATAAAATATGGATCAAGAAAAGAGGTGGTATGCGGTATATACAAGACCGAGGTGGGAAAAGAAATCGGATGGTATCTTATTGCGAAAAGGAATTATGAGTTGGTGCCCTACTCAAAAAGTAGAGCGTTACTGGACCGACAGAAAAAAAATTATTGAGGATCCACTTTTTCGTTCTTATGTTTTTGTAAATATAAATGAAGAGGATCGTGTGAATGTTTTGATGACAGAGGGCATTATTAATTTTGTGTATTATCTAGGAGAACCTGCAATCATAAGAGATGAAGAAATAGAAAATATCAAAAAATACCTCTCTGAAAAAGATGCTAAAATTTCTCTTATTTCTATTGAAGGATTTAAAGAAGATACATTAGTGTCTATAAACCATGGTGTTTTTATGAATAATACCGGAACGGTTATAAAAGGAGGTAAGAAAAAAGTATATGTACGTTTAGAAAGTTTAGGACAAGTAATGGTAGTTGAATTTCCGAACGAATATGTTAGTATTGCAAATTAGCAGTTGAGCTATGTTTTACATAAAAATAAATTTTATAAATGTTTGGATTTTTTAAAAATGCTCATGTCATCCCTGACCTTTCATTCATTGGTGTTGATATGCATTCGCATTTACTTCCGGCTTTGGATGATGGTTTTGTAAACATTGAAGATTCTATTGAAATTATCAAAGAGTTGCAACTATTAGGTTACGAAAAATTGATTTGCACACCTCATATTTTATCAGATTATTATAAAAATTCTCCCGAAACGATTCTCCCAAAATTAGCAGCGCTGCAAAATGCTTTAATTGAAAATAACATTTCAGTAAAATTAGAAGCTGCTGCAGAGTATATGATTGATTATGATTTTGAACAAATGTTTTATGCCGGAAATCAATTATTAACTTTTGGTAAAAACTATATTTTAGTTGAAATGAGCTATGTAGCTGCATCTCCCAATTTTGAAAAAATGATTTTTGAGCTAAAGGTAAAAGGGTTACAGCCCATTTTAGCACACCCCGAACGTTACAATTTTTATCATCAAAATTTTGAAATTTATAATCGACTTAAAGATATTGGATGTTTGTTTCAGGTGAACCTATTGTCCCTTGCAGGTTATTATGGTAAACCTGTTGAAAAAGTTGCATTAAAATTAATCAAAGAAAATATGATTGATTTTATTGGAACAGATTTGCATCACACCAACCATTTCAATGCAATGAAAGCATTTGTTTCGCACAAAAACTTTTATAAAATTGTGAAAGACATTGATTTTAAAAACAAAACACTTTTGGGCTAATGGTTTTAAAATTCGTTAAAATTTCTGCTAAATATTTTATTATTTCTCCGTTTCTTTGATAATATTATTTTATTAATAATTGGAAGATGAATATCACTAACTGAAAAATTAATTTCAACCTACACGGCTTAAAATTTATTCAACCATGAGAAAAATTACTCTTTTTTTTATTTTGTTTGTTATACAAAATTCATCAGAATTAAATGCACAACCCTATCGTTGGCAGCAAAAAATAAAATATCAAATTGATGTGAAAATGGATGTCTCAACTAATTTGTTGACAGGCAAAGAAAAAATTGAATACATCAACAATTCTCCTGATACGCTAAGTAAATTGTTTTTTCATGCATATTGGAACGCATTTCAGCCAAATAGTAGTATGGATGCAAGGAGCAGAGAACTTGGTAAAACAATTATCCGACAAGATAGAAACGGTAAAAATGTTTTGGATTGGGATAGTCGTGTAACCAATAGAATCAGCTTTTTGAAAGAAAAAGAAATTGGGTTTCAAAATGTAAAAAGTATTGTTATTAATGGGAAACAACAAAAATTGCTTTTGCATGAAACTATTGTTGAAGTAGTTTTAGATAAACCAATTTATCCAAACTCTAAAATTCTAATGGATGTAGATTTTGAAGCACAAGTACCCGTTCAAATCAGAAGAAGTGGTCGTGATAATGCTGAAGGAATTCGTTATAGCATGAGTCAATGGTATCCTAAAATGGTAGAGTATGATTACCAAGGCTGGAATGCCAATCCTTATATCGCTAGAGAATTTTATGGCGTTTGGGGAGATTTTGATGTGAAAATTACGATTGATAAAAATTATATGATTGCAGCATCAGGAGTATTGCAAAACCCTAATTCCATTGGGTTTGGTTACGAAGCTACAGGTGTTAAAGTGCCTGCAATCAATACAAATACCATTACTTGGAATTTTAAAGGTGAAAATATTCATGACTTTGTTTGGGCAGCAGATGACCAATACAAACATATTTCCAAAAAAGTGGGTAACACAGTCTTGCATGTTTTTTATAAGCAAAAAAATGGTCTTGCAGATAGTGCATGGAGTAATGTTTTGTGGAGTGCAGAAAAAGTATTGCCATACATGGAAAGTAAGTTTGGCAAATATCCCTACCCTCAATATTCATTTATTCAAGGAGGTGATGGAGGTATGGAATATGCAATGGCTACCTTATTAAAAGGGCCTGGTGTTGGTACTGTTTTTCATGAATGGATGCATAGTTGGTATCAGCATATTTTGGGAACAAATGAAAGTTTATTTGCATGGATGGATGAAGGATTTACAAGCTTTGCAGAGAATGAAATAACTGATTATTACAATAACAATTGGATGCAAAAAAGTCCCTGGACTACCGAATCATCAAAGCTAAGCTTGCAAAAAACTATTGATGAAAATAAAGAGGATTTGCCTGCAAAACAAGCGGATAATTATGCCGGATATTTTGCACTTGCAAGAAGCCCGTATGAAGAACCAATGACAACACATGCTGATCATTTCAATACCAATTTTGGCTACAGTTTGGCTGCATATAGCAAAGGAGCAGTTTTCATAAATCAACTCGGATACATAGTTGGGAATAAAGAACGAGATGCTATTTTATTAGATTATTATAATCAATGGAAATTTAAGCATCCAAATGTAAACGATTTTGTTAGGGTTGCTGAAAAGCATTCCGGTATTGCATTACAATGGTACAAAGAATATTGGGTACATGGTACCAAAACAATTGATTATGCATTGGGGAATATTACTATTGATACAACTTCGGGTAACACACAAATTATGCTGAAGCGGGTTGGTAAAATGCCAATGCCTGTGGATGTACTAATCACTTTTAAAGATGGGACTAAAGAGATGCATTACGTGCCGTTAAATTTGATGTATGGTGCAAAGCCTGGTGATGGGGCAATTCCAAGAACAATCCATGCAGAATGGAGATGGACACATCCTGAGTATATAGTGACTACAAGCAAAAAAATTAATCAGATAAAAAGTATTGAAATTGACCCATCCCAACAAATGGCGGATGTAAATAGGAGTAATAATAAATTAGTAATACCGGACTAACTTTGATGCAATAACCATTAATTTTTCTTTACGTAGATAATATATTTTTCTTTAAAAAAATCTTCATTGAAAATGTCATACACGCTCATCATTTTTGGGCGTGTGCCACTTTCGAAAATCTCTTGATGAAGATCCCCTCCCTTTAAACAAATCAATCCATTGTTGATTTCATTTCTGTTTTCTTTTTTAAGTAATGGTTTGCTCCAAGTCCACAATTCTTTCAATGGAGCTACAGCTCTGCTTATGGCAAAATCAAATTTTCTATTTTTGATTTCTTCTGCTCTGGTATGTTGTGTAGTGATGTTTTTAATGTTGGCTCCTTCGGCCACTGCTTCAACAACTTTGAGTTTTTTGCCGATGCTGTCAACCGCATGAAATTTTACTTCAGGAAAAAAAATTGCTAATGGAATACATGGAAATCCACCACCACAGCCAATGTCAATTACTTCTGCACCGGGTTTGAAATTTGCGATTGCTGCTATGCTCAAACTATGCAATACATGGTGTAAATAAATTTGATCAATGTCTTTTCTTGACACCACATTTATCTTTTCATTCCATTCTTTATACAACCCTTCTAATGCTTCAAATTGTTGAAGTTGCAAAGAAGAAAATTCAGAAAAATATTTTAAAATTATATCCATTTGTTGGGATCAGTTTTAGCTTACTGTTTTAATGTGTGTTACCTGAAATAAAATTAACTCCACGTCCTTTTAGGACTTTTCCATATTGCGGGTAATGTAAACAAATAGTATAAAGGCATCCACAAATCCAATAAAATAAACCATGGAAATAAATCAGTTTCATTTAATTTTTTCATGCTTTTGAAAAGTACAACTCCCTGAATAATTAATCGAAAACCATATACAGCCAATACCAACCACCAATTATAAAAAATGATTGAAATAATAAACAAAGGATAAAGTGCAAATAAACTAAATGAATACAATCCTAATAAAAATCTGTGAATTGGTTTGTAAAATTTTGCTGTTGTATAGTGTCTGTATTTTTGTGTCATCCACTCCGACCAAGTGTTTTTTGGTTCACTGATTGTATGAGCTGCATGGTCAATTACAATTGCTGTATTTTTTTTATTTGCAACTTGATTAATAAATAAATCATCATCTCCGCTCGGTATCATATTGATAGATGAAAAACCTTTGTTGCGTATAAAAACATCTTTCTTATAACTTAAATTTCTGCCAACACCCATGTATGGAATCCCTGCAATTGCATAAGAAAGATATTGCAGTGCTGTATGAAAAGTTTCAAAACGAATTAGCTTGTTTAAAATACCACTTTTCTTTTTGTAAGCACCATATCCCAATACAATTTCCACATCATCCACATAGGCATTTTGTATAGTGTGTATCCAGTGCTCACTGGCCGGAATGCAATCTGCATCGGTAAGAATTAGAATTTCATGTTTGGCACTTTTTACACCGATACTTAAAGGAAATTTTTTACCAGTAATTAACTTTGCCTCCTGTGATAATAGTATGTGATTAATGTTTTTGAAACTTTTTTTAAACTCATCCAGTAAATATTTTGTATCGTCAATCGAATTGTCATTAACTACTACAATTTCATGTGTGCTTTTATAATCCTGAACCAATATTCCGGGAAGATTGGTAGACAATTGATGTGCTTCATCTCTAGCACAAACAATTACTGAAACAGCATATTCTACTGAAGTATTTTTTTGAGGTGCTTTATAAAAAGCAAGTCTTCTAAAAAAAAATAAGTAATAAAAAATCTGTATTAAAATGATTGTACAGAATGCATAAAAAACTATATCCCAAACTACAGCAGGTATTGTTATCATATTTTGCAAATTTAATTGTTAGGATACTCTATTGCGAACACTTTGTAGATATGTGGAAAAGAAACATTACAATTTAAAATATGAAAATGCAAATTCACGCTTCACTAATGAAACATTATCATCTTATTCAGTTTCAACTTATTTTTACCCAATATGGCATGTTTACAATTTAATTTAATTAATACGAGCACCAATTCAAAAGGAAGAGCAGGAACTATTTCAACAGATCATGGAGAAATACAAACGCCAATTTTTATGCCTGTAGGCACAGTAGGCAGTGTAAAAGCTGTAACTCAACAGCAACTAAGTATTGATGTACAAGCACAAATTATTTTAGGTAATACTTATCACTTATACTTACGCCCCGGAATTGAAGTACTTGAAGCAGCCGGTGGATTGCACAAGTTTATGGGTTGGAAAAAACCAATACTAACAGACAGTGGTGGTTACCAGGTTTTTTCATTAGCCGCCAACAGAAAAATTACAGAAGAGGGAGTATTGTTTCAAAGTCATATTGATGGAAGCCGACATTTATTTACGCCTGAAAAAGTAATGGATATTGAACGTAGTATTGGAGCAGATATTATCATGGCTTTTGATGAATGTCCGCCATACCCAAGTGAATATATTTATACAAAAAAAAGTATGGAACTTACGCATAGATGGTTACAGCGATGTGTACATAGATTAGCTGAAACACCTGATAAATATGGCTATTCGCAAAATTTATTTCCAATTGTACAAGGTAGTACGTACAAAGATTTAAGAATTGCATCTTGTCAATTTATCAGTGAAATTAATGCTGCAGGAAATGCAATTGGAGGGCTTAGCGTTGGTGAACCTGAAGAAATGATGTATGAATTTACTGCAATGTGTACCGAACATTTGCCAATAGAAAAACCTCGCTATTTAATGGGAGTAGGTACTCCATGGAATTTGCTTGAGTGTATTGATTTAGGAATTGATATGTTTGATTGTGTAATGCCAACCCGCAATGGTCGTAATGGAATGTTATTTACTACCAAAGGGGTTATCAATATCAAAAATAAAAAATGGGCTACCGACTTCTCTGTTATTGATGATGGAATGCCAAGTGAAATTAGTAATTATTACACCAAAGCATATTTGAGACATTTGTTTGTAGCCAATGAATTACTCGCATTGCAATTGGCAAGCATTCAGAATTTGACTTTTTATTTGTGGCTGGTAGGAGAGGCTAGAAAACATATTTTAGCCAATACTTTTAAAAGCTGGAAAGCTGAAATCTTACCTATCATCAAGCAAAGGTTGTAGTATTTATTTCAAATTGAAAATTCACAAAATAGTTAAATTACCTACTTCGATAATTTCACCGCCTATCTTTGTTGTCATTGATTTGAAATGAAAAAAATTGACTGGTACATATTAAAAAAGTTTTTTAGTACATTTTTCTTCTCCATATTTCTATTTACAATTATTGCAGTTGTAATAGACATTAGTGAAAAGACGGATGATTTTGTAAAGTCGAAACTTGGTTTTACAGGGGTAATCACCAATTATTATTTTGGTTTTGTTCCGCATATTATTGGGTTGTTATTTCCTTTATTTGTTTTTATTGCAGTAATTTTTTTTACTTCAAAAATGGCTACAAGAAGCGAAATCATTGCCATTCTTGCAAGTGGTACAAGTTTCAATCGCTGGTTAAGACCATATTTTATTGGGGGTATTTTTTTGGCTTCAATATTGTGGTTTGCCAATCAGTATGTTATTCCAAAAGCAAATATTATTCGTACTGGATTTGAAGCAAAATATATAGATGCAAATTCATCTTATGAGGCATTAACAAGAGGAATGCGTGGCAGAGATTTGTATTTTAAAATTGATTCATTTACTTATGCTGGCATTATAAGCTATGATACAGCTACTAAACAAGGTGGTCCTTTTTTTATGAATAAAATGAAAGGTAACCAAGTTGTAGAAAATATCAGAGCTGAGAATATTACTTGGGATCCACCAAAAAATCAATGGCATTTAAATGGCGTAATTGACAGAAAATTAATTGGTTTGAAAGAGCAACTAACAATGGAAACTGACCGCTATTATAAATTCAGTTTTATGCCATTTGATTTGAAGCGGGATAATTATGCTCAAAGTAAATTAACTACACCCGAATTAAAAAGGTATATCCGACTTGAAGAGTTGAGAGGTTCCGAAGGATTGAACACCTTAAAAGTAGAAAGGTACAAACGAGATGCCACGCCGTTTACAGTATTTCTATTAACCATTATTGGTGCAGTTGTTGCTGGCAGAAAAGTAAGGGGAGGCAGCGGAATGCATCTGGCATTGGGTTTCATGACTGCTTCAGTTTTCATTATTACTGATAAGTTTTCAACGATATTTTCAACTAAAGGAGATTTGCCGCCAATGTTGGCCGCCTGGATACCTAATATTGTATTTTGTTTTATTGCATATTATATTTACAAAAAGGCTCCTAAATAGTGTTATTCTTTTTCTCCCATTCTTGCAGAAATGCAAATTTTTTCTAAATCTATTTCGTTGTAGTAGTTTTTTAACAACCTTATGGTAATTCTTTGAATATAGAATTTTGTTGCTTTACTTTTAGCCATATTTTTGTACTACAAAATGATTGTGCCACAACTAGATTTCAATTAATTGAGAATACATTTCAATTATTTTATGGGTAAATCAATTTTTCAATAATATTTATTATAATAAAAAATAAAAGATGGGAATCGTAAAAGACAGATTTAAAGCAAAGGCGGATATTGCTAACGCAGAGATTAAAGATATTTTAAAAGATCATGGTAATAAAAAAGTTGGAGAAGTTACGCTTTCTCAAATTTACCAAGGCATGCGTGGCATTACAGGGCTTGTAACAGAAACAAGTTTATTGGATGCACAAGAAGGAATTCGTTTTCGTGGTTATACCATTCCTGAATTACAAAAAAAATTACCAAACGCTGAAGGTGGCAATGAGCCATTACCTGAAGGATTATTTTATTTAATGTTGATAGGAGAATTACCAACAGAAGAAGATGTTCAACATTTAACAAGTGTATGGCAAAGAAGAAGCCATGTTCCAAACCACGTATTTGCAACGATAGATGCTTTGCCATTAAGTACACATCCAATGACCATGTTTGTAGTGGGTGTTATGGCATTACAAACAGAAGGATTATTTGCAAAAGAATATGCAAAAGGGATCAACAAGAAAGATTATTGGAATCCAATTTATGATGATGCAATGGATTTAATAGCAAGACTACCCCGTATTGCAGCATACATTTATAGAAGAAAGTACAAAAATAATGAGCACATTCAACCAAATGGTTTGTTAGACTGGTCTGGAAATCTTGCGCACATGATGGGTTATGAAGATGATAGTTTTAAAGAACTGATGCGTTTATACATGACCATTCACGCAGATCATGAAGGCGGAAATGTATCGGCACATACCACACATTTAGTAGGTAGTGCTTTGAGTGATCCATATTTAAGTTATGCAGCGGGAATGAATGGATTGGCGGGTCCTTTGCATGGATTGGCTAATCAGGAAGTGATTAAATGGATATTTGAAATGCAGGAAAAATTAGGAACAGATTTGCCTGCAAAAGAACAAATTGAACAATATGTAAAAGATACTTTAGAAGGTGGGAAAGTTGTTCCGGGGTATGGTCATGCCGTACTTCGTAAAACTGATCCAAGATTTACAGCACAAATGGAATTTGGAAAAAAACATATGCCTGAAGATAAATTGTGTCGTACGGTTTGGAATATTTATGAAACTGTGCCGCCAATATTACAAGGGCTTGGGAAAATTAAAAATCCATGGCCAAATGTAGATGCACATAGCGGTGCATTATTAGTTCACTACGGCTTGGTAGAATATGAATTCTATACAGTTCTATTTGCTGTGAGCAGAGCTTTAGGTGTGCTTTCAAGTCTTTGTTGGGATAGAGCTTTGGGCTTTGCATTAGAAAGACCAAAAAGCGTTACAACTGAAAGTGTGAAATTGTGGTTACAAGGCAAAGAAGAAATTTGGGAATAATTGCTTTTGTAATATTATTTAAATGCCGATAATTTTTATCGGTATTTTTTTTGCTATGAATTTTCAATTGCAGCTTTTCTACCAATTAATAATACACCAATAATAACCAAAATAGTTCCAATTAATTGTTCTGTAAAAATAGGCTCATGTAAAATAAAATGCGCTTGTATAATAGTACTTACAGGCCCAATTGATGTGATGACTGCAACGTTATTGATGCCAATTGTTTTCATACCATTACTTATCATAAAAGATGGAAGAACAGTAGCAACAATTCCCAATGCCAATGAATAATATAACAGCGTATTGCTGTATGTAATTTGGTGTATTGAACGAGTTAAAATAAAATGAATGAAGATACCTGCAGTTGCTGCCAACATTGCATTTGCTGTAAATCTTGTTACACCAACTTTGGGTACTAATTTACCTGTGCCTACTATGTAAACCGAGTAAGTTGCGGCACATAAAAAAACCATGAATGAACCATAATAAAAATTAGGGTTTTCGGTGTCAATTTTCATTTCACCAAAATAGGCGATGCCAATTCCTAGATAGGTAAGCACCAATGCTGCCAGTTGTGTTTTAGAAAGTTTTGTTTTAAAAACAAAAGTGTTAATTAATATGGCTAGAGTAGGGTACATAAAAAGAATTAATCTTTCTAGTCCTGCTGAAATAAATTGCAATCCAATGAAGTCGCATAAACTGCTGATATAATATCCTAATAATCCGAGAAGAAAAATATTCACCCATTGAACTTTGGTTATAGGTTGATTTGTTGGTTTTCTATAACTCATAATTGCAGCAGCAATATAAAATGGAAGTGCAACAAGCATGCGTAAAGAAAGCAATGTAACTGCATCTACTTTTGTACCGGCAAACGCAAGTTTTATAAAGATTGCTTTGGTTGAAAATAAAATTGCACCCAATAATGTAATCAAAAATCCTTTTAGTTTAATTTGCTCATTAGGTATTGATTTCATTGGGTTTTCTTTGCTGATAAATTTGTAAAGTTTTATCTTGATTGATAATAATTGAAAAAATGATATTACATTACACAAAGTAATAGAACTATACTTGTATAAATTAATTTTCATGAAAGCATTTCAAATCTTGTTGTTATTGTTAGTGTTTGGTTTGACAAGCATAGCACAAAAAAAAGAAGTTAAACTAAACAATAATCCGATTGGGGTTTTTGATTCAGGCACTGGTGGACTTACTGTTTTAGAAGCCATGCTAACATTAGATGCTTTTAATAATATAACAGGCAAACCTGGAGCTGATGGAAAGTTGGATTTTGCAGGTGAATATTATCAGTATTTAGCAGATCAAGCTAACATGCCTTATGGTAATTATGCAGCCGAACATAAAACAGATTTATTGAAAGAACACATCTTGAAAAATATGAATTTTTTTTTACAGCAAAAATTTGTTACCAAAGAAAATGAGAGTTGGATTTCACAAAAAAAAATGCCTGTAAAAATGATCATATTGGCTTGTAACACAGCCACAGCTTATGCTTTGCCCGAAGTAAAAAAGTTTTCGCAATCATTTTCTAATGCTAATTTTCCTGTTGTTGGTGTAATTGAAGCAGGCTCAAAAGCAGCACTTGATTATCAAAAAAAACAACAAGGTACCATTGGTGTTTTTGCAACTGCAGGAACTGTTGCAAGTAATGGATATCCATTGACATTAAATGCAATGGCAAAGAGTTACGGATTGAATAATTTATCTATCGTAAGTCAGGGTGGAGTTGGTCTTGCAGAGAGTATCGACAGAGATTGGAGTTATTATATCGATTCTGCTAAAACGCCCAGAAAAGGTTATAAAGGTCCTTCTTATAAAAATGAAAATTATCCAATTGATACTGCATTGTTAGAGATGTATCATTTTAATAAAAGCTATAATCAATTGTTGTGTGAATTTGATGATAAAGGCACTTGTACTGATGTTCAAATTAATGAACCTGCAAATTATGTACGTTATCATTTGGTGAGTTTGTTAGAAAAAATGCGGAACAACAAAACAGCACCCAACGCACCACCCATGAATACTTTGATTTTAGGTTGTACACATTATCCATACATGAAAGACACTATTCAAAAAGTGTTGATTGAATTATATAACTATCAAAAAAATGGGAATTATCGTTATAGAAATGTATTGGCAAATTATGTACAACTCATAGACCCTGCAGTGGAAACAGCAAAGGCAGCTTATGTTGTACTGCATCAACTACAATTAAAGAATACTTTATTGAGTAATAAAAACATCGATTTAAGTAGTCAGTTTTTTATTGCAATTCCCAATACTTCTTTGGCTGAAGCGAGCTTGCAGCCTGATGGTTGGTTTACCTACCAATACAAATACGGTAGGGTAGCAGGTGCTGAAAAACAATATGTGCAATATGTACCTTTTGATACCAAAAATGTTTCTTTGGCTACTTATGACCGATTTAAAAAAATACTGCCCCACGTTTATAAAAAATTAAGTGGAGCAGTTATAGGGTTAAAATAATAGAATCAATCAAAAAAAGAATTGATTAAACACTCACATTGAAATCTCTTAGTGCATCATTAAGGCTTGTCTTCAAATCTGTGCTAGGCTTGCGTTTGCCGATGATGAGTGCACAGCCGACACCAAATTCACCTGCAGGAAATTTCTTGTTGTAAGTTCCAGGAATAACAACACTTCTTGCCGGAACCCTGCCTTTCATTTCGATTGGTGGATCTCCGCTTACATCAATAATTTTAGTAGATTGTGTTAATACAACATTGGCACCAAGCACTGCTTCTTTTTCTACAATTACACCTTCTACAACAATACACCTGCTGCCGATAAAACAACCATCTTCAATGATCACAGGGCTTGCTTGTAATGGTTCTAAAACCCCGCCAATTCCAACACCACCGCTTAAGTGAACACCTTTGCCAATTTGCGCACAACTGCCTACAGTAGCCCATGTATCAACCATTGTGCCTTCATCTACATAAGCACCAATATTTACATAGCTTGGCATCAATACAACATTTTTTGCAAGGTATGCGCCATATCTTGCAACTGCATGCGGAACAGCACGTACACCCAAACTTGCATAATCCTTTTTCAACAACATTTTATCGTAAAATTCAAATGGAGCTAGTTCCCATGTTTGCATTTGTTGTATGCTGAAATACAATAGTATCGCTTGTTTCACCCATTCGTTCACTTGCCATTTACCCTCTTCAATAGGAGATGCAGTTCTCAATCTTCCTTTGTCTACTTCTTCAATTACAGCACGAATTGCGTTAGTGTATGTTTCATCTTTAAGTAATGATCTGTCATTCCAAACTTCAGCGATTAATTTATTCAATTCCATAAAATTTTTTTGCGAAAATAAGTGATATGATTTGGGTTTGTATTTTGAATTTTTGTGTTAATTTTAAATTGTTGCAAATTTTATCACTGCCTCATCTGGAACTTGCATTCGTTTTTTATTTTGATAATCAAAACACATCATTCCAGTTTTTGCTTTTCCCGCTATGTAATTTTTTTCTTCCTCAATTACTTCCAATAAATAAAAAATATCAAAGCCTAACTTGTCGAAGCCGATTGCAGTTACAGAAATTTTTACAACATCTCCATAACTCAATTCTTTCTTGTATTCAACTGCAACATCTGCCATAATTAAACTTGTTCCTGCAAAATTCATTTCAGAGTATTGGTAATAGTTTAAAAATTGTTGTCTTGCTTCATGGATTAAAGAAAGAAAACTATCATTGCCTACATGCCCACCATAATTGATGTCTGTAATTCTTAAAGCAATATTTGTAGAAAATAAAAATTGTTCAGGTAAGTTTAATTTTATTCTTTCCATAAATTTTATTTGTGATGGTAATCTTTTTTTTGAATCTCTTTGATAGTAATGCTTTCAGTTGAATTTATTTGTTCAGCATTATTTTATTTCTGCTAAAAACTGTAATAATAAATCTGTTGCTTTTCTGCGGTGGCTAAAAACATTTTTTTCATCCATTGACATTTCCGCAAAAGTTTTTGAACTACCCAAGGGTATAAAAACAGGGTCGTAACCAAAGCCTTTATTTCCGGATTGTTGTTGTATAATTTCACCTTCGCAAATGCCTTCAAAGAAAAATTCTTTTCCATCCATTAGCAATGAGATTACCGTTCTGAATCTTGCTTTTCGGTTGGTTCTATTTTCTAAATTATTTAAAAGCAAATCAATATTTGCTTGAAAGTTTTTTCCATCACCTGCATACCTTGCACTTCTCACACCCGGTTCGCCATTTAATGCTTCAACTTCCAATCCTGTGTCTTCGCTAAAGCAATCAAGTTTTGTTATTGAATAAATTGTAGTAGATTTTTCTGTAGCATTAGCTTCTAATGTATCATGAGGTTCCGGTATATCAATATTTATACCTGCTTCCTGCAATGTGATGATATTGAACTGTTCACCAATTACTTTTTTTATCTCATCAATTTTATGTTGGTTATTTGTTGCGAAGATTAATGTACGCATGAGTAATTAATTTTGAAGTACAGTTTTTATAATTTCTGATTTTTAACCTATCTAAATTTTAAACTAAAATTTCAACTTTATTTTAGTTGAAATAGTTGTTGAAGGCTTGTCCATAATTTACCCTTTTCTTCTTTTGCATTTGGCGTATTTCCCTGCATTGTTTCAAGTAAAACTGCTGTGAGATAATTACAATTATCAAGTTGTTTAATTTGATATTGCGGGATTGAAAATGGTAAATCAATATTTACTGAGGAAGGTCCAAATATCAATAGATTATGGGGTTTTAGCTCATTTAGTATTGTGTTTAAAGTTACTTTTGTTTTTGCAAAATTGATAATTGCCACATCTCCAACATTTAATTTACATGCTGCCAAAATAGTCGATAAAAATGTGTAAGCATTGTCATTTAAAAATACTGCTTCAACATCATGTACAAGAATGGTAATTTGTTTTTTATTGTCGCCCAAAAACCATTTTCCTTTTGGTGTTTCATCAACAACTTGTTTTATTTTCTGTGCCACTTGCTCAGTTTCTTGTACAACTATGCTTTCTTTGTATAAATCCACTAAAACAAAGGCAGGCAATTGTATATTTTGTAAACTTGATTTCATTTAAAAATAATAACGAGTGTTAGTTTTCAAAAATTTCTTTTCTTTGCAACAAATATATTCCAATGACAGCAGCAATAGACATTAACATTACAAAAGTTATAACGAGCAAAATCAATGAGATTTCTTTAGAAAATATTCCATTTGGAAAATATTTTACAGACCACATGTTGGAAGCAGATTATCAAGATGGTGAATGGAAGAATGTAGAAATAAAGCCTTACCAACCATTACTTTTAGAACCTTCGATAGCTGCATTACATTATGGTCAGGCAATTTTTGAAGGGATAAAAGCTTACAAAGATGAAGATGGAAATGCTTTTATTTTCAGACCAGCAGATAATTTTAAACGTTTTAATGTTTCTGCAGAACGTATGCAAATGCCAACTGTTCCGGAAGATATTTTTATGGAAGGAATGCGCATGTTGGTTGAGATGGATAAAAAGTGGATTCCTGCAATGGCAGACCATAGTTTGTATATCAGACCATTTATGTTTTCTACAGATAATGTAATAGGAGTAAAGCCTTCAGAGACCTACAAATTTATGATTATTCTCAGCCCTACAGGTCCGTACTACAATGCTCCTATGAAAATTTATGTAGAAGAAAAATATACAAGGGCTGCACCGGGTGGAGTTGGATTTAGTAAAAATGCAGGGAATTATGGTGCAAGTATGTTGGCTACAGCATTGGCAAAAAAAGCAGGTTACGACCAGGTTTTGTGGACAGATGCCTTTGAACATAAATATTTGCAAGAGGTTGGTACAATGAATGTATTTTTTATTATTGGCGATACGGCTGTAACGCCTTCTTTGGAGGAAGGAACTATTTTATCAGGCGTTACAAGAGATAGTGCTATAACGGTTTTGCAAGAAATGGGCTTTAAAATTGAAGAAAGAAAAATAACTATCGATGACTTAATAAATGCCCACAAATCTGGGGCATTATTTGAAGTGTTTGGAACAGGTACTGCCGCTACAATTTCATTAATTAAGGAATTGAAGTACAAAGATTACGTAATGGAATTTGATGTAGACCAATGGAAAACAGCACCTGAATTGAAAAAGAGGTTGAATGATATCCGTTACAATAAAGTGCCTGATAATTATGGCTGGATGATTAAAGTTTAACTGGAAAACTTATGAATTTTGGGGAGATTTCCTTTTTTATTGTAGGATGAAAAAGTATTTTTTGCTCTAAAAAATAAATTATTTTTGAATTTGAGATTTTAATTTTGGAATTATAAAGGATGACACCTACTTTTGCCGTCCGAAAAAAAATAAAAGGGTTACAATGCCTACAATACAACAATTAGTTAGAAAGGGCCGTGAAATCATCAGGGCAAAAAGTAAGTCAAGAGCTTTAGATGCATGTCCACAACGTCGTGGTGTATGTACCAGAGTTTATACAACTACTCCAAAGAAACCAAACTCCGCTTTGCGTAAAGTTGCGAAAGTGCGTTTGACAAATAAAATTGAGGTTATTGCCTACATCCCAGGTGAAGGTCATAACTTGCAAGAGCACTCAATTGTATTAATACGTGGTGGAAGGGTAAAAGATTTACCAGGAGTACGTTATCATATTGTACGTGGTAGTTTAGATACTGCGGGTGTGAAAGATAGAAAACAAAGTCGTAGTAAATACGGAACTAAAAAAGCAAAAGCTAAAAAATAATTCTGCCAGAGGATTATTTATAATTTGAATCATTTAATTTGATATACCATGCGTAAAGCACAAGCAAAAAAATTACCTCTAGCGCCCGATGGGCGTTTTAATGACAAAATGGTAACTCGTTTTATTAATAACTTAATGTGGGACGGAAAGAAAAGTACCGCAATTACTATATTCTACGACGCAGTTGATAAAGTAAGTAAAATCACAAATGAAGATGGATACGAGATCTGGAAGAGAGCATTGGTAAATGTTACTCCAGCCGTAGAGGTTAGAAGTAGAAGAATTGGTGGTGCTACTTTTCAAATTCCAAGTGAAGTACGTGCAGACAGAAAAATTTCATTGAGCATGAAATGGTTGATCCGTTACAGCCGTGAAAGAAATGGTAGAACAATGGCTGATAAATTAGCGAATGAAATCATGGCTGCAAGTAAAGGCGAAGGTGCTGCATTCAAGAAAAAAGAAGATGTGCACCGTATGGCTGAAGCGAACAAAGCTTTCTCACATTTTAAAGTATAACTTCAAATCATCATTACAATACAAACCCTGTCCTTTTTTGGATGGGGTTTTTTTATGGGTATTAATGCAATTGGTTGGGATTGTAGCATTTATTTGCATATTTCTATTTTTATATTTCTATTTTTTTTGAACTTATTTTATCCTCAATCAAACGTAAACTGCATTGTTTTTGAAAGTTTTTTTTATTTTTTCAAAAAAAAATAAAAATAGTTTAAAAAAACTTTGATGGTTAATGTATAACACCCTACATTTGCACCCCAACCAAAAATTGGGTCTCTATTATGTCTCAAAGAATCAGAATCAAATTACAGTCTTATGATCATAACTTGGTAGATAAATCAGCTGAGAAAATTGTAAAGACAGTTCGCAGTACAGGGGCAGTTGTAACTGGTCCTATTCCTTTACCAACACGTAAAAGAATTTTTACAGTATTGCGTTCTCCGCACGTGAATAAGAAAAGTCGTGAACAATTCCAATTATGTACGCACAAGCGTTTGTTGGATATTTACACTTCATCATCTCGTACGGTTGATGCTTTGAGTAAATTAGATTTGCCTTCAGGAGTAGAGGTAGAGATTAAAGCATAATTATTTATTCTTCCTAAAGAAGTATAATTATAAAGTTCTTATAAAAATAGTCAACTCTCAATTGTTTTAAACTACAAGAAAAGAGCTCTGATAGAAAAAATTTCTCTTAAAGTTATTAAAACGAAAAGAGAAAAGTACATATAAACAGGCCCTTCGAGGTTTGTTTACTTCCGGTACTTCCCCTCATTTTAATATGCACCAAGCAGATTAAAATGAAATTCAGGAAAAGGTCGGCAGCAAACAGGGATTGAATGAAGCAAATTCATCTGGCTTCAAGTCCTCCACACCTCAAGCGGGGCACAAACCGCAAAAACGATGAAAGGAATTATTGGTAAAAAAATTGGTATGACGAGCATCTTCGAAGCAGATGGCAAGCAAACAGCTTGTACCATTATCGAGGTATCTCCAAATATCGTTACACAAGTTAAAACCATTGAAACTGATGGTTACAACTCACTTCAATTAGCAGTTGGTGATAAGAAAGAAAAGCATGCAACCAAAGCTGCTATTAATCACTATGCAAAAGCAAACACTCCAGCTAAAAAAATCACAAAGGAATTTCGTAATTACTCTATAGAAAAATCATTAGGCGAAACTATTTCGATTGATATTTTTGAAGAGGGTGATAGCGTTCAAATTGTTGGTACAACAAAAGGAAAAGGATTTCAAGGTGTTGTGAAGCGTCATGGTTTTTCCGGTGTTGGTGAAGCTTCCCATGGTCAACACGATCGTCAAAGAGCCCCAGGTTCTATTGGTGCATCATCATATCCTTCAAGAGTATTTAAAGGAATGAGAATGGCTGGAAGAATGGGTGGTGACAGAGTGAAAATGAAAGGGTTGAAAGTTGTTAAAATTTTCGCTGAAAAAAATTATATTCTTGTTAGTGGTTCCGTTCCGGGTCATAATAATTCAATTGTATTAATCCAGAAGTAATCACATTTTAATTAAATTCAGATGCAAGTAGATGTTTTAAATATACAAGGGAAAAAAACTGGAAGAACAGTTGAATTACCCGAAGAAGTTTTTGGTATTGAGCCAAATGATCATGTTATTTATTTAGCTGTAAAGCAATACATGGGTGCTCAACGTCAAGGTACACACAAAGTAAAAACTCGTGCTGAAGTTCAAGGTGCAAGCCGTAAACTTCACAAACAAAAAGGTACAGGTGGCGCTAGAAAAGGTAACATTCGTAATCCTCTATACAAAGGTGGTGGTACAATCTTTGGACCAAAACCACATGGTTATGATATCAAATTAAACCGTAAGGTTAAAGACTTAGCAAAAATATCTGCACTAAGTTATAAAGCTAAAGAAAATGCAATTCTTATTGTTGAGGATATCACAATGGAAACACCAAAAACCAAAGAGTTGGTTACTGTAATGGGGGCATTAAACATAGCAAATAAGAAAACTATTTTCGTATTACCTGAATATAATGACAATGTTTATTTAAGTACTCGTAATGTACCAAATGTAACAAGTACTTTGTTGGCTGATATCAACACGTACGAAATTGTAAATGCTGATGTATTGGTTTTAACCGAGAATGCAGCAAAAATATTCGCAGAAAACGAAATCACCGAAGCATAATTAAGAACACGTTTCAACTTATATAAAATGAAACTTACAGAAGTATTAGTAAAGCCAATTTTAACTGAAAAAGCAAATAAGCAACAAGAAAAACTTCGTTGCTATGCATTCAGAGTAAACAAAAAGGCTAACAAATTAGAGATTAAAAAAGCAATTGAAGATTTTTACGGAGTTACAGTAACTACAGTAAACACTGCAGTTGCTCCAGGTAAAAATAAAACGCGTTATACCAAAGCCGGATATATAAAAGGGGCTAAGCCGTCTTATAAGAAAGCTTTCGTTACTGTTGCAGTAGGAGAATCTATAGATTTGTACGCAAATATTTAGGATCTCTTCAAAAGTTGTGAATTAAAAAAATCATTATAGTAAGCGAAGCTGAAAATTTCGCATAAAAGTTAAAAAAATGGCATTAAAGAAGTACAAACCAATGACCGCCGGTACAAGATGGAAAATTGGTAATGCGTATGCTGAGATTACAACTAACACTCCAGAAAAAAGTTTGTTAGAGCCCATCAAAAAAACTGGTGGACGTAACTCTCAAGGTCGCAGATCGATGAGATATATCGGTGGAGGTCATAAAAAACAATACCGTATTATTGATTTCAAACGTAATAAGTTTGAAATCGAAGCTACTGTTGATTCTATCCAATATGATCCTAATCGCACTGCATTCATCGCATTATTAATTTATGCTGATGGAGAAAAGAGATATATCATTGCACCTCAGGGTCTACAAGTGGGCGCTAAGGTAATGAGTGGAAATAGTGTTGCACCTGAAATTGGTAACGCACTTCAAATGAAAAATATACCATTAGGTACTGTTATCCATAATATTGAAATGCAGCCAGGACAAGGTGGTAAATTAATCCGTAGTGCAGGTACTTCAGCACAGTTAGCGAATAAAGAAGAGAAGTATGCAGTTCTTAAAATGCCTAGTGGTGAGTTAAGAAAAGTATTGATTAATTGTTTTGCTACAGTTGGTGTTGTTTCTAATGGAGATCATAACTTAGAAACTGCTGGTAAAGCTGGAACAAATCGCCTTAAAGGTATACGTCCACGTGTAAGAGGTGTTGCTATGAATCCAGTAGATCATCCGATGGGTGGTGGTGAAGGTAGAGCAAGTGGAGGTCATCCAAGAAGTAGAACAGGTAAGTATGCAAAAGGAGAGAAGACAAGAACAAGAGGAAAAGGAAGCGACAAATTGATTATTCAACGTCGTGATGGAAAAAAATTAACTAAGTAATTTCTTATTGTTAAAATATTTTCTAAAAGAAAAAAATAAACAAGCTAAATAAAAAAATATGCCTCGTTCAATTAAAAAAGGACCTTACATTGATGCAAATTTAGATGCTAAAGTTGTAGCAATGAATGATCCAAAAGCTAAAAAAGGTGTTATCAAAACATGGAGCCGTCGTAGTACAATTACTCCTGACTTTGTTGGACACACTTTTGCAGTTCATAATGGAAATAAGTTTATTCCGGTTTATGTTACTGAATTCATGGTTGGTCATAAATTAGGAGAATTTTCTCCAACAAGAAATTTTAGAGGTCACTCAGGTTCTAAACAATAAGTTGATATTTTGAAACTTGAACTACAACAAATCAATTTTCAAAAATAATTACTAATAATAAAATAAAAATGGAAGCATTAGCTAAATTAAATAATTATCCTACAGGTCCACGCAAAATGCGTTTACTTGCTGATGTTATCAGGGGGATGGAAGTAGAAAAAGCAATGGCTATTTTGGAATTTCATCCACAACACAATGCTACTCCCTTAGCTAAGTTGTTGAAAAGTGCCATTAATAATTGGGAGCAAAAAAATGAAGGATCAAGTGCGGCTGACAGCAATCTTATAGTTAAAACGGTTTTTGTAGATGGTGGTAGAGTACTTAAGCGTATGAAACCTGCTCCTCAAGGTCGTGGCTATAGAATTCGTAAGCGTAGCAATCATGTAACAATAATAGTTGACACAAAAACCAAATAATAATATTTCCCAGATTTGGGATGAATATTGGAAATAAAATAAAACTATGGGTCAGAAAGCAAATCCAATTGGTAACAGGTTAGGTATCATCCGCGGATGGGAAAGTAACTGGTACGCTAGCAAAAAAGACTATGCCGGTAAGTTAATTGAAGATCACAAAATACGTACTTACTTGCTTGCTCGTATAAGCAAAGGTGGTATTGCACGTATCGTTATCGAACGTACTTTAGGTAAGTTAATTGTAACAATACATACAAGTAAGCCAGGTATCATCATAGGTAAAGGTGGTGGCGAGGTTGATCGTATTAAAGAGGAGTTAAAGAAACTAACTTCTAATGAAGATGTACAAATTAATATTTTAGAAATACGTCGTCCTGAGCTGGATGCTCAAATTGTTGGTGATACTATTGCTCGTCAAATCGAAAATAGAATTAACTTCAAAAGAGCTACGAAAATGTCGATTGCTTCTACATTACGTATGGGTGCCGAGGGTATCAAAGTAAAGTTAAGCGGACGTTTGGCTGGCGCTGAGATTGCTCGTAGCGAAGAATTTAAACAAGGTAGAACTCCATTACATACTTTCCGTATGGACATAGATTATGCAAATGTTTTTGCGCAAACTGTTTACGGAAAAATTGGTATTAAGGTTTGGATTTGTAAAGGTGAAGTATTAGGAAAACGTGATTTAAATCCAAATATCATCAGTGGAAAACCTGAAGGAGCTATGGAAAGAAGAGAAGAAAGACGTGGTGGAACTGATAGAAGAGATGACAGACGCGGTGGTGGAGGTGGTGGTAGAGACACAAGAGGTGGTGGAGGTAGAGGAAGAAACTAATTTGCAATTAGCCAATGTGTAAAATGCTAATATCAAAAATATCTGTATTAGTACTTTTACATTATCAAATTAAATAAAAGATGTTACAGCCGAAAAGAAGTAAACACAGGAAACAACAAAAGGGTCGCATTCGCGAAGTAGCGAAGCGTGGTACCGCTATATCTTTTGGTTCATTTGCCCTAAAAGCACTAGAACCAATCTGGTTAACAAACAGACAAATTGAAGCAGCTCGTCAGAGTATGACACGTGCTATGAAAAGAGAAGGTAATGTATGGATCCGTATATTTCCTGATAAAATCATTACACGTAAACCTGCAGAAGTAAGGATGGGTAAAGGTAAAGGTAACCCAGAGTTTTGGGCAGCAGTAGTTGAACCAGGACGTATCATTTTTGAATGCGATGGAGTTACAGAAGCTACTGCAAAAGAAGCAATGGGCTTAGCAGCACAAAAATTACCAATAAAAACAAAATTTGTTGTAAGAAGAGATTTACAAGCATAATTTTAAAACACAATTGTGATGGCAAATAAAAAGTTTGATTTTAATAAAGGGTTAAAAGACTTAAACGTGAGTGACCTAAAAGCACGTATCTCTGAGGATTCGCTTCGTTTAAAAAAGTTGGAATTCGCACATGCTATTTCACCATTAGAAAATCCAATGGTAATACGTGAGGTTAGAAAAGATATTGCACGTTTAAAAACTGAATTAGAAAAAAGAGCATTGGCATAATCAAATGCGATTAAGAGATAACTTGTTCATGCCTTCATCAAATGAGCATTATCAAATTATCGAATTATCAAATTATCAAAATGAATACAATGGTTGAAAGAAATTTACGTAAAACTAGAACCGGTGTTGTTACTAGTAATAAGATGACCAAAACTGTAACAGTTGCGGTTGAAAGAAAAGTTAAACACCCTATCTATGGTAAGTTCGTAAAGAAAACTACCAAATTCCATGCACACGATGAAAAAGACGAGTGTACAATTGGAGACATAGTGAAAATTATGGAAACAAGACCACTTAGTAAAACTAAGCGTTGGAGACTGGTAGAAGTAGTAGAAAAAGCTAAATAAAACTAGTTAAGATTTAATTGTATCAATAAGATTCATTTCTTAATCAAACAATTGAATTTACAATTCTAAAAATTAAAAAAGATGATTCAGCAAGAAAGTAGGCTCAATGTAGCTGATAATAGCGGCGCAAAAGAAGTACTTTGTATAAAAGTATTGGGAAATAGCGGACAAGATTATGCTAAGATTGGTGATAAAATTGTTGTTACCGTTAAATCGGCAATCCCTGCTGGTGGTATCAAAAAAGGTACTGTATCAAAAGCTGTTATTGTTCGAACTAAAAACAAGTTACGTCGAAAAGATGGTTCTTACATCAGATTTGATGACAATGCGGTCGTTTTGTTGAATAATTCTGATGATCCAAGAGGTACACGTATATTTGGGCCAGTAGCCCGTGAATTACGTGATAAAGGATACATGAAAATCATTTCTTTAGCACCTGAAGTTCTTTAATTACAAAAACACACTCATAGGTTACACACCTTGAGTTATTAAAAATAATTTAAAGCTACAAAATAGCATTAAGTATAAACAATGAGTACAAGATTCAAACCAAAGTTCAACATCAAAAAAGGCGACAACGTTGTTGTTATTGCCGGTGATGATAAAGACTTAAAGAAACCACGTAAAGTTTTAGAAGTTATTGTAGATAAAGGCAGAGTAATAGTTGAAGGTGTTGCAATTGCTACAAAACATACAAAACCATCTGCACAAAACACCAAAGGTGGTATTGTGAAAGTTGAGGCTTCAATCAATATAAGTAACGTAATGCTTTGGGATGCGAAAGTTTCTGCACCTACAAAAGTAAAACGTACGAGAGAAAACGGCAAACTTGTAAGAGTTTCTAAAAAGTCAGGTGAAGCAATTAAGTAATATTAATGAATTTTGCTCCATCACATACGGAGCACAAACAATAGATTTATGAGTACGATTAAATATTCTCCACGTTTAGCAGATAAGTACAAGAACGAAGTTGTACCTGCATTAATGAAAAAGTTTTCATACAAAACGGTTATGCAAGCTCCTAAGCTTGAAAAAATCTGTATCAATCGTGGTGTAAACGGTGCAGTTAATGATAAAAAATTAATTGATGTTACTATCGGTGAATTAGAACAGATCACTGGTCAAAAAGCAGTTGCAACAACGAGTAAAAAAGATATTTCTAACTTCAAATTACGTAAAGGAATGCCAATTGGAGCAAGAGTTACTTTACGTGGTGAAAAAATGTATGAATTTCTAGATCGTTTGGTATCAGTAGCCTTACCACGTGTACGTGACTTCAAAGGTATTAGTGACAAAGCATTTGACGGAAGAGGTAATTACACATTAGGTGTTACAGAACAAATTATTTTTCCTGAAATTGACATCGATAAAGTAAATAAAATTACTGGTATGGATATTACATTTGTAACCACAGCTGGAACAAATGAAGAAGCATTCGAATTATTGAAAGAATTAGGAATGCCTTTTAAAGGAGCAAAAAAAGAATTAAATTAATTATACGATATCAGGATTATAAATTCTGAAATTAAATCTTAAACTGAAATTTAAAATTACATGGCAAAAAAATCCATCATTGCCCGTCAGGCTAAACGAGAGGCACTTGTTGCAAAATTTGCTGTTAAAAGAGCAGCTTTAAAAGCGGCAGGTGATTATGAAGCTCTGGATAAACTTCCTAAAAATGCTTCTCCTGTTCGTTTAAAAAATCGTTGCCAATTAACAGGTCGTCCTAAAGGTTATATGAGATACTTTGGTTTATCAAGAATAATGTTTAGAGATATGGCACTCAATGGAAAAATTCCGGGTGTTAAAAAAGCAAGTTGGTAATATTTACTATAACTTCCTCAGTAAGAGGATGAATAGAAACAATTTTTAAGAACTGAATTAATATAAATAATATGGTAACTGATCCTATAGCAGATTATTTAACAAGGGTACGTAACGCTCAAATGGCGGGACATAGAATTGTTGAAATTCCAGCTTCAAATTTGAAGAAGAGAATTACAGAAATTTTGTACGAACAAGGTTATATCTTAAAGTTCAAATTTGAAGAAGACAATAAACAAGGTCTTATCAAAATAGCTTTAAAATATGATGCTATTACAAAACTTCCTGCAATACGCTCTCTAGAAAGAGTTAGTCGTCCGGGTCTAAGGGCTTATTCGAAACCTACAGAAATCAAAAGAGTAATAAACGGTTTAGGGGTTGCAATCATTAGTACTTCTAAAGGAGTTTTAACTGATAAGCAGGCAAAAGCTCAGAATGTGGGTGGTGAAGTTTTATGTTACATCAGCTAGTTATTTACGACAAATTTGTCATAAATAATGAATAACCTTGAAGATAATATAAGCTGTCTATACGAAAGCTGAACACTTCATTAGAAAAAAATTTAGAAACAACAATTAATTATTTAATATGTCACGTATAGGGAAACAACCAGTTAATATACCAAATGGAGTTACAGTCTCTGTAAGTCCAACTAATGTGGTAACTGTAAAAGGACCAAAAGGAACTCTAACCGAAACAATTGATAGAGATATCACAGTAGAAGTAAAAGATTCCCAGGTAATAATTACCCGTCCTACAGATCAAATTCGTCATCGTGCAATGCACGGTTTATATAGATCATTGATTAATAATACCGTTAAAGGTGTTACTGAAGGATACAAGAAAGAAATGGAATTAGTGGGTGTAGGTTTTAAAGCAGTTAATGCCGGAAATGTATTAGACTTGGCTTTAGGATATTCTCACAACATAATTTTTGATGTTCCTTCTGAAATCAAGGTTACAACTGCAACTGAAAAAGGTAAAAATCCAATTATTACTTTAGAAGGAAGCGATAAACAATTAATAGGTCAGGTTGCAGCTAAGTTAAGAAGCTTACGTAAACCAGAACCATACAAAGGAAAGGGCGTTAAATTTGTAGGCGAAGTATTGAGAAGAAAAGCAGGTAAAGCTGCTGGTAAATAACAGTTAATTTCAAATTTGTAAACTTTACCACCGGCAGAATCGGAAGGTATAAATAGAATAATAATGAATACTAAATTAGAACAAAGACAGAAAATTCGCTACCGCATTCGTAAAAAAATTGCAGGTACCGCAACAAAACCTCGTCTTTCTGTTTTTAGAAGTAATATTGAGATTTATGCTCAATTAATTGATGATGATAATGGTGTTACACTAGCTTCTTCATCTTCTAAAGACAAAGAAATAGCTGCTCAAAAAATTACTAAGACTGAAAAGTCTAAATTAGTTGGAGCTGCTGTTGCAAGAAAAGCAACTGAATTAGGTCTTACAACAGTAATTTTCGATAGAGGAGGTAACTTATATCATGGAAGAATCAAAGCTGTTGCAGACGGTGCAAGAGAAGGCGGATTGAAATTCTAATCACTAACAATTATTAATAGTTAGATAAATGTTTAAATCAATAGATAGTAAAGTAAAAGCAGGTGGCGACGTAGAACTTAAAGAAAAAGTTGTAGCCATCAATCGTGTTGTTAAAACTACTAAAGGTGGTCGTACTTTCTCTTTTTCTGCACTTGTAGTTGTAGGAAATGAAAATGGTATTGTAGGACAAGGCCTTGGTAAAGCGAAAGAAGTACAAGAAGCAATTACAAAAGGTATTGAAGATGCAAAGAAGAACCTTGTAAAAGTTCCTATTATGCACGGTACAATACCTCATGAGCAACTTTCTAAATCTGGAGCTGCAAAAGTTTTAATCAAACCAGCTGCACCAGGAGCCGGTGTGATAGCAGGTGGAAGTATGCGTGCTGTATTAGAAAGTGCAGGTATTAAAGATGTTTTGGCTAAAAGTTTGGGTAGTGCTAATCCACATAACGTGGTTAAAGCTACTATCAATGCTTTAACTTCATTAAGAGAGCCAATTCATATTGCAAAAACAAGAACAATCAAGTTAAGTAAAGTATTTAACGGATAGTATTTATAATATTAATAGCTCAATTTTAAAGTTGATCTATATTTTTAAAAGGAATTTTATGAAGAAGATTAAAATTACTCAAATTAAAAGTGGAATTGATAGAAGTGAGCGTCAAAAGCAAACTTTAATTGCACTTGGTTTGAAAAAAATGAATGCATCAAGAGAAGTGATTGCAACACCACAAATTTTAGGAATGGTTAATAAAGTAAGCCATTTAGTAAAAGTGGAAGAATTAGCTTAATCAATTTATCCAATACTTATCTTTAAGTGTTGGATTTATATTTTTAATATTTGCGAGGGGTGATTCCCCGTAAGTTCAAAATCAAAAAGTAACATGAAACTACACAATCTAAAACCGGCCGAAGGATCTACACATAAGGAAAAGAGAATTGGTCGTGGTGAAGCATCTGGTAAAGGTGGTACATCAACACAAGGTAACAAGGGTGGTCAAAGCCGTGCAGGTTATTCTCGTAAAAACGCTTTTGAAGGTGGTCAGATGCCACTTCAGCGTAGAGTTCCTAAACGTGGGTTTAAAAATATTAACCGCATTGAATACAAAGTGTTTAATTTAGGTCAAATTGAACAGCTTCAAGAAAAGTATGCTTTACCTGAATTTTCATTAGAAAATTTGTATGTAAACGGCTTGATCAGTCGCACAGATAAAGTAAAAATATTAGCTACAGGCGAAATTAAAACGAAACTTAATTTCAAAGTAAATGCTATCAGCGAGAAAGCTAAATTGGCTATCGAAGCGCTAGGAGGTTCTGTTGAAATTATCAAATAATTTCGCTTAACTTGCACAACGCATCAAAGATGCGTTTTTTTTCGTTTAAGGATTTAACACTTACAACCGAATTATCAAGTGAAAAAATTAGGACAAACAATAAAAAATATTTGGAACATTGAAGAGCTTCGCAGCAAAATCATTGTTACCCTTGCATTGGTATTAACCTACAGATTAGGAACACATATTGTATTGCCGGGTATTAATCCAATAGCTCTTGAAGCAGTAAAAGCAAGCAATAAAGCCAGTGGATTATTAGGTTTATTTGACACCTTTGCGGGTGGAGCCTTTTCTCAGGCTTCTATATTAGCATTAGGTATCATGCCTTATATCTCTGCTTCTATTTTTATGCAATTGATGACTATTTTAGTTCCTCAATTACAAAAAGTACAAAAAGAAGGGGAAAGTGGCAGAAAAAAAATCAATCAATGGACTCGTTACCTAACTGTTATTGTTACAGCTTTTCAAGCCGGAGCATATATCGCGTATTTAAATAGTCCAGGATATGCAGAAGCTATTATTCCTGCATTCAAACCATACTTTGCATTCTCTACAATTGTTATATTAACTGCAGGTACAATGTTTGTAATGTGGTTAGGTGAGCGTATTCAAGATAAAGGGCTAGGTAATGGTACTTCTATCATTATCATGGTTGGTATTTTGGCTAGATTACCACAATCAATTATTCAAGAATTTTATACAAAACAAGAAAAAGGTGGCGGAGGTTTATTGATTTTCTTAATTGAAATTGCCATTCTATTTGCTATTATCATGGGTTTAATCATCCTTGTACAAGGTGTGAGAAAAATTCCTGTGAATTATGCTAAACAAATCATTGGTAACAAACAATTTGGTGGTGCAAGACAATTTTTACCTGTTAAAGTAAATAGTGCCGGTGTAATGCCTATCATTTTTGCTCAGGCAATCATGTTCTTACCTACTTTGGTTTCTTTTACAAATCTTGATTCTGCAAAAGGAATTGTTAGAATATTTAATGACCACAGCAATTTCTGGTATATGCTTGTTTATTCTGTAATGGTTATTGGGTTTACTTTCCTATACACTGCATTAATTTTTAATCCTAAACAAATAGCTGAAGATTTAAAACGTAGTAATGGTTTTATCCCGGGTGTTAAACCAGGACAACCAACTGCAGATTACATCGGAAGTATTATGGATAAAATTACATTACCAGGTGCTATATTCTTAGCAGTTGTTGGTATTATGCCGGGCTTTGCACAAAGATTGGGTGTTACACAAAGCTTCAGTACCTTCTTTGGAGGAACAAGTTTATTGATTATGGTAGGTGTAGTTTTGGATACTCTACAACAAATTGAGACTTACTTGTTAATGCGTCAATACGATGGGTTAATGAGTAGTGGAAGAGTTCAGGGTAGACAACAAACAGCAATGCCTACAAGCAGCGCAATTTAAAATATTGTATTTACTGTAAATATTTATTGAAACCTGTTAGAGTATTCTGACAGGTTTCTTTTTTACTTACTGTATTTTAAAATCGGATAGATTAGCCCATTGGCTATATTTTTGCTTGGTGTTGATTAGAATTGATAATTGTTGAAGGGTGCGACGCAACAAGTGTTGATTCATGTACTTTAGCTGGTAACATAATTATTTATTAATGAGTTTTAGACCAAACGGTATGATAATATATAAAACAGAAGCCGAAGTTGCTTTAATGAATGAAGCCGCAAGATTGGTTAGTACAACGCTTGCAGAAGTTGCTAAGGTATTGAAGCCTGGAATGACTACGCTGCAAATAGATAGCTTGTGTGCAACTATTGTTAGGGATCATAAAGCGATACCTTCATTTTTAAATTACAGGGGTTATCCGCACCATATTTGTGCCAGCGTAAATGATGTTGTGGTTCATGGGTTTCCTGATAATGTAGCTTTGAAGGAAGGTGATATTGTATCTATTGATTTGGGAGTAATATTAAATGGGTGGCATGGCGACCATGCATATACTTTTATTTTAGGAGAATCAAATGAGGCTGTGATACAATTGGTAAAGGTTACTAAAGAAAGCTTGTATAAGGGAATTGAAAAGGCAATAGTGAATAATAAAATTGGTGACATTGCCAATGCTATTCAGGAACATACTGAAAAAAAATATGGTTACGGTGTTGTAAGGGAATTGGTAGGCCATGGATTGGGAAGAAGTTTACATGAAGATCCACAAATGCCTAATTATGGCAAAAAAGGATCGGGGCCAAAGTTGAAGGAAAATTTAGTACTTGCAATTGAACCGATGATTAATATGGGTACCAAAGATGTATATACCGCTGAGGATGGCTGGACAGTAAAAACAAGAGATGGCAAGCCTTCTGTGCATTTTGAACATGATGTTTGTGTAAAAAGAGGAACTGCTTTAATCCTCTCTGACTATAGTGTAATTGAAACTGCCGAAAAAGCAAATATTAATTTAAATGCTTCGTATTACTAGTTGATCTATTATTTGTAATCGTATTTCTGAATATAATTTTATGAATATCATCAACTTTGAATTTAAAGCTAAGACACATCAATTGCAGGAAATGGAACAATTACTGCAACAAAAAAATCCTCAATATATTGGAGAAGATAATCAGGTGGATACTTACTTTAATGTAGTAAAAGGCAGATTAAAACTTAGAGAAGGCAACATTGAAAATGCATTAATTTATTACGACAGAGTTGATGCTGCCTCTGCAAAACAATCTGATATCATACTGTACAAACATAATCCTGATAAGGCTTTGAAGCATATTTTGACAACTGTACATGGGATTAAAGTTGTAGTTGCAAAGCGTAGAAAAATATATTTTATTGACAATGTAAAGTTTCATTTTGATGAAGTTGTAGGTCTTGGAACTTTCATAGAAGTAGAAGCAATTGATAATAATGGAACTTCGGCAATTGAAGATTTACAAAATCAGTGTGCCTATTATGCTTCTTTTTTTAAAATACAACAAAGTGATTATATCCAAAATTCTTACAGTGATTTATTACTAGAAAAATCTTGATTCATATCATTGATAGTGACATTTAAATGCGGCTTCTTTAACCTTTAAAGAAACCTATTTAAACTTACTATTTATGAACGAACTAAACGAACCGTATGAGAAATTTAGCGAAGATGCAAAAGAGCTACTTCGTATTGAAAATGAAATTTTAAGAATAAAACTTGAGGTAGAATTAGGCGGGAAGATTGAAGATTTGGCTGGGGGTGAAGTAATACCACTTGAGGTTGAAAATATGTTTCTACAAAATATTTTAGCATTTGAACATCAATTTGAATATGCTGAAACACAGAGTATTTTATTCATTTTAGGAAATCCAACTTTTAAAGACATAAATGAGCTCAATGAATTTGGATTAAAAACCGCAATCAAATCATTTGATGCAATGATGATGGAACACCACCTTCAATTGAACTTCAACGCTGATTATACCAATAGAGAAAAGTATCAATTTATTACAGAAGAATTCTTACACCATCAAATTGTTGATGTAAAAGTTGACGGCCTAATTACACACTTCACCTACGAAGATTTTCATCCCAATCATCGCATTTCAATAGAAGATAAGGCAACAGCATTTATCAGCCATTGGTTTGATAGAAATTTTGCGGAATGTAATAATGAGATAGAAGAAGAATTATTAATGCCTGATGATACAATTTTACCAAAGGAAAAAGTTATAAAAAAGTTTGACCATATTTTTGCGGCTTATAAATATTTCAATAATTGCGAGTATGCAATAAATAATATTCAATTTGAAATTAACGAGCAATTAAATATTGGAAAAGGGATTGCTGAAGGTGTTATTCATTATCAAGCCACATTAGAAAATCACGAACAAATTATTGTAGAAGGAAAATTTAAGTTATCTATGCAGTGGATAAATGGTGAGTGGAAAATTTACTTTTTTTCATGGCCCAACTTCCAATGGTAATTTGCATGATAATATTATGGCACAAAAAAAATTAATAGTAATAGGTGGTGGGGCTGCAGGCTTTTTTTGTGCAGTAAATGCAGCAAGATTAAATCCCAAAATAGAAGTTGTTATTGTTGAAAAAAACAATAAAATCCTTAGTAAAGTAAGGGTAAGTGGTGGTGGTAGATGTAATGTAACACACAGTTGTTTTGACATACAAGAGCTAGTAAAAAAATACCCTAGAGGACAAAATTTTTTAAAAAAATCATTTCACTGGTTTAATACACAACATACAATTGATTGGTTTGAGGAAAGAGGTGTTACCCTTGCTACAGAAGCCGATGGGAGAATGTTTCCGATTACAAATACTTCACAAACAATTATTGATTGCTTGATGAAAGAAACAAATAAATATGGTGTGCGAATTAATTACAGCACAGAAATTATTGAAATAAAAAAGACTGATTCTGTTTTCGAATTACTTACCAATTCCAATCAAGTTATACAAGCAGATTTTATTTGTATTGCATGTGGAGGTTATCCCAAATCAACTCAATTTGAGTGGTTGCAAAAAATAGGACATCATATTGAAACACCGGTTCCTTCATTGTTTACTTTTAATGTACCACAACATCCAATTTTACAATTAATGGGTGTTAGTGTTGAGTCTGCTCATATAAAAATAACAGGAACAAAATTATCAAATGAAGGTCCCTTATTAATAACACATTGGGGATTTAGTGGTCCTGCAGTGTTAAAACTTTCGGCCTATGCTGCAAGGGTTTTGGCAGAAAAAAACTATGACTTCACCATTTTAATCAACTGGATTAAAAATTACAATGAACATTCATTAAGAGATGAATGGATACACATCAGAGAAAAGTTTGCTGCACAAAAAGTTCATTCTAAAAATCCTTTTCAAGTACCGAATAGATTGTGGCAGTTTTTATTACAACTGTGTGAAATTCAGGAGCAGCAACGTTGGGCAGATATTACGGTAAAGCAGCAAAATCAACTTATAAGATTGCTTACAGCACATGAATTTCAGGTAAAAGGGAAAACAACTTTTAAGGAAGAATTTGTAACCTGTGGTGGCATACAACTAAGTGAAGTAGAAGCTAATACCATGCAAAGTAAAAAGATGCAAAACCTGTTTTTTGCTGGAGAAATATTAGATGTAGATGGCATTACAGGAGGTTTTAATTTTCAAAATGCATGGACATCGGGATGGCTTGCTGCAAAATCAATTGCAGCGTTATAAAGTATTTAAGCATTGGATTTTCTATATTTTTCATTCTCATATCTATTTTCTTTTTCTAGATTATCAAAAATTATTTTTACCTTAATGCTCTAAACAATTTGCTATATGATAAAAATTAATGAGCTAACTATTGGCGATTATGTTATTTGCGAATTTGAAGGCAATAAGAGAGAAGGAGAAGTTACAGGCTTGAACCGAGCAAATAAACAAATAGCAGTAACTACTGATGTTCAGGAGTTTTGGTTTGAAGAAGAACATTTATTTCCTATTCCATTAGATGAACAACAGTTGTTCAAAATGCACTTTACTTTGACTGAAAGTGAAGTCAGCATTGCAAAGTATGTGAAGGGTCCATTTAGAATTGTGCTGCCACAAAAAGGAAATTTTGAGCACATGGAAGTTTGGTACAGAGAAGATAAACGCCACAATCCAAATATTCATTTTGTACATCAATTGCAAAATGCATATTTAGATATGACCAAAGTACACCTTACTGATGCTGTATGATTTGAATCAGAAATGTGTTTGATTCATTTCATAATTCATGATAAAAAAATAAAATAACTTCATGTTTATAAAGTTGTTTTATGAATCAAAATATAACAATAATCGAATATTTTAGAACGGCTATTGTATGTACTATCGCATATTGCATTCCTATACTCTTTTTTTTTAGAACCCAAACGCTCGCTGATTCATGGATTTTATACATTGGTAATATTGCATTTATCATTGTACTCTCAATTGCTACATATTTAATCCATAAAAGGTTACATGATCAAACCAAGATGGGAAAAATGATTGCTGTGGGTATGAAACTAACCATTTTCAGTTCCTTATTTGCAATTCCTGTTATTACTGCATTGTATTATACTTTTGGATACAATAAAATTGTTAATAATCATGATGCATCAACTATGCATTCAATTTTATACATACTTTTTTTAAGTAAAATTGTAGTAAATATTTTAATAGGATTTATAGTAGTGATATTGGTTGCAATTATATATAACCAAATTCCAAAAAATATAAAAGGAGAAGAGATTACTTGAGGAAGATAATTTTCTAGCAAATTTTTTATTATAACAGCACAAAAAAACGCTTCAAAAAATTTGAAGCGTTTTCATTTATTATGTTGATTTATTAGAGCTTAAAAAAGTTTTTACTTTTTATTCCGTAGGTAGTATTTACTTTAAAAATATAAGGCCCTGTAGCTAGCATAAATGTAGGAATTACAGTTACGTTGGTTCCTTGCATTAATGTTTTGTTAGTGCTCCATTTTTTTACACCATAAATATCAAAGATTGCTAATTCAGCAGCTACATTATTGAAAGCACTGAATACCAGTGTAGTCATTTGTATAGTAACAGGATTAGGGTATAAGTTTACAATTCTAATTGGTTCTGATGTTGGAGAAATGTTGGTGCTGTCCTGAACAAATATTTGCTTACATACTTCATTTTCACAACCTAAAGCTGTTTTTATTTTCAAACAAACAGTATATATTCCCGATGATGCATAATCATGTGTAGGATTAACCACGTTGCCTGAAGTAATGTACGTATTGTCTCCAAATTTCCATTTACGTGCAATAATGCTATCATTCAATGGAGCCCAACTCATTGTGCTATTGAATGCCACTTTTTTAGGAGCTGTTCTTTGATACATGAATTGCGGAACACAATTGCTGTTTACATTGGTTGCAGTTACATATTGACAATAGGTTCTTTCACATCCGCTTGCAGTTTTGATGGTTAAACAAACCGTATAAAATCCGGGTTGAGCATACTGATGTTGTGGTGCAATAGTATTGCCAACTAATGCAGCTGTACTATCTCCCCAAACCCACTTTCTGTATACAATGCTATCACCGGTTGATGCAGTTGAATTGCTGCTGTTAAAAGTTACTAAACTTGATTGAGGCACATAACTGAAGGTTGCATAACATAATGCAGATGCAGGGTTTGTTATTACAATTGTTTTACAAAGTTCACTTACACAACCACTTTGTGTTTTTACACGCAAGTATACATTGTATGTTCCTGCAGCAGCATATAAGTGTGTAGGATTTTGTAAATTTCCTAATAAACTGTCTCCATCACCCCATTTCCATTTGCGCTCTACAACAGGGTCATTGTTTGGATAAGTAGTATTTACTCCTGCAAAAAACTTGAATAATTTATAATTTAAACTATCTCTTGTTGCCAAAAATTCGGCATTGCATACGGGTGTATTAGAAACTGTTATTGCAACCGCTTTACACAAACTATCTGAACAACCTGTAGAACTTAAAATTCTTAAACATGCCATATATGTTCCGGCAAAAGCATAAGTATGAACAGGATTTGCAAGGGTAGAAGTAGTGCCATCTCCAAAACTCCAAACAGTTGCTGCTAATGTGCTAGATGTAACAGATGAATTGGTAAATGTTACAACATTACTAGCAGTTGAAGTGGTAAAATTAGCAGTACAAGTACCTATGCTTGTAGGGTTGCAGCTTAATGTGAAATTGCTGACTGCACTTGGACTTGTTGGTATATAACTAACAGAATTGATGATCAATGTTCCATTACAATCTGTTGTAGAAACTTTTAATGCCGTGATATTTCCATTGCAACTTACTGTATCAGAATAATAACCATTTGCATTGGTATATTTTACATGAACTATTGGACCACAAGTTGTGTTTGGAGAAATTGAATCATTTGAAATTGTAACTGCTTTGTTTGCAACAGCATTGCCATTTGCATATTTTACATAACCTGATACTAAAACAGTATTGGCAAAAAGGTTGGTAGTAAATGAAGCAAAGAGCAAGAAAAAAAAGAGTGTAAAAATTTTTTTCATAGGAGGTATTTTGATTACTAGATATATTTTTGTTGAATTAAAGGTAGGAATTTATCTTTTATCTTCTAACATTCTCATTTCTTTTGCATCTTGTAAAAACTCTGATGCAAAAATAAATTTATTAAGCAATTCATTTTTACTGTAAATAATGTCTTTATTACTTCCTTCCCATTGCTTACTGCCTTGGTGTAAATACAAAATGTAATCACCAATTTCCATTACACTATTCATGTCGTGTGTTACAACAATAGTGGTCATGTTGTAGTCATTGGTTATTTCTTTAATCAATTTATCAATTAACAAAGAAGTTTGTGGGTCTAAACCACTATTGGGTTCATCACAAAACAAATATTTCGGGTTCAATACAATTGCACGTGCAATACCAACACGCTTTTTCATGCCTCCGCTTATTTCTGCTGGAAATTTTTTATTGGCATCTTTAAGATTCACCCGATCCAATACTTCATTTACACGTTTTCTTTTATCCGTGTATGAAAGTTTGGTAAACATATCTAATGGAAATAAAATATTTTGCTCTACGGTCATGCTGTCAAATAATGCACTTCCCTGAAACAACATGCCAATTTGTTGTCTTAATTCTTTTCTTTTTTCCTGTGGCAATTGAGTCATATTTTCTCCATCATACAAAACCTCCCCTGCATCAGGTTCAAATAAACCCACCATTACTTTGGTCAGTACACTTTTACCACTTCCGCTTGCCCCAATGATTAAATTGCATTTGCCGGTTTGTAAATTAGCATTGATATCTTTTAAGATGGATTTGTCGCCAAAAGATTTTGAGATATTTTTTATTTCAATCATTTTGTAAAATCTTTTTGGTAATTATTTTTTGTAAAATGATAATTAAGCAATATCAATTTGACCTCGGAGTAAGTCTTGCCATTCGTCTCTCCTTCTGATTAATCTTGCATCATTATTCTCTATCAAAACTTCCGCAGGTTTGTATCTGCTGTTGAAGTTACTGCTCATTTCAAAACCGTAAGCACCTGCATTAAAAATAGCCAAGTAATCTGACTCTTTTATTTCAGTCAAATCTCTGTCAGTAGCAAATGTATCGGTTTCACAAATATTGCCCGTAATGGTATATGTTTTTATTTCACCCGAAGGGTTGCTGATATTTTCAATACGATGATAAGCATCATAAAACATAGGACGGATAAGATGATTAAAACCACTGTTTATTTGAACGAAAAGTATATCTGGCGTGGGTTTCACAACATTTACCTGAGTAATTAAGTAACCACATTCACTCACCAAAAATTTGCCGGGTTCAAACCATATTTGTAATGGTTTTCCATTGGGATTGGGATGATTGTCAAACGCTGATTTTACTTTTGAAGCAAGTAATTCAATATCTGTAACCTTGTCACCTTCTGCATATTTTACCTTAAATCCTCCGCCAAGATCAATTACTTCAAGTTCCTGAAATAATGGTATAATTTCAAATAATACTTCAATGCCTTTTACAAAAACTTCTACATCATCAATTTCACTTCCGGTGTGAATGTGTAAAATTTTTATATGTAAGTCGTATTGTTTTATTAACTGTAAAATTTCATCCATTTGTTCAATTGGGATACCGAATTTGCTCTTGTCGTGCCCTGTACTAATTTTCAAATTCCCACCCGCCATAATATTAGGTCGAAGTCTGATGCCAACAGGATACGAATGCCCGAAAGCTTTTCCAAATTTTTCCAAACCGCTGATGCTGTCAATATTAATGTGAATGCCTAAATTTTTTGCTTCTTCAATTTCACTGAAAGCAATTCCATTACTGGTATATAAAACTTGTTGTGGCTCAAAACCCGCATGCAGTGCAAGTTTGGCTTCATTAATGCTGCTGCAATCTATGTTTGATCCAATACTTTTGAAGTACTTTAAAATATTGATGTTGGTGAGTGCTTTACAAGCATAAAATATTTTTACATCGCTTTGCGCAAATGCATTTGTCAGTTGTTGGTATCTTGAATTTATTTGCTCGGCATGATAAACATAAGTAGGTGTACCAAATTTTTCTGCTACAGATAGGAGTTGGTCATTACTTAGTTGTTGCATGATAGCTTTTTTTTACTGCCTTTTTTGTAGAAGAAATGAATGATAGTTTTAAACAGTTAAATAGGTTGTTCATCTGTTGGTTCTGATGAAGCTGTATTGTCATCAGTTGATGTTTCTTCTTCAGCAATCGGTTCGGTTTCAGTTGAATAATTTTCATTCATTTCAACTTGATCCATTGTTTCGGGAACGTTCATATTGTAATTAAAATCTTCCGGATTAATCAATGTTCCTTCTACCAATTGCTCAGCCAGTACTTCTCTAATTTTTGGTAAATCATCTGTAGAGTTAATGCCAAAATAATCCATGAAATTTTTGCTGGTAGTATATACTAAAGGATGACCGGGCATATTTTCATTTCTACCGGCTATTATAATAAGTTCTTTTTCTAATAATTTCTGAACACTGTAGTCGCTGTTTACGCCACGTATTCTTTCAATTTCTCCTTTTGTAATAGGTTGCTTATATGCAATGATAGCGAGGCTTTCCATAGCAGCTGAGGATAGTCTTTTTAAAAACTTATCTCCATTTAATTGTGCTAAAGTTTTATGGTATTCTTTCTTAGTTAAGAATTGCAATCCACCGCCACTTGATTTTACTTCAAATGGATAAAACTCAGATGAATATTTTTCCTGAATTCCTTCAATACAACTTTCTACTTGATCTAAAGTTACCCTTTCTTCTAAGAATCCAAATGCATTATTGATTAGTTCTACAATTTCTAATGCAGACAAAGGCTTTTCGCTGGCAAAAATCAGCGCTTCAATATGTGGTATGATTGATGAAATTTCCATTAAGTACAAGTGATAAATTTAAAATATTGTTTTGATATAATTAACCTTGTAATGCAGCAGCACCACTTACAATTTCGGTAAGTTCTGTGGTGATAGCAGCTTGTCTTGCACGGTTGTATGATATTTTTAAAGACTTCAATAATTCGTTTGCATTTTCACTTGCCTTATCCATTGCGGTCATTCTTGCACCATGTTCACTTGCATTACCATCCAAAACTGCTTTGAACAATTGAGTGTTTAAAATCTTAGGCATTAATTCTGCAATCAATTCGTCTTTGCCTGGTTCAAAAATAAAATCAGATTTTTTTGCTCCTGCTTTTGATGTAATTTTTGGAATTGGTAGAAATTGTTCCGCAACAAATGCTTGCGTAGCTGCATTTTTAAATTGGCTGTAAATTATTTCAACTCTGTCAAACTCTTTGTTTTCAAATGCTTTGGTAGCAGCTTGTGCAGCGGCCTGTACATTTTGAAAGTTAAGGTTTAAATAAATGTCTTTATGTGTTGCATCAGTTTTGTAATTGGATTTTGTTAAAGACTCCCAACCTTTTTTCCCGATGTTCCAAATAGTTACATTTCCTTTTGCAAATTGAGTTGCATATTTTTCAGCAATAGTTGCTTTGGTTAGTTTTACTACATTGGCATTGTAAGCACCACACAATCCTCTATCGCTGGTAATAACAATAAACAATACTTTTTCAATTGTTCTTTCTTCTGCTAAATTTAAAGAAGCACCACCATCAATATTGCTTACAATATTGCTCAGCATTTCTTGTAACTTTTGAGCATAAGGTCTCATTTGAATAATTGCATCTTGGGCTCTGCGCAATTTAGCCGCACTTACCATTTTCATTGCTTTGGTAATTTGCTGCGTGCTTTGTACACTTTTTATTCTATTCCTTACTTCTTTAAGTTGACCTGCCATTTCGTAGAATTTTTTTAGTTCGGGATGCTGATTTTTGTGATGAAATGATGCATTTGGTTTCTTCTGCAAAATTCAGTACATCTCTTTAATTGGGTGCAAAAGTAACTGAAACAAGCTAAAAATCCATTCTTGATTTCAGAATAATTCTTATCGGGAGAAATACATAAAGCTGGATTGTTTAATTGGCTGATTTCTACATAAAATTCTCTTTTCTTATACCAAATTTTGGCTATTTCATTAATTAAAATTGAAATTCAACTTATTTGGATAAAATTCTGTTTAAAACCTATGTGTTACCTCCGCTCAAAATCTTTACATTTGCCATCTTTCAATACGATGCAGTGTCAATTTGGCGAAAACTGAATAGATGCAGGGTTTTTGAAACGAAGATTGCTCATTCATAATCAACCGTACAAGTGTGCGACGCAACAGGTGTTAACAATTGTGCTATTGTTGGTTACATAAAAATATAATTATGTTGAAATTTTTAGGAAAATTATTAGGTGGCAATAAAAGTGAAAAAGATGTGGCTGCAATTAAGCCAGTGGTTGAAAAAACAAATCAATTCTTTCAGCAATATCAAACTATTTCCAATGATGCATTGCGGAATAAAACAGTAGAGTTCAAACAACGTATTAAGGCTCATTTGCAAGAAATTGATACGGAGATTACTACTAAAAAAGCTGATGCTGAAGCGCTGCCCTTGGAAGATATTCATACGAAAGATGCTATTTATCAGGAAGTTGATACATTAGAAAAAGAGCGTAATAAAAAGGTAGAGGAAATTTTAAAAGAGATTGAACCCGAAGCATTTGCAGTTGTAAAAGAAACATCAAGAAGGTTTTCTCAGAATACCGAAATTGCTGCTACTGCGACTGAATTGGATAAAGCTTTTAGCGTTCAAAAAAATTATATTAGCATACAAGGTAATCAGGCAATTTACAAAAATTCATGGACTGCTGCCGGCGCACCAATTACCTGGAACATGGTGCATTATGATGTACAGTTGATTGGCGGTAGTGTTTTGCATAGCGGAAGAATTGCAGAAATGAGTACCGGTGAGGGTAAAACATTGGTTTCAACATTACCGGCTTATTTAAATGCATTGGCTGGTGAGGGAGTTCATATTGTAACGGTGAATGATTATTTGGCACGAAGGGATAGTGAGTGGAACGGGACAATTTTTGAATGGCTTGGTCTTAAAGTAGATTGTATTGATAAGCATGAACCCAACTCAGCTGCCAGACGCAATGCTTATATGGCTGATATTATTTATGGTACAAATAACGAATTTGGGTTTGATTATTTACGTGATAACATGGTGCATAGTCCGGAAGAAATGGTGCAACGCAAACACCACTTTGCAATGGTAGATGAAGTGGATAGTGTATTGATTGATGATGCAAGAACACCTTTGATTATTTCGGGTCCTATTGGAACACAGGATAATATACAACAGTTTTTTGAGTTGAAGCCAAGAATAGAAAGATTATTAGAAGCTCAACGAAAAGCAACCAATCAGTTTTTATTGGAAGCAAAAAGAAAAATTGCAGAAGGTAATGATGATCCGAAAGATGGTGGCTTGGCTTTGTTCAGAGCACACAGAGGTTTGCCAAAAGCAACTGCATTAATTAAATTTTTAAGTGAGCCGGGAATCAGGGTAAAATTGCAAAAATCTGAAAACTATTATTTGGCAGATCAACAAAAAGAAATGCCGAAGGCTGACGAAGAATTGTACTTCTATATCGATGAGAAGAATAATAGCGTTGAGCTTACTGATAAGGGGATTCAGCTAATTACACGTTCGGGCGAAGATCAGAATTTCTTTGTGTTGCCAGATATCAGCATCGGTTTGAATGAAATTGAAAAAAGTAAGGAATTAGCTGCCGAACAAAAAATACATCAAAAGGAAGCGTTGATTAATGAGTACTCAGTAAAAGCAGACAGAATACATACGGTACAACAATTATTGAAAGCCTATACTTTGTTTGATAAAGATGTAGAGTATGTGGTAATGGATGGTGGTGTAAAAATTGTAGATGAACAAACAGGTCGTATTTTAGACGGAAGAAGATATAGCGATGGATTGCACCAAGCAATTGAAGCAAAAGAGAATGTAAAAATTGAAGCAACTACCCAAACCTATGCTACTGTTACATTACAGAACTATTTTAGAATGTACCATAAGTTGTGTGGTATGACGGGAACTGCAGAAACAGAAGCTGCTGAGTTGTGGGATATTTATAAATTAGATGTGGTTTCAATTCCTACCAACATTCCTGCAATCAGAAAAGATGAGCAAGATTTGGTGTACAAAACTAAGCGTGAAAAATATGGAGCTGTGATTGAAGAAATTGAAAGATTAAGAAATTTAGGTCGTCCTACATTGGTTGGTACAACATCTGTAGAAGTGAGTGAATTGTTGAGCAGAATGTTGCGTCAAAAACAAATTCAGAACAATGTATTGAATGCCAAACAACATGCTAAGGAATCACAAATTATTGCTGAAGCAGGTATTGCAGGTGCAGTAACAATTGCTACGAATATGGCGGGTAGGGGAACGGATATTAAATTAGGACCTAACGTAAAAGAAGCCGGAGGCCTTGCTATTATTGGTACTGAGCGTCATGAGAGCAGAAGGGTAGACAGACAGTTGCGTGGTCGTGCGGGCAGACAAGGTGATCCTGGTTCTTCACAATTCTTTGTAACGCTTGAAGATGATTTGATGCGTATGTTTGGTAGTGAGCGTATTGCTAAAGTAATGGATTTTGCAGGCTACAAAGAAGGTGAAGTAATTCAGCACAGCATGATTACAAAAAGTATTGAGCGTGCACAAAAGAAAGTAGAAGAGAACAATTTTGGTATTAGAAAAAGATTGTTAGAATATGATGATGTAATGAATAAGCAACGAACTGTTATTTATGCAAAAAGACATCATGCATTGTTTGGAGAAAGATTGGCATTAGATTTAGATAATGCATTTTACAGCGTTGCCGAAGGATTGGTAAATGGCTATAAAGGAATGAGCGATTATGAAGGATTCAGATTGGCGGTAATTGTAAATTTTGGTGTTGATTCTTCTATCACAGAAGAAGAATTGGAGAAAGGGAATGAAGTAAAATTAGCTGAGAAATTATATAATGAAGCTATTGCTAATTATCAACGTAAAAAACTAGAGTTAGCTCAAAAAGCTGTTCCTGTATTTAAGAATATAAAGCTTCGTCAGGGTAACCATATTGAAAATGTGATTGTGCCTTTTACTGATGGTAAAAAAGGAATGCAGGTGTTGGGTAACATGGATAAAACCATTGCTACCAATGGTATGGAGTTGGTTAATGCACTGGAAAGAACAGTTACATTGGGATTGATAGACGATGCATGGAAAGAGCATTTGAGGGCAATGGATGATTTGAAACAAAGTGTACAAACAGCTACATACGAACAAAAAGATCCTTTGGTAATTTATAAAGTTGAGGCATTTAATTTGTTCAGTAATATGAGTGGCGAGGTGAATAAAAATATTGTTGAGTTTCTCAGTCATGCTATGATTCCTTTAGAAGAGGGCGATCAGGTGAAGGAAGGAAAGCAACAAAAAACGGACTTAAGCAAAATGAAAATCAATAAAGATGAAATTGATGCTGCCGGACAAGAATATGGTGCAAATGAAAGAGATTATCTTGATTCTACATCGGTGAAACAAACACCAATTGTAGTAGGTCCTAAAATTGGAAGAAATGATCCTTGCCCTTGCGGAAGCGGTAAAAAATACAAGGCTTGTCATGGGAAAGAAGAATAAATAAAAAAATCACATGAAATAAAAAAAGCTGATTCAATTGAATCAGCTTTTTTTATTGTGTATGCTACAATAATTATTTTTTCGCTTCCGGTTTTAATACCGCTGTTAATACATTTTTTCCAGTGAATAATAAATTAGCAGTAGCTTTTATTTGTTCAGGTGTTAATGCATTTACATATTTTTCATAATTGATAAAACGATCTGCACTTTCATTTTCAAGCATTACGTCTTGAATTTTTTGAAGCCATGTGCCATTTTCTTTAGCAGCAGTTTTGGCTTGTTCAATCCATTGAAGTTTTACTTTATTGAGGTTGGTAACAGATGGGCCTTTTATTTTCATGCTATCAATCTGGCTATTCAATGCACTTAAAAGAGTATCTACTTTTGCAGGTCCGCAAGGCAACTGAGCAAAGATGGTATAATGGTTGTATGGATATTTTTCCATTTGCGCACCCGTTCCACCACCATAAATACCTTGTATTTTTTCACGCAACTCTTCTATGATTTTAATATTCAAAACTTCAGTAATGGCATTGGCTTTTAAATCTAAATCTTCGCTGTAAGGTATTTCACCGCTGTACATAGCAAGGATTAAAGATTTTTCTTCTTTACCTTTATTTACATTTAAATTTATTTTCCCTTTTGCCGGTCTTACACCATTGTCTTTGTAATTGTATTTTTTTACAGTTACCGGTAAACTCGCAATGTATTTTTCAATTAATCTTTCAGTAGTATCTTTTGGTAATGAACCAACAAAAGTAAAATGCATACCACTCATATCACCAAAGCGTTCTTTGTAAATTGCTAAAACTCTTTCCAAATTCACTTTATCATAGTATGCAGCTTTTGGAACAGCAACTGGTGCTAATGGGTTGTTGCCATACATGGTAGTATACAAAGTATCTATGAAAGCAGTTTGAGGATTTGCCATCATGAAAGCAGTTTGTGATTTTGATTTTTGTATAAAACTTTTATACAATGATGTGTCCTTACGTGGTTCATACACATAAAGGTTTACCAGTTGTAACATTGTTTCAAAATCTTTCACACTACTGTTTCCTCTGAAACCTTCTGTAACAGGAGAAAATAGAGGACTAACATTTGCAACCTTGCCGGTTAATGCTTTACGTAAATCTGTTGGACTAAACTCACCAATTCCCATTGATGTAATTGCTTGAGTTGCATAAGTTGCATTGTATTTATCATCCAAACCATAGTTGTTCTGACCACCAAATCTTCTTGCGCTCATTAAGATTTCATCGTTTTTAAAATCTGTTTTTTTGATGGTAACTTTAATGCCATTGCTTAATGTATAAGTGGTTGTTCCAAGTTGAGCATTTTTTGCAGTTGCTACAATTTTACCAGCTGTTAAATTTCTTTTTAATAATGTGGTTGCTACTGCTTTTTCTTCAAAAGCTTTGATGTCTGTTTTGCTTGCAGTAGTTTTAATTGCGCTAACTAATCCATCACCGGTAGGAAGTGCAGTTGCATTAGCATCAGGTCCATTGATATAAGTAACAAAATTGGTATTTCCCTTTAAGGTGTTTGCCAAAGCATTTACATCTTGTAATTTGATTGCAGGTAACAAATCTTTATGATATTGGTATTCAACTTCTATACCTGGAATTGGTTCGTTGGTTAAGAAATTACGAATGTATTCTTCTACATAAGAAGAAGATTCTGTCTTGTCTTTTTCTTTTGCACTTCTTTCCATTCTTGTAAGTAGGTTTGTTTTAGCACGATCTAATTCTGTTTGCATAAAACCAAAACGTTTTACTTTTTCAATTTCTTCAACTACTGTAGTTATTGATTTTGTTACATCTCCGGTAGCGAGATAAGTTTGTGCCTGAAACGTTTTGTAACCTCTAGCATAAGAATCAAATCCAATTCCTGCACCCAAAAATGGAGGATTTTCTTTTTGTGTTAAATCACGTAATCTTTGATTTAAAATTGTTGAAAATAAGCTTTCAATAATATCATCTTTATACTCATTAATGGTTGTTGCAGATTTGCTTGGAACTGAACTGTATACCATACTTGCCTGATACATCGTTGCTTCTTTATCTGTGGCAATCAATCCTGTATTTTTTGTATATGCAGGTACAACGGTATTTACCCTTGGTCTTTCATTTGCCGGGTTGGTTAAACCTTCAAAATGTTTTTTAATGTACGCTTCAGCTTGTACAACATCAATATCTCCTACCACTACTACTGCCATTAAGTTTGGTCTGTACCAGTCTTTGTAAAAACGTCTGATTGTTTCGTATTTGTGGGTTTTGATAATGCTATCAACCCCTATTGGCAAACGATTGGCATATTTACTTCCTTCAAATAATATGGGATACACTTTTCTGAACATTCTGTCTTCCGCACCTTTTCCCAAACGACTTTCTTCCAAAATAATATTTCTTTCACCTTCAATATCATCATCAAGGTATGTTACATTATGAGCCCAGTCTTCTAAAACCTGAAAACCTTTTTCAACATTTCCAGGTTTGTCGGTAGGAATAGGAAGCATGTATACAGTTTCATCAAAACTGGTATATGCATTTAAGTCATTTCCAAAACCAACACCAATACTTTGTAAAAAAGAAACGATGTCATTTTTTTTGAAATTTTTTGTTCCGTTAAAAGCCATGTGTTCGCACATGTGTGCCAATCCTTGTTGATCGTCATCTTCTAAAACAGAACCTGCATTGATCACAAGTCTAAGCTCCACTTTCTGTTCAGGTTTTTTGTTTTGACGAATGTAGTAAGTAAGTCCATTGGCTAGTTTGCCAATCTTTACTTTGTTGTCAATCGGAATTTTTGTTTCCTGGGCAATGCCTGAAAAACTGATTAATAAAATCAGCATCATTCCGATAGATTGTGTAATTTTTTTCATGTTTTGTTTTTAGTATGAACGAAATAAAGCAAAGAAAATTGGTTTGTCAAAAGTATTAATATGTTTTTGATGGATTAACATTTTTTTATAAAAAAATGCTTATGAAATTACTGTAAGTAAATCCCCATTTCAGTTTGATATTGCATTGCTATTTCTTTGGCGTCATCTGCATAATTGATTCCGCTTCCTGCATAAATAATAGCTCTGCTTGCGTTGATTAATAGGCCACAGTCTTTATTTAACCCATATTCACTCACTTCTTTTAAACTGCCGCCCTGAAATCCAACGCCGGGAACTAATAAGAAATGTTCGGGAATTATTTTTCTGATATTCAAAAGCTCTGAAGCTTGTGTAGCACCAATTACAAACATTAAATTATTGGGTGTGCCCCATTTAGAAACTGTGGTCAATACTTTTTCGTACAAATAATTTTCATCAAATTTTTGTAATTCAAAATCTTGTGCTCCTTTATTACTTGTTAAGCCCAAAACGATGGTGAATTTATTTTCATATTCTAAAAATGGTCTGATAGAATCTTCTCCCATATATGGGGCTACTGTGATTGCATCAAATGGTAATGTTTCAAAAAATGCTTTTGCATATTGTGCCGAGGTATTGCCAATATCTCCTCTTTTAGCATCTGCAATTTTGAAATGTGTTTCAGGAATATGATGCAGTGTTTGTTCCATTGCATCCCAGCCTTTTAAACCCATTGATTCATAAAATGCAGTATTTATTTTATAACTCACACAATGGTCTTTTGTTGCATCAATAATGGCTTTATTAAATGCAACAATTGCATTTGGATTACCTTGTAAATGAGCAGGAATTTTTGTTAAATCAGTATCCAATCCTACACATAAATAAGATTTTTTTATTTGAATTTGATCAATCAGGTGGAGTTTGTTCATGCAACGAAACTATACTCTTTTAAGCTGAAAAAAAAGTTGAAAAAATTGATAGTATAATAGGCTATTTAAATTCATTAAAAGTATAGCCCTATGCACCAATCATCCATAACTTTTTGATAAATTTGATAGAAATTATGGTATATAAAGCAGTTGGGAAATTTTGTTTTTTGAATACTTGAAAGTCAAATGAGAAAAACGGAAAGCATAAAATTTCAAAACTAATCTTTCCATAGAAACGGAAATAAGATAAAAGAAAGCAATACCACCATTGCATCTAAAACCACTAGTAGTCCAATCATTTGCCACCAGCCTTCCTGCACAACGCTTGAAAAAGCAGGAGTGGCAATTTTCATTAATAACAATAATTGAGGGATAATAATAGGGAAGCCCATGATAGCCATCAAAGCAGCTTGTTGTTGTGCTTTTGCGGCAATCGCTGCTAAAAAAGTAAATACCAAACTGATGCTGCAACCTCCCAAACAAGTAACTCCAATAAACATGGGAAAATTATTTAAAGGGTTGTCTAGCAACAAAATAAAGAGCAATAAACTAACCATACTCATGGTTAACATCAATAGTAAGTTGAAAATTATTTTGCTTAGTATAAAATCTCTAGCGCCGGAAATAGTAAAAAAATATAACATTCTTCCTTTGCTTTCCGCTAAAAAACTTTTGGCTACAGCATTAACACAAACAAAAAGTTGGACAATCCAAAATAATGCATTCCATATTTTATCTTCGGGTTGCCCCATCGATAAAAAAATTACAAACAAAGTACTTGCCACATACAGGATAATTCCATAAAAAGTATACTGCTGCCTTATTTCAAGCAGTATTTCTTTTTTTACAAGTGTAATTATTTGGTTGGGTCTCCTTTGCTGCATTATTGCGTTTGTAGGTTGCTGATTGAAGATTTATTAAAAATAAATTAGATTATTTTTTATGGTAACAAACCCTGCATCTTGGTTCATAAACATCTTTTTCTCCCAGCAAAACTTGCTCATCGCCAGCCGCTTTTCTATAACTGATGTTTGCAATATTCCCACATTGCACACAAATAGCATGTAACTTGGTGATATAATCTGCAATGGCTAATAAGTTTGGCATTTGCCCAAAAGGTTTACCTAAATAATCCATATCAAGCCCCGCAACAATCACACGTACGCCACGTCTGGCAAGGGTTTCGCAAACATTTGCAATTTCTTCATCAAAAAATTGAGCTTCATCAATACCCACCACATCTACATCCTGACCAAGCAGTAATATTTTTTGTGAATTGTCTACTGGTGTACTTTTAACAGAGTTGGCATCATGACTTACCACATTGTTTTCATCATACCGCACATCAATTCCGGGTTTAAAAATCTCTACTTTTAAATTAGCAATTTTTGCCCTTTTTAGTCTTCGGATTAGCTCCTCGGTTTTGCCACTAAACATGCTGCCACATACTACTTCAATCCATCCCCTTCTTTCGCCTGAAATATTTGGTTCGATAAACATTTTATAAACTTACATTTTTATTAAAAAAGGTCATTAACTTCATGCCTTAGAATTTTATAACTCCCCAAATGTATAATATCCAATGGAAAGAGTGGGTACACTTATTGATAAATTAAAGAAACAATTTGAGGAACAGCAAAATGCTGCTAGTCTTTTGGGCACCGTTCAAATGCTATTAGCAGAATTACAAGAAACTCAAATAAGTCAAAATACTAGCAAAGTTTCCATAACAATGCCTTCTGTAATAATTGCAAAAAATGAACAAAAAATTGAATTGCCGATTGCTTCAGAAACTACAACTCCTGAAAAAAGTGCTGCTAAAAGTGAAGAAAAATTAGGTTGGTTGTTTGATCCGATTGCCACTATTCCTACACTTGCTCATCAGGATGTACAAGAGGTAAAAGAAGTGTTTGAAATAAATGAAAAATTATTAACTGAGAATCACGATTTGAATGATAGACTCAAAGAAAATAAAACAGAAGTTGCATCCTTTTTGCAGGCCTCTCCCGTAAAAGATTTAAAGAAAGCAATTGGTATTAACGACAGATATCTTTTTATCAATGAATTATTTAGAGGCGATGAAGATAGGTACGAGCGTAGCATTAAAACAATTAATGGGTTTAGTATTTATGCCGAAGCCGAATACTGGATACAAAGAGAGTTGATAGTGAAAATTGGATGGAATGAAAATGCAGAAAATGTTCAGACTTTCATTCAATTGGTTAAAAGACGATTCAGCTGAATATAATCCGTTACAAATCTTGTTGCTCCTTTATTTGCATAAACAAATGCTGCTGATTTAGTGCCAATTGCCAAACAAAGACTTTCATCTTTCAATAAACAATCAAATTCGCTTTCTAATTCCAAGGCATTTTTAACAGTTAAAGCACCACCTAGTTTTATTAAATTGACTGCTTCTTTAAATTTTTCATAGATCGGTCCATAAACTATAGGCTTTCGGAAAACAGCTGCCTCTAATACATTGTGCACACCATCGCTTTCAAATCCGCCACCAATAAAACAAACTGTTGCGTAGTGATACAATTTACTCAGCATACCCACATTGTCAATAATTAATACGTTGTATTGGTTGTTAGAATTTTCGGTTTGTTGTTGCCAGTTACTGAATAAGATTGAATTTCTATACAACTTTAAACACTCCTGTAATCTTTCCGCTTCAATTACATGTGGGGCAATAATGAACTTTATTTCCTGATGTGTGTTTGCATAATGATTCATTTCTTCATCGTCTTCAGTCCAGGTGCTACCCGCAACAACAACTTTGTTTTTTTGAATAAATTTTTCAATGGCCTCAATAGGTGAAAATTGTTCTGCAATTTCAATAACTCTGTCAAATCTTGTATCACCATTAATAGTTACATTTTCAGAAATGCCAATACTTGCTAATAATAATTTGCTTTCTTCATTTTGAACAAATAAATGACCGAAACACTGCAAGATATTTCTATAAAACGATCCATACCATTTAAAGAAAATTTGACTAGGTCTGAAATTGCCGGAAACCAATAATGCAGGGATCCCTCGTTGTTTTAAGGCTTTCAAATAATAAAACCAAAATTCATATTTTATAAATAAAACAACGGTGGGTTTTACAATATTTATAAATTGATTTGCATTTTTTTTACCGTCTATAGGTAAATAAAAAACCCAATCTGCACCATTGTAATTTTTTTGTACTTCATAGCCCGAAGGAGAGAAAAATGTAATTAGAATTTTTGCGTTGGGATGTTGTTTTTTTAGTTGTTCCAATACAGGTCTGCCTTGTTCAAACTCTCCTAATGAAGCACAATGTGTCCAAATCACCTCACTTTTATTGTGTTCAAATGAATTGGATAATTGGTTGAAAATATCTTTCCTGCCCTTTGTCCACATTTTTGCTTTTGAATTTGTATTACTTAAAATCCTGGCAGCCAAAGGATAAAAAAAGAGGAAGATGTTGTATAATAGCTTCAATTATTGATTGTTGTTTAGGTACAAACGTATAATAAATATCAGTAAAAATATACTTTTCTAAGTCATTTAACTACGATATTACCTTAATTTCGCCCACTCAAAACAAGATACATGATACCCATTCAAATGGTGGATACTAAAACTCAGTATCTGAAAATCAAAACTGCAATTGATAGTGCAATCAATGATGTTTTAGAAAGTGCGGCATATATCAATGGCAAAGCAGTTCAAGATTTTACAGTTGCTTTAAATACTTACCATCAGTCTGGTTATACAATACCATGTGCTAATGGAACCGATGCTTTACAAATTGCTATGATGGCTTTGGGTTTAAAACCAGGAGATGAAGTTATTACGCCTTCATTTACATATATCGCAACTACCGAAGTAGTGGCTTTGTTGCAATTAACACCCGTTTTTGTAGAAGTAAATCCAAAAACATTTTGTATAGATCCTGAGTCCGTAAGAAAAGCAATCACCTCAAAAACAAAAGCAATTGTTCCTGTTCATTTGTACGGACATTCCGCTCCAATGGAAGAAATTATGCAAATTGCAAAAGAATATAATTTGTTTGTAATCGAAGACAATGCGCAAGGTATTGGATGCGATTATACATTTAGTGATGGTACAGTTAAAAAAACAGGAACAATAGGACATATTGGCTGTACTTCATTTTACCCAAGTAAAAATTTGGGAGCATACGGCGATGGCGGGGCAATGTTTACAAACGATGAAGCATTGGCACACAAAATGAAAATGATTGCCAATCATGGTCAAGAGAAAAGATATTATCATGATATTGTTGGGTGTAATTCCAGATTAGATTCGATACAAGCAGCAATACTAAATATTAAACTTAAAGAGCTAGATCATTACATTGCTGCAAGAAGAACAGCAGCTGATTTTTACAATAATGCTTTTGCAAATCATCCAAAAATAACAACACCTTTTGTTGCAAATTATTGTAATCATGTGTATCATCAGTACACACTTTTATTAGAGGACCTTGACAGAGATGGATTGGTGAATTATCTTGCTGCACAAAAAATTCCTTCGATGATTTATTACCCTGTTCCGGGTCATAAACAAAAGGCTTTTGAATCTTTCGGCGTCCAATCTTTCGAATTACCAATTACAGACTGGCTGACAGAAAGAGTAATTAGTTTGCCCATGCATACAGAATTAAACGAAATGCAATTGGCGTTTATTACAACTCATGTTTTAAATTATATCAATCAATAGAAATTATCAATCATCAGTTATGAAAATTGCAGTTGTTGGTACAGGATATGTTGGTTTGGTTTCAGGAACATGTTTTGCTGAAACAGGCAATACAGTTACTTGTATCGACATTGATATTAATAAAGTAACCAAGTTAAGTAATGGAGAAATTACCATTTATGAACCGGGGCTTGAAAAAATATTTTTAAGAAATTTGCGTGAAGGACGTTTAAAATTCACAACTAATTTAGAAGAAGGCGTCAAAGATGCTGCCATTGTTTTTCTTGCATTGCCAACGCCTCCGGGAGAAGATGGCAGTGCTGATTTAAAATATGTATTAGGTGTTGCAAAAGACTTAGGAAATATTTTCACAGACTATAAAGTAATCGTTGATAAAAGTACCGTACCTGTTGGGACTGCAGAGAAAGTACATCAGGCAGTAGCTGCCAATTGTAAAGTAGATTTTGATGTAGTAAGCAATCCGGAGTTTTTACGTGAAGGCGTTGCTGTGGAAGATTTCATGAAACCAGACAGAGTAGTTATTGGTACATCTTCTGAACGTGCAAAAAAGGTAATGTCCGATTTATATGCACCTTATGTTCGCCAAGGAAATCCAATTATTTTCATGGATGAGAAAAGTGCTGAACTTACTAAGTATGCTGCTAACTCGTTTTTAGCAACAAAGATTTCTTTCATGAATGAAATAGCTCAATTGTGTGAGCGTTTGGGTGCAGATGTTGATATGGTTCGTAAAGGAATTGGCAGCGATGAAAGAATTGGGAAAAGATTTTTATTTCCGGGTATTGGTTATGGGGGAAGTTGTTTTCCTAAAGATGTGCAAGCTTTGATTAAATCTTCTGAAGATGTTAATTATAATTTCCAGATTTTAAAAGCAGTTGAAGAAGTTAATGAAGTACAGAAATTACATTTAGTGCCAAAAATTAATGCCTATTTCAATAATAATTTAGCAGGCAAACATTTTGCATTGTGGGGACTTGCATTTAAACCAAATACAGATGATATTCGTGAAGCGCCGGCTTTATATTTGATAGAAGCCTTAACGGCTGCAGGTGCTACTGTTACTGCATTTGACCCCGAAGGAATGCCAAATGTAAAACTGCAAATCGGTAATCTAATTAATTATGCAGATAATCAATATGATGCCTTACTAAATGCAGACGCATTGGTAATTGCTACTGAATGGAGTGAATTCAGAACACCTGATTTTGAAAAAATTGATGCGGCATTAAAAAACAAAGCGATTTTCGATGGCAGAAATTTATTTGAAGTAAAAGAAATCAGAGAAAAAGGATATCATTACGAAAGCGTTGGAAGACCTTAATGAGCAATTAGTCAACACTTCAAAAAAGTTATCATGTCAAGAAAAAAAATATTAATTACTGGTGCAGCAGGCTTTTTAGGTTCACATTTATGTGACAGATTTATCAGAGAAGATTATCATGTAATTGCAATGGATAATTTAATTACCGGTGATTTAAAAAATATTGAGCATTTATTTCACCTTGAAAATTTTGAATACTATCATCATGATGTAACAAAATTCATTCACATACCGGGAAATTTAGATTACATTTTACATTTTGCTTCACCTGCAAGCCCTATTGATTATTTAAAAATTCCAATACAGACTTTAAAAGTTGGTGCTCACGGAACGCATAATTGCCTTGGTTTGGCAAAAGATAAAGGAGCAAGAATATTGGTTGCAAGTACCAGTGAAATTTATGGCGATCCTCTGGTGCATCCGCAAACGGAAGAATATTGGGGTAATGTTAATCCTATCGGGCCTCGTGGTGTATATGATGAAGCAAAACGTTTTCAGGAAGCAATTACAATGGCTTATCATACATTCCATAATGTTGAAACAAGAATCATTCGTATTTTCAATACTTATGGCCCGCGTATGCGACTGAACGACGGAAGAGCTTTGCCTGCATTCATTGGTCAGGCATTACGTGGAGAAGATTTAACAGTGTTTGGAGATGGCAGCCAAACAAGAAGTTTTTGCTATGTAGATGATTTGGTAGAAGGTATTTACAGATTATTGTTAAGCGATTATCACATGCCTGTAAACATTGGAAATCCGAATGAAATCTCACTAAAAGATTTTGCTGAAGAAGTTTTAAGACTTACCGGCTCAAGTGTTAAGATTGCTTACAAACCTTTACCAACAGACGATCCAAAACAACGAAAACCCGATATTACAAAGGCAAAAGAAATCTTGGGTTGGGAACCAATAATCGGCAGAGAAGAAGGATTGAGAATCACATACGAATACTTTAAATCATTACCGGTTGAAGAATTAAATAAACAGCCAAAGGAATTTATCAGCAGAAAATAAATTCTCTTGTTGTTCAAACAATTAATTTTAAGGTTGTCTTTTTTAAAGGCAACCTTTTTTAGAAATATAATTTAAGTATGAAAAAACCATTAATCGTTGTAACGGGAGTCAATGGACAATTGGGTTGGAGTATTCAAAATATTGCAAATAATTTTTCTGAATTTGAATTTTTATTTGCTGACAGAAACTTATTGGATTTAAGTAATCCTGGTTCTATTCCTGATTTTTTTAAACAATACCAACCAAAATATTTTATTAACTGTGCAGCATATACTGCTGTTGATAAAGCTGAAACAGAACAAGAACTTGCACTAATAATTAATGCAACCAGTGTGGGTGAAATTGCCAAACAATGTGCAGCAATCAATGCAACTTTAATTACGATTTCAACTGATTATGTTTTTGATGGTAATGGAACTGCACCATATACTACAACACAAGCAACTGCACCATTAAATTATTACGGTTATTCTAAATGGTTGGGAGAAAAATTAGCATTGGAAAATAATCCGCAAACGATTGTCATCAGAACATCCTGGGTGTATTGTGAGCATGGAAATAACTTTGTAAAAACGATGCTTCGACTAATGAAAGATCGTACTTCTTTAAATGTTGTAAGCGACCAAATTGGAAGTCCGACATACGCGCTTGATTTAGCAAAAACAATTTTAAAAGTAATTACTGGATTGCAAAGTGGCCAATCAAATTATGGTGTGTATCATTACAGCAATAGTGGTTTTATTTCGTGGTACGAATTTGCTACTGCCATCAAAGCCTTGTCGGGATTAAGTTGTGAGGTTCATCCAATTGCATCTGCCGAATATCCAACACCTGCAAAGCGTCCGTTTTATTCGGTAATGGACACAAGCCTTATTCAACAAAATTTTGAAGTTACCATTCCAAAATGGAAAGAAAGTCTTCGTTTGTGCATCGCAAATTTAAATGTAGCAACTGCATAATTGCTGAATAAACTACAAATCCCTGAAGGGTGCGACGCCGAGAACGATGAACATAGTTATAATGCTTTTTTCATCATTTTTATATTTCAAAAGATGATTCCTAATTTTTAATGGAAACATCCTGCATCAATTTCCTATTTTCACCACATGTCATTTTTAACTGTACATAATTTATCAAGAATTGAGAAGGAAAATCTCGTTATAAACAACATCAGTTTTAAGCAACAACATCTGCAAAAAATTGCTATTTCCGGAAGTACAGGATCTGGTAAAACCACTGTTCTGAAAATGATTGCAGGCTTGATACAACCAAATTCTGGAACGATATTTTTTGAAGGTGAAAAGGTTATTGGACCTGATGAAAAATTACTGCCTGGGCATAAAGGCATTGCATACTTGAGCCAGCATTTTGAGTTGAGAAATAATTATTGGGTGCATGAATTAATGTCGATGGTAAATGTGATGACTGATGATGAAGCTGAAAAAATTTATGCAGTTTGTAAAGTTGAACATCTGCTGAAACGCAGAACCAATCAGCTTTCCGGAGGGGAGCGACAACGAATTGCATTGGCAAAACTATTGGTAACAGCACCCAAATTATTATTGTTGGATGAGCCTTTTTCAAATTTAGACAGCTTGCACAAAAGAATGATGCAACAAGTGATTGTTGATATTACGGAGCAATTACAAATTACCTGCATCATGGTTTCTCATGATGTGCAGGATGTACTTAGTTGGGCTGATTGGATTATTGTTATGAAAGATGGAATCATACACCAACAAAATTCTCCAAAGCATATTTACAACAATCCAATTGATTCATATACTGCAGAATTATTTGGAGATTTTAATTTGCTTGTTGTATCAAACACAAAGGACATAATGGGAATTCCGTTGCAAGAATTACAAAAGAAACAATTGTTGATTCGCCCTGAAAATATTCAAATTTCTGCTGCTACTAATATTACACAGGAAGATACAATTATTAAAATTGATTACTACGGAAGCTTTGATATAATTCATGTTCAGGTAAACGAACAAATTGTAAAAGTGAAAACAAAGAGCTTACAATTTGAAATAGGGGAGCGGGTTTTTTTAAGTATCAATCCTAAGGATATTTGTTATTTATCGCTTGGTTAAAAATTATTAATAAAATATTAAACTCTAACGATTACATCAAGTCAATCTGTTGTATTTTCACCATAATATTAAATTTATACCATGAAACAAAAAATTAATATCCTAATTGCAAGTGTGCTTTTAGTGTCAATGTCTTTTTTGGGCTGTAAAAAAAGTTCTACTGACGCTGACTATACATCAGAACTTGCTACACACTCAGATGATCAGACACGTTTTAACAATGAAACAGATGCAGTTTCAAATGATTTAAATACTGTAGTTGATAACTACACTTCATTTAATGGCAAGTCTACTTCAACATTGGCTTTGCCCTGTGATGCAACTGTTGTTGTAGATTCAACAAGTAACCCACGCAAAATTACCATTACTTACAATGGAATGAATTGCCTTGGTACTCGTACACGTACCGGCGTTGTAACACTTACATTACCAGGTACTACACGCTGGAAAGATATTGGAGCTGTACTTACAGTAACGTATCAAAATTTAAAAATCACCAGAGTAAGCGACAATAAAAGCATTACTATTAATGGTGTAAAAACGATTACAAATGTTACAGGCGGATTGGTAAGATTTTTAGCAAATGTTGGTCCTATTACTCATACCATTGCAAGTACCGGAATGGTTGTAACGTTTGATGATGGTTCTCAGCGTACATGGCAAATTGCTAAGAAAAGAGTTTTCAGCTATAATAATGGTATTGTAATTACAACTACTGGTACAGGCACTGTAGATGGTGTAAACAATGTAAGTGAGTGGGGCGTAAATAGATTTGGCAATACATTTATCACTTCTATTAATCAACCAATGATAGTTCGTCAGGATTGTAATTTCAGGTTAACTTCCGGACAAGTAACACACAACAAATTGGCTGCAACAATTGTGGTAACATATGGTTTAGATGCAAATGGAGTAGCAACAACTTGCCCTGCAGGTAGTTATTATTTTAAATTGGTTTTTACAAGTGCTGCGGGTATTCAACGCACAGTTATTCTGCCTTATTAATTAAGTAATTGATTAAAAAAAACTCCAATAGTAATATTGGAGTTTTTTTATGCTTCTACTTTATAGTTTCGTTACAAGCACTTGCATCTGTTATCTTTGATGCCTTATGAAAAAAGTAATTCTCAAAAGAAAAATAGCACAACGTATTTTCAATGGTCATCCCTGGATATTTGGCAATGAAGTAGAAGCTGTAAACATTGATACTACAAAGATTGCAGACCTTACAACAATTGCTCCTGGTGAAATTGTAGATGTATATTACCACGATAATAAATTTTGTGGCAGAGGATTTATTAATCCAAAGTCTCAGATTTTGGTTCGGGTACTTACCAGAAAAAAAGAAGAAATCAATGAGCAATTTTTTTACAACAGAATTGCACAATGCTGGAAATACAGACAACAAATTGGTTATACCGAAAACTGCAGATTGGTATTTGGAGAAGCCGATGAAATGCCGGCTTTAATCATTGATAAATTCAACGATTATTTTGTAATACAAACTTTGGCTTATGGCATGGAAGTTTGGAAACCCGCTATTGTAAAGGCTTTACAGCAAATTTTTTCTCCTAAAGGCATTTACGAACGTAATGATGTACCCGTACGTGAACTCGAAGGTTTACCACAAGTAAAAGGATTTTTATCAGAACCTTTCGATACACAAATTACCATAAACGAAAATGGGTTGAAGTTTTTGGTAGATGTAGAAAACGGACAAAAAACCGGTTATTTCTTAGACCAGCAAGACAATAGAAGAGCTATACAACATATTGTAAAAGGCGCCGATGTTTTAGGAGCATTTACTTACACCGGTACTTTCGAAATTCATGCAGCACACTACGGAGCGAAAAGCGTTTTGGGTATAGACATCAGCGCCAATGCAGTAGAACAAGCCAATAAAAATGCAGCATTAAATGGCTTAGAAAAAATTGTACATTTTGAAGCAATGAACGCTTTTGATGTATTAAAAAATTGGGCTAAAGAAGGAAAGCAATATGATGTTGTAATGCTCGACCCGCCTGCATTTACCAAAAGCAGAGAAACCATACAAAAAGCAATTACCGGCTACAAAGAAATTAATTTGCGAGGCATGAAACTGGTAAAAGACGGGGGCTTTTTGGTAACAAGCAGTTGCACCAATTTAGTACCGCCCGATTTGTTTTTACATACCATAGAATTAGCAGCAAAAGATGCCCGCAAAAAAATAAAACAAGTGGTATTTAATGCACAGGCAGCCGATCATCCGATTGTATGGGGCATGGAAAATACCAACTACTTAAAGTTTTTAATTATACAAGTTTGTGATAGATAACGCACAATAAACTTGTGTCTGTTTAAAGAAAATTATATTTTAGGCTGTGAGCTGCAACCCTTATCTCAACTGCAGTTCCGGCTTTTCGTTTCAATCTTTTTGTCGTGCCTACAAAAAGTATTTCCACTGCAATCCGGCAGCCATTTGATTGATGATACAGCTATTAAAAATCATTTCTACTACAAATCAGAGATTTGGTAACACCGTGACGTAGTCGGGAAGATTAATTCAAGTTAGGAAAACAAACAAATAAATAGAATAGACAAAAGTTCAACAAAGAACTAACGTTAAAAGGCAGGGGGATTACAGCAAAGTAGCCCGCAGCTTTGCGAGGACTACATGCGAAAAGCCCCAACTACAAACGGGTAAAGCGTTGCAGCCGATTGCCACAAAAATTTCAATTCAAACTGTTTTTACTTCATTTGCTCAGCGTATCTTCAATGCTTCAAAAATAACCTATTATGCAAAATCGTTTTGTTGTAAAGCGCCTATTGGTTGCCATATTGTTTGTACAATTTGTAAGTATTAGTTATGCACAGGATGCAATTAATTATCAATTACCTCCCAAAGAAATTGCAGACTTATTACTAGCAAAGCCAACACCAACCATAAGTGTAGACAGTAAAGCAGAATGGATGTTGGTGGTTGAAAGAAACAGTTATCCTACGGTAGAAGAATTGGGACAACCTGAAGTTCGGTTGGCAGGTTTGCGTTTAAACCCAAATAATTTTTCTCCAAGCAGACAATCGTTTATCAATAATTTTCAATTAAAAAATATTAACTCCGAAAAAGTTTTTGCATTGATGGGAATGCCTGTAAAATTGATGGCAGGAAATATCAGTTGGAGTCCGAATGAACAAAAAATTGCATTTACCAATACAACCAATAACAGAGTTGATATTTATGTAATAGATATTGCCACAAAGAAAGTAACGCAATGGAACAAACAACCCGTAAACACTACCATTGGCAATGCTTTTACATGGTTGGATGATAACACTATTTTGTACAAAGCTGCTGCGAATGCATTGAAGCCAATGCCTAAAAAACCAATCACGCCTAAGGGTCCAACGATACAACAAAACATTGGAAAAGCTGCGCCAAGTGCTACTTTCCAGGATTTAATTAAATCGCCTTATGACGAACAGTTGTTTGATTTTATGGCAACTGCACAATTGGTACAAACAAAAAGTGGTATTGAAATCAATATTGGTAAGCCTGCTATTTATAGTTTGTTTACACCATCGCCGGATAAAAAATATTTACTGACAAAAACAATTCATACACCTTTTTCTTATTTGGTTACTGCTAATGGATTTCCTGCAACCCTTGCTATTACTGATTTTTCAGGGAATGTAGTAAAAGTGTTGGCAGATTTGCCAAGTACAGAAGGTACTCCTAGTGGTTATGATAATACACAAAACGTTCCTCGATTGTTTGACTGGAGAGATGATGAAGCAGCAACGATTACATGGTGTGTTCCGCTGGATAGTGGTTTGATAAAAAAGAAAGTTGATTTTCATGATCAGGTATTTGCATGGGCTGCACCTTTTAACCGTGAGGTTCAGGAATTGTTTAAAACAAAAATGCGTTATCGTGGTACAACATGGGGCGATAAAAATTTTGCATGGGTAACTGAAGGATTAACTGCCAAACAAATTGCCCGTGTAAGTGCTTTTAATACCGTAAAATCTGACCTAGCACTTTTGTTTGAAAGAAATACAACAGATGCTTATGGTAATCCGGGAACACCTGTTACAGAAAAAAATTATTACGGAAGAAATGTGGTGAAAGTGTTTAACAACAGCATTTTGCTGAATAATAATGTGGGTTCATCTCCTGATGGAGATTTGCCATTTTTGGCAAACTTTGATTTGACTACGAAGAAAAGTGAAATGATTTGGCGTTGTCAAAAAGAATCGTTTGAATATGTATCTGATGTGATTGATGCTGAAAAATTGGTGTTGCTAACACGCAGAGAATCGCAACAAGAACCGCCAAATTACATCATCAAAAATTTGAAATTAAGGATTGCAGATAGAATGATTACTGATTTTAAAAATCCATATCCGCAATTAGTAGGAGTTACAAAAGAAAAAATTCAATACAAAAGGGCAGATGGTGTTGACTTAACAGGGGATTTGTATTTACCGAAAGGTTATGATAAAAATAAAGATGGAGAATTGCCGGTATTGATTTGGGCTTATCCACGTGAGTTTAATAATGCATCAGATGCTGCACAAATACGTGGCAGTAAATATCGTTTCACAACATTAAGTTGGGGCTCGCCTATTTTTTATGTAACACAAGGATACGCAGTGTTGGATAATGCTGAAATGCCTATTGTATCTGCATCTGCAGATAAAAAGCCGAATGATGATTTTATTGAGCAATTGAAATTAAATGCAGAAGCTGCTGTTCAGAAACTAAGTGAAATGGGTGTTGGAGATAGAAATAGGGTTGCAGTTGGCGGACATAGTTATGGTGCTTTTATGACTGCTAATTTATTGGCACATACCAATCTTTTTAAAGCAGGTATTGCAAGAAGTGGTGCCTACAACAGAACCCTTACTCCATTTGGGTTTCAGAATGAAGAACGTACCTATTGGCAAGCCCCACAATTGTATTATGAAATGAGTCCGTTTAGTTATGCAGATAAAATTAAAACCCCTTTGTTGTTGATTCATGGCGATTCTGATGATAATCCAGGTACGTTTCCAATTAATAGTGAACGTTTGTATAATGCAATAAAAGGGCACGGAGGAACAGTAAGATTTGTGTACTTACCTTATGAAGCACATAGTTATAGGGGCAAAGAAAATTTGTTGCACATGTTATGGGAACAAGGAGAGTGGCTGAACAAATATGTAAAAGGATTGAAGTAGTTTTATAATATCTTGAAACTAATCATTTAATAAATCGGCAAGGGCAAGTAGCTCTTGCTGTTTGTACAGATTACTTTCAAGTTTAAAACATTGACTGATTTCTTCCAACAACATTTTAATGATTTGTTTATTGGATAACGGCTTTAAAAATTTTGCTGCCGGCTTAATGTCAATTTTTTTAAAGTAATTTTCTATTTCCAAATGTCCATAAGCCTGCCCGTTTAAGCCTTCTACGTAAAATAATATTTTCTCTTGCGGATGTCCTTTGTAAGTAACAGCATCATAATCGCTTGCATAAAATGCAATGATGGTTTGGTTGGGAATATTGATAATACTGGCTTTGATGTCTAAAAGATTGCACATTATTTGGTAAATAATGCCATTGATAGCTGCAGTGCCGTTTTTAGTTTCTATTACTTTATTAATGTAAAATTCATCTGGATTTTTATAGGTTGTTTCTACTCCTTTTAAGCGATAATAATTAAAGATAATGCTGCCTAAAACATTTGCTTGTTCTAAAGGTGTGAGGTAATTATTTAACTCAAGCCAAACATTTCTTCTTATCTTTTCTATCTCCTGCAAAACAGGCGTTGTGTTTAAATCAGGGTATTGAAATTTGGCAACCAATAAGGCACCAAAAAGTAAATCGTGGTCGGCACTGTCACGCCATTCGATAAAATCATTTGTTAAATCTGTGTAATGCAGGCGATGAATTAATAGTTCTATTCGTTCCTGAACATCTTCACTTGCGCTGTTTTCCCAAAGGTTTTCTAAGTTGGGTATGATTCCTTTTCCAAAATCAATAATCTTACTTGACACTGTATGAAACACTTCTTCATCAGGATCATCTATCAAGGTAAGTAATGCATTTATTTCTTTGGTTTCTATCATTCGGACTCAGTATTTTTTGTAGTAATAAAAAATCAATAAATAATTTATATCTCTACAATTCAAACTACGCATAAAATAACTTAACAATCAAGTAGAAGTTATACCACCTATGTGGAAATGTGCATTTGAGATAAATATGTTCAATTATATTTTTTAAAATCAGTTAAAATTGATTGTTATAAAATAAATATTTTTTTGTGATTATCCAACTTTAGTATACTTTTTTATGTATTAGCAAGTATCTTGCAGTAATTCATAAATTAAAACTATCCAATGACACCATTTACTATGCCCAAATTTCCTGTAGTAAAGGAATCGCTTCACACAGAACTTAGAAAAAGAGTACAGCAATACTTTGATGAGAACAATATTTCTGCAACAGGCAATATGAGCTTATTTACCAAAGCAATTGTATTGGTTGCTTCATTTGTTGCTGTCTATGTTCATTTGATTTTTTTTACTCCACATTGGTATTTTGCAATACCCGAATGTTTTCTCTTGGGAGGGTTAATTGCAGCAATTGGATTTAATGTAATGCATGATGGAAGCCACGGCAGTTTCAGCCAGCATAAATGGAAAAATAAATTGGCAGCTACTTCATTAAGTATGTTGGGTGCAAATCATTTTTTATGGAATATGAAACATAATATGATCCATCACAGTTTTACCAACGTTGATGGTGTGGATGATGATATTGAAGTGGGAGTTTTCATGAGAATGGCTCCTACACAAAAAAGATTGTGGATGCATCGTTTTCAGCATTTTTATTTTTGGTTTTTGTACATGTTGCTTTACGTATTTTGGATATTCTTTACCGATTACAAAAAATATTTTTTAAAGAAGATTGGTGATGTCCCTTTGAAAAAAATGGAGACAAAAGATCATATAGAATTTTGGGTTACAAAAGTATATCATGGTTTTGTTTTTATAGTATTGCCAATAATGATGGTGGGTTGGTTTAATTGGTTGATGGGCTTTTTAGTAGTGAGTATGTTTTCTGGATTTGTATTGAGTATTGTATTTCAATTGGCACATACTGTAGAGCATGCAGAATTTCCTGTGGCTGATATTGATACGCATAAATTACCGGATGAATTCGCTGCACATCAAATTAAAACAACTGCAAATTTTGCTACAAAAAATAAAGTAATCAGTTGGTTAGTTGGTGGACTTAATTTTCAAATTGAACACCATTTATTTCCAAAGATTTCTCATGTGCATTATCCTGCAATCAGCGAAATAGTTAAAGCAGTTTGTATGGAATATCAACTGCAATACATTGAATATCCCACAATGCGGAAAGCAGTTGTAGCACATGTTCGCTTTTTAAAACAAATGGGTAAATACGATTAATTATTTAATAATTTTTATATCAATCAAAACTATTTTTTATGAGTTTACAAGTAGGTCAACAAGCACCCTCTTTTACATTACCTGATACAGACAGAAATCAAGTAAGTCTTGCAGATTTTTCAGGTAAAAATGTAGTGTTATTGTTTTTTCCAATGGCATTTACTGGGGTATGTACCACAGAGCTATGTAATGTGAGAGACAATATTGCGTTGTATAATAATGCAAATGCACAAGTGTTAGGGATATCAGTTGATTCACCTTTTACATTGGCAAAATTTAAAGAAGAGCAAAAACTAAACTTTCCTTTGTTGAGTGATTTTAACAAAGAAGTTTCAGCTGCATACGGCGCATTTTATGATGTGTTTATCGGCTGGATGAAAGGTGTAAGCAAAAGATCTGCATTTGTGATTGATGGTGCAGGTGTTGTTCGTTATGCTGAAGTATTGGAAAGTGCAGGAGATTTGCCAAACTTTGAAGCTATCAATAATACATTGGCTACTTTATAGTTTGGGTGATTGGTTTTCAATGAATTGATTGATGTCATTACCTGACATTGAAAATATCTTTGTAAGCATAACAAACTTTTCCTAACTTCATTTTCTAAAAGGGATCAATGAAAAAATTGTACTCACTATTATTCCTCTTTGTTTTTGCAGTTTCAGCAAATGTTGCTGATGCAAATTCTTATTGGAATAATGATTTGGGTACAGTAAAAATTACCCGCTTTTATCCAAATCCTGCCAGTTCATTTATAAATTTTGAATTTCAAAAAACACTTGAGAAAGGTTGCGTGTTACAGTTGTACAATGCAATTGGGAAAAAAGTAAGCGATATAGCTGTGACTAGTAACAAACTTACCATTTCATTGGACAATTATTACAGAGGAATTTACTTCTTTTTGTTGTGTGATAAAAATGGAAGAATTATCGATAGTGCTAAATTTCAGGTTGTGAAATAAAATGAACTATAATATTTTAAAAAGTGCCGATGATAATTCATTGGCACTTTTTTTATAATCTTGTGAGAATATCTAGAACATCATTCCTAAAATAAATTCATCATGGTTTAGACCTCAACACTAGAAGCTTTTTGTATTTTACTTTAATACTATCAAGATTTTTAATAGATTTCTTAAAGGTTCAGTTACTTAATGCCTTACACTCTAAAAATTATGTATACGATGGAAGTCTTAAATAAAATATAGAAATGTTTATTAAAGATTAGTTATTTACTCACCATTAAATAGAAATTTATCCAAAAAAAATCCACAACATTCTACATGTTGTGGATTTTAAAATTAAATGATTTGTTACTATTGCTTCATGAATTTCTTAGATCCTGAATCACATCCATTTTCACAGATTGCTTTCATGATATAAGTACCAGATACAAGTTTGCTTACATCTAATTGAATGCTATTATCACCGGCAACTACATTCACTATTTTTTGTACAAGTACTTTGCCTGCAACATCAGTAATAACAATGGTTACCTTATCTCTTGAAGGTGCACTCATTATTACATTTAGTTGACTTGTAGTTGGGTTAGGATAAATTGAAGTAATATCTAATTGTGTTCCTTTAGAACCTTTAATTAATACAACTAGGCTTAGACTTTCTTTACCATCTTTATCCAATTGCTTCAATCTGTAATAGTTATTACCTGCAAATGGTTTAGTATCAGTGAAAGTGTAATCCAAAGTAGTGTTGCTATTGCCATTGATTGCTTTGCTGTTTACAAAAGTTAGAGTTGAGTAATTAACTCCATCAGCACTTCTTTGTAATTCAAAACCTTTGTTGTTTTGTTCGGTAGCTGTAGTCCAGGCTAATAGATTTTCAGCACCTTTTCTTTCACCTTTGAATGAGGTGATAGAAACAGGGAGAGCAACACCAGAAACATTTACAGTAAATGCTCCAGTAGAAACATAAGCGTATACCCTAAAGTAATAGGTAGTTGCAGCAATTAACCCAGTTAAATTTAAAGTTTCTGTTGTGCCTGAAACATCAGCACACCCTAAACTAGTTAAGCTTCCACAACTACCACTATAAGCCTCAATTACAACATCTAATCCTGTAGTTAAAATCGTTGCAGCTCCAGCTTGTGTTGTAGTAAATTTATACCAAATATCTAATGCACTCGAAGCTGTAAATCCGCCACATAATGATGGAGCCAAACTCTGTGTTGCTCCTACTGAAGTTACATTAATAGTACCCGCTCCAGCAGTAATTGATGTAGCACTAGAACAATCATCATTTGTAAGTAAAGTATTAAAATTTAAAGTTGCGTATGAACTTGTATCTGTATTGCTACTACAGATTGTTTTAACGTAAAATTGATAACCTGTCCCAGATTGAAGAGAAGTTAAAGCAACGCTATTTTGAGTTGTATTACCGCTATTTAATAGTCCAGTAGCTCCACTACCAGCAGCACCAGAACTTCTAAGCTCCCAAAAATAACTGGTTGGCGTACCAGAAGGAACAGTCCAACCAACTGTTGCAGTTGTTGTAGTTATTGAAGATGCATTTAGTGCAGTAGGTTCTAAACAAGATGGAATTTGTTCATAAACCACATCATCAATTAAGACACTGTTTGCAGGAGAACCAGTATGTCTAAAAGCTAGTGTAGTTACTCCTCCAGGTGCATTTACAGGACTAAGCACAAAGTTATCAACTAGCGTAGTACTTGTTGTAGTAAAAGAGGATAAAGAAACAAATGTTGCGGCATCTGTTGGGTTAGTTAAATAACCAACTTCAATCACTCCACCCACTGTAAAATTAGCTCTTGCTTTAAATTTCAATTGATGTGTTCCTGCACTTGCATTTGAAACAGAAGGCATTGCAACAATAGCTAAATTAGAAGTTGAACTGCTATAGATATATAAATTATTAGGCGATGAAATTACCGTAGAAGCTTGTGTGTAAGTACTTCCTGTTGTACCCACTTTAGCCCAACAAGGAGGGAATGTACCTGCAACAACACCATCAAAATTTTGAGAAAATGCTGAAACCTCCACACAGGCTGTTATAAAGGATCCACCATTTGTCCAAGAACTATTGCCAGAACCCCCACAATTGGATCTTATCCAAACGAAGTAAGTAGTAGCACTTGATAAACCAGTAATGTTTGTTGTAAGTCCTGCAATCCCAGTAACATTTGGCGTAGAGCCAGAATTTGGTGCAGTATTGGTTGTACTATAAAAAACTTCATAACTTGAAGGTGCCGATGCAGGTGCTGTCCAACTTAAAGTTGCTCCTGTAGCTGTAATTGAAGATGTGATTAATCCAGTAGGAGAACCACAAGCAACACTTACAACATTTATATTATCTAAACCAATATCAGTGCTTCCAAAATCTCCATAAGCAGTATACCTAATTACTGTGGTGGCTGAAGATGATGTAAACGGAATAATGAAGCTAGACCAAGTAGTTGTTGTTGTATTTTTAGTACCTATAAAAGTAAAATTATTACCCCCATCAGTTGATAAAAAGACTTTTAAACTATCGCTACCACTTGTATTAATATAGTCATAGCTAAGTTGTTTTGATGCTGCTCCTGAACTACAATCTAAATAAACATCTAAACTGCCAGGAGTGCTTGTTGAGTAGGTATGAATTCTTGCAGAGTAGGCACCTTCAGAGAATGTAGGAGTATAACCACCTGCAGTGCTTCCCCAACCCGAGTTTGCAGTTGTTTCATCATTTCTTCTCCATGAATTATTCCCTGTAGTTGGAGTATTTCTCCAACTGTTATTTGGTATACTTTTACTTCCAGTTGTTCCACAACCATCAATCCAAGTAGCTTCAAAACTTTCAGTAAATGGTAAACTTGCGTAGGTAGCAGCATTTATTGAAATCTGAACTGCATTTGAAATTGCAAACTGACCTGTGTTTGTACAAGTATCTACCCTTCTTACCCAAACTGGCGTTGAAAATGTAAATGAATATGAACTAGCGGAAGTTGTAGTTGTATTTGTCCAAGGATCACTCCCTGTTGCAGATGTTTGCCAACGATAAGTCATACCAGTTGCTATAGTATATGTTGAACTTGAAAAGGAAACGCTGCTACCTGCACATACAGTTGTAGAATTTGATGAAATTATTCCTGTAGTTGGAGTACCTGAACATGTATTCAAAACAACAACATTAACATTATCTAAGCCTATATCAGTGCTACCAAAATCAGCAGTTGCTGTAAATCGTAAAATTGTAGTCGAACTTGTTGAAGTAAAATTTACAAGCTTATTTGTCCAAGCAGTCCTAAGAGTTATTGAATCAAGTCTTGCAAATGATACCCCACCATCTGTAGACATAGATATTACTAACGAATCGGTTCCTGATGTATTTATATAATCAAAACTTAGTTGTTTCGTAGCAACTCCAGAAGAGCAATCAATATATAAATCAAAAATACCTCTTCGACCAGCAGTTATATTTCCAGAGTGAAAACGAGCAGATCTACTACCATTTGAAGATGCAGGTGTATACATGTATGAAGTTGTTGATCCCCAAATAGCCGTGTTACCACCACTAGCTGCATCATCATCCCTTCTCCAGCTACTATCTGTTTTAGCGGGGCTATTTCTCCAGTTGTTAGTTGGAATATCTTTTGTATTACATCCATCAATCCATATGTTCTCGAAACTTTCGAAAAAAGGCAATGAACTATAACTGGCATTACCAATTGTAACTGATATCACATTAGACTCAGCTCCAATACCACTATTAGTACAGGTGTCAACCAACCTATAAAAAGCTGTAGAAGTTTGTGTTGCAGTAAAAGATGCAGGGCTTGTTCCAGTTGTATTCGTCCAAGGGCCAGTTGCAGATGTAGCAGTTTGCCATCTGTAAGTCATCCCACTAACACCAGTAGAATAACCAGTAGCAGTAATGTTAAACCCAATACCTGAACAAGCACTAGCTGGACCAGAAACTGTCCCAGCTAGTGGTGCACCAGAACAAGGTGTAGGAGGCGTAAAAGTATAAACTTGACCAGTAGCTGGTTTCGTTGAAAGTGTTGTAACACTTGAAATACTACTAACTGCTGGTGTAGTAGTACTTGTTAAATTTAAATAACTATTATTGCCAGAGCCAGTTGCTGAACCTATACCAATTGACGCTGAACCAGAACTTGGTGTTCCTGTCTCTGATCTGTAAACAAACTCAATAATATTTGTGGTTTCATATAGTTTTGCTTGAAAACTAATTACAGGCGTACTAGATGCATAATTCCACTCCCAATTACGCCATTCGACAGTTAAAACTCTATTAGGTGCACTTCCTGTTACTTCGAAATATGCAGCACTTACAGATCCCGTAGATCTCCCATCCAAATCATCCCAAAGTGGGGCTATAATAGGTCTTGAAGTAGAATTAGCAGTTGAAAAATTGTTGGCTGTAAGAGTAGCAGTACCAAAGCTATTCAAACTAATAAATCCATTAGAACCCATTTTGAATTGAGTATAAGTTATACCTTCATATACAAAATTGAATCCTATAGATTGTGCTGTACTTAGATAGGTGTCTGCTTCAACTAAATTCAATCTAGTTGCTGTTGCATCATTTACCTGAGTGTAAGTTCCAGTGCTAGCAGCAAATGAATAAGTACTTGCTGATTGAGCATTAATCGAATAACTAAAAACCAATGAAAATAACCAGAATAGTAAAATCTTCCTCATAGCAGTTTAATTTAATGAGTGAGCAAGATAATAAAAAATTAATATTGTGTATAAAAAAATAAAAAAATTTTTTTATACACAAAAAAACAATGTAGTAAAGATGATTAATCTAAAAACCAATTCCTCACTTGCTCTGTAAAACTTGTTACAACATCAACATTTGATAAAAAATGGGTAGATAGAATTAAAAAAACTACACCATACAAAGCTCCCCAAATGTGGGCAGAATGGTTAATATTGTCGCCTCCTTTTTTGGACAACATTGCAGATATGAATAAATAAATTGGCGCAAATATGAAACCGGGAATAATTGGAGGGAGTATGAATATGCCAATTTTTGCTGTAGGATATAAAAATATTCCTGCAAAAACAATGGCAGAAACTGCACCCGATGCACCCAAGCTTCTGTAATAATCATTGTTTCTGTTTTTAATATAAGTTGGGATTAAACAAACAATTAAAGCGGTAACATAAAACGCAATGAATATCACTTTACTTGAACCGCCAAAGAAAATAGCAAATTGATCTTCTACCAATTCACCAAACATGTACAACGAAATCATGTTGAATGCAAGATGACCAATATCTGCATGTATAAACCCACAACTCACCAATCGAAACCATTCATTTTTTTCTCTGATTGGGTTTACATGAAAAATCAAATCATTCACAAGTTTTTGATTACTAAAAGCAATGAAAGAAACAACTGCTGTAAAAAGGATAATAATGATGGTAAGTGAAAGCATATTTAAAATTTATTCGTGATGGTATTTTTCATTTCGTAAAATAGTACAAGCCCTGTATAATTGTTCGGCTAAGATTAATCGAACCATCATATGCGGAAATACAAGATTAGATAAACTCCAAGTATAATTTGCTCTTTTAATAATTAATTCATCAACACCAAAAGCTCCACCAATAATAAAAACTATTCTTTTGCAACTTTCATTGGCACGTTGTTGTATAAAATTTGCAAGCAAAGGAGAGGTGAATTGTTTCCCCCTTTCATCCAATAAAACTACAAAATCATCTTTCTGAATATGTTGCATCAATAAGCCCGCTTCTGTCTTTTTTGCCTCCGAAACACTTAATACTGCTGCATTTTTGGGCGGTGCAACAATGATCCATTCACTAGAAAAATATTTATTTAAACGATTTGAAAATTCCTGAATGCCATCTTTAAAATGAGTATCATGTGGCTTGCCTAAACTAATTAAAATTAACTTCATTTTTTTATTTATTACACGCTCTACTATTTCATTTTCGATTTAAAAATAGACATCTTCAATTAAAAATATTTCTACAACTTCTTCATGCTGCAAAGTAATTGCCAATATATCAAATTGAATTTTTTTCCATTCAGGGTTTTGATGCTGGTATTCTTCGGCAGCATTTTTCAATGATTTCATTTTATTTTTTCCAAAACTTTCTTCGGGTTTGCCGTATCTGTGTGAGTTTCGTGTTTTTACTTCTACAAAATGCAATTTATCTTTTTTGCTTGCAATAATATCTACCTCCCAATGACTGTGTCTCCAGTTTCGTTCAATAATGGTATAGCCTTGTTTTTCAAGCCAATCTTTTGCAATATCTTCTCCTTTGTTTCCAATATTTTTGTTGTGATTATTCATTTGCAGAATGAAGTTAAATTGTTTTGAATTATTATTGTTTAGATTAAATCCATAAAATATTTAAACTTTATCGAACAAATAAAATATGATTCCCAAAAACACCCTATTTAAATTAACAGGAAAAGTTCAAAATTATGCATGGGGCGGCTCAACCTATATTCCCAATTTATTGCACATAGAAAATACACAACACAAACCATTTGCCGAATATTGGATGGGGGCTCACGCATCCGCATCAAGCTTCATCAATCTCAATCAGGAAAATATTAGTTTAAAAGATTTAATCAATCAAAATCCTGTTGAAATATTGGGTGAAGAAGTTTACCAACAATTTAATGAACTTCCTTTTTTGTTTAAAATTTTAGATGTACACGATATGCTCAGCATTCAGGTGCATCCTTCTAAAATTGAAGCTGCCAAAGGCTTTGCTGCAGAAGAAGCAGCCGGTATGCCAATTGATGCAGCAAATAGAAATTACAAAGATCAAAATCACAAGCCCGAAGTGATGGTTGCGCTAAGTGAATTTTGGTTGTTGCACGGCTTTAAAAATAATGATGCAATTGAAATTACTTTAACCGAAAATAAAGAGTTTAATATTTTATTAGCATTGTACAGAAGTGCTGGTATCAAAGGGTTGTACCAGTTTGTAATGGAAATGGATCAGTCAGATGTTGACAATATTTTATTGCCGCTTGTTAAAAAAGAATTGCGACAAAAACGTGAAGGACTTTTACAAAAAAATCAACCCGGTTGGTGGGTGGCAAAGTTGTACGAACAAACCCCAATCAATGAATGGAACAATATAGACCGTGGTATTTTTTCAATCTATTTATTCAACATCGTTTGTGTACAAAAAGACGAAGCCATTTTTCAGGCAGCCGGTATTCCGCATGCTTATTTAGAAGGTCAGAATGTAGAACTAATGGCAAATAGCGATAATGTGCTCCGTGGTGGATTAACCAACAAACACATTGATGTGCCCGAATTGTTGAAGCATACTGCATTTCAAAGCATCACACCAAAAGTTTTAAAAGGAGAGAAACTCCTGCACGAAACAAACTATCCTTGCCCCGTGCCCGATTTTGCCATTTGTAAAATTGATTTAAACCCCGGTGAAGTTTATTTTGCAGAAACAAAATCTATTGAAATATTTTTTGTAATTGAAGGCGCAATCATTGTAAAAGGACAAGAAAATATGTTCTTCAAAAAAGGAGATGCATTTACTGCATTTGCCAATACCAATTACCATTTCACCGCAAGCGGAACAACCACCATTTTCAAAGCATATGTCCCTAACTAAATAATCCTATAATTAAACAACTTTTACACTTATCAACATTCATGTAAAAAACTCATTTGTCTTAAAACCAATTACTCCTATTTTTGCCTAAACACTATTCTAATGAAATTGTCCCACCGTTCCATATTATTCGCAGCTTTTCTAATTTTTATTACGGTTGTAACCAAATTATTATTTGCAAGCCAAATAAGCTTGTCAGGCTTTACGCCAATTTTTGCAATTGCACTTTTTTCAGGAATGATTGTAAAAGAAAAAAATGCTACATTCTTAATGCCATTGTTGGCATTACTATTAAGCGATGTTGTTATCGAATTACTTTTCCGTGCAAATCTTTTTGCATTCAAAGGGTTTTACAAAGGTCAAATTTTTAATTACGCACTTTTGTTGTTAACCACTTTAATTGGCTGGGCAATCAAAGGAAAAAATTACAATTCTATCATACTTGGTTCTATTGCAGCACCAACCGTTTTCTTTTTATTATCAAACGCATCAGTTTGGTTAGGCAGCACCATTGCTTACAGCAAAGACCTTAGTGGCTTAATCACTTGTTACGTAGCGGGATTGCCTTTTTACAAAAACGAGTTGTTTTCTACAGTTGTATTCTTGCCGATAATCATGTTTGCATGGAATTACATTGTACAACAAAAATCAAAATTAGTAATCGCATAATTCAATCAAATATTTTTAAAACCCTGCCAATTGGCGGGGTTTTATTTTTAGTTCTTTTGTGGTCGGCTGAATAACAAATCCAATCTTTTGTTGCGTCGCACACTTGTACGTTCGGTTCGTTGATCATCATTCTTTACCCATAAATGTGCTTCTTCATGATTTTACATTACCACACATTTGAATTGCCTTTTGAATATCCGTTCTCTATTTCAGGCGGTAGAACAAAAACGCACCAACCAACATTGGTGGTTGTTTTACAATTGGGCAACTGGTATGGAATTGGAGAGGCTCCGGCAATAACTTATTACAACATTACCACTGAACAAATGGTTGCCGATATTGAAAAAAACAAAAGACTGATTGAAAAATTTGCTTTTACAGATCCCGAAAGATATTGGCATTACCTGCATCATTTATTACCCAATAATCCTTTTTTAGTCAGTGCTTTAGATATGGCCGGTTGGGATTTGTTTGGTAAAATGTCTAAAAAAAATCTATACCAACTTTGGAATACTTCGTGGGTAAATCTGCCCAATACAGATTATACCATTGGCATAGATACGATTGAAAATATGGTTGCAAAAATCAAGGCAAAACCATGGCCCATTTATAAAATTAAACTCGGAACTTCTGAAGATATAGAAATTGTGAAATCCCTTAGAGCCAATACTGATGCAGTTTTCAGAGTTGATGCCAATGCCGGATGGACGCTTGAAGAAGCATTGTATAAAATTCCGCAATTGAAAGAATTGGGTGTTGAATTAATTGAACAACCTTTGGCAAAAGACAATTGGGAAGGCATGAAAATATTGTTTGAAAAATCTGAATTACCACTTTTTGCCGATGAAAGTTGTGTTTCTGAACATGATGTTGCAAAATGCAACAATCATTTTCACGGCATTAATATAAAACTTACCAAATGTAGTGGAATCACTCCTGCATTACGGATGATTAGAGAAGCAAGAAGCCTGAATATGAAAGTGATGATGGGCAGTATGAATGAAAGCAGCATTGGCTCTGCTGCGATTGCCAATTTTTTACCACAACTAGATTATGTAGATATGGATGGTCCGTTGTTGCTCACCAAAGATTTGGCTTCCGGATTAACCATCACTCCTTCAAGTATTGAGTTAAATGGAACAATGGGACTGGGAATTATGCCTATGTTGCAATAGTAATCTTTTCAACCTGGGTTCTATAAAAACTATCCAATCAAAGCAATCATCAAACAAAAAATCAAAGCGGCAATTACAGCAAAAAGGACCTTGTAATTATTCCACCATTCATTTATTTTTTTCTGTTTTGATATTAATTGAATCGTTGCAATTTCATTCGAAAATATTTTTTCCAAAATTGCTGAAACCT
>CANLAE010000005.1 GCA_947488765.1 Chitinophagaceae bacterium | reverse complement strand
AGTTTATGGATAACTCTCGTGGAGAATATGCAAATTGCTATCCGGTTAAAAAAGTTTCTGTTCCGGTTGACAAAAATTTCGTATTAAAAAATGGAACTGTAAATGCTTCTGATTCGGGTGTTGTAAGTGAATTGAAATTTGATATTCCAAAAAATGCATTACAAAAAAATGATCTCGCAGTATTGAATATTATTGCTGCAAATAAATGGAACAGACCAATTTGCTTTACCAACAATTCGCCTTATCAAATTGGTTTAGGTTTTGAAAAATACTTACGTTCTGATGGTATGAGTTACAGATTGGTTCCTATTGAAAATACCAATAATCCAACAACAACAGAATGGCCATTTGTAAATACTGATTGGGCTTTGGATAAGTTAACCAACAAATTTGCATTTGGAAATGCAGGTAAAAAAGGTGTTTATTATGATGAAGAAAACAGGAGACATCTAAATTCTATCAGAGAAGCCTACGAAGACTTGGCATTTGATTTGGTAAATCGTAACAGAAAACAAGAAGCAAGAAATATTTTAGCACTTTGCGATAAAAATATTTTAGAAGAAAATTTCAGTTATGGTCAGGTAAGTCGTAGTAATCAATACAACAGAAATAGTTTGCGTTTCTTATCTGCTTGTTATGCTGCTGAAGCAAAAGATTTAGCAGCAAAAGTTTCAGCGTCATTGAAGAAAGATTTGGAACAACAGCAAGATTATTATGTATCATTAGGTGGAGGCAAAATGGATAGAGCTGCTTATGATAAATTGGTTAAAGAATTTATTTTTAGGTATAATACTGCTCGTACTAGACAAGATCAAATTGCTGCTGACCAAATGTTGGAAAGTAATTTATCTGGTATGCAAATGAAAATGATGGACGACATCAGAATGAGCTACAGTTTATTGGCAGAATTGCAACAAATGGAGTCTATAAACAGTGTTTCCAAAGATGCTGTAAAGCCAGGAAAAGCAACTGATTCAGGAAAAGTAAAATAAAATATATTCATGTAAGCAATTTCAAAATATCCTGTCAGCTGACAGGATATTTTTTTTGTTGATACATTAAAAACAAATTTTAAATCAGCAACTATTCTATTTATAATTTGTTGTAAATACTGATACTATTAAGATATATTTATATCAGCAAATTTTTTAAATCACAATTATGATTGGGCATCGATTTATACAATTTAATCCAAACGAAAATGATAAAAGTAAATTCGAGCAAATGCTTGATATTTTTACGCAGATGCTTACTTATACCAATGGTGATGCATCTGAATCTTTAAGCTGGATGAATGAGTTGGACAAGCAGTATAAATTTACAGATAAAGATTACGGTATGGGTGATTTTATCCAAGATCTGAAGGATAATGGTTACCTACAAGAAAACCCAGCTGATGGAAATTTTAAAATAACTGCCAAAAGTGAACAAACTATTCGTAAAAAAAGTTTGGAAGAAATTTTTGGCAAACTTAAAAAAAGTAAAAGCGGTAATCACCAAACATTTAAACATGGTCAGGGTGATGAAGTAAGTCCGGATACAAGAGGATTTCAATTTGGTGATTTATTAGAACAAATTGATTTTACTGAAAGCATTCGTAATGCACAAATTAATCACGGCATTGATAGTTTTACCATGGGTGAAGATGATTTGCAAATACGTGAATCAGATTTTAAAACCCAAACATCAACAGTTTTGATGATTGATATTTCGCACTCCATGATTTTGTATGGCGAAGACCGAATTACACCTGCAAAGAAAGTGGCGATGGCATTGAGTGAATTGATTACAACAAAGTATCCAAAAGATACAATTGATATTGTAGTTTTTGGCAATGATGCCTGGCAAATTGAAATTAAAGATTTACCTTATTTAGAAGTAGGTCCTTATCATACCAATACTGTAGCCGGATTGGAATTAGCAATGGATATTTTGCGTCGCAGAAAAAATAGCAATAAGCAAATTTTTATGATTACGGATGGTAAACCAACTTGTTTAAAAATAGGAGGGAAGTATTACAAAAATAGTTTTGGCTTGGATAGAAAAGTAGTAAACCGTTGTATTAATTTGGCTGCACAATGTAAGAAGTTGAAAATACCCATTACAACTTTTATGATTGCCAGTGATCCTTATTTGCAAAGCTTTGTACAGGAATTTACGGAGATGAATAATGGTAAAGCTTTCTTTGCCTCATTGGATAAATTGGGTGCATTTATTTTTAAAGATTTTGAAAATGGAAAGCGGAAGACGGTTTATTAGAATACAAAAATGCTCAATAATGCAATGTCGATGAAAGGTGCGACGCAACAACAATTCAATTAAAAAACAAAAGTTTAGTACAAAAAAATAATTATGGATATTAAGAAAATTGTAACATTAGGACAGCTTAAAAAAAGTGGTTATCAAAGTTTGTCTGTTAAAGATGAAGTAAGAAAAAATTTGATAGCAAAAATCCAAACAAAAGAAAATCCATTTAAAGGAATCATTGGTTATGAAGACACGGTGATTCCTGATACTGAAAGGGCTTTACTAAGCCGTCATAATATTTTGTTTTTAGGATTACGTGGACAAGCAAAGACACGTATGGCAAGGCAAATGGTAGATTTGTTGGATGAGTATATGCCGATTATTGCAGGTAGTGAAGTCAATGATGATCCGTTGAAACCATTAAGTAAATATGCGAAAGATCAAATTGCTGAACATGCAGATGATACGCCAATTCATTGGGTACACAGAAGCGAAAGATATGGTGAAAAATTAGCTACTCCTGATGTGAGTGTTGCAGATTTGATTGGCGATATTGACCCAATTAAAGCAGCAAATTTAAAGCTCAGTTTTGCAGATGAAAGAGTGTTGCATTATGGCATTATTCCGAGAAGCAATCGTGGCATTTTTGTAATCAATGAAATACCAGATTTGCAAGCAAGAATTCAAGTTTCTTTATTCAATATTTTAGAAGAAGGCGATATACAAATCAGGGGTTTTAAATTGAGAATGCCTTTGGATATTTTATTTGTATTTACTGCAAACCCAGAAGACTACACCAACAGAGGCAGCATAGTAACACCATTGAAAGATAGAATACAAAGTCAGATATTAACGCACTATCCAAAAACGATTGATGAAAGTTTGGCAATTACCGAGCAGGAAGCCAATATTTTGGAAGTACAAAAAGAAAGAGTTGCTGTAAGTGATTTGGTGAAAAGATTGGTAGAACAAGTTGCTTTTGAAGCAAGAAATAATGAATATGTTGATAAGAAAAGTGGGGTTAGTGCAAGGCTAACAATTGCTGCTTATGAAAATTTAGTGAGTAGTGCAGAACGCAGAGCAATCATCAACAATGAAAAAAGTACACAGGTTTGGATCAGTGATTTGGTTGGTGTAATTCCATCTGTGACAGGTAAAATTGAATTGGTGTATGAAGGCGAACAAGAAGGACCTTATCAGGTAGCTGTTAACTTGATTGATAAAGCACTTCGTAGTTTGTTTGTTCAATACTTCCCGAATCCGGAACAAGCAAAAAAGAAAAAAGCTACCGGTAAAAAAAGTGTTGATGAAAAGCAAGAAGAAAATCCATACAAGCAAATAACTACCTGGTTTAATTCGCACAACCATCTTGATCTTTTGGTTGACATGAAGGATGAAGAAAAAATTCAGGCCTTATATAAAGTAGATGGTTTGTATGGTTTGGTTAAGAAAGATTTTCATGCAGCTAATGACAGGGAAAATGCATTGTTGATGGAGTTTGTATTACACGGTTTATCAGCTTATTCTTTAATCAGTAAAAAAATGATTGAAGGTAAAATTGAGTTTAAAGATTTAATGGGCAGTATGATGAACTTTGGTGACTTGAACTTTACAGATGATGAATTGAATGAGGATGATTTCAGGTAATTGATTGGGTAAGTTATAAAATTGAGTTACTAATTTTCTGAAGTTAAGAAATAGAATTTTTACTTATTTTCTTTTTCTTAGCATGTAAGTGTACAAGTGCTCAACTTTATTTCGAGCCCAAGGAGTCTTGCGTAAAAACGTTAGGCTGGATTTGATGCTTGGATTGCTTTTGAAGCAATTGATATTAATTTTTTCTGCTAACCCTTCCCAACCAAAATAGGTTTGTAATTCTGTTAAAATAAACTCTAGTGTTTTGCCGTGCAATGGATCTTTTGAATTTTCCATAAAACCATTCAATTATTTGAGCAAAGTAACATACAATTCAGGCGATTTTTAAAAATAAAATTAGTTATTGGTATTTTGATTTTTCATATATTTTATTTCTCTAAAAAAATCCCCAACTCATAAAAAGTTGGGGATTTGATTTAAGTATTTATTCCTTAGTTAATTTGTAGCAACTTGCTTACGAATGATATTCAACGCAGCACCTTCTTTAAACCATTCAATTTGTTGTTGGTTGTATGTATGATTTGCAATGATTTCATCATGACTGCCATCGGCATGATGAAACACCAATGTTAACGGGTTTCCAGGAGCAAATGTTGTTAAACCTAATACATCAATAGTATCATCTTCCTGAATTTTATCATAATCAGCTTTGTTGGCAAAAGTTAATGCCAACATTCCTTGCTTCTTCAGATTTGTTTCATGAATACGTGCAAAAGATTTTGTCAATACAACTCTCACCCCTAAATGACGGGGTTCCATAGCGGCATGTTCTCTTGAACTTCCTTCACCATAGTTTTCATCGCCTACAACAATTGTTCCGATGTTTGCAGCTTTGTATGCACGTTGTGTTGCGGGTACAGCGCCGTATTCACCGGTTAACTGATTTTTAATGTCATCTGTTTTTTCATTGAAGAAGTTTACAGCGCCAATCAACATATTGTTGCTGATATTATCTAAATGTCCTCTGAATTTTAACCAAGGACCCGCCATAGAAATATGATCGGTTGTACACTTTCCTTTGGCTTTTATCAAAAGTTTTAAACCTATCAAATCAGTTCCTTCCCATGCTGCAAAAGGATCTAACAATTGTAAACGTTTTGAAGCCGGATCTACAGCAACAGTTACATTACTTCCATCTTCTGCAGGCGCCTGATAACCTGCATCTTCAACAGCAAAACCTTTTGCCGGAAGTTCCATACCAGTTGGTTCATCTAATTTAACTTGTTCGCCTTTATCATTGGTTAAAGTATCTGTTAATGGATTGAAAGTTAAATCTCCGGCAATCGCCAAAGCCGTTACTAATTCTGGGCTTCCAACAAATGCAAATGTATTTGGATTGCCATCTGCACGTTTTGCAAAGTTTCTATTGAAGCTATGAACGATGGTATTTTTTTCTTTCTTTTCTGCGCCAACTCTTTCCCACATTCCAATACAAGGACCACAAGCATTTGCAAATACAGTAGCACCAATTTTATCAAAAACTTCTAAGAAACCATCTCTTTCAATAGTATATCTTACTTGCTCAGAACCCGGAGTAATCGTATATTCAGCTTTGGTTGTTAATCCTTTTTCTGTTACTTGTTTTGCCAGACTTACAGCTCTTGAAATGTCTTCGTAAGATGAGTTTGTGCAACTTCCTATTAAACCAACTTCTATTTTTGTTGGCCAACCATTAGCAGCAGCAACTTCTTTCATCTTAGAAATTGGTGTAGCTAAATCTGGAGTAAAAGGACCATTCAAATGTGGTTCTAAAGTATTTAAATCAATTTCAATTACCTCATCAAAATATTGATGCGGATTGGCATACACTTCAGCATCAGCAGTTAAATAATCTTTAATGCCATCAGCCAAAGCAGCAACATCTGCACGACCTGTAGCTTGTAAATAACGGCTCATACTTTCGTCATATCCGAATGTTGAAGTGGTTGCACCAATTTCAGCACCCATATTACAAATTGTGCCTTTACCGGTACAACTCATTGCTGTTGCACCTTCGCCAAAATATTCTACAATAGCACCTGTTCCACCTTTTACGGTTAAGATTCCTGCTACTTTTAAAATCACATCTTTCGGAGCAGTCCAGCCACTTAATTTCCCGTTTAATTTAATACCAATTAATTTAGGCCATTTCAATTCCCATGCCAATCCAGCCATTACATCACAAGCATCCGCACCACCAACACCAATTGCAACCATGCCCAATCCTCCTGCGTTTACTGTATGACTATCCGTTCCAATCATCATCCCTCCAGGGAAAGCATAGTTTTCTAAAACTACCTGATGAATAATTCCAGCACCAGGCTTCCAAAATCCGATACCATATTTATTACTTACAGAAGCCAAGAAATCATATACTTCTTTACTTTCTGCATTTGCAATTTGTAAATCTTGTTTGGCTTCAACTTTTGCAGTGATTAAGTGATCGCAATGAACTGTACTTGGAACAGCTGCAGTTTTACGACCTGCTTGCATAAATTGCAGCAATGCCATTTGTGCTGTTGCATCTTGCATTGCAACTCTGTCCGGAGCAAAATCTACATAAGAATTGCCTCTTGCAAAATTTTCAATTTTTTGGTCTACATGAAGGTGTGAGAAAAGAATTTTTTCGCTCAATGTCAACGAACGTCCCAATGTTTTACGAGCTGCATCAACTTTTTCAGGCATTGTTTCGTATGCCTTCTTAATCATTTCAATGTCAAAAGCCATAGTGAGAATTTTAATGTTTGGTATAACTGATTGTAATATATTTTCTAAGAATGCCGCGAATTTACAGCAAAAGAAAAGGTAAATGAAAAGTCTTATAAAAATTATTGAAAAAAATATATAAATTGCAATAGAAAAATAGTAGAATTATTTTCATCATGGAAAAATTGAGAGCAAATATTGAAATGCATGCATTTGGTGTATGTTCGGCAATTGGCGAAAAGCTTGGTATTGCAACAAGCAGAATTCGGATGTGGTTTATTTACATCACTTTTTTAGCAATGGGTTCACCAATCATCATTTACATGATACTCGCATTTTGGCTGAATATTAAAAGATACATTTGGAATGCCAAACGCAATCCTTTGAAGTATTTATAAAAATTAAAACTCCGGATGCACACCCACATAATTGTGTGGCGTAATATTTTTCAATTCCTTTTTCAATGCAGCACTTACTTTTAATTTTGTAATAAAACCATGAATTGCTGCTTTATCAATTTTATGATTACCTCTTGTTAAGTCTTTTAGTGCTTCGTATGGATTTGGATAATTTTCTCTTCTTAAAATTGTTTGAATTGCTTCTGCAACAACCGCCCAGTTATTTTCTAAATCAGTTTTTATTTTAGTTTCATTCAGCACCAATTTGTTAAATCCTTTTTCAAGTGATTTTAATGCCAATAAAGTATGTGCTACGGGAACACCAATATTTCTTAGAACTGTGCTGTCTGTTAAATCTCTTTGTAATCTGCTGATAGGTAATTTTGCTGAAAGGTGCTCCAGCATTGCATTTGCCATACCTAAATTTCCTTCTGCATTTTCAAAATCTATTGGGTTTACTTTGTGTGGCATTGCAGAAGAACCCACTTCGCCTTTCTTTGTTTTTTGTTTGAAATAATCCATGCTGATGTACGTCCAAATATCTCTGCACAAATCAATTAAAATATTGTTCATGCGTTTGATGCTATCAAAATGAGCGGCCAAACTATCATAGTGTTCTATTTGTGTGGTAAACTGCATTCGTTGCAAACCCAAATTAACTTCTACAAAAGCATTGCCCAATGAAATCCAATTCTTTTTAGGAAAAGCAATATGGTGTGCATTGAAGTTGCCCGTTGCACCACCAAACTTTGCAGCATAAGGTACAGATACAAACAACTCAATTTGATAATTTATTCTTTCTACAAAAACCATCAATTCTTTACCAAGCCTTGTTGGGCTTGCAGGTTGGCCATGTGTACGTGCTAACAAAGATATATTTTTCCATTCTTGTGCAAGTGCAACCAATTTGTTTTGTGCATTAATCATTGCAGGTAAATATTCATGTTCCATGCAATGCTTCCAACTTAAAGGAATTGCAGTATTGTTGATATCTTGAGAGGTAAGTCCAAAGTGAATCCATTCTTTTAAAGCACCAATTCCAATGCTATCAAATTGTTGTTTTAAAAAATATTCAACTGCTTTCACATCGTGATTGGTAGTTGCTTCAATTGATTTTATTTGTTGGGCATCGGCAATACTGAAATTGGCAATGATGCTATTCAATTGTTGTTTGCTTTTTGCAGGGAGCTTAAAAAATTTCTTTTCGGCAAGGAATAAAAAATATTCTACCTCAATAATTACACGATATTTTATCAGTGCGAATTCCGAAAAAAATTCATCGAGTTGAGACACTTGATTTCTATAACGTCCATCAATAGGAGAAATTGCAGTAAGTTGATTGAGTTCCATATAAAACGAAGTTTATTTGTTTATTTGATACAAAACATAGTTTTGGTAACCTGCTTTTAATCCATTGGTGATCGACATTTGCGTCGCACACTTCAGGGTTTGAAAAAAAGCCGAACAGCAATTCTATTGTACAAGTGTGCGACGCAACTTGTGTTCAATAGTTATTCTGCAGTTCGTTACCCAAAAAATGTTTTCTTTGTGTGCAAATTTATATTAATTGAATAAGATAAAAGTAGGTGCGGTAAGTTATTTAAACACAAAGCCATTATTATATGGATTTGAGCAAAGTGGATTTATTGATTCAATAGAATTGGTACAAGATTTTCCGGCACGAATTGCTGCAATGTTGTTGAATAATGAAATTGATATTGGATTAATTCCGGTGGCCGTAATACCGGAAAATAAAGCGTTTCATATTGTTTCTGACTACTGTATTGGTGCTTTAAATGAAGTGGCAAGTGTATGCTTATTTAGCGAAGTGCCAATGGAGCAAATAGAAACTGTAATATTGGATTATCAAAGTAGGACAAGTGTACAATTGTGTAAAATTTTGTTGAAGCACTTTTGGAAAAAGGAAGTGGTATTTAAAAATGCTGAATTAGATTTTCGCAATCAAATTTCCGGAAAAACCGCTGCTGTGGTAATAGGAGACAGGGCTTTTGAACAAAGATTGATTTCACCTTTTATATATGATTTGGCAGCTGCATGGAAAGATTTTACCAGTTTGCCTTTTGTATTTGCCACTTGGGTTGCCAATAAAAAAATTGATGAATCATTTTTGCTGAAATTCAATGAGGCCAATGCTTTTGGCTTACAACATATTGCCGATGTTGTTGCAAATATTGATTATCCTTTGTATGATTTAATGACTTACTACACACAAAATATCAGCTATAATTTTGATGCTTTAAAGCAAGAAGGATTGAATACGTTTTTGAATTATTTAAAAGAATCTAATCAATAGGGAAGGACTTGCAGCAATAAAAACTTTAAAATTTAATACCATAATCTTGCTTCAACTTCCTTTAAATATTGAAGTGTAGTAGTTTTTAATCGGGTTCTTTTCTGAGTTTTAGGAATAGCAAAAATTGCTTTCCATCCTTTGAAAAAATTATTGAGGTTACAATTTGTTTCTTTTAAAAATTGGATGCTCCACATAATCGCAGTGGTATAAAAAAATGGCTTGGGTAAATATTTGTAAGCAACAATTGTCTTGTTAACCCACATCATACGTAGCTTTTCAGATTTTGGTTTGCGTCCAAGAGGAGATTCTTTGTGCAACATAATAATGCTTGAATCGTATTTGATGCAATAGCCATTGTCTAAAATTCGGTAGCTTAAATCGTATTCTTCCATACCATAAAAGAAATCTTCGGGTAAGTTGCCAACTTCATTTAATACTTTTCTTTTAATAGCATGAGCCCCACCTGCAAAGTAGTAGGTATAAAAAATTTCTTTTGATTGGTATTTATCAAACTGCTTGTTTGGTAATGCATTTTTTTGAAATTCTTTAGTAGAATAATACAATACTTTGAATGAAACAATAGCCACTTCTCTGTCATCTATTCCTTTGCTATCAAAGCTTTTAATTACATTTTCCAGTGCATCGGGGTTGCCAAGAATTGCATCATCATCTAAAAAAATACAAATTTCACCTTTAGCAAATTGAAGTGCAAAGTTTCTGCCTTTGGTTACACCAAGATTGCTTGGCGCATCGATATATTGAAATGGAAAAGTTATTTTTTCGGAAATATAATTTTTTACAGTATCATAGTTTTCTGTAGAGGCATTATTTACAATAATTATATCTTGTAACAAAGTAGATGAATTGTTCAGACTGCTAATATTTTGCAGTAGTTCTAAAGTATCTGCAGCACGGTTGTATGTAATAATGATGAAACTAATTGGCTTCATATAACAAATATAGGAGAGGAGTAGTGGTAAAATAAAGTTCTTAATAAAAAATCCCTTTGAAATTTTGTTCAAAGGGATTTTCAAAAAGTTATATTGAAAAATTAGTCGTATGCTTTGTTTTGTCCAGCTGCAACCCATTGAGCATTTAAAATACCAGATTTGGTTTGTCCGTCTGCAAATACAACAAAGGCAACTACTTTCAAGTTTGCAGAAGGTAAGCCAGTAATATTAATTGCATGCGAAGCTGTGTATTCACCATTCTTAGTTTGTGAAGCACCAGTAATATCCGCACCCAAAATACCGGTAGGTGTACTACGCAACACATTTTTATGTACGAAATTAGTAACAGGATTTCCAGAGCTATAATATGGATTTCCAGGATAAGAATTGTTGGCGTTGTAATAATTGGTTTGAGCCAATACGATATTGTCTTGTACCAACATTACAACTAGTTTTAAACTTTGAGAAACATTCCCATCAAAACCAACTTTAGTAGTAACGTTTAATGTATTGCCAGAAATTGTAGTGTTGATAGCTAGTCCTGTTACCATTCTTGTACGTAAATAAGTACCTAAATCAGTGCTATCAGCCAAGCTACTGATGTTTCCATTATCATTAAAAGTTCTAGATCTGTTTACAATACCTGAAGGGAAAGAGTTAACTCCAAATTTTGCTCTTAAAGACGATTCAACAGAAGATAAAGCATAGGTGTCTCCATTATGAACACCAACCATAAAAATTCTGCTATTATTAACCATAAAATTATCAAACTTATAAGCTAAACGAGGGCACCAACCGCACCAAGCACCAGTGCAATCTTCAACTAAAACTTTGGTTGAATATTTTGAAGGACCAGGGTTTGTAAAGTTCAAAGTGAGTTTATTGCTGATTGCGTTATTTTTTGCTGCATAAACTTCATAACTAGTTCCAGTTGTACCGAAATTTACAGAAATTTTGTTTCCTGAAATGATACTACCATTAACAATAATAGATGAATTAGCTGTTACATCAGCACCAGACTCATCTTTTACAGTAACAGTTGCTTCGTCAAATCCATCTGCACTGATTGTTTGTTTGTTTAATGTTATTGTAATACTTGAAGAAGTTGGAGTACCTGTATCTGTGCTTTTAGAGCAAGATGAAAACGTAACTGCAAATGCCATTAAGTAGGCTAAAGATTTCAATATTTTTTTCATTTAATAAATTTTTGTGAAAATAAAGATTATTGAGATTATAAAAAAAGAAAAATTTACTACTACATTTGAAATCAATAAAAACAATACTTTGAAAACATTATCTGTTGTATTTTCAATAATCATAACTGCTCAAATTACATTTGCACAAACTAATTTTCCAATATTAAAAAACAGTTCGGGTAAGCTAGTTTCCTTAAATGAGGTTATCAATAAAAATGAACCGGTAATTTTTTCTTTTTGGGCAACCTGGTGTGCACCCTGTATTCAGGAACTAGAAAGTATTCATGAAGTGTATGAAGATTGGCAAAAGGAATCTAAAGTTACCTTATATGCAATAGCAATTGATGATACAAGATCACAAGGTAAAGCAAGTGCATTAGCAAAAGGGAAGGGGTGGCAGTATCAGATATTATTTGATCCGAATCAAGATTTGAAAAGAGCTTTAAATATTGCTAATGTTCCGTATGTAGTTGCTTATTACAAAGGCAAGTTGATTTATGAACACAGTGGTTATACTCCCGGTAGCGAACTGTTGATGTATCAAAAAATCAAAGCAGCTATTCAATAAATAAAAAAATTACATAGTTTATATGAAAAATTTACTAAAAATATTTTTAGTTACGGCTTTATTGATATCTGCCACAACTAATGCACAGATTAAAAAAAACAGATACGGAAAATTAACAGGCGGTTTTGAATCAAATGCACAATACTATAATCAAAAAGATGAAACTTTAGGATTTGTTGCTCCAGATGACCGTTTTAGAAGTAATAATTACTTGAAGGTTGATTATTCCAACCAAGGATTTACTGCAGGGTTTCAATACGAAGGCTACAGCCCTAATGCCTTGCTTGGTTATTCCGAAAATCTGAAAGGAAATGGTTTTACGAATTATTACATAGGTTTTCAACGAAAAAAATACAGTATTACTTTAGGCCATTTTTATGAGCAATTTGGTAATGGGTTGTTACTGAGATCTTGGGAAGATAGACAAATTGGAATCAATAACGCTATTTATGGTGGTAGGCTAACTTTAACCCCAAGTGACAATGTTGAAATAAAATTGGTGTATGGCAAAAAGCGAAATGCCTTTGCAACAGGTGACGGAAATTTATGGGGAGCAAATTTCAATTTAAAATTAGATAAATTACTTAAATTAATTGAAAATCAACATATTATAACAGGTTTAAGTTATGTAGGAAAGCAAGAATCTTACAATGGTTTAATCAAAGATTTTCCGGAAACAGTTCATTTTCTATCTTTATCAACTAGTTATAACAGCACAAATTTTTCTTTAAGTGCAGAATATGCTTTTAAGACAAAAGAAGGCAATATCAACGATCAGGGAAATATTATCAACTCTGACAGATTTTTTACTGGGGATGTACTACAGATAAATGGTACATACACTAAAAATAATTCTGGATTTACCGCAAACCTTAGAAAAGTAAATAATTTTTCATCAAGAACAGATCGTAAGGCTGGAATTAATCAACTCTTACTAAATTATATTCCCGCATTAACCAAGCAACACCATTATAGCCTTGCTAATATTTATGTTTACAATCCCCAAGTAAAATTTTCTTTCTTACCAGGTAATATTTTAAATTCTGCAGGTGAAGTTGGAGGGCAATTAGAATGGTATCAAAATTTCCCAAAAAATTCGAAATGGGGAGGTAAATATGGGACTAAATTAGAAATCAACTTTTCAAACTATTTTGGTTTGAAATATGACGGAACAGATATAAATACAACTAATATTTCCAATTTAGGAGTTGGTAATGTTAATTATCAGGATTTTAATATTGAACTAAAGAAAAATATGAGTAAAAAATTAAAGATGAATTTTACATTCATTTCAATACTTTACAACCAAAAAGTGATTGAAGGATATGGCAGCGAAAAATTAAATGCCAATATTTTCATTACGGAAGGAATTTATAAATTTAAAAATGCACAATCAATCAAATTAGACTTGCAGCATATGTGGGTTAAAGATGGCAAAGGAAATTGGGCAGCTGTTACGGCTGAATATAATATTGCTCCAAAATTTACTTTCTTCCTGGCTGATTTATACAACTACGGAAATGAGTACAAACAAATTCATTATTACAATGCCGGCGGTGCATTTACCAAAGGGTCATTCAGATTTATGACTTCCTATGGCAGACAACGTGAAGGATTAATTTGTGTTGGTGGAGTTTGCAGATTAGTTCCAGCATCTACAGGATTTAGTTTCAGCACCAACTATAGTTTTTAACTGTACAACTATCCTATAATTAATATTATGTTAAGTTGATTGTTTGTTTAATCCTAATTAATTACAGTAAATAATTGATCTAATCCTTTTGAGTTGGTATATAGAGTGTCTATAAGCTTATTCCCCATTGAAGAATATAAAAGTGAAAAGTTTTCTACCCTTTCCTGTAAATTTTCATTTGGAAATAAAATAGATTTTAATTTATCAATTTGATTTTGTTGTTCTTTAAATTTTCGTTTTTCAGCTTTAAGTATTTTTTTTTCTAACGCTGCTAAATTAGTATTTAAATTTTGCTCTAAGGCAGCTACATGATCGACTAAAGTGCAATCCACTTTTGAAACGATTGACTTGATTTGCTCAAATTCAGTTTTAAAATTTGTTATTGGTTGATCTAAACTTAATTGATTTTCAGAATGAATTTTAACTAAGTGATTCAATAATTCATAATTTGATTTAAATATATCAGTAATCCTTATATTCAAATTGTTAATCAATAACTTAGATTTAATATTAATCATTAAGAAAGAGTTACGAAGCAATAATACAGGATAAGGAATTCCAGTTGTAACAAATATATTTTTGAGTTCTAACCAATAAGCCAATTCTCCACCACCTCCAATGAAAGAGATATTGGGTAAGATTAATTCCTGGAACGCTCCTCTTAATATCACATTTGGACTAAATCTTTCAGGATATTCTTCAATTTCTTCAAGTATTTCATTTAAGGTGAAACTTAAATTTAAACCATGAATAAAAAACTTATCTTCTTGAATTTCAATATGTTCTCTATAGTTATCTTTTAAATAAAATAAATTAATTTCTCTTCCTTTGGCTTGTACTTTGTAATTTTTATCTAATTCAATTATTGTATTTTGAAGTATTTTGCTGGAAAATTGATCACAAATTTCCTTTTTAATAATCGGAGTAAATAAGGACTTTAAAGCTTTATTATCTGGAATTAGTACAATTAATCCATATTTTGAAAATAATTCGTTAACAAGTTCTAAGGTTGCTTTTTGGATCGTTTTGCCGGGCGAATATATTCGGTAAAATAATTCACAAAGTTCTGTACCATATTCGTTTACAGCTATTTGTCCTTTTATTTCATCAATTATTTTTACTAAATTATCATCAACTACCATCCTGCCTACTGCACCAGTTTGGTTGGTTTTCCAGTTTATTTTTTTTCCGTCTAATGTGATTTGCCCCAATTCTTCCAAATCAGCATCTTCACTTCCCATGTAATAAACTGGCACAAAGTTGTATTCCGGTAGTTGTAATTTTAAATCGGCAGCAAGTTTTATGGCATGTACAATTTTATATATAAAGTACAATGGTCCCGTAAAAATATTTGGCTGATGTGCTGTAGTGATGGTAAACGTATTTTCATTTAACAACAAATCCAAATTGGTTTTCTGTGTCTGATTTAGTTGAATATTGCAATATTGATTTCTTAATGCTTCAACAAGTGTATTTCTATCGGTATTGAAGTTTTTACGTGCAGTTATTGCATTTTTAATCCCTTCAATATTTGGAGAATGTTGGTAAAACGGTTTGAGCTTTTCTGCATGATCTAAATAATCAGTTACAATTTTAGAAAAATAGCCGGTCTCCTTGTAGGGTATATAGGTGCAACTATTTTCCATTGTATTGATTAATTTATTTTAAATATGCTTATTTAATTTTTGAACTAAATTATAATATTTGACTTACACCACTTCTCCTTCAATATCATAATCGTATGCTTTGGTAATTTTTACATTTACAAAATCACCAATAATTAGTTTTTTAGTTGATTGAATAACCACTTCATTATCTACTTCAACGCTATCAAATTCTGTTCTGCCCAAATATCTTCCAGCTTCTTTTTTATCAACAAGCACTTTAAATGTTTTACCAACCTTCTCCTGGTTTTTTTCAAGACTGATTTCTTGTTGTACTTCCATGATTTCTTGTGCTCTGCCTTCTTTCTCTTCTTGGGTTAATGTATCTTTCAATTTATGGGCACTTGTATTTTCTTCATGGCTATAAGTAAATGTACCAACTCTGTCAAAACGATGCAATTGTAAAAATTGTTTCAATTCCTCAACATCTGCTTCGGTTTCACCAGGAAAGCCGGCAATTAAAGTGGTGCGCAAACAAATATCCGGAATAACATCACGTATTTGATAAATCAAATCGTTCATTTCTTCTCTTGTAATATTTCTTTTCATTGCCTTTAGCATGTTATTGCTTGCATGTTGCAAGGGCATATCCAAGTAATTACAGATATTTTCCCTTGATTTCATGGCATCTAATATCTCCATTGGAAATTTTGATGGATAAGCATAATGCAACCTAATCCACTCCAACCCTTTTACATCGGCTAAAGCATGTAATAATTTGGGTAATTCTCTTTTTTTGTAAATGTCCAAACCGTAATAAGTTAATTCCTGAGCAATCAACATCACTTCCTTCACTCCCTTTTGAACAAGGCTTTCTGCTTCACGTACTAAATCTTCAATTGATTTGCTGACATGTTTACCTCGCATTAAAGGAATGGCACAGAAGCTACAGGTTCTGTTACAACCTTCGCTAATTTTCATGTATGCATAATGTTTTGGGGTACTTAACAACCGCTCCCCTAGTAATTCTGTTTTGTAATCTGCATTAAATTGTTTGAGTATCATTGGTAATTCCAATGTTCCAAACCATGCATCAACTTCGCTAATTTCATTTGCTAAATCTTCTCTGTATCTTTCACTCAAACAACCGGTTACATACACTTTATCCAACTTGCCTCTACGCTTCAATTCTAGCTGATCCAAAATTGTATTAATACTTTCTTCTTTTGCTTTATCTATAAAGCCACAAGTATTCACCACCACAATGTTGTGATCCAATTTTTTATTTTCATGCACCACATCAATATCATTTGCCAATAATTGGCCACTGAGTACTTCACTGTCGACTAAGTTTTTACTACAACCCAGTGTGATGATGTTTACTTTATCTTGTTTTAAGGAACGTACCTTCATATTAGTATTTAATTAAAAACGAATTACCTCAATATTTGAAGCAATTATTTATTCACTTCATTGCTAAAATGAAATTGAATATCGGGATTATTATTGATTTCTGTATTTAAAAACCATTCGCTTTGGGCCAAATAAACAGGATTACCATCTTTGTCTTCACCACTGTTTTGTTGTTTGAAACGCAAAAACTCTTCTAATTTTTTATTGTCTTTACTTGTCAACCAACATGCTTTGTAATAAGGCAATGATCTAAACTCACAAGCTGCGCTGTATTCATGCAATAAACGGTATTGAATTACCTCAAACTGCAACTCTCCTACACAACCAATAATTTTTCGGTTGCCACCAAACTGGGTAAACAATTGTGCAACACCTTCATCCGTTAATTGCTGAACTCCTTTTTCTAACTGCTTGGTTTTCATAGGATCCTTATTAACCAATTCTTTAAAAATTTCAGGTGAAAAAGTAGGGATTCCTGTATAAAAAAAATCTTCACCTTCGGTTAATGTATCTCCTATTTTAAAATTACCAGTATCAAATAAGCCAATCACATCACCCGGAAAAGCATCTTCAATTACATCTTTACTACGGGCCAAAAATGAATAAGGATTGCTGAAACGAACATCTTTATTGATACGAACGTGGTGGTAATATTTATTGCGTTCAAATTTGCCACTGCAAACACGCATAAAAGCAATTCTATCTCTATGCTTTGGATCTAAATTGGCATGAATTTTAAAAATAAATCCACTGAATTTATCTTCTTCAGGAGTTACTATTCTTTCGCTCGTTAGGCGGCTTAATGGTTTTGGGGCAACCTGAACAAAAGTGTCTAGCATTTCCTGAACACCAAAATTATTAACCGCACTTCCAAAAAATACTGGTGAAATTTTGCCTGCTAAATAATCGGCAACATTCAATTGTCCATAAACACCATCCAACAATTCAACATCTTCTCTCAAATGTGCAGCATCTCTTTCGCCAATTTTATTATCTAAAATTGTATTGGATAAATCATCAATTGCAATTGTATCTTCTCCATCTGCTTTGGTACTTGCAGTAAATAAACACAAACTTTTATTGTGTAAATTATAAACACCCTTGAAATCTTTACCACTATTGATGGGCCAAGTCATGGGGTGTAAAGCTATTTTTAATTCATTTTCTACTTCTTCCAATAAATCAAATCGATTTTTTCCGTCCCTGTCCATTTTATTTACAAATACAATAATAGGCGTATCTCTCATTCGGCAAACTTCTACCAATCTTCTTGTTTGATCTTCTACCCCATTCACACTATCGATTACTAGTATTACACTATCTACTGCAGTTAATGTTCTGTACGTATCTTCAGCAAAGTCTTTGTGGCCCGGTGTATCCAATAAATTTATGAGGTAATTCTTGTATTCAAAAGTCATTACCGATGTTGCTACGGAAATTCCCCTTTGTCTTTCAATTTCCATGAAATCGCTCGTAGCGTGTTTCTTAATTTTGTTGCTTTTTACAGCTCCGGCTGTTTGTATGGCACCACCAAACAACAACAATTTTTCTGTTAAGGTTGTTTTACCGGCATCGGGGTGAGATATGATGGCAAATGTTCTTCTTCTATTAATCTCTTTTTCGTACTTCATTGGATATATATCAATCTAAAAAAATCTACAAACTAATTTTGTTGGCAAAGGTAAGGTTTGAATGTGTTGTATGAATTTATTATGAAAACCTAAATGCAAGTACCAACTATAAAAATTGATACAATGATGGTTTTGTTGGATACATGAATGTCAACAGAAAATTCTTTAATTGAATCTTAATATCCTACTACAAAAAAATGTCCCAAATATTTATTAAATACTTGGGACATTTATTGAAAATCTTCGGCAATATTTATAGTGCTTTTAAAATAAATCTACAATTATGCATTTTCTAATTTCTCTGCAATGGTAATATTATCGTGGCTGCGTATTTGTAGTTGTACACTCATTACCCATTCGTGACAACCTTTTTTAAATAAGTATTCATTGACATCGTTTACCAATTTCATCACTTCGTCATATTTTCCTTCAACTACGGTAGCAAAAGCTCCTAAATCGTAGGTTAATCCCGACTTTTTAATAATTTCTATTACTTCATCAATCCATTTATAAGGATGTTTATTTTGAATGATTGGTAGTACTTGCAAAGAAGCGTTGATTAAATGTTGGTGCATGGGGTTTTATTAAATGGGGTTATAAATCAATGGGGTTAATAACAGCTTCTAAATTAATCGTTCCAAAGATATGAGGAAATTCTTCTTGTACGGAAGGTGAAAATTCATATTTCAGGGGATGTGTTAATAAATTGGTATCAATTACCAATTTCACTAGATTGGTTTTATCTGCATAATATCTCTCTAAAACGCCTTGCACTTGTGCTTCGGTGCTGCAATGTATAAATCCTTCGGTTATTAATGATGGCGCTTCATAATAACCCTTCATTTTTGCTGCCTCCCATTCTAATTGTGTTGTGATGTGATAAATAATATTTGACATGCTAAGAAAATGATTTAAATAAGAAATGTAAAAACCAAATCTATGTTTACAAAGTATACCGGAAATTTTGTGTTAATCTATTTTTCAATATTTACATACGATTATTTAAACAATTCTTTTTCTGGCTGAAAATAAATAAATAATTGCTGTAATTCCCCACATAAAAATTAATCCTAACGTCCACATAGTTTTTTCATTTTTTGTAATTCGGGTTGATTGCCTGATTTCAATAATTGCTGAAATAATAAATATAATAGCACATATCATACCAATCATAAAAAATGAAGATGAAAATTGATAATGCATTATTTTCTGAACTGCACTAATAAATGATACAAAATATCCAAATAATAAACTTGATTAGTAAAATTGATTTCCTGTTCATAATAGATTGTTTAATACTTATTTAATGATTCTTGGAATAAGCTGCTCATACATCATACAATCCACTAAAACCAATGCTGTTGCAGCTTCTACAATAACCGGTGCTCGTAATGCAACGCATAAATCATGACGACCTTTAATTGAAAAATCTTCAACTTCTCCTGTTTCCCAATTTAAACTTTGTTGATTTTTTGGGGTTGAAGATGTTGGTTTGATTGCCAAGCGAAATACCAGTTCATTGCCATTTGAAATACCACCTACAATTCCACCTGCATGATTAGTGGTTGTTTTTCCTTCATTATTTTCAATAGCATCATTATGTTCACTTCCAAACATATTTGCAGCTTGAAAACCTGTTCCAAATTCAATTCCCCTTACAGCTGGAATTGAAAACATGATGTGAGACAACATTGATTCCAATGAATTGAAATATGGCTCGCCCAAACCAACAGGTAATCCTTTTACGGTACATTGTATAATACCACCAACTGAGTCTTTTGCATCAATAGCATTTTGTAATCCTTTTTCAAGATCTGTTTCACCTCCTATTGAAATAACCTTTGCAGAAATTATAATTTGTGGTATCAGCATTTTTGCAATTGCACCAGCCGCAACAATTCCTGTGGTTAATCTAGCACTGAAATGACCGCCCCCTCTGTAATCTTCATTGCCACCAAACTTTTGATGTGCTACCCAATCTGCATGTCCCGGTCTTGGAATAACTCGTTGTTCTTGATAATCTTCGCTACGAAAATTGTTGTTTTTAAATAAAATAGTTAAAGGAAATCCGGTTGATTTTCCATTAAATATGCCGCTTTTAAAAATTGGATAATCAGCTTCTTGACGTGGTGTTGTTCCTTTTTGTAAACCACCTTTTCTTCTTTCTAAATCAGGTAATAAATTTTCTTCTGTAAATGCTAATCCTGCGGGCACTCCATCAATTATAATTCCCACGCATTCTCCATGAGATTCTCCAAAAACATGTACTCTAAAAATATTTCCAAAGCTGTTCATAAGCTGTTGATTTATGGTTTAATAGAAACACCAATTGCTTTTAAGTGTTGATAAAAATTTGGATATGATTTGTTTACAGCATCTGCTCCTTGAATTGTTGTTTTGCCGGATGCACCTAATGCAGCAACAGCACAAGCCATCGCTACACGATGATCATAATTTGAATGAACAATTTCTCCCGTCACTTCTGCGCCACCTTTTACCAACATCAAATCATCCTGCAGAATAATTTCTACACCCAATTTACCAAACTCTTTTTGTAAAGTTAAGCCTCTGTTACTTTCTTTATGTACCAATCTATTAACGCCCTCAATAGCAGTTGTCCCATTACAATATGCTGCCAATGCAACCAATGGTGGAAATAAATCGGGACAATCAGTTGCATCGAAATGAAATGGTTTTAGTTTGGAAGAACCTATTTCAATTTGTTCTGATTGAATTGAAATATGACAACCACAATCCATTAATGCTTTTAGGATTGCTTTATCTGCTTGAGTTGAAAAAACATCTAAACCTGTTACTATAATATTTCCGGCAATAGCACCCGCAACTAATAAAAACGCGGCTCCACTCCAATCGCCTTCTACTGTATAATGAATGGTAGAATTTTTGTTTTGAAATAGGGCAGAATGATGAAAGGTAAATGATTCATAATTATTGTTAGTTGGAAGATTCAAACCAAACGATTGCATTACTGCTAAAGTTAAATCTATGTATGGTTTACTTTTTAAATCTTGTACATTTATTGTAACATCATTTTTGAATTCACAGGCAGCAAAAGACATTAACAAACCCGTTAAAAACTGTGAACTTAAAGATCCATCAACCAAAATATTATTTGGTTGTAATGGTCCGGTAATTTGCAATGGCAACTTGCCATTATTTGAAAGTATATCTACAGATAATTTTGGGAAAATTTCATCTAAGAAATTCATAGGTCTGCTTAACAAACTACCTTCCCCGTTTATTATTATTGGGTGTTTACTTAATGCTGCAATTGGTGTAAACATGCGAATACTTAATCCACTTTCTCCACAATTAATTTCATTTGAAATTGGTTGTATCCCATTACTTTTAATAATTAATATTTCATTAGAATATTCAGTTGTTGCACCTAAATTTTTAATAATTGAAATTGCTGCCAGATCATCATTACTAATCCCCGGATTGTGAATTAAACTTTCTCCCTTTCTAATTAATGCAGCTGCACAAGCACGCTGCATAGAGCTTTTAGATGCAGGTGCAGTTATTGTTCCTGATATTTTGGAGGGTTTAATAATAACTTTCATAAACCGATTAGAATAGATTTTTACAATAGATTTTCTAAATCAGCAAGCGGAATTGGAAGCATTATTGCTTTCCCAATTTTTTCTAGTAAAATATAATTGATTTCGCTCGCAGCTTTCTTTTTATCCATTTTCAAGATTTCAAAAACCTTTCTTTTATTATATGAAACATTTGTTGGCAAACCATATCGATGCAGCAAACTGTTAACTGCATCATTTTGTTTAAATCCTAAAAGTTGTTCTGAAATTTCACTTGCATAATTCATTCCAATTGAAATTGCTTGTCCATGCGATAATTCATATTGATTCTCTAATGCATGCCCAAGCGTATGACCAAAGTTGAGTAGTTTTCTTTCTGCTTTTTCAAATTCATCTGCCTGAACTACTTTCAATTTGATTTTTGCATTTCGTTCAATAAGCGTTATCAATTCTTTCTTTTTGCTTTGATAATATTTCAATGAATTCGCTTGTAATAATTTAAACATTGTAGCATCTTTAATACAGGCATGTTTAATAATTTCTGCAAATCCATTTTGCCATTCAGATTCAGGAAGTGTGTGTAAAAAAGAAATATCGTATAGTATAAAACTTGGTTGTTTGGTAACACCAATGATATTTTTATAGAGTTCAACATTAATACCATTCTTCCCTCCTATACTTGCGTCAACCATTGCCAATAAAGATGTTGGGATAAATCCAAATTGAATTCCTCGTAAATAAATAGAGGCTGCATAACCTGTGATATCTGTAACCACTCCGCCTCCAACACCCACTAAAATGGAGCTTCTATCTGCTTCAAATTCTAATAATTGTAGTATTATGGAATCTATAGTAGATTGTAATTTAAACGCTTCCCCTGGCTTTAAAACAATGGTATTAAACCCTTTGAATTTCTTTTGGTGCTGTGTAAAAATATTTTCATCTGTGATAAATATTACCTTTTTAACATCAACAATTTCTTTAAGTTTTGTAATAGATAAATCAAAGAATATATCCGTAGCCGATTTGGAGAATTTAAAAGTTTGTTTACGCATGTTTTATATTAAAAATTAGCAGATTATTTCATTAAAAATGTCAGGATATAATTCATTCTGGCAATTGGTTTTAAAAACTACGAATTCATTACATTATTCTGATGATTAATACTTTCCATGTGTACTGCATCAAAATATTTGATGATAAAATCTTTGCTCAAACCCAATTGTTCGCATCGTACAATACCACGCTGCAAAATTTCATTCCAACGAATGGTTTGTAGTATAGTAATATTATTTTCTTTTTTATAAATACCAATTTTATCAGCCACCTTCATTCTTTCGCTAAGAATCTGCATTAGTTCATCATCGAGTTGATCAATTTGCCTACGCAATTCTTCCATTGACGTGAGTAAAATTGTATTGTCTGTATTTTCTTTTCTCCAAATAATTTTACCAATCAATTCCCCAAAAACTTCCGGTGTAATTTGTTGCATTGCATCACTCCAAGCATTATCGGGATCAATATGGCTTTCAATCATTAATCCGTTGTAGTCCAGATCAATACTTTTTTGAGAAATCTCTAAAAGAATATCCCTCCTGCCGCAGATATGTGAAGGATCGCAAATAAACAGCATATCCGGATTTCTTCTTTTCATTTCAATGGCCAAATGCCACATTGGAGCATTTCTGTAAGCTGTATTTCCATAAGAGGAAAATCCACGATGTATTAACCCAATATTTTTTATTCCTGCTTTAGCTACACGTTCTACTGCACCTGTCCATAAATCTAAGTCAGGATTAATTGGATTTTTAATTAATATAGGAATATTTACACCACGCAAGGCATCTGCAATTTCTTGCACACTAAATGGATTAACGGTAGTTCTTGCACCAATCCATAATGCATCAACACCAAAACTCAAAGCATCTTCTACTTGTTTTGCTGTTGCTATTTCTATTGTAAATGGTAATCCTGTTTGTTGTTTGGCTTTTGCCAACCATGGTAAACCAATTGTTCCTACACCTTCAAATTGTCCGGGACGGGTTCTCGGTTTCCAAATGCCAGCACGCAACATATCTACCTTTCCTGTTGCCGCTAATCTATGTGCAGTTGCTAAAATTTGTTCTTCAGTTTCAGCAGAACAAGGACCAGAAATGATAAGTGGGCGTTTATTCCAGGCACTTAACACCGGGTTTATTTGTTCTATTATTTGATTCATTTTATGTTACTTATACAAAAAATAAATATTGAGATGTTACCATTAAATGATGGTAACATCTCAATTAAATTTATCTGCTATTCGCATCATTCATTCTAATTCTTCTGCCACGATAATTTTTACCATCAATCGATTTTATCATTTGTGAAGCATATTTTTTGTCAACCTCAACCCAACTATTCATATCCTTCATATCAATTTTACCCAATACTTCTTTTTTCAATTCACTCATGTCGAGTATGAATTGTAAGAAACTTGATTTATAAAAACCATCTTTTGTGCCAAGATTTACAAATAAACGTGTTGTATCTCCATCACTATATTGAACAGGTCTTCTGCTATCAATTCTCTGTCTTCCGGAAGGCTGACTCATTGATTGACTTACCTCTCTTCTGTCTCTGCGTTGTTGTTCTCTTACGTTTAAATCCTCAGCATTTTCATAATATTTCAGAAAACGATCAAATTCTAATGCGGCCATACGAGTAAGAATTTCTTCTTTGGTAACATCAGCAAATTTCTCTTGCAACATAGGCAAGTAGGTGGTATAATCTCCATGAGAAATATCTGTATTCAATAATTTTTCCATTACAGAAAAGAATTGTTTACGGCAAACATCTTTTCCGCTTGGTAATTCTAATTTATTGAATTTAACTTGAACCATTTTTTCAATGGAACGGATTTTATAAACATCTTTATTCATTACAATGCTCATACAAATTCCGGTACTTCCTGCACGTCCTGTACGCCCACTTCTATGTGTATAAACTTCAATATCATCTGGTAGTTCAAAATTGATTACGTGTGTAATTTCTTTCACATCAATACCTCTTGCAGCCACATCGGTAGCTACTAATAATTGTAATGTTTTTTCACGGAAAGCACCCATAACTTTATCACGTTGTTGTTGCGATAAATCTCCATGTAAAGCATCAATATCATAGCCGTCTCTTGTTAATTTTTCAGCGATATTTTGTGCGTCTAATTTTGTTCTTGTGAAAATGATGCCATAAATGCCAGGGTTAAAATCTATCAATCTTTTCAAAGCTTCGTAACGATGGTGTGAATTCACTACAAAAAACTGATGATCAATATTCTGACTTGCACTATTGGTTTTTCCAACAGTAACTTCAAAAGGATCTTTCATGTATTTCTTGCTTACTCTCTTAATTTCAGCAGGCATTGTAGCACTAAATAACCAAGTTGCTTCTCTTTTAGGCGTGTTTTGCAAAATAAATTCAATGTCATCTTTGAAACCCATGTTCAGCATTTCATCTGCTTCATCTAAAACAACATATTTTATTTGCTCAAGGTCAATTGCTTTACGTTCAATTAAATCAATTAATCTACCTGGAGTTGCAACTACAATTTGTACGCCACGCTTTAAGTCTCTAATTTGCATGCTAATTGAAGTACCTCCATATACAGCAACTATATTCATACCTGTCATAAACTTCTTAAAGTTTTCTAACTCGGTAACAATTTGCATACATAATTCTCTTGTTGGACAAACTACTAATGCTTGAGGATGTTTTTTCTTTTCATCCACTAAATGTAATAAAGGCAAACCAAAAGCTGCTGTTTTACCTGTTCCTGTTTGAGCCAAACCAATCATGTCTTTTGTTCCGCTTATCAAAACAGGAATACTCTTTTCTTGAATCGGTGTTGGGTTCACATACCCCAATGCATCGGTTGCCTTAACCAATTTCTCATCCAATCCTAACTCACTAAATGTTATCATTATAATTAAAAATTTAAAGCAAAGGTAGTTGTTTCAAAATGGATGCATATTATTAAATGTCAAACTATTGATTTTATTGACTTTCAGCGGAATATATTAACAATTTAAAACTATATACAATTACTTCTTCATCTATTGTTATAAAGCTTTATTATAAGCATTAAAGGTTACTTAAATTAGTTATTTTATGTTGATCGCTACAAAAAAAATAAGCTATCAAAATTTTGATAGCTTATTTATACTAACCAACCTACAACACATTTTAATTAAATTTTTTCTGCAAATTGCTTACTTGTTCTTGCAGATTATTTACAATTCCTGCTAATTGACCTACATCCCAATGTTGTGATAAGCTTGCTTTTTGCAAAATATACACAGCCTTCCAAACTTCTAATACGTCTTCTGTATTTACATGATAAGGTTCATAAACTGGATTGTCACTAATTAAGGTAAGTTTATTTTTTAATTTTATGTTTTTAAGAAGTCTTTTATATACAACACCTTCACTTTTACTCAATAAAACATAAGTATTCGTGTTTTTTACATCATCTAATGTTTCAACTTTTTCACCTACAATTACACTACCACTAGGTGTTGGCATCATACTGTCGCCAACTATTTCAAAGGCTCTGTATTGTCCTGGTGATAACATTGGCAATGTAAAAGTATTGAGTTCATCAAGAAAATCAGGATCGGCATAACCATTTAAATAACCTGCAGCAGCTTTTTGAGGTACAAATTGTATTTCGGCACTACCTGAAGCAACCATTTTTAATTTTCGGCGTTGTTCTAAGTAATTACCTGAATTTGCTTTAGAAGATGACAAGTCATTTAGCAGCAACTCATCTAAACTCAATTTGAAGATATCAGAAATAATTTCTAATACCTCTAGTTTTGGCTCAGCGCGTTCCTCTTCATAAGCACCAATAAGTGAACGTTTAACATTAAGCTTGTCAGCAAACTCTTGTTGTGTCCATCCTCTTTGTTTGCGAAGATGTTTCAAATTTTTTCCTGCGTAACTCATAACTAATTGATTTAGCTGCAAAATACTAATAATTTTAGTTTTACCAAAATTTATTTTAGATTTTGAGAAAATAATTTGAATTAACTGGAAAAATTAGCATTCACTTAAACTGATTGGAATATGTATTGCCAATCCGCCATCAGAGGTTTCTTTGTATTTGCTATTCATGTCTAAAGCTGTTTCCCACATGGTTTTGATAACTTTATCTAATGTTACAATTGCAAAATCTGGCGTACTTTGTAATGCCAATTGCGAAGCAGTAATTGCTTTTATTGCCCCCATTGTATTTCGTTCTATACAAGGAATTTGAACCAATCCTCCAATTGGATCACAAGTTAACCCTAAATGATGTTCCATTGCAATTTCAGCAGCCATGAGTACTTGTTTTTGTGAGCCACCCAAAGATTCTGTAAGTGCGGCAGCAGCCATTGCACTACTAACCCCAATCTCAGCCTGGCATCCGCCCATTGCTGCGCTAATTGTTGATCCCTTTTTAAATATGCTTCCTATTTCTGAAGCAGTTAATAAAAATTGAATGATTTTTTCTTCAGAATTGCCATTGCAAAAAGCAATATAATATTGTAACACAGCGGGAATAACACCAGCAGCTCCATTAGTTGGTGCTGTTACTACTCTCCCAAAACTTGCATTTTCTTCATTCACTGCAAGTGCAAAACAACTTACCCAATCTAAAATATAATTAAAATTTGTACCGCCATTTTGCATAACAGTAAGCCATGAATCATAATCAGTATAAATATTTTGATCAACTAATTTTTTATTTAATTCATAAGCTCTTCTTCGTACTTGAAGTCCGCCCGGTAATTCACCTTTTACATGACAACCGCGATACATACATTGTTTCATGGTATTCCAAATATTCATCAATTTTTCTTTGGTCTCAATTTCAGGTCGCCAAGCATTTTCATTTTCTAAAACAACTTCATGAATTGCTAATCCGGTTTTCATACACCAATGCAATAAATCTTCTGAAGTATTAATTGGAAATGGTAAAACAGTATTTGATTTTTCATTTCCAATTTCACCTTCTTGTATTATGAATCCGCCACCGATAGAATAAAATGTTTCACTTAATTTTTCACTATGATTCAATTCAATTAAAAAACTCATTCCATTAGGGTGAAATGGAAGTGCTTCATTGTAAAGAAATTCAATTTGTTCAAATGGATTAAAATCAATTTCAACAATCCCATTCAACAATAATTTTTGTGTCGAATTTATTTGATTAATTTTCTCATCAATTTCATCAACATTAATGGTAACAGGGTCTTCACCACACAATCCTAAAATAATTGCGGTATCTGTTCCATGTCCTTTTCCTGTTTTTGCCAATGAACCATATAATACAACATCAATTTTTTTTACAACTGAAAGACTGTGTTTTGATTGAATTATTTCAAGACATTTTAACGCAGCTCTCCAGGGACCTAAAGTATGGCTACTACTAGGTCCTACGCCAATTTTGAACATATCAAAAACTGAAATTGCTTCGTGTGCCATAATAAAATTGAATAAGTTAAATTATAAATTTCCACGCAAAGCTTGTTCTCTTTCTATGGCTTCAAATAATGCTTTAAAATTTCCTTTACCAAAACTCTTTGCCCCTTTACGTTGAATAATTTCAAAGAAAACGGTGGGTCTGTCTTCTAATGGTTTGGTAAATATTTGCAGCAAATAACCCTCTTCATCTCTATCAATTAAAATACCCAATTCACTTAATGGTTTTAAGTCCTCGTCAATTGTACCTACCCTTTCTAAAATTGTTTCATAATAACTTGCAGGCACTTTTAAAAATTCAACTCCGCGTTTTTGTAATTCATTTACCGTTTCAATTATATTATTGGTAGCAATTGCCACGTGTTGAACACCCTCTCCATTATAAAAATCTAGATATTCTTCAATCTGAGATTTCTTTTTTCCTTCGGCTGGCTCATTAATAGGAAACTTCACAAAACCATTACCATTGCTCATTACTTTACTCATTAGGGCAGAATATTCGGTAGAAATATCGTTATCATCAAATGATAAAATATTTCTGAAACCCATCACATCTTCATAAAATTTAACCCACGTATTCATTTGATTCCAACCTACATTCCCTACGCAATGATCTACATATAATAAACCCGTTTCTGAAGGATTGTAATTTGAATTCCAAGAAATAAAGCCAGGCATAAAAACACCTGAATAATTATTTCTTTCTACAAATAAATGAACTGTATCTCCGTATGTATGAATGCCACTCAAAACAACCTCACCTTTATCATCATTTAATTTGATGGGTTCTAAATAACTTTTTCCACCTCTTGCTGTGGTTTCTTGCCAAGCTATACTTGCATCGTCTACTTTAAGTGCCAATACTTTTACACCATCACCGTGTTTGTATATATGATCTGCAATCGGGTTGTTAGATTTCAACGGAGTAGTTAATACAAAAGTGAGTTTGTTTTGACGTATTACATAACTTACTTTTTCTTTTACACCTGTTTCCGGGCCGGCATATGCAAGGCTTTTAAAGCCAAAAGCAGTTTTATAAAAATGTGCTGCTTGTTTTGCATTGCCTACATAAAATTCAACATAATCTGTTCCTTGTAAGGGTAAAAAATCTGTAGTAATTTCTTTTGTAGTATTTGACTTTGCTATAGTTTCCATAGAAAATAATTAATAATTTTATATTGAATAGGATGGATGTTTGATTATACTTATAAGTGACTAAAAAATTAATTGGCATCCATGGCAAGGGATTCCATCAGCAAAAAAAATTGCTTGCGTTCGTCAGAAAAAATTTTATGCGGATAATCTGGAAGCATGTTGAAACAAAAGTAACTATTTAAACTAATGTCTGTACTATCTTCGCAAAATTAGTTTTAGCAAGTAATCAAATTAAATTTTTAAATATGAAAGTTGGCATATTAGGTGGCGGACAATTGGGTAGAATGTTATTGCAACAATCAGCAAATTTTGTTGTTGAAACTTATGTTTTAGAAAACGATGAACATTGCCCTGCTGCCCATCTTTGCCATCATTTTACCAAGGGTAGTATTCGTGATTTTGATACTGTTTATAATTTTGGTAAACATTTAGATGCAATTACCATTGAAATTGAAGATGTAAATATTGAAGCCCTTGAAAAATTAGAATCTGAAGGAGTAAAAATTTATCCAAAACCAGCCGCATTAAAAATTTTTAAAAGTAAGATTTTACAAAAGCAGTTTTATGTATCAAATGAAATTCCTTCTCCTGAGTTTATTATTGCACAAAATAAAAATGATGTAATTGTCAACAATCATTTTTTACCTGCTGTACATAAATTGGCAGAAGGCGGATATGACGGTAAAGGTGTTGAAATACTTAAAGAAGAAAATGATTTTGAAAGAGCTTTTGATGCCCCTTCTGTATTGGAAAAAATGGTAAAAATTAAAAAAGAAATTGCAATCATAGTTGCCATGAGTGATGCCGGTGAGACGGTAACTTTTCCTGCGGCTGAAATGCATGCAGATCCTGTATTAAATCTTTTAGATTATCAATTATCCCCTGCTATTTTGCCTGAAAAATTACTTTGGAAATCTGAAGCCATTGCTTTGGCAGTTTTAAACGGATTGAAAAGTCCGGGCTTATTTGCAGTTGAATTATTTATTGACTTTGATGATAATGTTTGGGTAAATGAAACAGCTCCAAGGGTTCATAATAGTGGACATCATACTATTGAAGCAAATTATTCCAGTCAATACGATATGTTGTGGCGAATTATTTTAGGTTATCCTTTAGGCAATACCAATGCAATACTTCCATCTGCAATTGTTAACTTAATTGGTGCTGATGGATTCTTTGGAAAAGCAAAATATGATGGGTTGAATGACGTTTTAAAAATGGAAAATGTATTTGTTCATTTATATGGTAAAACTCAAACAAAACCCGGAAGAAAAATGGGACATGTTACAATTGTAAGCAGTGATTATCAGGAATTGAGATACAAAGCAAATAAAATTAAAAATACTTTAAAAGTTATATCAGAATAAGCTTGAAGTTATAATTTCACTGGAGCTAATCTTATTAAAAAACCCAATCCTATTATACTTTTAACTTGTAACCTTGGGGCGTTTTTTGATGGTCCAAATATTTTGATGTCGTCATCATAAATCAAATCTAAATTGTAAGTAGCACTTAGCATTTTATTTATTTTAAATGAAAATGCGTTGGTAAAATAAACATCAATGTTTGATGGATTATTTAAGTAATTCGAAAACAAATCTAATCTTCCTCTATAATTTACATTTTTTGCAATGGTATTATTGTAATTAAGGGTTGAAAAAAAACCAATTTCTTTTACAACGTGTTTACCAGAAGGAACTCCATAGACACCCTGATCGGACAAAGATTTTTTAGCAATAATTACCCACCTGCTTGTTAACGGCGAAAGAAACATAGAGAATTTAGGACTTGGTTTATAGTCCATTCCAATAGATGCAATAAAATAAGCTGGAGATAAAAGTGTTGATGAAAAATTACTTGTTCCGCCACTGTAATTATAACCATCAAATAATTGACTTCTGAAATTTAATAATCCAGATGCATACCATTTATTTGAACTATCGATTCTATAACCAAATTTTGATAATAAATCTATTCTATCGTCATTTTTTCTGCTACCAATGCTACTTGCCTGAACAAAGCCAAAATTGAAATCCAAACTATTATCCCAAGTGTAATTATAAGCTCGATGCAATATATAATAATTAACATTTGTATTGATAGACATTGAAAAATCATCACCTCCTGCAGCCCAATTACTTAAACTTCCCTGTGCAATATTAGCACCAACTATACCACCCCTTTTCCATTTCCATGTGCTTGTATCTGTTTCTTTTTTTACATTTCTAAAAATTTCATTGGGCAATTTAATTACCGTCATGTCTTGTGCAGAAAGCTCTTGGTTGGAAAAAAATAATATTAAAAACAACAATTTCTTCATAATTTATGAAAATAGAATCAAATAATTATTAGTTACAAAAATACAGTTCTTAAAATCATAAATAGATGAATTACTGACAAACTGACAAAACAATTTGTTTTCCGTTATTTTTGCGAAATAAATAACAAGAATGGATTTATTGGATATTACGAATAAACTACATGATGAAAGTAGACAGGGTGAAGTTTTTGAAACTTTACAGTCTGCTAATCAGCAAAATAGTAAAAAGTTTTACATAGAAAGTTACGGTTGCGCCATGAATTTCAGCGATAGTGAAATTGTTGCATCTATTTTACAAGGTGAAGGTTTTGCTACCACCAGAAACTTTGAAGAAGCAGATTTAATTTTAATTAATACATGTTCAATAAGAGAAAAAGCTGAATTAACAATCAGAAAAAGACTCACAGAATTTAGGGTTACCAAAAGAAAAAACGGAACATTGATTGGCGTTTTGGGTTGTATGGCTGAACGTTTAAAATCGAAATTATTAGAAGAAGAAAAGTTGGTTGATTTAGTGGTAGGTCCTGATGCATACAGAAGTTTGCCCGGATTAATTCAGGAAGCAGAAACCGGACAAAAAGCTGTAAATGTATTGTTGAGCAGAGATGAAACTTATTCGGACATTGCTCCTGTTCGATTAGATAGTAACGGGGTTTGTGCATTTGTATCAATCATGCGTGGTTGTAATAACATGTGTAGCTTTTGTGTTGTACCTTTTACACGTGGCAGAGAAAGAAGCAGAGATGCACATAGCATTTTTGCAGAAGCAAAAGAATTATTTAATAAGGGATATAAAGAAGTAACCTTATTGGGTCAGAATGTAGATAGTTATTATTGGATTGATGAGAACAATAATACTACAATCACTTTTTCTAAATTGTTAGAAATGGTTGCTTTGATTTCTCCGGAATTAAGGGTTAGATTTAGTACATCTCACCCAAAAGATATTACAGACGATGTATTATTTACAATTGCTAAATATGAAAATATTTGCAACTATATTCACTTACCGGTACAAAGCGGAAGTAGTAAAATACTTCAGTTGATGAACAGAACTTACACAAGAGAATGGTATATCGCTAAAATAAATCGTATTAAAGAAATTATTCCAAATTGTGGAATCAGTACGGATATTATTGTTGGGTTTTGCAATGAAACTGAAGAAGATTATTTAGAAACATATTCATTAATGCAATATTGCAAATACGATTTGGCTTACATGTATTTTTATAGTGAAAGACCTGGAACCCTTGCAGCAAAGCGTTATGAAGACAATGTGCCCGAAACTGAGAAGAAACGTAGGTTACAACATATTATTGATTTACATCGCATACATTCTTTAGAAAGTATGCAACGAGATGTAAATAAAACGTTTAAAGTATTAATAGAAGGAAATAGTAAAAAAAGTGATGCTCATTGGTTTGGTAGAACAGATCATAACAAAGTTGTTATTTTCCCGAAAGCAAATGCAACGCTACAAAAAGGTGATTATACAAATGTTTTTGTACATGAATGTACTGCCGGAACATTGTTGGGAAAATTGGTAAACTAAGTTTAACTAAATCATCCGATTACTAAAATTTAAAACCCATTTGGGGTGAAATATGGATTTACAAAGTATTAAAAACAGATTCGGAATTATAGGAAATTCTCCTTCACTTAACCATGCATTAAATACTGCAGTTCAAGTTTCTGCAACAGATTTAACGGTATTGATTGTAGGTGAAAGTGGCGTTGGTAAAGAAGTTTTTTCACAAATTATACATACGCTTTCTGCAAGAAAACACAACCCATTTATTGCCGTGAATTGTGGTGCAATACCGGAAGGCACAATTGACAGCGAATTGTTTGGTCATGAAAAAGGTAGTTTTACCGGAGCAGTAGAAAGCCGTAAAGGATATTTTGAAACGGTAAATGGAGGCACTATTTTTTTGGATGAAATTGGAGAAATGCCTTTAGGAACACAAGCAAGACTTTTACGTGTTTTAGAAACCGGAGAGTTTATTCGTGTAGGAAGCAGTAAAGTACAAAAAACAGATGTTCGTGTTATTGCAGCCACCAATAGAGAATTATTGGAATTTGCAGAGAAAGGAAAGTTTCGTCAAGATTTATATTATCGCTTAAGCACTGTGCCAATAAGGGTTCCGTCATTAAGAGATAGAAAAGAAGATATTCAATTATTATTTAGAAAATTTGTAGTTGATTTCTCCGAAAGATATAGAACAAGTGCAGTTCAGTTGGATGAAGAAGCCAAAAATGTTCTAATTAATCATCCTTTTCCGGGCAATGTAAGAGAGTTAAAAAATTTAGCAGAGCAGATTTCTGTTTTATCTAATTCCCGAAATATTTCAGCTCCACAATTACGCAGTTTTTTACCTGAAAAAAATCATGGTAGTAGAATGCCAATTTTAGCCGGAGCTGCAACGCAAGGCGAATTTGCTAACGAACGTGAAATTTTATACAAGCTTTTTTTTGATATGAAAAAAGATGTGACTGAATTAAAAAAAATGTTTCTTGAAATTTTACAAAATCCATCAATGGCAGTAAATGCTGCAACTTTTACAAAAGAAAGTTTGATGAATGATTTTTCGAGAATCGAAGACAATGAAATTACGCATGCAATATTACAAGGTCAAAATCTTCCAACTCCTGTGCTTTCAAATCAACAGCAGCCATATCTTTTAAATGACGAAACAATTCATCATCATGAAGAAGTTGAAGAAAATTTGAATATTATGGTTAAGGAAAAAGAACTCATAATAAAAGCATTGAAAAAACATAAAAGTAAAAGAAGGGATGCAAGTGCTGATTTAGGAATTAGTGAAAGAACACTTTACAGAAAATTAAAAGAATACGATATTGATGATTTATAGTTTTAGAAAATGAAATTTGATTTGTTAAAATAATATGCTCCAATGAACCGATTAAACTTCCTGATTGTCTTTTTGATAGTCTCTACATTATCTTCTTGTGGCATCTATTCATTTAAAGATGTTTCTATTGATCCGGCTATTAAAACAATTAAAATTGGTTTTATTGAAAACCGGGCAAGAATTGTAAATCCACAATTAAGTCCATTACTGACAGATAAAATTCAGCAAAAAATTAATCAGCAAACTAAATTAACAAGAACAAATAATGATGATGCACATTTGATAATCAGTGGTTATATTTCTGATTATTCAGTTTCAACTGCAGGTATTAGTAGTCAGCAAGCAGCATCAAACAGATTAACAGTAAGTGTTCATCTGACTTTAAGAAATAATATTGAAAATAAAACGGTAGAATTTGATGTGAGCAGAGGTTTTGATTTTTCAGCAAATCTTTCTATAGAACAAGCTCAGAGCGGTTTACAGGATGAAATTTTGAGAAATATGACAGATGAAATTTTTAATAAGATTTTTTCAAATTGGTAATTAACAATATCTTTAATCCGATGGCATTAATGATTAATCGTAATACAGAAGAAATTTTTATGGTAGATACCATCAATAGTTTAGCTACAGAAACTTTGATGAATTCTAAAAATACATACCCATTTTGCGCAGTGACACAATTCATGCTTGCAAAAAAAATGTATCTGAAAAATGATATTCATTTTTCAAAGCAAGTTCAGCAAACAGCAATTCATTTCAACAATACCAACTGGTTAGATTATCAATTAATTCATGAAGAAATCAATGTTTTCAGTTCAGTAAAAACCAACAATGATACCGAAACAATAATTGATTCAACTTTAAATAGCATTGATTTTATTCCGGAAAAAATTGTTGAAAATGATGTTCCCATTGAACCAATTCGAACATCTGAAATACAGGTGCCCGAAGTTAGTACAAATGATCATACAGCATCAATTACATCATTTGCTTTGGCTGCATCGGAAGAAAATCAAAGATCTGAAGATGACACAAAAGAAGAATTAATTGAAGGGATAGATGACAATATAGAAAATATTGAATTGAAAATTGTATCATCATTAGAAAAACAATTGTCTGATTTTAATAAACCTGTTGATGAAAACACTGAATTAATAATTACTACTGAACCATACCATACTGTAGATTATTTTGCTTCGCAAGGAATCAAAGTAGAAATCGATCCAAATGCGCAAGATAAGCTAACAAAACAAGTTAGAAAATTTACTGATTGGTTGAAGCAAATGAAAACAATTCCTGCAGTAGAAACAGATCTTTTAGATGCTGAGTTAGAGAATGAGATTCAAGCAATTGCCAACGATTCAAATGAAACTAAAGAAGTTGTTACTGAAACAATGGCTGAAATTTTTGAAAAACAAGGCAAATTTTCTAAGGCAATTAAATTATACGAAAAATTAAGTTTTTTAAACCCGGACAAATCCACTTATTTTGCATCCAAGATTAACCAATTAAAGAATAAATAATTATGGCAATTCTATTTTTAATTTTAGTAGTAGTAGCTAGTATAGCTCTTGGTTTTATAGTTTTAGTACAAAATCCAAAAGGTGGAGGCTTAGCCGGAAATGTTGGTGGATTAAGCAATCAGTTAATGGGTGTTAAACAAACAACTGATGTTTTAGAAAAAGGTACTTGGTTATTTGCCGGTATTATTGCTTTATTAGCTTTAGTATCTACTTTATTCTTTAAAGGTATCGGATCTAATGTTGATACTGATGCACTTAAAAATATTCCTACTACAAATTCTGCACCGGCACCTGCACCACAGGTTCCTGCTAACACAGTTCCTGCCCAACCTGGAAAATAATTCAATTCTAAAATATTTAAAAATAGAGTAGCTACAACTACTCTATTTTTTTATGGCTTATAATTCACATCAATTTAAAATTGTGTGCAACTTTTATAAAAGATTTACGAATATTTAAATGTTCTTTGTTGGATGTACTTGAAATCTATACTCATAATTCTGACTTTTTGCACTGTTTATTCTAATGTTTGTAAAAGTCAAAATGTATCTGGTAATTGGTATGGTGTTGGAAAAGTTCAAATGCCGGGAGTTTCCAGTACATATTTAACCGAGCTTATAATTAATCAAAAAGGAAAATCAATTACTGGACTACTTAATTATTATTTTAAGGATAGTTTATTCAGCAATAAAATCACAGGTACATTTAATAGTGTTACTCGAAATCTCATAATCAATCAATTACCTATTATTTATTACAATTCGGCAAATACTAAAAATGCTGTTGATTGCATGATGAGTGGTAATTTTTTATTAAGAGTAGCCAGAACTGAATCTCTTTTAATGGGTGATTTATTGAGCAGTGGTGAGTTTAAATTTACTTGTCCAAGAATTCAATTTAAGTTAAAGAAATTTATTGAACCGACGGATGAAATAAATGAATTGGAATTAAATCAAACTGAGCAAAACCAAACAGTCACAAATTTTGATACAATAAAATTATCACCTAAAACACAACAATTATTTAATGAGTTTGATATTAAAAAAACAGAAGTTTTTGCAAAAAGGGAAAGAATTTTTACTAAAGAAGTTGAAGTTACCAATAATAAGATAAAACTAGAATTTTATGACAATGGTGCAATTGACAATGATTCAATTTCTGTTTTTGTAAACAATAAAATAGTAATACAAAAATCAAAGTTAGATTATGCTCCTATAAAATTAGACATAAAATTAGATGAATCTTTACCCTACAACGAGATTAGTATGTTTGCAGAAAATCTTGGACAAATACCACCTAATACAGCCTTATTGGTTATTTATGATGGCAATAAAAGGTATGATATTTTACTAACAAGTGATTTTACAAAAAATGCGACAATAAAACTAATAAGCAAGAAGCGATAAAATAATTATTCTTTACCTGCTATTATAATTACTATTTCTCCTTTAACTCCTTTTTGTTTGTAGTATTCAGCAACCTCTTGCAAGGTGCCTCTTTTATTTTCTTCAAACATTTTTGTAAGTTCTCGTGTAACAGAACACAATCGTGTAGCACCAAAATAAGTTGCAAATTCTTCTAGTGATTTCACTAGTCTCATTGGGCTTTCATAAATAATGATGGTTCGTTCTTCCAATGCCAATTGTTTTAATTTGGTTTGTCTTCCTTTTTTTAATGGAAGAAACCCCTCAAAAACAAAGCTATTTGTTGGTAATCCACTATTTACCAAAGCCGGTACAAATGCAGTTGCACCGGGTAAACATTCAACTTTTATTTCACTTTTTATACAAGCCCTAACCAATAAAAATGCAGGATCACTTATTGCCGGAGTACCAGCATCTGTAATTAACGCAAATGTTTTTCCCGCAAGCATTTGCTCAATTAAATGAGGTACAATTTTATGCTCATTGTGTTGATGATAAGGTGAAAGTGGTTTTTGAATTTGATAATGATTAAGCAATTTTGATGATGTTCTTGTATCCTCACATAAAATTACATCTACACTTTGAAGTACTTCTAAACTTCTCAAAGTAATGTCTTTTAAATTACCAAGTGGTGTTGGAACAAGATATAGCATTGCGAAAAATTGAATAAAAAATTTATGGAATTAATTCTATTTCATAAAATTCCATTACCTGATTGGCTAATAATTTTTTACTCGCTTCATCAGCAATTGCAAGAGCTTCAGATTCTGAAGTGGCTTCAATTTGTAAATTGATATGCTTACCAACTCTGACATCTGCGATGTTCATTAATCCTAAATTTCCTAAACCACTTTGAATAGCTTTACCCTGAGGATCTAATAAATTATTTAAGGGCATTACTTTAACTTGAACTTTATATATCATTATGATTGATTTTTAAAAATGAGTGATACAATAACATAAACACTAAATCCTACAGGAACTGCAAGCCATCCAAAAAATAAAGCAGTAGTAACAGAAGCTATTAAAACTATAATAAACGGCATCAATTTTTTCAGCGTAACCCCTTTAAATTTCAATGCAAGCATTGGTAATGTTGAAACCATTAGATAACTAAGCGTTAAAATTATGAAATACCACACCCACTTGTTTCGCATGATTTGAATAATTGTTTCATTACCGCTGAACCAATAAATTAGCGGGAAGGAAGCAACAAGTAATCCAACTGCTGGAATTGGAACACCTTTAAAACCATAGGATTGTTCTGTATCAATATTGAATCTTGCAAGTCTGTATGCACCTGCGCAAGGCACAATAAGTGCAGGCAATAACCACATTGCACTTGCATCTAAGCCGCTTTCATGCTGAGCTAAAGAAAGTCTGAGAAATTGGAAAATAATGATACCCGGAGCAACGCCAAAACTTACGACATCTGATAAACTATCCAATTGTTTACCCATTTCGCTACTAACTTTTAATAATCTAGCAACAAATCCATCAAAGAAATCAATTACAGCAGCAACATTAATAAATACACTTGCCCAAATAATTTTTTCAGGAATTTCAAGATAAGGATTACCAACTTCAACTTCATTGTTTATGATTAATCCTGATTGCAGCGTTACTACAATTGCCATACAACCAAAAACTAAATTCAGTAAAGTAAAAATATTCGGAATTTGTTTAATCATAATTCATCACAATTTAATAGAACAAAAAATTAATGCTTTGCAGAGATTTTATTTTGACATTAATTTTTCAATTTCCTCAACTGTTATTGGAATATTTTTCATCATATCAATATTCCCGTTTTTAGTAATCCAAAAATTATTTTCTATGCGAATGCCCATTTGTTCCTGTTCAATGTATATACCAGGCTCTACTGTAAATACCATACCTGCTTTAATTGGTTCTGTTCTTGTTCCCAAATCATGTACATCAATTCCTAAATGATGACTAATTCCATGATATAAATATTTACGATAAGCCCGATTTTCTTTGTCTTCATTTTTTACATCACTTTTTGTGATTAATCCTATTTTTATAAATTGCTGGGTAGCTTCCTCTCCTACTTTATCTGTATAATCAACAATAGAAATTCCGGGTTTCAAAATACCCTTTGCATAGTTGTGCAAATGTAAACAGGCATTGTACACTTCTTTTTGTCGTTTGCTGAATTTTCCATTTACAGGAACAGTTCTTGTAAGATCTGCACAATATCCTCCATAATTAGCACCAAAATCCATTAAGATTAACTCACCATCTTTACATGCCTGATTGTTACTCACATAATGAAGTGTTCTTGCTCTGTCTCCGCTTGCAATAATGCTTCCATAAGCTTCGCCGGTAGCACGTTGGCTTAAAAAACTATGAACTATTTCTGCTTCAATTTCATATTCCATTACACCAGGCTTAATAAATTTAAGCAATCGTCTGAATGTATTGTCAGTAATATCAATTGCTTTTTGAATTACTTCAACTTCTTCTTTTTGTTTGATACTGCGTAATTGTTTCAAAATTTTTGCGGCACGCATGTATTGATGTAAACGATATTGACTTTTTATTTCATCAATAAATCTATATTCCCTGCTTCTTACCAAAGATGCTTTACGGTCATTTTCATTTGAATCTAAATAAATTGTATCCGCCAAATGAATCCATGTTTGTAACATTGCATCAATACTATCCAACCATACAATTGTTTGAATTCCGGAGATTGCCGTTGCTTCAGTAGACCTCAATCTTTTGCCATCCCATTTTTCTTTCAATTCATTTGGACGAACCAAAACCAATACTTCTTTATATTTTGCATCAGGACAATCAGGAAATAATATAACCATACTATCTTCTTGTTCAACTCCTGAAAGCCAATACAAATCACTGTTTTGCTTAAAATGATGTAAAGCATCTCCATTACTTGGCCATTCATCATTGCTTACAAAAATGGCAATACTATTGGGTTTCATCTCTTTAATGAAACGCTTACGGTTATTAATAAAAATAGTTGAATTTAAAGGGAAATATTTCATGACATTATATTGATTAGATGCAAGATAAAGTTTTGTGTTTTGATTTTATAATTATGCCGATAAATAATATAAAATCACTTGCAAATTAATTGATTAAAAAATAAATCATGTAAATAATAAAAATGATGAAAATATATGTTTTGAATAATTAATTAGCAAAAGATTCATTTTAGATTTTTATAAAACAAAATTAAAAAATAGTAAAAAAAGGTAGTAAAAAATTCTGTAACTAAAAATGGACAATGGTTTCATTTTTTAGACTAAATCCTGTGATTTTATACCAACTCTATTACAGTTATCTCAGGTAAAATTCCTACTCTGCCTGGGTAACCAATAAAACCAAATCCTCTGTTTACGTATAATTTTTGTTTTCCGTCTTCATATAAGCCTGCCCATTGTTTGTACATCCACTGCACGGGGCTCCATTTAAAATATGGATTTTCTATGCCAAATTGCATACCGTGTGTATGACCTGCAAGCATCAGATCAACATCTGCATATTTTGTTTTTACTTCAGCATCCCAATGACTTGGATCGTGGCTTAGTAAAATTTTGAATGAATATTTTTCTGTTCCTGGATGTGCTTCATGCATTTTACCATATTTGGGAAATCTGCCTTTTGCTCCCCAATTTTCAATTCCCAATAAAGCAATAGAATCATTTTCTCTTGTTAATACGACATGTTCATTCATCAACAAACGCCAACCCAATTCGGCATGAATATTTTTAAGTTTAGCCAAATTTTCATTCTTCGCATATTCACTTTCCCACGCCACATAATCGCCATAATCGTGATTCCCTAAAGTACTATAAACCCCTAATGGTGCTTTTAATTTATTGAAAATATCCATGTATTCGTGTACTTCGGTATGTCTGTCATTTACCAAATCACCGGTAAATAAAATCAAATCTGCATTTTGTTGCATAATCAAATCCATACCATGATTTACGGCATTTTTATCCCGAAAACTTCCACAATGTATATCGCTGATATGCACCACCTTCAAGCCTTTGAAAGCTTTCGGTAAATTGTCATAAGCAAGTTGTACTTTTTTAATTTGATAAGTATATTTATTAGAAAATCCGTACAACAATGTGCCAAACAATGCGGTTCCTGTACCCAAACCAATCCAACTTAAGAAAACACTTCTGCTGATATTGGAATCATCTGAAATAGTTGATCCATTTTTTACACTGATGAATTTACCTACAATCCACATGATTATTCTTCTCAAATCATCTACTAAAAAAAATGTACTGCCCACAAGTTTGGCAATAAATAATCCTGCCATTATTGAAAAAATATAATTCCTAAAAAACTTACTTGTTTGTAAAATATGAACATAGGGAAAAAGCGCAAGCGTTATAATTGTTGCTGCTGCCAATAACCAATAAACCAGGTAAAATGTAACCCTTGTTCTGTCTGAAGCATTGTGCGAAACGGTTTTGATAGCTTGAAAAACATAAAAATCCAATGCAAGCATAATAGCGGCAATAATGAACCAAGTACTTGAATTTCTCATACAGAAATAGTAAAATTAGAATTCGAAATTATAACAACAAATATAACATTGTTAGATATTGGCTATTTATTAGGAGAAATATGTTGAAACAAAGCCAATCTATAATATTTTTGATGAAGAAAGTTATAGTAAAATAATTCTCTTGTTCGTTTAGAAACTTAATAATTTACATTTGTAATCTTTAGAAACTTTTTTTAAACAAAGGGTTGTAATATATGGCAAGAATTATTGGAGTAGCAAATCAAAAAGGTGGCGTAGGAAAAACTACCACAGCCATCAATTTAGCAGCAAGTTTTGCAGTATTGGAGTATAAAACATTACTGGTAGATGCAGATCCGCAAGCAAATAGTACCACAGGCGTTGGATTTGATTTACATAATGTTACCAGCAGTTTATACGATTGCATGGTAAATAATGTGAAAGCAAATGATGTTATTTTAAAAAGTGAAATCCCTAATTTGGATTTAATTCCTTCGCATATTGATTTGGTTGGAGCTGAAATTGAAATGATCAATTATCCCAACCGTGAAAATGTAATGAAGTCTTTATTAGAGGAAATTAAAGACAGGTATGATTTTATTGTAATTGACTGCTCCCCTTCTTTGGGCTTAATTACTGTAAACTCTTTGGTAGCTGCTGATAGTGTGATTGTTCCGGTACAATGCGAATTCTTTGCATTGGAAGGATTGGGGAAATTATTAAATACCATAAAAATTGTACAAAGCCGTTTAAATCCTGAACTGCAAATTGAGGGTATTTTAATGACAATGTACGATGGTCGTCTTCGATTATGCAATCAGGTTGTAAGTGAAGTAAGAAGACATTTTGATGATATGGTTTTCAGTACAATCATTCACAGAAATACAAGATTAAGTGAAGCCCCGAGTGTAGGAAAGCCAGTTATTTTATATGATTCTGAAAGTAAAGGTGCTATCAATTACTTAAATCTTTCGAAAGAAATTTTACAGAAAAATGAAATGACAAAAATGACTAACGAAGAAAGAATTATTGAATAATCTTTTTATTATACTAAGAATTTTACACAATTCAAACACATGACAACACCCAAACAAAATAAAGATGCAATTGGCAAAGGCTTACGCAGTTTATTACAAAATATTGATGAAGATTTAAAAACAACAACCGGTGCACTTAAAAACAATGTTGTAGAGCGTGCTGTAAGTGTTATGCGCATTTCATTGTCGGATATTTCAGTAAATCCGAAACAACCCCGCAGAGATTTTGATGAAACTGCATTGAGTGAACTGGCAACATCTATTAAGATGCACGATATTGTACAGCCATTAACTGTTACCAAATTAGCATCCGGAAAATACCAGTTAATTGCAGGTGAAAGAAGGTTCAGAGCCAGTAAAATTGCAGGTTTGAAAGATGTACCTGTGTATATCCGTCAGGCAAATGATAAAGAATTATTAGAACTTGCATTGCTAGAAAATTTGCAACGTGAAGATTTAAATGCTATTGAAATAGGACTCAGTTACAAGCGTATGATGGATGAACTGGATTATACGCAAGAACAAGTTGCAGAAAGAATGGGCAAAGAAAGAAGCACTGTCACCAATTATATGCGTTTGTTAAAACTTCCTCCAGATATTCAATTGGCAGTTCGCAATGCCACAATCAGTATGGGACATGCAAGGGCATTGATTAATATCGATACCATTGACAAACAATTATTTGTATTTAATGAAATAAAAAGTAAACAGCTCAGCGTTCGTCAAACAGAAGATTTGGTAAGAAAATTGTACAAAGGAAACGACAATTCAAAACAAGCTTCTAAAAACGAATTGCCACCTGCTTATAAAAAAATTGAAGATAATTTATCCTCCTATTTCAGTGCCAAAGTAAAGATGGTACACAACAAACAAGGTTATGGTAGTATTACAATAGATTATTTTTCACTTCAGGAACTAAACAAAATTTTAGACTTGATGAATGTTGTGGTAAGTTAATTCGTGCATGAATCTACATCGTATCATTATATCATTTCTCTTTGTAATTAGCACTTTTGCAGCTTCTGCAAATGCTGTAGATACAACTATTGCAGACAATTTAAGTTTACAAAAAGAAACATTACCAGTAATTACAAAACACAATCCTAGAACAGCAACAAGACGTTCAGCAATTATACCGGGTTGGGGGCAGGCATATAATAAAGAGTATTGGAAAATTCCAATTGTATACGGAGCATTATCTATCCCAACAATTACATTTTTTTACAACAATACCTGGTACAACAGAACAAAATCTGCATACGACCTTGTATACAAGGCTTCTGATCCACTTACTGCAACCAAACAAGATACATTGAATCTTCAAAATGTGTATCCTGTTTTGCAAGGTTTCAGTTTAGGTTCATTACAAACTTTCAGAAATGCATTTCGCAAAGACAGGGATTTTTCTGCATTGTGGTTTTTGATTGTCTGGGGATTGAATGTTGTAGATGCCACTGTTTTCGGTCATTTAAAAGAATTTGATGTGAGCGATGATTTGTCTTTAAACATTCATCCGTCTATCAATCCAATCAATAACAGCAAAGGATTAAGTTTATCTTTAAGCATGAGAACCAAGGAAAAAAAGTTGATTAATGTAAAATAATTAATTACCCAACAACCCAACAAAAATCAACTGCAGTGGCGTCGCACACTTCAACAATATCAATACTTTCAACAATTTTTAATCATGAAAATAGCATTAATCGGATATGGCAAAATGGGCAAAGCAATAGAAACAATTGCAGTAAGTAAAGGCCATGAAATTGTATTAAAAATTGGAATTGAAAATGTAGAAGATTTTACTATTGAAGCGGTTCAACAAGCAGATATTGCCATTGAATTCAGTAGTCCACATAGTGCATTTCAAAATGTAATGAAATGCCTGGAAGCCAATATACCAGTAGTTTGTGGTTCTACAGGCTGGCTAGATAAATACCATGAAGCAAAAGATTTTTGTTTACAGCAAAACGCCGGATTGTTGTATGCAAGTAATTTTAGTGTAGGTGTAAATTTATTTTTTGAGTTGAATAGCTACCTCGCCAAACTTATGAGTACACATCCTGAATACAATGTAATGATGGAGGAAATTCACCACACCGAAAAAAAAGATGCTCCAAGTGGAACCGCTATAACCCTTGCAGAACAAGTATTACAACATATTCAAACAAAAAAAATCTGGGTAAATCAACCCACACATAAAGCAGAGGAACTGGAAATTGTATCCAAAAGAATTGACCCAGCTCCTGGCACACATACCATCAAATACGCATCTGCCATTGATGATATTAAAATTACCCATACTGCCCACAACCGCATTGGCTTTGCAAGTGGTGCAGTATTAGCAGCAGATTTTTTAGTAAATAAAAAAGGAATTTTTACAATGAAGGATGTGTTGGGGTTTTAGATTAGAGAATACAATGGACAGCGTAGTTCAAATATTTTCAACTTCTTGAACTTTTAAACTCCAAATTAAATAACTGTACTACTCACAACATACTTTGCAATTAAATCAATGCTTTGTAATTCCATACATTTAAAATGATTTTTCGGACATTGTTTGTAGCCGATTTTACTGCAGGGTCTGCAACTCAATCCGGTTACTTCAAACCTTGTATCTGTGATTGTATTATTTCCGTAATAAGCAGTCATACCAAAATCGGTAACAGTATTTCCCCAAATAGAAACAATTGGTTTTTTTAATGCTGCTGCAATGTGCATTAATCCTGTATCGTGGGTGATAATGAGTTTGCTTCTTCTTACCAAATCGGCACTTTCATTGAGGTTAAACTTTCCGCAGGAATTGTAAATTTTAATGTCATCAGTTGCAGCAATTACATCGCCATTTGCTTTGTCTTCGGGTCCGCCTAACAAAATAATGGGATAATTAATTTTACTACAAAGTTCTTTCAACCTATGAACGGGTAATTTTTTTGTTTCCAATGCTGCGCCAATAACAATACCGATATATCCAAAATGATGCGATGCAGGAATGTCTTTGTCTTTTACTTTGTCCTTATCAGGAATAAAATAATCCAGTCCTTTGCCATCATTCAAAACACCAAAACTTGAAAGCGTTGAAAGGTTTCTGTCTACAATATGCAGCTTTGGTAAAACATTTATTTTTAATGCAGTCAACAACCATTTATGAATATTCAGTTTATCAAAAGAAAATGATTTTACTTTTAAAGTTCTTTTAATTCTTAAGGTTCTGAGGTTGTGGTGCAAATCAATTATGTAATCGTATTGCTCAGTTTTTAAGGCATCTATCATTCTATTCCAATCATTACCAAGTGTTATGATTTTATCGATGTAAGGATTAGATTCTACAATATTTGTGAAAGACTTTTTAGTAAGAAAATGAACTTCAGCATCAGGTACTTGTTTTTTCAAACACCTTATAACAGGTGTGGTTAAAACAATATCTCCAATAGATGAAAAACGGATGATTAAAAATTTCATATTTCAGTTTATAAAATCCCTCAAAGCTTTATCAATAGAATTATGATTCTACAAAATTCAAGTCTTTGCCAAATGTTTCTTTACTCATAATTGCTGCTGTAACAGCTAGTATCATTACAATAACTCCTGTTATTAAAGCACCATGAATAAAAGATGTTTCAGCCCTTAAATATTTGAATAAAGGAATAATAAAAATAGACAATAATCCCCGCACCATATTAGGAATAGTAGTAGCTGCAGTAGCCCTGATATTTGTACCAAACTGCTCTGCTCCCATAGTTACAAAAATTGCCCAAAAGCCAGTACCAAAGCCTAATCCAGCACATACCCAATACATTGCACCTGCAGTTCCATTGTATAAATTGGTGAAGAATAAAACCATAAAAAATATGGTTATTCCATAAAAAATATATAATGCTTTTTTTCTACTTTTCAACCACTGACTTATAAAGCCAATTAAAATATCTCCGATAGAAATTGCTGCATACGCATACATAATTGCTTTGCCGGAATCAATAGATTCTTTGATACCAAATGCCAATCCAAATTCTTTGGAGAATGTAATTAAAATGCCTATTACAAACCAAGTTGGTAACCCTATTAAAATACCAAGAATGTATCTTTTCAGTCTTTCTCCTTTTGTAAAAAGCATGAAGAAATTTCCTTTCTGTACATTCATTTCTTTCACTTTATTAAACATGCCACTTTCAAAAACAGAAATGCGCAGCAACAATAAGGTAAGTCCTAAACCTCCGCCAATAAAGTAACAAGTTCTCCATTCAAAATTTTGTTTAAAGAAATAAGCAAATACAGCACCTGTAAGTCCTATGCCTGCTACCAAGCTTGTTGCAATGCCACGTTTTTCTTTGGGAACCATTTCACTTACAAGTGTAATACCTGCGCCTAATTCTCCCGCCAAACCCAAACCTGCTATAAATCTGATGAGTGCATATTGATTAACGGTTTGTACAAATCCATTGGCAATATTTGCTACAGAATACAATAAAATACTGCCGAATAAAACACTTAATCTTCCTTTTTTATCCCCTATTACACCCCATAAAATACCCCCCAACAATAAGCCAATCATTTGTGTGCTTATTATTTTTTCACCATCGGTAAGCAATGCAACTTCGCTTACGCCTATAGATTTTAAACTTGGAACACGAATAATACTGAACAACAGTAAATCATATATATCTACAAAATAGCCTAATGCAGCTACTAAAACAGGAATAGATAAAATTCCAATTTGCTTTTCTTTATTCATATTTAAGCTTCCTTATCAGTTAAAATATTATGTTTCGATAAAATCCAAATCTCTTCCAAATGTTTCTTTGGTAAATATTACAGCAAGCAATGCAATAAGCATTACAATAATTCCTGTGATCCATCCACCGGTTACAAAATCAATTCCATTAAGTGATCGTATCCATTGAAATAAAAAGCTGATTAATACCAACCCACCACGTACAAAATTGGGAATTGAAGTAGTTGCAGTAGATCTCAGATTTGTACCAAATTGTTCTGCACTCATACTAATATATAATACAGAAATTCCGGAGCCAAAACCTAACCCCATACATATCCAATACATGTGTTGCGCTGTTTCATTGTGTTGCATAAAATAAAGCACCATGAAACAAATTGCGATAGAATAAAAAACAAACAATGCTTTTTTACGGCTTTTAATGATGTTGCTTAAAAAACCGGCAGACAAATCACCGAGTGCCAAACCCATATATTGATATAAAACAGCCCTTCCTGGATCAACATTTTCAATACCCATTCCTTTACCAAACTTATTACTGAAACTTACTAAAACACCAATGGCATACCATACAGGCAAGCCAATTAAAATGCTTCGTATGTATCTTAAAAACCGATCTCTTTTATTGAAGAACATGAAAAAATTTCCTAACTGAACAGACTTATTTCTTAAGCTGTCATACATACCACTTTCTTTAATGCTAACACGCATCAACAATAACAACAAACCTAAACCTCCACCTATAAAATAACAAATACGCCAGTTGTTGAAAAAATCATTTACATAAAATGCAGTGATTGTTCCTAACACTCCTGTCGTTGCAATAATAGTTGCAGCAATCCCTCTTTTTTCTTTAGGTAAAATTTCACTAGTCAATGTAATACTTGCCCCCAACTCACCCGCTAAGCCAAGCCCAGCAATGAATCTAAGCCAAGTATATGTAGTTACATCTTGCACAAAACCATTGGCTATTGTAGCAATTGAGTATAAAAGTATAGAACCAAATAACACACTTAATCGTCCTTTTTTATCTCCTAAAATTCCCCACAAAATTCCACCAATTACCAAACCTATCATTTGAATATTGAGCATGTATTCTCCTGTTGCATCAATACTATTTTCATCTAATCCCAAACTTTTCAAACTTGGTTTACGAATAATATTAAACAACAATAAATCAAACACATCTACAAAAAATCCCAATGCACCCACAATTACAGGAAGCGATAAAATACCGTACTCTTTTTTTTGTGTCATACCTTTTTACTTAAAATAATCTTGTAATAAAGAGTTGAATTGTGTTGAATAAAATGGGTAATATTTAATTTGTTTCAGATTTTTTTTTGCTGAATAATTTAATCAACACTGGTGCGGTTGTAATAAATACAATTCCTAAAACAATGATTTCTAAATGGCTTTTCAAATCAAAACCAAATTGAGATAAAATCCATTTTTGTAAAAAATGTCCGGCAAGCAACATACTGAATACCCATGTAAAAGAACCGACTACATTATAAAAAGTAAATTTCTTTTTATCCATTTGTACAATACCTGCAACAATTGGAGCAAAGGTTCTGATGATTGGTAAAAAACGTGCAATCACAATTGCTCCACCGCCATTCTTCTCGTAAAAATCATGCGCTTTTATAAGGTATTTTTTCTTGAATAATAAGTTGTCTTTCCAGCTGTACATAGTGGGTCCTACTCTATTACCAAACCAATAGCCAATAGTGTTTCCAAAGATTCCTGCAATTGAAATCAATACCCACAAAAACAATAATTGTATATACTCATTTTGTATTGGTAATAAAGTTGCAACTAGTTCATTGCAATAAATACCAGCAACAAACAATAAACTATCCCCCGGCAAAAAGAATCCTACAAACAAACCAGTTTCTGCGAATACAACAAACAGTAATAACCACAAGCCACCATGCTCAATATAAAACTGAGGTTGTAATAATTGTGTGAAATGAAATCCTTCTAGTAAGTACATGTAAAATATTTTAAAAAAATAAACTAAACTGCTTTTACAGCTGGATGTTCCAATTCCCCTTCCCATTTACTCACAACACTTGTTGCCAATGCATTTCCAACGACATTAGTTGCTGTTCTGAACATGTCACAAAAATGATCAATCGGCAAAATCAATGCTACACCAATTGGTGGAATATTAAACATGGCACATGTAGCCAAAACTACTACCAAACTTGCTCTTGGCACACCTGCAATTCCTTTGCTTGTAAGCATCAGCACCAATAACATGGTAAGTTGCGAGGGAATATCATGTGCAATAGGAACATTGTAAACTTGTGCAATTGCCAAACTTGCAAAGGTCATGTACATCATGCTTCCATCTAAATTAAATGAATAGCCCAATGGTAAAACGAAAGCAACAATTCTGTCTTTACAACCGAATCTTTCCAATTCTTCTGTAAGCTTTGGAAATACAGCTTCACTGCTTGTTGTACTAAAAGCAATTAACAACGGGTTGCTAATTCGGCGTAATAACTCTTTTAATCTTCCACGTAAAATTATAAATCCAACGGTTAATAAAATTGCCCACAATGAAGCAATCCCAATTAAAAAGAAAGCAAAGTATTTGATGTAAAACTCAAATATTTCCAAGCCTTTGGCAGCAACAACTGCTGATATTGCTCCAAAAACGCCTAATGGTGCAAAGTTCATTACATATCCTACAATTTTAAGAATGATATGTGATGCAACTTCTAATGCTTTGATTAATGGTTTTGCGTATTCGCCAACAGAGGCAGCTGCAACACCAAAAAAGATAGAGAATACTACCAATTGTAAAATTTCATTAGTAGCCATTGCTTCAATAAAACTTTTTGGAATTACGTGCTCTACAAAGTTTTGTAAAGAGAAAGCAGTTTGTTTGGTCATTAGATCTTTTAAGCCTTCTGTATCTTGTTGTGAAAGACTTATGTATTGTCCAGGTTTAAAAAAATTCACCAACAACAATCCTATTAATAATGAAACCAACGAGGCAGTAACAAACCATAAAATTGCCTTGCCACCTACACGACCAACAGTTTTTAAATCACCTAATTTAGCAATACCAACAACCAATGTTGTAAAAACCAATGGCGCAATAATCATTTGAACTAAGCGAATAAAGATGCTACTCAATAATTTTATATTGGTTGAGAAACCTTTTATTACTACGGGAGAACTTTGCGTATGAACAAAATATCCAACGCCTATACCCAATACCATTGCTACTAAAATCCATAAAGTAAGTTTATTTTTTTTTGGAGGAGCAGAAGTTATGGCAGCCATTAGTTAGTGTGTTGATTAAGTTGGCAATATAGTAATAAAGTAGATAAACTATGAATTGTAAAACTTTTATGTTAGGTAATTATTTTTTCACTAATTTTCGGCATTAAATTGTATCATTAATAATCAAAACTATTATGAGTTTATTTGCAAAGAAATCATTAGACCTCATGCTGGCTCAAGCCGAAGATGGGGAAAAGGGTCTTAAAAGAACACTTGGAGCAGGCAATTTGATTGCTCTTGGTATTGGAGCAATTATTGGAGCAGGTTTATTTGTTCGTACAGCAGCAGCTGCCGGACAAGCTGCTGGACCAGGTGTTACAATTTCATTTATTGTTGCAGCTATTGGTTGTGCATTCGCAGGTTTATGTTATGCAGAATTTGCTGCCATGATTCCAATTGCTGGAAGTGCTTATGCTTACAGTTATGTAACAATGGGTGAATTAATTGCGTGGATCATTGGTTGGGCTTTAATTATGGAATATGCATTAGGAGCTGCAACAGTTTCTATTGCCTGGAGTGAATATTTAAACAAACTGTTGGGAGGGCAGATACCGTATGAATGGTGCCACTCCCCTTTTGAAAGTTATACAGATACTGCGGGTGTTTTACATTCCGGTATGATGAATGCTCCTGCATTAGTAATTCTTTTATTGTTGACTTTATTATTAATTAAAGGAACACAAGAAAGTGCTGTAGTAAATATGATCATCGTATTTGTAAAAGTTGCAATTGTTTTATTATTTATTGCAATTGGATGGCAATTTATTAAACCTGAAAATCATACGCCCTATTTAATACCAGCTGGAACTGCAGCTGTAAAAGATAGTGCAGGTAAAATCATTGCAGATTATAGTGGATGGAACAAACATGGCTGGGGCGGTGTATTAGGTGGCGCAGCAATTGTTTTCTTTGCATTCATAGGATTTGATGCAGTAAGTACTGCAGCACAAGAAGCAAAAAATCCAAAACGTGATATGCCAATTGGTATATTAGGTTCGTTAGTGGTTTGTACAATTTTGTATATTTTATTTGGACACGTATTAACAGGTGTTGCAAACTGGAAAGATTTTGTTGATCCTGAAAAAGGTCGTGAAGCATCTGTTGCTTATGCAATTTCTACTTACATGACAGGTTACGGATGGTTGGCAAAAGCTGTAACGATTGCTATTTTAGCAGGATTCAGTTCTGTAATATTAGTAATGTTAATGGGGCAAAGCCGAATCTTCTACACAATGAGTAACGATGGATTGATACCAAAAGCTTTTGGTGAATTACATCCAAAATATAAAACTCCTTACAAAGCCAACTGGATATTATTTGTATTTGTTGGTTTATTTGCGGCATTTGTACCAGGGCATGTTGCAGGTGACTTAACAAGTTTTGGAACTTTGTTTGCATTTGTTTTGGTAAGTATTGGTGTTTGGATTTTAAGAATAAAATCTCCGCATATTGAAAGACCATTTAAAGCACCGATTGTTCCGGTTGTTTCTGTTTTAGGAGCTTTAATTTGCTTTGCAATGATTATTGGTTTGGATTCTCAAACCTTAGTTGTAGCATTTGCTTGGATGGCTGTTGGATTGGTTGTTTATTTTGCTTACAGTCGTAAAAGAAGTAAACTAAGAAACCCTTCTGAAATTTTACCAAAAGCCTCTGATTTTGAAAAACACTAATTAATTGATTGGTGTAATGAAGAATGCCACATTTTTAATGAGTGTGGCATTCTTGTTTTAAAGAATATTTTTTATAATCTTACAACTGTTATTTTTGCAACCGCTTGGCTGAATAAAGAACAAAGCGTTGAAGTGTGCGACGCAACAGCCGATGCCATAAAATACAAAAGCCGGTTGCCTAAAAAACAACCACAAATATTAAATAATTATGGGAAGAATTTTTGAAGTTAGAAAAGCCACGATGTTTGCCCGTTGGGATAGAATGGCGAAACAATTTACACGTATTGGTAAAGAAATTATCATCGCTGTAAAAGCCGGCGGACCTGATGTTGCTACCAATCCTGCTTTGCGAAGATGTTTTCAAAATGCACGTAGCGTTGGTATGCCAAAGGATCGTGTGGAAGCTGCTATTAAAAGAGCAATGGGTAAAGACACAACGAACTACGAAGAAATTTTGTACGAAGGTTACGCACCGCATGGTGTGGCGTTATTGGTGGAAACAGCAACCGACAATCATGTGCGTACTGTGGCTAATGTAAAAGCTGCTTTTAATAAAGGAAATGGGGCATTGGGCAATAGTGGCAGCGTAAGTTTTCAATTTAAAAAAATGGGGGTTTTTAAATTAAAACCTGAAGGATTGAATATGGATGATTTGGAATTGGAACTGATTGATCATGGATTGGATGAATTGGGTGAAAGTACCGATGACAATGACAATCCAATTATAGTATTGCGATGTGCATTTACTGATTTTGGTAATTTGCAAAAAGCTTTGGAGGAAAAAAACATTACACCAATCAGCGCCGAATTAGAATGGATTCCAACAACAACTGTTCCTGTAAATGATGCCCAAGCAGAAGATATTAGTAAATTAATTGAAAGATTAGAACAAGACGAAGACGTTAACAAAGTGTTTCACAACATGGGATAATATTATCCTACATCATTTTTCAATAAGGCCGCAAACATAGTATCTGCGCTGTTTTCATAACCTTTTAAAACTTCCATCTTTATTAATTTAAGGTGGAAGTTTTCTTTTATATAGTTTACCACTTCTTCATTTTCTTTTGCAAAGGCAGAGCAAGTAATGTATAACAAATAGCCGTTTGGCTTTAATTGTGGAATAACATTGCTTACAATTTTCTTTTGTTTTTCTGAAAAATCTTTGATGATTTCCGGATTGAAAAATTGAATTTGTTCGGGGGTTCTGCTCCATGTTCCGCTGCCGGTACAAGGCACATCAGCAATTATAAAATCATACAAAGAATTATGCTTTAAAGTAGATTTTTCTTTGGTAAGATCAGCAGCTTCGAATTTCCAATGATTAATTCTTGCGGCATGTAATCGTTGTTGTAGTTGGAACAACATGGTTTGACGAACATCTGTTAAAAACAATTGATTGTTGGGATGAATATCCTGCAACAAAATAGTTTTACCACCACTTGCAACACAACAATCCCAAACTTTCCATTTTGAGTTCCAGTTGATTTGCAAAAATTCTGGAGATATAAATGTTACAATTGATTGCGATGAAACATCCTGAATGACGACTTCTTTATTAATGTCTAATACGCTTTCAAGTTTTGTGCCGTTGGCAAAAGACAAAGTATTTTCGGAGATTTTTTTGAAAGCAATTTCATTGTCTCTTAATCGTTGAATTACCGATTTTTCATGTCCCGGACGAATACGTACATACAAGAATGGCTGCGTAAGATGAGCGGCTGAAAAGCTTGCTGCATCTATACTTTGGCTTAATTCATTTTGCCATGGGAAAATATTTTCAACTGAAAAATCAGTTACAACTTGTTGAATAAATTGAATTCGCTGGGGTAATGCTGGTGACCAGTTTTGTAACCAACTTTCTTCAAATAAAAATTGCCAATCTCCTACCGATTCATTGCATAAAAACAAAGTTGTTTTTAATTTTTCTTGGGTGCTTATATTATCGAAAGCATGTCCTAAGCGATAGTAACAATAACATAAATGGCTAATGAATTTTCTATCCTTACTGCCATGCTTTTTATGCACAGCAAAATATTGCTTCAAAAAAATTGCCAATGGAAATTTACCATCGTACAACTTTATCAAAGTAATAGCAGTATTGAAATAAGATTGAAAACGCATGGAAATTAATAATCTATCAAATATAATGGTTGAATTTTGAAAATTTAAAGTAAAATACTATTGACTGAAAATTGTATTACAATCATTTAATCTTAAAATAACCTCATGTTAATATTGAATTAACAAAGTAGTTTAAAATTTGAAAAAAAAAATTATGTCAAAAAAATTTACAAAATTATTTTTCTTAATCCTTATTGTTTTATTTGGATTAAAATTACAAGCACAAACTGTAATAACACAATGGAATTTTAACTCAAAACCCCCTGATGCGAGTACAAGTACAGGTTCTATTAACCCTTCAAAAGGAACAGGTATATTAACTGCATTATTAACCACTACTTCATATAGTTCTGGTTCTGGTTCTTCAGACACAACTACAATTGATAACACAGGTTTAGGATTAACCGGTTGGCAAACACAAGGGAATGGCAATAAAACTGCTGGTATACAATTGGCAGTATCAACTATAGGGAATTCTAATATAAATTTAAAGTTTGATTTAAGACACAGCAATACTGGACCAAGACATTTTACTGTACAATATACTACAAACATCTCTGCGACAACACCAATATGGATTGATTTTGCAGATGACTCAACAACAGCTGGTGATTTGTTTGTAAACAATCGTTCTTATAATTTTTCTGTTATTACTGCTTTAAATAATAATGCAAATGCAGGTTTTAGAATTGTAGCAGCATTTAGACCAACTACAAGCACTTATGTTGCAGCAACATCAACAAGTAGCTTTGCAACTACTGGAACATGGCGTTTTGATATGCTAACTATACAAACTGCTCCTGCAAATGCAACTGTTAGTTTTGTTGGTACAAAAACAAGTGTAAATGAAACAACAAGTAGCGTTAATATAATAGCAAATTTGCAAGATGCAATTTCAACCTCTTCTTCTGTAGATATTGAAATATTACCAATATCTACCGCAACAAGTGGAAGTGATTTTATTTTACCAGCTTCATTAAAATTTGAATGGTCTCCCGGTCAAAATCTTGTAAATGATACAATAACCATAAATATCAATAATGATATCATTTCAGAAAACGCAGAATATTTTATTGTTCGGTTTATAAATCCAGTTAATATTACATTACCATCTTCTTCTACTAATAATTATACCGTAATGATAGTAGACAATGATAGGGTTGCACCAATAGCATCACAATCAATTACATTAAATCATATAGCTTCCTTCAGCAATGGAACTTCTGGTACAAATTCTGCTGAAATTGTAGCACATGATCCTATATCTCAAAGATTATTCATTGCCAATTCAATAGCAGGAAAAATAGACATAGTAAACTTTAAAAACCCAGCCGCTGCATCATTAATAACCTCTATACCACTTACAGCTACTTATGGAAATATAAATTCTATAGCTGTAAAAAATGGAATTGTTGCTGCTGCAATTGAAAATATCATACCTGAACAACCAGGAAAAGTCGTTTTCTTTGATACAACTGGGGTATTTATTAATCAGGTTATTGTAGGTGCAATGCCTGATATGATTACGTTCACAAACGATGGAACGAAAGTGCTTACAGCAAATGAAGGTCAACCGAATGCTGCCTATACTGTAGATCCTGAAGGCTCAATAAGTATCATAAATATTTCAGGTGGGATTGCTTCATTAACACAAACCAATGTAACTACCGCAACATTTACTTCCTATAATTCACAAGCAAATTCGTTAAAAGCATCTGGCATAAGAATTTATGGATTGAACAATGCAACAGTCGCAAAAGATATGGAGCCTGAGTATATTTCATTCTCAGCTGATAACAACACCGCATATGTAACATGTCAAGAAAACAATGCTATAGCCGTTGTAGATATTCCAACAAGCACCATAACAGCATTAAGACCATTAGGAACAAAAAATCATTTATTATCAAATAATTCTTTTGACATAAGTGATGTTGGAACATCAATTGAGATGGCTAATTGGCCTGTAAAAGGATTATATATGCCTGATGCAATTGCAAGTTATACTGCAAATGGACAACTTTATTATGTTACTGCAAACGAAGGTGATTCTAGAGAATATACTGCTTATGTTGAACCTGCAAGAATTAGCTCAACAACTTATATTTTAGATTCATTGAAATTTCCATATAGGGATGCTTTGAAAGCAAACCTTGGTAGATTAAATGTTACATTGGCCTCTGGGGATACTGATGGTGATGGTGATTATGATGAAATTCATGCATTTGGAGCAAGATCATTTTCTATTTGGAACGCTACTTCAGGAGCATTAGTTTGGGATAGTGGTGATGCACTAGAATTGATAACCTCAAAACATCCTACTCTTTCTGCATTATTTAATGCAAGTAACGCTAATAATACATTAAAAAACAGAAGCGATGATAAAGGGCCTGAACCAGAAGGAATAACTATTGCTCAGTTGTATAATAAAACATTTGCATTTATTGCATTAGAACGAATTGGTGGTTGTATGGTATATGATATTACCGATCCATTAAATCCAATTTATGTAGACTATAAAAATACTAGAAATTTGGCTAGTTATGGTGGTGATAATGGGGCTGAAGGCATCATCTTTATTAATGCTGCTAACTCCCCAACTGGCGACAATATTATTATACTTGCAAATGAAGTATCATCTACATTAACTTTTTATAAAGTTGATATTACTACATTAGAAATTAATCTATCTGAAATTAATGCAAAGAATGATGGTAATAAAAATGTAATTTTTTGGAAAACAGTTAGCGAATCGAAAAACGATGCATTTGAATTACAGAAAAGTAAAGACGGCATTAATTTTACAACAATTGGAAGCATCAATGCAAATGGTTTTCCATCAACTTATTCATTTGATGATTTACAACCCCATAATGGTTTAAGTTATTATAGAATAAAAATGAAAAACAATGCAATAGATTTTTCATATTCAAAAATTGTGACTGCTTATTTGAAAAATAATCGTTTAAAAATTAAATTATCTCCAAATCCATTTAATGAAAATCTAACTATTAGCACAAGTGAATTGCCATCATCCAATTCAATGATAGAAATTTATGATACAAAAGGAGTTTTGGTTAAGTCTATGAAAATTATTTCTCAAAATACTTCGATTAATTTATCTTCTTTATCAACAGGAAATTATTTGATAAAGTATATTGAAAATAATCAAGTACAAACCCAAGTTATCTCTAAATTGTAAAATTCCAATTTAAGAAAAAAAAATGGGACAATATAGAATTGTCCCATTTTTTTTTCTTAAATGAAATTACAACTCTAACAACGATTTCACAGGATCTTTACCCATCAATAATAAGGCAGGATTTTCTAATAATTCTTTTACACGAACCAAGAAGCTTACACTTTCCCTGCCATCAATAATTCTATGATCATAGCTTAAAGCCAAGTACATCATTGGGCGAATTTCTACTTTACCATTGATTGCCATTGGTCGTTCCTGAATTTTGTGCATTCCTAAAATAGCACTTTGTGGAATGTTGATGATTGGTGTACTCATTAAACTTCCAAATACACCGCCATTGGTAATTGTAAAAGTACCACCTGTTAAATCGTCGGCAGTTAACTTACTGTCTCTTGCTTTGCCTGCAAGTGTTACAACAGCTTTTTCAACATCGGCCATGCTTAAACTTTCTACATTTCTCATTACAGGAACCGTTAATCCACGAGGCGTACTAACTGCAATTGAAATATCTGCATAATCATGATAAACCAACTCATCTCCATCAATGTATGCATTTACTGTTGGCCACTCACTTAAGGCAATTGCACATGCTTTTGCGAAGAAGCTCATGAAGCCAAGGTTTACACCATGTGCTTCTTTAAATTTATCCTTATGCTGCTTGCGAATATCCATGATAGGACCCATATCCACTTCGTTGAAAGTGGTAAGCATTGCAGTTGTATTTTTTGCTTCTACCAATCTGCGGGAAATTGTTTTACGCAGATTACTCATTTTTTCTTTACGCACATTTCTGCTGAATAAATCCGCACCAGGAAAAACTTTTTTACCAGGACTAGATAGTGCATTCAACACATCAGTCTTCATTATTTTTCCACCAAAACCACTTGCTTCAATATTTTTAAGATCTACTTTTTTATCTGCAATAATTGCACTTGCAACCGGTGTTGCTTTTAAATCATTGGGAACTGCTGTTACCGGAGCTGTTGATGCTTTAGGTTGTTCCACTTCAGCTTTAGCAGGGGCTTCAGGTTTTGCTACGGCTTCAGGCTTAGGAGCTGTTTCATCAATTTGTGCTAAAATGCTGCCAATTAAAATGGTATCACCTTCGTTAGCAGATTGTTTTAAAATACCAGCCTGTTCTGCATTCACTTCAAATGTTGCTTTTTCACTTTCTAATTCTGCAATTACTTCATCACGCTCTACATAACTGCCTTCTTTTTTAGTCCACTTTAATAAAGTAACTTCTGTAATTGATTCGCCAACCGTTGGAACTTTAATGTCTATCATAAAAAAATTATTTCAATAAGTATGTTTGTGTTCAATATTTATTTAGATATTAAAAGCAATATCTACAATTTCTTGTTGTTCTACTTTGTGTACTTTATTGTAACCGGTTGCAGTGCTTGCGCTTGCATGTCGGCTGATTACGCCAAAGTTGATTGTTTTTAAATTTGTTTGCAAAAAGCTTGCAGCCCCCATATTTAAAGGCTCTTCCTGTACCCAGAACCAGATTGCTTTACTATATTTTTCATGTAATGCTTTTAATTGTTTTGTAGGTAGAGGATAAATTTGTTCTACACGAATTATAGCAACATCTGATCTGTTTTCTTTTTGTTTTTTCTCTGCTAATTCAAAAAATAATTTACCGCTACAGAATAAAACTTTTTTAATTGCAGAAACATCTTCTACTGTATCATCAATCACTTCTTTAAATCCGCCTTGTGTAAAATCACTGATGTGGCTAAAACTTCCAGGATATCTCAAATTAGCTTTTGGAGAAAAATTAATCATTGGCTTTCTGAATTCCCAGGTCATCTGTCTGCGTAATGCATGGAATAAATTGGCAGCAGTGGTAATATTTGTAATGACCATATTTAACTCCGCACACATTTGTAAAAATCGCTCCATTCTTGCACTACTATGTTCTGGCCCTTGACCTTCATAACCATGTGGCAACAACATAACCAAGCCATTCATACGATTCCATTTTTGCTCACCTGCAACAATAAACTGATCAATCATCGTTTGCGCTCCGTTACAAAAATCTCCAAATTGCGCTTCCCAAATTACCAATGCATTTGGATTTGCCAAACCATATCCATATTCAAATCCTAAAACACCGTATTCACTTAATAGTGAATTGTAAATTCTGAATTTTTCTTGTTCCTCTTGAAAATGATTTAAACGAGTATATTTTTCGTTAGTTACTTCATCTCTTAATACAGCATGGCGATGACTAAATGTACCACGTTGCACATCTTGTCCGCTCATACGAACAATTTTATTTTCAACTAATAAAGATGAGTAGGCTAATAATTCACCAGTTGCCCAATCAATTTTATTTTCAGTTTCTAACAATTTTACTTTCTCTTGTAATAATTTTTCAACCTTCTTCAATGGTGTGAATCCTTCTTTCCATTTCATCAACCCTTCAAACATTCTTTTAATTTCTGCCTCGCTAATAGCGGTAATAGGTGATTGATCAAAATCAGCTGTAGTTGCTTTACGCAGACTGTTCCATTCAATTTCTGGTTGTTGATAAGTGTATGGTAAAGGCTTTTGTTTAACTTCATCTAATCTTTCCTGTAGATCAGCCCAAAACTTTTTCTCCATTTCTTTTGCCAATTCCTGCGCATCAGATTCACCCTGTTCCAATAAATATTTTACATACACTTCTCTTGGATTCAAATGCTTGTCAATCAAAGCATACAATTGTGGTTGTGTATACTTAGGATCGTCACCTTCATTGTGTCCATGTTTGCGGTAACAAACCATGTCTATAAAAATATCAGTATTAAATTCCTGGCGGTAACGGGTTGCAATTCCAGCGCATTTAACAACGGCTTCTGCATCATCACCATTAACGTGTAATACCGGCGCCTGAACCATTGCAGCAACGCTTGTACAATAATCTGCACTTCTTGCATCATCAAAATCTGTGGTAAAACCAATTTGATTGTTGATTACAAAATGAATTGTTCCTCCAGTATAATAACCTTCTAAATCACTCATTTGTAATACTTCATACACAACACCTTGTCCTGCAACTGAAGCATCTCCATGTATTAATATCGGAAGAATTTTATCGAAATCACTTTTGTATAAAATATCTGCTTTTGCACGTGCAAAACCAACCACCACAGGATCTACAGCCTCTAAATGTGATGGATTGGGCATTAATTTTAAGTGAATATTTTTATTATCTGTTGTAGTTATTTCACTTCCATATCCCATATGGTATTTCACATCTCCACTGCCCATTGTTTGATCCATGATAGCAGTTCCTTCAAACTCACTGAATATTTGTTCGTAAGTTTTACCCAAAACATTTGCAAGCACATTCAATCTTCCTCTGTGTGCCATACCAATTACAATTTCCTGTACATCATTATTAGCAGCTGTATGAATAATTTCATCTAATGCAGCAATAGTCGTTTCGCCACCTTCTAATGAAAATCTTTTTTGACCAATATATTTGGTATGCAAAAACTTTTCAAACATTACGCCTTGATTCAGTTTCTCCAAAACCCTTTTCTTTTTGGTTAAAGGCAATGGCTGATTCAAGTTTTGTTCAATTTCATTCGTAAGCCAGTCAACTTTCTTTTGATCGCTAATATATTTAAACTCAATTCCTACATGACTTGCATAACATTTTTGTAAGTGTGCAAGAATATTTCTTAGTGTTGTAACGCCTAAGCCTATTAGATTTCCTGCATGAAAAGTTTGATCTAGATCAGCATCAGTAAAACCAAAGAAAGATAAATCTAAATTCGCACCTCTGTCTTTTCTTGCACGGATAGGATTTGTGGTAGCAATCAAATGACCTTTGTAACGATAATCTGAAATCATTCTGTAAGCACTGATTTCTTTCATCCAGTTGATTGCAGAAGAATCAGTCACTGTTGCAGATGCAGTTGATGTTTTTGGTGTTTCAGATGGGGCAGCTTGTCTTGTACCGGATACTGCAAAATCAAATCCTTCAAAAAACTTTTTTATATCAGGATCAATGCTATTAGGATCCTTTAAAAATTCGTTGTATAAATTTTCTATAAAACTTGGATGAGAGTTAGTTATGTATGAAAAATCCTTCATTGTAACGTTGGTTAGTCGGGTTATTCTTGAATGTTGGCAAATATCGGTTATTGAACGGAGAAAATGCAAAGTTTTAGATTGAATTTATAGTTTTTGAAACTACTTTGTTTTAGTCATGATTTTGAACTATTTTTTTATTTTTTTTACATTTAATTTTCTAATTCAACTTATTGCCCTTACTTTTGCCGTCCTTAAAAAAAGTATTAGAATATGGCAAACCATAAGGCAACTAAAAAAGATACACGTCAGGCAGCAAAGCGTAGAGACAGAAACAAGTATTACGGTAAAACTACTCGTAATGCAATCCGTGATTTAAAAACACTTGGTGAAACTTCAGCATATACTGATAAATTACCTTCTGTTGAATCTATGATTGACAAATTGGCTAAACGTGGTATCATCCATAAAAACAAAGCCGCAAACTTAAAAAGCAAATTAGCTAAAAAGAAGGTAGCTGCTTAATTCGTTTGTCCAACATTATATTAGTTTATTGCCGGTTGATTCACTTCAACCGGCTTTTCTTTTTAGATTCTCCATAGCAAGTTGAAAGTGTATTACTAAATTTGAAAGCTGAATTTCGATATATTTAAAATGAATATTATCATGAAAAAAATTTTCTTTGGGTTACTCGTAATTTTTTGCAACAAAATACAAGCACAGAAATTTCCAACAATATTCGAACAATCCAATTATAAGGAATCAGCCACTTATTTTGAATGCATTCGATATTACCAACAACTTGCAAAACAATTTACAAACATTCGTATTGTAAACTTTGGCAATACCGATGCAGGATATCCGTTGCAAATAGTTTTATTGAGCAATGACCAAAAATTTAATCCTGAAAAATGGAGACAAGAACAAAAAGTAATCATCTTCATCAATAACGGTATTCATCCTGGAGAACCTGATGGTATTGATGCAAGCATGATGTTGGCAAGAGATATTGCCAAGAAAAAAATCAATATGCCCAACAATGTGGCATTGGCAATTATTCTGGTATACAATATTGGGGGTTGTTTAAACAGAAATAGTACTACGAGAGTAAATCAAAACGGACCATTAAATTTCGGTTTCAGAGGCAATGCTCAGAACTTAGATTTGAACAGAGATTTTATAAAAAACGACAGTAAAGAAGCCAAAGAATTTGCTAAAATATTTCATTGGCTTTCACCGGATATTTTCATAGACAATCATGTAAGTGACGGAGCAGATTATCAGCATACGATGACATTATTAACAACCCAACAAACAAAACTTGGTGGAGAAACAGGCAAATTTTTACATGATGTTTTTGAACCTGCTTTGTATAAAAATATGTCGTCAAAAAAATGGGAAATGTGCCCTTATGTAAATTTTGAATCTGCTAATCCGGAGAAAGGCTGGGAAGCTTTTTTTGATGCCCCAAGATATAGCAGTGGTTATGCGGCATTATTTAGTACAATTGCTTTTGTTCCTGAGACTCACATGCTGAAACCCTTTAAAGACAGGGTTATTAGTACTTATGAGCTAATGCAATCAATCATTTCTGAATCAAGTAAATATGCAAGTTCAATCAAAGAAAAAAGGGCAGCCGATTTAAAGAAAGTCCAAACTCAAAAGTCATTCACTATATCATGGAAAACAGATACCACCAAATTTGATACGATTCGTTTTTTAGGTTACAATGGAGAATACAAAAAAAGTGATGTTACAGGCATGGACCGATTATTTTACAATCATGAAAAGCCTTTTGATAAAAAGATAAAATTTTACAACTATTTGTTACCCAACAAAGAAATTGCAAAACCAAAAGCCTATATCATACCACAGGGTTGGTATGCTGTAATTGACTTATTGAAGTTGAACAAAGTACAATATCAACAACTAAAAAAAGATAGTTTGATTGATGTAGAAGCTTATAACATTGAGCAATACAAAACTTCTCCAAAAGCTTATGAGAAGCATTATAAACACAATAATGTAACCGTTAAAACAAAGCAACAAAAAGTACAGTTTTTAAAAGGAGATTACCTCATTTTTACAGGTCAAATTGCTGATCGTTTTTTGGTTGAAACCCTTGAACCCGAAGCTGAAGACAGTTATTTTAATTGGAATTTTTTCGATGCCATTTTACAACAAAAAGAAGGTTATAGTGATTATCGATGGGAAGATGTTGCTGCTAATTATTTAACAGAAAATCCAGCAATTAGAGTTGCTTTGGAAAGCAAAAAAAAATCTGATTCTGCTTTTGCAAACAATTCCTCGGCACAACTAGACTTTGTTTATAAAAATTCAAAATACTACGAAGCCGCACACTTAAGATATCCTGTTTATCGTTTGAATTAAGCCACAAAAAATAGTTTACTTGTTTGGCCACATAAATAAACTATGTGCCTAGATGTTTGTTATGTATTTGTAAATTTGCACCTCTTAACTCATTGATTTATGCAGCACGCAACATCAGCTATAACAACAATTGTAAATAATACAACAGACCAGGCATTACAATCTATTGGTGATAAAATAATACAAGGAAAAAGAATCAGTTTTGATGAAGGTGTTTTGCTTTATGAAAAAGCACCCCTACCCTTTGTAGGTGCATTGGCAAACTGGGTTCGTGAACAAAGACATGGCAACAAAACTTATTTCAATAGAAACTTTCATATTGAACCAACTAATGTTTGTGTATTTAGTTGTAAATTTTGTAGTTATTCAAGATTATATGCACACAAAGAAGAGGGGTGGGAATTGAGTATTGATGATATGTTGAACATTGTAAAAAAATATGATGGACAACCCGTAACAGAAGTACATATTGTAGGTGGTGTGCATCCTAAATTAAACATGCAGTTTTTTTTAGAAACAATACAGGCGATTAAAAACCATAGACCCGATTTACACATCAAAGGCTTTACTCCTGTAGAGTTGGATTACATGTTCAGAAAAGCAAAATTGACTGTTGAAGAAGGCATGAAAATGTTGCACGATGCGGGTTTACAGTCATTACCCGGCGGTGGAGCAGAAATTTTTCATCCCGAAGTTCGGTCTGTTATTTGTGATGATAAAGTAAATGCGGAAGGTTGGTTACACATTCACAAAGCAGCACATGATTTGGGCATGCATAGTAATGCAACAATGTTGTATGGCCACGTAGAAAAATACTGGCATAGAGTGGATCATATGGAACGATTGAGACAAATGCAAGATGAAACAAAAGGCTTCAACACCTTTATTCCATTGAAGTTCAGGAACAAAGGGAACGACATGAGCAACATTGCAGAAAGCACTGTAATTGAAGATATGAAGGTGTATGCGATAGCAAGATTGTACATGGATAATTTTCCGCACATTAAAGCATACTGGCCTATGCTTGGCAGACAAAATGCACAATTAAGTTTAAGCTTTGGTGTTAATGATATTGATGGAACAATTGACGATAGCACTAAAATTTATGCAATGGCCGGTAGTGAAGAACAAACTCCAAGCATGAATACCGAAGAGCTTGTAACATTGATTAAACAAGTGAAAAGACAACCAATAGAGCGTGATACGGTTTATAATGAAATTAAAGATTATAGTGAAGTTTCTTTAATTTAATTTTTGTAACTAATAAACTACTTAAACTTTTCAAACTCCTTACTCCCTTCCCCAACCCCATTTTAAAAATTGAGGCAGTGCATTTGCCCAAGTAAGAATATCATGTTTACCATCCTCTAGTAGAAGATAATTGATGTGATTATCGGTGCATCCTTTTGCTTTTAATTCTACAATCAAATCCAATGCATCATCAATACTGTCAATGATGCCATTTTTATTTCTGTCAGCAATTTCATCCAATGCACCACACTGAATAAAAAATTGTAACCAAGGATGAAAAAATCCATTTCTAATTTGTAAATGCATTAAGCGGTCTGTTTCATCGTTGTAACCTTCATTGTATGCTTTTCTACGCCACCAAAGGCTTGGACTAAACATACCAACTTTAGAAAACTCATTGGCATGATTCCAAACTACATCCATTGCACTCAATCCGCCCAATGAAAATCCTGCAAAAGATTTGTCTTTGAAGTTTTGAACCCCGAATGTTTTTCTGATGAAAGGCAGTAATTCATCAAAAATAAATTTATTGTACAACCCAGCCCTGTCTCCTCTTCCAATATAATCTACCGAAAACGCAGTACCATATTCACGAATTCTTTCGGCTCCGCAATGAATGCCAATACAAATCATTTTTTGAATTTGATTCGTACACATCAAATCATGAAGTATATTTTCAAAGGGCATTTTTACCAAATCTTGTCCGTCATTAATCAACAACAAACTAACCAAATCAAAACTCGAAATTTCTTCTGGCAAATAAGCATCAATCGTTACCGCTCTTTCCAAATATTGAGAGTGAATAATTTTTTTTTCTACAACTATCAATTTTTCAACCTGTAATTTTCCTTCGTCCATTTCGTAAAAATAAGGGAAAGACGAAAATTAAATTTTAAGAGTTTTCACAATATTTTTATGTTTTTCAAACAAGATTATCTATATTCAAATTCTTACAGCTAATTATTAAATCATAAACGTTACCAGCATGAAAAAAATAGGTATTCTTTACGGTAAAGAGAGAAGTTTTCCGGAAGCATTTCTTGATTGTATTAACAAAAAAAATATAAAGGGAATTATAGCAGAATCAGTACTTATAGACAAAGTAGTTCAAGGTGAATCAACAGAATATGCAGTAATCATAGATAGAATCAGTCAAGATGTTCCTTTTTACAGAGCGTATTTAAAAAATGCTGCCTTGTGTGGTACGGCTGTTATTAATAATCCATTTTGGTGGAGTGCCGATGAAAAATTTTTCAATAATTGTTTGGCTACAAAAATTAATGTTCCAGTTCCTAAAACAGTGATTCTTCCATCAAGAGATTTACCTGATGATACGTCCAATGAAAGTTTTGCCAATCTCTCTTATCCATTAAACTGGGATAGTATTTTTAAATACGTTGGATTTCCCGCTTATATGAAACCCTTTGCCGGCGGGGGTTGGAAGAATGTTTATAGATTGGAAAGCATTGAAGATTTCTTTGACAAACATTCTGAAACAAAACAATTGGTAATGTTATTGCAGGAAGAAATTGAATTTGATGAATATTATCGTTGTTATTGTATTGGTGGAAAATATGTAAGGATTATGCCTTACGAACCACGCAATCCGCATCATTTAAGATATGTAGCTGATTTTAAACCAACACCTGAAAGATTACAAGAAATGGAAGCCATTGTACTGCGAATTAATCATTATTTAGGATATGACTTTAATACAGTAGAATTGGCAATTCGCAATGGGATACCTTATGCCATTGACTTTTGCAATCCTGCACCCGATGCAGAAATCAAAAGTGTAGGTGAAGAAAATTTTAAATGGGTAGTAGAAACTGCAGCAACATTTGCGATTGAAAGAGCCATGCAACAAAAACCCGATCAAGATAATCTTACATGGGGTAAATACATTCAACATGCTGCTGCTAAACAAAAATAAATTTAATCATCTGTTTTTAATTAACAATATTGTTCAATATGGGGAACTTAAGTTATAGAAATTTCACATTGGGTGTAGAAGAAGAATACATGGTATTAGATCCTAAAACACGGGAATTAAAAAGCCATGAACAAAGAATTGTTCAAGAAGGGCAAAAAATAATAAAAGATAAAGTAAAAGCAGAAATGCATCAGGCTGTAGTAGAAGTTGGAACAGATATTTGTGCCAATGCAGAAGAAGCATTTAAAGATGTTGCAACACTAAGAAGTACAATTGCACAGATTGCCGGTGATATGGATCTTTGGGTAGGTGCAAGCGGTACACATCCATTCAGCCACTGGGAAAGCCAATTAATTACCGACCATGTTCGTTACAATCAAATTGTAAATGAATTACAAGAAGCTGCAAGAAGTAATTTAATTTTTGGATTACATGTTCACATTGGAATGGAGGATAAAGAAATGGCGATGCACATTGCAAATAGTGCCAGGTATTTTTTACCGCATGTATATGCATTAAGTACCAATTCTCCTTTTTGGGAAGGAAGAAAAACAGGTTATAAATCATTTCGTACAAAAGTTTTTGACAAATTTCCACGTACCGGAATTCCGGATTATTTTGAAAGCTATGAAGCGTATCAGAAATATGTTCAAACGTTAATCAAAACAAATTGTATTGATAACGCTAAGAAAATTTGGTGGGATTTAAGGGTACATCCATTTTTTAATACAGTAGAATTCAGAATTTGTGATGTGCCTATGACCATCAATGAAACCATTGCCATTGCTGCATTATTTCAGGCAATATGTGCAAAGCTGTATAAACTACGTCATCAAAATTTGAACTTTATCATGTATCAACGGGCATTGATAACAGAAAATAAATGGCGAGCCGGCAGATACGGATTAGATGGTAGTTTGATTGATTTTGGAAAAGAAACTGAAGTGAATACGAGACTGATTATTTATGAACTATTGGACTTTGTTGATGATGTGGTAGATGAATTGGGCAGCAGACATTGGATTAATCAAATCAGTAAAATATTAGAAACAGGAACAGGTGCAGACAGACAGTTAAAAGTGTTTGAACAAAGCAACAGCCTTGTTACTGTTACCGATTATATACATGATCAATTCTTAATTGTGTAAAGTATAGATAAAAAAATATTCTTCAAATTAGTTCACTATTATTTTGCACTATGCAAATGCAATACAACGTTTCTCTAAAACCTTACAATACTTTTGGAATTGATGTGTTGGCAAAATGTTTTGCAAAATTCAATTCAGTTGAAGTGTTGGAGCAACTATTGAACCAAATAAAAAATGAAGATTTTTCAAAAAAATTATTTCTTGGTGGTGGAAGTAATATTTTATTTACTAAAAACTATGATGGGTGCATTCTTAAAAATGAATTGAAGGGTATTGAAATAATTCAGGAAAATGAAAATCATATTTATCTAAAAGTTGCTGCAGGAGAAGTTTGGCATGAATTGGTGATGTATTGTGTAGAAAATAATTTTAACGGTATTGAAAACTTAAGTCTTATTCCGGGCAATGTTGGCGCTAGTCCCATGCAAAACATTGGTGCTTATGGTATTGAAATAAAAGACATATTTCACAGCTTAGAAGCATACCACATTGAAGAAAAAAAAATGGTAAGTTTTAATAATGCTGATTGTGAATTTGGTTACAGAGAAAGTATTTTCAAGAAGCAATTAAAAGATCAATTTGTTATTTTAAATGTAACATTTAAACTTTCCAAGCAGGCCAATTTTCAAATAAGCTATGGTGCAATTGAACAGGAATTAGCAAACATGGGTGTAAAAGAATTGAGTAATAAAGCTATTGCACAGGCTGTAATAAATATCAGATCATCAAAATTACCCAACCCCAAATTAATTGGTAATGCAGGAAGTTTTTTTAAAAACCCTACTGTTGATGAAACTGTCATGCAATCACTTCTAAATTCATTTCCATCAATTCCTAATTTTGTAAATAAAAAATCATCTGTCGAATATAAAATACCTGCTGCATGGTTAATTGAACAAAGTGGCTGGAAAGGTTATCGAAATAATGATGCCGGATGCCATATCAATCAACCATTGGTTTTGGTAAATTATGGCAACGCTTGCGGGAATGAAATTTTTGAATTATCAGTCGCAATCATTGACTCTGTAACAAATAAATTCAATATTATTTTGGAAAGAGAAGTGAATATCATTTGATACTACAGCATTTAACCAATCAATATTGTCTATTGAAAAAATGAAAAAAAATTATATTTAAATCATTTCATTATTTGATATAAACTGGCACCTTTCTCAAATAATCTGTCAATCTTTTTTTCTGTTGCCGGATCTTTTTCAACTGTTGGAGCATGGTGTGGTTTTATCCTTGCATCAATTATTAACGGGCCATTACAACCCCAATGTTTATTGGAGGTGAAGCTGTCAATTCCATAAATATCATGACTAGGATTGCACCTAGTATAAGCCACCCATAAATAATTATTTAAGGTATTGGCAGTAAATGTTGCATCATCGCAAATAATTATAATCATTACTGATGTTAATGAAGTTATGTTTGGTTTTAGTTTTATGTCTAATGCATCCATTTCTGTTTTTGCAGTTACATAATCTATAAACTTATTTGTTTGCATTGCAATTACTCCCGGCATTGCAATTTGTGGATTTTCAAATCCATTTAAATCATGTATGAAAGAAGGTACTTCTATACATAATTCTCTTTTCTTTTCACCGTAAGCTGCAAAAACAACTTTGCTTCCTGTATTCAATCCAGTGCCACTATAATCTAAAGTATCAATTGTTGTATTTGTATAAAAATGAATGTCTCTTTTCAAATCAATTCTTTCTAATAAATAATGCATAAAAGCCGAAATATTGTGCGTACGAAGTTGGTTGGTATCATCGGCAGTAATAAATAAAAACTTAGCCAAGCTCAATTGTCCTGTTCCTAAAATATGATTTGCAATAGTTAATAGTTCCGCAGGTTGTTTGGTAGGTGCATACGGCGTATATCTTTCACTACCAATTGCCAATAACAAAGGATGAACACCTGCTGCATCAACTGCATGAACCTCTTTAACACCAGGTATTTCCTGAGGAATTGCATTTCCCGTAAGTTCATGTATCAACTCTCCAAAACTTGTATCTTCCTGTGGTGGCCTACCTACAACTGTAAATGGCCAAATTGCATTTTTCTTTGCAAAAACTTTATGCACTTTCATCACAGGAAAATCATGTTGTAAACTATAATATCCTAAATGATCTCCAAATGGACCTTCGGGTTTATTATCGTTTGGAAACACCTCTCCTGTTATTACAAAATCTGCATCTGTGCTTACACAAAATCCATCCTGATATGCATATCTAAATCTTCTGCCTCCTAAAACACCAGCAAAGGTCATTTCGCTAATTCCTTCAGGCAAAGGCATTACAGCACTAAGTGTATGACTTGGAGGACCGCCAATAAAACAACTAACTTTTAAAGGAATGCCTTTTTTATTTGCTTTAGATTGGTGAATTCCTATACCACGATGCAGTTGATAATGTAAGCCAATTTCCTTATTTAATTCGTAATCATTGCCCGTTAATTGAATGCGATACATTCCTAAATTAGATTTCATAATTCCTGGAGAATCAATATCTTCTGTGTAAACCTGAGGCAAAGTAACAAACGCACCTCCATCCATTTTCCAATGTTGTATCAAAGGCAAATCAGAAATATTAATTTCCTGATACAAAACAGGTTTTAGTATAGGATTCTTTTTTGGCAAAGCTTTTAATGCAGCAATTCCGGTAGAAAAATTTTGTAGTGGATGTTTGATTGCTTTGATTGGATCATTCTTTAAATCAATTAAATTCTGAACCAATTTAAAAGTATTGCGAAACATGAATTTGCTTCGATCCAAATTTCCGAAAATATTACTTGCAGCCCTGAATTTTGAACCTTTAACGTTTTCAAATAATATGGCAGGTCCGTTGGCTTCATAAACCCTTAAATGAATAGCTGCCATTTCTAAATTCGGATCTACCTCTTCTTTTATACGAACTAAGTGTCCATGTTTTTCTAAATCTAACAAACAGGCTTCGAGTGACGAATAATGCATAACATTACAACAGATTTGAAACTTAAAAGTTCTGTCAAAGTTAACAGATTATAAAAGCCTAATTTCAACAAAATAGAATCGAAAAGAATTATCAAAAAATTAGAGTTCAATTAACAACATTTACATTGAATATTTCAATATTTTTACAAAATAAATAATTAACTATGAAAAAATTTACCCTTATTGCTCTTGCTTTTGCTTTTACATCTGCAATTCAAGCACAAGAAACAACAACCAAACCTGCAACTGCAGAAGTAAAAGCGGCAGAAGTTAAAGACATTACGAAATTTGTAGAGTTCAAAAATGCAGATTATGATTTTGGTAAAATCCCTTTTGGAAAACCATCAGAATATCAATTGAGTATAAAAAATATCAGCAATGATACTGTTACTTTAGAAAAAGTACAAGTTGGTTGCGGTTGTACAACCCCAAAATATGAAGCGGGTAAAAAAATTGCTCCAAAAGATAGTTATGAAGTTACTTTAGGATTTAATGGTAGCACTGACGGAGCTTTCACAAAATATGTTACCATATTTTTAAACGATAACATGAGCAAACAAATTACTTTTAAGGGTGAAACATACAAAACACCTGACACACCTGCTCCTGCAAATGCACCGGTTGAAAAAATGAAAGCATCTAAATAAAATAAGAACATAAAATATCATGAAAAAATTACTATTTATTCTGTCTTTAGTTGCATCTGCTCAGGCTTTTGCGCAATCACCTGCAAAATTTACTACTACTAAATATGACTTCAGTAAAATCAAACAAAACATTCCAATGAGTTGTAGTTTTACCTTTAAAAATATAAGTTCTAAGCCCTTAATTATTGAAAGTGCAGTTGCAGGATGTGGTTGTACAACACCCGAATATCCTAAAGAGCCCATTGCTAAAGGAAAAGATGGTGTAATAAAAGTTACCTATAATGCTGCAAATCCTGGTGTTTTTACTAAAGATGTAACTGTGAAATTTGTAAATTATGAAATACCGGTTGTACTAAATATTACTGGAGAAGTTATTGATATGAAAGGATTAACTACCCCAAAAAAAGATATTAATTCAGCAAAACAATAAAACATTATTAATTGCTACACCGCATAAAAATAGCCTCCAAATTGGAGGCTATTTTTATTTGTGATATTCTGAAAAATTATTGAACGATTATTTTTTCGGAGAAATAATTTTTTCCTTTTGTATCTGATATCTTAACCAAAAACAATCCGCCAGAAACTCCTTTTGGCAAACTAATCGTTTCGGATTGTAAGCCATTAATAATAACCTTTCTTGAAAGAATTATTTTACCATTTGCATCATTCAATTCAATATTATAATTACCATTTGCTATTTTATTAAACTGAATTGTAAATTTTTTGTTTACAGCAGGATTTGGAAAAACAGAAATATTGTTATTAAAAATCTGCTGATCTAATATTGGTTTGGCTAATGTATTTTGATAAGCAAGATTACTATTTGCAAGGTCTGAAGCATTGAAAATAGTAGCCTCTGATTTGCTTACGGGCTTTGCTTCTAAAGTAGATAAATTTATTGTGTAATAATTTTCAGTACTGATTGCACTACTTACAAAAACATCTCCATTGGCATCAACTGCTGCACCATTAATAGTAAAATTTGTTGGAATATTTTTTACTGCACCAATAAATTCAGCAACTTTTGTATTGATATTTATTTTGAATACATTGTTTTTTACAGAAAACAAATATAAGTTTCCATATACATCTGCAACAACATCCCCTCCCCAACTGGTACATTGATTGTGGATGCTGATTCCATTATTTTTTTTGCTGTCAATTAATGCACCAAGATTTGTAATAATCGGTTTGTCATCAGTTGTAAATTGTATCAATTGATTACCATCATTCGTAATTGCATAGCCCTTGCCGTTTGAAGCAAATGTCATGCGGGTAATTACATTGCTTTCATCGTTTCTTATGCCAGTTGAATAATTTATATCTTGATTGATTACAACTGAAAGTTCGTTGCTGTTTAAATCAAAATAACGCAAATCATTTCCCCACATTTGAGAAAAATACAAGCGATTGTGTTTTGCATCATAGGCAGTTGCAGCAACACCATTTTGTGTTGGGTTATTCAAATTTGAAATGTTTGTTGATACAATTCCTTTCTCATTAAAAAAATTAAATGTTATATTTTTCAACTCACTCGGACTAAATATAGAACGAACAACATTTCCTGTAGATAAATCCAATTCCTTTACAGCAGACCATTGAATTGTACCTTTCGTTTCAGAAGTAATAGCAAATGCTTTATTAGTCTGTGCAGAAACTGATCCAAAGCATATTGGAGCACAAAATAAAATAGGTAAAATTGACTTTTTCATAGTTATTTATTTTGCATAAAATTAAGTATAGATAGTTGCAATTAAAAACAATTTAAGTCATCTTTTTAGCTGTTTCTAATTCAATTGTTTTTTTCACACTTCCATGTTTTAATAAGAGCAATTTTGCTTGTTGATAATCATTAATTGCTAAATTTTCCATCACCATTTTTACGCCTCTGTCTACCAATTTTTCATTGCTTAATTGCATATTCACCATCTTATTATCTTCCACCCTACCCAATTGTATCATCACTGTTGTACTAATCATATTTAGTACTAATTTTTGTGCAGTTCCACTTTTCATTCTTGTGCTTCCTGTTACAAATTCAGGCCCCACAACTACTTCAATAGGATAATCTGCTACTGCAGAAACAGGAGCATTTGGATTGCAACAAATACTGCCAGTTATAATATTTCGTTTTTTACACTCTATCAATGCGCTAATAACATAAGGAGTTGTGCCACTTGCAGCCAAACCAATTACTACGTCCTTATCTGAAATGTTGTAAGCTGCTAAATCTTCCCAGCCTTGTTCATTACTGTCTTCTGCAAATTCAACTGCTTCAGTAATTGCTTTTTCACCACCTGCAATAATTCCGATTACCAATCCGTATGGAACACCATAAGTAGGCGGACATTCACTTGCATCTAATATGCCCAATCTTCCACTTGTACCAGCACCGATGTAAAACAATCTCCCGCCAAGTAACATTTTGTCGCTAATAATTGTCGATAGTTTTTCAATTTGAGGAATTGCTTTTTCAACAGCAATAGGCACTGTTTTATCTTCATTATTAATGTGCATTAAAATTTCTGCAACACTCATTTGTTCAACATGCCTGTAATTAGAAGGTTGTTCTGTAACTCTTACAAATGTATTCATAGTTGCAAATTAACGCATTTTATTGCTTATAAATACGCACAAAAACACATCATTTATGAAAATTGATTAACCCGGTCATTGGCTTTTTTAAGACTTTACCCAACTTTAATTCATAGGCATTACATAAATCTTTAAGTATATCTCTAAATCCAAATGCTACACTTCCAACAAAGTTGATTGGTTGTGTCCAACTCTCTCCAAACTTACATAAATGATTGTAGAAAAAATCATTGAATCCATCTTCTATGATGTTTTCAATCATATAATGACCTCTATTATCAACTAAAAATTTGGTGAAGTTTGCCAGATAACGATTGGCCATAGTTTTCTTATAGACTGACTCTAATATTTCATTCTTATTGGTATTAAAGTCCTTTTCAAATCTGGCCATCAGTTCGTCATCAAAAGTTTTATATAAATAATATTGAATCACTTTCTTTCCTATATATGCACCACTACCTTCATCGCCCAAAATATATCCCAAACCTGGACTGTTTTTTGCAATTTTATTGCCATTGTAATAACCTGCATTACTTCCTGTTCCTAAAATGCAAACAATCCCTTTTTCGTTACCACATAATGCTCTTGCAGCCGCCAATAAATCATCATTTACTTCAATATAAGATGAAGGAAATACTTTTTTAAATGCATTCTTAATAACGGCTACATTGTTTTTATTACTCAGTCCAGTTCCATAAAAAAAAATTTCATCAACTTTTATTTTTTTTACTTTAGGTAGTATTTCATTTTGAAGTAATGAAATGATTTGTTCAAGGGTCATAAAATACGGACTTATACCTTGTGTTTGTATAATTGTTGATTTTCCGTTTGCAAGTAAACACCACTCGCATTTTGTAGCACCACTATCTGCAATTAATTTTATCATGGTTGTAAGATGAAAGATTAAATAAAAAAAACAATATTTAATATCTGTAAAAATAAGTATGAAGTTTAAAATTAGTAAGTCTTAAACTTATTTACTGATATTCGTGTAATAATTTATAGCTACAAATAACAGATTTTTATGGGAAGTAAAAAATTACAAATTGCATTGCCAATTTTATTTGCAATTATTATGGCATTAGGTATGTATTTGGGTTATCAATTAAGGGAACATAGTGGCAGTAGAAGTTTTTTAAGTTTTGGGAAAAGAAACAATGTACAAGAGATAATTGATTTGGTAAAATCAAGATATGTAGATGATGTTAAAATAGATAGTATCAGCGAAATTGCAATAAATGAATTGTTATCTCACCTCGATCCACATTCGGCATATATTCCGTCAAGTGAACTAAAAGATGTTAATGAAGATTTGATGGGAAACTTTCAGGGAATTGGTGTTGAATTTCAAATTTTTGATGATACGGTAAATATAATTAATGTAATAAAAGGTGGTCCGGCAGAAAAATCAGGAATTTTTATTGGAGATAAATTATTAAAAGTGAATGATTCAATATCACTAGTTCGCAATGAAAAAAATATTGCGGAAATTAAAAAATATATACGCGGTGTCGAAGGAAGCAAAGTATCAATTGAACTACTTAGAGATAATGTGCGTAAAAAAATAGTTGTAACAAGAGGTACAATTCCTGTTTCTACCATTGATGCAGCTTATATAATATCTCCAAATGTTGGTTTTATACGCATCAATAAATTTGGCGACAGAACCTATGAAGAGTTTATGCAGAATTTAGAAATGTTGCAGAAAAAAGGCATGGATAAACTTATCCTGGATTTGAGAGGAAATGGTGGAGGCTTAATGAGTGAAGCAATTGATATTGCTGATGAATTTTTGGATGATGATAAATTAATCGTTTATACCCAAGGCACACATAGTCCAAGATTTGATTTTAAATGTAAAAGAGATGGCTTATTTGAAAAAGGAAAATTAATGATATTAGTTGATGAAACAAGTGCTAGTGCCAGTGAGGTATTGACAGGAGCCTTGCAGGATTGGGATAGGGCAACAATTGTTGGCAGAAGAACATTTGGTAAAGGTTTGGTGCAGCAACAATTTCAATTAAGTGACGGAAGTGCAGTAAGATTGACTGTTTCAAGATATTATAGTCCGCTTGGCAGAAATATTCAAAAATCATATACTAATAAAACATCGCAAGAATATGAAGATGAGTTAATGGACAGATATAATAACGGAGAATTGGAAAATGGATCGATCAATAATGATAAAAGTAAAACTTTTAAAACACCCGCAGGTAAAATAGTTTATGGTGGTGGTGGTATTGTACCTGATTACTTTGTAAAACTAGATACCATTTCTTTAGCCAATATCTTCAAAGAAATGTATGCAAAAAATATTTTGAATAAAGTTGCTTATCTATTCTTTTTGGAGAATAAAACCTACTTTAAACAGTTTAAAACATCCAATGAATTAGTTCAAAAATTCAGTAATAATGATGCAATTTGGAAGAAGTTATTAGCGGTTGCCTCAAAGGATAGCTTAGTGGTTAACAATAATCAAGTTTTCAAAAACGAAGCTATAAACAAAATTAAATTCAATATTTCGAGATTTATTTTTAATAATGAAGGTTATTATGAGGCAGTTAATACAACTGATAGTATTGTAATGAAAAGTTTGTATTTAATGGGAAAATAGTTGCGATTTATTGAAGTTGAGTTATTGAATTTTAGATTATGCATTCAGTTTCTGAGAAATAAAATCGTAAATAACACAAAGTATTTGCTATTTCAATTTCTCAACAAAATTTCATTAATTTTTTGACTTAATTTAAAACAAAACAATATTATATTTGCAAAATAGTTGTTTATGCAACTAAATCATATTTATCATTCTATAATTTTTTAACTATGAAAATATTAGTTTGTATTTCCAAAGCCCCGGACACAACGGCAAAAATTTCTTTTAAAGATTCAAATACAAAATTTGAAGAAGCAGGTGTTCAATGGATAATAAACCCTTACGACGAGTGGTACGCTTTGGTTAAAGCAATTGAATTGAAAGAGCAAGATACAAACACAACAATTCACTTAATAACTGTTGGGGAATCAGATTGTGAGCCCATCATCAGAAAAGCACTAGCATTGGGAGGCGATGAAGCAATTAGAATAAATGTAGATAGTAACGATAGTTATTACATTGCAGCACAAATTTCGGAAGTTGCGAAAAATGGTAATTATGACCTTGTTTTAACAGGAAAAGAAACAATTGATTACAATAGTTCTTCCATAGGTGGAATGTTAGCAGAATTATTGGATATGCCATATATCTCTTTAGCCACAAGGGTTGAAGTTGAAGGAAACACAGCAAAAGTTTCAAGAGAAATTGATGGTGGCGAAGAAACTGCAGAAGTAAAACTTCCATTGGTGGTAAGTTGTCAGAAAGGGGTTGCAGAACAAAGAATTCCAAATATGCGTGGTATTATGGCTGCACGTACCAAACCATTAAAAGTTTCAGAACCAATTACCGTTACTGCTTTGACAAGCATTGTGAATTTTGATTTACCTCCAGCCAAAGCCAATGTAAAATTAGTTGCAGCGGATAATGTAGCCGAGTTAGCAAGGTTATTACATGAAGAAGCAAAAGTTTTTTAAGCAATTGATTGAATGAATTTTATTCTGAAAAAATATTGAATTACTAAGATAAATTTTAAAATATGTCAGTACTTATCATCATAGACCAAACAGAAAATCAAATAAAAAAATCATCTTACGAAGCACTTACTTATGGGGTATCTGTTGCCCATCAATTGGGAACAAATGCTGATGCTTTGGTTTTAGGAACCGTTAAGGATAATTTATCTGAGCTTGGAAAATATGGTATTAAAAAAGTTTACACCATTTCAAATACAATTCTGAATATCGTTGACGCACAAGTTTATGCAGCAGCAATTGCAACAGCAACTACTGAAACGGGTGCCAATATTTTAATATTTTCACACAATCAAACAGGAAAAGCAGTTGCTGCAAGGGTTTCAGCAAGATTACAGGCTGGCATTGTAACTGGGGCATGTTCATTGCCTGATACTACAAACGGATTTGTTGTAAAGAAAACAGTATTCAGTGGTAAAGCATTTGCGAATGTATCTATTAATACTCCCATTAAAATTATTGCAATCAATCCTAATAGCTTTCATACTTCATTTAAAGAGGGTATAGCTGATGTTTCAGAATTAAATATTACAGTTGCATCACCAAAAATTAAGGTAATTGAAGTCAATAAAATAAGTGGTGAAGTTCCACTTACTGAAGCAGATATTGTAGTAAGTGGTGGTCGTGGTTTAAAGGGGCCTGAAAATTGGGGAATTTTATTAGATCTTGCAAAGGAATTAGGTGCTGCAACAGCCTGTAGCAGACCTGTAGGTGACGCACATTGGAGACCACATCATGAACACGTAGGACAAACAGGTGTTCAAATTGCTCCTAATTTATACATTGCCATTGGTATTAGCGGTGCTATTCAACATTTGGCGGGTGTTAACAGAAGTAAAGTTATTGTTGTAATTAATAAAGACCCCGAGGCTCCATTTTTTAAAGCAGCTGATTATGGTATAGTTGGTGATGCTTTTGAAATAGTTCCTCAACTTACCGAAGCAATTAGGAAAATTAATACTAATGCATAAATAATATTAACACTGTATCATAAAAAAATGCAAGAATAATCTTGCATTTTTTTATGTATTTTTCTTAGGCATTAATGTTTTTGGAACTTGTTTTGTTGGCGTAATTGCTGCTGGCTTAGTTGTAGATTTATCTGCAGGAGTTTCTTTTTTATTTGTTGCATTACGCGGAGAAATGATTTCATCTGCATTTTTAATTGGTGGAGGAATAGAACCATCTTCATATTCAGAACTACTACCTGTATTTCCATCTTCAATTTGAGCTCCTGGATCAGGAACAAAACCATTGATACCATCAATTACAATATCATTGGTTAATTGATCAGGTTTACTAAATACAGCTTTTGTGTCTATGCCACAATTACGATCATTAATAACTTTGTGATAGAAGTACGCCCAAATGGGTAATGCTGCAGAAGAACCTTGTCCGTTATTAGTATTATTAAATCTGATAAAACGATCATCACATCCAACCCATGTTCCTGCTAATAATTGTGGTGTGTAGCCTATAAACCAAGCATCTGCATTATCATTTGTAGTTCCTGTTTTACCTGCAATTTCTCCACTTACGTCATAATTCCAAATTCTTCTTCCTGTCCCAAATTGCATAACACCCTGCATCATTTTTATCACTGAATATGCAGTAACATCACTGATTACTTCTTTACGTTTTGGGGTATACGTTTCTAAAACATTTCCATTTTTATCTTCAATTCTAGTTATGAAAATAGGCTTCACACTAAATCCTCGTCCGGGTAACATGCTATAACCTTGCATCATTTCAAACAATGATATTTCACAAGCACCCAAAGCAATACTTGGATATGCATCTAATTTTGTTTGAAAATCGCAACGTTTTAAAAAATCAACAAATCTTTTTGCACCATTATTTCCATTGGCATCCAACTGTTTCAAGATGTAAGCTGTAGCACAGTTTTTAGAAGTTGCCAATGCTTGTGACATAGGCATTGTAGCGCCTGTACAAGAAGTTGTAGTTGCCGGAACTAATCCATATTCGCCAAAACTTTGTTGTACATCTTCAACCATACTACTTGGTGTGAAACCCGCTTCTTCAATTGCTAAACTGTATAATAAAGGTTTGATTGTAGAACCAACCTGACGTTTGGTATTAAAATTAACGTGATCGTACTTGAAGTTTTTAAAATCAGAACCACCAACCCAGGCTTTAACCTCACCGCTCAAAGGATCCATTGCCATAAATCCACATTGTAAAATTTGACGGCAATATTTAATAGAATCCAATGGTGTCATCGTTGTGTCTTTTTCATGACTTTCATTCCAGGCAAAAATTTTCATATTTACCTTTTCATTGAAACTTTTACGAATGTCATCCTCATCTGTACCATCCTTTTTCATATTCTTCCAACGATCTGTTTGTTTAATTGCAGCTTCAAGTACAGTCTCTCTCCCATTCCATACTTTACCAGATTTAAGATTTTCCTGAGTATTCAAGATACGTTGCATTTCTTTCAAGTGCATATCTACAGCCTCTTCTGCATACTGCTGCATTCTTGGATTAATAGTAGTGTAAATTTTAAGTCCATCTCTATAAAGGTCATATTTTTTACCATCATAACGCTTGTGTTCTTTACACCATCTTTTTAATTCCTCTCCCAAAATCATTCTAAAATATGGACCTAAGCCATTGTTCTCATCTAATTTTTTATAATTTAATTCGATTGGTTTTATTTTTAAAGTATCATATGTTGTTTTAATTATTTTTCCATTTTTTACCATTTGGCTCATTACCACATTTCTTCTATCCAATGCAATTTTAGGATTACGCTTTGGATTATATAATGTTGCGCCTTTAAGCATCCCTATCAATACTGCTGCTTCCTGAACATTAATTCTGTCAGGTTCTTTTTGAAAAAATGTTTTTGAGGCATTGCGAATACCAAAAACATTATCACCAAATGCAACGGTATTAAGGTACACAGTTATTATTTCTTCTTTAGTAAAATTTTTCTCCAGTTTTACTGCAATAATTGCTTCCTTAAATTTTTGAATTCCCCTTACTAAAAAATTTTTTGTAGCCCAATTTTCAGTAAATAAGTTTTTGGCGGTTTGCATAGTAATGGTACTTGCACCTCCATCTCTGCCCAAACCAATAACTGCTCTTACAATTGATCTGAAATCTATTCCGCTATGGTCATAAAAACGTTCATCTTCTGTAGCAACAAGTGCATCTACAATAGGTTTGGCAATATCTTTATATTCAACATTCACTCTATCTTGTAAATAATATTTACCTAATAGCGTACCATCTTGAGCATAAACTTGACTACTTTGTGAAGCTGAAGGATTTTGGATATCACTGATTGTTGGCATATCTCCAAACAACCCCAAAGTACAGAGCAGTAAAAAAAGCATAAAAGCAGCTATCGCAATAAATGTTGATTTCCAAAGTATGCGGATTGATTTCTCCATATATATTTTAATGTATTAATCCTAGAATTTTCCCGGTACAGACTGCCTGATAAATTTGATATAATCGGAAAGGTTTTTTTTAGTTTGTAATAAATTTAAATTATATGTGTCAATAAGATAAAAATTATATTTATCCGATATAATAAATGATATTATTTTAGATGCAGCAAGTGGCTTTGTTTTATCTAAATAAAGAAATGCCTTTTCTGAATTTGCAAATGGGCCTAAAAGTAACAATCTGATTTGGTTGTTTAGAGTGTAATCGCTGATTCCAATTTTTTCATTTCTGAATTTTTCATTATTGTATTGTGCAAAAGATTGTTTTGATTCTTTGAAAAAAGAAGGGTCAATATTATCAAAAGCAATCATTACATATTGACTCTCATTAGCATTGTAAATAAATTCGTCATCTTTTTTTATTGCAACATTTGAAGTGTTTTGTATAGGATCGATTTTTACAGAATCAACTTTTTTAACTACCACATTATTTCTCAAATGATTTTCAATTTCAGTCCTTCTTTTCAAAACATCAATCATTGTATTTGCCTTTGATACCAATTGTGAAGTAGGAAATAGTTGAGTTAATTGATTTAATTTGTTAATTGCAACTGAATCATTATTCTGTTTAACATAACAAATTGACTCTATATATAATAATTGAGGAGTCCAAAAGGTAGAATCATATTGCTTATCTAATATTGCTTTAAGTTTGATCGCTTCATCGCAATTACCTAGTTGAAACTGTTTGTAAATGGAATCATAACGATTGGTAATTAATTGGTTTTTTTCCTTTTTATCTGTCTTATTTCCTTGCAACAATACAAGTAGTTTTTCACCATCAGGGAAAGTAGCATTCAATACTTTTTTTACTGAATCTGCTTTCGTAAAAATTCCTAGCTTGTAATAAGCATAATACAAATTGAACAAAGCGGTTTCTTTGTTTTTAAAATCAACTTTATAAAAACGTTTGAAAAGATCTTCATAAGTATCAACGGCAGCTGCATAATCCTCTAATTTCTCCTCAAATATTTGTCCATTTCCAAGTAACGCAACTATTATTTTTCTGTTAGATAATTCTACCTGAGTTTGAGTTAGCGGTAATTTACTCATCAATCCTTCAAATGTCAGATCTTCTTCTTGTTCAGCTTGAACTTCTTTACCAGATGCATCAAGTTGCTTAGGTTTGATTGTATTATCATCAACATCAATATTTGGTAACATCAAATCGCCTGCTGGTTTCACATTTTTTTCAATCGCAGATTGTCTTCTCCAATTATCTATGTTGTTTCTTTTACCCCATTTGGATTTGAATTCAGAAAACCCCTTGCCTTTTAGGTTTAGGTTATTAAAATAAAAATCTGTTGATGTATTTCCAAATAAATCCGGTTGTGTATTTGCAATTATGTTTGAAATATTGTAAGACTCTTCATCAGATGCTTTAATACCTTTTGCTTTTCGTAATTGCTTCAATATTTTTTTTACAAATACAATTCTTTCAGCCTCAGGTTTAGCAGCAATAATTTGTATGCTATCTTCTTTATTGATTATTAAAATATTTTCTGCAATTATTTTAAGAGTTGGTTTTCTTAGTACAATTTTTAAAGAATCATTTTTTGATATTAATGGAACATTTGATAATTGTATACTATCATAAAAGCTTTGTGCAAGTGCATAATTTTTAGCTTTATAACAAATTTCTGCAAGCTGAATAAAACCCAAAGTTTTTTGCATTGGATTATCAACACTTGATTGAATACTTTTCAAAAGATACTTTTTTGCTTCATCGATATTATTCCGTTTGATTTCTAATTGCGCAGCAGCATAAAAAATAATATCCCTATAGTCAATATATTTATCTCTTTTTGAAAGTTTTAATAAATCATTTAAGTTTTCTTGTAATGCATTTTTCTTTTTGCCTGATGCTAAGTTTACAATATTTAATCTTGCATATACTTCCATCAAAGGATCAATGGTATGTTTAATACTTTTTTCAAACATTTTCAAAGCGCTACTATCTTTTTTGGCTGACTGCAAAAGTTGACCTGCCAAATACTCCCATCTAGATTTCTCTAATTTTGAATTTGCATTTGATAAACATCTTTGTAAATGCCATGCAGCACTATCAAAGTTCTGTTGTTTATAAAACCACAATGCTGTTACCTCATGTAAGTCATTTTTTAATCTTTTAGGAAAGAAAGGGTCATTGCGTAAAATACCAATTAACCCAGCAGCTTCGCCCATTAAATCTTGTTCCAAATAATTTCTTACTTGCCAAATAAAACTTTCGTTTCTGCTAGGAGGTTTTGATGTAATTTTTTTCCAAATATTTCTTTTTTCATTTGTTGCAATTGTAAATACACCTGCTGTGCCGCTTGCATTACTTCCCAAAGGAATATCATACCCATCGTCTTTAGGTGCATAGGTATAATTAATGTACTGGAAACATCCAGCAGCGCTATCAAAATCTTTTCTTAATAAATATGCCTTTCCTAAAAGCATGTATAAATTATCAACCCAGTCATTTCTTAAATCATGCAGTAAAATGCCTGCAGTACATTTATAAATAACAGAATCTAAATCTCCTTTACTTAATGAAGTAGCAGACAGTGTATAATTATAAAAAGATAATAGTGAAGTATAATCATCTTTAAAAGCAGCTTTAGCAGTTGTGATTACTTCATTCAATTTATTTTTTGCGTTGAAATAATAATTGTAATGTGTATAGGTATTTTGTGTAATCCTTCGGGGCAAGGAAAATTTTTTGTCGCCCGATTTTTCCGAAGCTAATATTCGGTTCTCGTATTGTTTAGGTTTGTCTTTCTCTAATGAAACATTTGTATTGGGTTGTGAAATTGCCACAATTGAGAAAATACAAAAATTTAAGATTAAGATGCATTTCAATAAAATATGGTTACAACTCATCATACTAGTTTCTTTAACAAACATAAGTAATTAAATTTAGAGTTTTTTTACAAAATAGAATTGCTAAAAACTCAGTTATTGCTACCTTTAAATCAGATTTAACAAGATGGAAAAGATTACAGCAAAAATTACATTTAAAAGACTTCGCAACAAATATCGATTAATCATTTTAAATGATGATACTTACGAAGAAATAATACAGTTCAAACTTAGCCGATTAAGCGTGTACATAGCACTAAGCAGTATTTCTGTTTTGTTGGTTGGTTTAACCATTGCATTGATTTCTTTCACCCCACTAAAATATTATATCCCAGGCTATGGAACTAGACAAAGTAAAGCGGATTTGCAAATGTTAAAAATCCGTACAGATTCTTTGGAGCAAGCAATAAAATATAAAGACACTTATTTGGAAAATATCAAAACTGTGTTATCTGGGAATACCGTATTACAACGAGATACAATACCTATCAATGTTGAGTCTAAAGAAACTTCACCAGATTAATACTGCCAAAAAATCAAGCTATTAAAATGTTAAATAGTCCCAATAAAAATTTTTTACAATATGCATCATTAGCTTCACAGTTATTGGTTGGTTTGGGTTTGGCAACTTGGCTAGGTAAATGGCTCGACAAAAAACGAGCAATTACAGCAATGCCATTATGGATTTGGATTTTACCAATGATTATATTACTTGGAATGTTAATTAAACTTATTAAAGACACCTCAAAAAAATGAATACCCAACAACCCAAATTTTTAAAATTAGTTCTACCCTTTTTCACTTTGTTCAATATTTTAAATATCCTCTTTATCGTTTTTAGTAAAAAATTGGATGCAATACACATCAATCATACTGTTGTTCTTTTTGGAAATGCATTATTTTTTGCATTGGCATTATTGTCATTGTGGCTTCACTTGGCAGCATCAAAAAACCCAAATCCAAATATATTAGTACGTAGTGTGATGGGCAGTACGCTTGTTAAAATGTTAATGACTGCAATTGTAGTATTGATTTACACAAAAGTGATGAAAGAAAATAAAAGTAACCGGGGGGAACTTGCAGGTATGGTTGTTTATTTATTTTACATGTTGCTTGAAGTTAAAATTGCATTACGCCTGAATAAAAAATAAATTTTAATGCCCGTATCTGAACATCCAATGCAGGCTTTAGAAAACTATTTACCCGAAAATAGTTTTGAGCATGTTGTAAATTATATACACCATTACAAAGTACATCTAACGGTTACTAAAGTACGAAAATCTGTTTTGGGTGATTACCGACATGCAGGAATAACCCAAAACCATCGCATTTCAATAAATGGAAATTTAAATAAATACGAATTTTTAATTACTTTGTTACATGAACTTGCACATTTACTAACTTTTGAACAATACAAAAATCGTGTAGATGCACATGGAATAGAATGGAAAAGCATGTACAGCAAGCTTCTCATGGATTTTGTGCAATTGAATATTTTCCCTACAGATATACAAATGGCGTTACAAAAAAGCATTCGCAATCCTTCGGCTACTGCTAGTGGAGAATCTGAATTATTAATGGTGTTGAGAAAATACAATAGCATTCAAAAAGAAGGATTTTATACCATACAACATTTACCTGAAGAAGCTATTTTTCAAACTGAAAATGGAAAAGTATTTAAGAAAGGATTGCAGCGAAGAAAACGTTATGTATGTGTGGAAATAAAAACAGGGCTAACTTATTTGTTTAGCCCTGTCGCAGAAGTAAAAATTATTTCGTAAATATTTATTTAAGCAACTGCTTGTTTTACTAAGTCGGCTGCCTCACTCAATAGTACAGCACTTTGTACTTTCAAGCCACTTTCATCAATTAATTTTTTTGCTTCAATTGCATTGGTTCCCTGTAAACGAACAATGATAGGTATTTCAATATTACCTATTTTATTATACGCTTCAATTACACCTGCTGCAACTCTATCACAACGAACAATACCACCAAAAATGTTGATTAATATTGTCTTTACGTTTGGATCTTTCATGATAATTCTGAAACCTGCTTCAACTGTTTGAGCATTGGCAGTACCTCCTACGTCTAAAAAGTTAGCTGGTTCGCCACCACTTAATTTAATCATATCCATGGTTGCCATTGCTAAACCTGCACCATTAACCATACAGCCAACATTACCATCCAATTTTACAAAGTTTAAGTTGTATTGACCAGCTTCTACTTCTGTTGGGTCTTCTTCTGTAACATCTCTCAATGCTGCTAAATCAGGGTGACGCATTAACGCATTTTCATCTAAGCCCATTTTACAATCGACAGCAATCATTTTATCATCACTAGTTTTAAAAAATGGATTGATTTCCAACATTGCGCAATCCAAACCTACGTAAGCATTGTATAAATTGGTTACAAACTTTACACAATTCTTAAGCGCTTCACCACTTAAACCTAAATTAAAAGCAATTTTCCTTGCCTGAAATCCTTGAAGTCCGCCGCCTGGAAAAACCCATTCTTTAAATATTTTTTCAGGTGTATTATGTGCTACTTCTTCAATGTCCATACCTCCTTCAGTACTGTACATAATTACATTCTGACCTTTAGCTCTGTCTAATAAAATACTTAAGTAAAACTCTTTTGTTTCATTAGGTCCAGGATAATAAACATCTTGAGCAATTAAAACTTTGTTTACTTTCTTTCCTGCAGGTCCAGTTTGTATTGTAACCAAAGTACCACCTAAAATCCCATTGGCATAAGTACCCATTTCTTCTATACTTTTTGCAACTTTAACCCCATTAATGCCTGTCTCTACTACTTTTCCTTTTCCTCTTCCGCCAGCATGTATCTGTGCTTTTATCACTGCAAACTTATTATTGGTTTGAGTAGTAATTTGTGTGTAAGCATCTTCTGCAGCTTTAACATTATCAACTGCGATGCCTTCTTGTACTGGCACATTGTATTTTTTTAATAAATCCTTTGCTTGATACTCGTGAAGGTTCATGTATTATTTTTTTAGTGATGCGAAGATAAGAGAATGAGAATTTTAAAAATCTATATTTAAAACTTATCGTAGAATTTTATGAGGAGGATTAAAAAATTGATTTTAATTAAATGGATAAACAATTAGCATCAACAATAATATTTAACTATTTTTTTTAAATGAATGTATGTACATGTAATTTTCTATATTTGCACTCTAAAAACACTAAACATGAAAAAAATTATTTTCACTTTTTCTTTTGCAGCTGTTTTAGCAACAACTTATTCATTTGTAAATCCTAATCAAAAGTTTGGAGAACCAACAACTTACCAGGTTGATACAAAAAGTAGAGTTGATTTTATTGGTTCTAAAAAAGGGGATTTTCATCCGGGTACTTTTACAGTTAAAAGCGGTTCATTAACTGTAGATGCAGGTAAATTAACAGGAGGTAAATTTGTAATTGATGTTGTAAACCTGAAAGTAACTGATGCTGCTGCTGGTAGATTAGACGGACATTTAAAATCTCCGGATTTCTTTGATGTTGCAAAATTTCCTGAAGCTACTTTTGAGATTACATCAGTAAAATATGTAACTGAAACAGCAACAGAAATTGCTGGTTCACTTAATTTTAAAGGAAATAATATTCCAGTAAAATTCCCTGCATATATTAGAAGTGCAGATGATAAGGGCTTTTTTGCTCAAGCATTTTTTTCTTTAGATAAAAATTTATTAGGCATTGCTTATGGCAAAGGCCAATTAAGTGATGATGTTCAGATTTCTGTTCATTTATATGCAAAGAAATAATTAGAAACTATTGTATTCTTAAATAAAAATCCCGTCAAACATAATATTTGACGGGATTTTTATTTGATTAAACTTAGCTAAAACTATTGTTTAACAAACTTGCTCAATGCAGTCTCACAACCATCAACACAAATTGCTTTGATAGTGTAAGTGCCTTTCGACAAATCAGCTACATTTAATTGCAGATTATTGTCACCATTATTTACAAGAATTGATTTTGATACTATAATCTTCCCTGTCATATCTGCAATTACTAAAGTTATTTTATCTGCTTTTGGGGCATTTAAAACAACATTAATATTATTTACAACTGGATTAGGATACACTCCAACCAATTCAATTTTAGTTGATTTAGTTCCTTTGATTAAAACAATATCACTCATTGAAGTTTTACCATCTTTGTCTATTTGTTTTAATCTATAGTAACCACTGCCACTGAATGGTTTTGTATCTACGATGCTATATGCTAAAGGTTGGTTACTATTACCATTTACTGATTTACTTGCAGTAAAAATCAGAGAACTGAAATTAATACCATCAGCACTGCGTTGCAACTCAAATCCATTGTTGTTTAATTCACTTAAAGTAGTCCATGTAAATACATTCTCAGTTCCTATTCTTTCTCCTTTAAAATTTACAATCGACACAGGAAGAGCAGCTCCTGATAAGGCTATTGTAAATGTTCCTCCTGTTGTAGTGCTATAACTATAAACTCTTACATAGTAGGTTTGTCCTGCAACTAAAGATGTTAATGAAACAGTTTCAATACCCGAAGAAGTATTATCAACACAAGTTCCTACTAATGTTAATGCACCACATGATCCAGAATAAACACCAACTACTGCATCAAAACCTGTACCTCCAGTTACTACAACAGAAGCACTTCCATTTTGAGAAGCGGTAAACTTATACCATACATCGTCATCACTACCAGTTGGACTAGCGCAAGCCGGAATAGATGCTGAGGCAGTAGCACTAATAGTTGTACCGGATACATTTCCTAAATAAGATGAGATTGTAATCGCAGTAGAACACTCATCATTTGCAGGAGGAACTGGTGCGGCTTGTGTAGTGAATGTAGATATATTTGATGCACAACCTGTTGCTGCTCCGCCATTATTTTTTGGCACTACATACCAATAATATTGTGTACTAAAACTCAATCCCGTGATTGGTGTTGTTGTAGCTGCAATTGTTCCAACCAAAGTCGTTGGTGGATTTGTTGTACCAAAATAAATATCATAAGATGTTGCATTAGTTGCGGCATCCCATGTTAAAGTTGCAACAGGGGCTGCAACATTAGTTGCGTTATTTGCGGGCAAAGTTGTTGTTGTACAATTTGGTGGTGTTGGTGGCGTAATCATTTGAATACAAAACGCACCAGATGCACCGCTAAAACCATCTATCATAAAATAATAAGTTGTTCCTGCTGTTAAAGAAGGACTTACCAAAGTAACTGTTGTATTTGCAGTTAAATCAAAAGGTAAATTACTTGTTGTTTCTGTAAGTGCTAAAGTTGGACATGTACCAGTTGCAGTATAAACCCCTAACCATCCATTTAACAAACCGGTTGTAGCACCTGAAGGTCTTGTCATTATAAAATTCACAATTCCAGTTGTGGTTGGAGTATATTGGAACCAAACAGTATTGTTTGGCGTACTGTTTTGGAATGCAGGATCACCAGTAGCAGTTGCACATTTTGTGTTTCCACATTGTGTTGAAGCATCTAATACAAGTGTATTTGCATTACAAACCAAATCGTTTGAAGGCACAGCACCAAGTGTTACAGTTGTAATTTCTGAAGTACTTGTTGCTCCCCCATTTGTACAAGTCAATATACAACGAAAATCAGTAGATGCTGAAACAGATGCTGTGTATGGAACTGTAGTAGCACCTAAAATATTTGCCCAAGATGTTGTTCCAGTTGGAGCAGATTGCCAATAATAAGTAACTCCTGTGCTTGAAGTTGCCCCAACTAAACTCAATACCGAAGTTCCGCTTGCACACAAATAAGGTGTTGCTGCACTAGCATTACCAGCTGTTGGTGTGCCAGAACAAAGATTTATTTTTTCAATTGCAATATCATCAACTTGTAAGGCCCACTTATCAGCTTCTGAAAAACAATTAAAACCAAAATAACTATTTTCTGTTGCAGTAGCAGTATAATTTATAGTAGCTTGTACATAAGATGTATTTGATAAAGATGCTCCGCCATTGTTTGTCCATAATGCAGTGGTTTGTGCAGCGACAGTTGCACTAGATCCAATGGTAACTTTCAATTTTTCTGGATAGGATGCACTTCTTACTCTGTACCAAAAAGTAATTTTATAAGTTGAACCAGATGTTAATGCAATTGCAGGTGTAATCATCCATGCATCAGCTGCACTTGGAGTAGTGTACTCGTATACCATACATTTACTGCCGGAATAAGCAGTATAGGGTCCATCTGTTAACGTTGCATCATCAGATGCTAACCAATTCCTACCTCCGGTTGTACTATTATTTATTCTAGTCCAACCTGTTGGAACAAATGTAGATTCAAATCCTTCAGTTAGTAAAACCTGACAGTTTGTTTCACTTATTGAAAAGTAAAACATTAAAAGAACAACTAGTTTTTTAATCATAATTATTAGTTTTGTTAAAGTAAAAGTAAAAGTAAAAGTAAAAGTAAAAAAATTAATCCAAACTTCAATAGTTTTTATAATTCTTCATAATTAGTTTAATCTGAAAATTAATTTAGGCTTATAGATTTGAATTTAAACCAATTAAACTTCGATGTTTCAGTAACCAATAATTTTCTTTTGCTTTTTGCATTTGTAACCCTACCTTTGCACACCCTAAACAAGAAACATGAACCAGAGTAGGGAATTTGATATTGCATTTGTGGGGTTGAAACCGGGTATTCATGTATTTGAGTATAAGGTGGATAAGAAGTTCTTTGCTGCATACGGTGAACAAGATTTTATCGATTGCGAAGCTTTGATAAAATTAAGCCTTGAAAAAAACAATGGCTTCATGTTGTTAAAGTTTGATATTGATGGTAAAGCTGAACTAGTTTGTGACCGATGTGGAAACAATCTTACCAAACAACTTTGGGACGAGTTCAACATCATAGTAAAAATGGTGGAAAACCCGGAAGTTATGAATGAACAAGAAGAAGATCCTGACATTTATTATATCAGTAGAGGAGAAAGTCATTTACATGTTGCAGATTGGTTATTTGAATTTGTAAATTTGAGTATTCCATTACAAAAAATATGTGATGAAAATGAATCGGGGGAGTCTCAATGCAACAAAGAAGTATTGGCGCAATTGAAACAAATGGAGGAGAATGTTGCAAAAGAAATTATTAGCCCAATGATGAAGGGGCTTGAGAAGTTTAAAGATTTTGACAATTAATATTTACGAACCTTTTTTAATTTTTGATATATGCCAAATCCAAAGCGCAGACACTCTCAACAAAGAAGTGCTAAAAGAAGAACACACTATGTAGCTCAAGAAGTTACACTAAGTAAAGACACTACAACCGGAGAATTACATGTACGTCATCGTGCACACGTAAGCGAAGGGAAATTATTTTACAAGGGAAAACTAGTTGCCGAAAAAGCACCTTCTAAAGCATAATTTTTTCAGTTTTTTATTTTTCAACCTATAAGGTTTTACCACCTTAAAGGTTTCTTGTTTCTAATATTACCGTATTATGAATATTGGACTTGACATGATGGGTGGTGACTTTGCTCCCTTAGAAGCAATAAAAGGGCTAAAATTATATTTATCCACCGCACCGCAACCTGCAAGAGTTTTTTGTATTGGAATCCAAGAACAAATAATATCTATTTTACATGAACATGAAATAGATTTAACTGCTATTGAAATTATCCCTTCTACCCAAGTAATTGGTTACAACGAACACCCCACTAAAGCTTTAAAAGAAAAAACCGAAAGTTCTATCTCAATTGGTTTTCAACTCCTAGCTTCCGGTAAAATTGATGCTTTTATTAGTGCAGGAAATACCGGAGCAATGTTGGTTGGTGCAATGCTTATAATAAAACCTATTGAAGGAATTTTAAGACCAACAATTGCTACTGTTATACCAAAATTAAATGGTGGTACAGGCGTTTTATTAGATGTTGGCTTAAACGCTGATTGTAAGCCAGAACAACTAAATCAATTTGCAATGTTGGGTAGTATGTATGCAAATATAATTATAGGAATAGAATCTCCAAAAGTTGGCTTAATCAATGTAGGTGAAGAAGAAGGCAAAGGCAATTTACTAGCACAAGCCACCTACCCTGTTTTAAAAGAAAACAATCAAATCAATTTCATCGGGAACATTGAAGGAAGAGATTTTTTCAATGATAAAGCTGATGTAATGGTGTGTGATGGTTTTACCGGAAATATTATTTTGAAAATGGCTGAAAGTTTTTATGATATTGCATCTGAACGAAAATTTGAAAACGATGGTTATATCAAAAGATTCCATTATGAAAACTATGGAGGTACGCCAATTTTGGGCATCTCAAAACCTGTTATCATTGGTCACGGAATTAGCAATGCAATGGCATTTAAAAATATGCTAATTGGTGCCCAGTCGATGATTAAAAACGATTTGTGTGCAACAATCAAACATAAATTTGCAAACTAAAAAATATTATTACAGTAGTTGAACGAAATTCAGAAGATACTACTTACTTTCATACCAAATACATCCAAAAAGTATATACAAAATGACAATCGAAAATTTCAAAACACTTACCCACGAGCAAAAATTGATTGAGTTAAAACATTCCGGAGAACTATTGGGTTCTTATGAAAGAAATGCCGAAGATGGTGGCAACAAAACTCCGGGTGATATTTTTGGACTTAGTGATTTCTGGGTATTTTTAAGTGATGATGAAAAGATGGTGATCCCTACGCGAAGAAACCCTTTACCTGAAGAAGAAGAAGCAGAATAAATTGAATTCTTACTGATTTATTTTCTTTCAATCACGAAAAAAAAATTTCAGTATTGATTCACTTTTTTATTGATTGATTACTGTAATATTCTTTAATTTTCCAAACAAAATCTGCCATGAAAATTAAATATATTATTGTAAATGTAATTCTATTGTGTTTATTTTTTTCTGCAAATTCCTTTTCACAAGAAAAAATTATTGCCACCCGACTGGAAAACAATCCAATCATCACACCCCAATTACTTAAAGGAGATGATGGAAAAAATATCAATGGTCCATCACTTATAAAAGCCCCTGATTGGTTAGAAAATAAATTAGGCAAGTACTATTTATATTTTGGTCATCATGCCGGAAAATACATTCGTTTGGCTTATTCCAATGATTTGAAAGGGCCTTGGAAAGTTTACGAAAAAGGCACTTTAAAAATGGAAGATTGCATTTGCAAAAACCATCTTGCTTCACCTGATGTTTTAATCGATTCTGTTAACCAGAAAATTGTAATGTATTTTCATTGTCCGGTAAATACTATTGGAGAAGACGGTAGCAAAAGTTCTCCTCAACTTACTATTCGTGCTAGCTCAAAAAATGGAATAGATTTTATTTCGGAAAATCAGCCTCTAGGGGATTCATATTTCAGAGTTTTTAAATGGAACAATGATTTTTATGCAATTGCAAGAACCGGAAAATTATATAAATCAAAAGACGGTATTTCAAATTTTGAAAAAGGTCCCAATCCATTAAAAATTATTAATGAAGGTTATGAAGTAAGACATGTTGCCGTTTTACAAAAAAATAATTTACTCTATGTTTTCTATTCTCGTATTGGCGATATGCCTGAAAGAATTATGGCTTCCACAATTTCTTTAAATACCCATTGGAAAAACTGGACTGCTTCTCCAGCTGTTACAATACTAGCATCTGAAACAAACGAAGAAGGTGTCAATGAACCTTTGGTTGTATCAGAATCAGGAAAATCGCAAGGAAAACTTCATGAACTTCGAGACCCATGTATTTTCGAAGAAAATGGAAAAGTATATTTATTATATTCTGTTGCAGGTGAAAATGGAATTTCAATTGCTGAATTACATTTTGGCAAATAAATATCAACAAAAGAAAAATTCATTGAGATTACTTTAAACAAATACAATTAATAAAAGTCATTTACAGACCAAAGTAATTGATTCAATTTAGTTGTAAATACAATAACAAAGAAGTGTTGTATTCTTAAAAAATTGATTAATTGATTGAATTAATCCCAATAAACAAGTCGTTATTTCTTTTTAATAAGTATAGCACTCACAACTGGCCTTTCCACTCCATTGTCACCAGGCCTAACAGTTTTTACACCACCAATTATCAGAGAAGTTGAACCACCACCATCTAAGTTAATAGCATTTGTAGCGCCCAAACTTTTTTGAAATGCAGCCAAATCTGCCAAATTAATTCCAGTATAAGTTGTTGGATTATCTCCTTCTACAGCAAGTATTAAAACAATTCCATTACTTGTGTAACCAATAGAAGAACGAGGACGGGAAGTGGTATTATTGATATCAATTAACTCTTCAGCATCAGTAATTTGAATGGTGTTATTTTTAATCAAAACAGGTGAACCGCCAATAGCACTTGTAACATTCCAAACGGTTCCATTTGCCGGGAAAGTAGCTGTAGGAACTGGCTGTGGGGCAGTGTTTAACAAATTTGGACTTGGTGAAGGATAATTATAAATTAAATCATTGCCAGTGCCTACATTGTATATCCAACCAATTGATGGAGTTCCTGTAGCATCCACCCCAAATGCTGCTCTAGTTGTATAGTAGGATGTACTAACTCCATTATAAGTTCTTGTAACAGCTTTAATATTTGCAGATGAAACTACATTGTTGTACTTCACTAAACTATAAGATTGATTTACCCCAAAATAACCACCATTGATACAAGCATAAACAACACCCGATTCGTTAGATGAAAATGTAGATGGCGTTGTTGCAACAGTTGCCATTGTTGGTTTAAATTCAAATGTGGTGTTCTTACTATCATAAGCCACACATAAAGCTTTAACTGTTTTTCCTATGTATATACTATCAAACTGATATACTTGAATTCCTGTTGGGAATGAAGTTCCAAATGTTGTACTTACTTTCCATCCTGCCGGCAATGTAATTAAAGGAGTTACCGGTGTTGCAGGCGTAACAGGGATTACAGTTGTTACTGTTGTTTTCTTAGAACAAGAAAATAGGAATGTACACAATGTAAACATGAAGATCAATGAGAAGATTCTCGTTTTCATAATTGAATTTTTAAAGTTTAATAAATTGTATCAATTTTTTTTAAGGTTTCAAAATAAAATAAACATTCACCTGTAAATCCATTTGCACGGTTAAGTTGAATAATTGATTGAAGCATATCATTTTTTATCAAATATCCATCAGCCAAAGAAGTAAGAATACCTGGGAATATTTTATATTGTTGATTGGGTGGAATTTGTTTTTTTAATTCCAATAATATTTTTTCATAGGCTTTAATATCATACCGGTATAACTGAGGAAGGATAGCATCTGCATAACCTCCCTGTAACCATTGCGGCCAATCTTGTAAATATTGTTCTTTGCTCCAAGGATAAATACTTGGAGACCATGTAACCATACAATCTTTCCTAATTTTTTTAACGCTTTGATACATTTTTTTTCCAAAAATACTCAACTGATCAGCCTTAAATTGTAACCAGTTTTTTTCCTTGTAATCATCCGGTGCATCATTTCCTGTTACTGATTTATACAATGCCAAAGTATAATTATCATAGCCACCTTCCGCAGGCATAGCAGGTAATCTGTCATCGCCCTGAACGCCATCAACTTTATATTTTTTTACAACTTCTTCAATTAATTGTAACATGAATTTTTGTACTTCAGGATGGATCGAACTCCACCAGTAAAATCCATTTTTTTGAAGCAATAATTTTTTGTTGTTTTTTCCTGCCCAATAAGGATATTTTTTATTCCAAATTGAAGCACTGTCTTTATAAGCATAAGAAAATCCGAATTCGAACCATGCATGCACTTTTAAACCTTGTGCATGACCTTCTTTAACAATACATGCTATTGGGTCGAAACCCTTATAAACACTATCTTGTAACAAACCTATATAATTTTGTAATACTTTACTTGGATACATGGTAACTCCATTATTCCATACCACTACAAAAATTGTATTGATACCTTTTGCTTTGCAAAGTGCTACCGAATTTTTTATATTTTTTTCAGACAATAAAGCATCACTTCCCACATTGGTAATCCATGTGCCTTTTATAGATTCTAGTTTTGACTGACTGAAACCAACAAATGGCAATAAAAGAAATAAAAGTATTGAATGAATTTTCATCGGGTAATTTGTTCTTTATATTCTAAATAACGATTGTACAAATGATAGGCTTGTATATAAGATGACTGAGGACTCATGAAATGTGCAAACTCAAAAGTTATAGCTTTATCATAACCAGCTTTTGCAGCTGCTTCTAATTTTAATCTCAGTTTTTCAAATTTGATAGGGAAAAACTTAATAGGCATATCTCTGTCAAAGCTTTCAGCATTCGTCCAACATTGCATTCCATATTTATCTGCTAATTTTTTATTGATTGAAAAGAAATCCGGTAGCTCATTGTAATCTATATGACCATCCTGAAACGCAACAGCATCAACACTTTTATGAATCCCGTCAAAAATTTCATTCCATTCATTTTCATGTTCAATTAAACCAATTGATTCTGTTTTAGTGATAGATGATGAAGCAGCTAACACCGCTTTTTTACCATCTATCCAGGGAGAAATAAATGTAGATAAATTATTGCTCACCAATTTACATTGTTTTCCAAGTGAACTGATTGCTTCAATAGCACCTTTGGTTTTTCTGCTGATTTCCATACTCAAGTACCAACCACTGAACGATGGATGATGACCATACTTTTGCCAAACTTCATCTATTATATATTTGTTCACATCAACCTCAGCCAACATATTTCCCGTATCCCAATATTCACCGCTATCATACAATCCGAAATAAAATTTCATTGCATATTTATCAGCTAAAGACAAAAAGAGTTCCACTAAATCAATAGGCGGATTGTAACAACCTTTTTGTTGAATTAAATATTTTGACGGATAAGTAATAAACTTTCTGTAACCGCTTCTAATCATAATTACTGTATCAATTCCTGCAACCTTCATGTGTTGAAAGTCCTGCTCCCATTCACTTTCACCCCAATTTTGATGCGGTATATCATGACTTATTTCATCAATAAATGTTCCTGTGATTAACATTATTTCTTAATTTTTACATTAGGTTATTTTCTAAAATTATTTTTTTCCAAAGCATGTAACCATATCCGTTAATATGCAGTCCATCATTGGTATATTTTTTATCAAGCTTATTTTCATTGTCTAAAAACTGATGATAAAGATCTAAAAAAATTACCCCATTTTCTTTACAAATAACTTGTAAGTTGGTATTTACAAAACGTATATGAATGTCTTTATTTTGATGGTTTTTAAATTCTGTAAAAAAATTATTAGTAGGTAAAATGCTTTGAACAACTAGTAGTGAATTTGGAGTATTAAAACGTATATATTGTATGATTTTTTTGTAGTTGTTTAAAATAATTGAATCGGGTATATTTTTAGAAATATCATTAATCCCAATCATGATAAATATTTTGGAAGGTTTAGACGATACAACTTCATCAAGCCTTGCCAAAACACCAAAAGTATTGTCACCACTGATTCCCCTGTTCTTTACATGAATATCTTGCCAAATTTCTGTCCACTCTCCTATGTCGGTTATACTATTTCCTAAAAAAATAATTTCATCTTTTGTATCAGGTAATAAGCGAAATAAAGTTACTTTTTGCTGATAGTAAGTTGATTGATAATTAGTATCAATAGACTGTTGTGCTCTTACTAAATGTAGAGATAAAACAAAACAAAAAAGTATTAACAAAAAGTACTTACACTTCATACCAATAGTTAGCTTATTTTTCAATTATTATTTCTTCTTCAACTGAATTCAATGGCACATACCATGAAACCAAAAATGCTGGAATTGTTGCTACCAATACCCATATAAAAAAATCTTTGTAACCAAGGTATTCACTTACAAACCCGCTTACCATAGATGGAAACATAAATCCAAGATTCATTAATCCACCAGCAATAGCATAATGAGCCATTTTATATTTTCCGGGTGCGATTTGTTTCATGATAAATAAAATTAAACCCACAAATCCAAAACCATAACCAAAATATTCTATTGCAACTGCGGCTCCAATAATATTTACATTTTGCGGCAAGTAAATTGCCAGAAAAGCATAAGCTGCAAAAGGCACATTAAAAAACGTACAAAGTACCATTAATGTTTTTCTGGTAAGACCAAACTTTGCAGTAAAATAACCTGCAATTATTGATCCTAAAACAAATGCAATAGATCCAAATACACCATACAAAATACCAATTTGCGAAGTGCTTAAGCCAAGTCCTCCTTCAGTCCTTGCGGCTTTGAAGAATAATGGTGTAATTTTAATTGCTTGTCCTTCTGCAAAACGATACAACACAATAAAATAAAGACTTAATACAATATTTTTTTTCTGAAAAAAAGTTACAAGCACATCTTTTAAAGTATTCATTCCCTCCCCTACAGTTTGTACATTTTTTGCAGCACCACCGGTTGGCAACATTTTACTGTTATATATTCCTAAAATGATCATGATTATTCCATATAAAAACATTACGTACATCCAGGCATTTGTAATACCTACTTTTTTTTCCAATTCACCAGCAAAATAAACTAGCACACCACCTGAAAGTACTTTGGCAATATTATAAAATGCACCCTGCCATCCTACATATTGTGCCTGTTGTTTTAAAGTAAGTTCATTTAGATAAACACCATCAGCTGCAATATCATGAGTTGCACCACTGAAAGCAATAATGGTCAATAAACCAATTGAAACAGCAAAGAAATGATTCAACTGCAAACTAATAGCCAATAATCCAAACACACATCCGGTGAAAATCTGTGTGGTATAAACAAAGAATTTTTTGGTTTTAAACATTTCTAAAAATGGTCCCCACAAAGGCTTTATCGTCCATGGCAACATGATCAAAGAAGTCCAGAATGCAATGGAAGAATCTGATATACCCATATTTTTATACATAATTGCACTAGCAGTTGCCAAAGCAACAAATGGCAGTCCCATTGCAACCCAAGTAGTAGGAATCCATGTAGCAGGATGACGTTGAAGTTGTTGTATATTTTTCATGGCTGTTTTAATTAAAATTTTTTTGGCAATTGTTAACTAGATAACTATGTAAATTTAATCTTCAAAATATCAGCAGAGTTAAGAAAGATTTATGTAGTTACAAAAAATATTTAAAAAGTATAGACACATTTAATATAAATTTTCTTAAGTTCGCAATCAATTATAAATTATGAAGAAGAAAGCATTATATGGCTTATTATTTTTTACAATAGTTTTAGCATCAGGATTTACTGCTTGCAACAAAAAAACAAATGCTACTTATGATCCAAGTGGTGGAAGTGGAGGAACAACTCCTCCTGTAACTATTGATACTACCACATTAAGAGGAACATGGATTACAACAGCAGCAAGCACTGTTTTGGACTCAAGAGCAAATATTAAAACGGCAGTTCAAAATTGTAAAGCAGCTAATATCAATAATATTTTTATGGTAGTGTACAATAATGGTCGCACTATTTATCCAAGTACTATCATGAACGCTTTAATAGGTAAGCCTATCATGGAAAGGTTTGCCGGCAGAGATCCATTGCAGGAAATGATTTTAGAAGCACATGCAGTTGGTATTAAAGTACATGCTTGGTTCGAATACGGATTTTCATCATCCTATTCTGCTAACGGAGGTTTAATTGTTGCAGCTAAGCCTAACTGGGCTGCAAAAGATGTAAATGGTGCATTGGTTGTTAAAAATGGATTTGATTGGTTAAATGCTTTTGACCCTGAAGTTCAAAACTATATGATTTCATTGTTTAAAGAAGTTACGACTAACTATGATGTAGATGGAGTACAAGGTGATGACAGATTACCTGCATTACCATCAACTGCAGGGTATGAAACTTACACTGTTGCACTATACAAATCCGAAAATGCCGGTGCTAATCCTCCTACATCTTATTTAGAGACTAACTGGATTAATTGGAGAGTAAAAAAATTAAATGCATTTCTTAAAAAATTGAGAACGGAAGTAAAAGCAATTAAACCTAATATAAAACTTACGATGAGCCCAAGTCCTTATCCCTGGGCAGTTACAGAATATTTACAGGATTGGCCAACATGGGTTGACAGCAGTTATGTAGATGCAATTTTACCTCAATGTTACCGATATGATATCGCATCTTATAATGCAACTGTTGCTCAGCAAAAATCTTATTACAGAAATACATCTATCCCATTTTATCCTGGGGTTTTATTAAAATCGGGTACTAATTTAGCAAGCGATACTTACCTAACAGATATGATAAAATATAATCGCACCAGTGGTTTCAAAGGAGAATGTTTCTTTTTCTATGAAGGTATAGCTGATAAACTTACTTTTTTTCAAAGTCAATATCTCAATATAAAATAGTATTTAATTGGGGCATACAATAATTATTTTAATGGTGTTTCAATTTGTAATCCCCTTTTTAAATTACGACCAAAATTAACTTTATTTGTTGATTCCTTTTTGAGAACAGGTGGTTATGTTGCTCTTCCTAGTGCTATTGTTCCATTTGGGATGGTACAATTATGACCAAACAATGGTGTTGAAGGCTGGGATTATTGTAGTGGTTCAAATTAAAAATAATTGAAGAGTTTAATGGCTTACAATAAATTAATTATTCTATTTGACTCAATAAATAATTTTTCAAACTGCTTTTTTTGTTATATCTTCGAAAAAATAATTACTAAAAACTAAATGTTATGAAAAAAAATTTATTGATAATTTATTTGGTTTGTGGATCTCTCGCAACACATGCACAAATATTATTGCAAGAAGGTTTTGAAACAGGAACAAGTTTTCCACCTACTGGTTGGACTTTGGCAAATACCACAATTAGAAATTGGATAAGAAATGACCTAGGGCCTATTAATGATGGTCCACATGACTTTCCTAATACAGGTACTAAATTAATGCTTTATGAGTATGACATACCAACTGCAGCTAATGCCTGGGCAATTACACCTGCACTTTCTATGACTATTGGCTCAAACTATACAATTTCATTTTGGTACAGAATCAGAAGCGCTTCATATCCCGAAAAATTGAAAATAACCATTGGTGCTTCACCAACTATTCTGGGACAAACCACTACTTTGTGGAATAATGCTGGTCAAACATCCCTTACAAACACTACCTATCAACAAGCTACTATAAACTATACAGCTACAAGTACAAGTAACTTTTTTGTAGGCTTTAATTGTTACAATGCATTAGATTCTGGTTGGGCTATTATGGTAGATGATATTTTGATTAAAAATGCATCAACAACACCTGTAAGTTATGGACAATTTTCAATCACAAATAACAACGGCTTAGCACAATTAAACTGGACAACACTTACAGAAACAAATAATAATGGTTTTTATATAGAACGAAGTTCCGATGGAAGTAATTTTAATTCCATTGATTCTGTTGCATCAAAATCAATAAGTGGCAATAGTATAAATAAACTGAACTATTCTTTTATTGATAAAAATACTTTAAAAGGAAATAATTATTATAGACTAAAGCAAGTTGATAAAGATGGCAAATTTCAAAACTCTGTTATTGTTCAATTTAAAAAAGAACGAATGGGTGGACTTCAGTTACAAGAACTGTTTCCAAATCCATCTAGGGATAAAATAAATGTAATTTTCTCTGTAGGCAAAAATACTAATATAGTATTTAGTTTATATGATTCTTTTGGTAAAATAGTAAGAATACAAAATATTTTAGCTGTCGCAGGTAATAATATTGAAGCTATAAATACATCAAGTTTAAAAACAGGAAATTATATTTTAAAAATTCTAGATCAGTTTAACAACGATTTTATTACAACCAAAATAGTTAAACAGTAAGCCCCTAAAAATCTATTTCTTTTAGATTGAAAGCAAATTAAACTTTCCTTGTAATACTTACAGTTACATGGAAAGTTTTTTTATAAAAGATTTTTAAGATTTCCAAAACCATTTTTTTCTAACAAAGAAGATAGTAATAAAAGAAACAACAGTTGTAAACAAAACACCTTTTAAAGTTCCCATAAACATATTTTGATTCATGCTATTCCAGTATTGTTGTAATTGTGTAATTGATAACAAAGGTAATATAAACAAACTGCCTGCAACATAAGCCACCATTGGATTTCTCCCGTTTAATGATAAATATTTAACAACTGCTTTAGCATATTTAAGGTTGTTTAAAACTGTAAATAATATTAAACAAAAGAAAGCTAATCCACTGCATACAAAATAATAACTGTAGGTTGAAACATCTTTTTTGATACCTCCTTCAAAGGCTTCAAAACACAAACCGAGTAACAACAAATAAGTACCTGTTTCTGCAAGTTTTTTTAGTAAAGAGTTAGCGTTATTTTTATTACAAATCATTAAAGTAATAATGCAAATAATTGTAGTTGAAATGAAATTAAACAATAAGGCTCTTGTATATAATCCGTATAAATTCAAGACAACCAAGGTAACAGATAGTAGAGCTAATAACATTTCAACCTTCTTATGATTATCGAATAATTTATTATTTGCATTTACTTCTAAAGATTTATTATTAAAATCTTGTAAAATAAAATCTCCTGCAATTGTACCAGGAATAACAATAAACAAATATTTAAGAAAGTAAAACTGATAGCACCAATCAAAATAAAAATTACCGATATGGTTAAAATTAAAAATTGATTTAGTCCAACTTTCCAATGGTTCTTTAGCTGATAAAAAAAATGCCATAATAAAAGCTAAAATCCCCCATCTTACATTTGGTTTGTTGATCGTAAAATAATAAATAATCGTTGCAAAAAAAGCCATGTTTGCTAATACTACAATGATGATATCACTTTTATAAAAGTCAAATCCTGTTCCTTTCCAAAATGGAAGTGCATATAGTAAAATGATAGCTAAAGCGAAAGCTGTTACTTTTAAGATAATGAAGATTGTTTTGTATTTGTCACTTTTATAAAATTGAAAAAACAATAATGCAAATGCAAAAATAGACAAGGCATTTTCCTTCAATCTTGGATTTTCTGCAATCACCCAAGCTTTCATATGATTGGTAAATAATGCAAAAAAAATAAGTAAAGCAAATCTCTTGATTGCAATTTTTAAAATTGGTTTAAATCCACTTTTATTATCAATATATTTCTTCAAAGCCAATGGAATTGCTGCTCCCATGCTGAATAAAAAAAACGGAAATACCAAATCAACCCATGTAATACCAGGAAGTGTAGGAATAAATTGATGTAATGGCGGAGGCACTTGTGCATGAAACATCCATGCAGGCATTACTGCGCTATAAGCAATACTACCGCTGATTATCATTGTTAAAATAGCGAATCCCCTTAGCGCATCTATACTATTATTTCTCAATTGCATAACTCAAAATTAAAACCATTAAATTAAAATGGGCAGCGATTAAAGCGCTACCCATTTTATAAATTATTCTATGAAGTTATTACCAACCTGGATTTTGTTTCAAGCTTGGTACTTTATCCAATTCACCTTGTGGTATTGGACAAAGATTATGTTGCCCTGGATTAAATATTCTCAATTCTCTTTTTAATCTTTGAACATCTCCATTAGGCCATGAAATAGGCACTTGATAAGTAGCATCAAATATTGGAGTAGATGGTGGATTGTTAAACACCAATCCTTGACCAGCAACTAATGACATTGCAGACAATGGCTGACCATAAATTTGTGCAGCCATTACTTTTGCTGCATAAGCGCCATCATCCCATCTGCGCATATCAGCCATATGAATTCCTTCATTGGCAAACTCAACTGTTTTTTCTCTTCTTACCAATTGTTTTAAACTAGCTGTGCTTGCTAATGCGGCACTTGAAGCATTTGGCATTCCGGCTCTTGCACGAACTTTATTAATTGAAGTTGCAACATCTGTAGCAGATGCACCACTTTCAAGTTTTGACTCTGCATTCATTAACAATATTTCTGAGAAACGCATGTAAATCCAGCCTACTTTAAAGTTACTTGCCGCACCTCCATTAATATCTCTGTCCTGAACATATTTTCTATATAAATTTCCACAACCGTTCAAACGTGGTCCAAATATATTTGCACTATCCTGATTGACAGTTGTGGTTGTACTTATTGAACCCGAAGTTGTGTTATAAGAAAATAAGTATTGATTGGTACAAGTGTAAGCCATACTTGTAAAGCCACCTACAATCACTGTATCACCCGGAACAATAACCGTTTGCTTCATTCTTGGATCTCTGTTTTTAGCAGGTTGTCCAGGAATATATAGAGGAGATTGGTCAATGGTTTTACCATCTGTGCATTCAAATAAATCAACTAAAAATTGAGTAGGGAAATGACTTGATTGTCCACCTTGATTTCTTGAACCTTGCACCAATTGTAAATAACTGTAAGAACCTCCATCTGTATCACCGAAAGGATAGATGAACATAATTTCATTATTTGCATTTGCAGTTTGTCCTGCTTTTCTAAACAAGTTTTGAAATGAAGGATTTAAACCATAAGGTCCGTTTGCAATAATATTGTCTGTAATACTTGCTGCTAAAGCATAACGCTTATCTAACATAGCCAATCTAGCTGCAGTGCCCAAAGCCACACCACGACTTACTCTACCGAATTCAGATGGATTCCATTGCAATGCATTTGCTGCATCTTGCATATCCGGAATTAAAAAATCAATAATATCTTTTTTTGATTTTCTGGTAGCACCGAAGTAATCACTTTGTTCTAGTGGTCCGGTAAAAAATGGAACATCTCCAAAGTACACCATCAAATGCCAATAAGCCAAACCCCTTAATATTCTAGCTTCTGCTTGAACACGGGAATAATCTGCCGGCGTCATAACAGCTTGAGCTCTTTGCATATTAAACAATAAACTATTGGCTCTTTGTACTGTTTGAAAAAATGCATTCCAAATTTCTGCAACTGTAGTAGCTGTAGGACTATAAGCTCCTGAACCGATTGTGCCATTTAATCCACGTTCTAACCCTATTTCGGTAAACAAATCCATCTTTGCATAATAAGGTGTTGGATTACCATAACCTGGGCTTACAGTTCTTGCACCGAAAGCATTGTAAACGCCCGTTAATGCTTGATTTACCTGCGTTGCATCCGAATAAAATGCTTCAGTTGTGATAGTATCTAAAGGCAATTTATCTAAATATTTTTTACAAGAAGTTGCACCTACTAAAAAAGTAGTAACACTTGCAATGAGTATATATTTTCTATATTTCATGTCTTATATTTTAGTGTTGTAGTTATTAAAATTTAATGTTGAAACCTGCTGTTGAAGTACGCATAATTGGATAAAACGCACCTGAAGTATTGCTGATTTCAGGATCAAATCCAGGCTCATAATTAGATATTGTAAATGGATTTACCATACTAATAAAGAACCTGCATTGTTGTAATTGCAATTTATCTAATAATTTTTTAGAAAGATTATACCCCAATGTAATATGCTTTACACGCATGTAAGCTCCATTTTTCAACCAATAATCAGAACCTGCATAGTTACCATTTCCACCAGTATAAAGTCTTGGATATTTTGCACCAGGATTTGAAGGTGTCCATCTGTCTAAAACATTTTCTAAGCCAGAAGCAATCCAGCTACCACCATTAAATGGTTCAACTCCTACTCCACTTATATAGTTGTCTCTTTTGCCAACACCATAAATGAAGAAACTTAAATCAAAGGTTTTGTAGCTGAAATTAAAATCTGTACTATACTCATATCTTGGAAAATTATTTCCCATTAATGATCTGTCACTTGCACTAAATAATCCATCACCATTTAAATCAACATATTTAATATCACCAGCACCTGTTAAACGGGTATTATTGGTTGGTAAAGCATAGTTTTCACCTGTTTGATACAACCCGTTTGTAGTGTACAGGTTATAAGAGTTAATTGGATATCCACCCCTTGCAATTAAGCCGGCAGATGTTACAATGTCATAACCTCTTGTATCAAGCACTTCATTGGTAACATCAGATAAATTAGCTGTAATGCTATAATTTATTTTTCCAATTTTATTTTTATAGGTTGCAGAAAATTCCCAACCTCTATTTACCATAGAACCTGCATTGGTTGGAACTGTTGATGAGTTACTTGCAAAACCTGCAAAGCCTGGTAGTGGTAAATCAATGATAATATCATTTACATTTTTCTGATAATAGTCAAATGTGATATTCAATTTGTTTTTCAATAAACTCAAATCCAATCCAATATTTTTTTGGATAGAAGTTTCCCAACTAATACTTACATTTTGAACATTATTCAAAGAGAAACCTCTGCTGATAATGTTGTTAAAATAATAAGCAGTACCTGGATCAAGCGTTGAAACAAATGGATAATTAGAACCAACTTCCTGATTTCCTAATGAACCATATGACAATCTAAGTTTTGCAAAGCTGATGGTATTTTTTACTGCACCAAAAAATTTCTCATTACTCAAAACCCAACCAGCACTAGCTCCTGGGAAAAATCCTCTTTGCTGATTGTTCAATTGACTGAATCTTGAAGTTCCATCGAAACGTCCAGTAACTTCAAACATATATTTATTTCTGAAATCATAATTCACTTTACCAAAAAACCCTGCTACAGCTGTTTCAGATGCACCTCCACCCACTTGAGGTTGCAAAGATGATGTTGCTAAATTTAAATAGGGTCTATCAGGATATTGCAATCCGAATCTTGTTGCATTAACATTTCCAAGATAAGTATCCAAGGCTTGCATACCAATTTGCGTTTTGATATTATGCTGTTTTGCAACGGTAAAAGAATAGTTGGCAGTTGCAAAATATTGATTGGAATTAAAACGATTGTTGTTGTATCTCAAAGATGAATCTGTTCCAATATTATTCGCAACCATTGTTAATGAACTTGTTGCAGGATTGGGTGTATAAACGGAATAAGTTCTATTTGCTGTTACAGATTGTGTGTATGAAGATCTGTTGTTATAAGCTACTTCTACAAACAAGTTTTTTATCAACTCCATCTTTAAACCAAAGCGTAAAGAAAGCGTTGGTGTTTCTGTAGTTGAGGTACCTGTATTTTCTGCAAATGCTATTGGGTTATAGTAGTTAGATTGACCTGCATCTCCATATTTACCTTCTTCAAATTTTCCTGCAAAATTTTTCGCCATAGAAATCGCACGTTGAATTATTGAAGTAGGCGACATCCCGGCGGGTGTCATATTTGTAGCTTTTGTATAAAAAATGTCACTTGTAAATTTCACTTTATTGGTAATGCTAACATCACCATTAATTCTTAAATCAAATTTTTTAAATTGATTGTTTACAATCAACCCTTGCTGATTTAAGTAAGTGCCTGAAGCAAGGAAAGAGGCTTTATCAGAACCACCACTAATTATGATGTTGTGGTTTTGCATCAACCCATTGTTTTGGAAAATTAAATTTTGCCAATCGGTATTAAACACCGTAAAATTATTAGCTGGTGTCGATTTATATAAATCAATGGTAGATTGAGCGTAAGGCAAAACAGTTGAACCAGTATTGGCAACAGCTTCATTATTTAAAATCATATTATCAATAGCAGATAATGTTTTGGGCATATTCGTAGGCTGCTGATAAGTAACAAAACTATTGAAAGAAATAGATGTTTTTCCATTCTGACCTCTTTTTGTTTTTATTAAAATCACCCCATTCGTAGCACGAACACCATATACAGCAGTAGATGCAGCATCTTTTAATATAGAAATACTTTCAATGATATTAGGATCAACATCATTCAAACTAACTCCCTCTACTCCATCAACAATAATCAAAGGCGAACTGCTATTATTAATAGAACCAACTCCTCTGATGTTGATTTGGCCACCATCTCCACCTGGTTGTCCTGAGCCTTGCCTTACAGTAACACCAGCTACAAACCCTTGTAATGCCATACTTGTAGAAGCAACGGGACGACTTAATAATTGTTCCCCTTTTAAAACGGTCACTGCGCTTGTAATATTTGCTTTCTTTTGTGTGCCATAGCCTACAACTACAACATCCTGCAAATTGTTACCACTACTTTGTTGTAATTTAATTACAACATCCTTTGATGCTTTTGCTTCTATTACAGCATAACCAATTGAGGTGATTTGGATAGCATCGCCATCGTTGGCAGAGATTGTGAAATAGCCATCATTGTTGGTTGTAACACCTTTTTTTGTATTCTTTACAATTACTGATGCACCTTGAATAGGCATATTGCTTTGTGCATCTAAAACCCTTCCTACAATTTTTTTTGTTTGTGCTTGAGATTGTAAGCAACAAAAACAAATTAAAAGGAGAAAGACAGATTTGATTTTTCTCATACGACAAGTTTTGATTTACAGATTATTGGTTTTTGATTCTAAAAATTTACCTTGATGGTTAATATTTATTTGAAATGGTTGATAATATTTGTCTAATAAAAATGCTATAATTTGTCTTGGAACATAATCATTATTCAATTTAAAATTGAGTATGTCTTTTATAATTTCTTCTTTAGTGTGACTTTGAATTTGTGCAATAATTTCTGCAATTTTTTGAATGGTTAAAACATCTTTTGAAGCAGAAAAATTTGTAAGCAATTTTGGATTGAAATATTGCAATCCTTTAACCAAATCGACCTCTGTCATAGTACTATCAGGATAAAACCATGTTCTGTTAGCCCATGCACTTGGCTGTCCTACACCTTTCAAAATACCTGTTGCACCAATACGTTGTATGGCTGCAAATTGTGGATGTTTAGGAGTTACATCTGCATAAGGCATGATGTAGGCATTATTTTGAATTAAAGAATTTTGTACATCTCGTATAGCAACATGTTGTGCATTTTTTTTCTGCAAAACACACAAAGCAGCAAGTGCTCCTGATGCTTGTCCGGTAAGCATTACAACGGGTTGAAGCCTTGTAGTACCGTTTACAATATTGCTAACGCTAATAGATTTTTCTGCAATAATGACACCTTGATAATTGTTTGGAATTAAACATCCTAAAGGAATATTGTAAGAAGGTATCGGATAAAAACCAATGTTTTTGGGAGCGTCTTCATTTTCACGATGATGATGATCAATTGGATAATCACCTACGGATATTCCTGTTCTGTACAAAGTTCTTTCACCTTCAAATGGAGTAGCAATATCCTGAATTTTTAATCGAACCAAACCATCTAGTCTTCTGCTTTCTCTATGATATGGAATCAATGGCAGACGGTCATTTGAAGGAAATTCATCTTTGGCTAACCCTAAATTTTTAAAGCCCAATTGTGTTTGAATAAAATATAAAAAACGAAGTGTTTTTGCTTTTGCTTTTAATAATTGTATGTTACGGTTTGTTTCGGTTTGTTCAATAATATTCAAATAAATATCATTGCCTTTTCCTGGCCAGTTAATCATGTATTTACCATTGGGCAACTTGCCATAATCCAACATTTTTTTAGTATCAACATTGCTGATTAATTTTGAAGGATGGCTACAAAAATCTTTACAACAACCATCAAACTCCATTGCATTGTAGCCAAAAGGTTTAGCAATTGTACAATCTACTTTTGCACCATAATCTTTTAAAATTGCAACATAAGTTAAGTCTTGAATAATATTATTTGAAACTGGAACATTTACGTTTTCACCTGTGATTATATTGGCTTCCATACCAATGTGATATGGTATTCCGGCACTTGCCATTGCATCGCCTAACTCAGTGGCATCAATGGTTTGATGAGCAAGTATATTGATATTCTTTTGGGTATTTTTATTATAAAAAACAGCACCTTTTACAATTTTGTTTTGTACAATTGTTTTTTTGAATTGATAGCCAAACAAAACAGATAATTGTTTTGTTTCTTTAACCATAGCATTCAAAATACTGTCTGCAACATGCGGCTCAAAGAGTGTGTTACTCACCCAACCTGTTGATACTTTGTTAGGTCCGCCATAAACTTGATACAATCTTTCTCTGAACTCCGCCCAAATGCCAGATGGTAATAAATGATTTCCATCAAAGGCACTCACTCCGGCACTGGAAATCATTCCACCCAACCAGTTAGTTGGTTCAGATATAATTGTTGAAACCCCTAATCTTGCAGATTGAATTCCGGCAGCAGATCCACTTGCTCCTCCTCCAATCACCAATACGTCGGTTTGAATGGTTGTTTGAGCAACAACCAAATTGGATGCAAGCAATGTTAGATAAAATATTTTTGGTAAGAATCGCATTAATTTTCTAAAGTTTTCCATATTTGATATAAAGACCTAGGAATGTGAAAACAACCTTTCCATTTACCACCTTTTAAATCAAGCAACACTTCACCTCTCCTGTTTAAATATCCAAACCATTCTCCAAATTCATTATCTCTGAAATGTTTCCAAGTATAGGCATGCACTATTTCAAACCATTCGGCACATTTTTCATTGCCTGTTAGCTGATATCCTTTTGCCAAAGCCACTAAAGTTTCTACATGAACCCACCATAATTTCTGATCCCATTCTAATTGTTGTGGTGGATTTCCTTTAATATCTAAGAAATAAAAAATTCCTCCGTATTCCTTATCCCATGCGTATTCCAGCGTATGTAGCATAATGTTACAAGCTTTTTGAATTAAGGCTTCATCATGGTTTCGTTTTGCTAAATCCATTATAAACCACATTGCTTCAATAGCATGACCTGGATTAAGAATACGACCTTCAAAGCTGTCGCAAAAACTTCCATCTTCATATACATTTTCAAGTATTAAGCCGGAAGATGGATCATAAAAAACATTCATTACCTCATCAATCACACTTGGAATAAAACTATCCACTCTTGCTTTTCCAATAATATGTTCCAACTCTAAAGAAAGATTACATAAAATCATTGGTAGCGAAAAATTTTTGAGTGGTCTTGTTCCAGGAACTGCTTTATTATAAATGCCTTTCCAATTGTGTTGACGTTTAATAATATTCTCAAATGTTTCTAATGCAATATTTTTATACGTTTCATTAGGACTCGCTTTATCCAATGCAGCAAAAGCCATTGTTGCAAAACAATCGCTAAAAATATTGTACGGTTGAACCAAGGGTTTACCATCAGCTGTTAATGAAAAATACCAATTTCCGTTTTCATCTCTGCCAAATTTTTGCATAAAATCTGCACCATGTTTTGCCATATCCAACCAAGCCTGTTTTTGCTCAACATGATGGTACATGTAACTGAAACACCAAACCTCTCTTCCCTGAAGCCACATAAATTTGTCGGTATCAAATACTTTTCCCTGCCTGTCTAAACAAGTAAAATAGCCTCCATTCATTTCATCCTTACTGTTTTCTAACCAAAAGGGTAAAATATTATTTAGTAATTCATTTTTATATTTTTCAGCATACTTTTTTAGAGAATGCATTTTGGGTGAATTAGTAATATCCATAGCATTTATTGAAACATCTATCATTTTGATTATTGTATATTACAAGTTGATTGAAATAATACTTTTTTTCAAAGTTAAAGAACTTTTTAAAAATAATTATTTTCTTTTCAAAAGTTTTCCAATATTTTTAAATAAAAATAAAAACTTAGTAATTGATACCTTAGCATTATGAAAAAAACCAAACAACTCATAGATGTTTTTTCCGATAATACCACAGGCGGAGGTGTAGCTTATAAGAATAAAGAATTAAAAAAATCAATTATTAAACAAATTGAAGTTTCGGGTGACTTAACAATTGCTGACCTAAATAAAGACCTTGCAATCAGTACACCCAAAATTACAAGTTTGGTAAATGAATTAATTGAAGAAGGTTTGTTGATAGACGAAGGTAAAATTGACTCTACTGGTGGTAGAAGAGCAAATATTTATGGATTGGTAAGCAATGCAGCTTATTTTATTGGAGTTGATGTAAAAAGATATGCAATTAATATTGGTTTATTAGATTTCAAAAAACATCTGGTAAAAACAAAACAACAAATACCCTACGAATTACAAAATAATCCAGAGTCTTTGAATGCATTAATAACGTGCATTAAAGAATTCGTAAAAGAATTAAAACTACCCAAAGAAAAGATTTTAAGTATTGGCATAAACTTATCGGGAAGGGTTAATACAATTACCGGATATAGTTATAGTTTTTTTCATTTTCAAGAAGAGCCTTTAAGCGAAATAATAGAAAAAGCTTTAGGAATTAGAACCTTTATTGAGAACGATTCAAGGTCTATGGCCTTTGGAGAATTTTGCTCTGGAATTGTTACAAATGAAAAAAATGTATTGTTTGTAAACTTAGATTACGGTACAGGTTTAGGAATCTTAATTGATGGAAAAGTATATTATGGAAAGTCTGGTTTTAGCGGAGAATTTGGACACATCCCACTTTTTAACAATGAAATAATTTGTCAGTGTGGTAAAAAAGGCTGTTTAGAAACTGAAGTTTCCGGCGTTGCATTAATCAGATTATTTAAAGAAAAAATATTAAATGGATCATCTTCTCTTGCTATGAAAAAAGGGAAAAAAATTGACCAGATAAAATTAGAAGACTTAGTTGAAGCTGCACAAAATGAAGACATGTTGGTAATAGAATTAATTACTGAATTCAGTGAAAAATTGGGAAGAGCTTTAGCAGTTGTAATAAATTTACTAAATCCCGAATTAATCATACTTGGAGGGACTATTGCAAAAACAGGAGATTATTTGAGGCTTCCTACAAGAAGTTCTTTAAATAAATATTCGCTCAGTTTAGTTAATAGCGATACTCAATTTAAACTATCAAAATTAGGCGACAATGCAGGTGTATTGGGTGGTTGCTTAATTGCAAGGAATAAAATATTCAGTTAATTAAATTAAAATCCTATGAAATACCTTTCATTTTTATTTTGTATACTTTTTTCAATTGTAAGTTTTGGACAGAACAAATATGATAGTAAAAATCATCTAGAACTAATTCAATTTTCTAATAAAGATGCTTTCAAAAAATTCTCATCTCATGAAGATAATATTTTGAATACTCATTTAAAGAATATCAATGCTATTGCTACGATATTATCTAAGCCATTTCCAATTAAAATTGATAATATTCAACCATTTTTATCATTCTCTTGTGGTTGGAATGAAGCAAAAAATTTTAAAGGCAATAAAAATTCATCCATTGAAATACGTTTCTCAATTGATGGAATTACTTGGGATAACTGGCAATTATTAAAAGAAGATGAACATAGCTCCAACACTAAATACCAATCGGTATCACAACTAATTTTTACTGAAAAAGAAATCCATTATTATCAATTAAAAATTGAAACAAATTTATTGATGAAAGGATTTATAATAAAGGATTTGTTTTTGAATTTTTTTAGCCCCGGAAATGTTCCTTCTAAACAAATTATAAAAGACGAACAAAATCAAACAGCAAGTAGAACAACTGCATGTCCTTGTAATCAACCAACATTTGTTAATAGAACAGGATGGGGCTGTACTCAAGGAGCTATTTCTTATTCTTATACAACCGTTACTCATTTAATTGTTCATCATTCAGCCGGTTCAAATACATCAAGTAATTGGCCTGCTGTGGTATTAAGTATTTGGAATTCACATGTAAATACAAATGGATGGGCAGACATTGGGTACAACTGGTTAATAGACCCAAACGGACAATTATACGAAGGAAGAGGTGGTGGAAATAATGTTGTAGGTGCGCATTTTTGTGGGTTTAATACCGGCACAATGGGTACATGTATGTTGGGTACTTATACCAGTGAAAATATTACAGACTCAGCGAAAAAGAAACTGGTGAAAATTTTAGCTTGGAAGTGCTGTAATTCTTCTATAAGTCCTACTGGATCAGCATTTCACGCAACTTCAAATTTAACATTGAATAAAATTTCAGGACACAGAGATGGCTGTTCAACTGAATGTCCGGGTAATTTTTTGTATCAATATTTACCCACTTTAAGAACAGATGTTGATACTTACATAAACAGTGTTTGTAACGCTACAAATATTTCGGGTGTTCAAGGACTTGAAGATTTAATTATTTCCCCCAATCCAACAAAAGGATATTTCACATTAGACCTTAAATTAAACACAAGCAAATTATTCAGATACAGTTTATTAAACGCTGAAGGAAAAGTATTACACACTTCTAATTCTAAACAAACAGGGATGTCATTTAGTGAGACAAATAATACTTTAGAGAAATATCCTGCAGGTAATTATATCTTAAAAATAATGTTAGATAATCAAGCTATTCTGAAACAACTTATTAAACAATAATCAATAACATATTTTTAATAAGATATTGCATAAAACAAAAGAGGAGACAATATTTGTCTCCTCTTTTTAGTATAAGAAATTACGATATTAGTTTTTCATTAATTGAATCGTTTGTTCTGTTGTATTATTTTCTTTGTCTTTAACTGTTACAAAAAGTACACCGTTTGGCAACTGTGAAATTGGTATTAGGAAATTATTTTCACCAGTATTGATTGTTTGTTGTTTTGTTAGAAGCAAATTACCAGAAGCATTGCTGATATTGATTTGTAGGTTTCTGTTGATTGAACTTTTCACATTTAATGAAAGGTTGTTACGTACAGGATTTCCTAAAACATTTATTACTAAAGAACCAGTAAAAGGATTATTGATAACTTCAATATTAGAGATAGAAGTTTTACCATCTTTATCCAATTGTTTCAATCTATAATAACTTTTACCACTTACTAATTTAGCATCTACAAACTGATAAGATAATACAGCAGATGAATTACCATTAATTGATTTACTATTTACAAATCCAATTTGTGAAAAGTCCTGACCATTCATTGATTTCTCAATTGCAAACCCCTGATTATTGGTTTCATTTGTTGTTGACCATTCTACCATTACATTTTTATTTTGAATGGAAGCTTTGAAATTTGAAAGTGAAGCAGGTAAAATTGTCCAGTCACTTTTAGTTGCAGCTAAACCATTGTTGGTAGAAAGAAAAAACAAAGTATAAGTACCATCTGTGTTATACTTGTAAGCGACATCACCAGTGCCATTTGCATTAGACACATAAGTGCTTATATCACCTAAAGAATCTATTCCATAAGTTGTAATATTTGCTTCATCTTTTACATTAATTGTTTTCATTTTGGTACCTACAGTTACATTATTTCCACCACCAAAAGACAAATACATATTTGGATTAACACCATTAGATATGTAACGCATTCCGCCATAACCACCCAAATTTGATACAGTAGTAGTTGACATATCGAAGGCTACTGTACCAACACGAACATTATTTACGTCTTTTGATCCAACAGTAATTCTTCTTGCAGGTCCACCACCACATAAAATCCAAAGATCAGATGTTAAGCTGTTAATTACAGGCTCTACTACCCTGTTCGCCCATTGTGTTACGCTTCCTGAAGTAGGAATATTTATTTTACTATCTACAAAATAATTGAGCGAATTAACCGTATTTAAAACATAAATGTTTATGGTACCAGATGTTAACCCTGCACCACTTGCATACAATATTGTATTATTACCAGACCCTGATAAACCAAATGAATCTCCACATCTTTCTGTTACTGTAAAAGTAGCACAAAGAGTAGGTGTTGCAGTTTCATTTGCCCAACGCCAAATCCAGCAACTACCGTTTGCAGTAACCTGCATAGAAATTGCATAAATAACTCCGTCAGATGTAACTCTTACTTTAGCAAATCGATATGTGTCTAAGGTACTAGGAAGGACTAACGCACTTAATGAATCACCATTTGTAGGATCTACAACTTTTATATGAGAACCTCTCTTTGCAACTAATAAGTGATTGGTGGTGGCATTAAAATCAATGCTATTTTGGCTATTGTCATTAGCAGCCCAAGTAGTAAAACCTGCACTACCCGGTACTTTTTTCCATAGTTGCGTAAAAGGTTGTGCTTTAACTAAAACAGCAAAGAACAGCACAGGAATCAGTGTGTAAATTTTTTTCATAAGAAAGACATTTTTGTTTTGAGAAATGAAAATAAAAAAATTTATTAAGTTGGCAAACTTTTTTTTATTATTTACAATCTTGTAAATAATTTTTGATTAATAATCAGAAAAAATATTTTATAAAATAAGAATTGGTTGCTGTTGGGACAACCCTGTACTAGAAATTAACTTTATAAAATAAGTTCCTTTATTAATACCTGAATTTAATTGTATAGTAGTATTCAAATTATCAATTTTACCCTGTTGCATTAACTTTCCTGTTGCATCAAAAATGATATATGTTGATTTATCAGAAAGCGAACTAATTCTCTTTGTATTAATTTTTGCACCGTTAGTTATTATAGTTGGATAAATTTTATATATTTTTTCTTGACCTGAAATAGTTGAGACTGATGTGGTAACTACCGATGCTGTGTTACTAATTGAACTTTCATTTTGCAATCTGTCTAAAGCAGTTACAACATAATAATAATTACTCCCCTGCACTGCAGTTAAATCGGTATATGCAGTTGTATCATTCCATGTAATTGCCAATAAATTATTTGCATTTGAAATATCAACAGTAGTAGTTGTAGACCGATAAATAGCAAATCGTTTTACATTGTCTAATTCATTGGAAACGCTTGCTGGCTTTGTCCAATTTAGCGTTATAGCATTCAACCCACTAGCTACAGCATTTAAAGAAGTAGCGGGTAAAGGAGCTACGTTATCTTTCCAACTCATCGTTGGCTGTAATGCAGGTTTCACATAAAAATTAAGTTGCAAACTATCTCTGAAGCCCAGTTTATTGTTTCTAAGACTTGTTGTATTATAAAAAATTTGACCTTTTATATTGGTATTTTGTCTATTCAATCTTACCTGATTGGGTATTTGGTTATTGTCTGTTGCAAACGCAGCATTTTGGGCTGCATCACCTACTTTATAACCAGCCATTCCGCTATAAATATGTCTGCCAAAGGCATTGTTATTCCACCAAGGCACTAGGATATTATAATCAGAACCTGTTTGTCCAATATACCAATAAATCTGTGGGGCAATATAATCTACCCAACCTTGTTGCAACCATAAACGACTATTGGCATATAAATCTTTATAATGTTGTGTAGCACCACTTGATGTATTACTTCCGGCAGGATTTGCAGGAGAAGTAGTTGCACTTAACCAAATACCTGAAGGTGATATGCCAAATTTAACCCAAGGTTTTGCCAATTTGATACTATCGTTTAATCTTCTGATTAAAGAATCAACATTGGATCTCCTCCATTCGTCTTTTGTTGTTATTCCTCTTCCATTTGATGCATATTCAGCGTCATCATTATAAGTACCTGCACTTGGATAAGGATAAAAATAATCATCAAAATGAACGCCATCAATATCATATCTTCTTACTACATCCATTACAACTTTAATTACATAATTCCATACCGCAGGATTACCAGGATTCAATATCCTTTGTGTACCTGCAGACATTATCCATGTTGGCTGTGTATTGATAATATGTGATGAACTTAGAGCTGCAAGATTTGCTGCTGAAGCATTTGCAAGTGCTCTATAGGGATTGAACCATGCATGAAATTCCATTCCCTTTTTCTTTGTTTCGGCAATCATAAATTCCAACGGATCATAATAGGGATTTGGTGCTAACCCTTGCGTGCCCGTTAAATCTGCACTCCAGGGTTCAAACGGACTTGGATACATTGCGTCACACTGACTTCTAATCTGAACGAAAACTGCATTCATTCCGGTAACTCTATGTTCCTCCATTCGCTGAATAAAAGTTGATTGCTCTAATGCAGTAGTGGCACCATTTGCAGGCCAATCTATATTGGCATAAGTTGCTAACCAGGCTGCCCTAAATTCTCGCTTTGGAGGAGTCTGTGCATTGTTAGCAAAAAAAACGAAAAGCAAACAAATAACGCAAAATATTTTTTTTGTCATATTCTTCAAAGTTTATCAAAATTTATTTAATTATTCAACTAATAAAAAAAGGATAGTCGAACGACTATCCAATTCCTTGTTCAACATTTACCCCAAATATTGAGACAAAGATTTGAGAAAAAATAATAGTATTTATCAATTATAAAAAAACATTTAAACAAAACCTTAATATTTGTAATAATTAAATTATTTAAGGTTCAAAGTTCTAAAATATGAATTAATGTTTAAAAAAAATCTATCTAAAAGTAAAACTAAATAATTTTTTTTAAAAAGAAACAAATTTTAATTAAATTTTTTATTAACGATCTACATTAGTGTATTTCATTTTGAAAAAAGACATAAATTTATCAGTCTGCTTTTTGGTTAATTTTACAACTAGTTCAATACTATCATCACTATGAAAAACTCTTTCCTTCCCTTGCTATTTTTATGTAATTTTTTAATTTGTGTAGCTTGTAATTCCTCAGCTCAGTCCAATATTTTATCGGCTGATCAATTTGAAAAATCAATTTCAGAAAAAAATATACAACTTTTAGATGTAAGAACTGCAGAGGAATACAACTCGGGTCATATTGCCAATGCACTTCAGGCAGATTGGACTAACCAAAAAGAATTTGTAGATAGAGTTGCCGCATTAGACAAAAGCAAACCTGTTTACTTGTATTGTTTGAGTGGAGGAAGAAGTGGTGCAGCCATGCAATGGATGAGTAAAAACGGCTTTACAATTACCTACAATTTACAAGGCGGTATGAATACCTGGAAACAAGCTAATAAACCTGTAGAAGGGAAAAGCAATGAAGCTGAAATAACATTAGCATCTTTTAATAAAATTGTTTCAGCTTCTGAAAAAATGATTGTGGATTTTGGTGCAAAATGGTGTCCGCCATGCAGAAAAATGCAACCCGTTATTGATACTTTAAAACAAAGAAATTTTAACGTACTAGTAATTGACGGAGGTGCTCAAACCCAATTGGCAAAAGAATTAGGTGTAGGCTCCTTTCCTACTTTCATCATATATCATCATGGCAAAGAAGTTTGGAGAAAAACAGGAATTATAGAGATGAGTGAATTTATTCGTTCCTATTAAATTTATAAAAATACAATACCCTCGGCAAGCCAAATTAATGTGTGCAATCTTCAAAGGCTGCCGGATTGCAGTGGAAATACTTTTTGGAGCTACGACAAAAAGATTGTAACGAAAAGCCAGAACTACAGTTCGGATTTGGGTTACAGTTAATAGCCCATAAAATTTAGTTGTGCATTTTATTCAGATTTCGACAAGCTCAATCTGACAAATTACTACTAAACCGCAAAAGAAGTACCACAGCCACAAGTCTTACTGGCATTGGGATTGGTGAAAGTAAACCCTCTGCTATTCAAACCGCCTTGCCAATCTACTTGCATACCAAATAGAAATAAACCATGACTTTTGTTCATGATGTAAGTGATGTCTTCAATTGTATATTCTTCATCATCTGCTTGCGGTATATCAAATCCCAATACATACGTCATACCACTGCATCCCCCACCTTTTACACCTATTCGTAATTTTGTTGTGGTATCAAATCCTTCTTCATTAATTAAACGTTTAACTTCCTGAATTGCATTTTCAGTAAGTGATACAGGTATTGTTGCAACTGTTTCCATAATAATTATTTGTAGTGCAAATTTAAAAAATAAAAAGTTATCAGCAACTTTTCATCTTTCGATACAAGGAAATACATAACGCACTTTTGATAGCTATATTTGTAAAAATATTTGAAATGGATACAACGATTGGTGTATTGATTATTGTAGGAATATTAATTGTAAGTGCAATGTCAATTTACATTCCATATTACAGAGAGAAGAAAAAAAAGGGAAAAACAGCAAAACCAGTTGCGAGCTCACATACAAGCCAAGAAGGAACGAGGCAAATGCAATTGCAAGCATACGAACGTTTGATATTGCTGGTAGATAGAATTGCATTACCCAATTTGATTGCAAGAACTACTGAACCAAATCTTACTTCAAGAGAAATGCAAATGTTACTTACACACATCATTCGTCAGGAATTTGATTATAACATAACCCAACAAATTTATGTAACAGCAGAAGCTTGGGAAGCAGTGAAAAGTTTGAAAGAACAAAACCTATTAATGATTAATCAAATGGCAAATGTGTTGCCTGCTGAAGCTACCGGATTGCAATTATTAAAATTGATTATGGAATTTTTGATGAATGATAAAAGAGCGAATATGCATGAAATTGTGAGCTCTGTGCTCAGTTTTGAAGCAAAGAAATTAATGTAACGACTGCCTTTAAAATATAACAAATATTGTTTTGCTATGGCTGAAGAAAAAAAAATTACAGATAGTGGTATTGTTATAAAACCACTGTATGACTATAAAGATTTACAAACTCCATTTACCATTGAAATGCCGGGTAAACCTCCCTATACACGTGGCATACAGCCCGATATGTACCGAGGAAAACTATGGACAATGAGGCAATATGCAGGTTTTTCAACTGCAGAAGAAAGTAATAAACGTTACCATTTTTTATTGTCACAGGGTGTAATGGGATTAAGCGTTGCATTTGATTTGCCTACACAAATTGGTTATGACAGTAACCACGAATTAGCCGAAGGTGAAGTCGGTAAAGTGGGTGTTGCAATTGACAGCATTGAAGATATGGAACGGTTATTTGATGGTATTGATTTAGAGAAAGTTTCAACATCAATGACAATCAATGCAACCGGATTTATTTTATTAGCACTTTATGTAGCTCTTGCAAAAAAGCAAGGAGCCGACCTTACAAAAATTACCGGTACTATACAAAATGACATTTTAAAAGAATACGCAGCAAGAGGCACTTACATTTATCCACCAAAAGCTTCGATGCGAATTATCATAGATATTTTTGAATGGTGCAGCAACGATTTACCAAAATGGAATACGATTTCTATTTCGGGTTACCATATTCGTGAAGCCGGAAGTACTGCTGTACAGGAAATTGCATTTACATTAAGTAATGGTAAGGCTTATGTGAAAGCTGCATTGGAAAAGGGTTTGGATATTAATGTATTTGGCAAACGATTGTCTTTTTTCTTCAATGCACACAATAATTTATTTGAAGAGATTGCCAAATTCAGAGCAGCAAGAAGAATGTGGTGTAAGATGATGCAAGAATTAGGTGCCACAGATGAAAAAGCATTGATGCTTCGTTTTCATACACAAACAGGTGGTTCTACATTAACCGCACAACAACCTTTGAACAACATTGCACGTATTACATTGCAAACATTAGCAGCCACATTGGGCGGTACACAAAGTTTGCATACAAATGGCTACGATGAAGCGTTGAGTTTACCTACCGAAGAAGCTGCACGTATTGCATTGCGAACACAACAAATTGTAGCTTTTGAAAGTGGTATTGCAGATACCGTTGATCCATTGGCGGGTAGTTATTTCATTGAAAACTTAACAGATGAAGTAGAGAAAAAAGCATGGGAATTGGTGCATAAAATTGATGCAATGGGCGGCAGTGTAAATGCTATTGAAGAAGGATTTATGCAAAATGAAATTGCCAAAAGTGCTTATGCATACCAACGTAATATTGAAAGTGGCGAAAAAATAATTGTAGGGGTAAATAAATTTAATGTAGATAAAGAAACGCCAATTCCAGGATTTAAAATTGATGACGGAATCCGTCAATTACAAATTGAAAAACTGAATATCCTAAAAAACAAAAGAGACCAAGCCAAAGTAAATGTTTGCTTACAAGCTATTGAAAATGCTGCAGTGAACCAACAGAATATAATGCCAGTAGTGATTGAAGCCGTTGAAAATTATTGTACACTTGGTGAAATAAGTGATTGTCTGAGAAAAGTTTTTGGCGAATACCAAGCGTAATTAAATATTGGCAGCTTTTAGTTGTAGCTGAAGAATTTGTTTGGTATGAGGTGAAATTTTAAATCTGTTATCAATACGATAGCCTACAATCCAAACTACCCTTTGATTGCTTTCAAGTACCCATACTTTTTCTTTCTGCGTTGTAGATAATTTTTGATCGATTAAAAAACGACTGACTTTTTTCTTCTTTGTCATTCCCAATGGATAAAAATAATCTCCTGTTTTTGCTTTACGCAACAACAATGGAAATTGAATATGCGCAGCATCTAATAGCACTTTATTGGCATCTGAAATAATTTCAGTGGGGGTATTTAACAAATGATGAATTTGCAAATTTTCATTTCCGAAAACAATATTTTCATTCTCGGATTCGATGATAAATGTTTGGCTTTCGGGTATTTGAGCCGGAGCAATAATCAGCCAGTTTCTATTTTTGATAATTCGGTGTGTTGCAGAAGCCACAAACTTTGCATTATCTGATGTACACAAACTTAAAACATCTGGTACTTGTGCAGCAGTATAATTATAGGGCTTAATGAGCTCAAATACAATGGTAGAAAGGGATTGCTGCTTTTGCAATTTGAGGATTGGAACATGCAACTCCGCTCCTTTTGGTACAATTAATTTGGCAATGATTTGTTGCACACTTGCCTGATAAATTTGTTCAATTTCAGAAATTCTATTGATGTTGTGCAACAAATTTTCTTCAACAGAAGGAAAAATGTTTTTAACCAAAGGCAATACTTGATGCCTGATAAAATTCCTTGAATATTTATCAGTAGCATTGGATGAATCTTCTACCCAAGTGATTTTGTTTTGCCCTGCATAATGAGCAATCTCTGTTCTTCTTGAAAATAATAATGGACGAATGATTTGTCCGTTAACAGGGAGAATTCCATGTAAGCCGCTAATACCCGTTCCTCTGAAAAAATGGAATACCACTGTTTCAATATTATCATCTGCATGATGTGCTGTTAAGATATAATAATTTTTGCTAGAATCATTTTGTTTGGCAACATCCAATAATTCCTGAAACCATTGATAACGCATGTTTCTAGCTGCTTCCTGTGTAGATATTTTATTATCAGAAGCAAATTGTGCAGTAGCAAATCTTTTGGTATGAACTTGTATATTGTATTGATTGCCTAATGCAGTTACAAATTGTTCATCACGATCACTTTCCAAAGCTCTTAGTGTAAAATTACAATGCGCAATGCTGCAATTGAATCCTGATTTAGTAACTAAATCTACCAATACCACGCTATCCAATCCTCCGCTTACAGCAAGCAACAGATGCGCATTATTTGGTACAATATGCACAAAATGTTGTTGCCAATATTTCTGAAAAGATTGAATTAATTCCATGTTTGTATGGTAATACTTGGTTGATTTTTTTTCAACAAATAATGAAATGAATATTACTGTAAAATAAAAACCTATACTTTTTTAACTTCTTTAGCCCAGGTATCTTTTAATGTTACAGTACGATTGAATACTAATTTATCAGGTGAACTTACTGCATCTAAACAAAAATATCCTTTGCGTATAAATTGATGTCTATCTTCGAATGTTGTATTTTTCAAAGCAGGTTCTGCATATACTTTTTCAATCACTTGTAAAGATTGCGGATTGATGTATGATTTAAAATCACCTTCCGCTTCAGCTACATTTTCTACAGTAAATAACCTATCATACATTCTCACTTCAGCAATAACAGCATGTGCAATACTTACCCAATGTAGCGTTCCTTTTACATGAATACCACTGGTATCATTGCCACTTCTGCTTTCTGGAATATAAGTACAATGCACTTCTGTAACATTACCTTCAGCATCTTTAATTACTTCGTTGCATTGAATAATATAAGCACTTTTTAAACGAACCATTTGACCTGGTGCAAGCCTGAAATATTTCTTAGGTGCCACTTCCATAAAATCATCACGTTCTATGTACAACGCACGGCTGAAAGGCACTTCACGGCTTCCACCATGTTCATCTTCGGGATTATTTTCACTCAACAATATTTCTTCTGCAGCTTCATAATTGGTGATCACTACTTTCAATGGATCAAAAACAACCATTCTGCGTTGTGCTGTTTTGTTTAAGTTTTCACGAACACAAAATTCAAGTAATCCAATATCAATTAAGTTCTCACGTTTGGCAATTCCGATCTTATCACAAAATTCACGAATAGCTGCTGCAGGGTAACCCCTTCTTCTCATTGCACTGATAGTAGGCATGCGAGGATCATCCCATGCAGTAACACAATTATCCTGCACCAACTGTAATAATTTTCGTTTGCTCATGACAGTGTAAGTCATATTTAAACGTGCAAATTCATATTGATGCGATGGGAAAATATTTAATTGCTGAATAAACCAGTTGTACAATTCACGATGCGGAATAAATTCTAGTGTACAAATAGAATGGGTAATTTGTTCTATTGCATCACTTTGTCCGTGTGCAAAATCATACATCGGGTAAATGCACCAGGCATCTCCACTGCGATGATGGTGTGCATGTTTTATTCGATAAATAATAGGATCTCTCATGTGCATGTTCGGACTATTCATATCTACTTTTGCACGCAATACTTTTTCGCCATCTTTATATTTTCCAGCACGCATTGCAATAAACAAATCCAAATTTTCTGCAACCGTTCTATTAGAAAATTCATTTCTTATTCCGGGTTGAGTAGGCGTTCCTTTTTGTGTTGCAATTACTTCACTTGTACTATCGTCAACATATGCCAATCCTTTATTGATAAGGCTTACAGCAAATTCATACAATTGTTCAAAATAATCTGAAGTATATAATTCAGAAGTCCAGTTAAAACCCAACCATTGTACATCAGCTTTAATACTTTGTACATATTCTGTATCTTCTGTAGTAGGATTTGTATCATCAAATCTAAGATTCACCTTGCCACCATATTTATTGGCTAATCCGAAATTGAGGCAAATACTTTTGGCATGTCCAATATGTAAATAACCATTTGGCTCCGGCGGAAAGCGAGTATGGATACTGCTATATTTACCACTTGCCAAATCTTGTTCAATAATTTCTTCTATAAAATTTAAACTCTTTTCTTCACTCATATCATTGTTGTTATTGTAACAAAAATAAGCCTTCAGTTGCAATCTATTTTTTCAATTATAGATATTTTATTGAAGTGGTTTTTATATTGATTATTTATAGGCAAACAGCTACGGCAAAAAAGTGCATATAGTTTTTTGGAGTAATGACAAAAAGTTTCAAATAAAAAACTGATTCTACAAGTGTATTTGAAATTATTTTTGCATCAAAGAATTTCATCAAAAAACAAAAAGACAATCTCTTGCAAGATTGTCTTTTTTGAAGTAACGTTAGAATATTTTGCTTCATTTAAAGAAAAAGAAATATCATAACAATCAAGATGTTTTATAATCTTAATTATCCCTTTTTTTTCTATTTAAAGTATTTTTTCTTTTTGCCAAATACCCTGCACATGCAGCAGCAACAATACTTGCACCACCGTCTATTGGTGCAGGATCTACACCAGGATCAATTGGTTGTGCATGTAATATTGAAGGCATTACCAATAAAATAATTATTACAAAGCACGATGCAAGAATTATTGAAAACTTATTTTTCATTTTTTTAATTTATTACTTAAAACTTATTACTTAAAACTTACTACTTAAAACTACTTTCTCTGTAAACACCACTCCTTTCTCATCTACTGCTTTCAACACATAATTACCGTTACTTAAATTACCTGGCAAATCAATGCTTTGCGTACCACTGCCGCCTGCATGTTGTAATTTGGTTTGCATTACTACACTGCCCTGGGTATTTACCAATTGTATGGTGTAATTGCCTTTAGCTATATTTTCTAATTGCAAATTCATCACATTGCCTGCTATTGGATTTGGATACACGCTAATACTACTTTGCTTGCCACCAATTTTCACCACTGCTACATTGCTGTACTGATGTTTACCATTATTGTCGGTACTTAATATTCGGTAGTAGTTGCTGCCATTGATTGGACTATTGTCCATTGCAGTGTAACTGCTGTTGTTAATATTATTAGCTACTTGTGTTGCAATTGCTGTAAAGTTTATGCCATTGGTGCTTTTCTCTACCACATACTGTTTGATGTTTTGCTCGGTAGCTACTTTCCAATCTACTTGTACCGATGCTCCTTTTTGAGTAGCATTGATATGGGTAAATTGTACCGGTAATGTACCATTGGTTTTAAACACAATCATAAATCTATCACCGGTACTTGCTGCATTTGCATCTACTGCAAAGTTGTACCTGTTGGTATCGGTAATGCTTAATGGCAAATTGGTATTGGTATAAGCATCTTTTAAGGTTGCTGTTAAACCCGGTGTATTCGTAAAGTTTTCACCTGTTAACTCTAAGGTGTAAGCAGACTGTTGTGTATTGGTCAATCTTACAAACAAAGTATCATTCTCTGTTACCAATGGTCTTTCTTCAATTGCATAGCTGCCATTGGCTCTTCTTAATACAATGTTCTCGGTGCTGTTGCTAAACTTAGCTGCATCATTGTAATCAACTGCTGCATTGGCGCCATTGTAGAAAATACCCAATGCCCCGTCTATATTGGTTACTACTCCGTTAATGCTTTTCTTTAATGTATGGCGCAGTGTTTGAACATCGGTGCTAGTTGTTCTAAATACATTGGTACTGCCGCTTACTTTATCAGTTTCGCTAAAGGTAATAGCTGTTGCAGCAGCTGCATCAGCTTGCACAAAAAATGCCTGGCCGCTTTGAATGGGTGTAGTATTGGTATACACAGTTCCTGCATCTGAATTGGTGACTAAAGAGTAGGTTGCTGCTGTTCTATTATAAGTATTGTATTGACCTACATTATAGGTACCAGCACAATTGGGATCCCACATGTAAAAATTGCTGGCAAGATTTGTAAGTGATATAGTTGCAGGGCTTACAGCACTTGCATAAGGGTTGCCTACTAAAAAATATTGACCCGCTGTAGCTGTACCTAAACTTTTAGTATGTGTACCTTGGATTAAGGTACCTGTGGCATTTATTGTGGTAACAACTGCGGTTGAATTGTGATAGGTATTCCCATTATTGTAAGGTGCTATTACAAAAATAGAATATGCTTTATTAGTTGTAGCATCAAATAAGGTGCTGGTATTGGTATTAGTTAAAACATCCCAGCCATTTGTTGCACTATTGTATTGTTTAATATATGAACCACCAATTGCCATACCTGAATTAGTACTACTTGGATCAGCAACTCCACTGGTAGCTGACCAAATTTCTAATCCATAATTACTTATTATCTGGTCATTGTTTTGCCAGTTGTAAAAAATACTATTATTACTACTACCGATTAGTGGGGAAGTTAAAAATCGCCAAGCTCGTTTGGCTGGAATGTATCTTTCTACATTTACATTACCAGTAATATAACCACCCGATGAAGAGCCTGCTGCTACCTGAGCAGTTGCTGTAGCATTAGAGCGCAGCTTTAAATAATTATTTGCAGCCAATACACCCGATGTTGGTGTATAAATGCCTGTAATAGTTTGCATACCACCGGTACAAGTTGCTGTACCTGATGCTTTGTTTACAATTAAATTATTAATAGTACCTGTTCCACTAATGTTTAGTGCATTACTCCCATTAATGGTAAGGTGGATAATTGTACCTCCATTAATCAAATCCTCTTGTAAGAAAAAGTCATTTGAAGTGGGAACAGTGATTGTCTCTCCCGAACTCAAATAAAACTGTGCTTTTGCACCAAAAGAAAAAATAAGAAGTGGAACGCAAAAAATTAATTTTTTCATAGTGTTTATTTTATATGCAAATATTATTATGCAAACATAATTGTTTTATTTAATTTTCTAATAAATTTATAAACTAACGCTTAAAGTTTGTACAAGGTTATCAACTGTGATAAATATTATTATATTTAAACTGTTTTTATGTTTTGATTTAAATTTTTAATCCTTTATACAACGTACAGAACGTCCGTCCGCTCGATTTGAATTACCCGTTGTAGTTGTACTAGACCCAATTGCGAGTGTTTTTGCTTGAGTTCCAGACACCGTACTAGTCCAATACATACCACCAGTACCCGTAACCTCAAGCCCACCACCACAACAGCTTCGGACTCCACCAATAGTTAGCTTAAGGGCTGAAGAAAAAGCTCCACTTGAATAAGCTGCCCAAGTTGCATATTCAGCAACCCATTCTGATTCTGTTGGCAAACGGTAATCACTTGGACAGGGATTGTTTATTCCATTTACCCCTTGCCATAAAAGATCGTTTTTCACACTGCGCCAATCATAGTTGTTAGTTCCAGGACATGCTCCAATAAATGATGAATTACCTGGTATGTCTGTTGTTGACAAAGTCGTGACAGTGGCATTTATTCCTGACCCTGCTGTTGCACTTGTGAAATTGATTAATTGATGCCCATCATTCCCTCGGCCCCATTGATAAATACTTCCATACGATAAGTAATCAGTACTGCTTGTGGCAACCCTACTAGCACCTAAATTACGATCCATCCAAATTTTTCCAGTTGTTGAAACTACGGTCCCGTTTCCACCATACCAAGTTGGCACATTATTAATAAAGGTTAAAGTCTTCCCGTTAGTTCCTGTTGGTACCTTAACCCATACTGTTCCATTCCAATAAAGCATATCACCAGCTGTATTTCCTGTTGTTGGCAAACCACCACTTGCTGCAGCAGAGGTCCAAGTTGTTCCATTAGACGTTAATACATTGCCAATCGACCCAGGAGCTACTACTTGCAATGAACTAGTTCCATTACCTAATAAAACATTATTCGCTGTAAGGGTTGTGGCACCAGTACCCCCATTAGCCACTGCTACTGTACCGGTAACATTGGTAACATTATCTGTATGTGTTACCAGACGAACCCAAGCAGCACCTGAATAAAAATAAAAACCTGGAGTTACATTATTTGGAGAGGTTCCCGCTGTGGCAGTATTGTACACCAAAAGTGCAGTTGCAGGACTGGTTATAGTAGCCGTAAGTTTGCCCACCGAAGAATCCATCATCATTACTATTGCGGCCAATTGTCATTGATAATTTAAGTGTTGAAGCGAATGCGCCTGCGGCATTATTGCTAGTCCAACTTGTACGTTCTGCAATTAACTCTGTAGAGGTTGGCAATCGAAACCCAAATGGGCAAGGGTTATTTAGGCCATTTACACCCTGCCATAAATTATTATTCTGAGGATTGCGCCAATCATTAGGAGGATTTGTAGATAAAACTTTAATAAAAAGCGCATTTCCAGGAGCGTCGGTAGTTGAAAGAGAAGTGGTGGTAGTAGATGTGCTAATTTGATGGCCATCTGCACCTCTTCCCCATTGGAATAAATCTCCGTAAGATGCTGCATCTGATGTGCTTGTGGCCACTTGTGTGGCACCTAAGTTACGGTCGAGCCAACATTTAGATCCAGTACTGCTAACTGTACCATATGTTACAGAAGCACCATTATAGGTAAATGTTACCGTTGACGAACCGCAAACAAAGGCCGGACTCGCAGCGCCACCTGCCATATTTGTCCAAGACGAGCCATTGTACACCTGCATTTCTCCTGTTGATCCACAATTTGTGCACCAAAGTGTTAAGCCGGCTGCAGGTGATGTTATGGCGGTTTTTTGTGCATCAGTCATTCTCGGCGGTAAAAAACCTTTAGATGTACTTGACACGTCCAATTTTGCAGAAGCATGTGGAGTAGCAGTGCCAATACCTAATTGGGCATAAGCACTTTGGGTAACTAAAATTGTAAGAATAAAAATAAATTGATATTTCACTTATTGTTTTTTTTTGAATTTGCGAAAATACTAATTTTTCAATCCGAAAAATATTTTCTTAAGTTTACTTTTCTGCCAAATACCCTACACATACTGCTATTACAATATTTGCTGGTTTTAAAGGACTTGATATATGACAAGCAAAACGACCGAGTTCTAACCTATCGAGTCAATATATTTTTCAGTTAAATCGCAATAGAATCAAGGGTTTTAGCCGAAAAACAAAAAGACAATCTCTTGCAAGATTGTCTTTTTGGAAGTAATGTCGGGGTGGACTGGATTCGAACCAGCGACCCCTTGCACCCCATGCAAGTACGCTACCGGGCTGCGCCACCACCCGTAACCTATAAAATCATTTAAAAAATAAGGAATACAAATATAATAGCTAATAAAAATTTTAAAAGTATATTGCACAAAATTTTCAACCTGTACATGAATATTGTATTAAAGAAGATTACAATCTCCGACTCTAAAAGTCCATACAATGGCTTGGTAAAAGATGTTTTTATTTCAAATGGTATTGTAGCAAAAATTGATGACAACATTATTGTTGAAGCCGATAAAATAGTATCAGGTGAAAACCAAATATTATCACCAGGTTGGGTAGATATTTTTTCAAACTTTTGTGATCCTGGATATGAATTTAAAGAAACCCTCAACTCAGGCGCTGCAACTGCATTAGCCGGAGGATATACTAGCGTGTTTACTTTACCCAATACCAACCCAGTTGTTGCTACAAAATCGCAAGTTGAATATATTGTAAATGCCAATCAACATTTACCAATCAATATTTATCCTTTAGGTGCCATTACAAAAAATATTGAAGGCAAAGAACTTGCTGAAATGTACGACATGCAAAACAGCGGTGCGATTGCTTTCACTGATGGTTTGAAACCTGTTCAAAATGCGGAATTGGTATTAAAAGCTTTGCAATACATCAAAGCAACAAATACTACCATTATACAAATGCCTATTGATGCAACAATTGGCAAACATGGTTTGATAAATGAAGGAATCCATTCTACACAAATGGGATTACAAGGAATTCCATCTATAGGTGAACATTTAATGATTCAAAGAGACATTGAGCTACTTAGATATACCAACAGTAAATTACATATCACAGGCATCAGTACTGCAAAAAGTATTGAAATGATTCAACAGGCAAAAGCTGAAGGATTGAATATTACTTGCAGCGTAACTCCTTATCATTTGTTCTTTTGTGAAGAAGATATTTTAAACTACGATACCAATTTGAAAGTAAATCCGCCATTAAGAAGCCATGCAGATATGATGGCTTTGAGAAATGCTGTTACAGATGGAACTATTGACTGTATTGCTTCTCATCATGCTCCACAAGATTGGGACAATAAGGTTTGTGAGTTTCAAAATGCTTCATTTGGTATGATTGATTTACAAACAACCTTTACTGCTTTACAAACAGTTTTGCCCGAATTAAGCAATGAAAAATTAACCCAATTATTCAGCAGTAATGCCCGTATCATTTTTAATTTGCCTAATGTAATTATTGAAGAGGGTGCAATTGCTGAATTGACTTTGTTCAGCAGAACAGGAAATTCAACATTAACAGAATCAAATAATTTGAGTAAATCCTTTAATACACCTTTTGCCAACAAACAATTAAATGGCAACATTATAGGCACAATTAACAAAGGAATACTATCTTTAAATCAAACAATTTAATATTTATGAACCAAATACCTACAACTCCAGCAATAAAAGGAATTATCATCTCATTAATATTAATTATAATGGGATTAATTACACATCTCGCAGGTTTAGACCTCAACAAAACAATGGGTTCAATTCAGTATGCCGTATTAGGAGCAGGTTTAATTTGGGCTTGTATCAGCTACTCCAAACAGTCGAATGGCAATGTAACTTTCGGTAACACATTTGCACACGGCTTCAAAACAACTGCTGCCATCACTGCAATTTTTGCATTATACACTTATATTTCTCTAAAATTCATAATGCCAGAAATCATTGATTTAACATTAGAAGTTGCAAAAAAAGGAATGGCAGAAAAAAATATGCCTGCTAATCAAATTGAACAAGGAATGTCAATGACTAGAAAATTCTTTATCCCTTTTGCAATCGGTGGTGTAATTGTAGCCTATTTAATTATGGGATTGTTTTTCTCAGCCGTAGGTGCATTAATTGCAAAAAAGAATCCAAATCCTAACCCTTTAGAGCAATAATTTCATGAATCTTTCTATCATCATACCATTATACAACGAAGAAGAATCACTTCCTGAATTAAGTGACTGGATTACGGAAGTAGTTACGCAACATCAATTTACTTATGAAGTAATCATGATTGATGATGGCAGTAATGACAACAGCTGGCAAGTAATAGAACAAATTGCCAACGAAAACCCAAATATCAAAGGCATTAAATTTCAACGCAATTATGGTAAAAGCGCTGCTTTGAACGAAGGTTTTAAAGCTGCAGTTGGTGATGTTGTAATTACGATGGATGCTGATATGCAGGATAGTCCGGATGAAATTCCTGAGTTATACAAAATGATAACTGTAGATGGTTATGATATGGTAAGCGGATGGAAACAAAAAAGACACGACCCTATTACAAAAACAATACCTACCAAATTATTCAATGCTGCCACCAGAAAAAGCAGTGGCATAAAACTCCACGATTTTAATTGTGGATTAAAAGCTTATAAAAACAAGGTTGTAAAAAGTATTGAAGTATATGGCGAAATGCATCGTTACATTCCAGTGCTTGCAAAATGGGCAGGCTTTAGAAAAATTGGTGAAAAAGTGGTAGTTCATCGTGCAAGAAAATATGGTGTAACAAAGTTTGGCTGGGAACGTTTCATCAATGGTTTTTTAGATTTAGCAACCATCACTTTTGTTAGTAAATTCAGCAAAAGACCTATGCACTTTTTTGGTTTGTATGGTACATTTTGTTTCTTAATCGGATTTTTAATTAGTTTGTATTTAGTACTCGGCAAATTAGTATATACAGAATTCACCATTACAAATCGTCCTTCATTTTATATGGCGCTAACGATTATGGTTATTGGGATGCAGCTTTTTTTAGCCGGCTTTATTGCCGAATTGGTTGGCAGAAATTCACCCGAAAGAAACAGCTATCTAATTGAAAAAAAATTAGGAGTGTAACAAATTATAAATGACAATTTTTATATTTGTTTTTTTACAAATATTTTAACCTTTGTCCCCTAAATTTCATATATTTATTTTTTGAATACAATTATTGCCAGTCAATATTTCAAAAATAACTAGGGTATTAAATCGGCCTAGGACTAATAATTCAAACATAACCCAATGCAACGCAGAAAATTTTTAGAATTAAGTTCGTTAGGATTAAGCGGTTTAACACTTCCATTATTTTCTTACAAAAATGTTGCGGTAAAAAAACCTATTGTTATTAGCACTTGGGATGCAGGCATCAAAGCAAACAAAGCAGCCTGGGAAATATTATCAAAAAACGGAACTGCTTTAGATGCCGTTGAGAAGGGTGTAATGATTACCGAGGATGCAATAAGTTGTTGCGTTGGTCTAGGCGCAAACCCAGACAGAGATGGCTTTGTAACATTAGATGCCAGCATTATGGATCATCAATTTAATTGTGGTAGTGTAGCTGCATTAGAAAGAATTCAGCATCCAATTTCTGTTGCAAGAAAAGTAATGGAGAATACGCCGCATGTTTTATTGGTTGGTGAAGGTGCTCAGAAATTTGCAGTTGCTTCAGGCTTTGAACTAAAAGAACAAAATTTAAGTAAAGATGCAGAGAAAGCTTATAAAAATTGGTTAGAAAAAAATGAATACCATCCTGTAATCAACAGAGAAAATAAAGGTCATGGTCCTTTTGCTCCCAATACATTAGAAGACGGATCATACAATCATGATACCATTGGGATGATTGCATTGGATAATTTCGGCAACTTAAGTGGTAGTTGCACTACAAGTGGTCAAGGTTTTAAAATGCGTGGTAGAGTTGACGACTCTCCTATTATTGGTGCGGGTTTATATGTAGATAATGAAGTAGGTGCAGCAGTATCTACTGGGCAAGGTGAAGATGTAATCAGAATTGCCGGTTGCCATTTGGTTGTAGAATTTATGAGACAAGGAAATAGCCCTGAAATAGCTTGTAAGAAAGCAATCGAGCGACTTATTAAAGTGAAAGGTTTAGAAAAATGTAAAGACATTCAGGTTTGTTTTATTGCCTTGAATAACAAAGGCGAACATGGTGCATATGCATTGCATAAAGGTTTTAATTACGCGATCCAAAATTCTGATTACCCCAATAAATTATTTGACAGTAAATTTATACTCTAAAAAATTTCTATGCTACTTGAAATCGCAGCATTTAATTATGAGTCTGCATTGCTTGCTGCAAAATATGGAGCAGACAGAATTGAATTATGCGATAATGAACATGAAGGCGGCACAACACCATCATATGGAACCTTAAAATCTGCAAGAGCAACTATTTCCATTCCCATCTTTCCAATGATAAGACCACGTGGTGGCGATTTCATTTATTCGGATGATGAATTCAATATCATGCAAGCAGATATTACATTGTGTAAACAAATGGGATTTGAAGGTGTGGTATTTGGATTATTAAAAGATAATGGAAGTATTGATGTTGAAAGAACAAGTATTTTGGTTGAACATGCTTATCCTTTAGACATTACATTTCATAGGGCATTTGACAGATCAAAAGATCCTTTTAAAGCATTGGAACAAATTATTGAATGTGGTTGCACAAGGATTTTAACGAGTGGTCAACACCCAACTGCTACTGAAGGCGTTGCAATCATCAAAGCATTGATAACATTGGCAGATGACCGCATCATCATCATGCCGGGAAGTGGCGTTAGAAGCCATACTATTCAAAATTTATCAAAAGAAACCAGCGCAATTGAGTTTCATTCTTCAGCAAAAAAAATGATTGCAACTTTTGCAAATGAAAGTCCAATAACAATGAATGAATCATTACAAAATATCAGTGTTGATGAAACTGAAATAAAAACAATGCTTGCTCATTTAAAAAATTAGTTTCATGAAGTTGCAAGTAAGTATATTGTTTTTATGCATCTCTATTTTAAATGCACGTGCACAAATTTCTATTCAGAAAATTTCAAACAACTGGCAATTTAAAAATGTAAATGAACGCATCTGGTATTCTGCAACAGTTCCTGGAACGGTTCATACCGATTTACTGCAAAACAAATTAATTCCTGATCCATTTTACAGAGACAATGAAACCAAACTGCAATGGATTAGCAGCACCAACTGGGAATACCAAACTTATTTCAATGTTTCAAAAAATACACTTCAAAACAAAACCATCAACTTAGTTTTTGAAGGATTGGATACCTACGCAGAAGTATTTTTGAATGGAAAAAATATTTTGTATGCCAACAATATGTTCAGAACATGGAAGATTGATGTAAAAAATTTGATTCGAAGTAAAGGCAATCATTTATATATCAAATTTTTTAGTGCAGATAGAATTGCAGATTCATTGGCAAACATTGCAACCATAAAATATCCTAGTGAGAACAATAGAAATTTTATACGAAAAGCACAATATCATTTTGGTTGGGATTTTGCGCCAATGCTCACCACATGCGGCATTTGGAGGAATATAAAATTAGAAATTGGTGACAATTATCATACAACAAAAGATATTCAACCCTCCTGGGATGTTGAACTGAAACAAACACCTGATTCAATTGGTCAGTCATTTTATTTTACCGAAAAAGGAAAACCAATTTTTATCAAAGGTGCCAATTGGGTTCCAGCAGATGTTTTTTTGCCAAGGGTTTCTAAAGAAAAATACCGGAATTTATTGGTAGCTGCAAAACAAGCCGGCATCAATCTGTTGCGTGTTTGGGGCGGTGGTATTTATGAAGCAGATGATTTTTATAATTTGTGCGATAGTTTGCATATCATGGTTTGGCAGGATTTCATGTTTGCAGGTGCAATGTATCCGGCAGATAAAGCTTCTTTAGAAAATATCAAACAAGAAGCAATTGACAATATCAAACGGTTGAATCATCATCCTTGTATTGTACTTTGGTGTGGCAATAATGAAATTGATGAAGCGTGGAATAATTGGGGTTGGCAAAAACAATTCAACCTCTCTAATCAAGATTCAGTAAGGATTTGGAAAGAATACCAACAAATATTTCAGGAACTTTTACCACAACTGGTACAAACTTATTCCGGCAAACCATACATCGCATCCACACCATTATATGGTTGGGGAAAATCGAAAAGCAAGACACATGGCGACAGCCATTATTGGGGTATTTGGTGGGGTTTGGAACCCATTGAAAAATACAAAGAAAAAGTACCAAGGTTTATGAGCGAATATGGAATGCAATCCTTGCCCAATCTTACTTCCATTGAAAAATTTTCTTCACCAAACGACAGAGACACGGCTTCTATAGTAATGAAGTTGCACCAAAAACATACAACCGGTTATCAAAACTTAGCGGTTTATCTTTTACAAAATAATCTTCATACTGCAACATTCAATGAATACGTAGAAGCCACACAAGTATTGCAAACAAAGGCTTTGGCAACTGCAATCACTGCGCATTTATCTGCACAACCTTATTGCATGGGTTCTATTTTATGGCAATGGAATGATTGTTGGCCCGGTACAACTTGGAGTGTGATTGATTATTATGGTAACAAAAAGAAAGCTTATTATACGGTTCAGAAATTATTTACTGCCAAGCAGAAAGGAAAAGCAATTATCAAAAAATAACTGTTAAAAACGCAGATATTATTTTCATTCAACCAATTATCATTAGCATTGTTATAATTTGTGTTCAATTGTAAAATCTAAATAATGAAAATGCAAAAAATACTATTAATGAATGTGCTAATTGTACTTTCATTTATTTCATGTGCACAACAACATCCCACAAAAAAAATTAAACCAATGACTGATACAAACAACAACATCAAAACAGATACCGCAGATTTTGGAGAAGGTTGCTTTTGGTGTACCGAAGCTTTTTTTCAAAGATTGAATGGCGTTATTTCCGTTAGAAGTGGCTATGGTGGCGGACATGTAGAAAATCCAACTTACGAAGAAGTGTGCGATAAAACAACCGGACATGCCGAAATAGCCCGCATTATTTTTGATCCAAGCATCATTTCTTACGATGAATTATTGGAAGTATTTTGGAAAACACACGACCCTACAACACTGAACCAACAAGGTGCCGATAAAGGGCCGCAATACCGAAGTGTTATTTTTTACCACAACAACAAACAAAAAGAAAAAGCAGAAAAATACAAAGCAGCTTTAGATAAAAGTGGTGCGTGGGATAAACCAATCGTAACGGCTATTGAACCATTTAAAAATTATTATCCTGCAGAAAATTACCATCAAAACTATTACAACGACAACCAAAATCAAGGCTATTGCAGGTTTGTAATTCAACCAAAACTTGAAAAATTTGAAAAAGTGTTTAAAGCAAAATTGAAAAAGAATTAATCCCAAGCAATCAATATTTTTGAAAAATTAATTAAGAATATTGCTTAACCAAACAGCAGATTATATATGATACTTCCGTTGCGTCGCACACTTGTACGTTCTGTATTGCTATTCAGCTTTTTTTGCACAGCAACTAAAAGTTCTGCTCAATTATTACAACAAAAAAATACCTACACTTTAGCAGACACTTTAAGAGGCAGTTTAAATGAAAACAGAGATTGGTGGGATGTTTTGCGTTATGATATCACGGTGAAACCTGATTTTGAGAAAAAGGAAATAGAGGGCAAAGTAATAATTCAGGCTATTGCTACAAAAGGAGGTAAACAATTACAAATAGATTTACAACAACCTTTAATTGTAGATAGCATCATTCGTAAAGGAAATTATTTTATTAAAAATGGTCCTTCGCTACCATCCATTCATGAAACTTTTCTCTTTAAACAAGAGGGTAATATTGTTTTAGTAATGCTGAATGATTTTAAAAACAAAGGAGAAAGATTTGATTTTCACATTTTCTATCACGGAAAACCCATAGAAGCAAGAACGCCACCCTGGGACGGTGGCTGGATTTGGAAGAAAGATAAAAACGGCAATCCCTTTGTAAGTGTTGCTGTACAAGGGTTAGGTGCAAGTGCATGGTATCCGTGTAAAGATTACCAAGGCGATGAACCTGATAATGGAGCAAGCCTCACAATGATTGTTCCGGATACGTTGGTTGCTATTGCAAACGGCAAGCTATCGAGACTATCCAATTTTTCTACTAATCTGCTTTCCTACAAATGGGAAGTGAAAAATCCAATTAACAATTATTGCATTGTTCCTTACATTGGTAAATACGTCAACTTCACCGATACATTAATGGGCGAAAAAGGGAAACTCGATATTAGTTATTGGGTGTTGGATTACAATGTAGAAAAAGCAAAAGAACAATTCAAACAAGTAAAACCAATGTTGCATGCTTTTGAATATTGGTTTGGCCCCTACCCTTTTTATGAAGACAGTTATAAATTAATTGATGCGCCACATTTGGGTATGGAACATCAAAGTGCAGTTGCTTATGGCAATCAATATAAGAACGGTTATTTAGGCATAGATAGAAGTGCTAGTGGTTGGGGTAAAAAATGGGATTTTATTATAGTTCATGAAAGCGGACATGAATGGTTTGCTAATAATATTACTACCAAAGATATTGCTGACATGTGGGTACATGAAGCATTTACAACTTATAGCGAAACTTTGTTTACAGAATATTATTATGGCATTCAAGCAGGCAACGAATACAATTTCGGACAAAGAAGAAATATCAGAAACGACCAACCAATTATTGGTGCTTATGGTGTGAACAAAGAAGGCAGCGGCGACATGTACGATAAAGGCAGCAACATGATTCACAGCATACGACATGCGATGAATGATGATACAAAATTCAGAAATATGATAAGAAAACTAAATAAAAAATTTTATCATCAAACCGTGATTACACAAGAAATTGAAACATTCATTTCAAAAAAATCTCGTTTCAATTTTAGTTATGTTTTTAACCAATATTTACGAACAACACAAGTCCCAACATTGGAATATTATTTCTCTACCGATAACAACAAAATGTACTATAGATATACTGATTGTGTAGAAGGGTTTGATTTACCAATTGTTTTTAATGTTGAGAAAAATAGCATAAAACTACAACCCAATATCAACTGGAATTTCATAGATGTAACTCCCACTACACAAAAATTTATTGCTGCAAAAAATATAGAAAAGCTATATTACATCAAGACAAAAGAAGTAACCAACCCCTAAGCATTAAAGAAACATGAGTTCCATTCGTAAACAAGCTATTATTTCAAGCCTTGTAGTTTACATTGGATTTTTTATTGGTGCAATCAATACTTATTTATACATTAAGGAAGGGCATTTCTCGAGTGAAGAATTTGCACTGACTCGTATTTTTTTTGACATCGGTCAAAACTTTTACGTCTTTGCAAGTTTGGGCGTAATACCGGTAATGATAAAATTTTATCCTTATTACAAAAGTAATGTACAGGACTCCAAAAATGATTTACTCACTTGGAGTTTGATAGCTGCAACAATTGGATTTGGAATACTTCTTTTATTGGGATTTTTATTAGAACCACTGGTTATTCAAAAATTCTCAGAACGCTCAAAATTAATTGTTGACTATTACCATTTCATTTTTCCTTTTGTATTTGGAATGTTGTTTTTTGCAGTATTAGAGGGTTATTGCTGGGCAATACACGAATCTGTTTTCTCTACTTTTTTAAAGGAAACTGTATTAAGAATTTGTACACTCGTTTTCATATTACTATTCTATTTCAAGTTCATCAACTACCATACATTTTTTATTTTGTTCACAGCATTATTTACAATCATTACAATGCTGCTCATCATTTACTTAATCAAAAAAAACAAACTGCATCTTTCATTTAGCATTAGCCATGTATCAAAAAAATTTTTCAAAAAAATGGCAAGTATGCAACTAATCATATTTGGAGGTATGCTGGTACAAGCTTTGGCACAAACGATGGACAGTATTTTTATTGCAAGTTTAAAAGGATTAAGTTTTGCAGGAGTATATACATTGGCTTTATATGCGGCAAATTTTATACAAATACCCCAACGTAGTTTGCAATCAATTTCAAGTGGTGTAATAGCACAGGCTTGGAAAGATAAAAACATTACAGAAATACAAAGAATCTACCAAAGGTCTTCCATTAATATGTTGCTGATTAGCTTGTTTATTTTTGGAAATATTTTATTAAATATAGAAAATTTATTTCAGTTGCTGCATGTACAACAAAATTACATGGCAGCCGTGGAAATACTGATTGTACTGGGTTTGGTAAGAATTATAGATGGTGGCACCGGCGTAAATGGCACAATCATTGCTACATCTAATTTCTGGAAATTCGATTTTTTTTGTGGGGTTTTAATGTTGGCAATTCGTATACCACTTACGTATTTACTTGTCAAAAAATTTGGAATCATTGGTGCTGCGTATTCCGAATTGATAGGATATACAATTTATAATGCAGTAAGGTTTCAATTTTTAAAAAATAAATTCAATCTTCAACCTTTTACATTTAAAACAATTGCTGCAATAATATTAGGATTATCATTTTTTTTGATTACTTATTTTATTTTCAAATCAAATCAGGGATGGAGCATTCTTTTTGTAAGAAGTAGCATCTTCTCCACTTTGTTTTTAGTTGCAATATTTTGGGGTAAATTAACTCCCGATTTTCATCAGGTACTGAATACATTGAAGCAAAGAATTTTTAAAACAAACAGCAATAATTAATTACTTCCAATTCTCACTCTTCCACATCCTTTAAAATGTTGTCTCCAGTAACTGTCATTTAAATCACTAATCATAACACCACTACTAGTACTAGCATGTACAAATTTATTGTTCAATAAAAATACACCAACATGAGATACTCGTCTGCTTTTTGAACCTGTTTTAAAAAAAACTAAATCGCCTTCTTGTAATTCGTTTAACTCAATTGATACAGCTGAATTATATTGTTCCTGAGCAGTTCTTGGCAAACCAATACCAAATACATCTTTCAAAATAATTTGCGTAAAAGCAGAACAATCAATACAATTTTCAGTACTGCCACCCAAACAATATCTTACGCCCCACCAATAATCTATTTTACGCAACATTTCAATATTTGTAAGTTTTTCAACAGTCGCATCCAACAACAATGCATATTTTATTTGCAGGCTGTTTGCATCTTCAATAACTGACTTATTAGATTTTAATTCTGTATTTGAATTAAGGCTATTATTATTTACAGCAGCAGTAGGTTTTACATCTTTCTTAGTTGTAACGTAATTAGATTTATTATTCGATGGCACAAAACCGCCGGGCGCAACTTCTATATTATCTATAAATGTTACTTTTTTATTTGCCGTACTTGCCGAATTTTTTTGGTTGACAGATATATCTTTTGATGATAATGACTTCAAAGATTTACAACTTGTACCTCCAAGAACAATCAAAAACGACCCGATTAATATTTTATTTACACTTTTCAATATTGCAATCTAAGTTCACACTGTAAATAATCCAACAATCTGCAAAACTTTTTAACATTCTGTACTATAAATGAGGATTTGTGGAAAACTGAACTTACAGTAAGGCAATCTCGTACGATATTTGATATTTCTATCAAAATACGTTCAATATGTCATCAAGAATATTTTACTCCATAAGCATATTACATACATTTTTATTGCTGTTCGGCATTCAAAATTGTACTGCAAACAACAATAAAAAGAGTGCTGAAAATCCAATAGAAGACACCACGCTACTCGCAAAAAAATATAATAATATAATTTTCGAAAAAACAGAAAAAATAAGTGCATCATGGGGTACAAAATCAGTGATATTTAATACGAATGGCTCTAAATTATATGCTATGAATTTGGAAGGTATGAGTATTTTAGAATACAATCAGGCAACAAAAAAGATTACAAGGGAATTTAAGTTCACCCCAACAAAAGGCATTGGATGGGATTATGCCACACATACTGCTGTTCCATCTTTTCAGGAAAAACCGGTAGAAGCATGTTTGAGTAATAATGATAAAATTTTGTGGGTTAGCCTTCACAATGGTGGAGGTATTGTCCCTTTTAAACTGGATAGTATCAATTTAAAAAAAGAAAAAAATTACAAAAAAATTTATACAATTCATAATAATCAAAAATCAAAAGACTTCTCCTACATTCCACTAATCAAAACAGGCAATACACCAAAAGTAATTGCCAAAACAAATGACAGTAAATTTTTATTGGTGAGTAATTGGCACAGCAAAACAGTGAGTGTTCTTTCATTACAAGATAGCCTCTCTCCCTTTGGAAAAGTGATACAAACTATTCAAATGAGTGATATACCTAGAGGTATTGCAATTAATGATAAAACAAAACACTCTTATGTTGCTATTATGGGTGGTAACAGCATTAGCGTAATAAATAATAATACTTGGAAAATTGAAAAAGAAATAAAAGTAGCATCAAATCCAAGACATATTATTTTGGACTCATTTGGAAGGTTGTTTGTTTCATTCAATAACATAGCACAAATCGCTTGCATTGACCCGAATAATGGTAATACATTATTTAAAGCCAATACAAATGCACAACCAAGAACAATTGTTTTTTCTAAAAATCAGGAATTTTTGTTTGTAACCTGCTATAGCAGCAACATGGTAGATGTTTTTAGAATAAAAGAGAATTCTTTTACAAAAATTTATTCATTAGATTGTAAAGGAAAGCCTGTGGGAGTTGATGTTTTTGAAGATGATCATAAAATTGAAGCATGGGTTTGTAATTATGTTGGTGGCAATTTAAATGTGTTTACCTTTAAGAAAATATAGTTTTTTTAAGCAAAATAATTAAGGCATATTCAACTTGAAATATCAAATTTTAATTCTTTCCATTATCCTTTAAAAGAATTAAAAAACAATTGACGAAAAATAAAATATTATTAGATTCATGAGCCAATTTTCACACCTGCACGTACACACACAATATTCGCTTTTAGATGGTGCAGCTAGCATTGGAAGCTTATACAAAAAGGCAATGAATAACAACATGCCTGCATTGGCAATTACAGACCATGGCAATATGTTTGGGGCATTTGAATTTGTAGCACAAGCTTGGAAAAAAACAAAGATTATTGGTCAAGATGCCAATGGAAAAAATATTGAAGAACCAATTGTTAAGCCTGTTGTAGGATGTGAGTTTTATGTTGTGAAAGACAGGCATGTTAAAGCATTTACAAAAGGTGAAAAAGATCATCGGTTTCATCAGGTATTATTGGCGAAAAATAAAATTGGTTATCAAAATTTGGTCAAACTTTCTTCGCTCGGATATATTGAAGGAATGTACAGCAAGTACCCTAGAATTGATAAAGAATTGATTGAACAATACCATGAAGGGCTAATTGCCACTACTTGTTGTTTAGGAGCATATGTGCCTCAAACAATTTTAAATGAAGGTGAAGAAAAAGCTGAAAAAGAATTTAAATGGTGGTTAGATTTATTTAGTGATGACTATTACATAGAAATTCAAAGGCATAATATTAAAGAACAACTTCAGGTAAATGAAGTTTTATTAAAATTTGCCAAGAAGCACAATGTATCTGTAATAGCGAGTAATGACAGCCATTACACAGATAAAGATGATTACAATGCACATGATATTTTATTGTGTATCAATACTGGCGAAAAACAAGCTACACCCGGATTTGATGATATTGTAAATGATGATGCACAAATAAAAAACAAACGTTTTAAATTTCCGAATGATCAATTTTATTTCAAAACCACCGAAGAAATGAAACAATTGTTTCATGATATTCCGGAGAGTATTGAAAATACAAATGCCATTGTTGATAAAATTGAAATACTAAATTTAAAAAAAGATATTTTACTTCCAGCATTTCCAATTCCAAAAGAATTTCAAATTCATTTCAATGATGAAGTAATTGGAAAAGACATTATAAAACCCGATGTAAATAATCAGTGGGAATTTTTAAAACACCTTACTTATGAAGGTGCGAAAAACAGATACGGTGAAATTGAAAGTACTACACAGGAAAGAATAGATTTTGAATTATTTACGATCAAAACAATGGGCTTTGCAGGCTACTTTTTAATTGTAAGTGATTTTATCAAAGCGGGTAGAGACATGGGCGTCTTTGTAGGTCCTGGGCGTGGTAGTGCTGCAGGAAGCGTAGTTGCGTATTGTATTGGTATTACCAATATTGACCCTATTAAATACAATTTACTTTTTGAAAGATTTTTGAATCCGGATAGAAAAAGCATGCCGGATATTGATACAGATTTTGATGATGAAGGACGACAAAAAGTTATTGATTATGTTGTTCAGAAATACAGTAAAAATCAGGTTGCACAAATTGTAACTTTTGGTACAATGGCTGCAAAAAGTAGTATTAAAGATGTAGCAAGGGTGATGGATTTGCCATTATCTGAAAGCAATATTTTAGCAAAATTGGTAAGCGACAAACCCGGTACAGAATTAAGCAAAATGATTCATGCTCCACTAACTGTAAAAGAAGGTGAAAAAAGCTTAGAAGAAAAAGGTTATACGCCTGAGGATATTGAAAATGCAAGACGCCTCAGAGAAATTTATAAAGGTCCTGCTGATGATTTAAGAACAAGGGTTTTAAAAGAAGCTGAGCGATTAGAAGGAAGTGTTCGCAATACAGGCATACATGCTGCAGGTATTATCATTGCACCAACTGATTTAACTGATCTAATTCCAATTGCTACTTCAAAAGATTCAAGTTTGTACGTAACACAAATTGAAGGGAAAATTATTGAGGATTCCGGTGTAATAAAAATGGACTTTTTGGGTTTAAAAACCTTGAGTATTATTAAAACGGCATTAGAACTTATTCAATTAAATCATGGCGTAACCATTGATATTGATTACATCACATTACAAGATCAAAAAACATTTGACCTTTTTCAGAAAGGAAATTGTGTAGGTATATTTCAATTTGAAGCACCGCATTTGGTAAGCATATTAAAAGATATGCAACCAACAAGTTTTGAAGACTTAATTGCCTTGAATGCCTTGAACAGGCCAGGTCCGGCGCAATATATTCCAAAATACATTAAACGAAAACATGGTAAAGAAGCAGTAGAATATGATTTGCCTGAAATGGAAGAATTTCTTGCTGAAACCTATGGTATTACAGTGTATCAGGAACAGGTAATGTTGCTTTCGCAAAAAATTGGTGGCTTTACAAAAGGCAAAGCTGATGGCTTGAGAAAAGCAATGGGTAAAAAAGACAGAGCAACATTGGATGGCATGAAAGAAGCATTTATAAAAGGTGCCACAGAAAAAAATCATCCGCTTGAAAAGTTGGAAAAAATTTGGACAGACTGGGAATCATTTGCCGAATATGCATTTAATAAATCTCACTCTACTTGCTATGCATTTGTTGCTTACCAAACAGCTTATTTAAAAGCCCACTACCCTAGTGAATTTATGAGTGCTGTACTGAACCATCAGGGAAGTATTGAAAAAATTACTTTCTTTATGGAAGAATGCAAACGAATGGGAATTAAAGTGCTTGGTCCGGATATTAACGAAAGTATCAAAGGATTCTCACCCAATAAAAAAGGTGAAATCAGATTTGGTCTGGGAGGCTTGAAAGGTGTTGGTGACAATGCAATTGAGAATATTATTATTGATCGAAATAAGAAAGGAACCTATCAAGATATTTTTGATTTTATTACAAGGGTAAATCAGAAAAATGTCAATAAAAAAAGCTTGGAAAGTTTGGCATACAGTGGAGCATTTGATTGTTTTCAACAGTTTCACCGAGCACAATATTTTAATATTCCAGACGGAGATCGTGCAACAGGTTTAGAAAAAATAATTGGATTTGCACAAACAAAAGAATCGCTGAACTCTGGAACAACCAATACTTTGTTTGGAGATTTAAAGCAAGTAATGGAAATACCAACTCCTAAAATTGCAGTTTGTGAGCCTTGGTCACTAACCGAAAAATTATCTCACGAAAAAGAAGTTACGGGGATGTTTATGAGTGGGCATCCGTTGGATAATTATAAGTTTGAATTAAAATATTACGGCATTTTAAATATTTCAGATTTCAATGAAATAAAAGACAATACCGCAGTAGCGCAAAACAATACTGGCAAGAGTTTCAGAATTGCAGGATTGGTTGTGGCTGCACAACATAGGGTTACCAAGACAGGACGAAATTTTGGGATTTTAACAATTGAAGATTTTAGCGGAAAAACTGAACTTGCATTGTGGAGTGATGACTATGTGAAATTTGTAAATTACCTGGAGCTAGGAAAAAATTTATTAATTACCGGATTTTTTAAACAAAGTTGGAAGGGAGATGCCTTTGAATTTAAAGTAACAGGGATTAATTTATTAGAAAGCGCAAAACAAAGTTTAACGAAAGGAATTGAACTAAATATTCAGCCTATTAGTGTCTCTTCGGAAATGGTAACTTTTATTGAAAAAAACATAAAGAAAAATCCTGGGAAAGCTTCATTAAAATTCAACATTCATGAGCCTTCAGAAAATTTAAAAATTACGCTTTACAACAATGAAAAAGGATTTACAATGAATGAAGATTTTGCTGAATTTTTATTAAACAATCCAGATATTGAAGTTGTGGTAAATCTTCATTAAAAAATCATAGTAAAGTTGTATTCACATTTAATATAGCATCCTCACCTTAATGGTTTCTTTAATGTCTTTCAGCAGATCAAGTGCCTGTCTTGATAATTTTTTATCAACATCTAATACAACGTAACCTATGGTATCATTGGTTTTCAGGTATTGTCCTAAAATATTAATATGGTTTTTTGATAGTGCAGCATTGATTGCACTTAAAACTCCCGGTACATTATTATGAATATGTAAAATTCTGTGTGCTGTGTCAATCGGAGGCAAACTAATGGATGGGATTGAATGCGAACCATTCGTTATTCCACGTTCTAAATATTGCAACAATTTGGTGCTTACATCTTCACCAATATTTTGTTGGGCTTCTTCTGTACTTCCTCCAATATGTGGTGTAAGTAACACATTACTCAACCCTTGTAAAGGTGTTGTAAATGCATCTCCATTTTTTTCTGGTTCTACCGGGAAAACATCAATTGCAACTCCACCAATCTGTCCATCTTGTATAGATTTTGCCAAGGCATTCAAATCTACCACTTCTCCTCTGGCATAATTGATTAATATACTTCCAGGCTTAAAATATTTGAGATTAGTTTTATTAATTAAATTTTTTGTTTGATTGGTTTCCGGTACATGGAGCGTTACAATATCAGATTTACCAACCACATCTTTAATACTTTTACAACTATTTGCATTTCCTAAAGGAAGCTTGGTTTCTGAGTCGTAGTATACAACTTTCATACCCAAACCTTCAGCCAATACACTCACCTGACTACCAATATTACCATAACCAATAATCCCTAAAGTTTTACCCCTCAATTCAAAACTTCCTTTCGCCTCCTTCAACCAAATACCCTGATGTGCCGCATTGTTTTTGTCAATTATTTTTCTGATAAGCATGATACTTGATCCTATTACCAATTCGGCTACGCTTCTTGTATTACTGTATGGAGCATTGAATACAACAACTCCTTTTTTTGTAGCAGCTTTCAAATTTACCTGATTAACACCTATACAAAAACAACCAATTGCTTGTAATTTAACTGCAGCATCCAAAACTTTTTCTGTGATAAGCGTTTTGCTGCGAATTCCAATAATATGGACATCTTTAACCGCATTGATTAATTCTGATTCAGTTAGTGCTCCATTAATTTTTTTGATATTGGTATATCCCTGCTGCTTAAATATTTGTATCGCTTTATCGCTGATATTTTCTAAGAACAGAATTTTAATTTTCTCCTTTGGGTAGCTAGTATTGGTTTGCTTGCTCATGTTGGCGAAAATAAATATTTTAAGCTAGTTTTCAATGTTTGAAATAAAACAAATTCCAGAAACTAAACTCTTTTAAAAATATACTGCCAAATGACTTAAATCAACTAAGCTAAAAAGATGACAAACTTTATATTTGCCAAAACGGGAAAAGAATTAGATGAAAAATTATACATTACTATTTATTTTTTTTATAGGTTTTATTTCATGTGAAAATTCAACGAGTCAATATCAGAATGAATACAAGAAGTTATTTAATTTCAGAAAACTAAAGAATTCTGAAAAAAAAATGTACTACAATAAGTCAGAGATTCTCTACAATCAATTATTAGGAAGGTCTAATTTTAACGGAGGAATTTTAATAGCAAAAAATGGAGAAATTGTTTACGAAAAATACAATGGTTACAGTAATTCAACAACCAAAGAACCCATCAATTCAAATACAACTTTTCACATTGCATCAGTATCCAAAACTTTTACCGCAATGGCAATATTGAGATTATGGGAACAGCATAAACTCAATATCAGCGATAGTTTGCAGCAATTTTTTCCTTCATTGCCTTATCACAATATTACTGTTAAAGATTTATTATCTCACAGAAGTGGATTACCAAATTATCTTTACTTCTCGGATACAGCTTTTAAAAAAAACAGCAGAGTTACCAATAATGATGTGTTGAATTATATGATATATGCACAACCGGCTCTTTATGCAAAACCAAATAAAATTTTTCATTATTGCAATACAAACTATGTTTTATTAGCGCTGATTATTGAAAAAACAACCGGAATTTCTTATCCAAAATATATGAAAGATTCCATTTTCAATCCAATAGGAATGAAAAATAGTTTTGTTTTTGGCATAAAGGATACTAATAATTATAGTCCTTCGTACGGTTATAACAATCAACCATTTAATTTAGAAAATATTGATTGCATCTACGGCGATAAAAATATTTACAGCACAGTTCAAGAGTTATTACTTTGGGACAAAGCGTTGTACAACAATTCAATTGTAAGTGAGGATACTTATAAAATAGCTACTGAACCTTGTAGTAATGAAAGAAAATCAATTCATAATTATGGACTTGGTTGGAGGTTATTCATTTCAAAAAGTGATAAAAAAGTTTATCATAATGGCTGGTGGCATGGAAATAATGCAGTTTTTGTAAGATTGATAAAAGACACCGCTACTATCATTACATTAGGAAATAAATACAACAAAAGTATTTATACCACAGCTAAAATGGCAAATATTTTTTCAACTTCAAAAAATGAGGAAGATTTAGAAGAATAACTATTAATTGTTTAACCAACATAAAATAAATTGTCATTTTTGGTATTTACGAGACAATAACATTCATTAAAAATTGAAATTATTTCTAATCAGAGTCATTGATGTATCATTAGAATTAAATCTAGAACTTTGAGATTAGCCAATTAATCAATCCCATTTTTACACTCATGTATTCAATTTGTTGATATAAACAATGAAGAAGTGTATAATTATTATACATTAACCCCTATTTTTGCGACCCTAATTATAATAAATTTTTTATTTAATCTTGCTTATGAGTACCACATTACTATTTTACGCCGTTCCTGCAATGGGAATTATTGGGCTTATTTACACGTTAATAAAATTTAAATGGGTTGCCAGTCAAGATGCCGGCAATGACAGAATGAAAGAAATCAGCACATATATTGCTGAAGGTGCCATGGCTTTCTTAAAAGCAGAATGGAAAATTCTAGGTTATTTTGTTGTGATAGTCGCGTTACTATTGGGCTTTATGGCTACCAAAAACGCCGAAAGTCATTGGAGTATCGCTATTTCATTTATTATCGGTGCTATTTTTAGTGCAACTGCCGGATACATTGGAATGAAAGTGGCAACAAAGGCAAATGTTAGAACAGCTCAAGCTGCAAAAACCAGTTTAGCAAAAGCTTTAAAAGTATCATTTACAGGTGGATCTGTAATGGGATTAGGTGTGTCTGGATTAGCAGTATTGGGTTTGGGTGGTTTGTTTTTGATTTTAAAACAAATGTTTTATGTAAATGGTGATCCTTCAGAAATGTTAAGAACCATTGAGGTTTTAACAGGATTTTCATTGGGTGCTGAGTCTATTGCATTATTTGCACGTGTAGGTGGTGGAATTTATACAAAAGCAGCAGATGTTGGTGCTGATTTAGTGGGCAAAGTAGAAGCAGGCATTCCGGAAGATGATCCTCGTAATCCGGCAACTATTGCAGAGAATGTAGGTGATAATGTAGGAGATGTTG
>CANLAE010000004.1 GCA_947488765.1 Chitinophagaceae bacterium | reverse complement strand
CACCATATTTCATAATGCCTGCTTCAATCATTTCACGTAATAAATCATTTCCTTCACGGGTTCTCTCTCCTACACCTGCAAATACAGACAATCCACCATGTCCTTTTGCAATATTGTTAATCAACTCTTGAATCAATACTGTTTTACCCACTCCAGCACCACCAAATAAACCAATTTTACCACCTTTTGCATAAGGCTCAATCAAATCGATTACTTTAATACCAGTAAATAATATTTCTGATGCTGTACTTAGGTTTTCAAATAATGGTGGTTTATTGTGAATTGGACGTCCGCCCACTTTACTTACTTGAGGTAATCCATCAATAGCATCACCAGTAACATTGAATAAACGACCGTTAATTCCTTCACCAATAGGCATTGCAATAGCTTTGCCAGTGTCAATTACTTCCATGCCACGAACCAACCCTTCGGTTCCGTCCATCGCAATAGTACGTACACTATCTTCACCCAAATGTTGTTGAACTTCCAATACTAATTTATCGCCATTGTCTCTTGTAATTTCAAGAGCATTATAAATATCAGGCAAGACATTATCGTTGGGAAAATGAACATCCACAACGGCACCAATTACTTGTTTAATTTTACCTTTTGAAGACATAGAATTAAGCTTTTTTATTTGGCGGCAAAGGTAAGGGTATCAATCTTTCAAAAAAGAGATAATGTGACTTTTTATTGATAAAATTTAAAAAATAGCAGAATGAAAGAATTTTTATTATCAGAAATGCATTTTAAAGGTATTCATTAATAAAATGGGCAAAAAAAAACTGCTCACTTTTCAGGAGCAGTTTGATAAAAATTTTTAATTGAATTATCTTGCTTTCAGCCAGCTTTTCGGATTTAGATTTACGTTTTTATCGTTTGTCACCATAAACAACAATGTACCCTGTCCATCATCTCCAGAACCAGATTTTCCAAGTAAAGATCCTGCTTTTATCTCCTGATCTTTTGTTACCAAAATTTCAGACAAATGACTGTATGTAGTAAAATACTTGCCATGTTTTACAATCACCACCATTTCTCCACCCACATCACCTGCATAAGAAATTTTTCCATCTGCAACAGATTTTACTGATGTGCCCATTGGCAATCCAATTTCAATTCCATCACTATAACCTTTTAACTTTCCTCCTGCATCATACGGGCCAAAAGGGATTACAACAGTTCCAAGCCCTACAGGCCAAGGTAAGTTGCCTCTGTTTTTTTCAAAATTGATGGAAATAACTTTTAATTCATCTGTAGATTCCAACTTACTGTATTCTCTCGATGTGGAACCAGCAGTTGTCATCCCTGTTACAGGTTCTGATACTTTCGGCTTTGTTGGTGTGGTGGTTGCAGTTGATGGCGTTGTTTTAGCAATTAATCCATCTTTACTTTGTTGTTCCTTTAATTTTTTCGCATCTGCAATTTCTTTTTCCCGTGCAAGCTTTGCTTTTCTTTCAGCTTCTGCAATTTCTCTTTTAATAATTGCAGCAATTGCATTTTTCATTTGTTGGCGTTGCAATTCCTTTTTACGAATTTGCGCAGAAATTTCTTTCTCTTGCCCTTTCAAATCTTTTACAACCTGGGCTTTTTGTTTTTTATCTTGTTCTAAATCTTGAAGATGACCTTGTTGTGCTTTTAATACAACCCCTTGTTCCTTTTTACTGTTACTTAATTCACCAATTTTATTTTGGAGAATAGATTGGGTTTTTACAATATTATCAACTTGTGTTTCTCTTAAAGTTCTATAACTTTTTAAGTAAGTAACTCTTTTGATGGCATCATTAAAATTAGTTGCGGAAAACAGAAAATTAAGGTATTGATAATTGCTTCTGTTTTTATAAGCAAACACAATACTTTGCGCATATTTGATTTTAAGTGTATCCAATTCTTTTTTTAGTCTATAAATTTCAAGTTCATTTTTATAAATATCTTCTACCAATAATTTTACTTGTTTGTTTATGTTTCCAATCAATGCTTCTCTTGCAGCTATTTTTTGTTGTACGGCAGCAACCTGGGCTACTGAGGCTTTTTTATTTTTTTGAATTCGCTCAAGTGATGCATTTAATTCTAAAATTTCTTTTTTCAAATCAGCCTCTTTTTTTTGTAAGTCTTCTTTACCCTGCGGCTGAGCAAATGCAACAGTTGCGATAATTATAAAAAAGGCAAGAAATGATATTTTTTGTTTCATACACTAATAATATTGATAAAAAAGCTATGGAGGTAAACATAACTTAAAAGATCTAAAAAATTATTGCTTTTTATAATTTTTAGGAATATTAAACAAATAGGTTAAGGGCTCGTTAAAAGCAAATTGCGTAAAGGTTAACCACACATCTAATTTAGATTTTTCTGCAACAGATATTTTTCTGTATGTTGGGAAATTAATTCCATTTAGATTTTGGTAGTTGCCCAATGAGATATCGCAAGTTCTATTTTTAAAATTATCTACGTCATCAAGTTTACTATGTATCACTGTATAATTATCATTATCCAGTGATACTAGGTGTTTGAATATTTTACCTATCATTAAAACAGAAAGTTGTTCTCCATTTTTATAAGAGACAATATTACTATCAACAAAAATAGGATTGCCGATAAACATATCTTGGAGGGTATAGAAATCAAATGGTATCTGCGTAATTTCTTGCAAGTATGCTAGACTTCTGTATTGAACAACCTTATCAATTTTGTTCACAACAATTACGCTATCTCTTGTTATTTTAACAGCAAATCCTTCTTTTGATATCCCCATAAAACTTCCTACCAACCGCATGTAAATAACTTGGTCTTTTTGCATGTATAGATACGCCGAAAAATTTTTAGTATCAGAAGCACTTTCAAAATCAATTTTAATTTTTGCATTAAATGTATTAAATCCAATACGGCGCTGCATCACTTTTTCCATGATAGATTTTACTATTACAGCAGAATCTACAGCTGGAGTTTCTTTAACAATTACTTTCTGGGCTGTATCTTTTTTGCTGATAGCAGTTTGAATAGTTTGAACTTTCTTGTAAGTGGTGCATGAAAATAAAATACCAGAAAAGTATATGAGGAAGATTACACTATTTTTCATTGCGCAAATTTATTGGATTCCGGAGTGACCAAAGCCACCTTCCCCTCTTGTAGTTTCGTTAATAATTTCCACAGTTGTTAATTGCACCTGTTCAATTTTCATAAAAACCATTTGTGCAATTCGGTCTCCATGTTGGATTGTTTGTTGTTCTTTGGAAAGATTGATAAGGATAATTTTTATTTCGCCACGATAGTCGGCATCAATAGTGCCTGGAGTGTTTAAGCAAGTTAGGCCTTGTTTAATAGCCAAACCGCTACGTGGTCTGATTTGTGCTTCGTATCCATTTGGGATTTCTAAAAAAAGTCCGGTAGGTATTAAAATTCTCTCTAAAGGTTGAAGTATAATTTGATTGGAAAGATTGGCACGAATATCCATACCTGAAGAGCCAATTGTAGCATAGGTTGGGTTGGGATTGGATGATTGATTGATAATTTTGATAATCATTTAAAATACAATTACGATTTCAAAAAAAATTAATAAGCATTCTTATCACCCTTTATCATGTTAATGACTGTTTGCAAAATAATTTGACAATCAAGCCAAAAGCTCCAATTTTCAATATACCAAATATCATAATCGACTCTTTTCTGCATTAAATCTATAGTTTTAGTTTCCCCTCTGTAACCATTTACCTGAGCCCATCCTGTAATACCAGGATTTACAAAATGTCTAACATTGTAATTATTTATTATACTTTTCATTTCAATATTTTGTAATGATGCATGCGGCCTTGGTCCTATCAGTGACATTTCACCTTTCAAAACATTATAAAATTGAGGAAATTCATCTAAATTATGCTTTCTTAAAAAAGCACCAATTTTGGTAATTCTATTGTCATTTTTTTCAGTTGGCCTAAAATTACCATTTGTATCTATTTCATTATTTGCTTTATAATACATCGTCCTAAACTTATAACATAATATTTTATTACTATTCATGCCCCATCTTTCTTGAACAAAGAAAACAGGTCCTTCAGAAGTCAATTTGATTAATAAAGCTACAATCGGAAAAAGCCAACTAATTATAAATACAAATACAAATAAAGTTATTATCAAATCAAATGCCCTTTTAAAAAAACGAAGCTCTACACTGTCAAGAGGAATGGTATTCAAGGTAATAATGGGTAATGAACCTAAGTTGATTAAAGAGAATTTAGAAGAATATAGATAATAATCAGGTATAAGCATAACACGTTTCCCATTATCCTGGGAAATTTTGACAACTGATTGAATCTTATCTACATCATTAATTGAAAGCGCTATTACTATTTCGTTTACTATTTTTTCTTGTAGTATTAATTCAAGTTGTTTAATATTCCCCAAATATTGATCCTTGAAATTGTGAGGGTAAACATCATCGACAAATCCGATTATTTTATAACCCAAAGATGGGTGTTGATTGATATATTCAACAAGTATTTGACTATTTTCTGTTATTCCAACAATAATCAAATTATTTTTATGTCTGCTTTTATTTATTAAATTCCCTAGATAGAATCTTGTGACATATTTTAAAACTGTCAATACAATCAATTCAATAATTAAAAAAGTAATAGCAAACCATTTAGCATCTAAGGGATTATGAGATAGGAAGAAAAAAGAAAAAACTAAAAAAGTAAATTGAAGTAATATCGTCTGAATTACTAATATTAATTCTTCAGATATTGTCCGTGTCAGAAAATGTTTATATAAAAATGTAGCCTGAGATGAAAAATACCAAAAAAAGATTGTGTACACTAATAAAAAACCATTTCTTATGGGAGCTTGTACATTAAAGAAATAAGATATTTTCTTAGAAATATAAAAACAAAGCGTTATAAATAATATGTCTATTAGTAACCTTAATAAATAATTATTTTTTGTTTGCATTGATAGAAAAATTAAACGAATTTGTTAACAGAATAATAAAATCAGAAGAAGAATGGATATGATAAAAAAATGGGGCATAGTTTTTATTTTATTCAACATCTCATTAAAAGTTCATTTCTTAAATTGTGAAGAATCTTAGTTTTAAATATAATTGTAAAATTAATTTTCTAAAATAGAATCGATAAAGGAAGGTATTATACTTTCTTTATTTAAATGGGTTTTTGCATATTCAATAGCATTTTTTTTAATGTTTTGCACATTTGAATTATTACTTATTTTGAAATCCAACAAAATATCTACTATAGCTTCAGCATTTTCGGGTTCCACTACAAAACCAATTTTGTTATCAAAAATTAAGTTATACAGGGTTGTATTTGGTTCTGCTGTTACAATACAAACACCACCAACAGCCAAAATATTTGTCAATTTTGATGGCAAAACTAAATCAGTTGCTGATTTCTTTTGCAGTACCAAATGTATGTGAGCATAATTTAAAAGCAAATTAAACTTATTTATTGGTTGCAAATCAGCAAAAATAATATTTTCAATATTTTGAGATTTTATTTTCTCTGATAAAATATCTTTATATGGACCCTCTCCACACAACATAAAAATAAATTCCTTGTGATTATTTTTATGAAGATTTGATGCTATATCTATAAGAATTTCTAGTCCTTGTTTCTCACCCATTGCACCTGAATAAAATATTACTATTTTATTCTCCATCCTATCTTCATATTCTAGTAAAGGGTATTTTGGAAATTGAACAGGAAAAACCAATTTACTGTCAACCCAATTTGGAAAAATTGTAACTTTTCTTTGTTCTTTTTGTAATAGTTTCAATTTCATTCCATCTGAAATTGTTGTTACAACATCCACCTTTTTAATAATAAATCTCTCAACTGAATACATGATTTTTAATAATAAACCAGATTTTATCATTCCAATTTGATCAGCAGCATCAATTTGTAAATCTTGTACATGATAAATAACTTTTGTTTTAGACGATGTTAGTTTGTAAAATATTGAATTCAATCCTATTAAAAATGGAGGTGCGACAGATAAAATATAATCAAATTTTTGATGAAAAATCCTCAAATAAAGCAATGCCCAAAATGAGGAAAATAAGAAAGAAAAATCATGAACTATTCTATTAATTCCTGATAGTTTATTTGGAACATAAATAGGGCAACGAATAACTGTTACTTCCTCAATATTTTTATTAACATAAAACCTATTTCTGTAATCCTTAAATACTTTCCAATTAGGATAATAGGGAAAAGCAGTTAATGCTACAACCTGTATGTTAGTATTGGATTGAATCCAAGTTGCAAGTTCAGCGTTATATTTACCAATTCCTGTTAATTCTGGATAATAATTTATACCATAAATTAGGATAGTTTTTTTCTTGTTGCTTTTCATTCTGAATTTATATAATAAGCTTAATCAAAATAACTCCAAAAATCATTTTCTTTTATTTAAATTCAATTTTTCTAAAAGAGTCAAAATCAAAAAAAAAATAGGTCCGATTAAAATTGATTTCATAGCATAAAACCTATACTGTCCACCTTTAGAAAATTGAAATAAATAATTATCTATTAAAGTAGTAACTAATAAAAAACTACCCCCGATAATATATATTAATTTCCATAAGGAACCTATATTGTTTTTAGCTTCTTTGGAGAAATAAATTAAACCTAGCAAACCTGTAATTGCAACACTCAGCAGTTCTAAATAATTTCGAAAATATTTATCTTCTGATAAATATTTCTTTGTATCAAAAAAAAATTGATTCATTGTTACTGAAAACAATACAATTAAAATTAAAGCTATCCAAAATCTATACTTCATTGTTAGCGGTATTAAATGATTTTGTATATAAAACCCATAACAAAAAGATGAAGGAGTACACAACTAAAGTAAATACATAATGATGTGCTATATGAAACCAACCAACTTGGTGCATTGCAATCCAAATCATTCCATAACAACGCATTATGTTTAATATAAAAATGGCAATTATTCCAATAATGCTGAAAAAGAATACTCTTTTATAATTAGTGTATAAGCAAAATAAAAAACCAACATATAAAACCATTAATTCTAATGCATTACAAGGGTCAGCAATACTTAAAATTCTATGATTATTTTTTAAAATAATTTCAGAGTAATGGGTAAAATTATCAGAAGGTAGGTTTTGATAGTTTGTTAATCCTTCGCTTGTAAAAAAATTATATCCACTAATTGTAAAATTTGCTGTAAGTGATGTTAGAGGTTTATCAAGCAGTCTTTGGGGTTTTAAAAGAGTGTAGTATACAATCTTCCAGCTAAGCACTAAAAAAATAGCTACTAAAATAAATTTTTGAATTCTGTAGGATAGCGAACACCAGTATTTTTTTAATTTTTCAAGCATTATCAATTGATTAATTTATCATAATTTATATTTTTTTATTACTCCCATCTTTGCTTTATATAAATCGCAGGATTACCTGCATAAATTGAGTTTGATTCTAGGTTTCTATTAACCATACTGCTAGCTGATACAACTGTGTCAATTCCTATTTCAACATTCGGAGCAATAAAAACATTAGCACCTACCCAACAACCATCCCGAAGTATTATTTTCCCATTCTTATATGGCATTGTACTAACTTTATAATTATGATTACCTCCACACAAGAATGCACGTTGTGAGATACAAACATTATTTCCTATTGATATTTTTTCAAAATTTAAAATAAAGACTTCTTCGCCAATCCATACATGATCTCCCATTTCTAGTTTCCAAGGAAAATGTATATTAACCCTTGGTTTAATAATTAACCCTTTACCAATTTTAGCACCAAAAAGTCTTAACAAAAAGCTTTTAAAATAATTAGGAAACGGAAATGGAGTTAGAAAAAAAAAAGATTTTACTAAGTACCAAGTAATTTCTTTTACGAAACTACTTTCTCTATCTAATTCAAAATGTTTATTAAATAAATCTAGCCTAACTCTGGATTTCATAATTTTCTACGAACTATAATTTTAAATAATTAATTTTTATCCTACTCAAAAGTAATCAATCTAACAAAATTTAATTTGATGGTTTTAATGTGAACTAGTTAATTTATATTTAATTAAAAATTAATAAAAGCTTGTCCTAAATACATAATAAATTACAGTATCACAATGAACTATTTTTTGGATTTTTTATATAACATATCCATTTGTAATACCTGTAGATTTTTTGATTGTAAAAACCCTGTTGGTGCAATTAATTCAAAACCTAGGTCTTTTACAATTGTATGCATTTCTTCAAATAGCGCCTCTCCATCATACATTGAAATAAACGATGCTTCAAATAATAAATAATCGACTTTGTTAATAAAATTAATTCCACCTTCTAATACTTTTTTTTCAAAACCCTGTACATCCATTTTAAGTAAAATTGGACTTTGAATATTGAGGGTTGTAGTTATTTTATCTAAAGTATTAACATCTACTTTAATTTGTTTAGTCTTTAAAGTTTCAGGTATTACAGCTTTTTGAAAATCAGAAACTATTAAAGCAGAGCTAGCGTGAGAATGATTATTACTATAAAAATCAATTTCTCCTTCTGTAGCACCTAAGGCATAATTTATACAATGTATATTATTGATATTTTTTGTATTCCTTTCTAAATTTCTAAATATGTCAGGCACTGGTTCAAAAGAATAAATAGTAGCTTTAGGATAATAAATATTTGAAGCTATTGCAAACTGACCCTGATTTGCACCTACATCAAAAATAGTGGCAATTTCAGGAACATTTAGGCTAATATTATGCAGTATTTGAGTTGATGCAATCGATGCTCCTCTTCTAAAAAAAGAAAAGAAAGATCTCTTAGATTTGAAAATAACATTTAAAGCAGTGAATAATTTTAAACAATAAATCATAATCAATTAATTTTTAGTATACAACACCCGTCTTTCTCTTGAAATATTCTGCTTCGGTAGAGATATTTTTTTTAAATTCAGCTGGGACTCCTGCATACAAGGAATCTGAATTAGAGTGTTTCTTATTTAATACAGAACCTGCAGCTAAAATTGATCTATCAGGCAAGTATGCATCAGGTAAAATTATGCAGCCTGTTCCAACAAAACAATAATCGCCTATTATTATCGGAGAAGCTGCTTGTTGGGAAGTATAGACATTAATACTGTGGGTAAGTAATTGTGATCTAAATCCAGCAATTGTTGAAAACTTACCAATTTGAATAGTGGCTGTACAATCAATAATATGTCTATCAGTAATAGCAGACTCATCGTCAATAATTAATGCAGAGTATTTTTCTATATTCTTAAAGAACTTATTTTGAGAAGTTTTAAGATGCCCTGTGATCCAATTAAATTTTCCTACTTTAGTATTAACACCAAGAACTAATTTTTCTAGATTAATGGCTACACTAAAATGCCCAATTGACGAACCTTCTTTCATTTCTAATGAAAGAGGAAATATGTACGAAAATCCAATTTTTGAAGATTTGTGAATTTTGTAATGATAGAATTTTATTAGTACAAGCCTTTTCAAAAAGAATGGCATGAAAACTACTAAAATATTTATTATCAATTTTATAAATTTAAACTGCATTGTATAGTTATTAAAATAAACACTTATTTCGTGGTATCAAAAAACTCTTTTAGTAAATCTCTTTTTGCATCTATAGCTTTTTGTTTACTTGTATTATATAATTGATGCAACTCATCATTACATTTCATTTGGAATAAATTATCAGCATAGTATCTATTAATAAATTTAATAACTTCATTTACATATTCTTCGTATTCGAAAATAAAAGATGAATGGTTAATCTCACATAAACATCCAATTGGTGTTGTTAAGATAACAGCATTTGCATGAATTGCCTCAATTAAAACTAGTGGGTATGCCTCGTTATTATATTTTGAAGGGAATAGAAATAGATCAATTTGATTAAACCAAGCTTGCTTCTGAGAACCATAAAGTGAACCAAGATAAAAAAACTGTTCTGGGAAACTATCCGAATATTGTTTTAGCAGCAAATTAATTTTATCATCATTTGTAGGACCTACTATCTCAAAAATAATATTTTTATTATTTTTTAATTTTTCAAAAATTTCAATTATTGTATAGAACCCTTTTTCAGAAGTCAAATTAGAGAGATGGCCTATAACAATTCTCTTAAAAGGATTAAGATTTTTTTCTTTAACCGGAAAATCATTGTACTCTAAAATAAAATCATTAGGTATAATTAAATACTTATTCAAGCTATTCTTAATAAAATAATTTCTAAAGAATAATTCTTTGTGCTTTAAACAAAGAAATATATTAGTAATATTAGTCGTTTTAAAAAGTTGCATAATTTTCATTAAATAACTTTTGTTATTGCAATAATTAAAACTATGATGATGTATGATTCTTTTTTTTGTAAGAAAACCAGCAAATATCCAGGGAATAATTTCATGAATTATTCCGAAGCCACCAGAAACAGCTAAATAGTATGTAGTTACCTTTCTATTCTTAAAATTAAGTACTAATTTATAAACAATATTTAACCCTTTAGAAAACCTAATTATAAATTTTTTAATAGAATTTCCAGTACCAAAAGTGTTAAATACTTGAATATTTTCATTTTGTTGAGCCTCAATTTCCAGTAAATTCAATACACATTTATTAACAGCGCTCATTCCATGGACAGGGGGTGGGAGTTGGCAGGCAAAAAATATGATATTTTTTTTGTTATTCATTCAATTATAATTCAATGCTTTTTTTTGTACATTTTTATGTGTATAGCTATACAAATAACATATAATAAAAAGCCAAATAAATTTGCCTTTATTAATACAATTGGGTTATAGGCAAACCATCTTGGCATAGTAGTTAAGAAGAGTACTCCATAGAAAAGTGTATATTGACTGCTTGCCTCACCCAAATATTTAACAAATACCCCAATAAAATAAGGTACAAATATGATTGAAATTATACCAAACCAAACATACATGTACCCTAAGATCATACCTCCACCATAGGAAATATAGGTATTTTGTAAATATGTGTCAAGAACAGCATAATTTGGTAAAATATTATAAGGTAAAATAACAGAGGCTAAAAAGGCTAAAAAACTAAATGCCCTGGTTTCTATCGAAAGAATTGACTTATCTGACATCGAAACAAGTCTATTGGTCGAACTAAAAACTTCACCTTCATTAGAAATAAAGGACTCGCCTTTATTTGCTTCAAAAGGAATTAATAGAGTTTCAGTAAATGATGAAGTTGCTAGTTTTATTGGGTTTAATCTTACATTTTCATAAATTGACATGATATAGTAACCAAAAATTAAAAATGTCAACAACACTTTCCATTTTGACTTTATTTCAAAAACAAGTATAAACAATAATATCCCTAGTTGTAATACTTCAATTCGACCTCCTAATAACAGATTTTTTAAACTGTAATATACAATAGCAAAATAAAAAATAATATTGAATAAATATCCTTTAGGTTTAAAGATAAAAGCTACAAAAAATATAAATATTGTATATTCAATAAGTCCACTTGTCTTTATTTTATTTTCACCATAAGCTATATCACTATTACTCAAAAATAAATAACTCCCGTTTTTTACAAAAAATGTGATTAATAAGGAGAGCGCTATTAATGCTAAAAAAATGTGTCGATTGGGATACAACTTTAATCTTTCACTAAAAAAACGAAAATGTTCAATTCGAATAAAGAAAAACAAAATGAAAAAGAACAACTCATATAAAAAAATTGTTCTGTAAGTAAACCTTATATCATCAAAAGAATTAGGATTAAAAATAATTACATCACTAAATAAGTATGATTTAAGTTTTATAAAATAAAGTAGCATATAACTTAAGAGTATAAACAAAACTTTACTTTTAAGAGAATTTCTAACTAATTGTATCAGACAGAAAAAAAGTACAAAAAGATATGTATATTTTAAAAAAAAGGCATTTAAATAAACTTCAAAAAAAAGACAACAGGATGTGAAAATTAAAACAGTGAATAATATTAAAACATCCTTTAAAAATGATTTTTTTAAAATTAAATTATTTAGAGAACCTATTTGAAACATGTTTTTGATATTTTTTATTGTGTTCACCTTAAATAAAAAATTTAGTCTGATTAGTTAAGTAATTGTACTAATATTAAGTTTAATAAAACGAGTACAATACAAAGCAAAGCTGCTATACTAATTTATATTGACCTCTGATATTTTAATGCTGGTTTTATTATCAGAATAAAACAACTTTAATTTTATGGCCATAAAATTATTGGCTATAGTGATGATTAAGTCACAAATTAAAATAGCTATTACAATTCCCCAATAGCCATATTTATAGGACAGAAAAAAGCCAATTAGCAAATAAAATATATTTGCAAAAACTACTAGGCTAGAAAAAAACTTCGTTTTTTCAGTCAGTAAAATAACGATAAATGCAGGAATATTTAGACCAGATATTATTGTTAAACAGACCATATATTTTAATAGGATTCCGATTTCTTTATTATTTTCATGACTAAAAAATAAACTAATAGTTTCTGAAAAAGAAGCTGTAAAAAAAGCAATCAAACTAATACAGATTAATAAAAAAAAGAATAGGTTTTTAATATATCTAAAGAAATAAATTTTAGACTCTATCCACATCCTTGAGACATGGGGATAAACAGCTTGAAATATTATTAATGGAAATTGTTTAATTAACAAGATTGCTCTTTCAGCAACTGAATATATTCCAAGATCTATGGGACTTACAAAATTACCCAAAATTATAACCCCCAAATTGGTAGAGATATTACTAAAAAAGATAGAAGTAAACATAAAAAAACTCTTTTTGGTTTGCTCTTTTATGTTTTTAATTCCAGGTAAAAAAAAAGACAACTTGAATTTATTTTTAGCTATGATGATGATAATAAGTGTTGCTAAAAAATCCATCCCTCCAATGATCGGATTGACAATTAAATAATCCTCTCTATAATTCACTAAAGAAAATATTAAAACAGCAGCTATTCCTTTTGAAAAAAAAGAATAAAATATTAAGTACTGCATTTTTTGCATACCCTGAAAAAACCAGATAGGAAAAAAAGTGCGTCCAAGAGGAATAAGAAAAGAGATAAGAAATAAAAATGAATGACTTATGAAAAATGGAACAAAACTTATTAAAAACAATAAAAATATAAAACAAACAAATAGCAATAAGAATTTAACACACATAACAGAATTAAATATGACCTCGACTGATTTCATATTGTTAGAGGATAAGCTTATATCCTTGGTAGCCGTCATATTAAAACCATAATCACAAATAATTATCAGAAAAGTCATTAACGCTTGAGCAGATACCAATAATCCAAAATTATCTATCCCCACTTTAGAAATAAGGTATGGAGAAATTAAAATTGGATAAAGTAGGTTTGCTAATTGATACGCACCTAAATGAAAAAAATTTCGGATAACCCTACTATGCACATTAATTTTCAAAAAAAATTGTTTAAAAGAATTTGTTTGCAATTATAATCAGTGTAGATAAAAAACAAAATATTAAAAACCCAATGAAAGGGAAATACATATCGTCTTTAGTATTGTCGTCTAATGGCAAATCAACAGTGTCCACCATTTGAATGGTAGGTGTTTCCTGGCTTAATTGAACCTTAGCAATCTCCAGGTTTTTTACTACTTCACCAAAGAGTGTAAGCATCATTGTTTTATCTCTACTGCTCATTTCAGCATTTACGGTAGCTGTTCTTGCAGCTGGATTCACATCTAGTATTTTTTCCTGATCAGATGCACTGATGAATGTTTTATTGTTTAAAATATTGCCTATGCTATCTGCCCTTTGTTGTAAGCGGTCTACATTGGTTTTTTGTCGCATTGTTTTATAGTAAATGTATTTAGCAACGGCCTTTGTTACTAATCTTTCGCAATAATATTTTGACAATAATTCATCTCTCAGTGTTGTTTCCACATTGATGAAAGATGCTTTTTTTTCTGGTCGTTCAACTTTTATTTCTTTTAATAAAATTCTCTCGCATATCAAATGCAACAAACTGTCTTGTAATCTTGTAAATGGTAAAGTGTGAGTAACTGGAAAAAATACTGTTTGGTTAATTTTCCTGCTTTTTGTCCATTTTTTTCTTAATTTATAAACTTCTGCATATTTATCAGCCAAAGAATAATTTTTTAAAGTATCATAAGGTGTTAATAAAACTTCTTTAGTAAGATTGTTACTTTTTAAAAACAACAACAAATTTTCTCCGTATAATAGCCCACTCGTTCCTCCTGTTGAACTACTGCCCACGTCAAATCCAAGTTGTCCTGCTAAAGATGCTAAACCTCCGGTGGTAGATTTACCTTCTTCTACTACAAAACTCAATTTTGCTGTGAACTTTTTGGGTGTTATAAAGGCATACAGTAACCCAAGCAACCCACCGAGGATACCAACCAATAAAAGCTTCCACCAGTATTGTTTGAGATGAAAAAGCCAACTTTTAATCTTGGTCTTAATTTCAGCAAAAGATATCTCATCTGTCACTTCTGTAGAAATGTAATTTGACATTCTGTTATTTTAATAATTTAAAGTATATTGTTATTTATGATGAAGAAAACTAAAAAATTAGAATCAAAAATTCTATATATTCTTAAATTTTCTTCTTTTTTTCATAGGTTAATTTTATCAAAGAAATTGGTTGGCAATCTATTTATTTTGTTAACTGATATGCCAATGCAGCTGCAGTAACAAATGCAGAAATTGAAGATATGATTAAACCAGATTTTACTGAATCGGTTCCTTTCTTTTCCGGCTCTTTAGGAACAAATATTCTAGACCCAGCTGTAATTTTGGGATACTTCCTAAAAAATAAAAAAGTATGTTTAATATTTGCAGCTTTTCCATTAGGGTAGATTACAAAAATATTTTGCTTATTTGAAGATGCAGTAACACCGCCGGCATCGTATATGTAATTTTTAAGCTTTTTTGTCGCTTCATAGCTAATGGTTATTTGTTTAAACACTTCTCCATATACCGAAACCATATTGTCTTTCATAGGTATAATAATCTGATCAGATTCTTCCAACAAAATATCATCAAAACTACCTGGCTGATTCATAATATTGGTTAACGCTATCGAAATCTCGCGGTAAGGTTTTCTCTCCTTATTGGTTAATATTCCGGATGAATCTTTACCGGACATTGCAATTTTTTCTATTGTCTCAAGGTCGTTTCCGGACAAGTAATTTCTTCGAATTAATTTTGCACCTTCAAGATTTGCAGTGTATAAAGTATTACCCGCCCTTTTGATCAAATCACTAATGCGCTCTGATCTGTTTTGCAAAGTATAGGTTCCTGGGTTTAATACCTCTCCTGCAATAGAAACATTAATCTGAGGCTTGTAAAAAGAATTCACCTTTACACTGATAACATCAAATGCTTGTAGTTTGATATCGTTAGCAAATAATGCCAAATCGGTGGTATCATTTATTTTGATTATTTCTACAATCGGGCTTTGCGGACTATTCACTTCCACATCCCGTTTTCTGCGGGAAATTTCAATGTCTTTCCCTGTTGCATTGTCTGCAAAACCGCCTACCATTAACAACAATGATTTCAATGAAAGGCTGTCCTCGAAGCCATAACTGCCCGGTTTTCTTACTGCACCATTTATTGTAACGGAAAACTTTTCTTTAATATCAAATATTGAGGAAATGTTTATTACGTCTTCTTTTTGTATCAATAAATTTTTGCCTGATTGTGTATTTAAATTAACGCTAATATATTCTTTAGTTAAATCTTCTCTTGTTCTAATGATGATTACTCTTTCTGTATAAGCATCCTCCCTTAAACCCTCCGCTTTTTTTATAAGTTGATCCAGTGTTATCCCCTTTTCTACGGCATAATTTCCCGGTTTGAATACAGTACCATTTATAACAACTCTATTTTGAAATCTGTCAATTATGCCCCCTATACTGTAACTATCTCCATTCTGTGGTTTAAAATAAGCAATAGAATCTTTTATAATATCTATCACTCTTTTATCAAAATCGGTATTTCTAACACCGGTAATTCTTGCTTTATATGCAAGGCTTTTGTACCCTCCGGCAAATGTTAAAACATCAGCCAGTGTTTCATTACGCTGCAATTCATATATGCCGGGCCTGTTAACCTCTCCGTCAATATTAACTTTTGTTATGGCAAAAGGAATTCTTATAACATCATTATCTTTAAGTCCAACATTTGCTTTTTGATCTGCTTTTAATAAGAAATCATACAAATCTGCAACTTGGATAATTTTATTATTTCTTATTAACTCAATATTTCTGTATGATCCATTTTCTGCAGGCCCACCACTTATAAAAAGTGCATTAAATAAAGTTGCAAGTGAGGATAATGTAAAAGTCCCCTGCTTTTTTACCGCACCAACCAAAATAACTTTGATACTTTTAATACCTGTTAAAGTAATTTGCATTTTAGTTTTACCAGAATTTAATTCTGGGTATAATTTGATGAGTTTGGCATTTATTCGTTTCGTAGCTTCTTCAATAGTTAAACCATTAATATATAGGGGTCCTACATATTTTATATTTACTGTGCCTTCAGGGCTTATTTCTAAATTTTGTTGTGATAGGTTTACCCCATAAACGTCTAATAATATTTTATCCGAAACACCAAGCACATAATTTTTTGGGGTGGCAATTCTTAAATCAGGCTCAAAACTCAGTGTAGGATTTGAAAATAATTCGGCTCCTAAAATAGCACCTCCATAAGTAGCGTTGGTTGTATTGGCTTTATCATTTGGACTATTAGAAACCCTTGGTTCTGAAACAGGATTAGGTGTTGAGGATGGTGCTGCAGTTGCCTGGCTTATCCTATTTTTCAATATCGCCACTTCACCCGAATTCATGCCTCTTTTTAAAAACTCATCTTGAAATTGAGACTCTGATAATCCGGAAGCAGCTGCTTTTTTAATAAACTCTTGCAGTTGCACATCAGAAATATCCTTTGATCTGATGTTACTCATATTTGCAGGTAATTGAGCAAATAAATTAATAGAAAAGAAAAGAAACAATACAAGCGTTACCTTTTTTGAAGAAAAAATACTGATTTTCTTTGCCATTTTTATAACTTTTTTTGATTTTTACAGAGCTCCGCCATGTCACTCCCAGAAAGTCTTTGAGACCTTCAATGATTGAATTACAAAATGCTTCTGATAGATATTAGCAAATGTAGTTAGAGATAACCAATAGAACAAATGATAAATCATCCCTTTTAAACTTAATTACAAACGAGCATCAACCATTTGGCGATTAAAAAATGATTTTGTGTCAAATACAACGGTATGATTATCCTTTATTAAAGTTTGTAATGGCAATTCATTAAACTCTTTATGGGCAACAGCTAAAATAACTGCTCCGTACTCTTTGCCCAAATTTTGCACTAATTCAATACCCAATTCTTCCTTCACTTCATCTTCGTTTGCATGAGGGTCGTACACCTCAACCTGAACACCGTATTGTTTTAGTTCATTATAAATATCTATCACCCTTGTATTCCGGATATCAGGACAGTTTTCTTTAAAAGTAATTCCTAAAATCAAGGCTTTTGAGCCACTAATTTTTTGTCCCTTTTTTATCATTAATCTTACTACTTTATTCGCAACGAACAAACCCATGTTATCGTTTACCCTGCGTCCGCTTAATATAACTTCGGGATGATGCCCCAGACTTTCTGCTTTGTGGGCGAGATAATAAGGATCTACACCTATACAATGCCCACCAACTAACCCCGGTCTGTACTTTAAGAAATTCCATTTGGTTCCGGCAGCTTCAATTACATCTGTAGTATCAATACCCATTCTATCAAAAATCAGAGCCAATTCATTGATAAAAGAAATGTTTACATCTCTTTGTGCATTTTCAATGGCTTTTGATGCTTCAGCCACTTTTATTGTGGGTGCTTTGTGCGTACCTGCAATAATAATACTTGCATATAAATCATCTACATAAGTTGCTATTGCATCTGTTGATCCGGAAGTTACTTTTTTGATGGTAGTCAATGTGTTTACTTTATCGCCTGGGTTTATTCTTTCCGGAGAGTAACCACAATAAAAGTTTTTATTGAAAACCAATCCGGAATGTTTTTCGAGTACTGGCACACAATCTTCTTCTGTACATCCGGGATAAACGGTAGATTCATAAATTACAACATCTCCTTCTTTCAAAACTTTACCAATCATAGCACTTGCAGCTAGAAGCGGTTTTAAATCGGGTGCCTTGAAGTTGTCTATTGGTGTTGGAACAGTTACAATAAAAACATTGTATTGTTTTAGCTTATTTACATCGGAAGAAAAATGCAACCCTTTGTGATTACTGGATTTCCTTAATTCAACCACCTCCATAACTGTTTTTAAATCTGCTTCTTTTGTTCTGTCAATACCGTTCTCCAATTCATCAATACGAACCTGATTGATATCAAAACCCAAGACATCATATTTTTTTCCAAATTCTATTGCTAATGGCAATCCTACGTATCCTAACCCAATTATTGCTATTTTAGAGGACGTTTTACTTTCAATCATATTTAATTAATTTAAATCCAGAATAGAAATCTGGGTGTAATTGTGTTTTAAATACAATTTAATACTTTTTTAGCAAAATACTTGCATAAGCTATTAAACCTTCTTGTCTGCCAACAAAACCCATTGTTTCGGTTGTGGTGGCTTTTATAGAAATATCATCAACGGTTATGTGTACTATTTCAGCAATAACTTTTTGAATTTGGGGGATATAAGGTTTAATTTTTGGTAACTCCAAACAAAGAGTTGTATCAATATTTACGATTGAATACCCTTTATTTTTAATCAGCTCAAAACTTTTTTGCAATAAAATCTTACTGTCAATATTTTTAAATTCGTTAGAGGTATCGGGGAAGTGCTCACCTATGTCTCCTAAACAAGCAGCACCCAACATTGCATCACAAATAGCGTGTAACAACACATCTGCATCACTATGACCTAAAGCACCTTTTGTATGGGGGATTTTTACACCTCCAATCCAAAGATCCCTGCCCTCAACTAATTGATGAAAATCTACTCCGTAACCAATTCTAATGTTTGCCATATTTTTTTTATAAAAAAAAGCAAAGGGGATTACACCTTTGCTTTTGAAAAATGAAATAAATTAAATATTATTTTCCTGAAATGTCAAAAGTTAATCCGAAACGCAATGTGTTTGACAACGGATTTCTTGTGATACCATTTCCTGAAGGAATTAAGTATGAAAAGTTCAATCCAATTACATTATACTTCAACCCTGCACCTACTGTAAAATATTTACGGTTGCCCTTGTATTTATCTTCATAAAAATATCCAGCACGTAATGCAAATTGATCATTGTACATATACTCTGCACCCACAGAAAGTTGAAACTCTTTTAATTCATTTCCAAAACTGCCCGCATCACCAAATGATTTGAACCAACTTCCCAAAACACCTTGATTTCTATAACTTGCTAAATTAGAAGAATCGATAGATGTAGCATTTGGAGTTGTTGGATTTACTGGCATTGGAGGAGTAGGAACCATTAATTTGTTAACATCTAATCCAAAAGTAATTTTATTTACTTCATCAAATACTTTTGTATAAGTAACACCCAATCCTAAATTGGCAGGAATGTAGTCTTTGTTATTTGCATCGTTGGTATAGCTGATTTTTGAACCTAAATTAGACAATACAACACCCCAATTCCAACCATTTCCTTCTTCATTTTGTCCATGATGAAAGAGAGAAATATCACCAGCAAAAGCATTCCCGGCTTTGTAGGTTGTTCCGCCAAATGAACCATTTGCCAAGCTAGAGTTAATATAACGCAATGCTACACCTAAACTTAAATTTTTTCCTAACTTTCTAGAATAACCGAAGTCAACACTAAACTCTCTTGGACGATAAGATTGTAAATCATTTCCAGCAAAGTCAGTAAATTGAATATTTCCCAAACTGAAATAACGAAGGGAAGCAGACAATGCTTGTTCATCATCCAATTTGTAATACCCTGCTAAGCTAGCTAGATATACATCTGTTAATCCTAAATCTTTTAACCAAGGGGTGTAGGTAAAACCAATTCCTGATTTTTGTTTTGCAAAAGGAGTTTTGGCCAAATTCCAAAAAGAACTGTTGGCATCAGATGCCGTAGCAATACCCACATCACCCATACCGCCTGCAGCAGCATCTGGAGAAATACGTAAAAAAGGTACAGCTGATGTAACTACATTGATTGTTTCATTAGATGATTGGGAATTAGCCTTTGGCGATAATGCACCAATACATAAAAAAAGAGCAGCAGCTTTTAAGGTTGATTGTCTCATCGAGGTCAATAATTTTAAAGATGAATTGTAAAAATAAAAGATTATTTCAAACAGCCAAATTTGGACGGTTGAAATTATCGAGTAGAAATCAAATCATGCAGTTATTTTAGTTACAATAAATATATTTTTTGAGTAGTTTCAGCTTTTTGCCCAAACAAACTCGACACAATAATACGATAAAAATATACACCACGTGCTAATTTTTGATTGAATTTGTCTTTTCCATCCCAAAAAATATCATTTACTCTATTTCCATCACTAATGATTGACCGCTGGATTTGATGTACCAATTTCCCAGAAACCGAATAAATATTGATCAGCACATTTAAATTGGTAGAGGGTTGATTATGCTCAAACCAAAAATTTGTACTTGTAGTAAAAGGATTAGGATAATTATAAACATGATGAATTTTTAATTGCTGCGTTTTTGCCACTAAAAACTCAATAATAATTTCAGATGAATTATTAGCAATATCCCATGCTTTTATTTTGATGAAATGAACACCATCACTTAATGAATTCAGTTGGTAATGAATAGTTCCATTTTGATAATTATCTTGAGCTGACTCATAAAAACTATTTAATACAATAATATTCTTTTCATCTCCATCAATTACAGCGGTGATATCATGACCAATACCGATTCCACTAGAATTTATTCCGGATGAGTCTGATAGTTGTAAAATTAAAATAGGTCTTTCATTGACCAATCCTCCATTAACAAACTTCTCATCATTCAAGTATGCTTTTATTTCGGGACCTTTTGAATCTGAGATAAGATTATTACCAACACCCCCAATTAAAAATGAATTTAAAACACCATTTGCGTCTGTGATGCCATTTTCTGCATACGTGCTAAGTCTGCCATTACCAACTTGATTATTAATATCTTTTGGTACAATGAATGAAAAATCAAATAACCCATTTTGAACTGTTGCCTTACCCCGATAAATTACATTGGTTTGTTGGTTAAATTGTGCAACAGGACTTTGTGGATCGTTACCTAAAGTTTTTATTAATTGTACTTTATCAAATAAAACAGGATAAATAGTTCCGTTAAAATTATTTTGTAGGGCACCATTCAAGTCCAGTATCTGTCCACTAAATGTGTATTTGGCTAAAGGTTTTAAAGTGTCATTTCCTGTTATTGGATGATTATTTATATTGGTAATTTGAATATTTGTTTTCGGAAAAGCTAGTTGAATTGCCGGATCACCAATCAGTGTAAATTTTCTGTTATTTATTACATCCGAATAATTTTGGTATGTTTCATTTTTTGCTCGTTTTACCGATTCGCCCAATGTTAAGTACCCTTTTGCAATGTCTTTCTTGAGAATTATTTTTAAAAAATTATCATTCATAATTCTATTGCTAAAAGCAAATACAACTCTTGTTGTAGTAACCAAACCAATAGCACCAGTTTTTTCTGCAACTAATAATGATGTTCCCAATGCGGTTTTTGTAGGGTCATCGTAAGGAACAAAATCGCATGTAGCAGTAATAAATAAAGGGAGTTTGTTGGCATTATTAAATTGATTGGCTTCATCCTGACTTAAAATAGCTTCATCTGCCAATCGGTTGTAACCCCCATGACCATTGTAATTAAAGAATAATGCCCCCGTAGAAATTTGATTAACAATTGCATTATTCACAGCAGGATATCTACCCCCTCCACTTCCACTTACCAGCGGATATGCATCTAAATAAATTTTACTCTGGTTGAATAAATTATTGGTTGTATTAGCATTTTTTGAAACAACCTCTGCATCATTTAAGTGTGTGTTTCCATCTTTATCATCTGCAGTAAAAATAGTATTATTTCGCCATTGTCCCAAGCTCGATTTGGAATGATAATTGATGATTTTATCTACAGCGTTTTTTGCTTCATCTATTGTAGAAACGGGAATCCTACCAATAGCAATATCCAATTGACTTGGAGGTGCATTTAAATTAATATCATCCCCATCATTTAATAAAGCAAAAAAATCATCAGAAGTATAACTTAACAAAGGATCGATTGAATTGATACTTTCATAACAGGGAATAAAGTTTGTATTGTTTTTCAATCGATTTTTATAGTCGAATGAAGCAGCACCAAAAAGTAATAAGTATTTAGGTATTTTAGTTGTATCTCCGGCGGCTTTATCAAAATACATTTTTACAAAATCCCTTATTGCAGAAGGGTCGGCATTCCCGGATGCAAATTCATTAAAAATGTCTGTAGTACTTGCTACAATTACTTTATACTGATATTGTTGTTGGTGAAATTGTGCAAGTCTTTTTGCTTCTGACAAAAAAACAGGAGGAGCAATTATTACATAATCTACTTGTTGAGAATTATGTAAATTTTGATTGTCTATTTTACCAATAGGCACGGGTATTAAATAATTAGAATTATTAAAAACAATAAATTCTCTAAGTCTGCTTGATTCTCTATTAAAAGTTAATTGTGCATTACCAAAAGTTGTTGATATTTTTTCTGGAACAAAAGAATTTGTAATATCCCATACTGAAGTTGTAGAAGTACAATTATTTATAGTATATTTTACAATATTTCCTGTACCCACACTTTGCCAGTCTCTAAAAAATAATTGATTTTGAGAAGCCATACTTAATTTTTTTCTTGCATGTAACTCAAACCAATTTAACCAGCCCTGAGCAGAAAGTGATGATGGATTAAAATTGAAAGAAATATTGAGTAAATTATTACTTGCAGAAAAAAAAGAGTTTTGAGAATTATTTGTAACAAAAGCCTCTAAAAAATTACCTGATACAATCCCCATATTTATGTTCTGAACAATTTGATTATTTACAGTAACAGAAAAACTGCTCGAAGAGCCAATGCTTCTGCATGCTAAGTTGGTATTCAGTTGTATTGGTTGCGCAGGTTCTAAACCACTCATATCAACAGCAAATGATCGAGATAAACTGTTGCCTGGCAAACTACTGAATTCTTCCCCAAACCATTCTTTCCCACTATTTAAAAAGTTGATTAAATCATGCTCATAAAAATACCTTTCATTGAAACTCGTAACAAACTTATTAGCTATTGATATAGTATTACTGGAGTTTATTCTTTTGCCATTGTTGCCAATTTTTATAAAATAAATTACACTATCTGCGTAGATATTTTTCTGGTGAATAAATTTTTGATTGATGCTATCTTTCAGCCAATTATCTGGACTTTGTCCGTAAAATAAAAAAAAATCATTTCCATTAAAAACTCCGTCACCACCATCAAACATTTCAATTGCATTTTCGGTTACATCATCCAAGGGGTAAACTGAATTGTTTTCGTTCAACATTTTACCCCCATTTCCAAAAAGCTGAATGGAGGCCGATGCCAAGTTATTTGTATTGATACCCAGGCTATTTAAAAAAGAGACATCCACCTTGTAAATACCTTCAATTTTTGTAGATAATTTATAACAATTGCCCGCAGCCAGCACTGATTGTGTGGTATATTGCCTTTGGGCGAGAAGAAGTGTAAATTGTAAGCTAAATATTCCTAAAAAAAAAGCTATTAGGATTGTAAATTTCAGATTTTTCATTTCAGATTCGTAAATAAAATTAACTTTAAAATTCGAAATTTATACGTTTACTAAGATTAAATTAATAATGATAGTACAAGATTTGGATTTTTCATTTATATTGCAACTCTTTTTATACAATATATAATAAATTTAATCGTTTAATATCAAACCATTTAAAAAATGCGCATGCAAACAGGATTTAAAAATGCAACATTACTACTGGCAGCAATAGTTACATTGTCTTCTTGTAATTTTTTTAAGAAGAAGGAAGAAAAATCAGGTGTTACTGGCTGGAACTACAACGACAAAAAAACGGGTGGCTTCACAGTGGCACAGCCAAAGGATGTTAAAACTGGTCCTGGACTTGTTTTTGTGCAAGGTGGTACATTTACAATGGGTGCTTCACAAGAAGATGTAATGGGTGATTGGAATAACATACCTAAACGAGTAACTGTAAATTCGTTTTTTATTGATAAAACTGAAGTTGCAAACGTGCATTACAAAGAATATATCTATTGGATTGAAAACACCTTTGGGGATGACGATAAATACAAACAAGCTATTGAAGATGTAAAACCTGACACGTTGGTTTGGAGAAGCGAATTAGCATACAATGAGCCATATGTAGAATATTATTTCCGTCATCCTTCCTATAACTACTATCCTGTTGTTGGTGTAAACTGGAAACAAGCCTATGATTTTTGTATTTGGCGTACAGATAGGGTTAATGAAAGAGCTTTGATAGATAAAGGTATCATTAACGCAAAGGATTATCTTAAAGGTGGTATGAATAATGTACATGAGGAAAACTTTAATACTAAATCATATTTAATGGGGTTGTACAATCCTAAAACTCCTGCAACAAAGAAAAGTCCGTTGAAAGATCCAAAAGGTAAGCCAAGATCTGCAAAAATTGATGACGGGATTTTATACGGAGATTATAGATTGCCAACAGAAGCCGAATGGGAATATGCTGCTTATGGATATGTTTTAAGCAATCCCCAACCTAAAAAAAGCGCAAAAACACGTGGAGAAGAAGTGATTTCTAACAAACAAATTTTTGCTTGGCAAAATGATGGCTTCGATAATTTACGCAGTACCCGCAGAGGAACTTTTCAAGGTGCTTTTTTAGCAAACTTTAAAAGAGGTTCTGGAGATAACATGGGAGTTGCAGGTGGTTTAAATGATAACAGTGCAATACCCGCGCCTATCTCTTCATTTTTTCCAAATGGATTTGGTGTGTATAACATGAGCGGTAACGTAAGTGAGTGGGTAGCTGATGTGTACAGGCCACTTACAACATTAGAGGGTGATGATTTTAATTACTTCCGTGGTAATGAATTTAAGAGAGCTAAAAAAGATTCAGCTGGTGAGTATTCTAAAGATTCTTTAGGACGAGTAGTATATGAGAATGAGCCAGATTCATTGTTAAAGAAAAGAAGAAATTATCAGAAGTCTAAAGTAATTGATTATTTAGATGGAGATTCTACTTTAGAAGGAAGTACCTCTATATACAATTATGGATCAACAACTTTAATTTCAGATAGATCAAGAGTAATTAAAGGTGGTAGTTGGAATGATAGACCTTATTGGTTAAGCCCAGGTGCTAGAAGGTTTCTAGAAGAAGAACAAAGCAGCAGCACGATAGGATTCCGTTGTGCAATGACGCATTTCGGAGCGCCTGAAGGAACTAAAGCAAATATTAAAACAGGAAATTTCTTTCCACCAAGGAGAGCAAAAAAATAAGGAAAGGTAAATACAGCGAAAAAAAGCCATCAGATATTTTTCTGGTGGCTTTTGCTTTTATAAAAAACTTCATAAATTGAATTTAATTCTTCTTTGAATAGCTTTACTTTTGAAAAAAAAACTGTGCAATTAGAAACACTATATAATCTGTTTTTACAATTTCCATCTGTACAAACAGATACGCGAAAAATAAAAGAAGGTGATTTATTTTTTGCATTAAAGGGCCCAAACTTTAATGGTAATTTATTTGCTGAAGAAGCAATTAAAATGGGTGCTGTTTATGCTATAGTTGATGAGCCTTTCAGCTTCATTTCAGATCAGCTAATATACACTGAAGATGTACTTACAACCCTGCAGGCACTTGCAAAATACCACAGAGAACAATTTAAAATTCCATTTATTGCCATTACCGGCAGCAATGGAAAAACAACTACCAAAGAGCTTGTAAGCGCAGTTTTATCAAGTAGCTTTAATACTTATACTACACATGGCAACCTCAATAATCATATAGGAATACCACTTACAATTTTAAGTGTGCGGCCTGATGCAGAAATAGCTGTAATTGAAATGGGTGCCAATCATCAAAAAGAAATTGAGGGCTATTGTACATACACCTTACCTACTCATGGAATTATTACCAATTGTGGTAAAGCACATTTAGAAGGATTTGGGGGAATTGAAGGAGTAAAAAAGGGTAAAGGAGAATTATTTAATTTCTTAAGAGAAACAAATGGAATAGCTTTTGTTTTTAGTGACTATGATTACTTAAAAAACATGAGTATAGGAATTCCGAAAATAATTGAATACGGAACTAAAAACGGAGCAGTAGTTGGAAACGCTACATTGAATGAACCTTTTTTGGAAGTGACTATTGATAAACCCATTCAAGAAATTATTAGAACACAATTAGTTGGTGACTATAATTTACCTAATGTTTTATGTGCTATTGCCATAGGAAATTATTTTAATATTTCAAGTAATAAAATTAAAACTGCAATTGAAAATTATACACCAAGTAACAGCCGAAGCCAGATGGTAAGTAATGGCTCTAATAAAATAATTTTAGATGCCTACAATGCGAACCCTACCAGTACTAAAGCAGCAATTGAAAATTTTGCAAAAATTCAAGCAGCCGAAAAAATAATTATGTTGGGTGGTATGATGGAATTAGGAGAAGACAGTATTTCAGAGCATGAAGCAATCATTAAGCTAATTCAAAAATACGAATGGAGTAATGTAGTTTTAGTTGGTGGTGATTATAAAAATATTCAACATTCCTGCTTATTCTTTGATAACTCAATAGAGGCAAAAGTCTGGTTTGACGAACAGCATTTTCAGCAGGCACATATTTTAATTAAAGGTTCGAGAAGTATGCAAATGGAAAAAATACTGTCCTAGATTTTAACTGTATCGTTGATATTTTAATGATTACCTTGCGGCAATAAAAAAGGAATAAAAATGCTTCAATACCTAAAAAATGTTCTTTCCAATAAATGTCCGAGATGCAGACAAGGCAAGCTTTTTACTTCAAAAAACCCATACGATTTCAAGCATAACCTTACCATGAATGAAAATTGCCCAGGATGCAACCAACGCACTGAAATTGAAGTCGGATTTTATTACGGTACAGGTTATGTGAGTTATGCATTATCTGTTGCTTTTTTGGTAACTTCTTATGTTGCTTCTGCAGTTTTATTTAACGTTAATATTACCAACAATAGTATTTTTTGGTGGCTTGGAATTACCTGTTTTTTATTGCTGGCAATCCAACCGCCTATGATGCGTTTATCAAGAAGTCTTTGGTTGAGTTGGTTTGTGCAATATGATAAGGACTGGAGTAAAAATTTATAACTAATTCAATTTTTCGTATCTTTATAGAACTGATTGATAATTAATAATCAAAAAATAAATAGTATGAATACCATTAACCGATTGTTTCTGATGATGTGTTTTTTTGCTGCTGTAGTCACAGGATGTAAGAAAGAAAATTCTTCTAGCGATTCTAATAATCCGGTATTCGCCGTAAATAAAATTTCTGTAATTGTTACAGGAAGAATTGTAGATGAAAGTAATCAGCCAATTTCTGGAGCCACTGTTACCGCAGGAAATACTACTAGTACAACGGATTTAAATGGAAATTTCAGAATTAATAATGCTAGTTTATATGAATCGGCTGTTGTTAGTGTAGAAAAGACCGGATACTTTAAAGGTGGCAGAACATTTTTTGCAAAAGAATATCAAAAACATTTCATTGAAATAATGCTACTTTCCAAAATTTCTGTGGGAAAGATTAATGCAACATCAGGTGGTACATTAAATATTGGTAATGGATCTGCAATTACATTACCAGCAAACGGAATTATCAACAATACCACAGGAAATGCATATACAGGAGATGTATCTATTGCCATGACTTGGATTAATCCAACATCTACCGATTTGTACAGACAAATGCCTGGTGATTTAAGAGGTATCGATGCAACTGGTGCGGAACAAGGGTTACAAAGCTTTGGAATGTTGGGTGTTGAACTTTCTGGAACAAGTGGAGAAAAATTACAAATTGCTACTGGCAAAAAAGCAAATATTAAATTTCCAATTCCAGCATCCATATTAGCTACAGCACCTACTAGTATTGCATTGTGGAGTTTTAATGATACAACTGGAATTTGGAAACAAGAGGGCACGGCCACAAAAAGTGGAAATACTTATGTTGCAGATGTTAGCCATTTTTCATTTTGGAACTGCGATGCCTATTTTCCATTAGCCAGATTTTCTGCAAAATTTATCAACCAAAATAATGCTCCCTTACAACATGCTTTGATAAGAATTAAACGAGCTAATGGCTCTTCCTCTTATGGATTTACAGATTCAACAGGATATGTAACAGGACAAGTACCATCCAATGAATCTTTGGTTATGGAAGTATCATCCGGCTACACATGCAATACTCCTATCTTTTCACAAAATATTGGTCCATTTGTTACAGGAACTACCAACTCTTTGGGTACAATAACTGTAACCATACCTGCTCAAAATTCAATTTCAATCACAGGTACTGTTGTAAATTGTAGCAATAACGCAGTTTCCAATGGTTTTGTAAAAATTTCTGTTGGAACTAATAACTACACAGCAATTACCAATGCTAGTGGAGTATTCAGCTTATCTTTTTTAAGTTGCTCGTCATCACCTAGTATCACTTATTATGCGGTTGATGCAACCAACAATCAACAAAGTACCACTGCATCCATGGTAGTAACCAATCCAACTACCAACTTGGGTTCCATTACTGCATGTGGAATTTCTACTGCAAGATATATTTACTATAATATCGATGGTGTTAACTATTCAATTTTACCGCCTACAGATTCTATAAGTGCATTTACCAATACTCAGGGAACTACATATGGCACTTCAATCTATGGTTATGGTAGTTCATCTCCTAATACACAAAAAAGCATTTCCTTTTCTTTCAATGGAAATGGTGTTGGAACATACCCTTTAACTTCTCTTAGCTTGGGTACTAGTGCTACAAATAGTCCTCAGTATGTTTATACAACAAACAGCTCAACAGTTACTACTACAGAATATGGCACATTAACAGGAACTTATATTTCAGGAAGTTTTTCTGCAATCTTGAGAGATAGTTCAACAAACACAAATCATCCAATTCAATGTAGTTTCAGAGCAAGAAGATAAAAAAGTATTATCGCAATTAATAAAAAAAGACCTAAATTATATTAGGTCTTTTTTTGTATTAGCAGAGGGGAAGGGATTCGAACCCTCGATACAGTTTCCCGTATACACACTTTCCAGGCGTGCTCCTTCAACCACTCGGACACCCCTCTGTTTATCTATTGGGCAGCAAAAATAGTAGTTACCAATCAGCTACCGAATATTTTTATTGCATTAGCTGTTGTTATAGCTGCAACTTCTTGTACAGAACAACTTTTTACTGTTGCAAGTTTGGCTACAATGTACTCCAAATAAGCACTTTCATTGCGTTTCCCTCTGTAAGGTACAGGTGTTAAGTAAGGTGCATCTGTTTCTAAAACAATATGCTTTAAATCTATATGTTGCAATACTTCCGGCAGACCTGCATTTTTATAAGTTATAACCCCGCCAATGCCTAATGCAAAATTCATATCAATAATTTGTTGGGCACTTTCGTAGCTACCGCTAAAACAATGAAAAATACCAGTCAATCCTTTTTTTGCAAATGGCTTTACTGCATCAATGGTTTGTTGCATAGCATTTCTTGTATGAATAACAATGGGTAAATGATAGTGTAATGCCCATTCCATTTGGGTTTGAAAGGCATGAAGTTGTTCCGTTGCAAATGTTTCATCCCAATAAAAATCCAATCCTATTTCACCAATGGCTACAAATTTTCTTTTGGCTAACCAACGTTCTACAATAGCTAATTCTTCTACTACATTTTCTTTTACATAACAAGGATGCAAGCCCATCATAGCAATACAAATATTTGGATATTGTTGTTCTAATTGCAACATATCATCAATACATTCACTGTTAATTGCAGGTAAATAAAATTGTTGCACCCCCAGGATTTGAGCCCTTTCTATGACAGCTGCAATATCATCTTTAAACTCGGGCAAATACAAGTGAGAATGTGTATCAATTAAATTCATGTAACAAAGATGAAAATAATTACACTAAGAATGCTAGGTTAATAAAAATATAAGTATTGAATAAATAGGACAAAAATTAGCTCTAAATTTGTGAATAAAATCTATAGCTAAATTATTTTGAATTTTCCCCTTCTAAATAAACCCATATCATAATTGAAAATATGTATAGAAAATACCTTCTCCTCTCTTTTTTAATATTTTTTTTATTAAGAAATATTCATTCCCAAACTATATTGAATAAAGGGGATTTAGCGATTGTGGCAGTTAATGCAAATCTCGCCTCTTCTGGAACACTTAATACAAAAGATGAAATTAGCTTTGTATGTTTTAAACCGATAACAACTGGAACGGAGATTCAAATATTAGATGCAGGGTATGAAAATTGCCTAGTAGGATTATGGAGTTGTGGACAAGAAGGTGGGGCTAAGTTTACAAGAACTGGACCTACAATAGCAGCAGGAACTGTTATAACATTTAGAAATACCTCTCCATACACTTTCTTGTCTCCTGATAATGGATGGGTTGTTACAGATTTATATGTTCATCCAACAAATACTAATTACTCTGTTCTTGCCAATGATTTCAATATTAATTCAGGTGGCGATCAAATATATTTTGCACAAGGAGGTATATGGTCTGAGTTAAGTACCCTTTGCACAATCAATGGTAGCAGAACTTCACCAAATGCGACTTTCCCTGGAAATAATGGAAGAATATTGTTTGGTTTTTCTAGTAGTGGTTCGTGGTTATCTCAACAGCAATCATCAGGAGAATCTGGTTTATATCCTGGCATGAGTTGCTTTAGTATGGCACCAACTAGCAACTCAGCATATAATAAATATACTGGCCCTTTAACAGCTGCAAATCAAACAACTTGGATTTCAAGAATAAGCAATCCAAGTAATTGGAGCAGTTATTCTACTTCTGCTCTGTATGCATCTTCTGGAACTAATTATGCTGGAGGTTTTAATATTTTAATTAATACTGGAGGGGATATTCCAACTGCAACATGGACTGCCCCATCGGGCACAATTTGTTCAAATAGTTCTAGCATTAATTTAAATAGTCTAATAACAGGAAGTACAGGTGGAACATGGAGTGGAACAGGCGTTAATGTTATTAGCTCTACATTTAACCCAACAGGTTTAAATGGTACATATCAAATTACATATACTGTAAACTATATTTCAGGAGCTTCTAACTGTCCAATTTCACAAACTAATTCAATTACGGTAAACGCAACTCCAGCAGCACCAACTGTTACAACTCCAATTAGCTATTGTCAAAATGCAACAGCAAATGCTTTAATTGCATCAGGTACTAATTTATTGTGGTACACAACTGCAACGGGTGGCACAGGAAGTGCAACTGCACCAACGCCTATTACAACAACAGCAGGTAATATTACATACTATGTTAGCCAAACATCAGGTGCTTGTGAAAGTCCGAGAGCAAATATTGTAGTTACGGTAAACGCAACTCCAGCAGCACCAGCTGTTACAACTCCAATTAGCTATTGTCAAAATGCAACAGCAAATGCTTTAATTGCATCCGGTACTAATTTATTGTGGTACACAAATGCAACGGGTGGCACAGGAAGTGCAACTGCACCAACGCCTAATACAACAACATCTGGCAATACAAATTATTATGTAAGTCAGACAGCAAATAGTTGTGAAAGCCCGAGAGCAACTATTGTGGTAACCATCAATGCAGCGCCAACAATTAATGCAGTATCCAATCAAACAGTTTGTACAAATACGTCAACAGCACCCATTAATTTAACAGGTGCTGGAACCAATACATTCCTATGGAATAATAACAATACATCGATTGGCTTAGCAGCAAATGGTATTGGTGATATTACTTCATTTACCGCACTAAATACGGGCACAACGCCTATTACAGCAACTATTACTGCAACACCTGTTCCATCATCATTTGCTTATATTGCTAATTATGGAAGTATTACTTCATTTCCATTGAGTAACACCGTAACAGTTATCAACACCAATACGAATGCAGTTACTGGAACAATTACGGTTGGCAGTAATCCATTTGGAGTTTCTGCAAGTTCAGATGGAACTAAAGTTTATGTAACCAATTATGGAGCCAATTCAGTGTCTGTAATTAACACATCAACCAATACTGTTGTAAATACAATTGGAGTTGGAAGCCAACCAATGGGTATTGTTGTTAGTCCAGATGGCAGCCGAGTATATGTGGCTAATCAATTATCCAATACACTTTCCGTTATCAATACAGGAACCAATACAGTTGTAGTAACCATTCCCATTTCATTACAACCTCAAGGTGTAACTATCAGTCCTGATGGAAGCAAAGTGTATGTAGCCAACGTAAACTCCAACAATATTTCTGTGATTAATACTGCTACCAATACTGTAATCACTACAATTGGTGTAGGAACTCAACCAATCACTGCAGCAATCAGCCCCGATGGAAGCAGATTGTATGTTACCAACTTCGGATCGAATAATATTTCAATCATCAATACTGCCTCAAATACTGTAATTACAAGCGTTACAGTAGGTTTTGCACCTAATGGAATTGCAGTAACTCCCGATGGAATGAAGGTGTATGTAACCAATCAATTAAGTGGAAATGTTTCTGTAATCAATACAGCAACAAACACAGTATCTGGAACTATTTCTGTAGGAAGTAATCCACAAGGTATTTCATTCACAGCCGATGGCAGTAAAGCATTTGTTGCAAATTTTGGATCAGGAAATGTCTCGGTAATAAACACCAATACCAATTCTGTTTCTGCAACAATTGCAGTAGGCTCAGTTCCACATTCCTTAGGAAATTTTATTTCGCAAAGTGGCATTTGCACCGGCGTACCAACAACATTTACCATTACTGTAAATCCATTACCAGTTGCCACATTTAGCTATCCTGCAAATACATATTGTACATTAGGAACAGCCACCCCAACGATTACAGGAACATCAGGTGGAACATTCAGCAGTAGTAATGGATTGATAATTAATGCAACTTCCGGCGTAATTAATCTTGCTGCAAGCACACCAGGAATTTATACAATTACCTACACCTTAACAGTCGGTAACTGTACTATTACACCAACCGCAACGATTACAATTAATGCAATACCAAATGCACCAATTGTAACTACTCCCATTGCATATTGCCAAAACGCAACAGCTACTGCATTAACGGCAACAGGTACCAATCTGTTGTGGTATAATTTACCTAATGGGAGTATCGGCACAAGTACAAGCCCGATACCTTCAACAACATTTATTGGTTCATCTAACTATTACGTAACTCAAACAATAAACAATTGTGAAAGTCCACAAGCAACAATTATTGTGAATGTAGTTTCTGCCCCTACAACACCAATTATTAATCCCACTGGACCAATACAAATTTGTGCAGATAGTTCTGTAATACTTTATAGTTCTGCATCAACAGATAATGAATGGTATAAAGATGGTATATTAATTTCAGGTGGTACAAGCAATTCTTTACAAATAACAGAAGCAGGAAACTACACGGTGAAAGTCAGTAACAGCAATGGTTGTAGCAGTATTTCATCAGGAGTGAGTGTTATATTATTTGCCAATCCTATTGTTAGTATAGGACCTGATAAAAGTGTTTTTGAAGGTGATAGTGTACAAATGATTAGTACAGTAAGTGGAGGTAACTTATTCAATTATTTATGGTCTCCTTCACAGTATCTTTCAGATAATATAATTGCAAATCCTTGGGTGATAAATCCCTTATCAGATATGCTTTACAAATTAACTGTAATCAATGAGAACGGCTGTCGTGCAAGTAATACAGTTAATGTGAAATTACTAAAGGATTTAAAAATACCTAATGTCTTTTCGCCTAATGGAGATGGGTTGCATGATTATTGGGATATTACTAATTTGGATTTATTTCCAAATGCTACTGTTCAAATTTTTAATAGGAATGGTCAAATTATATTTCAATCAAAAGGATATGCAATACCCTGGGATGGAAGGAAAAATGGAATCCCAGTTCCGATAGGCGTGTACTATTACATTATCAATACCGGCAATAATAAACCTATTAAAAGTGGATGGCTCACAGTCTTGAGATAACAAAAAAAACTCTATCAAATTGATAGAGTTTTTTGCGGAGAGGAAGGGATTCGAACCCTTGGTACAGTTTAACCCGTACGGCAGTTTAGCAAACTACTGATTTCAGCCACTCATCCACCTCTCCTCCTTAATCCTTCACTGCTATAACGTGAAGGGTTGCAAATATAATCGCTAAATACAAATAGCAAAAACAATTTCTAATTTCTTTCGATTTTTTTAATAAAAAAGTCCCGAAATATGATGTATCGGGACTTTTTGAAAAATATTTTTTAATTTTTATAGAATTACATTGCTGCCAATTGAACTTTTTGTGTTAGTTCCATTACATTTTCTCTGAAAATAGTATCTGTATCCATCAAATCTTTCACAGTTTGGCAAGAGTGAATTACTGTAGTGTGATCTCTACCACCAAAATGTTCGCCAATTGTTTTTAATGAATTTTTTGTGAATGCTTTTGCCAAATACATAGTGATTTGTCTTGCTTGTACAATTTCTCTTTTTCTTGTTTTATGCAATAATCTTTCGTAAGGCACATCAAAATATTCACAAACCATTTTTTGGATTGCATCAATAGTAATTTCTTTACTGCTTGTTTTTACAAAATTCCTTAATACTTTTTTAGCAAGCTCTAAATCAATTTCTTTTCTGTTAAGTGAAGATTGCGCCAATAAGCTAATTAAAGCACCTTCTAATTCTCTTACATTTGTGGTAATATTATAAGCAACATACTTAACTACTTCCTTAGGCATTTCCAAACCATCATTCTTCATCTTACGTTCTAAGATTTCAATTCTTGTTTCGTAGTCTGGCATTTGTAAATCGGCACTTAATCCCCAACGAAAACGGCTGAGCAATCTTTCTTGCATTCCATCCAAATCTTTCGGTGCTTTATCACTTGTTAATACCAATTGTTTGCCACTTTGGTGTAAGTGATTAAAGATTGCAAAAAATGCATCCTGGCTTTTTTCTGCTCTTGCAAAAAACTGAACATCATCAATAATCAATACATCTATTAATTGATAGAAATGTATAAAATCATTGATGGCATTATTACGTCCATGATCTTGAAACTGATTGATAAATTTTTCGCTACTAACGTATAAAACCAATTTATTAGGATGTGCTCGTTTTACATCATTTCCAATTGCTTGTGCCAAATGTGTTTTACCTAATCCAACACCACCATAAATTACCAATGGATTAAAAGAATTTGCACCTGGTTTTTCAGCCACAGTTTTTCCAGCTCTTCTTGCTACTCTGTTGCAATCGCCTTCCATAAAACTATCAAAGGTGTACATCGCATTTAACTGTGGGTCAATTTGCATTTTTTTCAACCCTGGAATTACAAATGGATTTTTTACCGGACTATCAATTACCAATGGAAAATTCATTTCATTGTTGCTGTATGTTTTCATACCTCTTGCAGGTACATCCATGCTGCCGTTTTTAGCGGTATTACCACTATCAACCATAATTCTATATTCTAGTCTTGCTTCTTTGCCTAATTCGCGTTTTAATGTCTTGGCTAAAAGATTTACATAATGCTCCTCTAGATATTCATAAAAGAATTGACTTGGGACCTGAATCATTAAAACATTTGTTTTAAGTTCTACAGGATTAATTGGTTCAAACCAAGTTTTAAAATGTTGCCACTCTACAATGTCTTTAATAATTTTCAAGCAGTTGCTCCAAACAGATTCAGCAGTTTTGGTCATGATTACAATAAACTTTATATAATTAAGTTAACAATTTTCAGTTTTTCTCTTAAATGTAGTTTTTTAAAAAAACAACGATTTTTTTTGAGATATGCAATATGGGTAATAAATGTTGAAAAAAAAATTTTTTTATTTCATTATTTTTTCCCCTATAACATTTAAATGTGCCTTATCTAAATTTTTCTTTTTATTTTTTGAAAATGAATAGTCTAATCTTCCAACATGCATACCTGCCCAACCTACCTGATTTACCAATGTTTCGCCCCCTCTTCTATTGGTATATTTCCTTGGTTCGGGAAACAACCGATGGGTGTGTCCTCCGATTATTAAATCAATGTCAAAACACTCTTTTGCTAATATTTCATCGCTGATTTTATCATCAAAATATCTATCCCCTAAATGTGATAAACATATAATCATATCACATCCTTTACGCTTAAGTAATTCGGCTGTTTTATTGGCACATTCAATTGGATTTTTATAAATGGTATTACCATATAAATTATCCGGAACCAATCCTTTTAATTCAATGCCAACACCCAAAATGCCAATTTTTAAATTTCCTTTATTAAAAATTTGATAAGGAATTGTCTTCCCTTCCATTGGTGTATTTGTTACTTCATAATTACAAATAATTACAGGGAAACTTGCATGTTTTAATTGAGTTGTAAAATTTTCCATGCCCCCATCAAAATCATGGTTACCCATTGTGCATGCATCATAACCCATCATGCTCATTGCTTTAATCTCCGGTTCTCCTTTGTATAAATTAAAGTATGGTGTACCCTGAAAAATATCCCCTGCATCTAATAATAAAACTTGCGCTGATTCTGCCCTGATTGTTTTTATTAATTCTGCTCTTGCAGCAACACCGCCAAGACCTGCATTTTTACTGCCATCCAAAGGAAAACTTTCCAGTCTGCTATGAACATCATTAGTATGAAGTATGGTTATTTTATCAACCTTTTCATCAGATGCAAAAACGACTGTAGGCAGTAAATTAGCTGCAACAATTGCACCTCCCGCCATTGCGGAATCTTTTAAAAAATTTCTTCTGTTCGTTTGCATAAGATTGATTTAATACATTACTCTTCCTTCAATTTTAGATTCAATTGGATTTCCTTTCTTTGTAACCTGCTGTACATATTCAATAAGTGCATCACGAAACAAATAACCAATATTTACTGTGGGCAACCCTTTCAACATTGAACAATCATCTCCTCCTTGTAAAGCAATATAATCTGTGTTTGCAATGATATAAATGGTATTGTCATCAATTGGTTTTCCACCAATCAAAATATTTTGAGGGTGTTTATCTTTTATTTGATAACTCATCCCGGATACAGGCCAGCCGCCCCTTTCAGCAACTTTGGCTAAAAATAATTTCAACACAGATCCATTTACTTCCTGTAAAACAATTAGGTTATCAAATGGCATTAATTCATAAATTTTTCCTACAGTAATATCGCCCTTTGGCAAGTATGATCGAATACCTCCATAATTCACAAAAGCAGCATCTACTTTTTTGCCAAACTTTTGATGTGCCATTTCTTTCATGCAGTCTGTCATAAAATTACCCAATTCACTTTCAGGTTGTTTTTTAGTTAAACCGGTTGTTGAAAAACCAATTACTCTATTCATTGTTTTATTGATACTATCCGAAAAAGGAGCAAGCATTTTTAAAATACTTTCATCAACTTTATTTTGATTTTGAATTTGATAGCCTTGGTATTTATAGGTACGTGTAACTTGTTGTTGAGGAGTGCATGAAATCAATACAACAACACTAAATAATGGCAATAATATTTTTTGGGACATGGGTGATTTTTATCGGAGATGAAAATTACAGCTTTTGTATTTTGTTTAGCAATATTTTTAGTTTTTTATTTCGAGTTTTTTTACACTACTTTCGACTTTATTAAATTATTATTTATGAGTTATGAAATGATTGGCAAGCTAATTGCCAAATTTGACATTGTACAACGTACTGAAACTTTTAAAACAAGAGAATTTGTAATTGAAAAAAGTGAAGATATTGGTGGAAGAGTGATCACAAACTACGCAAAATTTCAATGTGTACAAGACAAAACCAATATGCCTGACCGTTTTAATATTGGAGACGAGGTAAAAGTGATGTTTAATATTAAAGGAACCAAGTGGAATAAATCCGGAGTTGATAATTACATCACTAATTTGGATGCATGGCGTATGGAAACCGTAAAAATAAATACTGACAATAGTTTTAATGATGCGCCTCCAGATTTTGTGCCTTCAGATGCACCTGGAGATATTGTTGATGATTTGCCATTTTAATTTTATAATCTCACTTCCCAACTTTTTAGGATAAAAACCTAACAGTATGCAACAAGATATTACTATACAACTAAAGCCCAATGAGGCTTTCAGCAATGAAATTATTTTACTGCACATTGCAGATATTATTGGCAAGCCAGTAAAAAGTATAACCGGTTTCTACCCAATGAAAAAAAGCATTGACGCAAGAAGCCGTCAGCAAATTTGGGTTAACCTTACGGTAAAAGTATTTATAGATGAGCCTTTTGTTGAAAGGCAACTTGACTCAATTCGCTTTCTGGAATTAAAAAAATCTGCCAAAGAAGTAATCATCGTTGGTGCAGGACCGGCAGGTATTTTTGCTGCACTTAAGCTCATAGAATTAGGCATAAAGCCAATTATTATTGAAAGAGGAAAAGATGTACGTGCAAGACGAAGAGACCTAGCAATGCTTAATAAAGAAGGTGTTGTAAATCCTGAAAGCAATTACTGTTTTGGTGAAGGTGGCGCAGGAACATACAGTGATGGAAAGCTTTATACAAGAAGTAATAAAAGGGGGAATATTAACCGTATTCTCAATTTATTTGTACAATTTGGAGCAGAAGAAAAAATTTTATTAGAAGCCCATCCTCATATTGGTACAAATAAATTACCTCATATAATTACTGCCATGCGGGAACAAATAATTGCATGTGGAGGTGAAGTTTTATTTGACAAAAAAGTTGTTGATTTTATTGTTCAAAATGAAATTATCAAAGGAGTAATTACCCAAGAAGGCGATAAGCATTTTGCAGATGCTGTGATACTTGCAACAGGTCATAGTGCCCGTGATATTTTTGAATTATTGCATAGAAAAAATATTTTAATTGAAGCCAAACCTTTTGCATTAGGAGTAAGGATTGAGCATCCTCAGAGTATTATTGATGCTGCACAATATCATATTCCAGCTTCTTTGAACGAAACTCCTGACAGAGGCGAGTTCTTGCCTCCCGCAAGCTATTCTTTAGTAGAACAAGTACAAGAAAAAGGAGTATTTAGTTTTTGCATGTGTCCAGGTGGTATTATTGCCCCGGCTGCAACCAACTCCAATGAATTGGTAGTAAACGGTTGGAGCCCCAGTAAAAGAAACAATCCATTTGCAAATAGCGGCATGGTTGTAACTGTTGAAGTAGCAGATGCTTTGAACAGTTTAAAGTATTTAGGAAATTCAACTAATTCCAATCCCCTGATATTACTAGAGTTTCAAAAAATGATTGAAGCAAAAGCCTTTGCAGCCGGAGGCGGAAAATTTGTAGCACCGGCACAACGTGTTGTTGATTTTTGTACAAACAAACAATCTACTACACTACCTGATTGTTCTTATTTGCCTGGGATCAATTCTGTTCAAATGAAAGAAGTTTTACCACAATTCATTCAAAGCCGCTTGCAAAAAGGGATTCAAGCATTTGGAAAAAGAATGAAAGGTTATTATACCAATGAGGCAATTGTTGTTGCAACCGAAAGCAGAACTTCATCTCCAATTCGTATTCCAAGAGATCATGAAACATTACAACATCCTCAAATAAAAAATTTGTACCCATGTGCTGAAGGTGCGGGATATGCAGGTGGAATTGTAAGTGCCGCAATGGATGGCGAAAAAGTTGCAGAAGCTATTTTCCAAAAAATCAATTCGGCTCTGGATTAATGCCCAACCAAAATTGGAAGGAATCTTTCACTAAACAATTTACCCGAACGTTGTTTTGCATGGCAGGTTTCCAGGATGGAATATATTGTATCATTTTTTTTACTGCACCATTAAAATATTCCTTCAAATCATCAAAATATTTGATTTTTTTATCGCCATTACTACTTCCGTATCTTGTAGTTCCGATATAAGAAAATTTGCCATCATAAAGATTACCATTTTCATCAGTTACAAACTCAAAATGAACTCTGATATATTTGGCAGTATCTCCTTTATCTATGCACCTCACAGCTAATGAATCAAACCCTGTAAAATAGCTTAAATAAATTTTATTTAATGAGTCTTTCCCTGCAAAAAATATTGGTTTTCTTTCAACAAAATCATAATCATATATTCCACGAATTTGATTAATGCTTGCGTTGATATTTGTAGTTCTATTTGCAGTTCTGTTTCTTGTATCAGCCTGAATCTCTTGTGAAAAAACATCAAGGCAGCAAAAGAATAAAATCAATATAAAAAAGGATTTCATTTTGTAAATTTTATTTTTAAATAAAATTAAAACACTTACTTTTTGTCACACTACTTTAAATGCAGTAAAATAATAATTATTTGCTGCCGCAATTAATTCTAGTTTGATATAATACGATTGTGTGAAATCTAAAAATGCTTTAAACTCATGAGTTGGTACAACAAATTCATCAAAGAAAATAATATCTCCTTTTTTTAAATAAGGTGCCAAAGAGGTTAATGCATACAATGTTGCTGAATACAAATCTGCATCCATCATTAATACATTTCTTCGGGTATTATCTAATTCTTTAACAAATGTTGGAACAGTTTGCTGAAAAAGTCCTTTATAAAATTTTCCTCTATCATCATTTATTTCAGGCAGTGCATCATTATTACTAAATGATCCTTTTTTGAAGGGTCCCCAATCTTCAGGAAGGCCATCAAAAGTATCGAAGCCGTAAAACTTACTTTGTACATTTTTATTTTGTTCAAGCCACCACTTAAAAGAATGACCCGCTGCGACACCAAACTCAATGTAATTAATACTTTCAGTAAGTTTTTCATTTTCTATTACCCATTGGTACATGCTATTTCTTTTAAAATAATCCCACTTACAAGGAAAATCATTGTAAGTAACATTTTTATTTTGAAATGCCCATTGAGAAAATTTGGTTAAATAATACAAGTTAGCAAAAGCACCACTTATGAAACCAAATACTCTGTGTAACTGCAGCCATATAAAAAGCAGTTTCGTATATCTAATAAAAAATAACTTCATGCTACAAAGAAAAGCATTTGACACATTATTTTATAATAGCTGACACAGCATTTATTGATTGTACATTTTCTATACTCCTTTATGTGTATTGAGCTTGTTGTATAAATCTCTAAAAAAATCAAGATATTGTTAATAAATTGAAATGTCAATAGGTGGATTGATGTAATTTTACCCTCTAAAAAAATATCAATTTTTTCAAAATGGAAAACAATACTAACACAGGAGGCAAATGCCCATTTACAGGAGCTACTTTACAAAAAAGTGCAGGGGCAGGTACAAAAAATCAGGATTGGTGGCCCAATCAATTAAAACTAAATATACTTCGTCAGCATTCTGCTTTATCTAATCCTATGAAAAAGGATTTTAATTATGCTGAAGCTTTCAAAAGTTTAGATCTGAATGCGCTAAAGAAAGATATTGTTGATATGATGACCAACTCACAAGATTGGTGGCCTGCGGATTACGGGCATTACGGACCTTTCTTCATTCGTTTAGCATGGCATAGTGCAGGAACCTATCGTATTGCAGATGGTCGTGGTGGTGCAGGCTCCGGAACACAACGTTTTGCACCTTTGAATAGCTGGCCCGATAATACCAATCTTGATAAAGCACGTTTATTACTTTGGCCCATCAAACAGAAATATGGACAAAAAATTTCATGGGCAGATTTAATGATTCTTGTAGGGAATTGTGCCCTTGAATCAATGGGTTTTAAAACCTTTGGATTTGGTGGTGGTCGTGAAGATGTTTGGGAACCTGAAGAAGATATTTATTGGGGTTCAGAAAGCAAATGGTTAGATGACAAAAGATATAGCGGTGACCGTGAATTAGAAAATCCACTTGCTGCTGTTCAAATGGGATTAATTTATGTAAATCCTGAAGGACCTAATAGCAATCCTGATCCTCTAGCATCAGCTCGTGATATACGTGAAACCTTTGCACGTATGGCAATGAATGATGAAGAAACAGTTGCTTTGATTGCTGGCGGACATACATTTGGTAAAACACATGGTGCTGCAGATCCAGGTAAATATGTTGGTCCGGAGCCTGCAGCTGCAAGTATTGAAGAACAAGGTCTTGGCTGGAAAAATACTTTCGGAACAGGTAATGGTGGAGATACTATTACAAGTGGTCTTGAAGGTGCCTGGACAACTACTCCAACACAATGGAGTAATAATTACTTCGAAAATCTTTTTGGTTACGAGTGGGAATTAACCAAAAGCCCAGCTGGTGCACATCAGTGGAAACCAAAAGGGAATGCAGGTGAAGGCACTGTACCTGATGCACATGATGCTTCAAAAAAACATACGCCGTTTATGCTTACAACAGATCTAGCATTAAGAATAGATCCTGCATATGAAAAAGTTTCAAGAAGGTTTTATGAAAATCCAAATGAATTTGCAGATGCATTTGCTCGTGCCTGGTTCAAACTCACACACCGTGACATGGGACCTATTGCATTGTACCTTGGATCGGAAGTACCTAAGGAAGAATTAATCTGGCAAGATCCTGTTCCAGCTGTTACACATCAACTTATTGATGCAAATGATATTGCTTCACTAAAAAATAAAATTCTTACTTCAGGATTAGCTGTATCTGAATTGGTTTCTACGGCATGGGCTTCGGCATCTACTTTCCGTGGATCAGATAAACGTGGTGGTGCAAATGGTGCACGTATCAGATTAACTCCTCAAAAATTTTGGCAGGTAAATAATCCATCGCAACTTTCAAAAGTTCTGGATGTATTAGAAAATATTCAAAAGGAATTTAACAACGCACAAAACAATGGAAAGCAAGTTTCTATTGCAGATTTAATAGTGCTTGCAGGATGTGCGGGGGTTGAAAAAGCTGCAAAAAATGCAGGTCATGATATTGTTGTTCCTTTTACTGCAGGACGTACAGATGCAACTCAAGAACAAACAGATGTTGCTTCATTTGCGGTATTAGAACCTGCTGCTGATGGCTTCCGTAATTACATGAAAACGCGTTACACTGCTTCAGCTGAAGAAATGTTGATTGATAAAGCACAATTGATGACGTTGACTGCTCCTGAAATGACTGTACTTATTGGTGGTATGCGAGTACTGAATACAAATTTTGATCAATCTAAAAACGGTGTATTCACAAACAATCCAGAGGCACTTACCAACGATTTCTTTGTAAACCTGATTGATTATAAAACTACTTGGAAAGCAACTTCACATGCACAAGAAACTTTTGAAGGTCATGATCGTACAACAGGAGAATTGAAATGGACCGGAACACGTGTTGACCTTATTTTTGGTTCAAACTCAGAGCTGAGAGCCCTTGCAGAAGTATATGCTTGCGACGATGCTAAAGAACAATTTGTAAAAGACTTTGTAGCAGCCTGGAATAAAGTGATGAACCTTGACAGATTTGATTTGGCGTAATTTACAAAAAACATAAAGTTGTTTAAAAAAAATTGGTAGTCTCAAAAAGACTACCAATTTTTTTAAGTAAGCTGAAGAACATCTATTGAGCAGTAGTTGCGTCGCACACTTGTACCGCACAACAATAGTCAACAAAAAAATTACATCTCCCTTAAAATCACTTCATCTTTTCCAACTTTTAATTCGTGTTTGATGCCAATTTTTAGTGCTAAATTTTCTGTTTGATGGCTTACAGGAAAATCAAAACAAATTGGGAATTTATAATCCTTCACATACTCATTAATAATATTGTACACATCCATTCCAAATGGAACAGTTGTATCTTTTAAATCGCTGAAACCGCCTATTATCAATCCTTTCAGGTGTTTAAATATTTCAGCTCTTTCTAGTTGAATCATCATCCTGTCTATATTGTATAGATATTCACCAACATCTTCTAAAAATAAAATTTTGTGTCTGGTTTTGTAGCTTGAATGTGAACCAATTAAATGTGCAATAATTGCCAGATTTCCGCCAATCAATTCTCCTTCTGCATTTCCTGTTTTATTGAAAGCATGTGTTGCGCAAGTATAGTTTGTACTGATTCCAGTAATAGCATTTTTTAAAGAACCAATATATTTATTTTGAAACCCATCTCCGTTAAAAGCTGCAGCCATTGGAGCATGAATTGTAGCAATTTGAAAGTGCTGAAAAATATGTGCATGTAACACAGTGATATCACTAAAACCAATAATCCATTTTGGATTTCTTTTAAACTTCTGGAAATCTAATTTATCAATAATCCTGCTTAAACCATACCCTCCTCTACCACATAAAATAGCTTTGATGCTTGTATCATTCAGCATCATTTGCAAATCTTGAATACGTTGTTTATCAGTGCCACTGAAATAATGAAATTGACTTCCTAAAGTGCTACCCACTTTTACTTTATACCCCCAACTTTCTAATGTTTGAATACAGGTTACTGCATTTTCATAAGGCATAAAACCACTTGGGCAAACAATGCCAATTGTATCGCCTTTTTTAAGGTAAGGAGGAATCGTAATCATACAACAATATTATTGATTATCTGAATTTGCAAAGTAATTAGTTTTTATAATTTCAGTTTTTCTATGTTTATGTTTAAAGCCCTATGCGTAATTGCTTACTTTTGCTGCTGTTGTTTGTTGATGCATATTCATCAGTTGAAGTGTGCGACGCAAGGAACGATGCGTAAAGAACAAAAAGCTTAGAACAAAAAAATGACTACTCCTAAAAGATATTTAGTAACATCTGCATTACCTTATGCCAATGGATTGAAACATATTGGACATTTGGCAGGTGCGTATATTCCTGCTGATATTTATGTGCGTTATTTAAAAGCGCAATTGCGTGATGTAGTGTTTGTTTGCGGAAGCGATGAACATGGAACGGCTATTCCAATTCAGGCTATGAAAGAAGGAACTACCGCACAAGCTATTATTGATAAATACCATCCAATTATTGAGCAAAATTTTAAAGACTTAGGAATTCATTTTGATATTTATCACAGAACATCTTCTCCTTTACACCATGAAACTGCACAAGAGTTTTTTACTGTTTTGAATGACAACGGAGATTTGGAAATAAAAACGAGTGAACAATATTTTGATGAGGCAACACAAACATTCTTAGCAGATCGTTTTATAAAAGGTACTTGTCCCAATTGCAGCTACGACAACGCTTTTGGCGATCAGTGTGAGAAATGCGGAAAGAGTTTAAGTCCGGATGAATTGATAAATCCGGTTAGTACTTTAAGTGGTAATGTACCTGTAAAAAAAGAAACAAGCCATTGGTATTTACCATTGAATAAGCATGAAGATTTTTTAAGAGAATGGGTATTGAAAGAACATAAAAATGATTGGCGTGTAAATGTAGTAGGGCAAGTGAAAAGCTGGGTTGACGGTGGTTTGCAGCCAAGAGCTGTGACAAGAGATTTGGATTGGGGTATTCAAGTTCCGGTAAAAAATGCAGTTGGAAAAGTGTTGTATGTGTGGTTTGATGCACCTATTGGTTACATAAGTGCAACGAAGCAATGGGCTTTGAATCATGGAAAAGACTGGAAGCCGTATTGGTATGAAAATGATACACAACTAGTTCATTTTATTGGCAAAGACAATATTGTTTTTCATGCAATTATTTTTCCGGTAATGTTGAAATTGCATGGAAATATTTTACCTGCAAATGTTCCATCGAATGAGTTTATGAATTTGGAAGGCGATAAAATGAGTACAAGCAGAGGATGGAGTATTGAAATGGATGATTACATTAATGATTGGATTAAGAAAGAAAATGGCGGAGAAAGTATGGCGGATGTACTTCGTTATTATTTAACTGCGATTGCACCCGAAACAAAAGACAGTGAATTTACCTGGAAAGGTTTTCAGGATGCCTGTAACAGTGAATTGGTAAGTGTTTTTGGGAATTATGTAAACAGAACTTTTGTATTGATGCATAAATTGTGTAATGGAAAAGTGCCTCCATTTCACAATGATTTAATAGATGATTTGGACAAACAATTGATACAGGATATTGGAAATACAAAATTGAAAGTGGAGACTTTACTGGAAGGATATAAATTTAGAGAAGCCCAATTTGAAGTGATTGATTTGGCAAGAAAAGCCAATCAGTACATGCAAAAGAAAGAGCCTTGGATTTTAGCAAAACATTTGCCGGAAAGCCCGTCTAATCAGCATTTGATAGATAATGCGCTGCACTTGTGTTTACAGTTAACAGCCAACCTTGCTATTTTAATTAATCCGTTTTTACCATTTACTGCCAAGAAAATGTTGCACATGATGAAGGTGGTAGAGAAGTTATTGGAATGGCAAAATGCAGGCAGGGTAGATTTGTTGAAAGTTGAATATAGCTTAAGAGAACCGCAATTGCTTTTCAGAAAAATTGAAGATGAAGAAATTGCACATCAATTAGAAAAATTAACAATTAAAAAAGTACAAGTGGAAGAAAATAAATCAGTTGAAGTTGAACAAGAATCAAAAAATGTTTTAAAACCTGAAATTGTTTTTGATGATTTTGGAAAAATAGACTTGCGTATTGGCACAATAACTGCTGCTGAGAAAGTGGAGAAAGCTGATAAACTATTGAAATTGGAGGTGGATTTAGGTTTTGAAAAAAGAACGATTGTATCGGGGATTGCAATGCATTTCAAACCTGAAGAACTTGTTGGACAGCAGGTTACAGTAGTTTGTAATCTTGCACCCAGAAAAATGCGTGGCATAGAAAGTAACGGAATGATTTTGTTGGCCGAGGATAAATCGGGCAAATTACATTTTTTACACACAAACGGAATGATTGATGCGGGGAGCACTATCAGTTGATTAACAAAAAACAAAATATTTATAAAATAAAATTTTTAATCAAAATATTGATTTTAAATTGCATCATATTATCAAGTCAAAAGTCTTACTATGAAAAAATATTTAAGTGCACTTCCAATTCTATTTTCTTTATTGCTTATTACTACAACATCTTGTAATCATCAAAAATTGGAAAAAGAAGGTGAAGAGCATGAAGAGTACGATGGTATCAGAGAAATCATGCAACACGAATTTGAAATGACAAAAGATCCTGCATTGGGAAGTGTGCCAATTGAGAGATTATGGGATGCAATTAGCTACACAGAAGCTCTAAAACAATCTAATAATTATCGTTCACTTACAGTTGCCTGGCAAGAAAGAGGGCCAATTTTTGATAGCGTAGGACCAAGCAATGGAAATACAAGAGCAGGTGGCACAGGGGCATATTCTTCCGGAAGAATGAATGGCTTTATTGTTGATGCTGGAGACCCAACTGGGAATACTGTATTTGCTGGTGGTGCATGCGGAGGAATTTGGAAATGTACAAATTTTCTTTCAACAACAGCGGCGCCAAACTGGGTTGCAGTAAATGATGCGATGAGCAATATGTCGATTGTATCCTTTGCACAAGATCCCACAAATTTGGATATTATGTATTGTGCTACGGGTGAACCTTGGGTCAATTTGGGTGCTGTGCGTGGAAATGGTGTATATAAATCAACTAACCATGGTGTAACATGGACACAACTTGGAGCCACTGCAGGAATTGGCAGAAGCTTTAAAATAATTTGCGATGCTTCCGGAAATATTTATTATGCTACAGGTGGCAGTGGTTTATTAAGAAGTAAAGATGGTGGTGTTTCATGGACTGACATCAGACCAAGTTCAGCTTCAAGTACCACTTGTACAGATCTTGAGTTATCAAGTACAGGAATATTACATGCTAGTTTTGGATTTGGTGGTTCAACTGTTTTTCATCGATTTACAAGTTCACCTGCTACTGCTACCTCAACTTTAAGATGGACAACTTCTACAGGAATTCGTAACTCTTCAACAATAGCTCGTAGATTGGAATTGGCTACTATAGCTGATACCGTATATGCAGTTACCTCTAACTCATCTAACAATGTAGATAGTTGTTACAAATCAGTTGATGGAGGAGTCACATTTAGCAAAATGAATTCAGTTGCAATGCCAAATATTGCTAATACACAAGCTTGGTACGATCTTACCTTATCAATAAATCCTACCAACAGTCATGAGATTATTGTAGGTGGATTGGATGCTTACAAATCATCTGATGATGGACAAACATATTCAAGACTTACTTATTGGGTAACAAATGCTCCATATGTTCATGCTGACCATCATTTAATGCAGTGGACAAAACTGGGTGAAACGCAAAATATTATTAGTATTGCTACAGATGGAGGTATTTTTTATTCCTTGAATAACGGGGTTACATTTATAGACCGAAACAAAAATTTAGCAATTAAACAATTTTACTCTTGTGCAATACATCCATCAGATGCAAATTATGTTTTAGGAGGAGCTCAAGATAATGGAAGCCATCAATTTAAAAATGCCGGATTGAGTTATAGTACAGAAGTTACCGGAGGAGATGGTGCTTTTGTAGATATCGATCAGGATCAACCTCAGTATCAATTTACAAGTTATGTTTATAACCAATACAGAAGAAGTACAAACGGAGGTGCAAGTTGGTCAAGCTTTAATATTTCATCAACAATTGGAGATTTTATTAATCCATTTGATTACGATGATGTTCAAAATATTATGTTGTGTGGAGCAAATAATAATTCTTTCATTAGATGGAATGACCCGCAAACGGCTAGTGGCACAGCATCTACCAATACGATTTCTTTAACAGAATTAAATGGAATTGTATCAACTATTCAAGTTTCGCCATATACTACAGGGAGAGCCTATTTTGGATCTAGTACCGGAAGAATAATAAGAGTCAATAATACCATTTCTACCACAGGTTCTGGATCTAGCGATGTAACATTACTCAATCAACCTGCAAGTGGTAATGTTAGCTGTATTGCAGTTGGTACAAATGATAATAATTTATTGGCAGTGTATTCCAATTACGGTATTAATAATGTTTGGTATTCAAATAATGGAGGTACTTCATGGACAGGAATTGATGGAAATTTACCAGATATGCCTGTTCGTTGGGCTGTTTTTCATCCAACTGACAACAATAAATTATTGATTGCTACAGAAGCTGGTGTATTTACAACAGGACTAATTAATGGAGGAAGTACACAATGGTTTCCTAGTCCAGGATTTCCATTGGTAAGAACAGATATGCTTAAACTTCGTAAATCTGATAATACTGTAGTTGCTGCAACTCATGGCAGAGGAATGTGGTCGGGGAATATTTTAGAAATATTACCACTAAGAAATATAACGTTGACGGGTGTTCTTGAAAATGACAACAGAGTTAATTTGTCATGGAAGATTGGTGGATCAGGTTCTCAAGTGAAATATTTTGTTCAGACTAGTATTGATGGGATCAATTATCAACAAATTGCAGAACTTAATTCAATTTTTTCATACAAACATTTCCTTAATACTAACGGAGCATACTTTAGAATTTTAGCAACAGAACCTAATGCAGCCCCTGTTTTTTCTAATGTAGTTTTTATAAAATCCAACAAAACTATTAAAGGACTTCAAGTAAAAGTATCTCCAAATCCATTGAATAGTCTTGGTAATTTATCAATCAGCTCTAGTAATACAGGTAATTACAACTGGCAATTGTGTAATGTACAAGGATCAATTTTAAAAACTGGCAATGGCAACATTCAAGCAGGAACAACTAGTGTACAACCAATTGAAGTAAGTAAACTATCACCAGGTATGTACATAGTTAAGGTATTGCAGGGTAATGAAAAACAAACAACAACTTTTATTAAGCAATAAAATTTAATGTATCTATTAGTAACAATTGATTGTAATTTATGAGGACTTTTTCATTCATCATATTGTTGTCTTTTTTTTCATTATCAAGCTTACATGCACAATACGGCATTGTAAAAACCTATTTGTTCACGCAAACAAATTTTGCAGGTAACATTGCTGTAGATGAACATGGTAAACAGCTTACGCCTGGTGTTACTACGGCTGTTTTTATCTATATTAAATCAAAGAAAATCCCTTTGTTTAAAACAGCAACCATTAATGGTAAAACATATTCAGTTGAGATAATAAAATTAAAAGACAAAGTAATTTTAGTTGGCGAAAATGAAACAAACCAAGAACCAATTCAAATAAATGTTGAAGAATCCTTTTCTATTTATCAACTGATACTAACACCAAATATTATTCCTGCTTTAGAATATAACAAAACACCGTTGAAAATAAGATTGATGGGCAGTTGGGGAAAACAGAAAGTGTCCTATGTCATTAACCAAAAACCCATAGGTCTGTACAGCTTACCGAGGCCTTAATTGATCTTGTTTAATGAATTTGCTATCTTTTTTTCAAAAAAAATTGTTTTTTCGGTTCACAACACTACTTTTGCAATCCCAAAAAGTTCTTTACAATTAAGAATGATTGAAAGTCATCCTGAAAAGGATGCAACTTGGGAGTTTTGTTTTTGTAAGAAGAAACAAAACGCTATCACCAATTAAATCACACACAATGGCAAAAGAAATCTCAGGCTATGTGAAGTTGCAGGTTAAAGGCGGTCAAGCCAATCCTGCGCCACCGGTTGGGCCTGCCCTTGGTAGTAAGGGTCTGAACATTATGGAGTTTTGCAAACAATTCAATGCAAGAACTCAAGATAAAATAGGTAAAGTTGTACCTGTTTTAATTACAGTTTATACTGACAAGTCATTTGACTTTGCAATCAAAACTGCACCTGCATCTATTCAATTAATGGAAGCAGCAAAAATCCAAAAAGGTTCTAAGGAAAGTAATCGTGTTAAATTAGGTAAAGTAAACTGGCAACAAATTGAAGCAATTGCTTTAGACAAAATGCCTGATTTAAACTGCTATACCAAAGAAAGCGCCATGAAAATGGTTGCCGGAACTGCTCGTAGCTTAGGATTATCTGTTGACGGAAAAGCTCCTTGGGAAAACTAATTCATTCACCTTAAAAACTAAAAACAATGTCTTTGACAAAAAAGAGAAAAGTTGTAAATACTAAGGTGGATAAGAATAAAGCTTATTCCCTTAAAGAAGCCTCAACGCTTGTAAAAGAAATTAACTGTACAAAATTTGATAGCTCAGTAGATTTACATATCCGTTTGGGTGTAGATCCTAAAAAAGCAGATCAGCAAGTTCGTGGCACAGTATCATTACCACATGGAACAGGTAAAACTAAACGTGTATTGGTATTATGTACTCCCGATAAAGAAGCGGCTGCTAAAGAAGCTGGTGCTGATTTCGTAGGATTAGATGAATTCATTGCTAAAATTGAAGGCGGTTGGACAGATGTTGATGTAATTGTTGCAACACCATCAGTAATGCCTAAAATTGGTAAATTAGGTAAAGTATTAGGTCCTCGTAACCTAATGCCAAATCCAAAAACCGGTACAGTAACCAATGATGTTGCTGCTGCAGTTAATGAAGTAAAAGGCGGTAAAATTGCTTTTAAAGTAGATAAAGCAGGTATCGTTCACGCATCAATTGGTCGTGTATCTTTTTCTCCTGATAAAATTGCAGAAAACAGTACTGAATTAATCAATGCCATCATGAAACTAAAACCATCTTCAGCAAAAGGCACCTACCTTAAAGCAGTAAGTATGGCAAGCAGCATGAGCCCAGGTATTTCATTAGACACAAAAGCATTATCTAACTAATCCTATGGAGTTTTAAGCAATTAAAACTGTGAAATGGGTTTACTAAAACTTAGTTATGACTAAAGAACAAAAAAATGAAGTGATCGAAGTTCTCAAGGAGAAATTCTCACAATACAATAACTTTTATATTACTGATACTGAGTCATTAACAGTGGCTCAAGTTGGTACTTTGCGCAGAGCTTGTTTTAACAAACAAGTTGAAATGAAAGTAGCAAAGAATACTTTGATTAAAAAAGCTTTAGAAAGCTTGGATAGTCAAAAATATGCCGGTATTTACGATAGCTTACACAATGTAACTGCATTGATGTTTAGTGAAAATCCTAAAGAACCTGCAATGATTATTTCATCATTCCGTAAGAGTGGCGGAAGTGAAAAGCCAGCATTAAAAGCTGCTTTCATCAATGGTGATGTATATGTTGGTGACAACCAATTAAAAGCGCTTACACAAATTAAGACTAAGAACGAATTAATTGGTGAAGTAATTGGCTTGTTACAAAGCCCTGCTAAACGTGTATTGGCTGCATTATTGCACCACCACGAGCAGAAAGCACAAGGAATTACTACTGTAGTTGAAGCTCCGGCAGCAGATGCTCCGGTTGTTGAAGCAGCAGCTCCTGTTGTTGAGGCTCCTGTAGCTGAAGCACCAGCAGTTGAATCACCAGCAGTTGAAGATGCTCCGGCAGCAGAACCAACAGCTGAATAATCAGTTTTGATTTAAAATAATTTTATAATTTCGATTATAAAATAACAACCAATGCCTCTGAGGTTCAAATGAGGTTCATTAATTAACCATCCGCCGGATTTGTTGATTGCAAATATGAAGGCGGTTAAAAAGTAAAAACAATGGCAGACGTACAAGCATTGGCCGAAACATTAGTAGGCTTAACAGTAAAAGAAGTTCAAGAGTTAGCAGATGTTTTAAAATCTCAGTATGGTATCGAACCAGCTGCTGCTGCAGTAGTTGTAGCAAGTGGTGATGGTGGTGGTGCTGCTGCTGCTGAAGAAAAAACATCATTTGATGTTATTTTAACTAACGCAGGTGCTAGCAAATTAGGTGTTGTTAAAATTGTAAAAGAATTAACCGGTTTAGGTTTGAAAGAAGCTAAAGACTTAGTAGACGGTGCTCCAAAACCAGTTAAAGAAGGCGTATCAAAAGCAGAAGCTGATGATATCGCAGGTAAATTAAAAGAAGCAGGTGCTGAAGTAGAAGTTAAATAATTTCAGCTTCTCACAAATATTAACCCCTCAATTTTGAGGGGTTTTTTTATGCTTATTTAAAACAAATCAAATACGTTGAATCATTTAAAAAGAAAAGGTTTCAATTATTACATTGAAACCTTTTTATAATTAAAATTATAAAACTAAATGAGAGCGCTTTTACAATTACCATTCCCTGTTTACATCCCACTTTTCAAATTCTTTTGCCACTGCAGTTAAAAAACTAGCACCAATACTTCCATCCACAATTCTATGATCATAACTTAAACTCAAGTACATCATGTGTCTAATGCCAATCGTATCGCCTTCTGGTGTTTCAACTACAACAGGACGCTTTTTAATTGCACCTACAGCCAATATTGCTACTTGTGGCTGATTAATAATTGGTGTACCCATTAAACTTCCAAATGTACCTACATTGGTAATAGTGAAAGTCCCATTTGCAGTATCATCTGGTTTTAATTTGTTGTTGCGAGCCGCATCAGCAAGGCCATTCACTGTTTTACTCAACCCTATCAAATTAAGCATATCAGCACCCTTAATCACAGGAACAACCAAATTACCACTTGGTAATGCAGTAGCCATTCCAATGTTATAATCTTTCTTTACAATAATTTTATCGCCATCCAAACTTGCATTGATAAAAGGAAAACGTTTCATCACCTTTGTAACACATTCTATAAACATTGGTGTAAACGTAATCTTGGAATTATTCTCTTTTTCAAATTGTTTCTTTACCCTGTCTCTCCACAATACCATATTGGTAACATCTGCTTCTGCAAAGCTTGTAACATGCGGACTGATATGTTTACTATCTACCATATGCTTCGCAATCAACTTGCGCATACGATCCATTTCAATAATCTCTACATTACTCGAATATGAAACTGCAGATGGTGGTTGTATCGGCGCTGTAACAACTTTTGGAGTTGTTTCTACAACGCTTGCAGGAATTGTATTTGAAACCGAAGCAGCACTTGCAACTCCTGATTTTTTACTTGCAACATATTGTAACAAATCTTTTTTACTTACCCTTCCCTCATTACCCGTTCCTGGAATGTTTTCCAACTCACTCAAACTAATTCCTTCGCTATTTGCAATATTCAAAACCAAAGGAGAATAAAATTTACCGTTACCTGAAGGCTTAATTGAAATACTTGCAGGTACAAATGGGACCTCAGGCAATTCTTGAGTAGCAGGCTCAATCTCTTTTGCAGCAATAGTTGTAGCAGATGATTTTATTGTAGTAGACCCGTTAGATCCTGTATCAATTTTTGCAATTACAGTACCAATCGGAACCACATCATTTACATTAAATAAAATTTCTGAAATAATACCAGAAGCAGTACTTGGCACTTCACTATCCACTTTATCTGTAGCAATTTCCAAAACTGTTTCATCTTGCTGAATTGCATCACCAATATTTTTATTCCACTTCAATACAGTGGCTTCTATTATACTTTCGCCCAACTTAGGCATGATCAAATCAACTATTGCCATACAATTTTTTTATTTAGGTAACAAGCTGTATTACTTCCTTCATCACCGATTGCGTCGCACACTTGTACTTTAGCAACTATTTTCAACAAAACAAGTTCAAATTTGAAATGTAAAAAATAGAACAAACTATGCTTTGCAAAATAAACAAGTATTGGGCAAATGAAGCAAGCAATCTTTTGTAAAGGTGCATTAAAATTTTATAAGTAGTTATTTTAAGCTGATAAAAAATAATTTGAACAAAAGATATTTTCAAAAGTCCTGTTATCTTCAAAATAAACAATGAATTATTAGGACTCCAATATCAACAAACGTAGCATATTCAGGGCATTTACTACTGTAAGCTGAATGTTTCTTTCTCTGTCAAATCTGAAATTAAACTGCTTTGCAATTACCTTTTCTTTGTCAGCAACAGCAATCCAAACCATTCCTACCGGTTTTTCATCTGTAGCACCTGTTGGTCCCATAATGCCACTCACAGCAATACCAAAATCAGATTTCATCAATCCAACAATATTCGTTGCCATTAATTCTACCGTTTCTCTGCTCACCGCTCCTACTGTGGTTAATATTTCATGCGAAACACCCAATAATTCTGTTTTAATTCTGTTATCATAACAAACCACACTACCAGTAAAAATGCTACTTGCTCCTGCATTAGCCGTCATGATGCTTGCAATACTGCCACCCGTACAGCTTTCAGCAGTAGCAAGTGATTTATGTTTTTCCTTAAGTAATTTGGTTACCACTAAATGCATAGGTAAATCTTCGTCAATCACTAAGTATTCTTGCACCAAAATTTTCAATGCTTCAAACTCTGAATTAATCGCCTTCACTAATTTATCTTTTTCAAACCCCGATGCAGTAAGCCTTAAACGAACCATTCCATAATTAGGTAAATATGCTAGCTTAATAGTTGATGGTAATTTTTCTTCCCATGATTGAATCATTTCTGCTAAAAAACTTTCTCCAATACCAGCCGTTAATAAAGTTCTGTGTTCAATATGTGATGTTGTAAATTTTTTAGGAATCAACGATAATACATGATGCTGCATAATATACTTCATTTCAAAAGGAACACCAGGCATTGCAATAAATATTTTTCCATCTTTTTCAAACAACATTCCGGGTGCTGTTCCTACTTCATTTTTTAAAACTGTACAAATATTGGGCACTTCTGCTTGCTTTCTGTTTCGTTCTATCATTGGGCGTTTTAAAATATTTTCAAAGATATAGGTAACATGCGCCAATGTTAATTCATCAGTAATCATTGTTCCTCCAAAATATTTACACAGCAAGGGTTTGGTGATATCATCAGCTGTTGGACCCAAGCCACCGGTTATTAAAATAATATCAGCATGTTTACTCACTTCATCCAAAGCATTCCAAATATCATCCCATGTATCGCCAACAGCCAATCTGTGTTTTACAGGCACTCCAATTTTATTTAATTCCTGTGCAATAAATGCACTGTTGGTATCAATCACTTGTCCAATTAATAATTCATCGCCAATTGTTATGATAGATGCAAAAAGTTTGTTCATATATAGTTACAAATGATTAATAGATATTTTTATGAAAACATATTGAATACAAATAAGTTCAATTAACTTCAAGCCTCAAAAATATACTTTATGCAACAACAGAATTTTAAAAATCATTCAAGACTTGTAGGTGGCTGGCATGGACTTACATTTTTCAGCATGCTTGCCCTATTAATAGGAAGTTTTGTGAATTTATTTCATGCTGCAAAAGAAAACCTTTATTCAGCATCATTACTTTGTTTGTGTGCTTTTATTTTTCTATTCTTATTTGCTTATGTTAGAATTTTTGCATTAAAAGCACAAGACCGTGCAATACGTGCAGAAGAAAGTTTAAGGTATTTTATCCTAACAGGAAAAGCAATTGACAGCAGATTAAGAATTGGTCAAATCATTGCATTGCGTTTTGCAAGTAATGATGAATTTGTTGCGTTATGCAATCGTGCAGCAACAGAAAACCTTTCTAATAAAGCTATCAAAGAATCCATCCAAAACTGGAAAGCAGATTATTATAGAGTATAACAATTAGCTAAAAAAAGGTGCATTTTAAAATGCACCTTTTTTTATAAACCCAAAGTTCTTCCTTTCATAATTGCAGGTAAACCCTCTGAAAGCCATGTTGCAGGCTTCTCTCCTTTCAAAAGCCAATCAAAAAATTGTTGTTCCCTAATTTGTATATCTTTTCTATTTCTGCGTTCCATTAAATTATGTACTTCATCATTGTAGTTCAACATCCATACTTTTTTATTCAGGCGACGCAATGCTGAAAACATTTCAATTCCTTGATACCAAGGCACTGCATCATCTTTATCATTTGACATAATAACTACAGGTGTTGTTACATTTTGTAAATGAAATAATGGAGAATTTTCTATGTATAAATCTCTGCGTTCCCACAAATTTGCACCAATTCTGCTTTGTGATTTTTCGTATTGAAACTGTCTGTTAATACCCGTACCCCAACGAATACCGCCATAAGCGCTTGTCATATTTACAACCGGCGCACCGGCCCATGCAGCTGCATACAATTTTGTTCTTGTAATTAAATGTGCAATTTGATAACCACCCCAGCTTTGTCCTTGCAAGCCGAGTTTAGTACTGTCAACAAAACCAAGTTTTACTATAGCCCTTGTGCCGCTTACAATGTAGTCGTATGCACTTTGCCCTGGCTTGCCATTTTTGTACCAAATATCCGGTACAAAAACAATATAGCCTCTACTCACAAAAAAGGAAATATTTAAACGTGAAGGGGTTGGAGTTGGCGGGATGTAGTTGTACAATGTTTGATTATTTCTTTCATAGAAATAAACAATCATCGGATATTTTTTCTTTGCATCAAAGTTTTCGGGTTTATACAAAACACCTTCCGAAAGTTTTCCGGTGTATGCTTTCCATTGAAATAATTCAGCAGAACCCCAGTTGTAATTGGCTTGTTGTGTATTTAAATCAGTAAACTTATTTATGCCAGAAAGAGTTGCTGAATAAAGGTTTGGAGAAGATTCATATTTTTCTTTTGTAAAAATAAAATTGGTTGAATTTTTGCTTTGAACAAGATTAGTTATAAAACAGTCAGAAATTGGGATTGTTGTTTGTACAAGATTCAATTTACCGTTATTTCCAAAAAACAATTTAGAAACTCCTGATCCTTTTGTTTTTTCATTGTATGTTTTTAGCAAAATAGTATCATTAGAATTAATGAATTTTTTATCCTCATCAAGATTTACCAAACGTGATTGAATCAAATTTTTTCTTCCTGAAGTTAATACGATACTTTTTTCTTTTCCAAACGGATCAACTTTCCAAATATCAAACTTATCATAAATCAAAACATGCTTATCCCCTTCCATCCATTTTGCAATTCCATAAGCATTCGGATCATCGGGTACATCATTTTCTTCATCGTATAAAGGAAATTGAATATCAGCTGCTACCTTATTAATTTTTTGAGTAAATGTGTTGTATGATTGATATTGTTTAAGCCGTTCATCATACATCAATAAGTAGTTTCCACTATAAGATGAACTGATATTTCCTTTTAAATTTTTACGAATCAGAGTAGGTTTACCATCTATCGGATTAACAGCATATACATCACGTAAAGTGAAACCTTGCCATTGTTTTGCTACCCGTTTTCCTGCATCACTTGTGGTATAAAATGTTGCTCCATCACCTTCTGAAGTTTTATCAAAACGTTCAAAATTTTCATTCCCTAATTGCACTACTTTCTTTGTTTCAAAATCATAACGAGCTAAGTAATTTTTCTTTAAATCATTTTCCAGATTTTTTAGTTGAGCAGATTGCAAATCATCATCATTGTAATGCCAAATATCTACATTTACTCTTTCAAATTCGGGCAGTGAGGTATCTTTTAAAGGAAGAATTGGAGCCGTAGCAAAAAACAATCTTTTTCCCGATTTACTGAAACTGATGTTGCCAAATTCACTAACATTCCACTTTTCAGGCATTCCCTGTGATGCTTTATTTACAAGCATTACAGCACTATCTAAGTTGTTTTTAAAATAAAATAACTGATAAAATTTCTGGCTTTCTTTTTTGATACTGTCTCGTTCGGCAACAAAAGAAATTTGTGTACCTTCTTCATCAAATGAATACCCTTTTGCATCGTTGTACCCATATAAAATTCGTTGTTTTTTCCAGCTGAATAAATCAATTAAATGCACACTTGCTTTTATGCTGTCTTTTGTATTAGCAGCACTTTCAACCAATAAATGCTTACCGCTTTTATCAAAGAAATATTCGGTTATTAATGCCAATGAATCTTGCTTATTTTTCAACAAATTTCTTATTACCAACAAAGTACCTTCATCCTCTTTTTTATCGGCATTTTCAGATTTTTTCTTTTCGTCTTTTTCGTATTGCCATGCAAGCCAATCGCTGCTTTTATCTGCCATCTTAAACGATTTCACTCTGGCAAATTTTTCAATAGATTTATTTGCAACATTTACAATTGCCAAACTATCTTTTGGCATTTCATCTGCTTTTTTCTTTTTAATTTTTGCTTCTCTTGTTTGTTGATAAGTTGATTTAATTTTAAAAACCACAAATTTTCCATCATTAGTAATTTTAGCCGCATAACCTCTTTGTACTTCCATTATTTTGGCACCATTGCTATTTTGTATGACCAAAGTTGCATCTCCTTCTTGCGGATTGATTGTATATACAACAATGCTACCGTCATTACTAATTAATTTTTCGCCAATTGACTGCCAACTATCATAAACACTATGATCTATCTGTTTCTTTTGTGCTGATAATTGTAAACTAATTGTCAGCAAAAGGAATAAAAATGATTTTTGCATCAGTAACTATTTTGAATATAAAATTGAATTTCTACTATTGAAAATACAGACTTTTCAAGAAACAAAGGCAATTGAAAATAACTTATTGAAATAAAAAACCACCAAGAATTACTTAGTGGTTGATACTTAAAATATTTGATAAAGAATTTTAAAACAAACCATACAACATACCATCCACTTTACGTATGATTTCTCCCAAGTGTTCTTCATTTTCACCAAACTTATTTTTATCGCAATCAATAATTAACAACGGACCTTCTTTGTATCCATCAATAAATTTGATATAGAGTTCATTCAGTTTTTTTAAATAATCCAAACGAATATTTTCTTCATATTCCCTTCCTCGTTTTTGAATTTGACCAACCAATGTAGGAACAGAAGCTTTTAAATAAATTAATAAATCTGGGGGTTGTACCATTGTTTTAAGCGTTTGAAAGAACTTAAAATAATTATCGAAATCTCTTCTGCTCATTAAACCCATATCATGCAAATTCGGTGCAAATATTTGTGCATCTTCATAAATAGTTCTATCCTGAATAATGGTTTCTGTACCACGTTGAATATCTAATAACTGGTTTAATCTGCTATTCAAAAAATAGATTTGTAAATTAAAACTCCAGCGAGGCATATCATCATAAAAATCCATGAGATATGGATTATGATCTACATCTTCAAATTGAGGAATCCATTTATAATGTTTACTTAACATTTCAGTTAATGTAGTTTTGCCGGCACCTATATTTCCGGCTATTGCAATGTGTTTTGGTTTTTTTGCTTTAGACATGACAAGCGATATTCAAAATTTAAATAGTAAAAGATAATTTTAAAAACTCAATCTTTAATTGTGTTTCGTGAAAATAGGGGTTCTACAATTATTTTGCAATAAATACTCCTAAAATGTTGTAATTACCCTAAAATTGCCTTCCGTACAATTTGTAAAGTAGCAGAAGCACTTACCCTGGCCTTTTGTGCACCATGTTGAATTATTTTCTCCAACAACTCCTTATTTTGTTGCAAATCAGCTGCTTTGGTTCGAATTGGTTTAATAAATTGTACCATATCTTCTGCTAATTGCTTTTTCATATCACCATAACGAATGATACAATTCCCCGAAGAGCTATTATTAAAGTCAGCGTTAAACTTCTCTAGGGTATCTGCTGTACTCACAATATTCATTAATGTAAATAGGTTTTGAATATAATCAGGCTTCACCGAATTTGGTTCCGATGGACCTGCATCAGTTTTGGCTTTCATTATTTTTTTCCTGATCACATCATCTTCATCTGCGAGGTATAAAGTTGCCAATTGGTTTTCACTTTTGCTCATTTTTCCAATTCCATCCAGACTTAATATTTTGGTAAGTTCTCCACCATAATTAAAGGCATATGGCAATGGCAATACATCACCATATCTGTGATTAAAGCGTTCGGCAAAAGTTCTTGCCATTTCTAAATGTTGCTCCTGATCCTTACCCACAGGCACTTTCACAGCTCTATGAATTAAAATATCTGCTGCTTGTAATACAGGATAAGTCAATAAACCGGCATTAATATTTTCAGGCTGTTGCCTTGATTTGTCTTTAAATGTTGTTGTTTTTTCTAACTCTCCTTTGTAGGCCAATGTATTGAGATACAAATACAATTCTGCAATTTCAGGCACGTCGCTTTGTACATACAAACAAACTTTTTCAGGATCTAATCCACAAGCAATATTTTCTGCAATCACTCTATGCACAGCAGCTTTCAAAGTTTGCGTATCAGGATGTGTTGTTAGTGCATGCCAATTGGCTACAAAAAAATAACAATCAAATTCATCTTGCATACGAACATAATTGCGCATTGCACCAAAATAATTTCCTAAATGAAGGAAACCTGTGGGTCTGATACCACTTAACACTACCTCTTTTGCCATAGACTGCGAAGATAATAAAGAGAAGTTTTAAAAAAATTATTGTATTATTATTGTTTTAGGTTATTCCATCTATATACATACGGACTAGAAATATTTATTATAAAATTCATTTCTATAATGGACTAATCACAACAACTTTTTTCTTATTTATATTTTCAATTTCAAACGAGTCAAAATAATTTTACTTTTCATTGTTTAATTTAAAATTTTTTCAGTTGATAATTGATTCTACAGTTAAATAGCTGCAGGATGGAAGTGAAAAGCCCACAGCGACGCAGGAGCGAGGACTTGCAACGAACAGCCTGAACAAAAGTTGACGTATATTTTGTTGACGAAAGCCTGCTAAAATATTTCAACAAAAAAATCCTCCCAATAAATATTGGGAGGATAAACAACAAAACAAAACTTAACAATCTAAAATATTAATCCGGTTTTTTACCATCTAAAAAAGTGTTGATACTAGAAATTGGTCCGTTATTATTTTCTTCCTTGTTAACGGTGTATTTACTGTAAAAATTTTCTACGGATGTAAGTGTATTTCCAAACAACTCCATGTTACGACGGATGTAAGCAGGCACAGCATCGAACTCTGAGTTAGCTTCATTGGCATTATTAAAAGAAAGATTACGCAACTTCTGAATTCTTTCTGCAGCTCTTCTTCTTTGTTCTTCGCCTTCATCAAACATAGTTGGATCCATTTCTGTAATGCTTGAAACATTTGTTTCTTCATGCACAGTAAGTGTTGGAACTACTTTTTCAACTTCCTGAATTTCTTCTCTCATTACCAATGTCATTTCCATTTCGGGTTGCTCTTGTACCGATTCAATATTTGGTTGAACCTCTTGTATTGTCTCAGGTTTCACTTCAATGTTTTCTTGAAGTGCATCGGCATAAATATTAGTTGGTCTTGTTAAAAAAGAATTTGTTTCAGGAATATTTTGAAATTGTGCAACTTGCTCTGCGACTGTATTTTCAGTAGTAACCGGCTCCAAAGTTTCGGTTGATAATTCAAAATGATACACTGTATTTTCATCTTCCTCAACAAAACTCACTACTTCATTTTGGGTAGGTATTTCTTCAACAAATTCATTCAATGTTGGAGTAAGATCTTCAACTAAAGGCATATTGTAAGCATCATTAAAATTATGGAAAGCGTTTAATGGCTCACTGCTAACACTATTTTGTTGTTGAAATTCTAATGGTAAAGTTTGCTGTTCGAAAACTGGTTTTTCAAGTTGCTTTTCTTCATTTTCAACACCCAAAGTCATTACGATTTTTTCTTGAACAGGTTGTGCTTTTTTAACAGGTACATGTTTTGCAAAAGGATCTTTTGCATCAAAACCTGTTGCAACTAATGTAATGCTAATTTTACCACCCAAAGTATTATCATAGCCTGTACCTACAATAACATCAGTACTTTCACCAGCTTGCATACGCAAGTAATTATTGATGGTTTCTAATTCATCCATTGTGCATTCATCATCACCTTCGGCACTATTGATATTAATTAAGATCCATTTTGCACCTTTAATATCGCTGTCATTCAACAACGGACTATTCAATGCTTCTTCAATTGCACGCTGAGCTCTGTCTTCTCCTTCAATTTCGGCTTTTCCTAAAATTGCAACGCCACCATTTTTCATTACGGTACATACATCGGCAAAGTCTACAATAATATGACCACGACTATTGATAATATCGGTGATACATTTTGCTGCGGTTGCCAAAACATTGTCTGCTTTGGTGAAAGCCTCTTTCATTTTTAAGTTGCCATATTGCATACGCAACTTATCATTGCTGATTACCAATAAAGTATCTACATAAGGTTTTAATTGTTTGATACCTTCCTCTGCTTGTTGCATACGGCGAGGACCTTCAAAACCAAATGGAGTGGTTACAATGCCTACGGTAAGTATTCCTAAATCTTTACATATTTTTGAGATGATTGGAGCACCTCCTGTTCCTGTACCACCGCCCATACCAGCAGTGATAAAAGCCATTTTGGTATTCACCTCAAGTATACGCTTGATTTCTTCCAAGCTTTCTTCGGTTGCGGCCTTACCAACTTCGGGGTTAGCTCCTGCGCCAAGACCTTGTGTTAAATGTGGACCTAATTGAATTTTATTAGGGACTTTGCTTTGTTCAATTGCTTTTGAATCTGTATTACAAATAATAAAGTCAACGCCTTCAATATCTTGAGAAAACATATAATTTACTGCATTGCTTCCTCCGCCACCTACACCAATAACTTTGATGATGGAAGATTTTTGTTTTGGCAAATCGAAGTGAATCATAATAGAATTTTTAATGGGTTAAAATGTAATTTTCTTTTGTTAGTAGTAATAGTAAGTATGTGTGTAAGTATTTTTATTTGATCATTTTATCTTCTTCTTCTTTAAACAAATCAATAAGATTGTCTTTGAACCTATCCCAGAATTTTATTTTGTGTTCACGCTCAGTAACATCAACTTTTTCAGGTTTTGTAGGTACTTGTTCTGTTAAAGGTTCGTTGATAGTAGTTTTTAAAGATCTTGGAACTTCCACTTTTTTATATTGTTCATTGAACTCTTTATACTTATGTTCGTAATCGCTGTAACCCTTTAAAATAAGGCCTAAACAAGTAGCGTACATTGGTTTTTTCAACTCTTCAATATGGTTAGGTGCTAAGTGTTCATTAGGCAAGCCTATTCTTGCATTTAAGCCGGTTGTATACTCTGTTAATTGAATTAAATGTTTTAATTGAGAACCACCACCTGTTAAAATGATACCTCCATTTAATGCACGACTATCCAACCCAACTTGTTTTAAGTGATAAGAAACAAAATCTAAAATCTCACTCATTCTTGCTTGAATAATTTGAGCTAAATTTTTCACACTGATTTCTTTTGCAGGCATTCCTTTTAATCCTGGGATTGTGATGAATGCATTGGCTTTAGCTTCGTCGCTTAAGGCACTTCCAAATTGCACTTTCATTGCCTCTGCCTGTTGTTTTAAAACACCTAATCCTAAACGGATATCGTTGGTAATATTTTCACCACCGAATGGTATTACAGCGGTATGTTTTAAAACGCCTTCGTAAAAAACAGCAAGATCACTGGTGCCTCCTCCGATATCTAAAATAGCAACCCCGGCCTCCATATCAATATCGCTCATAACTGCACTAGCACTTGCCAATGGTTGCAATACCAAATCTTTTGTTTTTAAATTACTTCTGTCAACAGCACGATTGATATTGCGAATAGCATTTCTATCGCCGGTGATAATATGAAAGTTTGCTCCCACTTTTACTCCGTTGTAACCAATTGGATCTTTTATATTTTGGTTATTATCAACATAAAATTCTTGTGGAATTACATCGATAATTTGATCGCCAGCAGGAATAAATGTTTTACGTTGATTTTCAATTAACATATCAATTTCCCAACGCTGAATTTCATTTTCAGAATCTTGCCTTACAACATCACCACGTGTTTGCAAACTCTTGATATGATGTCCTGCAATACCAACATATACTTCGTTGATTTCAAGTTCAGGATTACTTTCATAACAATTTACCAATGCTTGTTGAATAGCCTTAATCGTTTGATCAATATTTAGAACCTGACCATGCAACACACCGCTACTATTGGCTCTGCCGAAGCCAAGAATTTCTAATTTACCAAACTCATTTTTTCTTCCTGCGATGGCAGCAATTTTGGTAGTCCCGATATCAAGACCTACAATAATTGGTGATTCATTCTGACTCATAGATATTTGTTTTAGTTGTTGTTTTTATAGAAAATTTTACTTTATTTAATTGTTAAACGATTTTTTTAATCTCTTTGCATCAAAGCTTTTGGTTGTTGACTTTGAGACTTACTAATTTTATTTTTAATTTTTGTTTTATTTTTATTTTCATTTGTCACTAATTTTATTTTTATCGAATCTTTAATCGGTACTGTATTTATCGGAATATTCTTTTCAGTAACAACTTTTGTAACTGCTGAATCTAAAATTCCTTGTTGTAACATCATTCCGTTTAAAGCTTTTAAAGCCTTTGTAGAATCAATGAATACTTTGGATGCATTTCTTTTTAAAGCAACAACTTGATTATCATATTGAACATCAATTTTTTCGTATTTATTCATTCCACTTTGTATCCATGCCTCTTTATAAAAAGTATATAACCTATTGAATTTATTTTCTAAATCGGTAGCATTTCCTAATGCAACGATATGATTTCCCACAACAGGTATTAGCTCAAACTTGCCGCCTGGTGTAATATCAATTTGTGCGGTTTGAGCCATAAAAAAACTATCTGCCATGATAAATGCTCCAAACCTTGACACGTCTTTCAACAATACACTATCGCCATGCGACATCACAGCATTGCTATTGGCAAACCCTGTAAAGACGGGCACTCTAGCACTTAATTTTTCACTGAGCGGCAAGTGATTGCAAGCAGTATCAATGTAAAATGAATTACCCGGAACTGTAAAAACCCTTGCAATTGGTTGTCGTTCTGTTATTCGTACGTTCAATACTTGTTTACTATCAAAGAACAATTCAGCATTTAATACCCATGCATTTTTTTCCAGCATTTCTTCCAAACTTCTTATGTCAATATTGGTCATCTGACTGCCTATCACATTTTGCTGTTGATTTAAAATTTGAAGTACATCTTTTTCATCAATGAACATGTGTTTTATAGAACCAATGATTTCAATTTTTACATCAGAGCAAGTCTTATGATTTTTTTGTTGCATGGCAGCTCCAAGCAATACAATAGTGCTGATGCCTAATGCAATCCACAACCCTTGTATCATTCTTTGCTTCCAAATTTGTTTCATTATTTATACTTTTTCATTATTTCTGCAACAGGTAATACCAAAGCATCTATATCACCTGCACCAGCCATCACTAGCAATTCTGGTTGATTAACGGAAATCCAATTTTGCATTGCTTCTTTTGAGAACAAGTGCTTTTTTGTTGATTCCATTTTTTCAACAATCATCTTACTTTCAACACCTTCTATTGGCAATTCTCTTGCAGGATAAATTGGCAACAGTATTACTTCATCTGCCAGATCTAAACTTTGTGCAAATTGCTTTGCCAAATCATTTGTTCTGCTGTATAAATGCGGTTGAAATACCACCGTTACTTTTTTATCTTTAAAAATATTTTTAACTCCATTTATCAAAGCTTTCAACTCTTCGGGATGATGTGCGTAATCATCAATTAATACAGCATCATCCTTTTTTAATATGTATTCAAATCTTCTTTTTACACCTTTAAAAGTTGCAACAGCTTCTTTTATTTTATCATCTTCAATACCTACATGTTTGGTAACGGTAATAGCTGCAATAACATTTTCAATATTGTGCAAACCACCCATGTGCAAATCGATATCAGAAATACTCCATGTTTCAGCAATTACATCAAAAACATAACTACCATTGATTACTTTAATATTCGTTGCATAAACACTAGCATTATTGTTGCTATTGCTATATAAATAATGTTGGTGTGCTGATAATTCATTTTCTCTTTTCAAACCATACTTGCTTATGAGACAACCATTTGGTTTTATTTTTTTTGAAAATTGAATAATTGCATTTTCAACTTCTTCGGGTGTGCCATAAATGTCTAAGTGATCGGGATCCATTGAAGTAATCACTGCAACATCTGGTACTAATTTCAAAAAACTTCTGTCGTATTCATCTGCTTCTACTACTACCACATTTTTTTCACTGCTCCAAAAGTTAGTGTTGTAATTAGAAGCGATGCCTCCTAAAAAAGCATTACAACCAAAACCGGAATCCCGAAGTATATGAGCAATCATACTTGTTACAGTTGTTTTTCCATGAGTACCTGCAATACAGATATTAAAAGAGTTTTCTGTAATCCATTGCAGCACATCACTTCTTTTTACAACCTGGTAATTATTATTTTGATAGTATAATAATTCACTATGATTCTTCGGAATTGCTGGAGTATAAACTACTACATCAACATCTTTTGGAATAGCATCTATGTTCTCTTCGTAATGAATATCAATTCCACTATTTTCAAGTTCCATTGTTAACGGAGTAGCTGTTTTATCGTATCCACTAACAACACACCCTTTAGATTTGAAATAGCGAGCTAAGGCACTCATTCCGATACCTCCAATTCCTAGAAAATATATTTTTTGTATGTTGTTAATATCACTCATTCAATACAATTCAAAATTTGTTTTGCAATCATTTCATCTGCGTTTACAACTGCTAATGATTGACAATTTTTACTTAATACTTTTTGTTGCGCTTCGTCTTTTGACAATGCAATTACTATTGAAACCAATTCTTTTTTTGCTTCACTATCGTTTACCATCAATGCTGCTTTTTGATTGACTAAATACATTGCATTTATAGTTTGATGATCTTCAGCAGCCAACGGAAATGGGACAAACACTGTTGGTTTTGCAGCTACACAAATTTCCGCAACAGCCATTGCTCCTGCCCTGCTGATGATGATGTCAGCGGCTGCATAAGCCATTTCCATTTCTTTAATAAAAGCATTACACCAAATATTTTTTCTGCCTTCGGCAAGATTTTTATAGTGTTGAAATGTGGTGGTTCCTGTTTGCCAAATCAACTGAAGATTGTTTTTTTCAAACTCATCAATATGATTTGCCAAAGCTTCATTGATTGATTTTGCACCCAAACTTCCACCAACTGCAAGAATTGTTTTTTTGTTTGTATCCAATCCAAAAAAAGATACCCCTTCAGATGTTGAAACAGTTGATTGTGCAATTGTTTTTCTGATTGGATTTCCCGTAATGACAATTTTATCTTTTGGAAAAAATTGTTCCATCCCCTTACCTGCAACAAATATTTTGTTGGCATTTTTGCCCAACATGATATTTGATTTTCCGGCAAACGAATTGCTTTCATGAATAAATGTTGGAATACATTTACTTTGCGCAAACCTTAAAACCGGAAAAGTTGAATATCCTCCAACGCCAATAACAGCATTAGGTTTGAAGGAATTGAAAATATTACGCACCTGAAAAAAACTTTTCAATAACTTAAATGGTAAACCAATATTTTTTATCAAAGAACTTCTGTTGAAACCAGTAATATCCAATCCAACAATTGAGTACCCTGCTTGTGGAATTTTTTCCATTTCCATTTTTCCTTTTGCCCCGATAAATAAAATGTCAATTGAGCTGTCTAAAATTTTTAGAGCGTTGGCAATTGCAATAGCCGGAAAAATATGTCCGCCTGTTCCACCACCTGCTATGATAATTTTTTTACTCATTTTATTATTTCACCCGCTTTTTTTATATACCCAATTGATTTTTATTTTCTATCATCAATTCGATAAAAGCTAAACAAAGAACAGAACGTACAAGAGTGCGACGCAACAAAAGCCTGATACTTATGCTATTGCCGGGTTCACTACTTTTTGCGTTGTATTATTTGGTTCAATATTATTTACAACTGTTGTTGTATTTCCTTCTAATTGCTCTACGTTTCTTGCTACACTTAATATTATTCCGATTGCTGCACAAGTAAATAAAAACGAACTACCACCCATACTTACAAGCGGTAATGTTACTCCCGTAACCGGCACTATGTTTACATTTACAGCCATGTTTGCAACTGCTTGAATTACCAATGTGAAACTCAATGCCAGTGCTAAAAATGCGCCGAACGCATAAGGACATTTTCTGAAAATTCGAATACAACGAAACAGAAAAACCAAATAAATAATAATGATAATTGCAGCACCCAACAAACCATATTCTTCGATAATAATTGAATAAATAAAATCATTGTATGCTTGTGGTAAAAAATTTCTCTGCTCGCTATTACCAGGTCCTTTGCCCATTAAAATTCCACCTTTTGCAATAGCAATTTTTGCTTGTTGAACTTGATATGGTGTTTCGGTAGAAGGTGCAAATAAATGATCTTGTACACGTTTTACCCAAGTACCAATACGACCAATAGATTTTAATTTTTGAGAGGTTGTTGCTTTTGATTTGTCTGTTGTTTGTTGACCATCATAAGTTGACCAGGCAATGCCAACGATTATTAAAATTGGGATAAGTGCAACACAAATCGTTAATAAAATATGCTTTAAACTTACTCTGCCAATGAACATTAGCAAAAGTGATGTAGCCCCTGTAAGCAGTGCATTACTGAGGTTTGCAGGCATGATTAAACCACATATAATAAAGACCGGAATGACTACCGGTAAAAACCCATTTTTGAAATCTTTGATTACATCTTGTTTCTTACTCATGATTTTAGAGATGTACATGAATAATCCAAGTTTAGCAACATCGCTAGATTGTATAGTAAGGTGAATGATTGGCAATTTGATCCATCGGCTACCTTCATTTATTTTAGCTCCAAATAATAATGTATAAACTAATAAAGGAAGAGAAATTGCAAACATAATTGTAGCGATGCGTGAGAACAAAGTATAATTGATGCGATGTAAAAAATACATTGTCAATAATCCTAATACAGTAAATGATAATTGTTTAAATAAATAAATTTCATTATTGCCTTTATTCAATTTATATGCCAAAGAACCGGTGGCACTATATACTACTAATATGGATATTACGGACAATAATAAAACTATACCCCAGATGTATTTGTCGCCATGGGTACGTTTGAAGATTGCATCCTTATTAAGTGAAGCAAATGCGATGTCTTTTATGTTGCGTGTATCTTCCAAAAAATATTTGTTTGTTGATATAAAATTTATAATTCCTTTACTGCATCTTTAAATTGTTTGCCTCTGTCTTCGTAGTTTTTAAACAAATCAAAACTTGCGCAAGCAGGACTTAATAAAACTACATCTCCTTTTGTACTAATCTTAAATGCAGTATTTACAGCTTCTTTAGCAGAACTTGTAACTAATATTGATGGTACGATATCTTTAAAAGCAGCAATAATTTTTTTATTATCTACGCCCATGCAAATAATTGCTTTTACTTTTTGTTTGATTAAGTCGTCCATTAAAGAATAGTCGTTTCCTTTATCTGTACCACCTAAAATAAGTACGGTTGGTTTGTTCATACTTTCCAATGCAAACCATGTACTATTCACGTTTGTTGCTTTACTGTCATTGATGAATTCAACGCCACGAACAGTTGCCACAAATTCCATACGATGCTCTAAGGTTTGAAAGTCCTTTACTGCTTCTCTGATTTTTTCTTTACGAATTCCGAGCGTTGCTGCTGCAATACCTGCTGCCATAGTATTATAATTATTGTGCTTACCTTTTAAAGCAAAGTCGTAAATACTCATACTTACTCTTTCTTCCTGAATACGTAGCATCATCTGATCGCCTTTAATATATCCGCCTTTTTTTACTTCTTGTTTCATAGAAAATGGTAATGGGTTAGTATTTGGTTTTAATTCTGTTAGTTTGTTTGTAATGACTTCATCATCTAAATTGTAAATGAAGTAGTCGTTTAATGTTTGGTTTTTAGCAATTTTAAATTTGCTGTTGATATAGTTTTCAAATTTGTATTCATACCTGTCTAAATGATCTTCTGTGATATTGAGAAGTATCGCTATATCAGGTCTGAATGTTTGAATGTCATCTAACTGAAAAGAACTGATTTCTGCAACATATAATTCAACCGGGTTTTCGGCCATTTGCTTGGCAATGCTGTAACCAATATTGCCAACCAATGCACAATCCAAACCTGCAGTTTTACAAATATGAAAGAGTAACGAGGTACAAGTGCTTTTGCCATTGCTTCCTGTAATACCTACAATTTTGCTTGTGCCTTTGAATCGATAAGCCAATTCAAATTCACTGATGATTGAAATACCTTTTGCACGAATGGTTTTCACCATTTCATTTTTTTCGGGTATCCCCGGACTTTTCATCACTTCATCTGCATTCAATATTTTTTCAAATGAATGTTTGCCTTCTTCAAATTCAATTTCATTCTCAAAGAGCTCTTGTTTATACTTTTCTTTAATTGAACCGCCATCACTTACAAAAACATCATAGTCTTTTTGTTTGGCAAGTAATGCAGCACCCACTCCACTTTCTCCCGCTCCAAGTATTACTAACCTGTGACTCATTCTTTTTAATATTTACTTTTCCGCTAACTTAATATTATCTGATTTTTAATGTTGCAATACTTGCTACAACTAATAATATTGTGATGATCCAAAAACGTATTACAATTTTATTTTCATGAAATCCTTTCTTTTGGAAGTGGTGATGTAGCGGGCTCATAAGGAAAACCCTTTGACCTTCGCCATACTTTTTCTTTGTGTACTTAAACCAACCTACCTGAATAATTACACTTAAATTTTCAACTAAAAAAACACCGCAGAAAATAGGTATTAACCATTCTTTTCTTACAATAATTGCAAGAGATGCGATAATACCACCTAAAGCCAAACTTCCTGTATCGCCCATAAACACTTGCGCTGGAAAAGCATTGTACCATAAAAACCCAATACAGGCGCCAACAAAAGCGGCAACAAAAATGGATAGCTCACCAAGATTAGGGATATACATTATGTTTAAATAATCGGCAAACTTGTAATTACCACTTACGTATACAAACACACCAATTCCAATGCCAATAATAGCGCTGACACCTGCAGCCAAACCATCTAATCCATCTGTAAGATTTGCCCCATTGCTTACTGCAGTAATAATCAGTGTAACAATAAGTGTATAAATTATCCATGTAAACTTCTCTGAACCAGGGCCCATCCAACTGATGAGTTTGCTGTAATTAAATTCATGATTTTTTACAAATGGAATAGTAGCAATTGGTGTTTTAACCCGAACAAATTTTTTCTCAACCCCATCAATATTTCTAATAAAAACAGATGAGTCTTTTGCAAACCTTTCATTGGCTTGTTTGTGGTATTCATTACCGATAACTTCTCTTTCTACAGTAACTGCATTACTAAAGTATAATGATGTTCCAATAATTATTCCAAGACCAACTTGTCCAATAATTTTAGTAACTCCTGCTAGCCCATCAGAATCTTTTTTCTTATATGCTTCACCTTTTGAGAGTGCAGCTTTTCTTGCACGTATTTTAAAAAAATCATCCAAAAAACCAATCATACCAAGCCATACAGTACATAAAATCATTAACCTAATGTATACTTTATCAAGATTTGCAAACAATAATGTTGGTATTAAAATACTAAGTAGTATTATAATTCCGCCCATTGTTGGCGTTCCTTTTTTTTGTACTTGCCCTTCAAGACCTAAGTCTCTGACACTTTCTCCAATTTGTTTTTTTTGCAGAAAAACAATAATTCTTTTTCCAAATACAGTTGCTATTACCAATGATAATATGATTGCCATTGCAATTCTGAACGTAAGGAATTGAAACAATCCCAAGCCCGGAATATGAAATGTTTTACTCAACCATGTAAACAAATGATACAGCATACTATGATTTATTAATTTACAGCACTAGCTATTTTATTGATTCTAATTACTTACCTAATTCTTTAAACATTTCAAGTAAAATTGCCTTATCATCGAAAGGAAATTTTATTCCATTAATGTCTTGATATTTTTCATGTCCTTTTCCTGCTATTAAAATAATATCCTCACTATTAGCCAAGCTCACAGCAGTTTTGATTGCTTCTCTACGATCTGGAATAGAAATAAATTTTCTTTTAGCAGCACTGCTTAATCCAGCTTCCATGTCTGCTAAAATTTGGTACATATCTTCTGTTCTTGGATTGTCACTTGTAAAAATGACTCTATCACTTAAGTCGCAAGCTGTTTGTCCCATTACAGGTCTTTTTGTTTTATCTCTATCACCACCGCAGCCCACTACTGTAATGATTTGTTCGTGACCTTTTCTTAATTTTTTTATTGTAATTAACACATTCTCCAGCGCATCAGGTGTGTGGGCATAATCAATAATGCCAATTATTAAATTACCGCTGATGATATAATCAAACCGTCCTTCTGCACCATTCAATAAACTCAGTGCAGTAAGTACCTCTTCTTTTTTTTGATTTAAACAAATTGCTGCACCATACACAGCCAATAAATTGTATGCATTGAATTCTCCAATCAATCTAAAATGAACTTCTTTATCGTTCACCAGCATTTGCAAACCAGTGAGCCCGTTTTCCAATATTTTCCCTTTGAATTCGGCTACTGTTTTTAAACTGTAATAATATTTTTTTGCAGGTGTATTTTGCAACATTACTGTTCCTCTTTTATCATCTGCATTACTAATTGCAAATGATGAAGCTGGCAAATCATCAAAGAATTTTTTCTTTACTTTAATATATTCATCAAAGGTTTTGTGATAATCTAAATGATCATGTGTGATATTGCTGAATATGCCACCCGTAAAATGCAAACCAGTAACACGATGTTGATGAATGGCATGACTGCTCACTTCCATAAAAACATAAGCACAGCCTGCATCTACCATTTTACGCAATAATGCATTTAAACTAATTGCATCGGGTGTAGTATGTGTAGATGGAATGATGGTTGTACCAATTTGATTTTGAACAGTACTTATCAAACCACATGAATAACCTAATTGAGAAAATAATTTAAACAATAAAGTTGCGATGGTTGTTTTACCATTAGTACCTGTAACACCAATTAATTTTATATGTGTTGATGGTTCATTGTAAAAATTATGAGCCATGTATGCAACAGCTTCATGAGAATTTTCTACCAATATGTAAGTAACATTTTCGAAAAAATTGGAAGGCATTATTTCACACACAACAACTGAAGCACCTGATTCGATAGACTTATCAATAAAATTATGTCCATCAGCTTGTTCACCTGTTATTGCAACAAATACAGAACCTTTTGAAATACTTCTAGAGTCTATTTGTATATCATTCACTTCAACAGCAGTATTGCCATATACTTCTTTCAGTTGAACCTTGTATAATATGTCTTGAAGTACTGCCATTATTTATTTATCTCTGTATTTGCATTAATTATTCCAACCCAATAATCGCCTTTATGTTTATGGATTCAGTTCAATATTTATCACTTGTCCCTTTGATATATATTGTCCTACATTAATTGACTGATTACTAACTTTTCCTTTTCCCTTCACTGTAACTTTTAGTCCTAAATTTTCACAAGTATTAATTGCGTCTTTCAATCCCATGCCTTTTAATTGTGGCATAGTTGATGGAACTGCAACTACTCTTTTATTGGCTTTGATTGTTGAACCATTTGCTGCTACATCAATTAACTCATCCCCTCTTGCATCAATGTTTCCCAAATTAATATTGAGCTTTCCTGTTACTTGTTCTACATCATTTTTATTACCTGCATAACTTATAACGCTACTGTCTTTTTGAATTTGTTTCAGTTGATTATCAGCCTTTTTTACAAATGAGATATATAAACGATCGCTGATTTCTTTGAATACAGGACCTGCAACTTCTGCTCCGTAAACTTTAGTTGCATGTGCTTTATTTTTTATCACAACTACAATAGTGTATTGTGGGTTATCTGCCGGGAAAAAACCTGCGAATGAACTCTGATAAATTTTATCTTCATAAGAACTGTTACCGTCTGAAACCTTTGCTGTGCCAGTTTTTCCAGCCACTTTATATTGTGAATTTTTAAATAAATATTTTGCAGTTCCATCAGTACATACACCCTCCAAACAAACTTTTAATTGTTGTAAGGTATTATCACTGCAAATTTTTTCATTGATTACAGTTGGTGTAAATTCTTTAATGACAGCTCCTTCATCTTTCACAGCATTTAATAAATAAGGCTTCATCATTTTCCCATTGTTTGCCACTGCGTTATATAATACCAAAGTTTGTAATGGAGAAACGGCAATCCCGTAACCAAATGACATCCATGGAATTGAAATTGCACTCCACAGTTTTGATCCTGGCATGTGTATTACAGGCTTACGTTCTCCTGTAATATCTATCCCAGTTAATGTATCCATACGAAGACTATGTAAATGATTAATAAATAGAGAAGGATTTGAATTATAATTTGCATAGGCCATTTTAGCCATACCAACATTGCTACTCAACTCAAAAGCTTGTTTTACAGTTACCTCATTTCTGCCATGTTGTTCACTATCAAAAACCGTTTTGCCATTAATATCCCATTTGCCACCTTGCAAATTCACAATAGAATTTAAATTAATTTTTTTATCCTCTAATAATGAAATCATTGTAACCAACTTAAATGTTGAACCAGGCTCAGATGGATTGATAGCATAATTAAAATTCTCTGTATAATTTCCACTTTCAGTTCTGCCAAGATTTGCAATTGCTTTTATTTTTCCGCTCTTTGTTTCCATTACAATAGCACAACCATTTGTAGCTTCATTGGACACCATCATTTTCATCAAAGCATTCTCAGTTACTTCTTGTATAAATACATCTAATGTGGTTACAATATCTTTTCCAGTCTCGGGTTCAATTTCATAATCTTCAATTGGAATACTTGCTCCACCGGCAATATATCGTACCAAACGTCGGCCACTTCTGCCTTTCAGCAAACTGTCATAAGTTTGCTCCAAACCAATTTTTTGTGCATTGTCTCTATCCAAACCAATTGTTCTATAAGCCAATAATTTATACGGATTCAATCTTGTTGTTTTATCATCCATAATAAATCCACTCTTATTTTTACCCAATCTTATCAATGGGAAACTTTTCAACTGCTGATACGTTCTGAAAGAAATATTTTTTTTGAATTCAAAATGTCTGTCCCCTTCATTAAATCCTTGTTGTAAAATTTGCTTGTACTCATTACTAGATTTATCCTTGAATAAAATACTCAAACAGTCACTCAAAGAATCTATATTATCTCTAAACCGTTTTCCATTTTGTTCCTGCAAACCATCTGCACCAAAATCAATATAAACATCAAATTGTGGAATGCTGGTACTTAGCATTTGACCATCTTCACTATAAATAGTACCTCGTTCAGCTTGAACTTCTTCAATCTTTTGATGCAAGCTATCACTCATACTCCTCCAGTGATTTCCTTGCACTTGTTGAATATAAAATGCTTTGCCAAAGACAACGATACACATGATTACTATCGCAATAAAGCTCAAGTAAACCCGCCATAATATGTCTTTTTTTACTTCCATTTATTTAAAAAATATTTACTTGTACTATTTCTTTTTTTCTACACTCAACCAATTATTATTCACCTTTTGAATTTGGTAAAACTTGTAGTTGCAATCTCTGTGGAATTTCACTGCTCACCTTCAAGCCCAACGGTGCTGAAGCTTGAAGCACTTGCGCCTCTTCACTTCTAAACATCACTTCACTTTTTAATGTTTTGTATTCAAATTGTAATTGTTTTAATTCTTGCTTTGTTTTATTAATATTTCTAATTGTTTTATCCGACATATGCCCATTGGCTATATAAATAATTGCCAAAAAACTTAGAAATAAAACAAAATTCAGATTACCTGTCAGCCATTGTGCATTCAATAAACCACCAAAAATTTTCATTGAAAAAAAAGAACCTTTTTTTTCGTTAGTTGGAGTAGTATTAGATGATGTGACTTCCATAATTTTTTAATTCCCGTTTATATTTTCTTTACAATCAAATCCTATTTTTAACACCTTTCGGCAACCCTCAGCTTCGCACTTCTGCTGCGAGGATTTTTTTTCAATTCTTCTTCTGTTGCAGTAATTGGTTTTTTAGTAATCAACTTCCAGTCTTTTTGTTTTACAATTGTTTCAAATGGATTTTCGAGTTCCTCTTCAAATGATCCATTTCTAAAAAAGTTCTTAACCATTCTGTCTTCAAGTGAATGAAATGTAATAATTGCAACTCGTCCACCTTGTTTAAGTAGTGAGGTTAGTTGCAACAACATTTCTTTCAATGCACCCATTTCATCATTTACTTCTATTCTTAATGCTTGAAATACTTGTGCCAAATATTTGTTTGGATTGCCTTTAACTACAGCACTAATCATTGATTTAAACTGAGCAATTGTTTGAACAGATTGATGACTACGATGCTGAACAATATGCTTTGCCAAGGTTTTAGAATTACTCACTTCGCCATATTGTTCAAACATTTTATGCAATTGTTGCTCAGAATATTGTTCAATAATAGTTGCAGCGGTAAGCTCTTGCCTTGTATCCATTCTCATGTCAAAAGGACCATCAAATCTGATTGAGAATCCTCTTGTGCCTTCATCAAATTGATGAGAACTTACACCAAGATCTGCCAATACTCCATCTACTTTATCTACATAATACAATCTCAAAAAGCGTTGAATGTATCTGAAGTTTTGAGGAACAAATGTGATGCGTTCGTCTGTAGGAATATTTTGCTTGGCATCTGCATCTTGATCAAAAGCAAATAATTTTCCATTTGCTACCAACTGAGCTAAAATGCCTTTGCTATGCCCTCCACCTCCAAACGTGCAATCCACATAAATTCCATTAGGCTTTATTGCCAATCCTTCCAATACTTCATGGTAAAGTACCGGAACATGATAATTTGAATTTGAACTAGTAACATCTGACTTTTTTTCATTCATCACAGCACCTTAAATTTTGATTGTTACTAATCATTCCCTTTATCCGCCATTACATCAGCAGCCAATGTGCTAAATGCTTCAGGTGAAAAATCTTCAAAGAACTGTTTGTATTTAGTGGCATCCCAGATATTGATTTTATCTAAGTCGGCCGCCAAAACGATATCCTTACTTAAACCCGCAAATTCTTTTAATTGTGGAGGAAGCAATAATCTTCCGGCACTATCCATTTCAACTTCTGTTGCACCACCCAAAAACAATCGCTTAAATTCCCTTACTTTCGGATCAAAATCATTTAGTTTACGAATACGTTGAACTATTGGCTGCCAACTTGATAATGGGTAAACCGTTAAACATTTTTCAAAACCGCGGCTGATTACCATTCTGTTTTCACCTTCGGGTATTTGTTTTTTGAGTCCACCTGGAACCAAAAAACGACCCTTAGAGTCAATGGTAGCTTCATATTCGCCTAAAAGATTTGGTATGGAATTGTAGTTCGTGATAAAATATACATTTATTACCACAAAATAACACTTTTTCCCACTCTTGACAATCAAGAAAAGCTTTGTATTTATCCACAAATAAAAACTAGCTCAAAGGCTTGCTACCACTGACTATTTTGTAATTTTTGCATTTTAGGCTGTTAACTAAATGTGGATTACTGTGGAAAAAGGGTGGAAAGCGCTAAATAGTTTATATCAAAAACAGAAAGTGGGAAAACTAAGTCAATTTTTCAAATATTATTGTGGAAAAAAGTTTAAACGTAAAGAGAAAATAGATGAAATTCCATCTTATTGAAAGAATAATCTATAGAAAATTACGAGTAGTTCTCTGACAAAAGAGTAGCATACTTGAATTTTTGGGGTATAAAACAATAGTTGTGGTAAAAAGTGGTAAGAATAAAAGCCTTTAAATCAATAATCAAAATTAATTTCGCTCCATGCATCCAAAAGAATTAAAAATTATAGATTTTACTTACGATTTACCACAAAATAAAATTGCGGCCTATCCTTTGGCAGAAAGAGATCAAAGCAAATTATTGATTTATAAAAATGGTAAAATAGGGGTTGATACTTATAAAAATATTGATGACCAACTTACGTCTGAAACACTCCTCATTTTTAATAACACAAAGGTTGTAGAAGCAAGAATTTTATTCACAAAAGAGACGGGAAGCACCATAGAAATTTTTTGTTTAGAACCCGACGATCGCTACAAAGATGTTACAAATGCAATGCTGCAACATAGCAAAGTATTTTGGAAATGCTTAGTGGGAGGTGCTAAAAAATGGAAGTCTGAAAAGCTCTCAAAACCAATTGAAATAAATCAAGAATCAATTGTATTAGATGCTTCAATTGTAGAAAAGAAAAACGATTATTTTATTATAGAATTCAATTGGAATAATGCATCTATTTCTTTTGCAGAATTATTGCATCATGCGGGTATTATTCCACTACCTCCTTATTTGAACAGAAGTACTGAAGAATCTGATAAAACAACCTATCAAACCATATATGCCAAACACGATGGAAGTGTTGCAGCGCCTACTGCTGGCTTACATTTTACAGATCCCATTTTTAAAAAATTTGCTTTAAAAAATATCCATAATTCATACGTCACTTTACATGTTGGTGCAGGCACTTTTAAACCTGTAAAAGCATCGAAAATGGATGAGCATGAAATGCATGCAGAGTATATTGATGTAACTATTGAAACCATTCAAGATTTAATGAATTACTCTACTAAAACTATTGTTGCAGTAGGAACTACTTCATTAAGAACAATTGAGAGTTTGTATTGGATGGGTGTAAAATTGATGCACTTAAAAAACCAAGGAGAAGAAAAAATTTCAATTGAGTCCATCTCTATTCAACAATGGGATGCATACGAATTGCCACAAACAATTGATACTGCAATAGCATTGAAAGCATTAATAGTTTGGATGAACGAAAATGAAATGTTTCGTATTGTCACCAAAACACAAATCATTATTGCTCCCAGTTATGTATTAAGAGTGGCCAAGGGATTAATCACCAACTTTCACCAGCCTCAATCAACTTTGCTACTGTTGGTAGCTGCTATTGTTGGAAATGACTGGAAAAAAATATATGACTTTGCGTTAAACAATGAATTCAGATTTTTAAGCTATGGTGATGGAAGTTTGTTGTGGAAAAATTAATACGATCTTACTGCTTGATTAACCTCTCCAAAACAAAATAAACAGCAGGACAAAAAGTAGCATTTTTTAAAGTAATCAGTGGTCTTTTTAGTAAGACATCTTCATCTGTATAAGGGAAACGGTGACAATCACTAGGTCGTTGATCGTAAATACTGCAAAAATTGTCACTTCCCAAAAAAGGACAAGGCTTCGACCTTACGACATAATCACCATCGCTGTCTAATCTTAAATACGATTCAATAAAAATACTTTCTTTCATTTTTAAGTATTTACTGATTCGCTTGATATCAGGTGTTTTAAATCTTGGTGAATAATTTTTACAACAGGCAGCACATTCCAAACAATCAATCTTGTCAAAGGCTTCTTCATGTATGTCTGGTAATTGCTTCAACACTTTATTCTTGTCGGCACGTTGCAAAAAGTTTTTATACAATTTTTGATGTTCCTCACTTTTTTTTTGCCAATTATCTAAGTTCACTTCTGACATTTACTTTTACTTTGCACCAAAATTAGCTACAATCTGCTTAATCTTCTGTTTCTAATTTTATTGTTCAAAACGCATATCATCAATTTTCACATGGATTCTGTTAAAGAAAACTTACTGATATTAATTTCTACACCTTATTATATTTTCATCATTGGTATAGAAATATTGCTTTCGCATTTTCAACATAGAAAATTATACACTTTTAAAAATACCATTTCAAATATTTACCTCATGCTGCTCAATGGTGGTATTGATTTGCTGTTTAGAGTTGTATATATCAGTATTGTTTTTTCATTTTGTTACCAACATAAAATATTTAATTGGAGTCTTGGATTTTGGTATTGGTTTGCATTATTAATAGCAGAAGATTTTTTATATTATTGGCTGCATCGTTTTGACCATGAGATACGTTTTTTCTGGGCAACACATGTTACACATCATTCATCTGAAAAAATGAATTTTACTGTTGGTTTCAGATCTTCTGTTTTTCAACCATTATACCGTTTCATTTATTTCTTACCCCTGCCATTATTGGGTTTCGAGCCTTGGGACATTGTTTTCATTTATGCCGCAACACAAATCTGGGGCATTTTTGTTCATACCGAATTGATAAAAAAAATGGGGTGGTTAGAATATATTTTAGTAACACCATCTCACCACCGAGTACACCACAGCAGCAACCCTAAATACTTAGATAAAAACATGGGTATGTTTTTAATAATTTGGGATAAATTATTTGGTACTTTTCAAAAGGAATTAGATGAAAATGAATATCAGCCTATCCGTTATGGTTTAACCAAAAACATAGAAAAACCCAACGCAATTAATTTAATATTTTATGAGTGGAATGCAATTATGAAAGATATTAGTAGAAACGATATTTCTTTTTCACAAAAGTTAAAATATATTTTTGGAAAACCAGGTTACAGCCACGATGGGAGCCGCTTAACAAGTGAAGAACTAAAAATCCAGGAACAGCAAGCAACCGTTTAATTTACAATATCAATTTAGCAGTTAAAATAATCTTATTCCATGATTTTCCACAAATGCAACAATCCAAGTATTTTAATGTTATAGCTTGTAATTTTGCAACCATACAAATGCCTCTTTCTTGAGTATTTTCATTTAACTAATTAGAAAAATAAATATTTTAACTGAACAAGCATATAAATATAATAACATGAATTTATTTGAACATCAGAATACCGAATTTCAACGCAGACATATTGGTATTAGTGCTGCTGATACAAAAGAAATGGTTGAATCGATTGGTACAAAAAATTTGGAAGAACTCATCGATAAAACTGTTCCTACCGCAATAAGATTAGAAGGCAATCTAAATATTACACCGGCAATTAGTGAAGTAGAATATTTAACTGAACTAAAAAAAGTAGCAGCAAAAAATAAGTTGTACAAAACCTACATTGGACAAGGTTATTACAACACCATCACTCCAAGTGTTATTCTAAGAAATATTTTTGAGAATCCGGGATGGTACACACAATACACTCCTTATCAGGCAGAAATTGCACAAGGTCGTTTGCAAAGTTTATTGAACTTTCAAACAATGGTGACTGATTTAACTGGATTGGAATTAGCTAATGCTTCTTTATTAGATGAAGCCACTGCAGCCGCAGAAGCGATGAACATGATTTTTCATCATGGTGACACGGAAAAAAAGAACAAATTTTTTGTTGATGAAGCCATCTTCCCTCAAACAAAAGATTTATTAATTACAAGAGCTACTCCAATTGGAATTGAAATAGTAACAGGTGATTATAAATCAGTTTTATTAGATGATACTTATTTTGGAGCAATTGTTCAATACCCTAACAACAACGGTAGTATTGAAGATTATCGTGGGTTCATAGCCAATGTTCATGCTGTAAACGGATATGTAGTAATGGCTACAGATTTATTGGCTTTAACATTATTAACAAGCCCAGGCGAATTAGGCGCAGATGTTGCAGTTGGCAACGCACAACGATTTGGCGTTCCTTTAGGTTATGGCGGGCCACATGCTGCTTTCTTTGCAACAAAAGAAATTTTCAAACGTGGTATTCCTGGAAGAATTATGGGCGTAAGCATTGATGCACAAGGCAACAGAGCTTTACGTATGGCGTTGCAAACACGTGAGCAACACATTAAACGTGAAAAAGCTACCAGTAATATTTGCACTGCACAAGCACTATTGGCAAATATGGCTGCAATGTATGCTGTGTATCATGGTCCGGATGGATTGAAAAAAATTGCCACAAGAGTTGCTACATTAACGCAGGTATTAAAAGAATCATTGCAACTTTTGGGATTCGAAAATGTAAACAATGCATATTTTGATACATTAAAAATTAAAGTTGATACTACCTCAATAAAAGCAATTGCTGAAAAAAATGAAATTAATTTCAGATACTTTGATGCACAATACTTAAGCATCAGTTTAGATGAAACTACTACACAAAAAGATGTGTTGGATATCGTTTATGTATTTGCAGAAAGCTTGGGTAAAAACGAAGCTGAAATTGAGTTTGACAGTACTGATGTTTTAACTTCAATACCAAAATATGCACTTAGAACTTCTACCTATTTAACACATCCGGTATTCAATACACATCATAGCGAAAGTCAAATGATGCGTTATATTAAGTTTTTGGAAAACAAAGATCTATCCTTAAATACAAGTATGATTTCTTTAGGAAGTTGTACTATGAAACTTAATGCTGCCTCAGAAATGATTCCTGTGAGCTGGCCTGAATTTGGAGGATTGCATCCTTTTGTTCCAAGTAATCAAGCAGAAGGCTACCAACAAATTATTGATGAACTGAGTGCTTATTTATGCGAAGCAACAGGCTTTGATGCTTGCAGCATGCAACCCAACAGTGGAGCACAAGGTGAATACGCCGGATTGTTGACCATTATGGCTTATCACAAAGCCAATGGCAATGCACATAAAAATGTTGTGCTCATACCAATTTCTGCACATGGTACAAATCCTGCAAGTGCAGTAATGGCGGGCATGAAAGTGGTTGTTGTTAAAAGCAATGAAGATGGAACAGTTGATTTGAGTGACTTAAGAACAAAAGCAGAACAATACAAAGACACATTAGGTGGTTTGATGGTTACATACCCAAGTACTTATGGCGTTTTTGAAGAAGGAATTATTGACATTTGCAATATCATTCATGAATTTGGCGGACAAGTGTATATGGATGGTGCAAACATGAATGCGCAAGTTGGATTAACATCTCCAGCTATTATTGGCGCTGATGTTTGTCACTTGAATTTACACAAAACATTTGCAATACCACATGGTGGTGGCGGACCAGGCATGGGTCCAATTTGTGTTAAAAAACATTTAGCGCCACATTTACCAGGACACATTCAAACATCTGATAAAACCCAAGCTGCACAAGGCTTTGGAGCTGTTTCAGCTGCGCCATTTGGAAGTGCTTCAATTTTATTAATCAGTTATGGCTACATTAAAATGTTGGGTTATGACGGATTAAGAATGGCAACTGAATATGCTATTCTCAATGCCAATTATATGAAGTCAAGATTGGAAAAACATTATCCAATTTTATACACCGGCAAAAATGGATTTGCTGCACATGAATTTATTGTTGACTTGAGACCATTCAAATTAACAGCAGGTATCGAAGCAGAAGATGTTGCAAAACGATTGATTGATTATGGGTTTCATGCACCTACAATGAGCTTCCCTGTAGCCGGAACTATAATGATTGAACCTACAGAAAGTGAAGACAAACCTGAACTTGACAGATTTTGTGATGCATTAATTTCTATCAGAGAAGAAATTGCTGCTGTTGAAAATGGCACTTCAGATAAGTTAGATAATCCATTAAAAAATGCACCACATACACAAGCTGTTATTTGTGCTGATGAATGGAATCACAGCTATACAAGACAACTAGCTGCATTCCCATTATACTACGTAACTCAAAATAAATTCTGGCCAAGTATTGCAAGAGTTAACAATACGTATGGTGATAGAAACCTCATTTGCAGTTGTGAACCAGTTGAGAGTTATATAGAAGAAAAAAATTAAAATTATTTTGATTCAATTTTTAAAACCCTGCTATTTAGCAGGGTTTTTTTATAATTTTTCTATTGTACGCAAATATTCGAATTGTAAATCTTCGTGCAGGCTTTCAATTGCCTTGTGTACTTTTTTTATTTGTGCTCCCAATAAATTATTCAAAGCCTGACTTTTCATTTTATGAAAACCCAATGCTTTAAACTTGGTACAATAATGCATTAGCAATTCTATTTCTACTTGTTTATTGCTGGAATATTTTATGTACTTATTGGTGATTCTTAAAATTTTTCTCAATGTTTTTTTAGCGAAATAAACATGGCTTGAATTGATGGTTAGAAATAATTCATCTACTTCCTCTATTGCTGATTGAATGTATCCATCAATATCATGCGATTCAAATAATAAAAAATTCAGGAGCTCTTTGTTTTCCTTTTTATACTTCGCCAATTGAATACACAAAGCCGCTAAATCAGTTTTATTTAAACTACCAATTTCTCTTTTAATTTCTTGTATTGAAGCAGATTTCATATTGCCTTAAACCTTTGTGTTATCTATATTCGAGAGGAAAATTATTGACTTATTGATTACTCATAAAACTCCATCAGACTCCTGAAATAGTTGTGTGTCCAGCCTTCTTCCATTTCTTCAAATACTTCATCAGGAATATTGGTGTGTCTCAATTCGGCAGAAGTACCATGTTTGTGTGGATGTAATATGATTGTTACAATACTTGGTTCATCTTGTCCGTCAAAATACCATTGTTGCACTATTTTTTTACCTTCTTCAAAGGCAATATTTTTTCCTTCTATACTGCCATTCCATAAACTGAATTCAGATTCCGGTTCAGTGCTCATGATTGCTTCTTCACCCGTCCAAAGTTTCAATGTCATTGGATTAGTAAGTGCCTGATAAATAATTTCAGGCTCTTCAGTTATGATAAAATACTTTTTTAAATCCTTCATTGTAAGACGTACTTTTCAGTAAAAGTAAGTAATGCAGCCTTATTGAATTGTGAAAGTAATGAACAACAATTTTTGAAAGTATATCTTTACTTATAATTTATGAATGAGCACATGATACAAATTGGACAATACAATACACTTACAGTTAACAGAAAAGTAGAATTTGGCGTTTATTTAGATAACGGTGAAGAGGGCATTTTATTGCCAAAAAGATTTATGCCAAGAGGCATAAAAATTGGCGATGAAATAACTGTTTTTTTATACCACGATTCTGAAAACAGAATTATTGCAACTACTGAAAAACCAAAAGCCACAGTTGGTGAAATTGCATTATTAACTTGCGTCAGCACAATGGGTGCAGGTGCATTTTTGGATTGGGGTTTAATGAAAGATTTGTTTGTTGCAAAATCGCAACAACTGAATACGATGCATGTAGGCGGAAAATATTTAGTAAAAGTTTATGTAGATGAACAGACAGGTAGAGTTGCAGCAACAGAAAAAATAGACTTTCAACTAAGCAATGAAACCCTTACTGTACAAGAGTTAGAGCAAGTTAACTTAATTGCTTACCGAAAATCTGATCTTGGTTTTGTTATGATTATCAACAATGTACATATTGGGTTATTGCATGAGAGCCAGGTATTTCAGCAGATTAATGTTGGCGATAAATTAGAAGGATTTATAAAAACCATCAGACTGGATAACAAGATTGATGTGGTTTTAGGAAAAATTGGTTACCAAAAAGTAGAAGGTGAAACTGAAAAGATTTTACGTCTTTTAAAAGAGAATCACAATTACTTACCCTTCAGTGACAAAAGTAATCCAGATGATATTTATAACTTTTTTGGCATGAGCAAAAAGACTTTCAAAATGACGATTGGTGCTTTATACAAACAAAGAAAAATTGATTTTGGAAAAGAAGGAATTTTATTGATAGAGGATTAAAGTGCTTTAAATACAAATCCTTTTGCTGAAAAATATTGCAACACTTTAGGCAATGCCACATGCATTCTATCCCAAGCTTTTGTGCTGTCATGAAACACAATGATACTTCCCTCCTTTGCATTTTTAATGACATTAGAATAACATTTTTCACTGGAAATAGTTGTATCAAAATCACCACTCAAAATATCCCACATGATGATTTTAAATTGGGGTTTTTTCTCAATTAATGAAGCAGCTTGTGCTTTTTTAATTCTTCCATAAGGCGGACGAAATAATGAACTCCCAATATGTAATTGCGCTTCCTGAATATCTTGTAAATACTTGTTGTTATTGATTTTCCAGCCGTTGAGGTGTTGTTGTGTGTGATTGCCAACATTATGTCCGGCTGCAATGATTTGTTGGTACAATACAGTATGTTCTTGTACATTTTTTCCAATGCAAAAAAAAGTTGCTTTTGCATTGTATAATTGTAACTGTTCTAAAACAAAAGGTGTAGCAGTGGGATGCGGGCCATCATCAAAAGTAAGATACAAAACTTTTTCATGCCGGTTCATATTCCAAATTAAATTGGGATAGATTTCTTTTAGCCACCAAGGTGTTTTAATAAAATACATAATTGATTTAAAGTTATACAATACAGCTAATCATCAGCTCCTCAATAACCATAAGCCACCAAATGCAAGGGCTTTTTATTAGTGTAAAATATATTTCCGTGATGCTCAATAAACTTCTTTTGATTGTTTTCTGTAGAAAATAATTTATCTGTAAAGTCTTGTAATTTTTGTTTGGAAACACGAATTACAGTATCACTCACAGGAAATACCATTTGCATATAAGCAGATAAAACATTTTGAAAAGCAGTACTTGTTAGTGTATGATTTGCAAAAACATCAGTCCCGATAATTGTAGTATCATATACTGCAATAAAACCTGCACAATTAGCATTTGTATTTTTAAACTTCTGTACAAAATAATTATAACAACTTGTATCTTTTACTGCCAGTTGCTTTTGTAATTCTAAAAAAGGAAACGTTGTCGAAGGAACTTGATATTGCTCAAATTGTTTTTCAATTTCACGCCAAACTTGTTGCTGTGTTTTGGTACTATCAGCCATTTTACGAATGCTGTTACTTGCAAATCCTTCACTCGAAAACTTTTTAGCTTTTTTACTCCATCTTCCTTTTTCAACACAAAATACATTTACCAGTTCCAACTCATTGGTTTCATTGGGATAAACCACTTTTGTTTCTGCAATCATCCTATCTTGCTTACCACCTTTTAATAATTCTCCATCGAGTAATAAAATTGGTTCCTTGGAAATATTTTTGACAGACAAAGAATTTACATTGTCATTGCCATCAAAATAATTTTCTTTAACGACCAATTTTTTTTGTTGTAAAGCTTGTTGTAAAGTAAGCAGCTGCTTTGGAAACAAATTATAATTAAAGGTATTGGGCGTAAAAATGATAGGGATTAATTGATAATGATTACAAACCCATGCAGAATCGTATTGCACTTGCAGATTGGGAAAAGTTAACTGCGCAATTGAATTTTTTGCGATAAATATGAAAAAATATAAAAAAAAAATTCGCTTCAATGCTTTGATTTAAGTGATAAAGTTAGGTGATTTCAATTTTTATACCTTTTTGAAATGAATTGATGAAAAAAAAGCTGCATCAACAAGCTTCAGTACAAGTGTGCGACGCAACCACAGACACATAGTGTTACGATTGCCCATACAAAAAATACCTCGCTTATATTTGCAGCATGAATTCTAAAAAAGTACGTGTACGATTTGCGCCAAGCCCAACGGGTGGATTGCATTTGGGTGGTGTAAGAACTGTGTTGTTTAATTATTTATTTGCCAAACACAATGGTGGCGATTTTATAGTACGAATAGAAGACACCGATCAAACAAGATTTGTAGAAGGTGCCGAAGAATATATTTTCAAATGCCTTGAATGGTGTGGCTTACAGCCCGATGAAAGTCCGTTGCATGGTGGTCCTTTTGCACCATACAGACAAAGTGAACGTAAAGCAATTTACCGTCAATATGCAGATCAGTTAATCTCTGCAGGTCAAGCCTACTATGCATTTGACACAGCAGAAGAGCTAGATGAAAAGCGAAAAGCAATCAACAATTTTCAATACAGCCAGCACACCAGAAATGAAATGAAAAATTCATTGGTATTGGATGAAGCTGCAACTCAACAATTGTTGAATGAAGGTGCAGCTTATGTAATCAGAATTAAAATGCCCCAAGAAACTGAAGTGCATTTAAATGATATGATACGTGGCGATGTAAGTTTTAATACAAGTTTGGTTGATGATAAAGTTTTGTTGAAAGCAGATGGAATGCCTACTTATCATTTGGCGGTTGTAGTAGATGATTTTTTAATGCAAATAACACATGCATTTCGTGGAGAAGAATGGTTGCCAAGTGCACCGGTGCATGTATTGTTGTGGCAATATTTATTTGGTATCGAAAACATGCCTAAATGGGCACATTTGCCATTGATATTAAAACCCGATGGGAATGGAAAGTTGAGCAAGAGAGATGGTGATAGACTAGGGTTTCCAGTATTTGCAATGGATTGGAAAGATCCTAAAAATGAAGAGGTCAACACAGGTTTTAAAGAGAAAGGATTTTTATCTGAAGCATTTGTAAATATGCTTGCAATGCTTGGCTGGAACAGCGGTACAGAGCAAGAGATATTTTCGTTAAATGAATTGATACAACAATTTAGCATTGAAAGAGTGCACAAAGGCGGCGCAAAATTTGATTACGAAAAAGCAAAATGGTATAACGGAGAATGGATTAAAAAGTTAGATGCCGACAGCCTCAGAATGCATATAAAAAATATATTTGGAACAGACTTAGGAAAATTTGATGATGCGTATATTGACCACATAATTGCTTTGGTAAAAGAAAGATGCATTTTACTTTCAGATTTTAAAGAGCAGGCGGGTTTTTTCTTTCAATCGCCTGAAACAATTGATACTGCTTCATTACAGAGCAAGTGGGATGAAAAGAAAAAAATATTTTTTACAGAATTGATAGCACAATTTAACGCACAGGAAAACTGGAACACTGCCGATTTAGAACAAACATTCAAAGCATTAGCTGCCATACATGAATTGAAACAAGGCGAATTGATGTTGCCATTCAGAATCATGTTGGTAGGTGGGAAATTTGGACCAACCGTTTTTGAAATAGCAGCGCTTATTGGAAAATCGGAAACCGCCAACAGAATAAAACATGTGCTGAATTTATTAAGTTAAACTTTATTAAAGTACCTTAGTTGTCATCGTTTTAAAACAGCATCTATGAAAAGACCGATAAGAGTTTTGGTAGCAAAAGTTGGATTAGATGGCCACGATCGTGGTGCTAAAATAATAGCCACTGCTTTGCGTGATGCAGGCATGGAAGTAATTTATACCGGCTTACGCCAAACGCCTGAAATGGTTGTAAATGCTGCATTACAGGAAGATGTAGATGCTATTGGCATTAGTATTTTAAGTGGTGCTCACAATACTGTTTTTCCAAAAGTGATTGCTTTAATGAAAGCAAAAGGAATGAACGATGTTTTATTAACCGGTGGCGGCATTATCCCGGATGATGATATGCAAATACTAAATGATATGGGTGTAGGAAAATTATTTGCACCCGGCACAGCCACTACCGAAATTGCAACTTACATCACCAATTGGGTACAACAAAATAGAAATTTTTAAGGGCCTGTCAACAGCAAATCACTGTGCAGCAATAGTTTCGGGCTTTTCGCTTGTAGTGCCTTTTGCAAAGGCAGCTACCGCTTCAAACCCTAGCCTGTATGCAATAGGAAATGTATTAGACAAAATGAAAAACAAGAATTTTATTCTTTTTATACTCACAAACAAAATTACAGCTAGAGAAAAAATTACATATATTGTTTATCTATAACACAATTTAGTATCAAATACTAAAAAAGTTGTAATTATTTCTTTGCATTACAATTAAATAAAAAAATAAATCCAATAAGCTATAGTTATAGTAAATAAAATATTAAATTGCAAAGCCAAAACTATCCTAAAAAATGAACTATCAACTGCCGATGATTTCGTCTAAAATGTCTGTTTTATCAAAGATTATTATAACCCAGATCATTATACTGATTCCTTATATCGTATTAAGCCAGGTGGGTATTGGAACCAATGTTCCTTCGAGCATGTTGCAAGTAGTTGGATCTGGAACTACTGCTACTTCATCGGCATTAAAAGTTGGAAATGCCACTGGCACCATTCTTACTGTAAGAAATGATGGACTCGTTGAGGTGTCGTCCACAACACAGGGTTTTTTACTACCTAGAATGACCGTTACCCAAAGAAATGCAATAACAAATCCCGCAAATGGATCCGTCATATTCAATACAACATCCAATATGCTGAATGTTTACTTCTCAGGTGCATGGCAGCAGTTGAATACTACATTGCCTGTGGGTTCTGTTTCTTCACTCACTGCAAGCACTTCCAATGGTACTCTTGTATTAGGTTTAGCAGCCAATGGAGTTAGTAATACATACACTTACACGGGTGGAAACGGAGAATACAACAGTGGACAAAGCATCAACTCAACGGGGGTTACGGGTCTAACTGCAAGCCTAAATGCCGGTGCACTTGTGGAAGGCAATGGGTCATTGACATACAACATTAGCGGAACGCCTGCAAGCAGCGGTTCTGCATACTTTGCCATCAGTGTAGGGGGCCAGACCACCACACTAATGCGTACAGTGGCAACAGGAGAAGTCTCAACCCTAACAGTCGGCACAGCCAGTGGTACGCTTGCAGATGCAGTACCTGCAAGTAGCGTTAGCAGTTTAATCAATTATACAGGCGGCAATGGTGGCCCACATAGTGGACAAATAGTAACCTCCACAGGTGTAAGCGGACTCACAGCAACCCTAAGTGCCGGTAACTTTCAAATCGGCACAGGTTCACTAACTTACAATATCACCGGAACTCCTGCAGGTGCTGGCACGGCTTCTTTTGCGGTTAATATCGGAGGGAAAACGATCACGCTTACCCGAACCGTAACTTTCCAGACCCAAGTGACCTTTACCTACAGAGGGTCTTCAGTTACTTACGGCGTGGTACTAGGTGCTAACAATAGACTTTGGATGGACCGTAATCTTGGAGCTTCCAGAGTAGCATTAAGCAGTTCAGATGCCAATGGCTATGGCGATCTTTTTCAATGGGGACGAGGTGATGATGGGCATCAATCCGTTACTTGGACAAGCAGCAGCACAGGTACAGGATCACCCACTACTACTACACTTAGTAGTACCGACAATCCAGGACATGGTAATTTTATCTTGTCTCCTGATGTTTATATAGATAATAACTGGCGAAACCCTGTAAATAATTTACTCTGGCAGGGTGTTGGGAGTACCAACAATGTTTGCCCCACAGGATGGCGGTTGCCAACCACCACCGAATTAGAAACCGAACGGTTAAGCTGGACCTCGAGTAATGCAGCCGGTGGATTCGCTTCTCCTCTCAAGCTGCCACTTTCTGGACGAAGGTACAATGGCCCTTCATATGCTATACCAGCAAGCGGCACCATTGATAGTGGCGGTGGTACCGGATACTACTGGAGCTCAACAACTTTCGGCACTTCTTCCAAGATGATGATGATGAATGGCAGCGAAGCCCGAACCAACATGGCAAACAACAGAGCAACGGGATATTCTTGCCGATGTATTAAAAATTAATTCGTAGCCTTCAAAACCCCACAGACATAATTGTTAACACTTGTGTCTGTGGGGTTTTTCGTTTTGTGTCCGAAACTAACATTAAAAAAATTAATAATGCACTAAAACACAAAGGCATATGGGTTGCGGCAATGTAGCCAGTAGCTTTAGCAACAGAACATTCTTTGAACTAAAAGAAAAGTGTTTTTATAACAGCTAATTTTACAAAATCAAAATAATTTAGCAGTATATATTGTTTCTGCTGAAATTTGTATAAACCAAAGACCTTTTATGCCTGGAACCATCATCAAACAATTCCGTGAGTTAAGAAATTATTCTCAGGATTATGTATCCAGAAAAATGGGTATTTCTCAGAATGCTTATAGTAAAATTGAAAACAATATTACCCAACTTACTGTTACGCATGTCAAACAATTATCTAGTATTTTAGATGTTCCTATTGTCGAATTATTAAGAGATGAATTTGAAATTTGCAAACCCCATCATTTGGCAACAGATAAGGTTAGCCGCAAAGAAATCATACTTTTTATCCATGATTTGCAGCATAGCTTTAAATTAAAAAAAGAAGAAGACCATAAATTATATGCTGCTATAATGGCGACATTAGAAACCGCATCTTATATTTCAGAAGGTATTGACTAACATTACAAAAAACAAATAGCCCATTTTACTATGGGCTATTTGTTTTTTAAAAATTATTTGTTTGTAATTAAAGTAGCACCTAAAGCAATAATGTTATTAGTAGGAGGTGTTGCAAATCCTCTGATAACAATTGTGTAAATTTTTCCGGCTACTAAAGTTGCAGGCACAGAAGCTACATTAGCACTCGTAGTTGCATTGCGAATGTTAAATGTAAATGCTGTTCCGGTAGCAGTTGCATCTACAGGAGTGAATGCTGTACTAGATTTGAAAGTTACAGCGGAAAAAAGATTGGTAGTAGCTGTACCACTTACAATATTCACTGAAGGCGCATCTGGGCTTAAATGAACAAAACGTATATGTGCTTTTTCGGCAGCTGGTACAGTTAAATTATCTTCTACAAGTACGGGCTCAATAGCAGACAATTTGTTGGCTGCATAGAGTGAGTAATTTTTATCTTTTACCAATGTTACATTTGCATTGATTACAGAACTTGTACTGCCGGCAGCATTTACTTTAATATTTCTTGCTCCTGCTTTAATTTTAACATACCCGGTGTTGGTGTTAAAAGAAATTGAAGAAGTATTGATTCTTGCACCGTCCACAAACAAGTCTACATTTGGGGCATCTGGAGAAGCATGTTTAATAATGATACTAGCTTCTTCTACAGGAACCGGAATTACTGCTTCATTTTTTTTACAAGATGTAAATAATACAACTAACAAAGTAGCCATTAATACTACATTTCTGATTGAAAGGGTTTTAGCGTTCAAATTTTTTTTTATCAGGGATTAATAAAATATCTATGTTATCTGTGAGAAAGTCAAACAAACAAATTCTATTTAAAAAGTTCATCAATGAGATAAAGTTCAAAGGCAGGGGGATTGCAGCAAAGTAGCCCGGAGCTTTGTGAGGACTACATGCGAAAAGCCTCAAATACATATGAATATTGCGTTACAATTGATTGCCCCAAAAATATAATTATAAATTATTTAATAACTGTACTACTCCTTCTCGTTGTAAAATAAGATAGCCAAGGCGGTCATTACTGATTCCTTCTTTTAATTCATAGCTGAACAATAATTGATTGTTGTTCACTGAAGTTTCAAAATATTTGAATTGTATGTTGTTGTGTTTTTGTAAATCTTCTGCAATTTCATACAAGTGAGTTGACAAAACAAATAAGGCATTGCTCATTTTACAAAAGCCTTCAATTACAGCCGTACTGCACTTCATAGCATCTTGTATGTTGGTGCCTTTAAATAATTCATCAATTAATATCAACCAATTTTTTCCATCACTTATTTTTTCAATAGTACTTTTTATACGATGCACTTCATTGAAAAAATAACTCTCGCCTTTCATAATATTATCCGAAACATGAATGTTGCTTAACAGTCCGTCAAAAAAACTCAACTCCATCTTTTGTGCAGGCACACCCATGCCTATATGAGCCAAATAAACACTCACTCCTACTGTTTTGATAAATGTACTTTTACCCGCCATATTAGCACCTGTTAAAAAAAGAAAATTCTTTTCTTTCATCAGCTGTACATCATAGCTGACAGGGCTTTGCAGCAATGGGTGGTACATTTTTTCAGCATCGATAAAAGGCGTTTCGGATTGGTGTAAAACAGGAAATGTATAATGGTTTTTATTACAAGCAATTGCCAAACTTAAATAAGCATCGAGCTGGCTGTACAAATCAATCAACTCATTGATTTCATGCTTGAAATTGTGGCGAAAAAAATGAGCATATTGTAATATTTGGTAGGGTTGTAAAATAGATTTAGCATCTAATTGCAACATTTGCTGCACCAAATGATGATTGAATTTTTCAAGCATTGCATCTACCCAATGTTGTAATTTTTTGCTATCAGATTGGTTCAGAAGATTTGCTAGTTGATATATTCCATTAATAAAACTGATAGCATGTTCTACAGAGTATTTACTAAGCGAATAATCGAACTTGTTAAATAACTTATAGAATAAACTTTCAACTTCATTTTTGTTTTTGGGATATGGACTGATGGGTGTATCATAAAACTTTTCAATCACCATTATTGTCCCATTGGTAATGGTATTAGGCCATTTTGCCGCAACAGTTTGTATGTGTTTGATTAAATTTTGTACATCATGGATTAAAAGAACATTTGGTAATGGATTGTTGAGGATATGCCACAAATAATCTCTTCCCTGATTGGTATGCGTGTGATTGAGGTGATGAAAAACAGATAGTTCTTCTTCACTTTCAAAAATGGATAAATCGCTCAGTGTTGTTTTATCTGCCAGCATGTTCAATTATTAATAGAGAAAATATTTTTCGTTTTATGCCCTATCAAATTTCATTCTCATGCCCATTGTTGCTTCATTCCAAGTGCCATTATCATACACCATATTTCCATTAATGAATGTACGGGTAATTTTTGCAGGAGCTGTGAAATTTTCCAATGGACTCCAGCCACATTTATATAAAATATTTTCTTGCTGAATGGTTGTTGGCTTATTCATATCTACCATCACAAGATCAGCGAAATATCCTTCTCTGATAAAGCCACGTTCTTTAATTTGAAAACATGTAGCGACTGCATGACTCATTTTTTCAACTACTTTTTCTAAAGGAATTTTTCCTTGTTTTACATAATGCAACATCAACAATAAAGCATGTTGAACCAAAGGCAATCCTGCGTGTGCATGTTCGTATCGGTCTTCGCCTGCTTTGGCAATTGATAATATTCGATTACCCTCTCTGTACAATCCTTTCTCAGCTAACGTATGTGGGGCGTGGTCTGTAGCAATTACATCTAAACGATCATCTAGCAAAGCTGCCCATAAGGCTTCTTTGTTATTTGGTGATTTAATTGCAGGATTGCATTTAATTTGATTACCCAATGTTCCATAATCATCTGCAGTGAAATGCAAATGATGTACACAAACTTCTGCTGTAATTCTTTTTTGTTCCAGCGGCAATAAATTACCAAACAATTGCAATTCTCTTTCGGTGCTGATGTGTAAAATATGTAAACGAGTATCATATTTTTTAGCAAACTGAATGGCTTTAAAACTACTTTCAAAACAACCTTCAGCATTACGAATTATGGGATGATCAGCAGGTTCTAAAAAAGGTTTGGTAGCTTTCAAAGATGTGAAATTATTTTTAATAGTCTGCTCATCTTCACAATGCGTAGCTATTAACAATTCACTACCTGCAAAAATTTTATCCAAAACCAACGGACTATCTACCAATAAATTTCCAGTAGAAGAACCCATAAAAATTTTAATACCACAAACATCATTTTTCTTTTGATTGGTTTGCATAACAGCTTCATAATTATCATTACTAGTACCCATATAAAAAGAGTAATTAGCAAGTGATGATTGAGAAGCGATATGGTATTTTTCTTCTAATAAATCATGAGAAAATGCGGGTGGATTGGTATTGGGCATTTCCATAAAACTAGTTACACCACCTGCTACTGCTGCTTTTGCTTCGGTTGCAATCGTTGCTTTGTGTGTTAGTCCGGGCTCTCTGAAATGCACCTGATCATCAATACAACCCGGAAGTAAAAACTGATTACTAGCATTTATTTCATTGATTGCATAAGCGGTGTTGATAACTCCACCTACTCTTTCGATACGATTGTTTTTTATCAACACATCCCCACTAATCCTTTGTCCTTCGTTTATAATGGTTGTATCTTTAATGATGTAATTACTCATACTATATTTTTGGGTTATTTTGAATTAAATACTATGAACTTTTTTAAAACGCTTTGCAAAGTAATATTACTATTACTTCCGCTTGATTCATTAGCACAAACCTACTACATTCCGCAGGGAAGTAAAAGTGAAATTTTTTTAGACAAACTGGAAATTAAAACAAGACGACAAGGGTTGAACAGTTCTTACCAAAAACCATTGAATGCGAGGTTGATGGTACAGGAAGTTGCAGCATCCGACAGCTTGTTAAATTTAAATAATCAACAATACACTAAATTAACTGAAATTGATAAAAAGAACTTACATGAATTTTTACAAGAATATCAAGCATACGGATTGAGTAACAGTTCAGTAATCAATAAAAAAAATAATTATAATTTAATCGAAGTAAATAAGTCCAATTTATATCTAGCAATAAACCCCGCAATTCAATACCGTCATGGATTTGAAAGTATTAATCCAAAGCAACAATTTTTAGTAAGTGCCGGTATCAATTCACGGGCAATCATTGGAAAGAAGATTGGGGTTCAATTATTTTTAACAAGTAATCAGGAACGAAATCCTTACTATGTAAGACAGTTTACCAACAAATACAGAGCGATTCCAGGATTTAGTAATTACACTTTAAAGGATAGCACAACAGTCAATTATATAGACTTTAGAGGTTCAATGAATTTTACACTAGCAAAACTTATTGATGTTCAGTTTGGGTATGACCGCAATTTTATTGGTAATGGAATGAGGAGTTTGATGTTGAGTGATTTTAGCGGTAATTCACTTTTTTTGAAACTCAACACAAGACTGTGGAAATTCAATTTCGAGAATTTATATATGCAATTAACTCCTCAATATGGAATTATAAATGAATCTAACAAGAAAAAGTATTTACGCATTAATACACTTAGTATCAATGCAACAAAATGGTTGAATGTAGGCATTTTTGATGCAGTTGTTTTTGGAAGAGAAAAACAGTTTGAGCTAAATTATATTCAGCCATTTACTTTTTTGAGAGCCATGGAACAACAAAGTGGAAGTCCGGATAATGCATTAGTAGGATTAAATTTTAAAGCCAATATTAAACAACGCTATCAGGTATATGGGCAATTGGTATTAGATGAATTTAAGTTGTCGGAAATCAAAGCAAATAATGGCTGGTGGGCTAATAAATACGGTTACCAATTGGGCTTAAAATATATTGACGCTTTCAATATTAAAAATATGGATGTTCAGTTGGAAAGCAACAGAAGCAGGCCTTTCATGTACACACACTATGATTCTGTTTCTAATTACAGCAACAATAACATTGCACTTGCACATCCTTTGGGAGCAGGTTTTCAGGAATATATTTTAGTAGTAAGATATCAACCCATACAAAAATTATTTCTTGAAGGCAAGCTAATTTATTATTATCAAGGTCAAGATATAGCAGGTAGAAACTTTGGCAATAATATTTTAATTGATTACAGAAATAGATACAAAGATCCAATCACAGGTATTGAAAAAAATTATGGTTATGAAATTGGTTCGGGCAACAAAGCCACTTGCACTTTTATTAGTGCCAACGCTTCATATGAATTGAGAAATAATTTATTTCTTGATGCTTCAATTGCAGTAAGAAATTACAAACTGGTAATTGGTGCTGCTGAAAATACCACGATGTACTCATTTGGATTTAGATGGAATATCAACAAAAGAACTTTTGAATTTTAATACCATTAGTAATGAAAATTACCATACATAAATTATTGATTTTACTGAATTTTGTTATACCGTTAGCAGTTCAATCTCAAACTACTTATTTTATTCCTGGTGGTAAAGAAGAAATTCTTTTAAACAGATTGGAAATTAAAACGAGGACAAATTATTTTACATTTTCAGGTATTAAACCCTACAACAGAAGAGATGTAATAAGAGAAGCTGAAAAATTAGATAGTTTGCACAACAGTGATAATAGCGCAGCAAAACAAGGGCTTTCAAATATTGACTATCACAATATACAAAGTATGTTGATGGCTAATAGTGAGTGGAGTAAAATGAAAAGTAATTTTTCAAGTAAGCACCCAATCCTAAAAAATTTCTATCTTTCAAAAGCAAACATGGTTGACTTAAAAAAAGAAGATTTCCGATTAATTGTAAACCCTATCATTCAGTATCAACAAGGAAGTAAAGGTGGCAATACACAAAGCACTTTCATTAATCAAAGAGGTGTTTCAATGCGTGGTAATATCAATTCAAAAATTGGATTTTATTTTTATTTCACAGAAAATCAGGAAAGACAACCTGACTATGTAAGAAGCTACGTTAATAATAATATTGCAGTTCCGGGTGCCGGCTACATTAAATATTTTAAAACAAATGCTTCCGACTATTTTGATGTAAGAGGTGGGGTTACATGGAAGGCTAATAGTTACATGGATATGCAATTGGGATATGACAGAAACTTTATTGGCAATGGTTACAGAAGTTTGCTGTTAAGTGATTTCAGCACGAATGCAATGTTCTTAAAAGTAAATACTCATTTTGGTAAATTCAATTACCAAAACTTATTCATGGAGTTAGTGGCGCAACGGATTGCTGGGACTGATAGAATTTATCCAAGAAAATATAGCAGAATAAGTTATTTGAGTTACAACGCAACTAAGTGGCTAAACATTGGCTTATTTGATGGTGTAATATTAGGCAAAACAGATGCAATGAGTTTGCCATTATTCAATCCAATCATTTTTGTAAACATTCCAAGTAAAAGTGAAAAAAGAATTGATGATAAAAAGTATACGGGCTTTGATATTAAATTTAATGCGGCAAAGAAAATTCAAATTTATCATCAAATGATGATTGATCGATTGAAAATAAATGAACTGAAAAATAATTGGTGGGGCAACAAATTTGGTTACCAATTGGGTTTTAAATACATTGATGTTTTAGGTATTAAAAATTTAGATCTTCAAGCGGAAACCAATGCAGTAAGGCCTTTCACTTACTCATGCACAGATTCATTTACCAGTTACAATCATTACAATCAGCAATTGGCACATCCTTTGGGAGCAAATTTTAAAGAGTATGTAACCATTGTAAAATATCAACCCTTACCTAAATTATTTTTGGAAGCAAAAGTGATTTATTACAAACAAGGTTTGGATAGTTTAAAGCAAGGTGTACTTCAAAATTTTGGGAGTAGCGTATTCAGTTTTAACCAAAAAAGAACTACAGATTATGGTTGGGAAATTGGAACTGGAGATTTAGCAAAATGTATGATCTTTACCTTTTTAGCCAGTTACGAAATCAAAGAAAATTTATTTTTTGATGTTTCATTTTTATCAAGAAATTTTGATAGAATAACAACCGGCAAACTTCAAACAAAAGTTGTCACAGCCGGCATCAGGTGGAATATTGGCAGAAGAGAATTTTTATTTTGATAAATCAATTGTATAAAAAAAGCCGCAAACAAATTTGCGGCTTTTTTTATGTATGAATTAATTAAGGAGCTAACTTCTCTTTTTTTCTGATAATTTGATTCGAGATAGAATCCAATGCGCTATCAAAACTTTCTTCAAAAGATTTGGATGTAGCTTTTACAAAGAAATCATGCTTGGGAGCATAGACACGTATTTCAGCAACTTTGTCTTTAATATTATGAACTACATTATCAAGTTTTAAAACACATCTACTTTCAAAATCCGGTCATGAAAAGTCTTTAATTTTTCTATTTTTTCGGAAACATAATCTACTAATTTTTGATCTGCATCAAAATGTACTGATTGAATTTTTACGTTCATGATAATTACAATTTAAAATGGTTAAATAATAAATTTAATGAACAATAAAATCAATAAAAGTCAAGGGCATATTTATTGATTATTGTGAATAACAAGTTACAGCAATTCAATTACAGTTCCAATATTTTATTATCCAAAAAATGAAGGATTTATCCGGATTTTAACAAATCAAAATCACTTGATTACGCCTTTGGATGTGCTTTCTGAAATACTTCTTTTAATTTTTCAATGGTATTATGTGTATATACTTGTGTGGCTGCTAAACTGCTATGGCCCAATAACTCTTTTACAGCATTTAAATCAGCGCCATTATTCATTAAATGTGTAGCAAAACTATGTCGCAATGTATGTGGACTTTTCTTTTGGGCAGTCGTAACCAATCCTAAATTTTTCTTAACAAAACCATAAACTGATCTTGGATTTAGTGATTTCCCTTTTTCAGTTATAAATACATGATAAATTCCTTCTAGTTTTATTGGCTTATCTTGTATGTATTGCTGTATGCCTTCAATTAATTGTTGTGATACAGGAATAATGCGTTCTTTATTCCCTTTTCCCAATACTTTAATTTGCCTGTAGGAACTATCAATTTGAGATTCTTTAAGTTGAATCAATTCACTTAAACGCATACCGGTGGCATAAAACAAATCCAATACCAATTTTTCTGTTCGCCCTTGCCAGTTATCTGCAAATTCAACATGATGAAATAAAGTGTCTAACTGACTTTCCTGAATAAAACTTGGTAAACGCTTCGTAATTTTTGGGGCTACTATTGTTCCCATTGGAGTTTGTAATAATACCCCAAGTTTCATCTGATATTTAAAAAATGATTTTAAGGCCGAAATTTTGCGGTTAATACTTTTCGCAGTTAAATCTTCTTCCCCCTTTAATTGCGCCAACCAGCTTCTTACCATCATTGATTTAACATCATTAATAGTTGTATCTGGATATTGGTGTAATAGATAAGAAAAAAATTGGTTTAAATCATTCTCATAAGAAATAATTGTATGCTGAGAATATCTTTTTTCAAACTTTAAGTAGTTTAAAAAAGTAGAAATAGCAGGATATTGTTCGGTTATAACCATAAAAAAAAGTAGTCTAAAGTTAATAACTAAAGACTACTCAATAATATATGGGTATAAAAAGGGGATTACCCTTCTAATTGTCCACTAGATAGTTTCTGCTTGTAAATCGCTTTCAACACTTGCATTCTTCTTGTAACAGAAGGTTTCGTAAATGTTTGGCGAGATCTTAATTGCAATAAAGTTTTACTTTTTTCAAACTTTTTCTTGTACTTTTTAAGTGCCTTGTCGATGTTTTCGCAGTCTTTTGAATCAATAATAAGCATAAATGATATACCTCCTTTGGGTGATTAAATGACGGCAAAGATAGGCTTTGAAATTAAATAGCCAAATTAGAATTTGTTTTTCTTTGGAAGAATATCGTCATTAAAATGATTGATTACTATTTTATTGGTATCAATTAATGGGTTTAGCCATTGAATACCCCGTTTAAACCCCATTCTGAACACAGGAATTTTATGAATTGTTAGATGAAGTGTATCTATACGCAGTGTATCGTTAGATATATTAAAGTGTTCCCGAACAACTTTGTGAGTATTTTTTACGTAAATAGAAGCTGATTTGTAATCATTGGCTCCTACTATTTTCCCATTAATCCAATACAAACAAAAACAAGAAAAAGTAATCAACAGCCATTTTTTTGAAATAATTTTTGAATTATACGCTTCCACCAAAAAATTACTCCATGCCATTACTAAAAAAATTGAAGGTAAATACAAATACCTGCCCGACTCAAATGACTGAACAGAAATACCTAATGAAAAAACTGGAATCATCAATAAAAAAATAATAGAAATAAAAAACAATAGGTGAAAATTGAGAATAATTTTTTTAAATCTCCACAATAATAATAGTGCGAATAACATTACGACAATAGTTCCAGTAAGAAATAAATTAACAGATGATGGATTTAAAAATAATCGAAAAAATAATCGAACAACGTTGCCAGCTAATGCTTCTATATGGCTGATATTGAAATTTCCACCTTCATAACTACCAACAATTTCGGTAGTAATTATTTTTCTTGAGATGATGTATATAAACCCTGCAAAAAGCAGTATTAATGCGTATTTCAGTCTTTTATTAAAATAATTTTCTTGTGATTTTCCTTTTAATAAAAGACATAAAAATATAGGCAATAAAATGCCTTGTTCGTACGTAAATAAACTAATTAGAAAAAAAATAAAACCTGCTAGACAATAAATTAAATTCAATTTTTCTTGATAATAAATTTGCAGACATAACAACAAAAATATTCCAGCTAGTATTGGTGCTCCACCAATAATCCAGGTCAATGATTCTGTATGTTGCGGATAAATTAAAAAAAGTGCAACTCCAAGAAATGAAACTTGTTTTGCGTTATGAGCATTGGCATTAAACTGCTTTAATAGAATGGTAGTACCCACAAAAAACAATTGAATACAAACAACAAAATGAAGTATTAATGAAGTAACATGAAATCCAAAAGCATGTTTTCCCCAAACCAATAAATTAAACTTTACCAATAATTCATGAATTGGGCGAATGGAACGATGCTGAAAAAAAACGCCTTCATCGGTTAATGCAAGATGTATAAAATCGTCATTCAAAAAAAAGAATTGAGAAGGGAAATACAATACCACATTGCAAAGGGCAAGTATTAATAATATTATTATCCAACTTTTCTGTTTCATTATCTGTTATGAAGATATTTGTAACAAGATTACAGCCATTTTTTAATTTACACAACAAATAAAATAAGATGTTTACAGGAATTATTGAAGCTACAGGTATTATTAAAAATATAACAAGTGAAAACAGCAATTTGAGTTTTACAATAGAAAGTGAAATTAGCCATGAATTAAAAGTGGATCAAAGTATTGCACACAATGGCGTTTGCCTAACTGTAGAAAAAGTAGAAAGCAATCAGCACACAGTTACAGCAATAGCTGAAACCATCAGTAAAACCAACGTACAATTTTGGAAAGAAGGTGCTAAAATTAATTTAGAAAGATGTTTGCCATTTCATGGCAGAATTGACGGACATATTGTTCAGGGTCATGTAGATGCAACAGGCATTTGTATTGAAAAGAAGGAAATGGACGGAAGCTGGCTTTTTAGTTTTTCATTTGATGAAAAATTTGCAGCTTTGGTAATTGAAAAAGGTTCCATTTGTATTAATGGAATCAGTCTTACCTGTTTTAATGTTGGTCGCAATAAACTCAGTGTTGCCATTATACCTTACACTTATCACCACACCAATATTCAATTTGTAAATGAAGGTGATACAGTGAATTTAGAATTTGATATGATTGGAAAATACTTGAACAGATTCAGAGATTTGCAATTAAGCCAATCAGTTATTCAATAGTTTTTCCTTTCATCGCAGCACCAACAGCTTCGTCCATTAAACGTTCAGCATAAGGTCTGCTAATTTCATTTAATGCTTCAATTTTTGATTGAATTAAATTTTTATCGGCCATCGTCAAAGCCAATTGTAAAGCTTGCATTGCTTGGGCTGTATCCATTAATTCATCTTGCTGAATTGATGATGCATGCTTTGATAAAAAGTTTTCTGTTGCCGCTAATAACTGTTCTCCTTCTGTACTAGCTTCAACCAAAGCCCTTACAGCAATATCTTCTTTGGCGTGCGTGATACTGTCCATCAGCATTTTTTCCACGTCTGAATCACTCAATCCGTATTGTGGTTTTACTTCAATTGTTTGTTGTACGCCGCTACGTAATTCTTTTGCAGTAACCATTAAAATACCATCTGCATTAATCAAAAAATTTACTTCAACTTTTGGAAGTCCTGCGGGCATTCCGGGGATATTGGTTAAATTAAATTCAGCTAATTTTCTATTGTCTTTTACCAAATCTCTTTCGCCCTGAAAAACAGAAATACGCATACTGCCTTGACCATCTTTTTGGGTAGTATATTGTCTTCCTGCTTTTGTAGGAATTTTAGAATTACGAGGAATCAATACATCCATCAAACCGCCCATCGTTTCCAATCCAAGACTTAATGGTGTAATATCGAGCAATAAAAAATCTTTATTATTACCGGCTAAAATATCCGCCTGAATAGCTGCACCCAAAGCCACAACTTCATCAGGATTCACCGTATCATTGACAGGTTTTTCAAAGAAGTTGCTTACAGCATTTTTAACTGCAGGAACTCTTGTACTTCCTCCTACCATTACTATTACATCAATTTCATTTTTTGTAACACCCGCATCATTTAAGGCATTGTTACAATTATGTAAAGTAGCATCAATAAGTGGTTGTATCAAAGTTTCAAACTGAGTACGACTAACTGATAAATTGTAATGCAGAAAAGTTGTTTCAAAACTTTCATGATTACTCAAATATTTTTTAGCATCTTCAGCACGCAAACGCAAACCTTGAGATAATGACTTATCATTTCTTAACTGTTCATTTGTAATATTCAATTCATCCATCCAAAATTGCATGATGGCTTTATCAAAATCATCACCACCTAAGTAGGTATTACCATTGGTACTTAATACTTCAAAAATGCCGTTTACAATTTTCAAAATAGAAACATCAAAAGTTCCTCCACCTAAATCATATACAGCAATCGTTTTTTCATCATTGGTATCAACCCCAAAACCATACGCCAAACTTGCAGCAGTTGGTTCATTAATAATTCTCAAAACATCCAACCCTGCTAGCTTTCCAGCATCTCTTGTTGCCTGACGTTGTGCATCATTAAAATAAGCAGGAACAGTAATAACTGCTTTAGTTACAGGCGTTTTTAAAATATGTTCAGCCCTGTTTTTTAATTCTGTAAGTATATGTGAAGACAAATCTATAGGTGAATAGAATTGTTGTCCAACTTGCACTTTCACCAAACTTTCTGTATCGTCATCAATCACTTTATACGTAAAAAAATCAGCATTGTTTTTGATGTCATTGTAACTTTTTCCCATCAATCTTTTTGATGAAAAAATAGTTTGTTGCGGTTCTGTTTCTAAATAAGCTTTGGCTTCATCACCCACTGTTACATTGCCGGATTCATCAAAATGAATTACACTTGGAACAAGACTGCTACTGTTGTGTTCTTTTAAAACAATAGGTTGTTTTGTTTCGGGATGAATAATTGCCACTAAACTATTGGTTGTTCCTAAGTCAATGCCCACAATCATTTCAGCTTGTTGCAAACTTCCTGTTGCTATATTAATTGCAATTTTTGCCATATAAAAAAATAAAAAGAGTATTGATTAAATATTGAAATAAAAGTCGGTTAAGAAATAAATTTCAAGTTTTATTTTAAGCTTGTACCAACTCCGTTTTACTCACATAATCATGTAAAGTTTTTTCAAGGAACGGATAACAAAACATATCGATAATTGTAATTCTAACCAATGAACGAACAATGATTTGAAGAAAGCCCGGCTTTGATCCATTGGTCTTTACAACCTTGCTATGACTAAACCACTTGCCTGGTGTACGAGCAAATAAAGATTCGAAGATTGAATAATACAAAAACAAAGTGCCAAAGAAAAACCATCCAAAATTTAAATAAGAAATTTGATAATAAAAAACATACCAATTGTAAATTCTATAAAAAAGGATTGCCAACAACGCAGCAAGTACTGTATCGATGCCAAAATTTAAAACACGGGTGCCAAAACCTGTATACTGTATATTCATGGTGCAAATTTACACAAATGAAGGTTGAACTTCGGAAGTGTTTTACAAGAATCATTAGCGCATCAAATACATTTTTCCATAGCCGCCTTTGAAATAGTTGGTAGTTTTTATTTTATCTCCATTGAAATCTGTAATATCAAACTTTTCCAGTGAATTGCCATTAAGGTTGGTAATCACTCGATATAGATAAACACCATTTGCTAATTTTTGCCCGTAATTATCTGTTCCATCCCATTTGTATTCAGTGATGTTTCTTCCTATTCTGATAGGCCCTAATTCATCTTTATTAATTTCACGAACAATTTTTCCGGTAACAGTAAGTATTTGAATTCGGATATTACTTGGAAGCTGGCTACCGGTTAATGTAAATACAAATGCAGTAGATGTAGTGAATGGATTTGGATAATTAAACACCTCACTAATCATAGGCTTATTGTTTACATTAAAGGTTACACGGTAATCTTGTGAACCTGCGCTGTTGTTGCTCATATCTTTTCCTTTAACAAACAATTCATATTCTCCGTCTTGTGTTAAAACAGGAGTAAAATCTGTTGTTGCTGTATTATCTGATCCGTTGATTGTAGCAGGTGTAAAACGCAATGTATCTGTGCCATATTTAAATCGCTTGATAGAGTAATCAGGATAACGAAGTTGTAATGTAATGCCTGCAGTATCATTGAGTGAAAGGAATTTAGATTCGTCTTTTAATTTAATTCTGATAGCGGGTTTACTGCTTACAATATCACCGTTCAAAATATGAATGCCATCAAAAGTTACATCCACCAAAGGATTGATTTTATCCGATTTGACAAAGAAATTTTTATACACAAAATTATTGAAATGGTATTGTTCCGGCTGGGCATTATTCGGATTAATATCAACTAGTAATGTATTATTTCCAATAAAATTTTTAGTGTCTATGATTGTTCTGAGCGTTACGGTATCATTTGGATTCAGCGGTTTTTTCAACTTTGCAATTACAATATTATTGGCAATATTATTTACATCAAACAATTGCATTTTTACCTGAATACTATCTGCAAAAGCAACATCACTGATATTCTTAAAAGCAATAGCAAAGTTCAAATTTTCTCCAGCATCCAACGTGTCTTTAAATGTGTAATTTATATTTGGCGCAATGGCACCTTCAGGAACCATATCACCAATCAAACGCCAATAACGAAGCTGATAAGGAGTCAGATTAATTTTATCCAAATTTTTCATTTTCAATTTCAAATAGGGATATTGAACTGCATTGATTGTGCTAAGATTGAAGTCTTGCTGTGTAGCTGAAATATTTGTAAATAAGGTTGCTTCAACACCTGTGCTTGAAACGCCAATAAGATCAACAGTTGGGATATCACCCGGAATACTTTCAAGAGCTGCACCTCGCCATTTTAATTGTTTCCATGAAGTAGAAGGACCAAAAGTTGGTGAAGTAATAAAGCCCAATGTATCTGTTGAGACAGCCGTTACATCCAAGTGAGCAGTTTCATTAAAATCATATCCAAATTTCCATTTCGGACTAAACGCACTATTACTATTTTTTTGGAACATGAATACCCAAGGCTTTGGAGTATTAAACAAATCAAGGTCAGCAAAACCAACCGATTTTAATTTGCCATAAAGCGTATTGGTAATTGAACCATTTGGTATAGAGTCATCTCGCCAAATACTGACCGGATTTGGATCAAACGGTAAATCAAGTGTAATTCTTGCAACAGCAATTACATTGTTTGGAATCCAATTGATAAAGTCACGCATTTGATTACGGCCTGCCAAAGTATTGTAATTAAATTCGAAATTAAATTGACGTCCCAATTTATTACATGCAACAGTTGAACTACCCATAAAACCTCCAGTTGAGCCAACAGAATCAGTAGATGGAACAGCTTGATTGTAAAGTGGTTTCATGTTCACAGGATCAAATAAACTCCAGCGAATTGAATAGCCTAAACATCCACTTCTTATAATTGATTGTCCATTTTTAAATATCGAAAAATTTGCATCCTGATCTGTATAAGGATATACACCTTGTGTAACTGTAAAGCCTGTATTGGCTAATCCAAAATTCCATTTTCGAGTGAAGCTATCCAATTTTATTCGCTCAAAATTACTTTTCAAATGCTGGTACAAATGGCTTTGATTAAAACCAACTTCAGCACCATTCAAATACATGAAACTACTGGTATTCCATTTGTACAACCCCGAAGTTGGAACAGGTGCTACTCTCCAATAATATACACTGCTGTCTTTATAAGTAATTTGTGGATCAAATTCAATTACGCCACCTGCACTTGTAATCGTTTTAGAAATTTTAAAAGCAGAATTGAATAATTCTGTAGTATCCATTTCCATTACATATTGTCTTGATGTTGCAAATGGATTGGCAGTTGATGCATATAGTTTTCCGGAACTCTTATTGGTTATTGCAAAGGTGAATGGATAAACAGGTTTTAGATCATTATCAAAAATGAAAAAGCATTTTGTGATGGTGTTATTCGACTTGCTCAGTTCATCATATTGATTCAAACTATCCAATATTACAGTGATACAATTATTACCATTATCTCTTGTAGGAACAATAGGAACATCTAAAACAATTGAATCTGCAAAACGAATAGAAGGCTTTATAAATTTTCGATACAAATAATCAGTACTGCCATCGCCATGTTGCCATTTAATGGTTACCTGTAAAGAATCACCAGAATTATTAGCCCTTGCAGCCTGAGCTTTACCAATATTATAAATCAAAGTTTTTAAAGTAAATTTTGTATCAGCAACAGAAAGTGTTGATGGAGCAATACTTACGGTTTGATCTTCTACTACAAAATCTGGTTTGTCATGAGCATAAATTTTAATTGCCGGATCGCCATGTAATAGAAATTGTTCAGCATGCATTCTTTGAGGCATGTAATCTCCAATCAGGGGAACAATTGCATCAATCATATTTTTACCCACATAATTTTTATAGCCATTTGTTTTTGTAAGTGATTGATAAAAATTAGTAGAATAAGTATCTAAGTATCCCGTTAAACCAAAGTGCGTACTTGCAATAACGCCAATAGCACCATGTTGTTGGGCAAACACAAATTTTTCAGAGAATGAAGTAATATTATTTAATCTTGATGTGTCGTAATCGAAAAAATTTCCTGCATTACATCCGTTCAATAAAAACATTGGATACTTTCCTAAGTTTTCATAATCATAAGGATTGTTCAAATTGTAATCTAACTGACTTGCAGCACTATGTCCGAAATAAGTGAGTAAACTGATTCCACTGCTGAATAAAGTTTTCAAGTAATTAATTACCGCGGGAGTAGCCCCACCACCTGTTGCTTGTGTATTAAAGTCAATAACATTTGCACCAAATAAGGTATCCTTAATACTATTTTTATAGCCATTTAGATAATAGATTAGCTGTTGTTCTATTGCTGCATCATTGCTTCCTGCAACGTTTACGGCTTGTTTCATCCAAAGTTTATTGGAAATGGATTGTATATTATTTTGTGCCTGTGCTTCATACTCTTTTACTTTTTGTAAATAAGTATTTACTTCTTGTGAACTAACTGCAGAAATCCTTCCTGTCATTACAAGTGGCGCAACTATACTGGCAGGAGAAGTCAATAACATATCACTTGCGGGCCATCCAAAAGTTGGCACAAGATTTAATCGATCAGCAAAAGTTGTGTTTTCAAAATTGCGATATTCATCGTATGCAACAGCCTTACCAATCATAAATAAATGAGAAGGTGCAACTGTAAAATTTTGTTTTGTAAAACGTACAAAGTTTTTAATACTTAACGGATGTTTTTTTATTCCAAATGCAAACTGATCAACAAGTTCATCGATATCATAAATTTTTGCGTTAAAACTTCCTCCAAGAGCTGAAGTCCTGTATTGACGGTATAAATCAACTGATCCGCCGCTATTAATTCCAAGTAATTTATTGGATACAATTAAATAATTTGCTTGATTGGAAATAGTAGAAAAATTGATAAAATTTTTAGAAGTAAATGAAGTGATTGTATTGATTGCAGAAGCATCTTGACTAACTAAAATAAAATCTCTTTGTAGAGATGAAAAAGGCAAAGCAAATTTGATCAGACCATTATTTACAACAGCTACAAATCTTTTGTTGTTGGTGATATCATACAATACCGGAGCAGATGTGCTATTGAAATTCGCAATTTCTATGTAAGTACCAGAAATATTGGTACTTGCAGGTAAAATAAAAGAAAAGTTACTACTGTTTGCAAAGTTGAAGAGTCTTGGATAAGTTAATGAAACATAGTGAGCAACAATTCTGTTGGTATTATCATTTGGTGCATTAATTTCTATTGTGAAACTGTTGCTATTATTACTGATTGCAGTTAAAGGAATTGTGTTAGATGCATTGGTAAATATTTTAGAAGTTTCTGCACCGTAAGAATAACCAGGAGGCATACTGTTTTCAAACAAAACCTGATTGTTGATGTAAGCAGTGCCATTCATTTTTAAAGAAACTGTTCTGCTGTTGTAAGAAACTCCTGTAACCGCCAAAGTCAATGTGGGAGTGGCTCCCGAAGCAGCGGGAAACAAATTAGTAGCAGAGAAATTATAAGGTGTTGTCTGACGAATATCAGCTGTACTCCACCCCTCACCGATGTCAAAAGTGGATGATGTAACCCTTTCACCTACATTATCACCATAACCTCTATTTATTTGTTCTTTAAAAAAAAATCGTTGGGTATGTAAAAATGATGCTTCAGGAGTTAATGTATTTGCTGCAACATTATTTGCCACATCAGCATATCGCAAATTGCTTGATGTGGTATTTACCGTAAGAAAAAAAGCAGCTGTGTCTGTTTGCAAACTATACTTATCTGAAACCTGATAAGTTGGATTTTTGTACAAAACTTTATCAGCAACCCCATCATTCATTTCCCCCCAAAATTCTATAAAACCATTGCTGGGTAAAGATCCTGTGGCAACACTTGTGTATAATACAATTTCTTTTCCATTGCGCCATAACTGAAAACTTTGAGCAGGAGTACTTGCAATATCTGCAGGTAATGCAGTTTGGTTGATTCGATACAAACCTGTAATGCCAACTTTAAACTTGTAATATGTTTTGTTATAATCAATCCATTCATTATTATAAGGCTGTGCCATTATATGAACAGATGATAATATTGTTATGATTACAAATAGTTTGCGCATAAATTATTTTTCCTTCTTGGTTAAATCAATTCTTAGGCTGAAAATATGTGTATATAAAGGATTTGATTGATTGGCAAGATTGGTAAAAGCATAATCAATTCCTACATTACCAAACTTAAATCCTGCACCAAAACTTGGTTGAAATATCCAAACTTTTTTTTGATTCAATGTATCTCCATCTGCCAATGCACGTTGAAAATTTGAAATGCCTGCTCTTAAAAAAACACTGTTATTCAAATTGGCTTCTAGCCCAATGTTAGGATCAATACTTATAGGATTAGTACTTATTAATGTATTTCTTTTTCCGTCAAAAGTGAAATGTAAATTTGCTTCAGCCAATAAACTCATTTTTTTATTGATATTAAACTGATAAGCTGCAGCCCCTATTAATCTTGGTGCTGTGAGTTCAATACTTTTTGTAGGAATGTCATTGTTGGTAAGATACAATACTTCTTTTTCTCTATCGCTGAATGTAAAGCTCCATGCATTGAAGGTGGTAGTTATATCTCTGACAGTAGCACCAAATCTCCATTTGTCTTTTTTAATTTGAATTCCTCCATCAAATCCAAAACCCCATGCCTTTGCAAATGTTCCAACATTTCTATAAATAATTTTTGCATTGCCACCAACATTTATCGTAAGCTTATTCTTCTTTTTAATGCTTTGCGCATAGCTTAAAAGAAGGGCATAATCGGCAGAAGAAAAGGTGGTGATGTTGTTGTAATTAACAGAGCCATCAGGTTCTATCAAATACAATGTATTGGGAATGTCATCTACTGCAAATCGCAAAACGCTAATTGCCAAAGTACGGTTACCATCTTTTGATGGTAATGCCAAACCTACGAAGTCATATTTACCAATTCCTGCAAAATAATCTGCATGCATGACAGACAAAGAAGGATGATCTTTAACATATACCAATGCCGCCGGATTCCAATAAGCAGCAGTTGCATCATCAACGCTCGCAACAATTGCACCGCCCATTCCTAGGCCTCTTGCACCTGCTCCAATATTTAAGAATTCATTAGAGTACTTTCGAAACTGTGCCTCAGAATGAAAACAAATTAAAATAAGAAAAGCAATGAAAAATATTTTTTGTATCAATTTCATATTTAGATGTGCGTTAAGAGAAACATTTTTTTATTTAGAGACAACCATTCTAGATTGGCTTAAAATAAATAATAGTACCAACTTTTACACTTGCAATTTAATCACAAAAATCGCAAAAAAAGAATATGATTTTTAATAAACATAGAAAATAAAAAAACATCTAATTAAAATACTATTTGAGTATAGTATTAAACAATTGTAAATTCATGTGCTACATTTGCAACAAATACATATTTGAATGAACTTAGTAGCAGAACTTCGTTGGAGAGGCATGATTGCTGATATTATGCCGGGTACAGAGGAACAATTACAAAAAGAAATGACTACCGGCTATGTTGGATTTGACCCAACAGCTGATAGCTTGCACATAGGCAGTTTAGTCCCAATTCTTTTATTGGTGCATCTTCAAAGAGCAGGACATCAACCCGTAGCATTGGTAGGTGGTGCAACGGGAATGGTAGGTGATCCGAGTGGGAAAAGTGCAGAGCGAAATTTATTAGATGAAGCATCACTTGCAAAAAATGTAGCGGGTATTAAAGCACAATTAGAAAAATTTCTAGACTTTGATCCAAGCAAAGCAAACAAGGCTTTGATGACTAATAATTACGATTGGTTTAAAGCTATTTCTTTTATTGATTTTTTGAGAGATACTGGCAAGCATATTACGGTGAATTACATGATGGCTAAAGAAAGTGTGAAGAAAAGAATTGAAGGAGATGCAGGCATCAGCTACACAGAATTTGCATACCAGTTAATGCAGGGATATGATTTTTATTGGTTGTACAATAATCTGAATTGTAAGTTACAATTTGGGGGAAGTGACCAATGGGGGAATATGACTACCGGAACTGAATTAATCAGAAGAAAAAGTGGTGGTGAAGCATTTGTGTTTACTTGTCCGCTTATTACAAAAGCCGATGGTGGAAAATTTGGCAAAACAGAAAGTGGCAATGTTTGGCTAGATGCTAATAGAACTACACCCTATCAATTTTATCAGTTTTGGTTGAATGCTTCTGATGCAGATGCAATAAAATGGATTAAAATTTTTACGTTTTTAGACCAAGTTGCTATTGAAGAAATTACTGCTGCACACAAACAAAATCCGGCTGCAAGATTATTACAAAAAACTTTAGCGAAAGAAGTTACCACTTTTGTTCATGGTGAAGATGAATACCAAAAGGCAATTGAAACGACCGAAAAATTATTTGTCAATGCCAATGCACCTGCTGAAACTTTAAGTGATGATGATTTGGAAAACATGGAAGGTGTGCAGAAAATTAATTTTGAAAAAAGTAAAATTGAATCGGGTATTGACATCGTTTCTTTCTTAGCAGATACTACAATATTCCCAAGCAAAGGCGAAGCAAAAAAAATGATACAAGGTGGCGGATTAAGTATTAATAGAAATAAAGTTGATGGGCTACAAGTCAATATTGACAATAGTTTGCTACTACATGACAAATATATACTAGTACAAAAGGGGAAGAAGAATTATTACTTAGTGATTTGTGTTTGAGAATTTTTTTGCTACTGAGGCAAAGAAGCATTGGTATAATTTATTTGCCACCGAATCACAGAAGCACTGATGTTTTTTTGACACTGAAACCTGAGAATATTTTATTTGTTACTGAGACACCGATAGTTATTTGTCACTGATACACAAAAGCACTGATATTTTTTGCTACCTAATAATTTATAAAAATTTGTCATGGACAAGAAATTTTATGACTCAAAAAATTATCCTCTCCAAAACGAAACAGATTTAATTATTGCTACCGGAATAGAAATTCATAAAATTCTGGGGGCAGGTTTTCTTGAGATAGTTTATAAAGATGCTTTTGAATATGAATTTGGAATGAAAGATATTTTTTATGAACGTGAAAAAAAGTATCAGATAAATTATAAGAATATTATTTTACCGCATTTTTTCTATGCAGACTTTATCGTATTTGATTCAGTAATTCTTGAAATAAAAGCAAAGCAAGCCGGAATTGCCGGAGAAGATTATGCTCAAACCATTAACTACTTGAAAATATCTGGATGCAAAGTTGGTTTAATTTTAAACTTTGCTAAGTTGAAATTAGAAATCAAAAGAGTTGTATTCTAATCTTAAATACCAAATAATTATTGATAACTAAATTCTGTGCTTCAGGGTCTCTGAGCTTCTGTGGCAATTATATATTCTGTTTTCTTATTTCAAACTCTTAATTGCTTCCCAAACTGCATTGGCAACAAATAAATTACCTGTTGGATTCAAGTGAACACCATCGGTTGTTAAAATACTTCGATCTTTATTTTCAAAATTATTTACTGCATCATAATCAACAAATAACTTCCTTAAATCTACCAATGGCAATGAAAATTCATTAGCCAATTTTCTTATTACATTACTATATCGGTTCAAATCTCCGTCTTGTGAATTGGTATACTCTTTTCTTTCTCCAATAACAGCCGGCGTACACAAAATAATTTTACTGTTTACATATTGTAGCTTTCGAATAATAGCACGATAAAATTTCTCAAACTTATCTTCATCAGTGCCTGTGCCCTTTGTAGATTTATGCCACACATCATTTACACCAATATACAATACGGTAATGTCGGGGCTTTTATTTATAACATCTTCATCCATTCTTAAAAACAAATCATACACTTTATTCCCGCTGATACCTGCTCCTAACAATTCATATTGTGTATCAATATTTTCCTGTTTGATAATGGAGTCCATTTTTGTAATGTAACCTCCGGGCTTAGCACCTTGCTCGGTAATAGAATCTCCAAAGAAAACAACACGTTTCTTTTTTCCGGTCCGTGTGTAAGCCATTAAGATCATACTTGTTACAAATAAAACGATCAAGGCAATTTTTGTACTCATATGATTAAGTTGTAAGTTTTAAGTTTTAGGTTTTAAGTTATGGTTCTAGGTTAGTTTAGTAAGTGTGGTTTCTCTCTATAAACTTTCCAAATAAATTCGCCGAACAAAGTATTCGCCCATGCAAACCATTTACGGGTATAATTATTAGAATCATCTTTATGAAAACTTTCGTGCATAAATCCTGTGCCCGCATGTGTACGTTGCAACATATCCAAACACAATTTTATTTCTTTATCATCATTGCTTGTTAATCCTCTCATGATAATACTCATTGGCCAAATCATATCCATACCACAATGCGGCCCACCAATACCTTCTGCAGCTTTTCCTTTGAAAAAGAAGGGATTTTCATTGGATAAAATCATTTTACGTGTGGTGTTATAAACTTCTTTATCAATAACTTCTTTAGAAAGATATTTGAGTGATAATAAGGAAGGAATATTTGCATCATCCATTAAACTAAAACTTCCAAAACCATTTACTTCATAAGCATACATTTTCCCAAAAGCTTTGTGATCTATTATCCCTTCTTGGATTATAAGATGACTTAATGGTTCATAAAATTTCAAAGCCTTGTGATACAATAAAGTGAAAGAATCTTTATCATTTTTAAAATTATATTTTGACTTTGTAATTTCAATAATTTGTTTCAATGCATTTACCGCAAAAATATTACTTGGAATCAAATAAGGAAAAACAGTTGCGTCATCACTTGGTCTGAACATGGAACAAATCAACCCATTTGGTTTTACAGGATAACCATAACCACCCAAAGGCACACCATCTGTTGCCCATGCGGTTGTGCGTTGAAAATGATACGGCCCTTTACCATCAAGCCTTTGCTGTTCTTTAAAAGTTTGTACAATCAATTTCATTGCCTTCAACCATTGCTCATCAAATACAGAATCATCGCCTGTTTCTTTCCAATAGCCGTAACTCAATCGTATGGGATAACACAAACTATCTATCTCCCACTTCCTTTCATGAATGCCAGGTTTCATTTCTGTTAAATCACTTTTCCATTCACTGATTTTATTCGCATCTTTATAAAAAGCATTTGCATAAGGATCTAATAAAATACATTTTACTTGTCTGTTTACAACGCCTTTAATCAATTGTTGCAAATCTTTGTCTTCTTTGCATAAAGGCAAGTATGGCCATACCTGTGCAGAAGAATCTCTCAGCCACATAGCATCAATATCACCTGTTATTACATACGTGTCAGGCTTTCCATCAATGATTTCAAAATCAACGGTCGTATCTAAAGTATTGGGGAAACAATTTTCAAACATCCATGCAATTTCTTTATTGCCAATTTTATTTTTTATTTCACTGATCACTCTTTCCACTGCTTTACTCGTAAATTTTCTCTGAGCCAATGGAACACGAACAACCGGAAATTCAATAGTGCTACTAGCTATACCATATTTTGAAACAAGCATTCCTGCAGTTGCCAACGAGGAAAGTTGAATAAATTTTTTTCTGTTCATAATTAAATAATGATTTCCAAATTTATGTATTATGAATGTTAACTTAAGATGTTTACTAAAGCATTCATCAAATCTTCTTTCTGATTTCATTCATCCAAATATTTTATCTTTGCCAACTTATGATGCAAAAGAACCGCAGCGTTGCCTTTCATACATTGGGCTGCAAACTTAATTTTTCTGAAACCTCTACCATTGCTAGAATGTTGGAACAGGAAGGTTTTGAAAAAAAAGATTTCGAAGATTTTGCAGATGTATATGTAATTAATACTTGCTCTGTTACCGATAATGCTGATAAAGAATGTAGGTATCTGGTAAGAAAAATTCAAAAGAAAACGCCTGAAAGTTTAATAGTCATTACCGGCTGTTATGCTCAATTAAAACCCAATGAAATTGCATCTATTCCGGGTGTTGATTTGGTATTGGGTGCTGCCGAAAAATTTAATATTGTTCAACATATATCAGAATTAAGCAAAGGAGACAGTACCAAAATTTGCAGTTGTGATATTGAAACAGTAACGGAATTTAATGCTTCATTTTCATCTAATGACAGAACAAGAACTTTTTTAAAAGTACAAGATGGCTGCGATTACAATTGCAGCTTTTGCACCATCCCAATGGCTCGTGGAAAAAGCAGAAGTGATACAATTGACAACGTAATTAAAAACGCTGAAACCATTGCTGCAAAAGGCGTTAAAGAAATTATTTTAACAGGTGTTAACCTGGGTGATTTTGGCAAAGGTCCTGATGGTGCAGGTGTTTCAATTGGTATTCAGCAACGAGAAGAAAATTTTTACGAATTGGTTCAGGAGTTAGACAAAGTAGCAGGAATTGAACGCTACCGCATTTCTTCTATTGAGCCCAATTTATTAACCAACGATATCATTGCATTTGTAGCCAATAGCAAAAAATTTATGCCGCATTTTCATGTTCCATTACAGAGTGGAAGTAATGAAATTTTAAAAACAATGCGCAGAAGATATAAAAGAGAATTGTATGCAGAGCGTGTGGAACTCATTAAAAAATTAATGCCACATTGTGCAATTGGAGTAGATGTAATTGTTGGATTTCCGGGAGAAACTGATGCACATTTTCAGGAAACATTTGATTTCTTGCATTCATTAGATGTTTCTTATTTGCATGTATTTACATACTCCGAAAGAGACAATACACATGCATTGGACCTAAAACCTGTTGTTCCAATAAATGTTAGAAATGAACGCAACAAAACATTGCGTAATTTGAGTTTTATGAAGCTGCAATATTTTACACAACAACATTCAGGAGAAACAAGAAAAGTGTTGTTTGAAGCATTCAACAAAAACGGAATGATGGAAGGCTATACTGATAACTATTTACGTGTTACTACACCTCACCGTAAAGAATGGGAAAATGAAATTGTAGATTGGAAAATTTAGTAACGAAAATTAAACGCCAAATTTATCTCGCCAAGCCATCATACCACCCGTTAAATTCGTAACATCTGTAAATCCAAATTGCTCTAACATTAAACAAGACATCATACTACGTTGACCGCTTCTGCAATAACAAATAACCGGCTCGTTTTTCAGATGTTCAATATCTTCAATCATCATACTTTGAATTTTTCCAACGCTCAGCAAAGTGCCTCCAATATTAAATTCTGCATGTTCATGTGGTTCTCTTACATCAATTAAATGAAGATTTTCATGAGCATCTATTTTACTTTTTAATTCATTTACTGTTATATTTTTCATAAGCTATTCTTTTACTGTTGTGTTTTTGTTGCCAATGAATCTTGAATAATTATAGGTGCAGTATTGCTGATATACAAGTCAACTGTTTGTCCAGATTTTAATTTATTTTGAACCTTCTGACCTGGAACAGGTTCTAAAAAAGCCTTAGGCGTTTGGTCAACAATGAAACTGTTCAAAGTATCGCTGATGGCTGTTCTTGGAACAATTGCGCCCTGATTGATACTCATACTTTTTAAAAGAGTAACAGCTTGTTGTACGGTCATGCCCGTTAAATCTGGCACAGACAAATCAAGTGTACCCGAGCCACTTGCCAATACAAAACTGATGGTGCTTCCCATTGGAATTTTAGTGCCGGGTTTAATGGTTGTTCCTTTAAATAATTGTTCTAAAACTGTATTACGGGCAAAGTCGGGACGATAAATAGTATCACCCATTTTCAAGTTTAAGCTTTGTAACATCAACTGTGCACTTTTTATCGAAAACCCAATAAGACTGGGCATTTCAACATCAGGAGCTATACTTCTATTGACTGTTAAATAAATGGTTCTTCCAGCCTTCACATTGGCATCTGCCTCAGGTGATTGTTTTACAATAGACAGTCTTGCAATTGAATCTACAAATACAGAATCTTGTACTTCTACATCGAAACCTTTTGCTTTTAGAGTTTGTGTTGCAGCTACAATATTTTGTCCGAGTACGTTGGGGACTTTTTCATTTTTTCCATGACTAGTTAACCAATCCAATGAAAAAAAGAAGATTAATACAAGCACCAAGCATAAACCGATTGCTGCAAGAATATTTACCCAAAGTGGTTTTGATGTAATGAATTTAAACACGAATTAATGGAATGATTTAAAGTTGAAGATTAATTTTTTTTTATGCCTTACCAAAATTATTTTACAAAAGCAATTATTGAATTTTACAACAAAGCAAATGTAGGCCTGCTAATGATTATTACTTGTTAAATAAATGCTTCCTCAATTACAGCTGTATAAAAATCTTTTAGCGACCAACCCATTGCAGCAACTTGCTGCGGTACAATGCTTGCAGCACTATGACCCGGTACAGTATTCACCTCCAACATATAAGGTTGTGCATCGGCTGAATTATAAATAAAATCAATACGCACAATTCCTTTGCAATTCAATAAGGAATAAGTTTTCAGGGCAGCCTCTCTTATTTGATTGGCCATTGATTCATCAATTGCTGCCGGCGTAATTTCTTTACTTTTCCCTTCATATTTTGCTTCAAAATCAAAGAATTCATTGGTTGTAACTACTTCAGTGATTGGCAATGTAATGATTTTACCTTTTGTTTTAAAAACACCAATTGTAAACTCTCTGCCTTGTATAAATTCTTCTACTAAAATTTGATTGTCTTCTTTAAATGCCTTTTGAACTGCTAGTTCTAATGTTTCATCGGCATGCATTACTTTACTCATTCCAATGCTGCTACCACCATTGTTTGGTTTTACAAAAACAGGGAATTTGAGTTGTTGTGTAATTGGGTCTGTATTTTTATAACTGTCTTTAAGCAGCATTACAGATTTTGCAACATGTATATCACCAAATGCAGCAACAGCAACAGTAAACCGTTTGTTGAAAGTAAGAGCAGAGGTAGTGGCATCGCAACTTGTATAAGGAATATGCAACATATCAAAATAGCCTTGCAATTTTCCATCTTCACCCGGAGTGCCATGAATACACAATAAAATTGCATCAAATTTTACAATATTTCCATCATCAGTAATTGTAAAATTTTCTCTGTTTACATTTGTTTTATTGCCGTTTGTATCTTCAAAAAACCAACCTTGTGGGTTGATGTCAATTTTATATACTTCAAATTTTTCAGTATCAATATTATTCTGAACAGTAACTGCACTTTTATAGCTGATGGCAGCTTCGCCACTATAACCACCCGTTACTAAAGCAATACGTTTTTTCATTTGTAATGTGTTAGATATAATCCCAGATCATTGTAATATTTACTGAAATGGGATTTTCAAAGTTAAAAACTAATACCACCTATACCAAATCTTTAAATTATAATGTCAAATAAAAAAGCCTATTGTAAACATCGTTCAACAATAGGCTTTTTATACAAGAAAAATTACTTATGGTATAATTACTGATTTTGTAATTTTGATATTTTTTTCTCCTGTAATATTCAATTGATAAATACCAAAAGGCAAATTACTTACTTCAAATATTTCTGTTGAAGAGCCTCCTCTTGCGTATATATTTTTAGTGGCAACCCTTTGGCCAATACTACTAAATAAGGCAAGCTGATAATTCCCTTGGTCTACATTTTCTAACTGAAGGGTAATACGCTTATAAGCAATTGGGTTAATGACAATTGTACAAATAGCAAGTACAAAAAATAGTAATGTGAATTTCTTCATGTCCCTTATTTATTTAATTTTTTATTATTTGGAATGAACCCGATTTAACAATTTTACCTTCAGGAGAAGTTAGTGTAATTCTGAATGTATAAACACCCGTTGGATAACGAGCTATATTCCACATTTGAGTAGAAATGCCTTGCACTTGTGGAAATTCTTTTACCTCCAATATACTACCAACCATACTCATTAATTGCACCGTTATTTTACCAAGTCCTCCAGCAATATTCAATTTAAACTTAAGATAGGTTAAAGTGGAAGTAGGATTTGGACTAATAGTAACTTCTGGCTTTGCCCATCTTGGGATAGGATATACATAAATGAATTTACCTTTATCATATGGCTGAAGAAACCCGCTTGTCAAATTCCAAGATGACCCAAAAGTGCTGTTTGGAAAGGGATTGTTTATAAAATAAGTTTCTGTACTTTCAGATTCTCCGAAATTCCAATCAAGAGTAAAATTATTGGATAGTGTTGCAGTGCCCCCACTCGTATTTAAAACACTTGAAAGCAAGGTACTTGCCTGACTATTTGCTGTATGCGATAAAAGCAATATAAAAATTGCAGATAGCGTAAAATTTTTCATTGCAGGGGAAATTGACTTGAGGTTATTTGAACGAAAATATAAAATTTAAATAAAGAAAATTTTTTTATTTAAATACATTGGAAATAGTATACTTATATACAATTAAACAAATATGTATGTTCCCGCTGATAAAAATTTTTATTTATTATGCCTGCGCAGTTGGACCCCCAAAATTCAATGGTATTTCAACTTGTTCTATATCTTGAACACTGCCATGTGCAGCTTCGTAGCGCTCTATATTTTCTGCCATCGCTTTCATAAAGCGTTTTGCATGCATTGGCGTAAAAATTATTCGGCTTTTTACCTTACTTTTTGGTGTACCCGGCATCACATTTACAAAGTCTATTACAAACTCTGCATTACTATGTGTAATAATTGCAAGATTGGCATAAGTACCTTCTGCAACTTCTTCACTAATTTCTATGTTCAACTGATTGTTTGGTTGTTGTTCCATTGTTGTTTGGTATTAAATTAATTTAAAAAATATTAACGAAGCCTGTCTACACTTTTCACCAATTGATCATCTTTCCAAATTGACCTTGCAGCCAATATTAAAAAAAGTGGTATTGCAAAATGTACTAAAGAAGTTAAACTGATGTTTCCTTCTGTATAAATTTTCATTTGTAAAAAATAGAGAATAATGTTAATAACTGAAAAAGCAAAAACAGCCAGTGTAATCTTGAATTGCATCTTACGATCTTTAAATAAAAAAATTAAAATCAAAGATGCCACAGCCACCGAAACTGTCAATATCAAAAGAAAAATATTTTCTCTTGCCGTTAATAATATAAACTTATTTAAATTTTCTACTAATTTATTTCCACTGTAAAATGAAATATTTGTATTTAACGTAAGGAAGCTACAAATACTTGCAAGCAGCAACCACAATGTTTGTATGCGTTGTATCATTTTGAATCGAGTTTATAAGTTTAATTTGTTATCAATAAAAGAGATAAATGCATAAACTGCTTATCCCAATTCAGGATACAAAACAAATTGCTCCATAAATTCATTAACCTGGGCTTTTGTTTTTGCCAAAATTGCTTCATCATCAGCATTCATTAACACCGTATCTATTGCGTTTACAACAAAATTCATGTGTTCTTCTTTCATGCCTCTTGTTGTAATTGCAGCCACTCCAAAACGAATACCACTTGTTACAAATGCACTCTTATCATCAAACGGAACCATGTTTTTATTGGCAGTAATATCTGCATGTCCCAATACCAATTCTGCTTTTTTACCGCTGATGTTTTTGTTCCTTAAATCTAATAACATCAAATGATTATCTGTGCCTCCACTGATTATGTTGTAACCCTTATCTACAAAGCCTTTCGCCATTGCTTGTGCATTGCTTTGCACCTGCTTTGCATAAACTGTAAATTCATCAGTTAATATCTCTCCAAAAGCAATTGCTTTTGCAGCAATCACATGTTCTAACGGTCCGCCTTGTGTACCGGGGAATACAGCCATATCCAACAAATTACTCATCATCCGAATATTGCCTTTTACATCTTTCAAACCAAATGGGTTTTCAAAATCTTTACCCATCATAATTACGCCACCACGCGGGCCACGTAAAGTTTTATGTGTTGTACTTGTAACAAAATGACAATGATTAAATGGCGATGACAACAAACCTTTTGCTATCAATCCAGCAGGATGTGCAATATCTGCCCAAACAAATGCCCCAATTTCATCTGCAACTTTTCTGATGCGTGCATAATCAATATCTCTGCTGTATGCACTTGCACCACAGATAATTAATTTAGGATTTACCGTTCTTGCCTTTGATTCTAATGTTTCATAATCAATAATTCCGTCTTGTGTTACGCCATAAAAATGTGGTTTATATAATTTACCACTAAAGTTTACAGCAGCTCCGTGCGTTAGGTGACCGCCCATACTTAAATCCAAACCCAGTATATCATCGCCGGGTTGTAAAATCGCCAACATCAATGCTGCATTGGCTTGTGCGCCACTATGCGGTTGTACATTGGCATATTCAATACCAAAAACTTCTTTTAATCTATCAATTGCCAATTGTTCTACTTGATCAACAACTTCACAACCTCCATAATACCTGCGACCAGGATATCCTTCTGCATATTTATTGGTTAGTACACTTCCTGTTGCTTGTATTACCTGGAAACTTGTAAAGTTTTCTGAAGCAATCAATTCTATACCACGTCTTTGTCTTTTTAATTCTGAATGTATCAAGTCAAAAATCTGTGTGTCCCTTTGCATGATGTTAAATTTTCAATTTGGTTTAAATAAATGTATCTCAATAAGCAAACATCGTAAGCAGCAAAATTAACCGATACATCTTTGAAACCAATGATTTATTGAATTTGTTTTGCAGATAAGTGTATAAGAATGCAACAATTATTTTTTAATTCTGAATTACTGAAAAGTATTGCAACAAAAACCAATTTGAAAAATCAAAAAATCTCATCTGTACATATATTTTTAACTACTGGTTTGATTCATCATTTGCCATGCAATAAGATTTTCTTATTTTCACACCCCCGATTGTTGTGCGAAAGCGCAAGTGAGAGATAATAGTGTGAAGGATTTTGTCGGGCAAAAGTAAATAAGCATGAAAGCAATTATTCCTGTGGCAGGAGCCGGCACAAAACTTAGGCCACATACCTATACACAACCCAAGGCTTTAATTCCAATTGCCGGAAAAACAATTTTAAGTTTCATTGTAGATCAATTACACGATGCAGGCATTCAGGAATTTATTTTTATTGTGGGGCATTTGGGTGAAAAAATTCAGGATTATGTGCAACAAACCTATCCTGATTTGACAACACACTTTGTTTATCAAAATGAAAGACAAGGCACCGGACATGCCATAGAACTTACCAAAAATATTGTAGGTGATGATGAAGTTTTTGTAGTGTTGGGCGATACTATTTGCGAATACGACATTCAAGAAGTATTGCAAAGTCCGTACAGCATGCTTGGTGTAAAAAAAGTAGATGATCCAAGAAATTTTGGGGTTGCAACAATAGACGAAGAAGGTTTTATAGAAAATGTGGTGGAGAAACCGGCAATTCCAAAAAGCAACTTAGCCTTGGTAGGATTGTATAAAATAAAAGAATCCAATTTTTTATACGAATGTCTGCAACACATTTATCAGGAAAACATTACCACACAAGGTGAATACAACTTAACAGATGCTTTGGATTGCATGATAAAAAGAGGCGCCAAGTTTCAAAGTTTCAAAGTAAAAAGTTGGTATGATTGCGGTAAAAAAGAAAGTTTATTAGAAAGCAATGCAACACTCTTAAAAAAGTTTGGCGGCAATGTAAATGACTTTCATGATTTTAAAGATACCATCATCATTCCTCCGGTAAGTATTGCCGCAGGATGTGCTATCAGCAATAGTATTATTGGTCCACATGTTGCCATTGGTGCAAATACAACCATACAACAATCTATTATCCGAGACAGCATTATAGGAAGCTACACTAATTTGGATGAAGTGGTTTTAGACAACTCACTTATTGGCAGTGACGCTTCAGTGAAGGGATTGAGCAGAAGTTTGAATATTGGAGATAATACAGAAATAGATTTTGGATAATTGATTCATTCATTTTTAAAAAATGAAATAACAGAAAACCCGATTTTATTATTTATAGATTGTATGTAATAACTTCACTTCATGAGCAATCAACCACTCACCAACAACCGAATTACAGAACTTTTCAAAATTGAGTACCCCATCATTCAAGGTGGAATGGTATGGGCAAGTGGTTGGAGATTGGCAAGCGCTGTAAGCAATGCAGGCGGCTTGGGTATTATAGGTGCAGGCAGCATGTACCCCAATGTATTAAGAGAACATATTCAAAAATGCAAAGCTGCAACCAATAAACCATTTGCAGTAAATATTCCGTTACTTTATTCAGATATCAATGAACTGATTAATATTATTTTGGAAGAAAAAGTTCCCATTGTTTTTACAAGTGCAGGCAATCCAAAAGCATGGACTTCAACCTTTAAAGAAAATGGAATTATAGTGGTACATGTTGTAAGCAGCAGCAAGTTTGCAATTAAAGCACAGGAAGCAGGCTGCGACGCAGTTGTAGCCGAAGGCTTTGAAGCGGGTGGGCATAACGGAAAAGAAGAAACCACAACTATGGTATTAATTCCTTTGATTAAAAATGCAGTGCACATACCCGTAATTGCTGCAGGAGGAATTGCAACAGGCCGTCAAATGCTTGCTGCAATGGTACTTGGAGCCGATGCAGTGCAAATTGGCAGTAGATTTGTTTGTACACCCGAAGCCTCCTCGCACCAAAATTTTAAGGAAGCTATTTTGCATGCAATAGAAGGTGATACGATGCTGAGTATAAAAAAAGTAGTACCCGTAAGATTACTAAAAAATAAATTTGCAACTGCTATTCAAACTGCAGAAGCCGAAGGTGCAACTGCAAGTGAATTGCAAACAATTTTAGGCAGAGCCCGTGCAAAGAAAGGCATGTTTGAAGGCGACATGGAAGAAGGTGAATTAGAAATTGGACAAGTCAGCAGCATGATTCACAGTATAAAACCCGCAGCTGAAATTGTACAGGAAATATGGAATGATTTTAAGGAACAACTTAAAAACCCAATTTCATAACAAGTTATAATTTACAAAATATTAACACGTAACACTTGTAAAAAAATTTAATCACTTGTATACTTGTACAAATTTTCTGCTATGATAAAATTAATATTATCCTTCCTGTTATTAATATTCGTGCATTTTTCATTTGCAGTGAATATAAAATCAAATAAAATTTATTGTAAACAATTAATTCAAACAGAAAATATAAGAAAGATATTTTCATCAGTTCCTTGTTATATTCCAGCAACAGAGGCTATTAAATTAGTAGATACACAGGAAATTGATAAATTCTACTATTTAGAATACGAAACTTTAAATATTCGTTGGGCTAAACAAAGCATTAATAGAGGTGAAAATAAAAGCAAACAAAATAATTCAATTGGCATCATTCAATCCGTTAGAAAACAACAAGGCAATGTTACTATTGAAATAGAAGATCGCAAAAACTGGTTGTATAAATTTAATTATTAAGATTATGGTTTTTTGTTTTGTTTTGTTACAGCCTGCATAACCTTCTGATTTCAGTTTCATATTGCGGAAAGACTTGTACCAGCTCATCTGCTTTTGCCAACTCAAAATCTTCAAAATCAAATCCAGGAGCAACGGTACAACCAACAAAACTAAAATCACTATTTGTTGCGGGTTCGCTTGCAAACCAACAATTTGCCGGAACAACAAACTGAAATGTTTCGCCATTGTTCAAATCATTTCCCAATCTTATGGTATCTAATTTTCCATCATGCTGAAGCACATATACATTTAATGTTTGACCGGCATAAAAATGCCAGCATTCATCACTTTTTATTTTATGAAATGCTGAAAAATTGCCTTGCTCCAATAAAAAATAAATAGCAGTAGAAAAATAACGATCTCCTGAAAACCGCTCAGGCAAAGCATTTGAAGTGATGATTTCTTCAGAACGATAATTTTCTTTGTAAAAACCACCTTCGGGATGTGGCAGCATATTAAACTGTTGCACCAATTGTTGAACTGTTAGCATGATTCAAAAATAAGTACAGGAATATTCAAAACAATACTTGAAATATTATCCGGTGTAATGCCTTTTATTGAATATCTCATTTTAAATAATGACAGCAATCTGATTCAATATATTTCTATGTTTCAATCAAATCATACATTTACAGCATAAAACAAAGTTTTGGAAATGAAAATAAAAGACATTGTTGTTTGTTTAGAAACACTTGCCAGTCCAAGCTTACAGGAAAGTTATGACAATGTAGGTTTGTTGACAGGCAATAACAACTGGGAATGCAGCGGTATCATTTGCACCTTAGATGCCACAGAAGAGGTAATTGCAGAAGCAATAGCAAAAGGATGCAATTTGGTGGTGGCGCATCATCCGATCATTTTTGGAGGATTAAAAAAAATGAATGGCAATAATTATGTTGAAAGAACCATCATTGCAGCCATAAAAAATGATATTGCGATTTATGCAATCCATACAAACTTGGATAATGTATTGCATGGTGTAAACAATAAAATTGCTGACAGATTGGGGCTGATAAACAGAAATATTTTACAACCAAAATCCGGTTTGTTATCCAAGCTGCACTTTTATGTTACGCTTGATTACGCGGCAAAAGTGAGAGATGCCATTTTTAGCGTGGGTGCGGGCGAAATAGGTAATTACAGTGAAAATAGTTTTAGCACAGCCGGAGTCGGAACTTTTAAAGGGAATAGTTTATCGCAACCTTTTATTGGAAAACAGGGCGAAAGAGCAACCGTTGAAGAGCAAAAAATAGAAATTATTTTCCCAAATTGGTTGCAAAACAAAGTAATTAATGCATTAAAAGCTGCACATCCTTATGAAGAAGTTGCTTATGAAATAGTGCCAACTGCCAATAAATTGCAAACGGTAGGCAGTGGATTAACAGGACTTTTGCCGGAACCGATAGATGCAGTTCATTTTTTGCACATGCTCAAAAATTCATTTGATTTACAAGTAGTTAGACATACAAATTTGTTGGACAAGCCTATTCAAAAAGTAGCTATTTGTGGCGGTGCAGGCAGCTTTTTATTGCCAAAAGCCATACAAACAGGTGCTGATATCTTTATAACTGCCGATATGAAATACCACGAATTTTTTGACGCAGATAACCAATTGGTGATTGCTGATATTGGTCATTGGGAAAGCGAACAATTTACCGTAGAATTATTGATGGAAGTTTTACAGCAAAATTTCCCTACTTTTGCCGTCCTTAAAAGTGGAGTGAAAACGAATCCAGTGCGGTATTTTTTATAGACAAGCAAATCAGGAATTGCTGAAATATTTTTCGAAAGCAATGATTGATGAAAGTAAATAGAACAATTGAAAAACAGAAAGTACAAGTGTGCGACGCAACAGCCGATGCCATGATATACTTTCGCTGGTTGCATAAATTTTAAACTACAAACTAGTAACATTTAAATTAATACTATGGCTGCAATTAAAGATTACTCTGTTGAAGAAAAGTTGGTTGGCTTAATTAAGCTACAAAAAATTGATAGCAAATTAGATGAGTTTCAAGTTTTGAAAGGCGAACTTCCTTTAGAAGTAAGTGATTTGGAAGATGAAATTGCAGGCTTGCATGCTCGTAAAAACAGAATTGAAGAAGAAGTAAATGGCATCAGCGAATTTATTGAATCTAAAAGAGAAGCAATAAAAGAAGCAGAAGCTTTGGCAAAAAAATATGAGAAGCAAAGTGATAATGTAAAGAATAGCCGTGAGTTTGAAGCTATCAATAAAGAAATGGAAATGCAACAGCTGGAAGTAAAACTTGCTGAAAAACATATCAAAGATGCCAATGAAGAAATTGCTGAAAAAGCAAGATTATTGGATGGCGCTAAAAAAACAATCGCTACCAAAGAAGGTGTATTGAATCACAAAAAAAGTGAATTAGAAAAAATTATTGTAGATACTGAAAAAGAAGAAACTCAGTTTCAAAAGAAAAGCAAAGAAGCAAGATCTCATATTGATGAGCGTTTGTTGTACAGCTACGACAGAATTAGAACCAATTACAGAAACGGCTTGTCAGTTGTGCCTGTAGAAAGAGATGCTTGCGGTGGTTGTTTCAATGCAATCCCTCCTCAAAAACAAAGTGAAATCAGATTGCACAAAAAAGTAATTGTGTGTGAAAACTGTGGTAGAATTTTAGTAGACAGCGACTTGCACGATACTGTAGCAGTAAAATAAATTGTAACAATTATTTTTAAAATACGTATTTGTAAAGGGTAATCTGAAAATGATTGCCCTTTCTTATTTTTACGATATGCATTTAAAAATTGATTAACCATTTGAAATAATGCAAAAAATCATTTTCATTTCAATATTTACTTTATGCTTTGTGGCATCCAAGGCACAAAAAGTGTATGAATTTAACAGCACTTGTCAGCAAGCGTATAAAGAAATTACTCAGATGAAACTGGCGAATGGTATTGCATTGATAGAAAAAGCCAAACAACAAAATGCGAACAACCTGATTCCTATACTATTAGAAAATTATGTTGATTTTATAGTGCTATTTTTTAATGAAGACAGCAATGAATTTCAAAAAAGATACAACAAGTTTGACGATAGAATTGAACTGCTGAAACTAGGTCCGCAAACCTCTCCATTTTATAATTTTTGTTTGGGAACTGCCTACTTACAAAAGGCAGGAGTGAATTTAAAATTTGATAATAAGTCGAGAGCCGGTTGGGAGTTTCAGATTGGTTACCGATACATCAAACAAAACAAAAAATCTTTCCCAACTTTTACACCAAATGATATTTTCTCCGGAAGCATACAAGCCGTTGTAGGCAGCATTCCCAAAGGATTTAAATGGGTTGCCAATTTGTTTGGAGTAAAGGGAAATTTGAAAGAAGGGATGCAAGTGGTAACGAATTTTATTAATAGTAGCGACCCGTGGGCAAGGCTTATGAATACGGAAGCAACTTTCATTTATTGCTATCTTAATTTTTATTTAGAAAACAAAAAAGAGGAAACAATACAATTCATACAAAAGAAAAAATTAGACTTAGTTAATAACCATTTACTGGCTTACATGACTGCTTCTCTTGCAATGAATAGCAAGCAAAATGAATTGTGTAAAAGCATTGTTTTAAACAGAAATAAATCTGCCGAATATTTTCAAACACCTATCTGGGATTTTCAGTTGGGATATGCGTACCTGCATCAATTACAAATACCTGATGCAATTGAACATTTTGAAAAATATTTGAACAATTTTAAAGGCAAATTATATGTGAAAGATATTTGTCAGAAATTGAGTTGGTGTTATTATTTACAAGGAAACATGGCAGCAGCAGAAGCAACGCGAAAAAAAATTTTGAAGAAAGGCGGAACTGTTTCTGATGCAGACAATCAAGCGTTGAAAGATGCGAAAACAAATACCTGGCCTGATGTGAGTTTGTTAAAAGCAAGATTGCTCAATGACGGTGGCTACAACAACGAAGCATTAAGTCTTTTGCAAAAGAAAAATAATAATAGCTTTTCTAAAGACATAGAACAATTGGAGTACGTATATAGAATGGGCAGAATTAATGACGACCTGAAAAAATACGACGATGCCATTAATTATTATTCGCAAGCAATTACATTAGGCAAATACAATACAGCCTATTATGCAGCACGTGCAGCATTACAAATAGGCATGATTAAAGAAAAAAATGGTGATAAAAAATCGGCAATTAATTATTATCAGCAATGCCTGGATATGGAGGACCATGATTATAAAAACAGTTTAGACCAAAGGGCAAAGAGCGGAATTGCCAGGTGTAAGGGCGAATAATAATTATTAAAAAATTAATAACCTGCTTCGAAAAATGAATTGTTGGTATTGCGATATCAACTAATTTGCAGCATTGCAATTACACAATATGCTTCAGAAAATTCACATACAGAACTATGCAATTATTGAAGAAATTGAAATTGATTTTTCATCCAAACTCAATATTATTACAGGTGAAACTGGTGCCGGCAAAAGTATTGTAGTAGGTGCATTGAGTTTAATTTTAGGAGAAAGAGCCGATACTTCTATTTTATTAAAAAACGATAAAAAATGTTGCATCGAAGGTTGGTTTGATGTTGCTGATAATACTGCCGTTCAGCAATTTTTTCAAACACAGGAATTTGATTATAGCAATGAACTTGTATTGCGTCGAGAAATTGCAACGAATGGCAAAAGCCGTGCATTTATCAACGATACGCCGGCTACATTACAACAACTAAAACAACTTGCTTCACTGCTTGTAGATTTACACCAACAGTTTGATACTTTAGAATTAGGAGATACCGATTTTCAAAGAACTGTATTAGATGCATTGGCAAATCAAACAGAAACAATTGTTGCCTATCAATTCATTTTCAAACAATGGCTTCAGGCCAAACAAAACCTTGCCGCTCTTCAAAATCAAAAAGCAAGTTTTACCAAAGAAGCAGACTACAACCAATTTTTATTTGATGAATTAAATGAATTGAATTTACAGGAAAATGAACTAGAAAATCTGGATCTCGAATTAAAAACACTGAGCAACAGTGAAGGCATAAAAGGTGCGTTGAATAAAGTATATCATGAACTCAAAGAATCGGAACAACCTATTGTGACTGCATTAAAGCAGCTCAGCAATCAACTCCATGCATTTGCAAGTTATCATGCTGAATTACCGACTATTATTGCAAGGCTACAATCCAATCAAATAGAGTTGCAAGACATTGCCGATGAAGTGGAACGCCTGAATGACCATATTATTTTTGATGAAAAACGCATCGCAATTATTGACGAAAAAATGGCTGTTGGTTATAAACTTTTAAAAAAACATGGTGTACAAACGACCAACGAATTAATTACCATTCAACACGTACTTGAACAAAAATTACAAGCCATTTTAAATATTGATGATGCCATTGCTGCTAAAGAAAAAGAAACTGCACATTTGTATAACGAGGCTTTGCAAAAAGCAACAAGCATTTCTGTTGCTCGTCAACAACAAATAAAACCTTTCGAAGAAAAAGTAAACGGATTGTTGTTTCAGGTGGGTATGCCCAATGCAAGATTAAAAGTTGAATTGAAAGAAACAGACTTACAGTTGTTTGGAAAAGATGCAATTGAGTTTTTATTTGATGCCAATAAAAGCAACAAATTTGAACCCATTAAAAAAGTAGCTAGCGGCGGAGAGCTAAGCAGATTAATGCTTTGCATTAAAAGTCTGGTTGCAGAACGTATTGATTTACCTACCATGATATTCGACGAAATTGATAGTGGTATTAGTGGCGAAGCTGCAAAGCAAGTAGGAAGTATTATGAAAGGCTTGGCAATAAACAGACAAATTATTTGCATCACCCATCAACCACAAATTGCAGGTAAAGCAGATGCACATTTCTTTGTGTATAAAGCAATGAAAGGAGAAGCAATACAAACCAATATCAAACAACTAACCCAAGAAGAAAGAATAACAGCAATTGCTAAAATGTTGAGTGGCGAACAACCAAGTGCCGCAGCAATAGAAAGTGCAAAAGAAATGATGAACTGATTTTAATTTTACTTTGCAAAAGATGCTTATTTTCTATCTTCCTTCACAAAATTATCATCAGGTCAAATTGCAAAATGTATACGCTCAATCATATTTACCATTAATTTTACCACATCATCCTAACTTAAAATTAAATTATGGCTTACGGATTATTAAAAGGCAAACGTGGCATCATCACCGGTGCATTAGATGAAAATTCAATTGCTTGGAAAGTAGCAGAAAAAGCACATGAAGAAGGTGCAACATTTGTTTTAACCAACGCTCCTATCGCAATGCGTATGGGCGAAATAAACAAATTGGCAGAAAAAACAAATGCTCAAATTATTCCTGCAGATGCTACGAGCATTGAAGAATTAACCAATTTATTTACCCAGTCTCAGGAAGTATTGGGTGGCAAAATAGATTTTGTTTTACATTCAATTGGCATGAGCGTAAACATCAGAAAAAAAATTCCTTATACAGAAAGCAATTACGATTATTTCATGAAAGGCATTGATGTAAGTGCCATGAGTTTTCATAAAATGTTGGCTGTTGCAAAAAAATTAGATGCCATTAACGAGTGGGGAAGTGTAGTAGCATTAAGCTATATGGCTGCACAACGTACATTCCCTTTTTATACCGATATGGCCGATATTAAAGCAATGCTCGAAAGTATTGCCCGCAGCTTCGGATACCATTATGGTTTAGAGAAAAAAGTACGTATCAACACCGTATCACAATCTCCTACCAAAACCACTGCAGGCACTGGTATTAAAGGCTTTGGCGACTTCTTCGATTACGCACAGGCAATTGCTCCATTGGGCAATGCAAGCGCCGAAGATTGTGCCAATTATTGCGTTACATTATTTAGTGATTTAACCAAAATGGTAACCATGCAAAATCTTTTTCATGATGGTGGTTACAGCAATACTGGTGTTAGTGATTATGTAATGAAAAATTTAGGTGTAAGCGGTGAGGAATAATGTACCGAGCTGAATAGCAACCGTCAACTTCCTCGGCGTCGCACACTTGTAAGTTTATAACATCATTCAACATTTTGAAAACCGGCAACAACTGAGAATACTATGAATAAAAAATTAGCAGAAGCAATGGGCTTGATTGGTGCAATTCTAAGTAGCATCACCTTTATACCACAGGTGTATAAAACATGGGAATCAAAAAGTGCCGGAGACCTAAGTATGGGAATGATGCTCATTGTTTTTTTTAGCACAATTATCTGGCTCATTTATGGCTTCAGCCTAAAATTAAAACCTGTAATTATTTGCAATGCAATCATCATGATATTAAGTGCTTTGTTGATTTATTTCAAATTAACTTTTACGCACTAAGCAATACAAATTATAAAAATAGCCACTCAATTTTGAGTGGCTATTTTTATTGGTACAATTAATGTAATTAGTACTCGTCTTCATTAAACATAAAGTCTTCTTGGCTTGGATAATCAGGCCAAATATCTTCTATACTTTCATACACTTCAGTACCTTCATCATCTAGCTCTTGCAGATTTTCAACCACTTCAAGTGGTGCACCACTACGTATGCTATAGTCAATCAACTCATCTTTGGTGGCTGGCCAAGGTGCTTCTTCCAAATAACTTGCTAATTCTAAACTCCAAAACATAAGGCTTAAATTTTGGCGAATGTAATCATATCTTTTAAAATAACAAACACCCAATTTGTATTGAAGTATAAATAAATGGTTAATAAAATTTCAATATCGTACGTTTGTATTGATTGCATGTTTATTTTTAATCTTTATAAATGTTAGAAGCAAGAGATATATACAAATCTTATGGAAACTTACCCGTACTAAAAGGGGTTAGTATGCGCATTGAAAAAGGCGAAATTGTAAGTATTGTTGGTAGTTCGGGAGCCGGGAAAAGTACTTTATTACATATTCTTGGCACATTAGACCAGGCAGATAGCGGCAATATTTTTTTGGAAGATCAGCCCGTGCATTTATTACAAGGAAAAAAATTGGCAGCATTCAGAAATCAACATATTGGTTTTGTTTTTCAGTTTCACCATTTATTACCTGAGTTTACAGCATTGGAAAATGTTTGTATTCCGGGATGGATTGCTAAACGAAAAAAAAATCAGGTAAAAGATGAAGCTGCACAACTGCTTGATAAATTAGGTTTGGGAAATAAATTAGAAAATAAGCCGCAACAACTCAGCGGTGGCGAACAACAAAGGGTTGCAGTAGCAAGGGCTTTGATTAATCAACCGAGCATTGTATTTGCTGATGAACCCACCGGAAACTTAGACAGCAACAATGCAAAAGACCTACACGAATTGTTTGTGCAGCTTCGCAACGAATTGCAACAAACATTCTTAATTGTTACCCACAATGAAGAACTCGCAGCTATGAGCGACCGCTTATTGCACATGAAAGATGGATTGATTGTGTAACGATGAGTTTAATACTCAACCAATATATCGTATCAATCACAAGTGTAGAAAGATTTTCAAAAGGAGTTTGTATAAACATACAAACAAGATATTGGCGCTTATCCAATATCTTGTTTATGAGAATAATATTCAATGAATTAAATACTAACCCACTTTGTTTTTGTGATTTTGTTTTCTCCTTGCCAAATACCCCGCACATGCAGCAGCCACAATACTTGCACCACCATCTATTGGTGCAGGATCTACACCCGGATCAATTGGTTGTGCATGTAATATTGAAGGCATTACCAATAAAATAATTATTACTAGTACCGATGGAAGAATTATTGAAAATTTTTGTTTCATTTTTTTAATTTATTACTTAACACTTATTACTTAACACTTACTACTTAAAACTTATTACTTAACACTACTTTCTCTGTAAACACCACTCCTTTCTCATCTACTGCTTTCAACACATAATTCCCGCTGCTCAATGTACTTGGCAAATCAATGCTTTGCGTACCACTGCCGCCTGCATGTTGTAATTTGGTTTGCATTACTACACTGCCCTGGGTATTTACCAATTGTATGGTGTAATTGCCTTTAGCTATATTTTCTAATTGCAAATTCATTGTGTTGTTTATCACCGGATTAGGATATACGCTAATGCTACTTTGTTTACCACCAATTTTCACCACTGCTACATTGCTGTATTGTTGTTTACCATTATTGTCGGTACTTAAAACGCGGTAGTAGTTGCTGCCGGTGATTGGACTATTGTCCATTGCAGTGTAACTGCTGTTGTTAATATTATTAGCTGCCTGTGTTGCAATTGCTACAAAGTTTATGCCATTGGTGCTTTTCTCTACCACATATTGTTTGATGTTTTGTTCGGTAGCTACTTTCCAATCTACTTGTACCGATGCTCCTTTTTGTGTTGCATTGATATGGGTAAACTGTACTGGTAAGGTACTATTGGTTTTAAACACAATCATAAATCTATCACCGGTACTTGCTGCATTTGCATCTACTGTAAAGTTGTACCGGTTGGTATCAGTAATGCTTAATGGCAAATTGGTATTGGTATAAGCATCTTTTAACGTTGCTGTTAAGCCCGGTGTATTGGTAAAGTTTTCTCCTGTTAACTCTAAGGTGTAAGCAGACTGTTGTGTATTGGTCAATCTTACAAACAATGTATCATTCTCTGTTACCAATGGTCTTTCTTCTATGGCAAAGCTACCGTTGGCTCTTCTTAATACAATGTTCTCGGTACTATTGCTAAACTTAGCTGCATCGTTAAAATCAACTGCTGCATTGCCTCCGTTGTAAAAAACTCCCAATGCACCGTCTATATTGGTTACTACTCCGTTAATGCTTTTCTTTAATGTATGGCGCATGATTTGCACATTGTTGCTGCTTGTTCTGAAAACATTGGTGCTGCCACTAACTTTATCAGTTTCGTTAAAGGTAATAGCTGTTGCAGCAGCTGCATCAGCTTGCACAAAAAATGCCTGGCCACTTTGTATAGGTGTAGTACCTGAAACATACACACTTCCGCTTCCGCCCCCAACTAATGTATAGGTATCCGCAGACTTACTATAGGTAGTGTACTGACCAACATTATAACTACCTACACAATTGGGATCCCACATGTAAAAATTATTGGCAATGTTGGTTAGTGTAATAGTTGCCGGATTAACTGAACTTGCATAAGGATTGGCTACTAAAAAATATTGACCAGCTGTTGCTGTACCTAAACTTTTGGTATGTGTGCCTTGGATTAAGGTACCTGTTGCTTTTAAGGTAGTAGCTGTTGCTCCGGTATAAATATTACCTGTGCTATTGGTTGTAAATGGACCTGTTACAAAAACACCATAGGCTTTATTCGTTGTACCATCAAACAAGGTACTGGTATTGGTATTGGTTAATTCATCCCAGCCATTTGAAGTACTATTGTATGCTTTAATACTGGTAGCCCCACCCAAAGCCATACCATTATTGGAGCTGCTCGGTGCAGTGGTACCAGTAGGCGACCATAACTCTACACCATAATTGGCAACTGCTGAACCATTGTTTTGCCAATTATAAAAAATACTATTGTTACTACTGCCTATTAATGGAGTTGTTAAAAAACGCCAGGCTCGCTTGGCTGGCAGGTAGCGCTCTATGGTTACATTGCCTGTAATGGTTCCATCTGAGTTTCCTACTCTAGCTGTCCCATCAGCATCTGATTTTAAAGTTAGGTTTCCACCTGTTGTAATTGTAGCTCCAGAGCCAACTGTAACAGTACCAGAAGTTGATCCAGCCGTTATATCTAATGCAGTACCTAATGTTGCAGTTGCATTGGCAGTTAAACTTAAATCTTTAAGCGTTCTTGAACCACTAGTAAATTTTAAAGTACCTGCTGTTCCTCCTACAATTAAAATAGAACTTGCTGAACCAGTGATTGTTCCTGCCCCAGAAACAGCACCATTAATTGTAAGCGTTTTGTCATTAATATTAATTGTTTTGCCTGTACCAATAATCAAATCGCCAATCGTTCTGTTAGCATCTAATACTGGACTATTTGTTACTGTTGAAGGAATAACTATATTATCACCACTCGATGGAACAGTAGCGTTATCCCAGTTAGTTGTTGTGCCATAATCAGTATCAGTAGTACCTGTCCAACATCCAGGAATAGCTACCTCATAGGCGCCCATAGATGGAATACCTATACGATTTACATCTGCAAAATCTTTAGTAATACCAGTAATGCTCGTACCTACTAAACCAGTGCCAGAAGTAGGTAATAAGTTTGTTGTTGAGGTAAAATTAGGATTTGAACTAACAGAATTAGCATCAGTAGATGTGGCTGTTTTCCAATCGCTCAATGTAGTTCTATTTGCACCAAAATATCCAAGTACTCCATCAGTACCATTTGCAAAAATATCATTGAAATCTGAGGTAAGTGATGTTGTTCCAGTTATACTGTAGGCAAAATTTTTGCCCGTGCTGCTTGATGCATTAGATCTAGCGTTAAATAAAATGTTATTTCTATAGTCTCTAGCGTTAGTAGAACCCGCACTTTGTAATGCATAGGTATTAGAAGCACTTCCAACTACCGACGATCCACCAATATACACACTGTTAAAATAAATGCTTGTTGCACCGGCAGTTACGACATCATAAATACCTGAAATTTGGTAACCAGTTGTTATGCTTGTTCCATCATTTTTAGTTCCTAGTCTAATAATATTATTTTTAGTAATTAATGGATAGGCATTTTCATAAATACCAAATAAACTTCCAGATGTACTATTTGTTGCTAGAAACAGACTATGTATATTGTTTTTTTCTATGATACTAGCAGTCCCTGAATTTTGACCTGTAGTATAGATTCCAGCTACGGCTTGAGCTACTGTTGCATTGGTACCTGAAAGCGAATGAATGGTATTTCCTGAAAATAGACCACCAGCGGTTGCTGTTGAATAAATTCCAATTGAACATAATGTACCGCCTGAATTAGCAAAAGGATTTAATAAATTACTGCTTAAATTGGAAATCGTATTATTACTGAAGGTACATGCACTACTAGAACTCGAATTTCTGAAACCAATTACTTGATTTTGAGGCGTTTCTGTAACGGTAAAGTTACCAGTAAGTGTAGGAATTGAACCTTGCGTAGGATAAGTAATAGTATAAGATGATGTATTTGTATACGCCGAGATATAAGACCCAGTTGGGAAACCAGCACCACTTACAACAAAGTATGGACCCGCACCACAAGTAGCACTAAGAGTATTACCTGATGTAACTACATATGAACTAACAGAAGCAGCACCTCCAGTTCCAACAGTTGCAGTAGCAGTGATCATTGGAGTTGTTACATTAGAAGCTAAATTGGCAATAGTGTTACCAGTTATTGAATTTGCTAATGCCGTATTGGTAGTAAGATTGTAAATACCGTGAATATTGTTATTACTAGTATTGTACAAACTATTGGAAGTTGTTGCGCTTCCAATAGTATTGCTAGTAACATTATATTGTGCTGCAGTAATAATAGCTCCAGTACCATTTTCAATTCTTATTCCTGAAAATGCTATTGGACCCGAACTGGCACTAGAACATTTTATACCTCCGATAGAATTATTCGATATGGTAATACCGCCCTGAGAAGTAGTTCCAGTACCTGCTAAAATGCCATTAAAATTTGCACTACCTGATCCGCCAGAAACAAAATTAATAGAAGGAGAAGAAGACGCATCAACATCTAAGGCACCTATTGTATTATTTGATATTGTTGCTGCACCATTTAAAACAGAAATGACTGCATTTACGGATGAAGTTGTAGCCGTTGTAAAAGAAATGTTTTTTATCACATTATTACTTATTGTTGATGCTGATGTACTACCTGCACTGAAATAGATTCCCCTAAAAGTATTGGTAGCTGAAGTAGCAAACGTCATAGGTGTTGAGCCGCAATTGGGTTCGATTCCACCAATATAATTATTTGAAATGGTGAAATTACCACCCTCTATACCATTAACATATATACAATAAAAATCAGCGCCAGAGCCACCAGCGGTTCTTGTGCTAGTTTGATAAAAACTGTTATTGCTGATGGTCCAATCGCTATTGTACCCATTCGTTAATACTATACCAGCGCCCAAATAAGAACCGCTTGTCGCATTATAAAAATTAGAAATATTATTGTACGTTATCGTATTGTTATTATTAAATCGTGCATCAGATAATGAACTTCCTGTAGGAGAAGAAGTAATGCTAGCAGTACTTGTTCCGGTACTTGCGTCACTAATATTACAATAAGAAACCGTATTGAATGAATTTCCAACCGAAGCCGTTGAAGTCGAAAACGCAACAGTACCCGCAAGTGTTGTCGAGGTACTTGCACTTTTAATATTACAATAGGTAATTGTATTGTATTGAGCACCATTTATCAAAAGAATTCCAGGACTTAATGTTGCCGTACTGGTATTTTCAATTGTTAAACTTTTAGTAGTCCCAGCTCCACCAGCTCTACCGTCAATAGTCCAGTAAGTTCCGCCATTAATAGAAAATATTGGATTTGAAGCAACGGCTGATGTTAAGGTTACCGAAGCTCCTGTTTCAGGTCTAATTTTAATTGTATTGGTACTACTCATTCCTGAAATAGCTTTAAGATTGATTGGAAAGTTTTCTCCTGCACCAGTATAATTATTTGCCAATTCGATAACTGTTGATTGTGTTATTCCACATCCATTTATATCCGCTACTGCCTCCGAAATTGTATTGTAGACACTTCCTGCAACTGGTGTAGAGGCTGAATTCACAGTAATGGTTGAAGCTATATTGGGACAAGTAAATGTAGTTGTAACTAAATCGTGAATAATAATTGCCCTTGATGTTGTCGATGATGTATTAGTAACTCTTAATTGAATATTTGAACTTGGATCAGAAACAAAAACTTGAAACGTTGTCCCTGAAGTAGGAATACTATTAAATGATGTTACCGTTGTCCACCCCCCCACCATTAACATTTTTTTCTACAGAAAAAGAGGAATTTGATGCACTTGTTGCTCTGGCCTTTATTGTTATTTTTCCAACACCTCCACTAATAATATTTGGCAATATTAAGGAATAAGGTGTAGCACTACCCGAAATTTGTACGGATCCTATACTACCGGTTCCATTAGCGGCTGCTGTAGGCGCAACTATAACTGCGCCAGCAATAGCAGTCCACGTACCCCCAGATCCTGACTGAGAAAGTGCGGCAGTGTATGTGGTTTTTGATGTCCAAGTTGAAAAATTCTCTGAAATTTGTCCCCAGCTAAAATTTGAACTTGTAAATAAGCAAAATAATATACAAAAAAAAGTAGTGAATTTTTTGTGTAAACATACAGTTTTTCTCATGGCAGTTTTCGTTAGTTAGTTGCAAAAAATCGTTGGTAAAAAAATCAATCATTATGACAAAAGTGTAAATAATTGTTACAATGTAACATTTTGGGAGTAAATTTATTGAAAAAGAACAACGCAAATAACTGGGTTTATTAAAAATATACTATAACGTTTTCGTATTGAAAACCATTTTTTTAAACTATATATTTAAATCATATTTGTTTAATACCCCATTATTCAATAAGCTTTAAATTTTTTATCAATTACATTATTTTGAAAACAAACTATTTGGAGAAATAGTAAGATCAAAAAAATAATCTCTAAAACCGCTTTAATAAATATTTATTTTTTTTAATTCTAATGCAAACAAAATATATTTTCTTGCTTGCATCATACTATTTTTTTGGGGATATTACAATTGCAACAAAGTGCAAGGCAGCAAATCGCTATTTAAGTGGCTGCATGAAGGGTAATGATTGTTTTAAATAAACGTGTGGGTGCTGTTAATCCAATTTGTACCTAATGCAATTGCATTTGTAATAATGACAAGAGAATACTTGGTTGGTATTTTTAAAATGGACTAATAAAGTTTTGTATTAATAACCTTTTACAACCTTGGCTTCCAAGGAATTTCGGCTACTTGTAAAATATGGCCAATGTAACGAGACAATACAAATAAATAATCGCTTAAACGATTGAGGTATTTAATCACCAATAGATCTACAAAAATATTTTGTTCTTGCATATTTACACAACAACGTTCTGCCCTGCGGCATACACATCTTGCAACATGCGCAGTTGATACAGCCAAATGACCGCCGGGTAATACAAAAGATTTCATGGCAGGCAAATGTGCATCCATGGCATCCATTTCATTTTCCAATAATTGAATATCCGATTCCTTCAAATCAGGGATTTTCATCAATGGCTCTTTATCGGGGTCACAGGCTAAGGAAGACCCTATTGTAAATAAACGATCCTGAATTTCTTTTAAAATTACTTTACTATGTTCATCTGTAATGTAATCACTTACTACACCAATGTATGAATTCAATTCATCTACAGTACCGTATGTATCAATACGGATATGGCTTTTAGGGACTTTCGTACCACCAATTAAACTTGTTTTTCCTGCGTCTCCTGTTTTGGTATAAATCTTAAATGCCATAATTTGCTTTGTCTCGGAAAGAGAATTTTAAAAAATTAATCAGTAAAAAGTGACTGACAAACCACTAAACAACCAAATGCTCATTTAGTTTATCAGTTTCTACCAATCCGTCTTTTAATCTTATAATTCGTTTGGCATAATTGGCAATATCTTCTTCGTGGGTTACCAATACTACGGTATTTCCGGCTTCCTGTATTTGGCTAAATATTTCCATAATTTCAGAAGAAGTTTTACTATCCAGATTACCCGTGGGTTCATCTGCCAATAAAATAGATGGATTGTTTACCAATGCTCTTGCAATTGCCACACGTTGTATTTGTCCGCCACTTAGTTCATTGCTTTTATGATGGCTACGATCTGCAAGTCCTACTTTTTTTAACGCTTCCAAAGCACGTTCCATTCTTTCTTTTTTTCCAATACCTGCATACACCAATGGTAAAGCAACATTTTCTGCAGCAGTTAATCTGGGCAATAAATTAAATTGTTGAAAAATGAAACCAATTTCCTGGTTACGAACTTCTGCTAAGTCATCATCAGCCATTTTGCTTACGTCCTTATCATTTAAAATATACGCACCTGAAGTGGGTGTATCCAAACAGCCAATGATGTTCATTAGTGTACTTTTTCCGCTACCGCTTGGACCCATCAATGCTACGTATTCATTTTTAAAAATATCCAATGAAATACCTTTCAACACTGGTATTTCCTGATTACCCATGAAATAACTTTTATGCAGATTTTCTAAATGTATAATCGAATTCATTGTGCTTAATTATTATAATAAACAACTTATTTTTTAATCACCTTGGGTACTTTGAAAAATTGATTATCGGGTATTGGAGCATTGGCAAGTGCAGCTTCTCGGGTTACACTTCCTTTCAATTCATCTGCCCTAAATACGTTGTTGGCATCACCCATGTGAAGTAAAGGTTGTACGCCTGTTGTATCTACTTCATTTAACTTTTGTACAAACCCAATCATATTTTGCAAATCATTTTTGATGGCTATTTTTTCATCGGCTGAAAAACGCAACCTTGATAAGTGTGCCAGCTTATCTACCAATTGTTCTGTTACTTCCATTGAATGAAGTTAGTTTTAAAAATAATAAAGGTGCTACAAAATTGTATCGGCGGTAAAAATTGAAGCTCTTTGTGCTTTTTCCCAAGTTCCTTTTTGAGGTTTGAATATTTGCTTTATAAAACCAATTAGCATGCACCCATTCATAAAAACAAAATAAAAAGGTGCAAAAAACAACAAACTTTTTTTCCCCGATTTGTACATTAACCAACCAATGCAAGCCATTGTATAAAACAACACCTGCAAAATAAATAGCAGTTGGTATAATGGTGAAGTATTGCAATAAAAAACAAGCACACAATTAATTAAAAATAAAATGGGCAGCGATATTGGACTTACCAGCCATCGTATTACCCTACGGGAAAAAAATTGAAAATTGAGCATCCAATTGGTAGCAGAAGGGAAAATGCCAACTCTTGCAACTGCTTGTGCAGCGCCAGATGCAATGCGAATTTTTCTTTTTCGTTCCTCTGCAAGATTAATAGATGGGGCTTCTATTGCATAAGCATTTTTTTCATAAGTAATGGTATAGCCTTGTTTGCAAATTGAAATTGCAAGCATTAAATCATCCAATATAGTATCTTCCGGTAAAGGTGAAAACAATTGAGTACGCATAGAAAACAATTCACCGGCAGCTGCAACAACAGTATATAAATCACTATCCAGTTGCTTCATGGCACTTTCATATTGCCAATAGAACCCTTCACCAATACCAATGATATTTTTTGTAGAAGAAACCATTACTTTTTTTTCTCCTGCAACACCACCAACTTTTTCATTGGCGTAATGCTTTACCATTTCACGAATTGCATTTGTATTGAGTAAAGTATTGGCATCGGAAAATACAACGATTGGTTGCTGAACAAAAGTCATTGCCCTATTGATTGCCGACATTTTTCCTTTGCGTTCGTTTTGATGTAAATGCAAAATTTGAGGAAAGTCTTTAAGCATATTTGCAGAAGCATCCGTACTTCCATCGGTTACAATAATAATTTGAACAAGGTTGGAAGGATAATCTAGGGTTAAAGTATTTTCAACTTTATCTTTCAATGCAATTCCTTCATTGTATGCAGGTATGATGATTGCGATTGAAGGCAAATCTGATTGAAGTGAAACAGCTTTTGGAGCTTTGAATATGGATTGTATAAAGCCCATAAACCATGCAAGAACTCCATAACCAAGGTAGGCATACACCAATAATGCAATAAGTATCCAGAATATAAAAGTGTAATAGCCCATATGCAAATAAAAGAAATAAAAAAATTAATTAGTTGTGAATCTTAATAACAATAAATATCTACACTAATTTAGAAGTAATCTTTTTCCTGACATAAATATACATACCAATAATAGTTGTTGTTGGTAATCCTTTTGTAATTGAACCAGTTCCTATGTAATTATCTGTAGTGGTGCCTTGAGAACTATTGGATTTATTACAAGATATTCAAATAGTAGCTAAAAAAACTGCCAACTAGTTTACATATAATTTATACTATTTATCTTATATACTGATTTTAAACAACAGTTCCTGCAGTATCAGTTTGTATAAAAGTGTAAGTAGTTTTATTGTTTGCAAAAAACCGACTATAATCTACATATCCAAATTTTGTACCACGCTTGTAAGTTAGTTTATAAGCATTTGTACCTGTTGAAGCATAGGCAGTAATTTGTGCTCCATTTAAAGGAGTTGTAGCAGGTTGAATTGGCGAAGCAAATGCCTGTGGTAATATTTGATTTTCAGGAGCTGGAGTTGCCGGATCAGGTGTTACTTTTCCTTTCATTGCACCAACTACATAAGGATAATTTGTTGTGCCATGATAATGATAAACCCCATTGCTACCAATGTGTCCGTGACAAGTATCTAATCCCATGATGGAAGATCCATCAATTTACTCCTTCCTAATATATGTATTTCTGTTATAGCCATTTTGAGTAACTCCTTATGTAATTGCATTTGTGGTAATATTCCAATAATACCCATCTTAAGGATTGTAATTTCGCACACCATTTTCCCAAATTCCAATAGCACCTAGAACTGTATTTATTTTAGTACCTGTTTTTTACCCGATAAAGAGTGAATAAAGAAATATATTTTGGTTGCTTGGAGTATTTAGATTTGTTTGCCTTGTACCATGGAATATACAGGAATATCATAAGCAGAAACGTATGCGACAGTTGTTCTATGATAATCGCTCTGTAAATTAAATTGTAAAATTATTAAACCCAACTGCATATGTTGTATTTCTCATCCAGCTTGTAATTGCCAGATTCATTTGTGTATTTGTGTAAATAGAAATCAAAACCAATATAGTACTTAGTAAATTTTTATTTATACTTCTTTATTTTTTTGACAGTTTGACGAAATAATATTGAAAATCCTTTTTCTATGGATATAAGTTATATTTAGGATAGTTGAAGTTGGGGTTGGATATAAATGAATTATCTGTTAGAGTCAGTAAAAAAGCAATAATATCCACTCTTTCATTGGATGTCAAAACAATTGGTTGTTGAAGCTTCTGAGAAAGTGTTGCACTCTTTTGAATGCTTAATGTATAATGTTTTAAAACATCTTGCAATCTTGCAAATCTCCCATCGTGCATATAGGGTGATGAATATTGAATATTTCGTAAAGTAGGCACTTTAAATTTTAGAGAATCAGTAACTAAACCAGTTACTTTCATTCTGCCAAAATCTTTCAATATTTTATTAATTGGCAATCCATTATTTTCAAATTCATGATTTGTAAATAAAGGTTCTGTATGACAAGAATTGCAATTTTTTTTGAATAATTGATAACCATTTTTTTCCTGGTTTGAAAATACAGCTTGATGCCGCATTACACTATCGTATTTCGAATTTGAACTCACCAATGTAAGCATGAATTGAGCAATTGCTTTTAATAGATGCTCGCCTGTAATAACGCTGTCTTGATAAGCTTTATAAAATAATTTTGGATAAATAGTTGCGCCTTTGAGTTTAGAAATTACCTGATCTAATTGTTCGCCCATTTCATCAGGATGCGTAATTGGAAAAAGCGATTGCATATCAAGATGATTGATTGCTCCATCCCACATAAACTTTTTTTGCCAAGCTAAGTTTACCAAAGCAGGTGCATTACGTTTACCAATTTTATCTTCAATGCCATGGCTCAATTGGTGGTCTGCATGTGCAAATGCATTATAAGGATTGTGACAACTTGCGCATGAAATAGTGTTATTTTTTGAAAGTACTGGATCATAAAACAATGCTCTTCCTAATGCAATCTTTTCATTAGATAATGGATTTCTAGAAAAATCATAACCCTGTTTGGGCCATCCTTTTGGCACAACAAATAGTTGCGATACTGATACAAAAGCAGTCAATACAAAAATTAGTAACGAAAAAACAATACTTACTTTTTTCATTGTTTTAATTCAGAAAAAATTGTGGAAAATTGATTGGAAAGAAACATCGCAGATTTCCCAGGAGACATGATTTGATTTTGTGTGGTTAAATCAATTGATGAGATAAATTTTTGAATATCAATTACAAGGTTTATTTTTTTTATTTGCTGAATAGGAATGGTAATTTTCTGCAAAGCATTGTACGGAAACTGGTAACCTCCCAAATGAAAAGTAAAAGCATTGTTTCGTGTTAAGCATTTATTGCTTCTGCCTTCTAATTTAATATTGATGTAACCACTTTGCCAGGTCCAGTACATTCCATTTGTAGGATCTAGATCTCCACCCATTGCCCCAGCAACATTTGTCGTACTATCTATTCCTACATTTAACTGGATTGCATCAAATGCAAGTGCAGCAGGTGTTTGAAGCATCAACTGCAATGATTGTTGATTAGCTATATTAATAAGATGAAAACTATTTTTTTTCTGCCAGACTACTTTTCCATTTTGTAATAATGCAATATTTGAAACATAGCATTTAAAAACATCTATCCAAATGCTGTCATTGATTTTTGTAGTGTAAACAGCATCATTTAATTGTAAATCAGCATTACCAAATTTTGGATTAAAATTTAATGTTGTATTTGAAGTTGTTTGTGCAAAAAGCACACAGGTATTCATTGAAAAAAAAACAACAAAAACTGCAATACCTGATTTCATGACAACAAAGATGTGTTGTTTAAATGGAAATACAACTTAAGAATCCAATAATTTAAACAATATTTACTTAAAAAAACTCGTTTATTACTTGATAAATATTTCCACTAAAAATTTAATTTATTAATTTCAAAAACCGATTACTACAAGGTTGAAGTGTCAATTACAAAACGATATTTTACATCCCCTTTAATCATTCTTTCATATGCTTCATTGATAGCATTCATTGGTATTACTTCAACCTCAGAAACAATATTGTGAAGCGCACAAAAATCGTGCATTTCCTGAGTTTCTTTGATACCTCCAATCATAGATCCAATGATACTTCTGCGATTAGTTATTAAAGAAAACGGAGAAACTTTCGGCTGTTCCTGTGGCAAACCAACCACCAATAATTTGCCATCAATATCCAACAAATCAAGGTACTTGGTATAATTATGATTGGCAGAAACTGCATCTAACAAAACATTAAAATATCTTTTATAAGAAGCCATTTGATTTTCATCTGTAGTTAATAAAAACTGATGCGCTCCTAATTTCTTTGCGTCTGTTTCTTTGTGGGGAGAAGTACTTAAAACGGTTACCTCAGCACCAAAAGCTACTGCAAATTTTACAGCCATATGTCCTAAGCCACCCAAACCAATCACACCAACTTTCATACCCTTTGTAACACCTGCATAACGCAATGGGGAGTATGTTGTAATGCCTGCGCACAATAAGGGTGCAGCAGCACTTAAATCCAATTTATCAGAAATGTGTAATACATATTTTTCGTCAACAACAATTTGATTGGAATAACCACCCTGAGCAACAGTTTTACCATCTCTTTCTATTGCATTGTAAGTACCGGTAATACCTTCATCGCAGTATTGTTCTAAATCATTTTTACAATTTTTACATTCTCTGCAACTATCTATCATTACGCCAACACCAACAGTTTCACCAATTTTAAAGTTGGTCACTTTTTCTCCTATGGAAATTATTTTTCCAACAATTTCATGCCCCGGAACCATTGGGTACATAGCACCACCCCACTCATCTCTTGCTTGATGAATATCTGAGTGACAAACGCCACAAAATAAAATTTCTATATGTACATCAGATTCTTTTACGTTTCTTCTAAAAAAAATAAATGGAGCTAATGGGGTTGTTTTACTTTGTGCAGCGTATGCTTTAGTTGAAATCATATAATATTAATTTGGTGTAATAAATTCGTTTAAAAGAAAAAATCAAAATAGATAAAACAGTATATCCAAATTATAATTTTTTAATTATTATAACATCCCTTGATTCAAAATCCAGATAATTCCAGCCTTGCTTGTTTTCTTATAAATAACCCCAATCTGATAAAGATTTTTTAATATTATTTCGGTTTGCAGTGGGGTTATACCCATCAAATAAGCAAACTCATGCGTGGTTAAACTTTGAAAAAATCTAAATAACTCTATCGGTTCTCTTTTTCTTAAATCCTTTTTTGCGTATGGGATTAATTGCAAAATTGCATTTTCCAATGTTTCAAACTCCTGATACCCTTCAAACCTAATTTTTTCACCCAAATCATTTGATAAAATAAAAGTAGGGAGGACCGAAATGTTTAAATCGGATGCCCTATTTAGATCTTCATTAAACTGTACAAATGCTATTTCGCCAATATCATCTGATAGTTGTTTTGTATCCAATCCAACTTCTTCAGCAGTATTTAAAAGTAAACTGATTTCTGTAATATTTTTACTTTCAACAAACAATAACTCTTTTATTCTTCTGTGAAAATGATATGCCTTGATTTTATTTTGCAACTGTGCAGCTTTAAGCGCTATTGAAGGCGGAAATGATGAAGACAATGGAGAATTTAACCAAACATCAGAAGATATTTGCATTTGGTGTTCTTCTGATAATGCTTGCCAATATGATGCAGCATCACTTTGCTTCTCTGGCCCAAAAGGATTATAATCATCCCAATTAGGTAACAACCCACCCATATAGTATTTCAATTCAAAATATTCGCCATATTCTAAAGCTAATTTTCGAAGTTGTGGTTGAACCAACCAAGAGGTAGAACAAACCGGATCTGTAAAATATAAAATTTTAACTTTCTTTTTAATTTCAGCCTCTTCGTTGTTCTTCTGATTTACTATCAAAGGCAATTTTACCTCTTCTGATGATTGGTGTAAAAAATTATATTTTATTTCTCTACCCAACTGAATTTGTTTTCCTACAATTGAAGCTCTGACTTGGTAATAATCTGCAAAAGCATCTGCAAGTTTTTCTCCACTTCCCAAAACTTCAGTTATTTTATAAGCATCAAGTAATGCATTGGTTGTACCTGCGCTTGTAAATGGCATTGCCACATGTGCTGCATCACCAATGAGCACAACATTATTTTTGTGAAAACTTGGTAGCAAATCAAAGTCTGTAGACCTCCAGATATAGTTATTAGAAAAATCATTGGAAGAAATTACCTCTTGTACTTCAGCAGGGAAATTGGCCAATAATTTAGTACAATGATTTTTTAATTCTTCCGGCAATTTTACATTTCCTTGTTCTAGGTTGATGTCATATTGCATAAACCAAACCATTTTTTCTTCAGAACAAGGAATTAGACCTACAGCAAGTCCAATTGAATCGCTCATGTACTTTATAAATGTATTGGCAAATTTTGAAATAAGTTGTGGATTTTCAACTACACCAACAATTTCTTTTACTTCAACCCTTGAGAATTCCACTTCTCCAAATAATGAGTTACGCACCAAAGAATGTGCCCCATCAGCGCCAATAAAAACATCTCCGTATTCAATTTCTCCATTGGTAAATACCGCTGCTATTGCCTTGTCTCCATCATATATAAAATGAGAAAATTGTCTATCAAATTTTATTTGTTCCACTCCTAAAAAAGAAGTTAAAAATTCGATAATGCGTAAACGTTGAATGCAAATCCAAGAATCAAGTTCTGATATCTGTACTATAGAATTATCAGGTCTTTTCATTACAATTCTATCTATAATTTTCCCGGGCAATTCAATATCAGGATTAACTTCCGAAATAACATCCAATATTTCCATAGCATCTGGATGAATTAGAAAAGCATGGCCAAATTTTGGCAAACTTTCATCTCTTTCATTCAAAGAAAAATCGATACCCTTTTTACGTAATAAAATTGCAGTTGCCATACCAGCAATACCACCACCAATAATGACTACTTTCATAAGTTACTCATGGCTTTCGTTATTCTATATAAACTCTCTTGTATTATTTCATCTGAAGTTGCAAAACTAATTCGAATGTGTCCTGCAGCTCTTTCTCCAAACCATTGGCTCAAACCAGGTACAACAGCTACTTTGGCTTTTTCTAACAGTATTGTCTGCAATTCCGATGCAGTAAATCCGGTGGCTGTAATATCAGGAAAAACCAAATAACACCCTTGAGGTGAAGGGCAATAAATACCATTAATTTTATTCAACCCTTCTACACAAATGTTACGCATATTTGTTAAATGGGCAACAAAATTCTGAAGCCAATATTCACATTCATTTAATGCAGAAGTGACTGCAACTTGCGCCAACACATTACAGCCATGTACCGTTGATTGATGTCCGGATGCAATCATTAATTTTTCAAACAAAATATCATTGGGAGCAATTACTGCACCTACTCTTAACCCCGCTAAACCATAAGACTTGCTGTAGCCGGTTACAATAATAGTTTGCTGTTGTATTGCCTCATTAACCGAAGCTATACTATTATAAACATTAGGAGCAAAAACAATATCACTCCAAATTTCATCTGATAAAATAATCAGTTGATGTTTTACAGCTAAATTTCCTAATTGTTCCAATTCAGCTTTTGTAAATACTTTTCCGGTTGGATTTAAAGGATTACACAAACAAATCATTTTTGTTTTATGAGTAATTAACCCTTCTAATAACTCAAAATCAATGCCAGCATCCGGCTGTAATGGAACAGGAAAAGGAATAGCAACTCCTTTGTTTGCCTCAACACAATATTTAAATAAAAAATCTACGGGATTGAATACAATAGCTTCATCTCCACTTTGGATAAATGCTTTACAAACCATTTGTATGCCATATGCTGCACTGTCTACTGCAATTACACAATCGGGTTTGGTATTAAGATTTCGCTTGGTAACGTGAAAGTTTGCAACAGCCTCTCTAAAAAACAAATGCCCTTCGGCAGGTGCATAAGAAAAATAACGATCAGAAGTATAACGATTTATTGCTTCTGCAATTTCAGGAGCGCAGGGAAAATCGGGATCGGCAGCGGTTAAGGGAATAACACCTTCAGGCACAGAAGCCCACCTTAAATTGAAGGCCCTTTTTTTTAAAATATCTAAATTAATTTCCTGATTTGTAAACATTTATATAAAAGTTAATAACAAACTAACAAAGATTAGTTTTGATGATATGGCGAAAATACTTTTGTTGTAACACCCGCACAAATAAATAATTTTTTAATATAGGGTGTATTAAAATGAAAGTACCTATAATAATTCGGAAATCAAAGCAATCGGTGCTTATCCCAACTTAATTGCAGAAGTTTACAACAGAGGGGGAAACTTAATTTTTAAATCTGATAAAGGTTACCCTAAAGCCTGGAATGGAACTTTTAACGGCAACCCA
>CANLAE010000003.1 GCA_947488765.1 Chitinophagaceae bacterium | reverse complement strand
ATATATCAATGACAGTGGCTTTGTTGGTGGTCTTAATAAATACGAACGTAATGAATACAGTGGTCGTACACAGTTTGCAGAAATTTTTGCGAGTATTAAAATGGGCCACAATTTTACGTTATTACAAGGAGGTGATTTTAGACATGGCAATATGAGTAATGACTATTATTCTATTAGTTCTTTTGGACCTTATAGCAGTTCATTTAAAGACACTGCTATGAGCCAGACTTCTTTGTATAGCTCACTTTTATTCAATAGCAACAACAAGAAATTGAATATTGAATTAGGTGGAAGATTGAATACGCATTCTCGATATGGTAGTAATTATACTTACACTTTTAACCCATCTTACAACATTAACAATAAGTATAGAGTTTTTGGAAGTATTGCAAGTGGATTTAAAGCACCTTCATTATATCAGTTGTATGCAGGTGGTGGCACTGGAAATCCCAATTTATTGGCTGAAAAAAGTGTGAATTATGAGCTGGGGGTACAACAACAATTAAAGAAAGTAAGCAATAGAATTGTATTATTTAATCGCAATATTAAAGATGGTATTGACTATAATAATATCAGTTACAAATACTTCAATTTTATTCAACAAATTGTAACCGGAATAGAATATGAAGTGAGTGTGCAACCAACCAACAAATTATCCATTACCGGTAATTACACTTACTTAACAAGCGAAGAAAATGTACAAAGCAGGGTGAACTTTAAAGACACTACTTATACCTATTTATTACGCAGACCCAAACACAATATCAACATCAATGTGAGTTATCAGTTTACTCCTTCGTTGTATATAAGTGCGAGTGGTAAATATATCAGCAAACGTAATGATGTAGGGGGTTATAAAAAAGCTGATATAGAATTGGATGGTTATTTTTTAATCAATGCATATGCAGAATACGAAATGAAAAAACACTTCAAATTTTTTGCTGATGCACAAAATATTACGAATAAAAAATTCTTTGACATCAGAGGATACAATGCAATTCCTACAATGCTTCAGTTGGGGGTAAGATTTAATTGGTAATATTTGCTTTAGCTTATTGATATAAATTTACATTCCGGCTAATTCATTTTGATAAGAAACCACAAATATTTTTGTTTTATAAAAAACATCCTGCTGCAAGGTGGGATGTTTTACTTTTGTAACAAATTTTTACTATGAACTTTACAATTGATGAATTATTAACGGTGACATTTACACTATTTGCTGTAATAGATATTGTAGGTTCTATTCCTTTGTTGATTTCTTTAAAAGAAAAAATGGGAGGAAGTATTCGTTCGCTTCAGGCAACAATGATTTCGGGTGGATTGATGATTTTATTTTTATTTTTGGGTAAACCTTTCTTAAAAATATTGGGAATTGATGTTAAAAGTTTTGCAGTTGGGGGATCAGTTGTAATATTTTTATTGGGCTTGGAAATGGTTCTGGGTCACGAAATTTTTAAAGGGGATAAAGATGCAAAAGCCGGAACAGCTGTCCCTATTGCATTTCCGATTATAGCAGGCAGTGGTACACTTACAACAGTAATGAGTTTGAAAGCCAACTTCGATGAAACAGTAATATTGTTCGGTATTTTAGTGAACCTGATTTTTATCTACGGAACACTAAAGTCGCTTAAATTAATTGAAAAAATTTTGGGTAAAGCCGGATTACTTGCTGTGAGAAAATTCTTTGGTGTAATACTATTAGCAATTGCTGTGAAAATATTCAGCACCAATATTACTTCTTTTGGAAAATAATTAATTAAACGCTTACACAAATAAATTTGGCTGATTTCCGGTGAAAGGTTTTTTTCCTAAATGTTCATAAGCCTTTGCGGTTACTTCTCTGCCTCTTGGTGTACGTTGCATAAATCCTTCTTGAATTAAGAAAGGTTCATACACTTCTTCAATCGTACCCGGCTCTTCGCCCACTGCTGTTGCAATAGTTGTAATACCAACAGGACCGCCTTTAAATTTTTCGATAATTGCAAGTAGAATTCTATTGTCCATTTCATCTAAACCATACTCATCCACATTCAAAGCTTTTAATGCATGTTGTGTAATGCCCAAATCAATTGCTCCATCATTTAATACTTGTGCAAAATCTCTTACCCTTCTTAATAAACCATTGGCAATACGAGGCGTTCCGCGGCTTCTGCGAGAAATTTCTCCGGCAGCATCACTGGTAATACTTGTGTTTAAAATGCCGGAACTACGTTCAATAATTTTTTGTAAGGTAATTGCATTGTAATATTCTAATCTGCTTTTAATACCAAAACGAGACAATAAAGGAGCAGTTAATAAACCACTTCTTGTAGTTGCTCCTACTAAAGTAAATTGGTTGAGATTGATTTGTACACTTCTTGCACTTGGCCCGCTGTCTATCATGATATCAATTCTGAAATCTTCCATGGCAGCATACAAGTATTCTTCAACTACAGTACTCAAGCGATGTATTTCATCTATAAATAAAACATCATTGGGCTCGAGGTTGGTTAATAACCCAGCAAGGTCGCCTGGCTTTTCAATTACAGGGCCTGATGTTTCTTTAATGTTTACGCCCAATTCATTTGCCACAATTCTGCTCAACGTTGTTTTTCCCAAGCCCGGAGGACCATGGAATAAAATATGATCTAAGGCTTCGCCACGAATTTTAGCTGCCTTTATAAATATCAGAAGGTTTTCAATTAATTGTGGTTGCCCCGAAAAATCGTTGATTGCCGCAGGGCGAATTGTATTTTCAAATTCTTTTTCTACGGCATTTAAATTAAGGGCTTCACCATTCAAATTCGGATTCGACATATTGCTAAATTACTACTCTACCTGATACAATTTCATTTTTTTGTTGAGATAGTCATTTTAAAAATGTAATTGAATTTTGGGTGGATTGAAATTGGTATTTGGCAATTGTTAATTTTATGCAGATATTTCAATTTCTAAATTTAAGATTCATGAAAAAAAATTTTGTACTTACTATTTTAATTGCATTACAATTAACAGGGTTTAGTCAACAGATAGACATCAATAAACAATTTAAAAATTTAAAACCTAGAAGTATTGGTCCTGCGGGAATGAGCGGAAGGGTAACTAGCATTGATGCTGTAAATACCAATCCTGATATTATTTATTTAGGAACCGCAAGTGGCGGCGTTTGGAAAACAGAAAATGCAGGTGCCAACTGGACTCCGATTTTTGATGAGCAACCGATATTAAACATAGGCTCAGTAGCTATTACACAAAGCAATCCAAATATTGTTTGGGTTGGAACAGGAGAAGGCAATCCACGCAACTCTGTGAATATTGGAGAAGGTATTTACAAAAGTATGGATGGTGGAAAAACTTGGAAGTGTATGGGGTTACAAAAAACAAGAAATATTCATCGCATCATTATTGACCCTACCAATCCTGATATTATTTATGCAGGTGCAATCGGTAATCCATATGGTGTTCATGCAGAACGTGGTGTATATAAAACAACTGATGGCGGAGAAAACTGGAAATTAATTTTACACACCAATGATTCATCTGGTGTAGGTGATATGGTCATGGATCCAAGCAATCCCAACAAACTTTTTGTAAATATGTGGCAACACAACAGAACGCCCTGGAGCTTTACTAGCGGTGGCAGTGGTAGTGGTTTATATGTAACTTATGATGCAGGAAAAAACTTTAAAAAACTGGGTAAAGAAGATGGTCTTCCAAGTGGTGATTATGGAAGAATAGGTATAGCCATCAGCCACAGCGAACCCAACAGAATTTATGCATTGATTGAAGCAACCAAAAATGGTTTATACAGAAGTGATGATGGTGGCATGAAATGGGAATTGGTAAACACAACACCAGAAGTAGTGAACAACAGACCTTTTTATTTTCAAGATATTGCATGCGATCCAAAAAATGAAAACAGGGTTTATCTTATTTATCAAATGATTGGATTAAGTGAAGATGGCGGGAAAAATTTCAAAACAATTATTCCTTACAGTGGTATTCATCCCGATCATCATGCGTTTTATATCAATCCATTAGATCCTTCATTTATCATTGATGGAAATGATGGCGGAATTGGTATCAGCAGAGATAGAGGAAAAACATGGGTATTTGATGAGAAACTTCCTTTGGGTCAATTCTACCACATTAATGTAGATAACCAACTTCCATATCATGTAATGGGCGGTTTGCAAGACAATGGCAGTTGGCATGGACCGGCATATACTTGGATTGAAGGTGGGCTTCGAAATGCTTACTGGCAAAGCGTTGGCGGTGGCGATGGATTTGATGTGTTGCCACATCCGGCAGATGAAAATTGGGTGTACAGCATGAGCCAGGGAGGCTCATTGGGTAGATACAATATTGCAACCGGAGAAAGTTGGAATATTCGTCCCCCGCATCCTTCCTCAACTGTAAGACAAAGATTCAACTGGAATGCAGCAATTGCTCAAGATCCATTTGATAAAACCACTATTTATTATGGTAGCCAATTTGTAAATAAAAGTACAAACAGCGGAGCGAGTTGGGAGCAAATTTCTCCTGATCTAACAACTGCAGATAGCAGCAAAATTGACCAATCTAAAAATGGTGGAATAAGCATTGATATTACAGGTGCAGAAAATCATTGTACCATTTTATGCATTGAGCCATCCACAAAAGAGCAAGGTGTAATTTGGATTGGAACAGATGATGGCAATGTTCAATTGACAAAGGATGGCGGTAAAACATGGACAAACTTTCGCAACAAAATTCCCGGAATGCCTGTAGGATGCTGGGTTCCACAAATAAGAGCAAGCAAGTATAATGCAGCAGAAGCATTTGTTGTGTGTAATGATTACAGACGTGCAGATTTTAAACCCTATATTTTTAGAACAACAGATTACGGCAAAACGTGGACAAGAATGATTGATGAAAAGAAAGTGAACGGTTATGCTTTATGTATGATTCAAGACCCTGAACAACCGAATTTAATTTTCGTAGGAACAGAGCAAGGTCTTTGGATTAGTTTCGATAATGGCATCAATTTTCAACAATTTAAAAATGGATATCCTTCTGTTTCAACATTCGATTTAGCAATTCAGGAAAGAGAAGCGGATTTAGCAATTGCAAGTTTTGGAAGAGCATTATTTGTATTGGATGATATTCGTCCGTTAAGAAAATTAGCTGCTAACAAAGGACAAGTATTTAAAAATAAAATAACTGCTTTTGAACCACCAACTGCTTATCAGGCAAACTTTAAAAATGCTTCAGGAATTGAGTATAGTACCTGGGGGACTTATGAAGGGGAGAACAGAAAAAGTGGTGCTGCACTTAGTTTTTATATAAATAAAACCATTGCTGATACCGGAAAAAACAAATTGGCAGATACGGCAGTTGTAAAAATTTTTAATGAAGAAAATAAACAAGTAAGAATGCTGAAAGTAAGGGCGGACAGTGGTTTTAACCGTTTTTACTGGGGAATGGAAGGTAAAGGAATTCGTCAGGCAGGAAGCAGAGGTGGCGGCAGAAGAAGCGGTGGCAACACCACTGAGCCAGGTGGACTACCGGTAGATCCCGGTACTTATAAAGTTGTTATCAGCTTATCAAAAGAAAATACAGATAGTTTGATGGTTGTTGTAAATGACAATCCTTTGGCTCCTGTAAACAAAGAAATACGAGACGGTAAAAGAAAATTTGCTGAGCGATTGGATAAAACTATTTTGAAATTAACTGACCTTACAGATAGACTAAACGAGTTGGATGAAATCATTAAAAAGATTGAATCTTCTTACAATTACATGGAAAAGAAAGATGCTGATACTTTACGCAAAATAAGTAAAGCGATGACAGATAGTATCAAAGTAATTCGTGAAATTTTGAATGGCAAAATACAAGACAAACAAGGCTACGGACAAATTCCGCAAGTAACAGTAAGCGGCACGCTTCAAGAAGCAAGGAGTAATATTTTAGGAAAAAATAGTTTGCCCGGCGCACAGGAAGAAAGGCTTGTTGCAGAAGCTGAAACCCAGGCAGCAGCATTATTGCAAAAGGTAACATCGTTTTTTAGTAACTCATGGAAAGATTATCAAACATTAGTAGAATCTATTCCTATAAAATTATTTAAAGAACAAAAAAACAAAGAATAACTCAAAACAAAATGCCCCGAAATTTTCGGGGCATTTTGTTTTTATAAAGTACAGTTTCAATTAGCTTCCTAATCTATGGAATAATTCTTTTACCTGATATTCCCAAAGTTGCGTTTGATCTTTAATATCATTTTTCTCTGCAAAATCAGTAATCACTAAAATTGTTTGATTAGAAATTTCTGTTTTGGCAATTCTAAATTCAAAGTATTCAGCTTTGTCCATAGTTGTCCAACGATAACGAATAAACTCATCATGATCTTCTTCTAACACTGTTGCTTTTTCAGGTACGCCACCACTCCAGGTGAAGCTCCAGATATCTTCCCAAACATCTACTTTATCTGCAAACCATTCTTGCAAACCAGAAGGTGTACTCAAAAATTCAAACAATATAGTTGGAGAACATCTTACTTTAAATTCCAACGTAAATTTTTGTTTCTTACTCATTTAATAAACTTTAAATCCCTTTATCAATCGGTGCAATAATAACAATTAATATAAACCTACCAAATGTTTTTTTAATAACGGCAGTTAATAACACAAAATAATTTATGATTGAAATCACTTTTTAATTAATAAAAGGTTGCTTAAAGGTGATTTTAATTTGTTGATAAATCAAAAATAATGGCATAAAAATCACTGATTACAGGCAACTTCTGTGAATATACATTGGTTGCGGTTCTGCTATTATATTTGCAAACAATTTAGAGTGAACTTATTTCGTTCACTTTTTTTATTGATCCAAGAAAACTGATACGATGTTTAATAATTTATCCGAACGTTTAGAAAGTGCCTTTAAAAACTTAAAGGGTGAAGCAAGAATTAATGACCTTAATGTTGCAAATACCATTAAAGATATCAGACGTGCATTAATTGATGCTGATGTAAACTTTAAAATTGCAAAAGAATTTACAGATAAAGTAAAAGAAAAGGCGACCGGAGAAAAAGTTATCAATGCAATCAGTCCGGGACAATTAATGATAAAAATTGTTCAGGATGAATTAACAGAATTAATGGGTGGAAGCCCTGCAGAATTCAACATTACGGGCAATCCTGCAATCATTTTAATTGCTGGTTTGCAAGGTAGTGGTAAAACAACTTTCACAGGAAAACTAGCCAACTATTTAAAAACACAAAAAGGGAAAAGTCCATTGGTTGTGGCGGCAGATATTTACCGACCTGCAGCTATAGATCAGTTAACTATTTTGGCTGAACAAATTGGGGTTGACATTTACAAAGAACCCGATACAAAGGATGCCGTTTTAATTGTACAAAATGCAATTAAAGAAGCAAAATCTAAAAATAAAAATGTTGTAATTATTGATACTGCAGGAAGACTTGCTGTTGATGAAATTATGATGGCTGAAGTAGCCAATATCAAAGCTGCTGTTAATCCAACCGAAATACTTTTTGTAGTAGATAGTATGACTGGTCAAGATGCAGTAAATACAGCAAAAGCTTTTAATGACCGATTGGATTTTACTGGAGTTGTATTAACAAAATTAGATGGTGATACAAGAGGTGGTGCTGCATTATCAATCAAATACACGGTTGAGAAGCCTATTAAGTTTATGAGCAGCGGCGAAAAGATGGATACTTTAGAAGTATTTTATCCGGATCGTATGGCTCAGCGTATTTTGGGGATGGGAGATATTGCAACGTTGGTAGAAAAAGCACAACTACAATTTGATGAAGAAGCTGCAAAAAAATTAGAGAAAAAGATTCGTAAAAATCAATTCGATTTTCAAGATTTTTTAGACCAATTAGGTCAGATCAAAAAAATGGGAAATCTGAAAGACTTAATGGGAATGATTCCCGGAGTTGGAAAAGCAGTGAAAGATGTTGATATTAATGATGATGCATTCAAAGGCATAGAAGCTATTATACAAAGCATGACACCCACCGAAAGGGCAAATCCTGATTTATTGGATCAAAAAAGAAAAATACGCATTGCAAAAGGTAGTGGAAAAGATATCAATGAGGTGAATGCGTTTATGAAACAATTTGACCAAATGAAAAAAATGATGGGTATGATGAATAAAATGCCAATGAGTGGTTTCCCCGGAATGAAGGGACTGAAGCGATAAACTTATTTCTATAATATCTTATCTGTTCAAAGTTAACATTTGAAAAAATCTTTAAAAACTTGGTATACAAACTTGGCAGAAAGAATAAATAATATTATTTTCGCCCTCCTTATTAGTCTTAATAGGGAAAGAAACCCAATTTGTTAACGCCTATAAATGTCTATTTAACATGGCAGTAAAAATGAGATTACAAAGACACGGTAGCAAAAAACGCCCTTTCTACTTCGTAGTAGTGGCTGATGCACGTGCACCAAGAGATGGTAAGTTTATCGCTAAAATCGGTACTTACAACCCACTAACTGTTCCTGCAACAATTCAATTAGACCGTCAAAAAGCCTTGGAATGGTTGCACAAAGGTGCTCAACCCACCGACACAGTTCGCAGAATTCTCTCTTTCAAGGGAGTATTGTACTTAAAACACTTATTACGTGGTGTTAAATTAGGTTTGTTTGATGATGCTGCTGCAATGGTGAAATTCCAAGCTTGGCATGAAGAGCATGAGGCTAATAATAAGCGTCGTACTGAAACCCACAAAACTAAACAACGTCAAAGTCGTGAGTATGTACCTGTTGTGCGTAAAGTTGAAGAAGCTCCTGCAGTTCAGGCAGCTCCGGAAACTGTTAGCGAAGAAGGTACTACAGAAGCTTAATTGTATTTTTTACAATACTTACTTTATCAATCCTTGTACTTTGGTGCAAGGATTTTTTGTTTCTATTCATCAAGATTCAAATAGTCTGAGAAGTAATATTAACCATACTTTTGTTGTAATGCAATACACCTTAAAAAAATCATTAGGGCAACACTTTTTAAAAGACGAATCTATCTGTATCAAAATTATAGATGCAGTAAATGAATCTTTAATCAATCATAATCTGAATAATTTAGTGGAAGTTGGACCAGGAGGTGGTGCAATTACAAAATACTTACTGCAAATAGAAAATATTGATTTTATAGCAGTTGAATTGGATGAAGAAAAAGTTGTTTTTTTAGAAGCTACTTATCCTAAAATAAAAGAAAAAATTATTCATGAAAATTTTTTAGAAATCGCTCCTCCATTTCAAGAAAAATTTATGGTAGCAGGTAATTTTCCGTACAACATTTCATCGCAAATTCTGTTTAAGATTTTAGATTGGAAAGAACAAGTACCGGTTGTAATAGGAATGTTTCAAAAAGAAGTAGCACAGCGTGTTGCAGCAAAACCAAATAGTAAAGCCTACGGCATCATCAGTATATTAATTCAAACGTTTTACGATGTTGAATATTTATTTGATGTGCCACCCGAAAGTTTTACTCCGCCACCAAAAGTAATGAGCGGTGTAATAAGGTTGCAATTGAGAAATACGACTTATCAGGTAAAAAGCGACAAAGCTTTTATACAATTGGTAAAAACAGCATTTAACCAACGAAGAAAAATGTTACGTAATGCAGTAAAAAGTTTGTTTGATCCTATTGTATTACAAGATGAAATTTTTAATAAACGTGCCGAACAATTAAGCATAGAAGACTTTGCAGCATTGACTTTCAGAATGCAAGGAAATTAAAAGCAGTATAAAATACCCATTTGAAAAAAGTAATTATTTCCGGAGTTTCCCATCCTTGCTTACAAACATATTTGTTGGCTAAAGGATGTATTGTTGTAAATCAGCCATCTATTACAAGAGCCGAATTATTGATTGAAATACAAGATGCAATAGGATTAATAGTTACTACAAGAATTCAGGTAGATAAAGAAATAATTGATGCAGCACCAAACTTACAATGGATTGGAAGGCTGGGAAGTGGCATGGAACAAATTGATGTTCAATATGCTGCTGCAAAAGGTATTCTGTGCATCAGTAGCCCCGAAGGAAATAGCAATGCTGTAGCCGAACATGCATTGGGATTGTTACTGAATTTAATGAATAAAATTAATAGTAGTCATGCTGCATTAAAAGAATTTAACTGGACAAGAGGAGAAAGTAGGGGCGAAGAGTTAAATGGCAAAACCGTTGGCATCATTGGGTTTGGGCATACTGGAAGTGCATTTGCAAAATTATTATCGGTATTTGATACAAAGGTTTTGGCTTATGATAAATACAAAACAGGCTTTTCAAAAAATCATGTATACGAATCAACATTAGAGGCAATTTTTGAACAGGCAGATATTGTGAGTTTGCACATTCCTTTGACTTCAGAAACCAATCATTTGGCTGATGATCTCTTTTTCAATTCCTTTAAAAATCCTATTTATTTTTTAAATACTTGCAGAGGAAGTGTTACAGATACTGCCGCTTTATTAAAGGCAATCGAAAATAATAAAGTAAAAGCTGCAGGACTTGATGTTTTGGAAAATGAAAAGCTTGATACTTATACCGATTCAGAAAAAAAATTACTGCACCAATTACTTGCCAAACAAAATGTAATCATTACACCGCACACGGCAGGCGTTACCATAGATGCACATTATAAAATGAGTAAAATTTTGTCAGAAAAATTGCCTTTATAAATTTTGAATAACCACTACGATTATATCATTACAGGAGCCGGATGTGCAGGTTTGAGTTTGCTGCAAAGGATTTTGCTAGAGCCTACATTATCCTCAAAAAATATTTTGGTCATTGATGAAAAACCAAAAATAACTAATGATAGAACCTGGTGTTTTTGGGAAAAGGAAAATGGATTATTTGAAGATATTATTCATCACTCATACAATGAAATAGCATTTGCATCAAATCATTTTTCCAAAAGAATTTTGTTAGATAATTATCGTTATAAAATGATTCAGGGGATTGATTTTTACAACACTGTAATGCATCACGCAAAAGGTTTTGCTAATGTTGAATTCAAATATGAAAAAGTAAAAAAATTAACTACTGAAAACGAATTAGCAATAGTTGAAACTGAAAGTAACACTTACAAAGCGAATTATATTTTCAACAGTATTTTATTTCCTGATACAATCAATACAAACAGTAAAAAGAATTATTATCTCTTACAACATTTTAAAGGATGGGTAATTGAAACACCCAATGCACAATTCAATCCTTCAATAGCAACGTTGATGGATTTTACTGTATCTCAAAAAGAAGGTACTACATTTATGTACACAATGCCAACATCTGCCACAACTGCTCTGGTGGAGTATACATTGTTTACTAAAAATTTATTACAGCAATCCGATTATGAAAATGCACTAAAAGAATATATTGAAGAAGATTTAAAAATTAGCAACTATGCCATTCAACATGAAGAGTTTGGAATAATCCCAATGACAAATCATTATTTTCCTTTACAAGATGGTAGGATAATATATATTGGCATTGCAGGTGGACAAGCCAAAGGCAGCAGTGGTTATGCATTTCAATTTATACAAAAAAGAACAAAAAAAATTATTGCCAATTTAATTTCAAAAAATCATCCGTTTTGTAATCAAAGTTTTAACGATAAAAAATTCCGTTTTTTTGATAGTGTTTTACTGCAAGTATTGCATGATAAAAAAATGAATGGAGATGAAATTTTTGCAAATATTTTTAAAAAGAATGCAATCAAAACAGTACTTCGGTTTTTAGACAATGAAAGTAGTTTAATAGAAGATTTGAAAATTATGAGCAGTGTGCCGATGAAAATTTTTTTACCTGCAGCGTTAAAACAACTTTTCAAATAGTTCAATTACATTTGTGAAAAGGCTTTGTAGTACAATGGATAGTATAAGAGTTTCCGAAGCTCCAGATCCAAGTTCGATTCTTGGCAAAGCCACTTCTTAGTTACTATAAATAAGAATACGATTTTTTGAAATAAATTAATTTACCATGGCTTACCAAACTTTGCTCACCAATTTAGAGAATGGAATTTTTACAGTAACCATTAATCGTCCGGAAAAATTAAATGCTTTAAATAAAGAGGTATTCAAAGACTTAGAAAAAGTATTACAAGAAATTACCGAGAACCCCGAAATAAAATCGGTTATCATAACCGGAAGTGGCAATAAGGCATTTGTTGCAGGTGCCGATATTACAGAGTTTGCAGGATTGTCTATTGAAGAAGGAAAAAATTTGGCAAGAAACGGGCAAAATATTTTTTTTAAAATTGAGCAATGCAGTAAGCCAATTGTTGCTTGTATAAATGGTTTTGCATTAGGTGGCGGATGTGAGTTAGCGATGGCTTGTCATTTTAGAATTGCTGCTGAAAATGCAAAATTTGGACAACCGGAAGTAAATCTAGGGTTGATTCCGGGTTATGGAGGAACCCAACGATTAACACAATTAATAGGAAAAGGCAGGGCAATCGAATTATTAATCACCGGACAAATGATTAATGCAACTACTGCATTACAATATGGGTTGGTCAATTATATCGTACCTCAAGAAGAATTAATGAGCAAAGCAATCGGTATTTTAGATACCATCAATACCAAGGCTCCAATAGCTGTATCAGCCTGCATTTCAGCCGCTAATGCTGCATGGGATGAAACCATAAATGGTTATGAAATTGAAATAGCACAATTTGGAAAATGCATCGGTACAAATGATATGAAAGAAGGAACTTCTGCATTTCTGGAAAAAAGAAAACCTGTATTTAAAGGTCATTAAGAGGTTAAAATTAAAAGTTGTGTGCAAAACTAATTTCAATGAAATTTAAACATTTTTTTGACAACTGATTACTATTTAACCAAAAACTCTATTTTTGCCTCCGTAACAAAAAAATTTACAATGTCAGACATCGCAACAAGAGTAAAAAAAATTATCGTTGATAAGTTAGGTGTAGATGAAGCAGAAGTAACTACAGAGGCATCTTTTACCAACGATTTAGGTGCAGATTCTTTGGATACTGTTGAACTAATCATGGAATTTGAAAAAGAATTCAATATTTCTATTCCTGATGAGCAAGCTGAAACCATCACAACTGTTGGCCAAGCTGTTGCTTATTTAGAAGAGCACGCTAAATAATTCTACTCCATAAGTTTGGAATAATTTAAAAATTAATCCGCCATACTGAGGCATTTGCCAAAAGTTGGCGGATTTATCTATTAATAGATTATATCATTGTGTATATTATATTTGTACTAACACACATACAACTTGTTGGTTTGTAATTAAATTTCAACAAATTGAATTTTAGAGTACAATAATTGATTTTTAATTCAATTAATTGTTCTCTTCATTTAAAACGCTTGTTCTATGGAACTTAAAAGAGTAGTTGTAACAGGCTTAGGAGCCTTAACGCCACTGGGAAATACTGTTAGTGAGTTTTGGGAGAACCTATTATTAGGCGTTTCCGGAGCAGCACCAATTACACAATTTGATGCAGGGAAATTCAGAACAAAATTTGCATGCGAGGTAAAAAGCTTTGAGCCAACAGATTATCTCGATAAAAAAGAAGCAAGAAAGATTGATCGGTTTACCCAGTTTGCATTGGTAGTAAGTGATCAGGCAATGGCTGATGCGGGATTGAATAAAGACAATATTAATCCGGATAGAATTGGGGTTGTATTTGGAAGCGGCATTGGTGGTTTAATAACTTTTCAACATGAAGTAACAGAATTTGCCAAAGGCGATGGCACTCCCCGTTTTAACCCGTTTTTCATACCTAAAATGATTTTGGATATTGCTGCAGGTCATATCAGTATGCGACATAATTTACGTGGACCAAATTTTGCAGTCGTAAGTGCATGTGCAAGTAGTACCAATGCTATTATGGATGCGTTTAATTTACTACGTTTAGGCAAAGCAGATATTATTTTATCGGGCGGTAGCGAAGCTGTAATTAGTGAGGCCGGCGTAGGTGGCTTTAATGCTATGAAAGCTATGAGTGAAAGAAACGATGACCCTACTACTGCATCACGACCTTATGATAAAGACAGGGATGGGTTTGTAATGGGCGAAGCTGCTGGAATTTTGGTTCTGGAAGAATTGGAACATGCCAAAGCACGTGGTGCAAAAATTTACTGCGAACTGGTAGGCTGCGGCGCAAGTGCCGATGCACACCATATTACAGCTCCTCACCCTGAAGGACTTGGTGCAAGAAATGTTATGATTGCTGCATTGGAAGATGCCAATATGCAACCTGAAGAAATTGACTATATCAATACACATGGCACAAGTACACCAATTGGTGATGGCGCAGAGGTAAAAGCAATCACACATGTTTTTGGAGAACATGCTTATAAATTAAATATCAGTGCAACGAAAAGTATGACAGGGCATTGCCTTGGTGCAGCAGGTGCCATTGAAGCAATAGCAAGTATTATGGCTGTTGTGAATGATGTGATTCCACCAACAATTAACCATTTTACAGACGATCCGGAATTGGATCCTAAGTTAAATTTTACATTCAACAAAGCACAACATAGAACAGTAAATGCTGCATTAAGCAATACATTTGGTTTTGGTGGTCACAATGCTTGTGTCATTGTAAAAAAATACAAAGGTTAGATTTTTTTTAATTTTTATATAATAAAAGCAAGTTATGGTTTAACTTGCTTTTTTATTTACATACAGTGATGTAGCAATTAAATTGATTTAGTGCAACTACTTAAAAAAATATTTAAATCCAAAAAAACATCAACATTCAACCAGCAAGTTGAGAATGTGCTTGGCCTTGTTCCAGGAAATACCATGCTTTATAATGCTGCATTGAGTCATAGAAGTGTACAGGAATCTGCCGATCAAAATAATGAACGATTAGAATACTTAGGCGATGCGATTTTAAGTGCTATTGTTGCTGATTATTTATTTAAAAGGTATCCTTATAAGGGTGAAGGCTTCTTGACAGAGATGAGAAGTAAAATGGTAAACCGACAACAACTGAATGATATTGCTATCAAAATGGGATTGAATAAAATTACCTTGTATAATAAGTTTGATAACAGCTTACGCAACAGTCAAATTTTTGGTAACACTTTAGAAGCAGTAGTAGGTGCAGTATACTTGGATAAGGGTTATAAAAAAACGTTGCAATGGGTTTTGAAACAAATTGTCATTCCGCATATGTTTGTCGATGATCTTGAAGGCATTGACATTAATTTGAAAAATAAATTAATAGGTTGGGCATCTAAAAATGGCCACAAATTAACATTTGAACTTGCAGAAGAAAAGATTGAAGGTAACAGACGACATTTTACAATAAATACTGTGTTGAATGATGAAATTTTATCTGTTGGCAAAGGGTTTACCAAAAAAGATGCAAGCCAAATTGCAGCACAGTTAGCATTAGAGAAATTGGGAATTTAAATTGTGTATTGTTTAGAAATATCACAATAAATGAATTTCAATTTATTACAACTTACCGTTCTTAATTTCATCAACTATATTAGGGTCAAGCAATGTAGTGGTATCACCTAAATTTTCAGTTTCACCTTCAGCAATTTTTCTTAAAATTCTACGCATAATTTTTCCGCTTCTTGTTTTAGGCAAACCGCTTACAAATTGAATTTTATCAGGTTTTGCAATTGCTCCAATGACCCTTGTTACAGTTTGTAAAATATCTTTTCTGGTAAGTTCATCATCTCCATGTGTATTACTTACAATTACAAAAGCATAAATGCCCTGTCCCTTGATGTCATGCGGATAGCCAACTACAGCACTTTCTACAACGCCTGCATGCATGTTGATTGCATTCTCAACTTCAGCAGTTCCAATACGATGTCCACTTACATTCAACACATCATCAACTCTTCCGGTAATTCTAAAAAACCCGTTTTCATCTTTTAATGCACCATCTCCTGTAAAATATAAATTTGGATAAGTAGCAAAATAATTGGTTCTGCATCTTTCATGATCGCCGTACGTTGTTCTTAAAATACTTGGCCATGGAAAAGAAATACATAAATTGCCTTTGTATACTCCCTCTTCTAACGTTGTTACTTCATTGCCTTTATCATCTACCAAAGTCATTTGTACACCGGGCATTGGAAGTGTTGCCCAGCTTGGTTTGCTTGGTGTAATACCTGCCAAATTAGAAATTAAAATACCACCTGTTTCAGTTTGCCACCAAGTGTCAACTATCGGACATTTCTTTTTTCCGATGTGTTCATCATACCAATGCCAGGCTTCTTCATTAATTGGTTCTCCAACAGTTCCTAAAATTTCTAACGACGATAAATCCTTATTCTGCAAGGGTTCTAAGCCAAAGCTCATCAAACTTCTGATGGCTGTTGGAGCAGTGTATAAAATATTTACTTTGTGTTTATCTACAATATCCCAAAATCTTCCTGCATCAGGATAAGTAGGAATTCCTTCAAACATTAGTGATGTTGCACCGGCACTTAAAGGACCGTAAACAATGTAACTGTGACCCGTAATCCAGCCAATATCTGCAGTACAAAAATGAATTTGTCCGGGTTTATATTGAAATACATTTACAAAAGTATAATTGGTATAAACCATGTAACCTGCACATGCATGTACCACACCTTTTGGCTTGCCAGTACTGCCCGATGTATATAAAATAAACAAGGGATCTTCTGCATCCATCTCTTCTGCTTCAATCGAATAAATTCCATGTTCTTCTACATGTTTCATTTCATCTTCCCACCAAACATCTCTGTCCTTAATCATACTTATTGGTGTTCTTGTTCTTGTATAAACAATTACACGTACAACTGTCGTATTGCCAATTAAAGCATCATCAATTACACTTTTTAATGGGATATCTTTTGCACCTCTGAAAGCTCCATCACAGGTAATGATAAAAGTTGCTTTTGCATCTTCTAATCTGTCTGCAATACTTTGTGCAGAAAAACCGCCGAAGACAACAGAATGTATTGCACCAATTCTTGCACAAGCCAATACAGCAATCGCTAATTCAGGAATCATGCCCATGTAAATACAAACCCTGTCACCCTTTTGTACACCATTATTTTTAAGCACTTGTGCAAATTGACATACACGCTCATACAACTTTTTGTACGTAAGCATTCTAGGCTTTTCATTCGGATTATTTGGTTCCCAAATAATTGCTGGTGTGTCCCCATTTTTTTCTAAATGTCTGTCGAGACAATTTTCTGTAATATTTAATTTGGCTCCTGCAAACCATTCAACATTTGGAGTAGCAAAATTCCAGTTTAAAACATTGTTCCATTTTTTGCGCCAGGTAAAATGTTCGGCAATAGATGACCAGAATGCTTCTGGGTTTTGAATGCTTTCCTGATAAACTTTTTTGTATTGATCTAATGAAGTAATTTGATATGGATATGACATAACAATTTTCTGTTTGAGAAATAAAATTAAGGGTATCTTCTTTTTTAATTAAATCATATTTATCTTGGCGATCATAAGGCACTTATAATTAAAACTTTTTTGCCAAAATATACAACCGCTTATGTCTTTATCAACCAAAGGAATCTGGAAAGTAATTACTGCCTCAAGTGTAGGTACTTTAATTGAATGGTATGATTTTTATATTTTCGGAAGCCTTGCTACCATTATATCTGAGAAGTTTTTTCCAACAGGAAATCCGACCACCGCTTTTTTAGCAACATTAGCAACATTTGCCGCAGGGTTTATTGTTCGTCCTTTTGGAGCACTTGTATTTGGAAGGCTGGGAGATTTGATTGGACGAAAACATACATTCTTGCTCACCCTTGTTATTATGGGCGGAAGTACGTTTTTAATTGGATGTATTCCGGAGTATAAAAATTTTCATGGGGCACCTTATCTTATTTTATTGCTGAGATTGTTGCAAGGGTTGGCTTTAGGCGGAGAATATGGAGGTGCTGCAACTTATGTTGCCGAACATGCACCGGCAAATAAACGTGGCTATTACACAAGCTGGATTCAAACCACTGCAACGCTTGGTTTATTTGTTTCATTGTTGGTTATTTTAACTATACAAAATACTTTAAGTAAAGAAGCTTATGCAGACTGGGGTTGGCGCTTGCCATTTTTATTAAGTATCTTATTGGTATTGGTTTCTATTGTCATTAGAATGAAAATGAATGAAAGTCCTTTATTTGCAAAATTGAAAAGCGAAGGCAAAACAAGTACTAATCCATTAAAAGATAGTTTTGGTAAAAAGCAAAACATGAAAATGGTTTTGCTTGCTTTGTTTGGTGCAACAATGGGACAAGGAGTGGTATGGTACACCGGTCAGTTTTATGCACAAACTTTTTTATTAAAAACATGTAATCTTGAACCTACTCAAACAAATACGTGGATTGGAATTGCATTATTACTGGCAACACCATTCTTTGTTTTCTTCGGTTGGCTGAGTGATAAAATTGGAAGAAAGGCAATTATGCTTACCGGCATGTTGTTAGCTATTTTTTGTTATCGCCCCATCTTTACTGCAATGTATAACATGAGTGATGTAAAACAAAAACAAGAAGTGACTTCAGAAATTACTATAAGAAAAATATTAAGTGCAGAAAATCCGAAAGACTCAATTATTTTCAAAACAACAGTTGCAACTTATAGCGATCATTCTAAATTAGCACAAACAGAAAAATACACACAAGAAACATTGAAACCAGATAATCTTAAATTGGTAGAAACAAAAAAAATAGTAACACTTGATAGTTCTTATCGATTGCAATTAATCAGTTTGGTATTTATACTCGTACTTTTTGTAACAATGGTTTATGGTCCAATTGCTGCATTCTTGGTTGAATTATTTCCAACAAAAATCAGGTATACTTCCATGTCTTTACCGTATCACATTGGTAATGGTGTGTTTGGAGGATTGGTTCCTTTTATTGCAACATTGATAACGGTTACACCCGGTAGCAATTATTTAAGTGGCTTATGGTATCCGATTGGAGTGGCTGCTGTTTGTTTGGTAATTGGCACATTGTATCTTACCAATAAAAAAGATGAAAATGTTACAGATGATGTAAATGAGTACATTCAATAAATAAAAAAATAAATTAGTTTGGTATGAATACAATTAAAAAAAATCTTGGGTTTATTTGGATATTATTGGCAATTGTGGCTATTGGCTTGTTGTTACAATCTGCATTCACACACATTAAACCTAATGGAAAATTAGATATAAATAAACCCATGCCATGGATGATTATTATAATTGTCTTTATACCAATTGCAGTTGGATTGGGCTTATTTGGTTGGTATGCGTTGAAGGGAGAATATAACAGAAAAGAATCATAGGATTTCAAGCAGATTTTTCTAAAATTGGTTTAAAAGCATATTTGCATTTGCAATCTTTATCTTTGTTCAAAATTTACTTTTGATGTCAATTGAAGTTTCAGGCTTAGTGAAAATTTATGGCGAACAAAAAGCAGTAAATGATATTTCTTTTCAGGTAAAAAAAGGAGAAATTGTTGGTTTTTTGGGTCCTAATGGAGCAGGAAAAAGCACTACCATCAAAATCATTACAGGCTTCTTAAAAAGTAATAGTGGCAATGCAACTGTATGTGGTATTGACGTAAGTGAAAATCCGATTGAAGCGAAAAGAAAAATTGGTTATTTGCCCGAAAGCAATGCATTGTATTATGATATGTACGTGAAGGAATATTTACAATTTATTGCAGGTGTACATCAGATAAGTAATTACAAATTGGCAGTACAAAATGTGTTGCAATTAACAGGATTGAATGTAGAAGAAAAGAAAAAAATTGGACAGCTTTCGAAAGGCTACAAACAACGTGTAGGACTTGCTGCAGCTTTGATTCACAAGCCTGAAGTAATTATTTTAGATGAACCTACAAGTGGTTTAGATCCCAATCAAATCATTGAAATCAGAAATGTTATCAAAAGCGAAGGTGAAGGCAAAACTGTTCTATTCTCTAGTCATATTTTACAGGAAGTAGAAGCAATTTGCGACAGGGTAATCATTATAAACAAAGGAGTAATTGTTGCGAATGATACCATCAAAAATTTAAAAGGAAGTTCAGGCAATTTAGAAAATATTTTCAGAGAATTAACGACAACAACTTTATAAAATATCAAAAATTAAATGAGTTGCGTAAATGGGATTCATGATAAATTTGTTGGTATAATTAAATGCAAAATATAACTAAGAAAAAATAAATTAAAAAACCACAATTAACAAAAGATGAGTTACATTATTGAAGTTCATGCAAGACAAATTTTAGATAGCAGAGGTAATCCAACAGTGGAAGTTGATGTATTAACCGATGACGGTTATTTCGGACGTGCAGCAGTGCCGAGTGGTGCAAGTACAGGTATACATGAAGCAGCAGAACTGAGAGATAATGATAAGAAAAAATATGCAGGTAAAGGCGTATTGAAAGCGGTGAAAAATGTAAATGATATAATTGAAAAAGCTTTAATAGGTTATGATGTTGCACAACAATCAGCAATAGACCAAGTGATGATTGATTTAGATGGTACTCCTAATAAAAGTAAGCTAGGTGCAAATGCAATTTTAGCTGTAAGCCTTGCCGTTGCTAAAGCTGCTGCGGAAGAAGCAGGATTGCCTTTGTACCGATACATTGGAGGTACTAATGCAAAAATATTGCCTGTCCCAATGATGAATATTGTAAATGGTGGTGCGCATGCCGATAATAAAATAGACTTTCAAGAGTTTATGATTATGCCTGTTGGTGCAAGTAGCTTCAGTGAAGGATTACGTTGGGGCACAGAAATTTTTCATGTATTGAAAAGTGTGTTAAAGAAAAAAGGATATAGCACTAATGTTGGTGATGAAGGAGGGTTTGCGCCAAATATTCAAAGTAACGAAGAGGCAATTGAAACAGTTTTAGAAGCTATTACTGCTGCAGGTTACAAAACAGGTTCTCAAATTGTAATAGCTATGGATGCTGCTAACAGCGAATTGTGGGATGCAAAAAAGAAAAAATATGTATTTCATAAAAGCAGCGGAAAAGTAATGAGCAGCGATGAACTGGTGAAATTCTGGGAAAGTTGGGTAAAAAAATATCCAATTGTTTCTATTGAAGATGGCATGGCTGAAGACGACTGGAATGGCTGGAAAAATTTAACAGATACAATCGGTAAAAAATGTCAGTTGGTGGGTGATGATTTATTTGTAACCAATGTTACCCGTTTAAAAACAGGTATTGACAAACATATTGCTAATGGCTTGTTGGTAAAAGTAAACCAAATTGGTACTTTAACAGAAACCATCAATGCAGTAACAATGGCGCAGCATGCGGGTTACAACACGATAATGAGTCATAGAAGCGGAGAAACAGAAGATACTACAATTGCAGACTTGGCTGTGGCTTTGAATTGTGGTCAAATTAAAACAGGTTCTGCTTCTCGCACAGATAGGATTGCGAAATACAATCAGTTAATCAGAATTGAGGAAGCTTTAGGTGAAACTGCTGTTTACCCTAAAGGAATCAAATTTGGTAAATAGATAATACCAATAAATCAGATTGAAACGGATGCATATTTAATCCGTTTTAATCTGTTCTTTTAAATAATTTATTGTTGGTGTTGAAGCAAGTGTAATATTATTTTTACAACAAAGTAAATTGAAAATGAAAAAAGTTACATCTATAATTACTAATAAATATTTGCTGGCAATTGCTTTCTTTTTGGTATGGATGACATTTTTTGATCAGAAAGATTTTTTTAATACTTTGGAAAGTAAAAATGAATACAATACACTCCAAATGAAGAAGAAGTACTATCTCGATGAAATTACAAAATCAAAACAAGAGTTAGCTGACTTCCAAAACAACTCCGCAGCAATTGAAAAATTTGCGAGACAACGTTATTTTTTAAAACGAGATGGAGAGGATGTATTTATTATTGAAGACTCCACTGAAAGAAAAAAGCTAGCGACACAATAAAAGTAACAATCTTTCGTTTTTATCAGAATAACCTACTGCATTTTATATGCCAAAATCAACCAAAAGCTTGCTGCCCAATCATTTTGGGAAATTGGAATTAATTATTAATACTCCTTCAAAATCAGATTTTCAAATTAATAGGGAATTAAAAATTGAGGTTTTAAAACTTGAAAGAAGTGCATTCAATCAGCTTAAAAATTTGTCTTTGGTTGCTCCCCGTAAAAATACTATTGAATCTATCCTTTTATATGCAATCGCAAATGATTCATTTTCTAAAAACTGATGCATCATTTTTAAGGTTTATAAATCGAGTTTCTCCTTTAATAATTTATGACAAAAAAAGAAAGATACAATTTGGTAATTGATTATTTTACCAATAACATCCCCAATGCTGAAACTGAGTTGATATACGACAACCCATTTCAATTATTGGTTGCTGTAATACTTTCTGCACAATGCACAGATGTGCGTGTAAACCTTACCACACCTGCAGTTTTTAAAAAATATCCAACATCAGAAGCCTTATCACAAGCAACTTTCGATGATTTATTCCAGCTGATAAGAAGTATTTCTTATCCAAATAATAAAACAAAACATTTGATCGGCATGGCAAATATGCTTCAAAATAAATTTGATGGTCATGTCCCAATGACTGTAGATGAACTAGTGCAATTACCAGGTGTTGGAAGAAAGACAGCCAATGTAATTACAAGTGTTATTGATGAACAACCCAATATGGCTGTAGATACACATGTATTTAGGGTAAGTAGAAGAATTGGATTGGTAAAAAAAACTGCTACAACACCTTTGGCTGTTGAAAAAGAACTCATTAAAAACATACCTGAATCCTTGGTACACAAAGCACATCATTGGCTGATATTACACGGACGTTATATTTGTATTGCCCGTAAACCCAAATGCGAAAGCTGTGGTATTCAAGCCTCTTGTAATGAGTTTAAGAAAATGAAATAAGTTGAAAAACTAGCAATAAATTTTATTCATCAATTGCATTCGCAATCATTCTTGCACTGATTTTCTTCAATGGGTTTTGACGCATTTCAGCGTATCCATTTTTTATACGAATGATATCCACTGCATAATAAATAGCTGATAAAAAAGATGATTCATCTGCCTGTCCTTTACCTGCAATATCAAATGCAGTTCCATGGTCAGGACTTGTTCTTACTACCTGCAAACCCGCAGTATAATTGATTCCTTCGCCAATTGCCATAGATTTAAAAGGTATTAATCCTTGATCATGGTACATGGCTAAAACTGCATCAAATCGTTCGTGCTGACCTCTAGCAAAAAAAGCATCTGCACTATATGGCCCAAAAACCATCATGTTTTGTTTTGCTTCTTTAATGGCAGGTTTAATTATTTGTTCTTCTTCATTACCTATCAATCCTTCATCACCCGAATGTGGGTTTAAACCCAACACAGCAATTCTTGGTTTGTCAATTCCAAAATCTTTTTGAAGACTGTTCTTGATGATATTTAATTTGCTGATGATTTTTTCTTTGGTAATATGTTTTGCAACTTCTGCAATTGGCACATGTTCAGTTACCAAACCAACTTTCATATTTTCTGCAACCAACAACATCACCACATCATTTACGCCAAAAAATTCTTTTAGATAAGGTGTATGCCCACTGTGTTTAAAATTATTACTCTGAATATTTTTTTTATGAATTGGCGCTGTTACCAATGCATGAATTTGTCCTTTTTTCAATGCTTCCACACCTTGTTGCAATGAAATCAACGCGTACTTTCCGCCGGTTTCATTTAGTTCACCCGGATTAATTGCTACTTCCTCTTCCCAGCAATTCAATACATTTACTTGCTTGTTATTGAGCCTGTTAAAATCTTTGCAGCTTGTAAAAACAAAGTTAATTTCTGGCAAACTTTTTCTGTAAAAGTTAACCACTTTGTTACTGGCAAAAACCACCGGTGTGCATATTTCTAAAATCCTATTGTCATGCAATGATTTTATAATCAACTCAATACCAATGCCATTTAAGTCTCCACATGTAAAACCAATGATTGGCTTTTGCAATTCATTTTGCATTTTCAAAAAAATTTATTGTGTGAAGATAAGACTTACACTGAACTCTAAAACACTCTTTGCTAAGTAAATGTATTTGAGCATAAAACAAAAAGTTGGAAAATACATGTATGTACATTAATTTCACAGTACATTATGCAGCAAGTATTAGACATATTAAAAGTTGCACATCGGGGCGGTATAGAACCAAGTATGGATTTGTTGATTGAAAAAAAACAAGCAATACCCGGCTCCATAAATTATCATATTCGTCGTTATTTTGCACAACATCCATGGGTGGCAGATGATGCAGGCATGATGATTTATCACTTCAATGAAAAAAAACCACAAGAAAATTATTTAGAGTTAAGGTATTGTACTACAGGCAATAAATATTGTTACGATAAAAGTTGCAGCTTCTGCGAAAAGCAACCCACCAATTGTAATGGGCAACAAATCACCGTTGATGTTTTTACTTTTCACTTTTCAGCAACCTTCTTAAATCAGTTTACACACAATGTAAAATTAAGTAACCAAAAAGATGAAGTGCTTGCATTCAAACATCCCAATGCATTTACCAAGGTATTTCCAGTTTGTAACAAAAAGCGAAATGTTTTAGATGCATTATTAAATCATAGTTATTCTGGTTCTTTAGAAAATATTTTCATCAATTCAAAAGTGCATGAATTGTTGTTGTATAGTTTGGATTGTTTGGTAGATGAAAAAGAAACCGGCTTCAGCTGTAAATTTTTGGAAGACGAATACAGCAGAAATGGTATTTATAAGGCAAAAGAAATTCTACTACAACATATTGGCGACCCAATTACGATTAAAGAATTAAGCCGAAAAGTAGCAATGAATGAATGCTATTTAAAAAAGGGGTTTAAAGAAATTTTTGGCACTACAATTTTTGATTTTTACCAACAACAGAGAATGGAACACGCCAAATATTTGTTGTACGAAAAAGGCTTAAGCGTTACCGATGTATCAGCATTATTGGGCTATTCTTCTATCTCACATTTCTCTGCAGCATTCAAAAAACATACTGGTTTAAAACCCTGCGATTTGTTGAAGTAATTTATTCCCGATTGGATTACTTTTACTACATGAAAAATTTATTCATCTTCATTATTATTCTATTTTTTGCATCTTGTAAAAATGCGGATAAAGCAGATACTATTATTCATCACGCAGTAATTTATACCGTTGATGCTGCTTTTACAATTGCAGAGGCAATGGCAATGAAAGATGGAAAAATAATTGCTGTTGGCACCAATGATTTTATCTTAAAAACATATGCTGCTAAAGAAATGATTGATGCAGCCGGAAAGTCGGTCTATCCTGGTTTTATTGATGCGCATGCACATTTTTTAGCTTACGGAAAAGGTTTGTTTGAAGTGCAATTGTATAACTGCGAAACTTGGGAAGATGTTTTGCATCATATAAGCGATTTTATAAAAAATAATGATTCAACCCAATGGATAATTGGCAGAGGTTGGGATCAAAATAAATTTCCAGGCAAACAATTTCCAACTAATGAATTACTCAATAAATTGTATCCAAATACGCCTGTTCTTTTAACAAGAGTGGATGGACATGCAGCTATTGCAAACGCAAAAGCCTTATCATTAGCAGGTATACAAATCAATCAAAAATTAGTTGGTGGTTCTATTGAAACCAACAATGGAAAACTTACCGGTTTATTAATAGACAATGCAGTTGATTTGGTGAGTTCCATAATTCCTACTGCTACAAGAGCGGATTATGAAAAATGGTTGTTGGCAGCACAAAAAAATTGTGTGGCACAAGGACTTACCACAATAGCTGATTGCGGATTAATGTACAATGATGTAGTTCAAATAGATTCATTGCAACAATCGGGAAAGCTAGCAATGAAAATGTATGTAATGCTGAGCGATGATGCAAAAAATTATAACGCATATTTATCTAAAGGACCTTACAAAACGGATCGTCTTTTTGTAAATGGATTTAAAGTTTATGCCGATGGTGCATTGGGTAGTCGTGGTGCAAGTTTGCTGCATCCATATCACGATAAGCCCAATTGGTCAGGGTTTTTATTAAGCAATCAACAATATTTTGATTCTGTTGCATCAGTGTTAATCAACACACCGTTTCAAATGTGTACACATGCCATTGGTGATAGTGCCAACCGAATTATGCTTGCTATTTACAACAAATATCTCAAAGGGAAAAATGACAAACGCTGGCGAATAGAACATGCACAAGTAGTTAATGAAAATGATTTTAATTTATTTGGTGCAGCTTCAATTATTCCATCTGTTCAGCCAACACACGCAACAAGCGATATGTATTGGGCAGCAGAAAGATTGGGTAATGACAGAATGAAAGGAGCTTATGCATATCAGCAATTATTGCAACAAAATTCCTGGCTTCCTTTAGGTACAGATTTTCCGGTAGAAGATATTTCTCCTTTCAAAACATTTTTTGCTGCTGTTGTAAGGCAAGACAGCAAAGGGTTTCCGAAGGATGGCTTTCAAAAAACAAATGCACTTACCCGAGAACAAACTTTACGTGGTATGACAATCTGGGCTGCCAAAGCTAATTTTTTAGAAAAAGAAACAGGAAGTTTGGAACTTGGAAAAAATGCAGATTTTATTTTATTGAATAAGGATATTATGAAAGTTAATGAATCAGATTTATTAAATACAACTGTTCATGGAACCTGGATTAATGGTAAGCGGGTATTTCTACAATAAAACACACATAATATTTGAATTTTTTATATTGTCATGAAAGTGTCATACTCTTTTTCAGACAATTATTTTACAATTCCATGGCAATCTTTTCTGTGTAGTCAATCACTTTTGCAGCACAAGAAAAAACATGCTGCAAAAAATTTCTTTTATAATCTTCAGTTTTATCATTTGTTCCAATAGTTTGGTTGCACAAATGATGAATCAGGATACCTTGTCCGGTAAGTTGGAAGATGTTTTTATTACAGCAACCCGAAGCGAAAGAAAGTTCAGCAACCTTGCAGTATCAGCTATTGTCGTTAATAAAAAAACAATTCAGCAAACCGGGTCTTTAAAGCTGCAAGATATTTTGCAAGAGCAAACAGGAATTGTAATTGTGAATAGTAATCTGGCTACATCATTAGCAGGTTATCCAAATCCTTTTGGTCAGGGTGTTCAAATGTTGGGATTAGACCCTGCTTATACTGCCATATTATTAGATGGTGAACCATTGGTTGGAAGAAATGCCGGCATATTAAAACTAGGACGAATTGCAACAGGCAATATTCAACAAATTGAAATTGTAAAAGGACCTTCATCAAGTTTATATGGCAGTGAAGCAATGGCTGGTGTTATCAATATTATTACAGCCAAACCAACAGCTCAAAATATAGATGTACAGCTACATGCAGCTACCAACAACACTTTTGCACAAACGGTTTCTTATGCCAATCGTTTCATCAAAACAGGCGTTCAGTTTTTTATAAATCGGTATTCAACCGGTGGGTACGACTTGGATAAAAATATTTATGGCAAAACAGTTGACCCATATAGAGATTGGACAATGCATGCAAAAATTACACATGATTTTTCTGCTAAAACACAATTGTTACTTTCTTTAAGAAATGTAGATTCCAAACAAACCAACGATTACCAAATTACCTGGCAATCTCAACCCGCCATTGTGAAAGGATTTACAGAAGAAAAAGACAGAAGTTTTTTTGCGCAATTCCGTTACAATCGTAGTGCAAACAGCAGAATTTATTTCAGAACTTTTTTTAATAATTATTCCAACAAATCGTTTGTTAATTTAGAAAATCAGGATGTTCGTTTTGATGAAACAAGTTTCAACCAAACAATTCTCAAGCCTGAAATTCAATTCGAGCACAGCCACAATTCAACCAGCAAATATGTTGCAGGTGTGGGTGCATATTTTGAAACCATTGATGCATCAAGGTATGCAGGCAAACAAAGGTTGGCAACTGCTTATGCCTTTACGCAAAACGAATGGAATTTTTACCAAGATAAATTAACTCTTATTACAGGTATTCGATTAGATAAACGCACCGATTTTGATTTGAATGTAAGTCCACGAATAGCAGCAGCATTCAAGCCTAATCGTTTCTGGAAAATTACTGCATCAGCAGGTTGGGGCTTTAAAGCACCTGATTTCAGACACATGTACCTTAGTTTCTACAATGCACAAATCGGTTATTCATTAATTGGTTGCAATGTTTTGGCAAATGAATTGCAAAATATGCAACAACAGGGAGCATTACAAGCTGGTGCTAACATCAATCCCTATTTGGTTTCAAAAACGTTGATGCCCGAAAAATCTTTTGGTACACATATAGGTACAAAATACTCCAAAGGAAAAATAAATATTGAAGCAGGGATCTTCAGAAATGACATCAATAATTTGATTGATGTTTATTTGTTACCATTCAAAAAAACCAACAACAGCAATATTTACAGCTATCAAAACATCAACCGTATTTTTACACAAGGTGCAGATGTTGATGTAAAATACCAGTTGTTTAAATCCATTGCAATATCAGCAGGATACCAATATTTAGAGGCGAAAGACAAAGATATTTTAAGCCAGATTGAATCAGGAAAAATGTATAAAAGAGATCCTATTACGTATCAATCTTCGGTTGTTAAAAAAGCAGATTATTTTGGTATCAACAATCGTTCAAAACATACCATCAATGCAAAAATTTTATGGACAAATGAAGCCAAAGGCTGGAATGCATTTGTTCGTTTTGTATATCGTGGAAAATTTGGATTCACTGATGTGAACGGAAATAATATTGCCGATGATCAACGTGAATTAGTTCACGGTTTTTGGATGACCAATATCGCTGCATCAAAAAATATCAATCAAAAAATTAGTCTGCAAGTTGGTGTAGAAAATCTAATGGATTATACCAATGCTGCTCAGTTGCCCAATATTTCCGGCAGAATATTTTTTGTCAATCTTAATTTTTCATTCAATCATTTTAATCATTAATAAAAAATCAATTCTTATGAAACGCTTCATTTTATTCAGTTTGGTAGGCATCGTAGCACTCGCATCTTGTACAAAAGATAGTGCAACACCGGTTACCATTATTTCGGGCACTAAAACCATCAGCGTTCCTTTTAGTTCAGCAACTGCATTTACATTATTTCGTTTCAGCGATTCAACAGTTGTAGCAAACACAGATTCAGCAAGCAACAAGTGGGATTTTGGTCTTCGCTTTACGACTTTTATTGTAAATAGTTATGCAGGCGGTCCCGGAAGTGCAGGCGCAATTTTAAACAACGGAACTTTTGATGCAACGCCAACTGCGCCAACCACAGGATATGCCTATGATACTACTGCAACACAACGTGCTATTAAAGACGGAAGTTGGTATGATTATAATGGAGCAACCAGAACATTTGCACCAAAAGCAGGCAAGGTGTTTTTGTTCAAAACTGCCGATGGTGTACATTATGCTAAAATGGAATTGTTATCGGTTGATTATGCACCTTTTGTAGGAATGTATCCAACTACATTGTTGTATAAATTCAGATATGCTTATCAAGCCAATGGCACAACAACATTCTAAATAGTTGAGAAATTTATTAGAAATGCCTTGCAATATTGCAGGGCATTTTTTTTATGTTGTCGGCAGTAGTTTTTCATGGCAACATTACCGGCTTCGCACTATTCAGGTTCGGTTTTTCATGGCAGTAAAAAGTGTAGCATCACGAAGTTTCATAAACTAATTAAACTCCCTAAACTTATAAACTTCTTAAACTATCTAAACCTCTAAACCCTTTCACCCTTTGTTTCGTTGATACTATTGCAGCTTTGCGGGAAACTTCCTCCCCAAACCCTTCCATTACTTTTTTTCTATTCTAATCCTTAACTTCGCCCACCTATAAAAACGTGGCTGTTATTGTATTTCATTGCCTCGTTTTGTGAAATATCAAAATATGAATAAGTATAAAGAATTTTCAGGTCTTCATCTTCCGTCAATAGAAAAAGAAATATTGGCAAAATGGGAAGCTACCAATGCATTTCAACAAAGTATTGATTTGAAAGAAGGTGCCACTCCATTTGTGTTTTATGAAGGTCCGCCAAGTGCCAATGGTATGCCGGGTATTCATCATGTTATTTCCAGAACATTAAAAGATTTGGTTTGTCGCTATAAAACCATGCAAGGTTTTCTGGTAAAACGCAAGGGCGGTTGGGATACACATGGATTGCCTGTTGAATTGGGTGTTGAAAAAGAACTAGGTATTACCAAAGAAGACATCGGCAAAAAAATTTCTGTAGAAGACTATAATCAAAAATGTAGAGAAGCTGTTTTACGTTATAAAAATGAATGGGACAGCATCACCAAAAAAATGGGTTATTGGGTAGATTTGGATAAGCCCTACATCACTTTTGAAAATAATTATATTGAAAGTTTGTGGTGGATTTTAAAACAATTGTACAATAAAGAATTATTGTATGAAAGTGTAAGTATTCAACCTTATTCTCCTGCTGCCGGTACAGGTTTAAGTTCTCATGAATTAAATCAACCGGGTACATATAAAGATGTAAAAGATACCAGTGCTGTTGCAATGTTTAAAGCAGTAAAAAATGAAAAATCTCAATTTTTATTTGAGGCTGCAAATGAAGAGGAAGTATTTTTTATGGCATGGACAACCACACCATGGACATTGCCTTCTAATTTAGGACTAACCGTAGGACCGAATATTGAATATGTTTTGGTCAAAACTTTCAATCCATATACCCATTTACCAATTAATGTTGTGCTTGCAAAAGCATTGCTGCACAAGTATTTCAAGACAGAAGAAGAGAATGGTGATTTTGAAAATTATTCAGCCGAAGGCAAAAAACTTCCCTGGAAAATAATTGCAACATTTAAAGGTGCACAAATTGAAGAATGTCGTTACGAACAATTACTACCTTATGAAGCAAATCAAGAAACGAATGGCGATTCCTTTCGTGTGATTTGCGGTGATTTTGTAACCACTGAAGATGGAACAGGTATTGTGCATACAGCTCCTGCATTTGGAGCAGATGATTTTAAGGTAGGCAAGAAATATGGTATTGGAATTTTAACCATGGTGGATAGAGAAGGTAAGTTTGTAGATGGATTAGGGGAATTCAGTGGTCGCTATGTAAAAAATTACAAAGACGAAAAAGAGTATGTAGATGTGAATGTTGACATCTGCGTAAAATTAAAAAAAGAAAACAGAGCATTTAAAGTAGAGAAATACGAGCACAATTATCCGCATTGTTGGAGAACAGATAAACCTATTTTGTATTATCCGTTAGATGCTTGGTTTATTAAAACTACTGCATTAAAAGACAGAATGGTTGATTTGAATAAAACCATCAACTGGAAACCAAAATCAACCGGTGAGGGGCGTTTTGGCAATTGGTTGGAAAACATGGTAGATTGGAATTTGAGCAGAAGCCGTTATTGGGGAACACCTTTACCAATATGGCGTTCAGAGGATGAGAGCGAAGAAATTTGCATAGGAAGTATTGCTGAATTGAACGGATTGATTCATGCAGATAGTCCGGTAAAAGAAATTACCGATTTACACAAACCACAAGTAGACAATATCATTCTTACTTCTCCAACTGGTAAGCCGATGAAACGTGTTCCCGATTTAGTAGACGTTTGGTTTGATAGTGGCGCAATGCCTTATGCTCAATGGCATTTCCCATTTGAAAACAAAGAAATTTTTGCTCAAAATTATCCAGCCGATTTTATTGCAGAAGGTGTAGATCAAACAAGAGGTTGGTTTTATACTTTACATGCAATTGGAAGTTTAATCAAAGAAAGTGTTATTGAAGAATTGGAAAAAGCTGGTTTGCCAACAGATAAAGTTGACGGAAGGGCTTATAAAACAGTAGTTTCAAACGGATTGGTATTGGATAAGAATGGTAACAAAATGAGCAAACGCTTGGGCAATGTTGTTAATCCATTTGAAACAATTGATAAATATGGAGCAGATGCAACAAGATGGTATTTGATTACCAATGCATCACCATGGGATAATTTGAAATTTGATTTGGCAGGCATTCAGGAAGTACAACGTAAATTTTTTGGAACTTTATATAATACCTATCAATTCTTTGCTTTATACAGTAATGTTGATGGATTTGCATTTAAAGAAGATTATATTCCTGTAGATCAACGTCCTGAAATTGATCGTTGGATACTTTCATCACTTAACACATTGATTCAGAAAGTAACTGAATCAATGGATGATTATGAACCTACCAATGCTGGCAGATTTGTAGAGGAATTTGTAGATGAGCACCTGAGTAATTGGTATGTAAGATTGTGCAGAAGAAGATTTTGGAAAGGGGAATATGAAGCTGATAAAATTGCTGCTTATCAAACATTGTATGAATGTTTGGAAACCATTGTAAGATTAATTGCACCAATTTCTCCATTCTTTAGTGATGCGGTTTTTCAAAATTTGAATGCAGTAACTAATCGCTTTGAAGCAACATCTGTTCATCATATAGCTTTCCCTAAATCCAATGAAAGTACCATTGATGCAGTTTTGGAGGAAAGAATGCTTTTGGCACAGGATATTTGTTCGCTTGTTTTATCCCTTCGTAAAAAAGTGAATATCAAGGTTCGTCAGCCATTGCAAAAGGTAATGATTCCCGTTTTGAACCCAAATATGAAGGTGCAGCTTGAAAAAGTTGAAAGTTTAATAAAGAGTGAAGTGAATGTAAAAGAGTTGGAATATATTACTGAAACAGAAGGTGTTATTAAGAAAAAAGTAAAAGCAAACTTCAAAGTACTTGGTGCAAAGCTCGGTGCAAATATGAAAGAAGCTGCTTCGGCAATTTCTGTTTTGAATCAGACACAAATAGCTGAATTAGAACAAGTTGGGTCAATTGTTCTCCCACTTCAAAATGTTCAGTTTACCCTTGAAATTGCAGATGTAGAGGTTTCTGCTGAAGATATTCCGGGTTGGAGTGTTGCTTCAAAAGGATTACTAACTGTTGCATTAGACATAACTATTACTCCGGAATTACAAAGTGAAGGCAGCGCAAGAGAATTAATTAACAGAATTCAGAATATTAGAAAAGATAGCAATTTTAATTTGACAGACCGTATATTCGTGGAATTGCTAGATAATAGTATATCTGATAATATCAAATATGCTGTTAATCAACATATAACCTATATTTGCGGCGAAATTTTGGCAGACAAGTTAATTTGGGTTTCTCAACTTTCATCTGAAGGATCAGAAATTGAAGTCAACGATTCGCTGCTGACTATTGCTGTATTAAAAAACGGATAAGCACATGGCCACAAAAAAAACTGTAACTAAAAAAGTTGCAAAACCAGTAAAAAAAGTTGTACCTGTGAAAAAATCACAGCCTGCAAAGAAAACTGCTCCAGTGAAAGCTGCAACAAAAAAAGTAGTAAAACCAATAGCAAAATCTGCAACTAAAAAAGTTGCTTCTGCAAAACCTGTTGTAAAAGCAACAAAAAAAGCAGTAAAAAAAGTTGTACCTGTGAAAAAATCACAGCCTGCAAAGAAAACTGCTCCAGTAAAATCAGTTGTTAAGATTGCATCAAAACCTGTAGCTAAAAAAACTGCAAGTAAAGCTGTTGCAAAAAAAGTAGATATAAAAAAGAAGTCTGTACCAGTAAAGCCTACTCCAAAAAAAGTAGTTGCAAAGCCGGTTGCAAAAGTTGAGCGTAAACCAAAAGCAAAGGAAATATTAAAATCAAAAGCGGTAGATAAAACTGTAGCACCTGCAAAATCTGTTGTTGCCGTTTATCCGGAGGCGTCTGTTCAAAAAAGTATGAAAAAAACTGAGACTAAATTAAAGAAAAAGAAATTAGAAGTAATAGCTAAAATGCCTACAAAACAGGCAAAACCTACTCCAAAAAAATCTGCAGCGAAACTTTTTACAAAGCCTAGTGGTATTGAAAAGTCAACTACTATCATACCTATGAAGCAGTTGCCAATGCGTAAAAAAGAAGAGCCAATTAAGGAAGTAAAAATTCCTAAAACATCTATCAAAACAAGTGTACCATATAATCCTGTGTACACTCCTTTAGAAAAAAGAGTTGAGGTTTCAAAACCAAGTGAACCATTGGTAAAGTACAGTGATTCTGAACTAAATGAATTTAGAGAGCTGATTAATAAAAAAATTGATGCTGCAAAGAAAGAGTTGTCCTTTTTACAAGGTTCTATTACCCGTAAAGATGACATGGGTGGTGATAGTGAAGACGGGCGATACATGACTATGGAAGATGGAAGCTTGAGCATGGAACGTGAGCAATTGAGCCAAATGGCTTCCCGCCAAATAACGTATATCGATCATTTGGAAAAAGCTTTGATGCGCATAGAAAATAAAACTTACGGAATCTGCCGTGTTACCGGCAAATTAATTGACAAAGCAAGACTTAGGGCTGTACCACATGCCACACTTAGTTTGGAGGCTAAATTAGGTTTGGTTAAATTGCCTAGTGCAGACTAACATTAATTTCATCAAGATATTCATTTTGCTTTAAGCCTCGAAAGGGGCTTTTTTTATTTACAATGCTTTATTTTTTAGATGAGCGGATTCGGAAACTCGAGCCTTAAAAAATATTGGCTTCGTTTATTTCGACAAATAAATTCTTAAATGAATGATTGATAAAAACTATCAAAAATTGCTATTCTCTCGTTAATAATGTAATGCACATAAAAATGTGTAAAATTTATCTGGATTAATTTTAAAATCATACTACTTTAAAACTACTCAACACTTACATTTGCTCCATAAAATTATTTTATGGTTGATGTAATATTAGGTTTACAATGGGGTGATGAAGGCAAAGGAAAAATAGTTGATTTTTTTGCGCCAAATTATGATGTAATTGCCCGTTTTCAGGGTGGTCCAAATGCAGGCCATACTTTGTATGTTGAGGGTAAAAAAGTAGTATTGCATCAAATTCCATCCGGTATTTTTCATCAACATTGTATCAACTTAATTGGTAATGGTGTTGTACTCGATCCGGTTACTTTAAAACGTGAATGTGATATCGTAGCAAGTTTTGGAATTGATGTAAAAAAGAATTTATTTATTTCAGAAAAGACAAATATTATTGTTCCTACACACAGAGCTTTAGATAAGGCAAGTGAAATGCAAAAAGGGGATAGTAAAATTGGTAGTACCTTAAAAGGAATTGGTCCTGCATACATGGATAAAACTGGCCGAAATGCAATAAGAGTAGGAGATTTATTAGACAAAAATTTTACAACTCAGTACATTAAACTAAGATTAAAGCATCAGAAGTTATTAGATAATTTTCATTTCAATGAAGACATCTCTGCTTGGGAAGAAGAATTTTTTGATGCAGTAGAATTTTTGAAGACTTTAAATATTGTGAATGGAGAATATTTTATTAATGAGCAATTAGCAGCGGGTAAAAAAGTTTTGGCGGAAGGCGCACAAGGAAGCATGTTGGATATAGACTTTGGCACATTCCCTTTTGTAACTTCTTCAAATACAATATCTGCGGGGGTTTGCACAGGACTTGGCGTTAGCCCTAAACAAATTAATGAAGTAATGGGTGTTACAAAAGCTTATTGCACAAGAGTTGGTGGAGGACCATTTCCTACCGAATTGGACAACGAAGTTGGAGAGGAGTTGAGAAAAATTGGAAGTGAATTTGGTGCAACTACCGGCAGACCAAGACGTTGTGGCTGGATTGATTTGGTTGCATTAAAATATACTTGCATGATTAATGGCGTAACAAAAGTAATCATGACAAAAGCGGATGTTTTAGACAGTTTTTCTGAGTTGAATGTTTGTACCGCTTACGGTATTGATGGTAAATTGTCTCACCAAGTTCCCTTTGGAATAAGCCGTGTAAAAATAGAACCTCATTATCAACCATTTAAAGGTTGGCATTGCGATACAACACAAATAAAATCCGCAGAAAATGTTCCTAACGACATGACTACCTATATCGATTTTATTAACAAATATATTGGAGCTCCTGTAAAATTTGTCTCAAATGGTCCGGGCCGTGAACAAATAATTTCATTGTAAAAAAAAATAAAAAAAAATTTAAAAAAAGTTCATTTTTTTTTGGTTAGTATAAATTTCTGTTGAAATTTTACACTTGAAAAAAGGTTGTAGAATTATGGCAAAAGCAAGCAAGGATATTAAATCCACATCTCCTAAAGTGCCTGCAAAATCAAGTGCAGCAAAGGCATCTAGTAAAAGTAAAAAACAAGTAGAAGAAGATGATGATGATTTTGATGAAGATGAGGAAACAAGCTCTTCAGTAAAAAAATCTAGTTCAAAAGATAGTGATGAAGATGATGATGTAGAAGTAAATGATGATTGGGAAAAGAATGAGGAAACTGATGAAAATTGGGATCCGGATTTTGATGAATTTGATATTCCTAAAGCTACCAAGAAAACCGGTGGCAAAAAATCAAGCGATGAGGACGACTTTAAAATTGATGATGATTTTAAAGAGTTCGATATGTTTGATGATAAGGATGAATTTGGTGATGATGATGATTTTTAATTGCACACAATTATAGTGAAGAGAACAACGGCAGTTTTTGCTATCAATAGTTTTCATAATTTTAAGGAACAGATGTTGCATTGGGCAAACCAATTCGGCATCTGTTCTTTTTTGGATTCGCATCAGTACCAAGATAAATACTCTTCTGTCAATTGTTTGCTAGCAGTTGAAGCAACACAAATTTTCGAACCGGATGAAAATTCTTCCGAAGAAATACGACTTTTTTTCAACAATGTAAATGACTGGTGGTTTGGCCATATTGCTTATGAGTATAAAAATCCGTTTATATCTTCAGTCTTAAATAAAACGGATGAAATTGGTTTTAGTAAAATGATGTTCTTTCAACCGGAAACTTTGATTCAATTGAAAGAAACTGAAGTATCTATAGCTTGTTTGAATAAAAATCCTCAAAAAATATTTGATGAAATTTTACAACAAAATATTTCAGGGTTATCAAATCAAAGTCAACAAAATATTGCATTACTGCCAAAAATATCCAAGGAAGATTATCTACAAACTATTCATGAATTACAAAAACATATTCAAAGAGGGAATTGTTACGAGATAAATTTTTGTCAGGAATTTTTTGCAAAAAAAACATCGATAAATTCCCTGCAAGTCTATCATGCGTTAGTGAAAATTTCTCCTAATCCATTTTCATGCTATTATAAAATCAATGAAAAATATTTACTGTGTGCGAGTCCTGAACGCTATATAAAAAAACAAGGAAGCAGCATTATTTCTCAACCAATCAAGGGTACAATAAAAAGAGATTTACAAGATTCAAAACTTGATAATCAAAATAAAACTGAATTACAAAATAGCCAGAAAGATAAAAGTGAAAATGTAATGGTAGTTGATTTGGTTCGAAATGATTTAAGCAAAATCAGCATTGAAGGTTCTGTAAAAGTAGAAGAGCTTTTTGGCATATATAGTTTTCCTCAAGTGCATCAGATGATTTCAACTATAACTGGTGAGCTAAAACCGTTGATTGGTTTGAATGAAATTCTTGATGCTACTTTTCCAATGGGAAGTATGACAGGTGCACCCAAGAAAAAGGTGATGCAATTGATAGAAGAATATGAACAATCCAATAGAGGCATTTACAGTGGATGTGTCGGTTACATCAATCCTCAAAAAGATTTTGATTTTAATGTTGTTATCAGAAGTATTATGTACAATGAAATCAATCAATATTTAAGTTATCAGGTAGGTGGTGGAATTACTTTTTACAGTGATCCAGAAAAAGAATACGAAGAGTGTTTATTAAAAGCTGAAGCAATAAGAAAAGTACTTTGCTGATTTTTATCAGTATTAAAATATAGAAAAATGAATTATTTTTATTAAAATAATGAACAAATTGTTTTTATTAAAAAACTTTATTAAAAAATAGTTCAGACAACTTGTCTTGAAAGTCATTTTGCACAATTTTTGAATACTCAAAATACTGGTGCATAAACAAAAACATTATCTTCAACCCATAAATTGAAATTATGAATATTGAAAATGAATTTAAAAAATTTGCTGTACAACATAGAAATATCAGCAGCAATACATTGCATAGTTATCAAACAAAATTCAACCCAACTAATCTTACGCCTTATATCATTGAGGAACGTCCAATGAATATTGCACAAATGGATGTTTTTAGCAGATTGATGATGGATAGGATTATCTTCTTGGGAGAAGGAATTAATGACTATGTGGCAAATATTGTTACTGCGCAATTATTATTTTTGGAAAGTGTTGATAGGACAAGAGATATTCAAATGTATATCAATAGCCCGGGAGGCAGTGTTTATGCTGGTTTGGGCGTATATGATACAATGCAGTTTATCAGTCCTGATGTAAGTACAATTTGTACTGGCATTGCTGCAAGTATGGGACAAATATTATTGTGCGCAGGGGTTAAAGGAAAACGTACAGCATTAAAACATAGCCGAATAATGATTCATCAGCCAAGTGGTGCAATTGGTGGTCAGGCTACGGATATTGGAATTACTGCAAGAGAAATCAAAAAATTAAAAGATGAGTTGTATGCAATTACCGCACACCATACCGGAAAAGACATTACTCAAGTTGCAAAGGATAGTGACAGAGATTTCTGGTTAACATCTACTGAAGCAAAAGAGTATGGATTGGTTGATGAGGTACTACTTACTAATCCACGTAAAGAGAAAAAAGCCTAGGTATTTGAGTTTAGTTGTCAGTTCTTTAAAATTTTGTTTGGAATAGTTTGTGTTTTGAGCTGGATTGTTTTCCCTGATTCTTTACTATCATTCCAAACATTAATAAAATGAAATAATTTAAATTAGATAATTGAGCTAGTTATTTTTAAAATAAAATTTTATAAAAGTCATGATACAAAATAATTACATCCCCCACCCATATAGAATGGATGACGAAGAAAATCAAGAAACTTCCAAAGAAGAAAAACAAGAAGCCATGAGCCAGGGAATGGTTAAAAAAATGGAGAAATTGTTTTTTGAAAAACGTGCTGTTTATTTATGGGGCGTTGTCGAGGATAAATCAATTAGAGAAGTAGTAAGCAAATTGTTATTACTTGAAGCAGACAAACCCGGTGAAGAAATAAAGTTGTACATCAATAGCCCCGGAGGTGTTGTTACAAGTGGTTTTGTTTTATATGATACTATTAAAATGATTTCTTCTCCGGTTAGTACTATTTGTATGGGTTTGGCTGCAAGCATGGGAAGTATTTTATTAAGTGTTGGTGCAAAAGGCAGACGTTTTATTTACCCTCACGGAGAAGTGATGATTCATCAACCAAGCTTGGGTGGTTACTATCAGGCTACAAGTGCTGATATTGAAATTCAGGCAATACAAATTGAAAAAACAAAATTGATTGGTGCAAAAATATTAGCAGAAAATTGCGGAAAAACGGTTGAACAAGTAATGACTGATTTTGATCGTGATTATTGGATGAATGCCCAAGAAGCAATTGCATACGGCATTGTAGATGGCGTTATGGATAAATTATAAATTACTTTGTAATCGAGGGTTTTATCATTGCAACATTTTAATGCATGATTGGCGTAAATTTGCAATAAATAAAATTTATTGTTTTTCGGGGTTTGAAAATATTTCAAATTGGAATTCATAGATTCAAACAAATAAATATTAATGGCTAAGCAAACAAATTTACATTGTTCTTTTTGTGGAAGAAGCCGCGATGAGGTTAAAATTCTTATTGCAGGTCAGGAAAGCCATATTTGTGAAAACTGTGTAGAACATGCTCAGGAAATAATTGGTCAGGAACTTGTAGGAACTGAGGAACAAAATACATCAACACAAAATTTTAAACTTACTGTTCGTAAACCTACAGAAATAAAAAAATTTTTGGATGAATATGTGATTGGTCAAGATGAAGCCAAAAAAATATTGGCAGTTGCTGTTTACAATCATTTTAAAAGAATCATCAACAAAGTTGAAAAAGATGAAGTTGAAATAGAAAAAAGCAATATCATAATGGTTGGTGAAACAGGTACAGGAAAAACATTACTTGCAAAAAGTATTGCCAGAATGTTGAATGTTCCTTTTGCAATTGTAGATGCGACTGTATTTACAGAAGCCGGTTATGTTGGAGAAGATGTTGAAAGTATGCTTACAAGATTATTACAAAATTGTAATTATGATGTAGTTGCTGCAGAACGTGGAATTGTTTATGTAGATGAGTTGGATAAAATTGCTCGTAAAGGTGATAATCCTTCCATAACAAGAGATGTAAGTGGAGAAGGTGTGCAGCAAGGATTATTAAAAATGCTAGAAGGAACAGAAGTATTGGTTCCTCCACAAGGTGGAAGGAAACACCCGGATCAAAAAATGATTAAGGTGGATACTAAAAATATTTTATTCATCTGTGGCGGTGCATTTGATGGAATTGACAAAGTGATTGCACGCAGAATGAATACTAATGCCATTGGATTTAATGTAAATAAAGCAGAACAGGAAATGCAACGTAAAAACTTGTTGCAATTCATCAACGCACAAGATTTAAAAGGATTTGGATTAATACCTGAATTATTGGGCAGGTTGCCTGTTGTTACATATTTAAATCCTTTGGATGCAGAAACACTCAGAAACATTTTAACTGAACCCAAAAACTCTTTGATAAAACAGTTTACAAAGTTATTTCAATTAGAAGGTATTGCATTAACTATTGAAGAAGAAGTATTGAACTTTATGGTTGAAAAAGCTTTAGAATATAAACTTGGTGCAAGAGGTTTGAGAAGCATCTGTGAAAGTATTTTAACGGATGCAATGTTTGAGTTGCCTGGTACAGGAGAAACTGAATTGCTTGTTACTTTAGACTATGCAGAGAATATGTTTTCTAAAAGCAAAATGAGTTTATTGAAAGTGGCTTAATATTTCTTTTCAATACAATGACAATGAATTTTTAAATTATTATAATAAAAAGATTAAACACTATATCATGGAAGAGTTGGTAACAAAATTAACCGAAGAAGTAGGAATTACAAAAGAACAGGCACAAAAATCAATAGAAACAATTGCTAGTTTTGTGAAGGAAAAATTTCCAATGTTGGGTGGTGCGGTTGATAATATTTTTGGAGTTTCAAGTGCCGAGTAATAGCATTAACTTTTTAATGAAAATGTTGCCCTGCTTGCTTTTCTTGCAGGTAAAAAAGACGCAGCAATTGCAACAATAAAAATGGTACTTATTACCATTACAAAATCAAGCCAGTCCATTTTTACCGGGTAATAATCTACAACAAAACTTCCGCCCCCTAATTCAAGAATTTTGAATTTTTGTTGAGACCAGCAAATAACTGTGGCAATCAATATGCCACTTGCACCACCAACCGTTGCCAGCAATAATCCTACAGATAAAAAAATATTTTGTATGGTTGTATTGTTTGCTCCTATTGCCTTTAAAACAGCTATGTCTTTTTGTTTTTCGAGTACGAGCATCGTTAATGCTCCAATCATATTAAATGCTGCTACTATTAAAATTAATGAAAGGATTGCATAGATAATCCATTTCTCCATTTTCATTACAGTATACAAACTTTGGTTTTGTTGATACCTTGTTTGAATTGTATAATTACTACCCAATATTTTTGAAATCGTTTCCACAATTGTATTGGTTTCGTTTTCTGATGTGGCAGAAAGTTTTATTTCGACAGCAGAATATTCATCAGGCTGCATATCCAGCATAAACTTCATAAACCCAATATTGGTAAAAATATATTTGTTATCAAACTCCTGCTGTACCATAAAAGTACCTGTAGCCAATACATTATAAGAGTTAAAAGCATCATTCAAATTACTGAAGCTTGTTGATTTTTTGTTGGGTAAATAAAGGGTTGCTTTTTCGATTGGTTTTTCAATATAAATTGCCGTAGCACTTTCAATTCCGGCTCCTATGACAATTTGAGGATTTTCGGTATTGCCTGTATTAAATGATCCTCTGATGATGTGTTTGTTGATATTATTTACTTCTGTAAAATAGGCATCAACACCTTTTACAAAAACAGTTGTTTGATTATCGCCATTTTTCAATAATGCTTTTTCTTCGGCAACTAAGCTTATTGAATGAATACCTTTTGTTTTTTGTAAAATAGCTATTTGTTCTCCCGTAAGGGTTACAACTTTTCCTTGTGAAGCAGTAATTTTTGCATCGGCATAAAAATCTCCATAAAGTCCCTTAACCAAATCTTCAAAACCATTGAAAACACTTAATACAATAATTAATGCAGCAGCACCAACACCAATAGCAGTAATACTAATCCAGGAAATAATATTTACAGCATTAGTTCTTTTTTTACTCTTAAAGTATCTCCAGGCAAATAAGAATTTCAAAAGTGTTTAATTTATTTGGTAGTTTCTGTTACTGCATCTGTATCACTATCCGGTTTTTTTTCGGATTCGATTTTTTTAAAGACTTGTTCCATTTTAAAAACATAATCCAAAGTATCATCTAAATAAAAATGTAATACCGGCATTCTGCGCAGTTGATTTTTAACTTTATTTGCCAATTCTTTTTTTATTTCCCAAGCTTTTGCTTCAATTTTTTTCATTGCTAACTCAGGTTGTTGTACCTGAAAAAAACTGAGATAAATTCTTGCCTCTAATAAATCTGGAGTAACTTTTATGGAAGAGATAGATACCATGCCTCCGTCTATCATATTCAAGTTTAACTTTCTAAATATTTCATTAAACTCATCTTGTAATACTGCTGCTACTTGTTTTTGACGTTTCCCTTCCACCATATCATATTCTTTTTTTGTACGTGTAAAAATACCTGATTTCTGATTGAATAGCTCTTAAAATTGCTGTTTCAATATTTTTAATTTATGAAATAATTCGTAGTGATAAAATTATTGCAATTCCTCTGCATCAAATCTATCTACTCTTTGTATGCCTTTTAATGATTTTAATCTTGTTACTAATTCTTCTAATTCATCCTTATCATGCACAAAAACTTTTATAGTGCCTTCAAATAAACCTTCTCTGCTTTCAATAGTTAATCCTGCAATATTTATTTTCATATCCCCACTGATAATATTGGTAATTTTATGAACTACCCCAACATCGTCCATCCCCACAATTTTAAGTTCGGTTAAAAAAGAAATTTCTTTGTTTTTTGCCCATTTCGTTTTTACAACACGATGCCCATAATTTGCCAACATTTGTGCCGCATTTGGGCAGTTAATTCTATGAATCATCAATCCTTTGCCAATGCTCACAAAACCAAATACATCATCACCCGGAATAGGGTTACAACATTTTGCTAATGCGTATTGAATTTTATCACTGCTTTCGCCAAAAATGATTAATTCACTTTCTTTTTTGGTGTATGTTTTTTGATAGGGAGCTTCAAGTATTTGTTCAGCCGGAATAACTTTTGGTTTTGGGGCTTCAATCTTATCTCCTAAAACTTTAAATGCTTTTAATTCTTTTAAATCAATAATCTTTGTTGCAATTCTATAAAAAAAATCTAAGTTAGAATTGAGTTTGTAAAACTGTGTCAGTTCCTCAATGTTATGAGTATTATATCCCGCACCCATTCCTTCAAGCTTCTTTTGTAAAATATATTTTCCATCTTCAGCTATTGCTCTCTTCTCTTCCTTTAAGGCATCTTTTATTTTATTTCTGGCTTTGGCAGTTACTACAATATTCAACCAGTCTTCAGAAGGTTTTTGTTTATTGCTGGTAATAATTTCTATTTGATCTCCGCTGCGTAGTTTATGTGAAATAGGAACTAGTTTATGATGCACTTTTGCACCAATACATTTGCATCCAATTGCACTATGTATAGAGAAAGCAAAGTCCAATGCCGAACTGCCGGTGGGTAACATTTTTACTTCACCTTTTGGGGTGTACACATAAATTTCTTCGGCAAGAAAACTTGTTTTAAAATCCTGTAAAAAGTTCACACTGTCTGTATCATCCTGGCTCAGTACTTCCCTGATTTGTCCAAACCATTTATCAAATCTATCTTCATCATTACTTCCTTCTTTGTACTTAAAATGTGCAGCCAATCCTTTCTCTGCAATTTCATTCATTCTATTACTGCGAATTTGAATTTCAACCCATTTGCCCTGAGGACCCATTACGGTTGTATGCAAAGCCTCATATCCATTGCTTTTTGGGTTGCTTAACCAGTCTCTTAAACGTTCAGGGCTTGGGTTGTATTCGTCTGTTATGATACTGTAAACTTTCCAGCATTCTTCTTTCTCCTTTTCGGGTGCTGCGTTCAAAATAATTCTGATGGCAAATAAATCATACACTTCATCAAAACTTACACCTTTGTTTTTTATTTTACTCCAAATGCTATGAATGCTTTTTGGTCTTCCATAAATTTCAAAATCAAAATTACTCAGCTCTAATTTTTCTTTGATGGGTCTTATAAATTCATTGATATATCTGGTGCGCTCTCTTTTTGTTTCAGCTAATTTTTGAGCAATGCCTTTGTATGCTTCAGGCTCCAGATATTTCATGGACAAATCTTCCAGTTCAGTTTTAACATTGTACAATCCCATGCGGTGTGCAAGTGGTGCATATACCCATACCGTTTCACTTGCAATCTTTAATTGCTTTTCATTTTTCATGAAATCCAATGTTCGCATATTGTGCAATCTGTCGGCAAGTTTGATTAATATTACACGAGGATCATCCGTAAGGGTTAAAAGTATTTTTTTAAAGTTTTCTGCTTGCTGCGAAGTATTCGTATCTACAACATTTGAAATTTTTGTAAGTCCATCTATAATTTTTGCAATTTCAATTCCAAATTCTCGCTCCACATCTTCTAAAGTAATATCTGTATCCTCAACGGTATCGTGTAACAAGCTGCAGATAGTGCTTCTAACACCTAATCCAATTTCTTCTACGCAAATCATCGCAACAGCTAATGGGTGTAAAATGTATGGTTCGCCACTTTTTCTGCGCATTGTTTTATGAGCTTCGGCACTCATTTCAAAAGCTGCTCTCACCATTTCCTTATCACCCTTTTTCAGTTTTGGGCGTAGTGCTTTCAGTAAGCTTCTGTAATGCCTAAGTATCTCTTTTTTTTCTTGCTCAGTATCGAGTGAATATTTTTGAATCGGGCTTTCCATGCCTAGTTCTTGCTCCTGAATCATAGTTAACGAATGTATGAAAAGTATTTGTACAAAAAACAACTTCAAAATTCTCTTAACAATCTGTTTTTAAATTATTATAACAGATATGAATAACCTTGTTTGCACTTCCTATTTCAACTTACATTTGCATTTCATGAATCCATCTTCTTCCAAGAAAAAAAAATTTAGCTTTTCCCTGCTCCAAAAAATTTTCTTTTTTGTAAAGCCTTACAATTCATTCTTTAAAATTAGTTTAGTGCTTGCTTTGGTGATGGCTTTTTTTGCACCTATTCGCCCCTACTTAATTCAATTAACAATTGATAAAGTTACGAAGCCAAATATTCAAATGCCCGAATGGCTGAATACACTTTTTTTTAATGCCGATGTTCATTTGCCTGTTCGGTTTATTTTGTACGTTACTATTTTTCAAATCATTTTCATTTTTATAGAATCTGTCATACGGTTTTCATTTACATTTTTAACCTCATGGCTTGGTCAAAATGTAGTGAAAGACTTACGTGTTGCAGTTTTCAAAAAAATAGTTGCATTGCCTTTGAAACAGTTTGATACAACTCCAATTGGTACACTTACTACTAGAACAATTAATGATATTGAAAGCATCAATGATATTTTTAGTGATGGATTAATTCCTATTATCTCTGATTTGCTGATTATTATTTTTACATTGGCTACTATGTTTTGGATGGATTGGCGATTAACTTTAATTGCATTAATTCCATTTCCATTTTTAATAGTTGCTACTTATTTTTTCAAGGAAAGTGTCAATAAAAGTTTTGTCAGCGTTCGAAATGCAGTAGCTCAATTGAATGCATTTGTGCAGGAACATATTACCGGAATGAGCATTGTGCAAGCATTTGCGGCAGAAGACAGAGAATTTGATAAATTTAAAAAAATCAATAAAGATCATCGGGATTCAAACATCAATGCAATTTTCGCATACAGCGTTTTTTTTCCAATTGTGGAGTTGGTTTTGGCAATCAGCACCGGGTTGGCAGTTTGGTATGTTGCTGGTAAACAATTACAGCCGGGTTTATTAATTGCTTTCATTCTTTATTTAAACCAGATTTTCAGACCACTTCGGGTAATTGCCGATAAGTTTAATGTGCTGCAAATGGGTATGATTGCTGCTGAACGTGTTTTTAAAATTTTAGAAATTCCGGAAGAACCGGGAAGTATTTTGGTTGAAGAAAAAGAAGCAACAAAATGTTCAGGCAAAATTAATTTCAACCAAGTTTGGTTTGCTTATAATGATGAAAACTATGTACTTAAAAATATTTCTTTTGAAGTAAAAGCTGGTGAAACAGTGGCTTTGGTAGGACATACAGGCAGTGGTAAAACCTCCATCATTAGTTTGTTAAACAGATTGTATCCTATTCAAAAAGGAACAATTGCAATTGATGATGTAAATATTGATGCATATGATTTGCATGATTTGAGAAAACAAATAGGCGTTGTTTTGCAAGATGTGTTTTTGTTCTCGGGTAGTGTGATGGATAATATTACTTTGAGAAATCCTGCCATCACTAGAGAACAAGTAATTGCTGCAGCAAAATTGATTAATGTTCATGATTTTATTTTAAGCTTACCCAATGGCTATGATTACCATGTAATGGAACGTGGAAGTACTTTGAGTTTGGGGCAGCGACAATTGATTTCTTTTATCAGGGCAATATTGTACAATCCGGCAATTTTAATTTTAGATGAAGCCACTTCAAGTATTGATACCGAAAGTGAATTACTGATTCAGCATGCAATAGACACTTTAATTACCGGGAGAACATCTATCGTAATCGCCCACAGGTTAAGCACTATTCGCAAAGCCAATAAAATATTTGTTTTGGATAACGGTGAAATAAAAGAAATGGGCTCACATGACGAACTATTGGCAATTAATGGGTTTTATGCTCAACTGCACAAAATGCAATTTGAAAACGGTAATGGTTTACCAATTTCATTGTAATTTTTTTTTAAAAAATACAAAATCCATGCCCTTCAAATCAGTATCAACTCCCTATCTTTGCCGCAAATTTAGAGAAGGATATGGTCTTAAGAAGCTTGAAATCTTTGTTGGTATTGGCTTTTAGTCTTTTTGTATTACTATTTTCTAATAGTTTGCTTGCAAACGATTCTGCCAAAACTACAATGGAAGAATCTCCTGCCGGTGTACATGAAGAAAAAGAAGGCAGCTTTAATGTAACAGAAACAATATTAGAACATATCAAAGATGATCATAGCTGGCATATAGGTGGTCATACTTCAATTCCACTTCCTGTAATTATTTATACAGATAAAGGGTTAGAATTTTTCTCCTCTTCAAAACTGGTAAATGAACACCATGAACCGGTTGTGTACCAAGGTAATTATGCTTACAAATTAATTGAAGGCAAATTAAAAGCAGTGAATGAATCCGGCGAATTGGATAAAGAACTTTCCAAAAAAGTTTGGGATTTTTCTATCACTAAAAACGTTGCTTCTCTATTAATAAGTGTTACTATTTTATTATTGCTGTTTCTAAGTGTTGGATCTGCTTACAAAAAACGTGGTGTAACTTCTGCACCTAAAGGCTTACAATCTTTTATGGAACCCATAATTTTGTTTGTAAGAGATGAAGTAGCAAAACCAAATATCGGTAAGAAATATGCCAAGTACATGCCTTTCTTATTAACGATTTTCTTCTTGATTTTGGTGAATAATTTTTTGGGTTTAATCCCATTTTTTCCGGGTGCTGCCAATGTGAGTGGTAATATCGCATTCACCATGACTTTAGCAGTTTTTGTATTTATTTTAGTAAACATCAATGGTAATAAAAGCTACTGGCAACATATTTTTTGGATGCCAGGTATGCATTGGAGCATGAAATTATTTTTAGCTCCAATTGAATTGATTGGTGTATTTACAAAACCAATTTCATTAATGATCCGATTGTTTGCAAACATTACAGCGGGTCATATTCTGGTATTGAGTTTAATCTGTTTAATTTTTATTTTTAAAACAATATTTGCTTCGGCGATAGCGGTTCCTTTTGCTGTATTCATTGGTTTAATTGAGTTGCTTGTGGCTTTTTTACAGGCATACATTTTTACCATGTTAAGTGCGATGTATATTGGCATGGCAACAGAGGAACACCATCACGAAGAAGCACATCATTAAATTTTTTTTAATCACAATTTAAATCGAAACACAATGGTATTATTAGCTGGAGCAGTAGTAGGTAGCGTTGCCGCAATCGGTGCAGGTTTAGCTGCAATCGGTGCTGGTATTGGTATTGGTCAAATTGGTAAAGGTGCAGTAGAAGGTATTGCACGCCAACCGGAAGCTGCTAACGACATCCGTGCAAATATGATTGTTGCTGCCGCTTTCGTAGAGGCAGTTGCATTATTTGCAGTGGTAGTTGCCCTTTTGGGTAATGGTTAATCCACCAAAAAAATTACAGACCTCAAGCACAGGGCGGCGGGTCTGTATTTTATTTTTACAATTTTTATTTGAATAAATTATTCGATATGTTTTTAGAAATTAACCCTTTAGTATTGCCTGATGTTGGCTTGGTATTTTGGAGTTCAGTAGCTTTTATAGTGTTGTTGGTGGTATTGGGCAAATTTGCCTGGAAACCAATCATGACAGCTATCAGCGAAAGAGAACAAGGCATTGAAAATGCTTTGGCTAAAGCCGATCAGATGAAAGCTGAAATGGCTACTATGCAAGGCGAAACAGAAGCATTAATGCAAAAAGCCCGTGAAGACCGTGCTACTTTAATTAAAGAAGCAAAAGAGCAATCTGATAAAATGGTTGCAGAAGCAAAAGAAAAAGCAAAAAGCGAATACGACAGAATTGTTGCCGATGCTCAGTTAGCAATTACACAACAAAAAAATGCAGCTTTAATTGATGTTAAAAATCAAGTGGGTGCTTTGGTTGTAGAAGTAAGTGAGAAGATTTTGAGAAGAGAATTAAGCAATAAAACTGAACAAGAAAGTTACATTCAACAATTAGCAGAAGGTGTAAAGTTGAATTAATTATTTTGCTAATTAGAAAATTAAAAAAATGCCCAATCCACGTTTAGCAAATAGATATGCAAAAAGTATAGTTGATTTAGCAATTGAACAAAATCAATTAGAAGTTTTGTATGCCGATATGAAATACATTCAGGCTGTTTGTATGGCAAGCAAAGAATTTATTTCATTGTTGAAAAGCCCTGTAATAAAAGCAGATAAGAAAATTGCAATTATTGAAGCGGTTACAAAAGGTCATGTTTCTGATTTAACCAATTTGTTTAATAAATTATTGGTGAATAAAGGTCGTGAGAGTGATTTGTTTGAAATTGCAAATGCTATTATTGATCAATATAATGAAATTAAAGGCATTCATCAGGTAACACTTACCACTGCTGTTGAAGTTAGTGATAGTATTAAGTCTGCAATTGAATCGAAAATCAAAGCTGAACAAGGTTTGCAAAATGTAGAATTGACTACAAAAGTTGATGAATCGTTGATAGGTGGTTTTGTTTTGGAGTTTAATAATAATTTGGTAGATGCAAGTATAGCAAGGGATTTGAGAGATGTGAAAAAACAATTTGCCAAAAATTTTTACGTTAATCAAATAGCATAAAATATTGTTCAGCATTGTACAAAGCGTACAAGGGTGCGACGCCGGTAATGCTGAATGGTTTGATACAGTTGACAAATAAAAAGTAAACAATTATAATTTTTAATTTAAGTATATGGTAAACATTAAGCCGGATGAAATATCAGCGATATTAAGGGAGCAATTGAGCAACTTTAATGCAAGTGCTGACTTAGAAGAAGTAGGTACCGTATTACAAGTGGGTGATGGTATTGCCCGTGTATATGGATTGAACAATGTACGTAGTGGAGAATTGGTGGAGTTTGAAAATGGCGTACGTGCAATTGCCTTGAACCTTGAAGAAGACAATGTGGGTGTGGTTCTGATGGGCGAAAGCGGATCAATTAAAGAAGGTGCTAAAGTAAAACGTACCGGACAAATTGCCTCTATTAAAGTAGGCGATGGTGTTGTTGGTCGTGTAATCAATACTCTGGGCGAACCTATTGATGGTAAAGGTCCGTTGACAGGTGAATTATATGAAATGCCACTTGAAAGAAAGGCACCTGGTGTAATTTATCGTGAGCCGGTAAAAGAGCCGTTACAAACAGGTATCAAAGCCATTGATGCGATGATTCCTATTGGACGTGGACAACGTGAGTTGATTATTGGTGACCGTCAAACCGGCAAAACAGCAATTGCTGTTGATACTATTATCAATCAAAAAGAATTTTTCGCAGCTGGTCAGCCAGTGTATTGTATATATGTTGCAATTGGACAAAAAGCAAGTACTGTTGCGGGAGTGATGAAAACACTTGCCGACAATGGTGCAATGGCTTATACAACTATTGTTGCTGCAAATGCATCTGATCCTGCACCTCAACAATTCTATGCACCATTTGCGGGTGCAGCAATTGGAGAGTTTTTCCGTGATACCGGTCGTCCGGCATTAATCATTTATGATGATTTATCAAAACAAGCGGTGGCATATCGTGAAGTGAGTTTGTTGTTGCGTCGTCCGCCGGGTCGTGAGGCTTATCCTGGAGATGTATTCTATTTACATAGTCGTTTATTGGAAAGAGCTGCTAAGGTTATTGCCAATGATGAGGTTGCAAAAAATATGAATGACTTACCTGAAAGCATTAAGCATTTGGTAAAAGGTGGTGGTAGTTTAACTGCATTGCCAATTATTGAAACTCAAGCTGGTGACGTATCTGCTTATATTCCTACAAACGTAATTTCAATTACTGACGGACAAATCTTCTTGGAAGGAAACTTGTTTAATGCAGGTATCCGTCCGGCAATTAACGTAGGTATTTCTGTAAGCCGTGTAGGTGGTAATGCACAGATTAAATCTATGAAAAAAGTATCCGGTACATTAAAATTAGATCAGGCTTTATACCGTGAGTTGGAAGCGTTTTCTAAGTTTGGTGGTGATTTGGATGCTGCTACAAAAAATGTAATTGACAAAGGTGCACGTAACGTAGAAATATTGAAGCAATTGCAATATTCACCAATGTCTGTAGAAAAGCAAGTAGCAATTATTTACTTAGGTACACAAGGTTTATTAAAAGATGTTGCTGTTAAAAATGTGAAAGCATTTGAAGAGCATTTCTTGGTAGAAATGGAAAATAAATTTCCTGAAGTATTGGTTGAATTCAAGAAAGGTCAGTTGAATGATGATAGTTTGGCTAAGATGACAGAATTGGCTAAAAACCTTGCAGTTCAATACAAATAATAACATTACACTTGTATATTAAAAACAGCCTCAATGAAAATTGAGGCTGTTTTGGTTTTACCACTTACCACTTATCATTTTGTTTATCTTTTATTAAAAATTATTAAACAAAAATTTGGTGATCTTGCTTCGTTCTGTTTAACTTTACACTCTAATAATTAAACATAAAAGATTATGGCTACGATAGATTTTAATCAAATGTTGGTAAACAATGCAGATTTTTTAAAGCCTTTTGCATTTACACTTACAAGAGACAATGAAGCAGCAAAAGATTTGATGCAGGAAACAATGTACAGAGCAATGGCAAATAAAGACAAGTATAATGTTGGTACAAATATCAAAGCTTGGTTATACACCATCATGCGTAATATTTTTATTAATAATTATCGCCGCAAAAGCAAACAGCAAATAATTTTTGATGATTCTCCAAATGATTTTTTATTAAACCTACATCAGGGTGCTGTTGCCAACGAAGCAATTGCATCGCTTAATATGAAAGAAGTTCAACAAGCTATTTATCAACTTCCTGAAATTTTTAAAACACCTTTTCTTTTAAACTTCGACGGCTACAAATACAATGAAATAGCAGAAATGCTTGAAGAGCCATTAGGAACTATTAAAAGCAGAATTCACTTTGCAAGAAGATTACTAAAAGCACAAATTAACAGACATTAAAAATTTCTGCTTAACTTTCACAAATCAATGGGTAAAAAAGTAATTGTTATAGGTGCCGGTTTTGCCGGACTATCTGCTGCATCTTTCATGGCTAAAGCCGGCTGGCAGGTAACTGTTTTGGAAAAAAATGCAATCCCCGGAGGCAGGGCTAGACAAATGAAAGCCGAAGGTTTTACATTTGATATGGGCCCTAGTTGGTATTGGATGCCCGAAGTTTTTGAAAGATATTTTAATCAGTTTGGTAAAAAAGTTTCCGATTATTATATACTTGAAAGATTAGATCCATCATATAGGGTTTATTGGCAAGATGAACCAATGGATATTCCTGCTGACTATGATGCGTTGAAGCAATTATTCGAATCTGTTGAACCCGGAAGTGGTGCATCTCTGGATAAATTTTTGGAAGAAGCTGCCTATAAATACGAAGTTGGCATTAATAAACTGGTTCACAAACCAGGTCAAACACTTTCTGAATTTTTAGATTGGGAAGTAATATCAGGGGTATTTAAACTGGATGTATTCAATTCCATGAAAAGCCATGTGGCAAAGCATTTCAGCCATCCTAAGTTAAAAGAATTGATGGAATTTCCTGTGCTTTTTTTAGGTGCATTACCACAAAAAATTCCTGCTTTATATAGTTTAATGAATTATGCAGATATCAAAGGCGGAACTTGGTATCCTAAAGATGGAATGTATAGCATTGTCAAAGGAATGCATCAACTGGCAACAGAGTTGGGGGTTGAGTTTCGTTTTAATGAAGAAGTTCAGCAAATAGATTTAAAAGGACAATCAGCAAAATCGGTTACTTCAAAAAATACAACCAATCAGCTGATCTCTGCGTATGAAGCTGATGTGGTTATTGGTGGTGCAGATTATCACCATATAGAAACAAAATTATTACCTGCACAATTACGCAGTTATACAGATAATTATTGGGATAGCAGAGTTATGGCACCTAGTTGCTTGATTTACTACGTTGGACTCAATAAAAAAATTAAAAATATTTTACACCATTCTTTATTCTTTGATACTTCTTTTGAAGTTCATGGTAATGAAATTTATACCACGAAAGAATGGCCAAGCAATCCTTTGTTTTATGTAAGTGCAACAAGTGTTTCAGACAATACAGTTGCACCTGAAGGTCATGAAAATTTGTTTTTCCTAATACCCGTTGCTACCGGATTAACGAATGATACGGAAGAAATTCGGGAACAATATTTTAATGCAATAATACAAAGAATGGAAAAGCATTTGGGTGAGCCAATATCACAACATATTGTTTATAAAAAAAGTTATGCGCACAGTGATTTCATTGCAGATTACAATGCCTTTAAAGGCAATGCTTATGGGTTGGCAAATACATTAATGCAAACAAGTATTTTAAAGCCTGCTTGCAGAAGTAAAAAAGTAAAAAATTTATTTTACACAGGACAATTAACAGTTCCCGGTCCTGGCGTGCCACCTTGCTTAATCAGTGGAGAAGTGATAGCTAAAGAAGTTGTAAAGCATTTTGATAAATAGATTTTGTAATCAATAAACAAAATGTGTATTTTCAAAATAATATTTGTTAGATAATTCAATAGCATTAATTTTAATAAAATTGAAAAGCCGATTTGGAGAATCGACAACATACATTTTCTCTTATGAATAATATGCAACATTTTCTTGAAGTTAGCGAAGCTTGCAGTAAGTTCACTACTGAGCGCTACAGTACTAGCTTCTCTTCGGCAATCAGGTTGTTGCATAAAGACATCAGACAACCCATCTTTAACATCTACGGATTTGTTCGCTTTGCAGATGAAATTGTAGATACTTTTCATGGTTTTGATAAATCCTCACTGTTAGCTGAATTTAAGAAAGAAACATATGATGCTATTGAACGAAAAATTAGCTTAAATCCAATACTTCATAGCTTTCAAAGTACTGTAAACAAATACAACATTGACCATGCTTTAATTGAAGCATTTTTGCATAGCATGGAATTGGATTTAAGTGAAAAAAAATACGACAGAGCGGGCTACGACGAATATATTTATGGAAGTGCTGAAGTTGTGGGTTTGATGTGTTTGTTTGTATTTTGTGATGGTGATAAAGCTTTGTATGAAACTTTAAAACCTGGTGCAAGAAGTTTAGGAGCTGCATTTCAGAAAGTGAATTTTTTAAGAGATTTAAAAGCCGATTTCGAAGGTTTGGAAAGGGTTTATTTTCCCGGATGTGATTTTAGGAATTTTACAGAAAACGATAAACAAAATATTGAAATAGATATTCAAAAAGACTTTGATGATGCTTATGCCGCAATACTTAATTTACCTGTTAAATCAAAGTTTGGAGTTTATGTAGCGTATAAATACTACCTGTCTCTATTCAAAAAAATTAAGCAACTTGAAGCACAAAGAATCATGCAGGAACGCATTAGAATTCCTGATTATGGTAAGATGTTTATTGTTGCAAAAGCGGGACTTCGTTCTCAACTAAATATTTTATAATTTTTTTGTTACGTGTTGAATTTCTTTTTGATTAGAAAAGACATCAAAGATGAATTCTAAAATTGCATTCAAACTGCATCTGAAATATTGTTTATTGTAAATCAGCTACGGATTTATTTATGGAAAAAGTTATATTGGTTGATGTTAATGATAACCAAATTGGATTAATGGAAAAAATGGAGGCACATGAAAAAGCCTTATTACATAGGGCTTTCAGTGTATTTGTTTTTAACAGCAAAGGTGAGATGTTATTACAAAAGAGAGCAGCTACTAAGTATCATTGTGCAGGAATGTGGGCAAATACTTGTTGCAGTCATCAAAGAGAACATGAATCAGACTTGGATGCAGCTAAAAGAAGATTGAAAGAAGAAATGGGTATTGAAGCTCCGTTATACAAAACCTTTAGTTTTATTTATAAAGCTGAATTGGATAATAACTTAACCGAACATGAATTTGATCATGTATTTGTTGGTTATTATGATGGTGAAATTTTATTTAATAAAGAGGAAGTAGATGATTATTATTTTGGAACAATAGAAGAAATTAATGAAAAAATTCAATTCAATCCATCTCATTACACCCCTTGGTTTTTAATCGCTTTTCCAAGAGTTTGCGAATGGTGGAAATCAAAACAATTATAATTGATGCAATCTTCAAAAGCAATTATCATAGGGGCGGGGGTAGCAGGTTTGGCATCGGCTATAAGACTTGCTGTACAAGGGTTTGAAGTGAAAGTGTTTGAAAAAAACAGTTACCCTGGTGGAAAACTCAGCCACTTTAAAATAGGCGATTTTAATTTTGATGCAGGTCCTAGTTTATTTACACAACCTCATCATTTAGAAGCATTGTTTGCCTTGGCAAATGAGCCTATCGAAGATTATTTTATATACACTGCTGTTCCTATTTCTTGTAAATATTTTTATGAAGATGGAACAATTATAAATGCATTTACCGACACAAAAAAATTCACCAACGAACTAAAAGAAAAGTTACAAGAGTCTGAAGGTGCTGTTGTTAATTATCTTGAACAATCAAAAAATCTATACACCAATATCGGTTCTGTTTTTTTAAATTTTTCTTTGCATAAAAGCAAAACATTGCTGAATGCCCCAATTTTAAAAGCACTAAAAAACACCAAACTAAAATACTTGTTCAATACCATGAATGGATTGAACAAAAAGCAGTTTAAAAACGAGAAGACTGTTCAGTTATTCAATCGTTACGCTACTTACAATGGAAGCAATCCTTATCAGGCACCCGGTATGCTTACACTTATTCCGCATTTAGAACACAATGAAGGCGTATTTTATCCCGAAGGCGGAATGATTCGTATTACCAATGCTTTGTATCAATTGGCTTTGAAAAAAGGTGTGCAATTTTCTTTTAATTCACCAGTACAAAGTATTCTAAAGGATGAAAAAAAAGTGTTAGGAGTTTTGGTAAACAATCAAAATGAGTATGCAAATATTGTTGTAAGTAACATGGATGTTTACTTTACTTACAAACACTTATTAAATCAGCCATTGATAGCCACCAAAATTTTAAAACAGGAGCGAAGCAGTAGTGCATTAATTTTTTATTGGGGAATTAATAAAAATTTTACCGAATTAGAATTGCACAATATTTTCTTTACTGAAAATTACAAAGCCGAATTTGATGCTTTATTCAACACAAAAAAAATCTACTTAGATCCAACTGTATATATCAACATTACATCAAAATGTGAGTTGGGTAAACAAGCACCTGAAGGCAAAGAAAACTGGTTTGTAATGGTAAATGCTCCTGCAAATGTTGGTCAGGATTGGGGAAAATACAGAGCTGAATATCGGGCAGCAATTGTTCAAAAATTGAATAAAATTTTAAAAACTGATGTTGAGCAATTTATTGAAGTAGAAGAAGTGTTAGACCCTGTTTTAATTGAAAGCAAAACTTCATCTTACATGGGGTCGTTATACGGAACATCTTCGAATAGTAAATTGGCAGCCTTTTTTAGACATCCTAATTTTAGTAAAAAACTAAAAGGGTTGTATTTTGTGGGCGGAAGTGTTCATCCCGGTGGTGGCATTCCGTTATGTATGCACAGCGCTAAAATAATGAGTGAGATCGTAATTGATGATTTTAAAAAAATGAAATGAACATTAATATAAAATTTTCTAAACTTTATGTGTCCATTTTTATTGCACTACTATTTCATATTAGTGGTGCAGTTGGCATTTTACATAGCCCTTATAAAAATTGGTTTATACAAAATACACCGCTGAACTTATTGGTAATGGCTGTTTTGTTGTTGTATAACCAATCACAAAAAAACAACTATTTTATTGCTTTCGCAATCATTGCATTTGCAACAGGAATGTTTAGTGAAATGATAGGAGTCAATACAGGATTACTTTTTGGACATTATACCTATGGCTCGGTAATGGGTTATGGTATTAAAGGAGTACCCTTGCTTATTGGCATACAATGGTTGGTTACGGTTTTGTGCAGTGGCGCAATCATGCATCAGTTTCAACATGGAATTGAAAACAGATATAGTAATGCCGGATTGAAAATGAAGCCAATTTTACATACAATCTCCTTCGTCTTCGATGGTGCATTATTGGCTACTTTTTTTGATTTTATAATGGAACCGGTTGCCATGAAACTTGGGTTTTGGAATTGGCAAAATAATGATGTCCCCAACTACAATTACTGGTGTTGGTTTTTCATTAGTGCACTTTTATTGGGATTGTATAAAATAATGCCATTTAAAAAAGCCAACCAATTTGCAATACATTTGTTTATCATTCAGCTACTGTTTTTTATAGCATTAAGATTTTTTTTATGACAACTTTAATTATAGCTGCATTGTTTACTTTTTGTTTGATGGAAGGTATGACTTGGCTTAAGCACAAATACGTAATGAATGGTTTTTTATGGAATTTACATGAAGATCATCATCAGCCTCACAATAATATTTTTGAAAAAAACGATGCATTCTTTTTAATTTTCGCAATACCAAGTTGGTTGTGTATTATGCTTGGATTGCAACACAATAATTACTTAGCTGCCGGAATTGGTTTTGGCATTGCCATGTATGGTTTTGCCTATTTCATTGTACATGAAGTAATCATTCACCAAAGAATTAAATGGTTTACAAGAAGTAATAATCGCTACATCAAAGCAATTCGATGGGCACATAAAATGCACCACAAACATTTGTACAAACAAGATGGCGAAAGTTTTGGAATGTTGGTTGTTGCCAAAAAATATTGGGATAAGGTAAAAAGAGATGATGCTATTAAATCAAATTCATAATAACAAACATTATCTGCATAAATCAGTCTGTATTTTTTTAATCTAATACAATAATTATTCTATTTTAATAGCTAATATTATCCTTAAATTTCTATATTTGTACATTCAACGCTACACTAATTATGTGGCGTTGTGTTTTTTTATCTATTCTAAACAAAAAGTGTATGAGTGAATATGTAACAAAAGAAACCTTTGAAAAGATGAAAGCAGATTTGCATCACATGAAATCTGTAGATCGTCCGGCTGCTTCTAAAGCAATTGCAGAAGCAAGGGAAAAAGGGGATCTTAAAGAAAATGCGGAGTATGATAGTGCTAAAGAAGCACAGGGTATGTTGGAAGCAAAAATCAAACAATTAGAAGGCATAATTGCTACTTCAAAAATTGTAGATACTACAACCATTGATACAAGCCGAGTTTCAATTTTGACTCGTGTAACGATTACCAATATGGCAACTAAAAAAACAGTTACCTACCAAATTGTAGGCGAACAGGAAGCCGATTTAAAAGCAGGAAAAATTTCTGCATCATCACCTATCGGGAAAGGATTGATGGGAAAACTTAAAGGTGAAATTGCCGAAGTACAAGCACCAAACGGAATCTTAAAATTTAAGGTAGAAGGTATCACTGTATAGCATAACATTTTTACAAAACATTGTACAATAGCTACCGTAACATCAAATGATATACGGTAGCTTTTTTTATTACTACTCAATTTTGATCAATGACAATTTTTTCAAAAATTATTGCAGGAGAAATACCTTCTTATAAAATTGCAGAGAACGAACATTTCTTTGCTTTTCTCGATATTTTTCCTTTGCAACTTGGTCATACTTTGGTCGTTCCAAAAATTGAAGTAGATAAAATATTTGATGTCCCCAATGAATATTTATCGTCGCTGTTAACTTTTGCAAAACCTATTGCACATGCTATTGAAAAAGCATATCCCTGCAATCGTGTAAACATTGTTACCGTTGGTTTAGAAGTGCCACATGCACATGTACATTTAATACCAATCAATCACCTTCAGGATATGGATTTCACCAAACAAAAACTGCAACTAACCCCCGAACAGCTGAAGCAAGTACAAGATAATATTTTGAGTAGATTAAAGTAAAGGGTTGATTTAGTAACCAACTAAAGTTCGCTAATCAACTGCATTGGCGTCGCACCCTTCAGCAGTATAACTTTATTGGGCAAGACATTGGTTGGTGTGTCATATTTGTTGCGTGTGGACACGTACCACGGCGGTAGCGTTTGTACCTTTTTTTGCGAAGTAAAAAATATCCGTGATATCCATGTTGTCTGTGAGAATAAAAAAATTTACTCTTCTGCATGAAAAAAAGATTGCTTCGTACCTCGCAAAGACGATTTCACTTTTTACTAACCCTTCCCGGGTTTTTTGCAATAAAATCTTCCCAGCCTTTTGCTTTTTTACCTTCTACAAATGTGGGGCTGCTGCTTTGGTAATGATGACAAAGTGCTACTGCCAATGCATCGGTGGCATCAAAGTATTGCGGCTTTTCTTCAATGTTTAATATGCGTTGCAACATTTTCCATACCTGGTCTTTATCTGCATTGCCATTTCCTGTAATAGATTGCTTCACTTTTTTTGGGGAGTATTCTGTTACTAAAATTCCGGCGTGCATGGCAGCTGCAATCGCTACACCTTGTGCCCTGCCTAACTTTAACATACTTTGCACATTTTTACCAAAAAATGGCGCTTCGATTGCAAAGGTTTGTGGTTTATACAATTTAATAATTTCAGATACCTTGCTATGAATTTTTTCTAATCGTTCGTATATGTCTTTGTGTTGTGTCAATTTCAAAACATCCATCAACAATACCTGGGTTTTACTGCCCTCTACTTTTAGTAAAGCATATCCCATGATTTGTGTTCCGGGATCTATACCTAAAATGATTTTTGGTTTTTGCATTATTGAGTGAAAATAGTAAAATCTAAATTGATAGCGATCAAGTTTAAATGATTAGGGTTAAATAAAATAATTTTCCATAGTTAGTATTTAATGTTGTTAAGTTGCTGAAATAATTTTCTATGTGCAGCCTAAATCTTTTCTTTGTAAAGAAAAAAAAATAATCTGAAGCGGTATAAAAAAATATTTTTCAATTATATAGTTGGTCCTGTATTATTTATATGGCTTACGTATAGTATTTACAAGCAAATATTACGTCAACCGGATTTGCCAAAAGCCTGGCATTCAATCATAGAGTCCCTTTATACTGCAAGTTCATGGAGATTGTATGTAGTTTTTATTTTGATGTTTGTTAACTGGGGTTTGGAAGCAAGAAAATGGCAACTACTTGTGGCTCACGTTCAAAAAATATCTTTTTTCCGTGCATATCGTGCAATATTTACTGGGCAGGCAATTGCACTCAATACATTAAACGGAATGGGTGAATATGTTGGAAGGGTAGTGTATTTAGAAGATGGCAATAGAATTAGGGCAATTTCATTATCTATCATTGGTAGTTTGAGCCAGATTATTGTAACAATGGTGCTTGGGTTAACCGGTTTATTTTTTGTGAAGTACACTGTTTTAAGCGACTTAAATATGTTACAAGGTTTAAGTAAATTCTGGTTGAATGGCTTTATGTATGCCTTAAGTTTGGGTACCATGATAATCGTGGTTTTTTATTTTAATTTATCATGGATTACGAAGTTGTTAGAAAAAATTCCCTTCGTTGCCAAATACAGTTTTTATATTCAGAAGATTGAAGACTTTCACTGGAAAGAATTAATAAAAATTTTGATACTTTCTTTCATAAGATACATTGTGTTTGTGATACAATATTTATTATTGCTACAATTATTTCATGTAGAGGCAGATATGTTGAATTTGGTTTGGATGGTTTGTATTTTATTTTTGGTTTTGGCTGTTGTGCCAACAATACCGGTAGCAGAGTTGGGATTGAGAGGCGAAGCAAGTAAACAATTATTTGGATTGCTCAGCACCAATGCATTGGGAATCGTTTTTACAGCTGTTTTTATTTGGTTAATCAATCGGGTATTACCGGCAATAGCAGGCAGTTTATTTATTTTAGGCGTAAGATTATTTAAAAGCAAATGATAAAATTAATCACCGTTTTACTAGCTTTCTTTTGGACAACTCATTTGTCCGGTGGAGATGACTTTTGTGGGTTACGTAACAATTCTTTTCAAGATGGAGAGAGTATCACGTTTACAGTGTTTTATAATGCATTGGGCATTTATGTAAATGCAGGGAGTGCTACTTTTTCTGTCGCAGAGGAACGATTGAATAACAAAGAGGTGTATCACATTACCGGTACAGGAACAAGTAATTCAAGTTACGATTGGATATTTAAAGTGAGAGATCGGTACGAAAGTTTCATAGATACCTCAACATTACGACCAATAAAATTTGTACGAAATGTAGATGAAGGCGGCTATAAAATTTATGAAAATATCAACTTTAATGCGCAGACAAATACTGCAATTACTACTAAAGGAGTTTTCAAAGTGCCGCCTTGTGTACAAGATGTTTTGAGCAGTATTTATTATGCCCGAAATATTGATTTTGATAAATATAATGTTGGAGATAAAATTCCGTTTACCATGTTTTTGGATAATGAAGTTTATAATTTGTATATTAAATACATGGGACGAGAAACGGTGAAAACAAGGTATGGTAAATTTAATACCATCAAGTTTAAACCATTATTGGTGAAAGGCACTTTGTTTGAAGGAGGAGAAAAAATGACTGTTTGGGTGAGCGATGACGCCAACCATATTCCACTTCGTATAGAAAGTCCAATTGTAGTAGGAAGTGTAAAAGTTGATATGATGATGTATAAAAATTTACGTCATCCACTTACATCAATGATAAGTTTTAAGAATTGATTTTTAGATTAACTGAGTGTTTCTCAAGTAAATAAGGACAAGAGAAAACTATAAACTCATCATCTCTTTAAACTTCACAGTTTGCCTTCTGCTTACTTCAATTTTTTCACCACCTTTTAATTCAATCAATAATCCCCCATTAAAGTATGGTTCTATTTTTTCTATCCAACGTAAGTTAATAATGTGCTTGCGATTGGCTCTGAAAAAATTGCGTTCGTCTAATCGTTCTTCCAAAGCATTTAATGATTTTAAAATCAAAGGTTTATTGGTTCCAAAAAATACTTTTGCATAATTGCCAACGCTTTCAAACAAGCGGATTTCATGTAGTTTTACAAACCAACATTTTTCTCCGTCTTTTACAAAAACCTGATCATCTTCGGTTAATAAACTTCGTCCGTTTTGTGCACTGGCTTGTTCCTTCTGAATTTCGTAATGCAGCTTTTGAATTGCATCGCTCAAGCGTTTTGGTTCAATGGGTTTTAATAAATAATCCAATGCATTTACTTCAAAGGCTTTAATGGCATATTCATCATAAGCAGTTGTAAAAATCACTCGTGGTGCTTTGTCAATTTCTGCCAATAAATCAAATCCAGTTTTGCCTGGCATTTGAATATCCAAAAAAATTAATTCAGGTGCTAACGCTTCAATTTTTTCTATGCCTTCATCCACATTTGCAGCTTCCTCAATCACTTCAATATCACTATGTTGCTGTAATAATTTTTTCAGTTCATTCCTTGCTAATCTTTCGTCGTCTATAATAATAGTTCTGATGGGCATATGATTCTGATTTAATTTTTAATAGGCATGATTACTTTCGCTTCTACTTTATTATTATCCAATTCATGCAATGAAAAAGTTGCTTCATTTCCATAAAGATGTTGCAATCTGTTTTGTGTACTCACTACGCCAAAACCAACACTATTAACCGTTCCATTTAAGGTTCCGGAATTTTGCACAATCAATACATGATGGTCATTTTCAATTTTAGAAATAATTTTTACAATGCCGCCTTTTGTTTGTTTACTGATTCCATGCTTAATTGCATTCTCCGCAAGGGTTTGAAGCATCATAGGTGGCACATTCAAATCCAAAGTTTCCTCATCAATTTCATACGCTAATTGCAGCCTTTCTTCAAAACGAATTTTTTCAAGTGCCATATAATCTTTCACAATATTTAATTCTGCTTCCAATGATGTTGTTTCCATTTTTTCTGCCATCATACTGCTCCTTAAAATATTGCTCAATTCAGTAATCGCTGTTCTCGCTCTTGTTGGATTTTCATCTACCAATGCCCTGATGCTATTGAGTGCATTAAAAATAAAATGTGGGTTAATATGAGATTTAATTGTTTTTAATTCTAATTCTTTAATCAAAGTTTCCATACGTATTTGATCTACCTGAGCTCTTCTTCCCGCAACAACATAATGCCACACATAGTAAATAGAAATCCACAATAAAATAATGGGAGAATCATTGAATAAATTATACAAAAATCGTTGTTGAATAGAAGCTTTTCTTTGTGGGTTATACCAGCCTAAATATTCTACCATCCAACTGTTGGTAAGGCTATAGCAAATACAAGCCATAAGAACTCCGATCAATAAAACAAGCCATTGTTTTTTTATAATTGGTGGCAACAACTTAAATCTTCTGATATGTAAACGTAAAATGTGGGTAAATAAAATTCCGAATCCCACTGATAATAATAATCGTTTAAAAAAAAGCGGTGTTATTCCTCTGTCAAAGACAAATGAAAAAAACATAATTGCAAGGCTGTAAAAAACCCATCCCCCTAATTGACATATCCAGTAATCTCTGTTTTTTTTCATATTCGGTAAAGATAATTTTACATTCAAACAAAAATTCTGATTTATTGTTTCAATGGTGAATATTGTATGTGTACGGCAAAAACTAAATTAAAAACAAGTTTTCAGCTTTATTTATCGTATTTTTAATATCACCCAACTGTCAATTGGCAATTGACAAATCACTATTTTTACAAATCAAATTAGCAATATGGAGATAACTCCCGGAAAATTACTTGCAGGCATCAATAGCCCTGATGATTTAAAAAAAATTAGCAGAGAAGAATTACACCAGGTTTGCAATGAATTGCGTCAATATATTATTGATATTGTAAGTGTGCACGGCGGACATTTTGCTGCAAGCTTGGGCGTTGTAGAATTGAGTGTGGCATTGCATTACGCATACAATACTCCTTACGATCAGTTGGTTTGGGATGTAGGTCATCAGGCTTATGGTCATAAAATTTTAACTGGTCGCAGAGACAATTTTCATACCAACAGAAAATACAATGGCTTAAGCGGATTTCCAAAACGCAGCGAAAGTGAATATGATACTTTTGGAGTAGGACATTCCTCTACATCAATATCTGCTGCATTAGGAATGGCAATTGCGTCAAAATACAAAGGCGAAAACAGAAAAAGTGTTGCCATTATTGGCGATGGAAGTATGACAGCAGGTATGGCTTTTGAAGCCATGAATCATGCCGGCGTTGCTGAAGCTGATATGCTGGTAATATTGAATGACAACTGCATGAGCATTGACCCAAATGTGGGTGCTTTGAAAGAATATTTAACCGACATTACCACTTCTCATACTTACAATAAAGTACGTGATGATGTTTGGAAATTAATGGGTAAACTCCCAATTGGTAAGAGCTTCACGAGAGAGATGGCTTCTAAGTTAGAAGCAAGTGTAAAAGGAATGGTGAGTAAAAGCAGCAATTTATTTGAAGCATTGAATTTCAGATATTTTGGTCCGATTGATGGACACAATATTACTAAGTTGGTTGACACTTTAAAAGATTTAAGAGATATTTCTGGTCCTAAATTGTTGCATGTAATTACTGTAAAAGGAAAGGGTTATGCATTGGCAGAAAAAGATCAAACCAAATGGCATGCACCGGGTTTATTTGATAAAGTAACAGGCGAAATATTTAAGAAACCAATTCTTGCACCACAGCCTCCAAAATACCAGGATGTTTTTGGACATACCATGATTGAGCTGGCAGAAATGAATGATAAAATAATGGCCATCACTCCGGCAATGCCAAGTGGTTCTTCCTTAAAATACATGATGGAAAAAATGCCGCATCGTGCTTTTGATGTTGGCATTTGCGAGCAACATGCAGCCACATTAAGTGCAGGTTTGGCAACGCAGGGAATGAAAGTATTTTGCAATATTTATTCTTCCTTCATGCAACGTGCTTACGATCAGGTGGTGCATGATATTGCCATACAAAAATTACCAGTTACGTTATGTTTAGACAGGGCAGGATTGGTAGGTGATGATGGCCCTACGCACCATGGATGTTATGATATTCCGTATTTCCGTTGTATTCCCAATATGATTATTACTGCTCCAATGAACGAGCAGGAATTAAGAAATTTAATGTACACTTCACAATTAGAAACAACCACACTTCCTTTTGTAATTCGCTATCCACGTGGCGAAGGTGTTATGCCCGAATGGAGAACTCCTTTCGAAGCAATTGAAATTGGTAAAGGCAGAAAGATTAAAGATGGAGAAAGTATTGCTGTTTTATCTTTCGGTCATCCTGGCAATTTTGTACAAGCAGCAATTCGTGAACTGAGAACAGAAGGCATCAATCCGGCACATTACGACATGCGTTTTGTAAAACCAATTGATGAAGCTATGTTGCACGAAGTGTTTGGTAAATTTAATAAAGTAATTACCATCGAAGACGGAACAGTTATTGGCGGATTCGGCAGTGCTGTTTTAGAATTTATGGCACAACACAATTATGCAGCGCAGGTTAAAATGTTGGGTATTCCCGACAGATTGGTAGAACATGGAACACCAAAAGAATTGCACAGAGAATGTGCTTACGATGCACAAGCAGTTGCCAACACCGTTCGTGAAATGATGCTTACCGAAGTAGCTGTAAAAAGTAAAGTAGTAAACTAATCAATCGGCATTATATACTTTTATAAACAGCGAATTAATATTTATTTTTTCGGGCAATCGGCTGCAACGCTTTACTCGTCTGCATTTGGGGCTTTACGCAAGTAGTCCTCGCAAAGCTGCGGGCTACTTTGCTGCAATCCCCGTGCCTTTGAACTATGGTACTTTATTGAACTTTTGAAATATTATTTGTCTGTTTTTTCTCTCACAGATAACCCAGGATACCACAGATAAATTTTCACACACCTAGCGCAAGTCTTCCGATAGGATGACTTGATGCTGTTTTAAATATGCCCGTTTGCAACGGGAATTTGAAGTACAAAAATTGAACTATATTTTTAAAAATAAAATTGAACAATTAATTTCTTGTAATACTAACTTCGGACAAAGTCCGACAAGATTTATTGACACAAGTGAACCGCTAATGCGGAACACTTGCGCCAGTGAGTATTTCTTTTGAGCTACTTTACAGTTCTACAATAGATAGGTTATTGAATTTTTCAACACCACCAATGGTTTCTAATGATCTGTTTTCACCGGTGCTATGCCAAATAGTCGGTCTCAATGTCTCACCTGCCGAAAGATTTACCACAAATGATATCATTGCTCCACACCTTGTGTCAATATTAATAGGGGCTGCAAGTAATTGTTTCCTTAATTTACTGGAAGTGGAACAATTCATCCAGGCTTCAATATTAGAATTGTTAGCACTTGTATAAGTGGAATTAGCAAAAGCGTAGCTGAAATTAAACACATAATTTCCGCTGCGTGGTGCAGTGAAGACGCCTGTTGTTGGATCGAATACATTGGCATTATCATTAAGCTCATTCCAGTTAGTGATATCGGTTTGAGTATTGTGAGGTATTGTTTGTGCTGTACCCTTTGATGCAATAACCGTTGCTTTTGATACACTGCTTTGTAGTGTATTCCAGCTTGTACCATTGCTATATTCCAATGTACCTCCGCTATTTGTACTATAGCGAATCGCACCTGCACCGGCCGTATTTGCAGCGGTGGTGGATCCTGTTCCGATTCCCAGATAACCGGCACCGGGATCAGTAGTGCTGGTAGGACTGGTGCGGATGTCTAATCGGGCATTAGGTGTTTCATTTCCTATACCTATATTTCCAACAGTATTAATTACCAGTCTAGAAGGGTAGGTTGTTGGCGAACCGGGTACAGTCTGCCCTATTGAAAAATTCTTTGTTCCGTTGCCTTGGAGATCTTGTAATAAAGACCAACCATCAATCCAAATGGAAGCTCTCTGACTAGTTCCATGTGTTGTTGGCGTAATCGTTAACGAATTGGCCCATTGACTGCTGCCACTGGCAATGGTGGGAGTTGTTAAAGTGGGTGAGGTATACAAAACCACACTTCCTGTGCCTGTCGAAGTGGTTACACCCGTACCGCCATTTGCCACAGCAACTGTACCTGTTACATTTGTCGCATTATCAGTAGGTGTAGTCAAACGCACCCATGCTGTACCACTATAATAATAAAATCCGGGGGTAACATTATTTGGCGAGGTTCCTGCAGTGGCGGTATTGTATACCAATAATCCTGCTACGGGAGAAGTGATTGGGCTTGCTGCATTTGTAGCTGTTAATGCCACCCGAGGTGGTAAAAATCCTTTGTTAGTGCTGTTTACATCTAGTTGTGCTGAAGCATTAGGGGTAATTGTTCCTATACCTACCTGTGCATATATAGCAATGTTGGTAATAATAGATAAGAACAAAATACTAAATCGTATAGTAATTTTCATAATAAGAGGTTTTTACAAAAATAATATAGTATGTGATAAAAAAATTTTTTTATAAAAAATTTGTGTAAAAATAGCTTCCAACCATTGTTTTTTGTTTCTACCTACATTGGGATTAATGAAATAATATTGAGTAAATACTTTTTTGAAATAAATTTTTAAATGTCGCCTAATTAGTGTCAACACGAAAGAGTGTAATGATATTTTGCCTTTTTAATGTATAGAAATTATGAATTCTAAATAAAGTGATTGTCTATTTGAAAACAAGACTATCACAATGAAAAATATAGATTCTAAAAAATTAATCTATTTTTCATAATTATTATTACACTTATTGTCAACTGTAATTCTTTCGTCTTCCCAACCTGGGACTTCTCGTCTTTATAACTTCCGATCATACTTCCTTATTTCTTACCACTTAAATAATTCCTTCATTCAAATATATTTTCATTATTATTTTTAAAATGTAATTAAATTTACAATAAAATATTTTCATCAGTCCTATTGATGATACATCAAAAATCAAAATGTCTATGCCATCTATTCTGCAGTTACAAAATCTTCAAAAATACTTTGCTACACAAAAGGCTGTAGATGATATTAGTTTTAATATCGAACAAGGCAGCATATTTGGATTACTCGGCACACCTAGCGCAAGTCTTCCGATAGGATGACTTGATGCTGTTTTAAATATGCCCGTTTGCAACGGGAATTTGAAGTACAAAAATTGAACTATATTTTTAAAAATAAAATTGAACAATTAATTTCTTGTAATACTAACTTCGGACAAAGTCCGACAAGATTTATTGACACAAGTGAACCGCTAATGCGGAACACTTGCGCCAGTAAGATATGAATTAATTTTATTATAAAGGTTGTTAATATTTGCAGTCAATATCTATAACATTAGTCAAATTGAGTAGTGACATGTATTATTATAGAAATTGTCAAAGCATTTTAAATAAAGCAATAAAAATAAAAAGGACAGTTGTTTTAACAACTATCCTTTCAGATATATTCATGATTTTTTTGATAAAAAAATGAATATATTTGATCAGAAAAAATTAAACTTTTTCTAATTGAATCTTGTTTAAGATTTCAATTACTTCTTCATGATTTTTGTTTAATCTTTTTTCCAATCTACTGATCATTTCGTTTTCTTTTCCTGCTTCAAACTTTAAGTCTGCATCAGTCAATTGAGGATACTTCGCCTTCAATTTTTTTGAAATGGCATCTAAATTTCCAGTGATCTTAAACTTTTCGGTGCTTTTTTTTTGTGTTGTTTCCATGCTTTTTTTTTAATTGGTTTAATAAAAAATAACAGAAGCAAGGTAAATACAATGATATGCTCACAACAATGATAAGAGGCAATCATAGTTATGATTACACTCACAAACTCAAGCACAAGAACTAGTAGTCCTCCCAAGGCTGAGGGCTACTTTGCTGTAATTCCTGTCCCTTTTTATTTTAGTACTTTATCAAATAATAGTAATCAATCTTGAATTTGGACACAAATCCAAAAAATAAATTGGCGCAAGTGAACCGAAAATGCGGAACAATTGCGCCAGTGAAAGAATCTAAAGCAAATAAAGGAAACCCTTTGTTTATTTGCTGATGGAACAAGTAAATAGTTAAAAAGCCCTAATGGCACGAACTGAGGAATTGGAGTACTTATTGTAAAAGGAATTCTGACTTCCACCAATGTAATACTGATACCATGCCCCGTTGGCATCGACTTCTGAAGAACTCCAATAATATCCAGAATTGCCATACACAAGACCAACAGCAACTCTATTTATATAAAGTTTATTTAACTCATCTTTACTGGGTAAATACCAATCAGAATATCCTCCTCCTTTGTAAGATCTAGCTACTCCTGCTGCGTAATTTGTAGGGGTTCCGCCTTGTGATGCAATTATAGTATTCGTATTTGCTAGCCCTGTTCCTATTGCAGTTCCTGTTGCATTAGTAACAGTATAAGATCCGTTATACCATGGAATCCCTGTACTTTGATCCGATGTTGCAGCAATTAGCCCATGTTGTATAATTAAATTGTAACCTGGGTCTCCAGACTGTAAAATATAGGCAATTATCCCCCCCTGGTATTTCTGACCAATTGATAATGTTTGATCTGTACTGCCATTCTGATTTACCCATAAGGAACCATTGTAAATTTCTAATTGATTATTTGTTGTATTCCAAATCATTAAACCTTCAGCTGGAGGGCTAGTAATTGCATTGCGTTGAGCAGTCGTCATGCGTGGAGGTAAAAACCCTTTAGTGGATGAGGAAATTTCTAATTTAGCAGAAGCATCTGGACTACTTGTCCCAATGCCAATCTGTGCATAGGTAAATGTAGTTGTACTCAATAAGATGAGTAATTTAAAGATTGATTTTCTCATAATTAATTCTTAATTTTTCTCAAATATATTAATTAGGTTCAAACTTTTATTTTCTGTAATTTAGTTCATAGTTAAATTTACAATCAAATATTTCATCAGTCCTATTGATGATACATCAAAAATCAAAATGTCTATGCCATCTATTCTGCAGTTACAAAATCTTCAAAAATACTTTGCTACACAAAAGGCTGTAGATGATATTAGTTTTAATATCGAACAAGGCAGCATATTTGGATTACTCGGCCCGAATGGTGCAGGTAAAACCACTTTAATCAGAATGATCACCGGAATTTTTTATCCGGATAGTGGCTCGATCACTTTTGATGGTAAACCTTTTAATGGCTTGAATGATGCAATCCAGATTGGTTATATGCCCGAAGAAAGAGGTTTGTATAAAAAAATGAAAATTGGAGACCAAGCCCTGTATCTCGCTCAGCTAAAGGGTTTGAGCAGGGCAGAGGCAATGGAAAAAATAAAATACTGGTTCAAACGTTTGGAAATGGAAAGTTGGTGGAATAAAAAAGTGGAAGACCTTAGTAAAGGCATGAGCCAAAAATTACAGTTTGTTACCACCGTTTTACACGAACCTAAACTGATTATTTTAGACGAACCTTTTAGTGGTTTAGATCCATTGAATGCCAACTTAATTAAAGATGAAATTTATGGATTGGCAAAGCGAGGAAGCACCATTATTTTCAGTACGCACCGCATGGAACAGGTAGAAGAAATTTGTGACCATATTGTTTTAATCAACTTAGGCAGAAAAATTTTAGATGGAACAGTGCAAGAAGTGAAACAACAATTCAAAGAAAATAAATTTAGTATTAAATTTTCTCAGAAGCCTGAAAGCATTGATAATGCTGTTTTTCAGGTATTGCAACAAAAAGATAATGCGCTTACGGTGAAAATTAATGACGGACATTCGAGTAACGATGTGTTGCAATATTTTTTAAATCAGCAATTGAACATTGAATCTTTCAATGAAATATTACCATCATTGAATGAAATTTTTATTGGCTTGGTCGAAAACACAAGTGCTACTGCAAGGGCTTTTCAAACAATCAGTTAATGCTATTTATTTAATACCAATTAATTACACAACAATATTTTATGAATAAGATTTTAATTATAGCCCAAAGAGAATTTTTGAGCAGGGTTCAAAAGAAAACATTTTTATTAACAACAATCGGCATACCGGTTTTGATTTTTGTTTTTTACGCAATGATCATTTATTTTTCTGTAAAAACTACAGATAATTTTCAAATTGCAGTGCTCGACCAACCCAATCTTTTCAATGGTAAATTAGCTGATGACGATGCTGATATTGTTTTTTCATTCGTACAAAATGAAACAGCGTCATCATTGAAACAAAAAGTAGATACTGGAAAGTTAGATGCGTATGTAATAATACCTAAAACCTTTGATTTAGCTACAATTAAGGACTCCCTGCAAATTGTTTCTAAAAAGAGTATTGGTATTATGACTCGTCAAAAAATTCAGCATACCATATCAAGTGCAATTGAAGAAAAGAAATTGTTGACCGGTTTAAGTATTTCCAAAAATCAGTTGGATAGTTTGCAAAGATCCAATGAAATAAAATTTGCTTCCACCGAAGGAAAAAATGATAGCGACGTAAAGGCTGGCATTAGTTATGGTGTAGGTTTTGGCTCAGGCTTTTTGATTTACATTATATTGTTCATTTATGGAAGTATGGTAATGCGTGGTGTGATGGAAGAAAAAACCAATCGCATTGCAGAAGTAATTATTAGCAGCGTAAAGCCATTTCAATTGATGATGGGTAAGATTACAGGGATTGGTTTGGTTGGTTTAGTACAATTTTTAATTTGGATAGTTTTAGTAATTGGGTTACAATTATTATTGCCTCTTATTTTTCCTGATATGTTACATCAAATGCAGGCACAGCCTATGCAGCCAGGTATTGCAGGAGCCGCAAATGTTGCACAAGAAAGTGGTGCAATGGCAGGAATCATGAGTGGAATTGGGTTAATAAATTGGCCGCTAATTTTGGGATGTTTTGTGTTTTATTTTCTTGGCGGTTATTTTTTATACTCAGCTTTATTTGCAGCAGTAGGAAGTGCGGTGAATGAAGATGCACAAGACGCACAAAGCTTGATGTTGCCTATTACCATGCCAATTATTTTTGCAATGGTGATAATGACAAAAGCTGTAAATGATCCAAATAGTTCTCTTGCAGTATTCGGTAGTTTATTTCCGCTTACTTCGCCAATAGTAATGATGGCAAGGGTTGCACATGGAATACCAGAAGGTGTTACAGTTATTCAGTTACTTTTAAGCATGCTTTTTTTAGTACTAGGATTTATTGCAACAACGTGGCTTGCTGCTAAAATTTACAGAACAGGAATTTTAATGTATGGTAAAAAGCCAACGCTTAAAACACTTTGGCAGTGGGCTATTCGGAAAAGTTGATGCTAAAATATTTTTTTGAACGAGCAGAGTTTCTCAAATTTTATGCATCAATTTTAGAAGCCAAATTTTTAAAATGATTCAATAAAATGGTTGCTTTTGCAACACCAACTACTTTGCTTATTTCTTCAAAATTTGCTGCTTTGATATTTTTTACGGACTTAAACTTTTTCAATAACTCATCGATAGTTTGTTTGCCAATACCCGTAATTGTTTCGAGTTCATTTTTAAATGTTCCTTTGCTGCGTTGGTTTCTATGAAAAGTAATTCCAAAGCGGTGTACCTCATCTCTTATCATTCTAATCAGTTTTAAACTGTCGCTATCCCAACTCAATTTTAATGATTGCTGATCTCCCGGAAAAAATATTTCTTCTTCATTCTTTGCAAGTCCAACTACCGTAACTTTTCCGGTTAAATCCAAATCATTAATGCTTTCCATCGCTGAACTCAATTGCCCTTTACCACCATCAATAATAATGAGTTGTGGTAATTCTTTCTCTTCTTCTATTAATCTTTTGTATCTACGAAATACAACTTCTTTCATTGTAGCAAAGTCGTTAATTCCTTCAACTGTTTTTACATTAAATTTTCGGTAGTTTATTTTATCGGGCATCCCATCTTTAAAACAAACCATAGCACTCACCGGATAGCTTCCCTGAAAATTTGAGTTGTCAAAACATTCAATATGTGTAGGTAATTCTTGCAGTTGAAGATTGTTTTGCAGTTCGTATAAAACTTTCTTTTTTTCCATGTCACTCTTTCCTTCTAATCGCAATATTTTTTTCTTACGAAGTTCTTCTTTGAAATAGTTTACATTTTTAATGGAAAGATCTAACAAGTGTTTTTTATCACCTGCTTTTGGAATTGTTAGAACAATATTTGTATCTGCATATTCTATTGGAAAGGGAACAATAATTTCTTTCGATAAGCTGTTAAATTTCAGCCTCAGATTGGCAATTGCAAAACTCAAAATTTCTTTGTCGGATTCTTCTAATTGGCTAACTAATTCTACTGTGTGCGTATGTACAATTGTACCGTTTTGAACCATCAGAAAATTAACATATGCGGTTTCGTTTTCACGAAGAATTGAGAACACATCGATATTTGTAAGGTACTTACTTACAATGACTGATTTTGATTGGTAGCTTTCTAAATTGCTAATTTTTTTTCTGATTGATTCAGCCTTTTCAAATTCTAAATTATTAGCACAATTAGTCATTTCTTTTTTGAACTCGCTGATGACATAATTTAAATTTCCTCTTAGCATATTGCGAACTTGCTGTAAACTTTCATTGTATTCATCTAATGTTTGTAAGCCTTCACAAGGTCCTTTGCAATTTCCTAAATGGTATTCCAAACAAACTTTGAATTTATGCTTTGCAATATTTTGTTCAGATAAATTGAGTTTACATGTTCTAAGCGGTATATTTTGTTTGATAAAATCCATTAACTCATAACCAGTAGATATATTGGTAAATGGACCTAAATATTCTGACCCGTCATTGTATTTTCTTCGGGTAATAAAAACTCTGGAAAAAGGTTCTTTTTTTACAACGATGTATGGATATGTTTTATCATCTTTTAAATTAATATTGTATTTGGGTTGATGATTTTTGATTAAAGCATTTTCCAATAAAAGCGCATCATGTTCACTGTTTACAATTGTAAATTCGATGTGCTTTATTTTGCTGACTAACTCTTGTGTTTTTAGATTGTCTACATTTTTATTGAAGTAACTGCTGATTCTTTTTTTTAAATTTTTGGCTTTGCCAACATAAATTATTTTTTTATTTACGTCAAAGTACTTGTAAATACCAGGGTCTTGCGGTAGGGTATAAGCAATATTTTGAAATACTGTACTTGTCATTCAATATTAATTTTTCAAATTCCATTGTATGTAGGTACGAGATAAATTCCCTTTACCATTTGCTTCGGCATATTTTACCAGATATAGTTCTTTGCCTATTGTCCATGTATAATTTTCAGTGATACTAGAATCAGCTTTCATATAAAGGACTTTGATATCAATACGTTTGAGATTATTGTTGGTACCATCTAAATAAACATCTACATTTTTTATGGTGCTTTTATCAGACTTCGTTGAATAAGTCATTACAATACTATTAGTGGTTAAGTCTCTAAAAACTGTTTCCTGAAAATATTTTTTTAATGAAGCGTCTGTAATATCTTTCGTTACAAACTGATTGACGATATTTTTAAAATTACCTGAGTCAATAACCTGTAATTTTTTATTGCCACTGCTATCTGTAATGGTTCCTAAAAATGATTTTTTAGCTTTTAATAAGCTATCTGCTTCCGTTTTAATGTAGTAGGTATAAGGATAAAATATGGTGCTATCGGTTGTTATGCTTTTGGTAGTTTCTTTGTTTTTTTCTTTTGGGTTGCATGCGAATAGTAATGTTGCGATACCAATAAAAAATAGTTTGTTCATACTGCAAAAGTATTTTTAAACCTGCAATATACAAACTATGCTTTCGTGCTTAATTGTTAATACTTCAGTTATTTCAACAATTGTTTGGTGAAACCAATTCTGAATCCATAATCCATTCTAAATTCTTTGATAGGATATTGGTCGTTGTAGGTAGGTAAATGTTGGTAACGAACTTGTGGACCAGCATACCATTGGTATTTTCCTGCTTTGTAAGTAAGGTTTAGTTCAGCACTGCTGTTCACATTCCATTTTCTTAAGAAAGGAGTTCCATCTGTATAATACTTGTAATCTGTAGAAATTAGATACACATTTTTATTCAATGTAATTGTTGGTTCTATGCTTCCACCAATACTAAGTCCAAATTTTTTGTAATGTAAAAAATCCCACTGAATCCCAATAGGCACAGATACTTGATATAACTTCGTATCTAATTGAGTTTCGGCATAACCAAGGTTTGTGCTAAGATTGGTAATTTGATTGATGGTATCTAATCTGTTGTTTCTAATAATCGCAATGCCTGCAACTGTGGATCCACTTTTATAACTATCAATATAGTATTTACGTATGTTGTATTGTAAACCAGTTTTAAATTTTAAATTCTTCGTAATGTGGTACATGATTCCAATACCTATCTCTGTTCCCATTGCTGCTTTATGTTTCACAACATCATTTACGTTTTGTGAGTATGCTGCTGCAATTGGTCCGTTTGCAATAGGAGTTGGCTCAAAATTATTTCTTAGTTTATCATCTAATAATTTTCTGTAGCTAATAGAAGGGGTAATATAAATGTCTAACTCAAGTTTAGAAGATTTGTTTTTTACTAAAGCTGGAATTTGCAATTGACCTTCAGTTAAATGAATGTCTGAATTTTTGATTGTTGGATAGTTGATTTTTTTTGTTGTGATTCTATTTAAATTGTTGTCAGAAATTAATGTTTCTTCATTCAGGTGATTAATATTCAATGAAATTTTTTCTATTTCAGCAGGTGTATTTGAATTGTTGTCAAAATTATTTTCGTGATAAGTATTTATTATTTGGTCTGATGTAAAAGTAGCATTGGATAAAGTTGTATTTCCCTTTGCATTTATTTCTGCATCATCAATTTTACTATCATCATAAATCGTTGTATTTATTGTGTTTGAAGCAATATTTTGATTGCTCAGTTCAAGATTTGTATCTGATTGTTTGCTTTTGTTTAAGCCGGGAAAAAAGGGGTTTGTACTTTGAATTAAATTTAGATTGCGACTATTATTTGTAAGCAATTGTTTGTATTGTAATTCAGAAGGGTAGTCATTTAAAATTGTAGAAATACACAATGCAGCAATCATCAAAACAGCCGTGATTGTTAGTGCGGGCCATTTTTTCTTGCCATGCAATTCTTTATGAATGTTCCTCCAAATATGGTCTGAAGGATACATTCGGTGTTGTGATGTTTCCTTTTGTAAAAATTCCTCTAAGCTATTATCAAAGTTGTTATTTTCCATTTTCTTATTTGGTAATTTTTATTTAAAACTACCCATCCAATTCAGTTCTGATTTCGGATTATTGATGATTCGTTTTTTGATTAAAATTGTTTCTAACATTGCTTTTGCTCTTGTATACTGACTTCGGCTTGTGCTTTCTTCAATATCAAGCAAATTGCCAATTTCTTTATGGCTGTATCCTTCTATTGCATATAAATTCAATACTGTTTTATAACCCAATGGAAGTAGTTTAATGCATTCAACTACCTGCTTAGCTTGCATGATACTTGGTACTGTTTCTTCTTTTACATAAATAGTTGTTGCATAGGCTATATCAACATTCTCTGAAATTTTTTTATTCTTTTTTAAGAAATTAATACAAGTATGTACAACAATTCTTCTAATCCATCCTTCAAATGCACCTTTGTTTTGGAAAGTATGTATTTGGCTGAATACTTTTATAAAAGCTTCTTGCAGCATATCTTCTGCATCTTCTCTATTATGTGCAAACCTGTAACAAACACTCAGCATTTTGGGGCTGTATTTGTTGTACAATTCTTTTTGAGAAGCTGCATCATTATGCAAACAACCGGCAATAATTGATTGTTCTGTCATACAGTTACATTCATTTTCTTCCTTTAAAATTAGGACATTCATTCGAAAAAATGCGCTGCATGATTATAAACATTAAAATGATTGATTTTAATTAATTTTTTATAACTTAGCGTTTTTAATTTTTTGCTTATGGAAAATACCAAAGATTTGCAGTCAATAATTGTTGAAGCAGATACCAATTCCCCTACTGGTAGAACTACTACAACACTCAATCCATACACAGGTTCATGGACAGAAAATGAAGTAATACATTTATTAAAACGTATAATGTTTGGTGCAAGTAAAGCAGATATTGATTATTTCAAAAGTAAAACACTTGGTCAAACTATCAATGAGTTACTAAATCCTACTGCAGCCTTTCCTTCTCCTCCTGTAAAAGAATACAGTTCTGCAAGTGCATTAACACAACCCGATACGCTTATAACCGCTGGACAAACTTGGGTAAATGATCCAAACGTCGATGGTACAATTGCAGCACTTAGAAGATCTTCTTTTAAAAAATGGTGGATGGGGGTAATGATTAATCAAGATAGAAGTATCAGAGAAAAAATGACACTTTTCTGGCATAATCATTTTGCAACAGAAACAGCAGATATCAGCTATGGGAATTATGTATACTTCCATCACAATTTGCTTCGAACCAATGCACTTGGAAATTTTAAAACCTTAACCCGGGCAATTACCTTAGACCCAGGTATGTTGGTTTATTTAAATGGTCAGGCTAATACAGCTGCAGCACCCGATGAAAATTATGGCAGAGAATTACAAGAATTATTTTGTTGTGGTAAGGGACCTGATTCGAAATATACCGAAGACGATGTAAAAATGGCTGCCAAAGTATTAACAGGTTGGCGTAATAACAGTACAACATTTTCTTCTTATTTTACATTGTCACGTCATGATACAACCAATAAACAATTCTCATCATTTTACAACAATACCATTATTACCGGCAGAACAACTGCTAATGCAGGTGATGTAGAATTGGATGATTTGTTAAATATGATTTTTGCAACCAACGAAGTTTCAAAATATATCTGCAGAAGAATTTATAGGTGGTTTGTATATTATGAAATTGATGCAAACACGGAAGCCAATATCATTACACCAATGGCAACTATTTTTAAAAATAATAATTATGAAATAAAACCTGTACTTGATGTATTATTCAAAAGCGAACATTTTTTTGATGTTGCAAATATGGGTTGCCAAATAAAAAGTCCGCTTGATTTTGTAGCAGGAATGTGCAGAGAATTTAATATACAATTTCAACCATCAACAGATTATATTTCTAATTACGGACATTGGAGTTATTTGGCTACATGGGCAGCTAATATGCAACAAAATATTGGTGACCCACCTGATGTAAGTGGTTGGAAAGCTTATTATCAGGAGCCACAGTTTTATGAAATATGGATTAATAGTGACACACTGCCTAAGCGAAATCAATTCACAGATACCATGTGTTTAACCGGATATACTTTCAATTCTAAAAAAATTATTATTGATGCTGCCGAGTATGCTAAAACGTTATCGAATCCCGGTGATCCAAATATTTTATTGAGTGATATTTTGAAATATTTATACCGGATTGATTTGTCTGCTGCTTCGAAAGCTCAAATAAAAAAAGATATTTTATTGGCTGGTCAAACAAGTGATTATTACTGGACTAATGCCTGGAATACATTTATATCAACACCTACAGATACAACAAATGCAACAACAGTAAAAACAAGATTAAGAGATTTGGTAAAATATTTAATGAATTTAGCTGAGTATCAATTGGCATAAATATTCAACACAATAAAGTGTTTTTTGAAAGACACTGAACATTAAAAAATAGTATTATGAAACGTAGAGATTTTCTTAAAAATACTGTTCCTGTGGGTATTATGTTACCTGCATTAATTAATGGGTTTGCCATCAAAGCATTTGGTGCAACTTCCCCTTTATTAGACTCCCTTTTGTTGCCTGTAACAGAAACAGATCATGTGTTGGTATTGGTGCAGCTTACCGGTGGAAATGATGGTATTAATACAGTGATTCCATTAGAGTTTTACAGTAAATATAATAATGCAAGAACAAATATTGCAATTCCTGAATCAAAAGTTTTGAAGCTTGATGGAACTCTGAAAGTAGGCTTAAATCCTGCTATGACAGGCTTACAAACGTTATTCAATGAAGGAAAGTTAAAAGTTATCAATAGTGTTGGATATCCTACACCAAGTTTTTCACATTTTAGAGCAACTGATATTTGGATGAGTGCTTCCGATTCTAATCAGGCAGTTGCAAGTGGTTGGGCAGGGAGGTATTTAAATTATGAATATCCTAATTTCCCTATTGGATATCCAAATGCTACGATGACAGACCCGTTGAGTATTCAAATTGGTTCTGTGACTTCTTTAACATCACAAGGTCCGTCGGTAAATATGGGAATGAGCATTAGTAGTACTTCCAGTTTTTATAATTTAATTAATGGTGTTCAAGATCCTGCTCCAAATACTAGAGCAGGTAAAGAACTTACTTATGTAAGAAATATTGCTCAACAAACACAGCAATATGCAAGTGTTATTAAAGATGCTGCGGCAAAAGTTTCACAGCAAAGTACTTATCCATCTAATAACAGCTTGGCTGACCAGTTAAAAATTGTTGCAAGGCTTATTAAAGGGGGCTTAAAAACAAGAGTTTATATGGTTTCTTATGGTGGTTTTGATACACACTCTTCCCAAACTAACACTACTGATACTACTATTGGAACCCATGCAAATCTATTGCAAAATGTAAGCAATGCAATCAAGGCTTTTCAAGACGACTTGAAGTATTTAAATGTTGAAGATCGTGTAATTGGAATGACTTATTCTGAATTTGGAAGAAGAATAAAAAGTAATGCAAGTGGCGGAACTGATCATGGTTCTGCAGCACCAATGTTTTTGTTTGGAACAAATATTTTACCCGGAGTATTAGGAGATACACCAAATATTCCAACTACTGCTACCGCAAATGATAATCTTCCATATCAATATGATTTTAGAAGTATTTATGCAACATTATTGAGTAATTGGCTATGTGTTAAGGAAACGGATTTGCAAGAAGTAATGTTGAAGAATTTTCAATTGCTGCCATTGGTAAATGTAGGAGAATGTAACAAGGGTATTCCAAATACTAGCGGAGTCAATTTAATTACCAACTATCCCAATCCGTTTACTAATACGACAACTATAAGATTTACAACTGCAGGAGGACATACAATGGTTCAGATAATGGATACAATGGGAAGAGTTTTGGTGAACTTAGTTGATAAAGAATATACAAATTCGGGTAGTTACACCGTTACATTTGATAGTGGATCATTGCCAGTGGGTGTTTATTATGCCCGCTTTCAAAATATGGCAGTACAACAGGTAAGAACGATGTTGAAAGTAAGGTAAAATTACTTGAGATAATCTAATTTATATTAAGGCTTATCTATGATGATAAGCTTTTTTGTTTTTAAAAGTAATGCATATTTTTTTGCAACAATGATGTAATTAATTTTAACCCTCTATATTTGCAACAACGTATCAAAAAAATAAACATGAAGTTATTCTCAATTCTACTGCTTTTTATTTTCACTTTTTCAAAAACTCAAGCACAAAATAAAATAAATAAAGAAGAGATAAAGTTTTCAAAGAGTGTTCAGAAAGTTACATTTAATGGGAAAGTTACAGATGCTAAAAACGGAGCGACATTAATTGGTGCTTCTATTTTTTTGCATGAAATAAAAGTTGGTGCAATCAGCACTGCAGATGGAACATTTGGTACCTCTAATTTTCCTTCAGGCACTTATCTTGTTGAAGTGAGTTTTGTTGGTTATGCTACAATTATTGAAACGATTATATTCAATAAAAATACAGAGAAAAATTTTTCTATGGTTGCCTCTGTTGCAGATCATGATGCTGTAACGGTAACGGGTGTTGCATCTGCTTCTAAATTGAAACAATCGGCTCAACCAATTTCTATTGTTAAGAAAATAGATTTAGCACAAACAACCTCTACCAATATTATTGATGCATTGAGCAAACGTGTTCCCGGATTGAATAATGTGAGCACAGGACCTGCAATTTCAAAGCCAATTATCAGAGGATTGGGATCTAACAGGATTGTAGTAATAAATGATGGTGTAAGGCAAGAAGGACAGCAATGGGGCGATGAACACGGCATCGAAATTGATGAAAACAGTGTGCAAAAAGCTGAGGTAATCAAGGGCCCTGCAAGCTTAATGTATGGTAGCGATGCAATGGCAGGAGTTGTAAATATTCTTACCAATACGCCTATTGAACAAAAAACAATTAAGGGAAATATTGGCTATCAATTTTTAGATAACAATGCATTGAATGTAGTGAATGGAAACATTGCAGCACATTTAAAAAATGGGGTTAACTGGAACATATATGGTACTTACAAAAGCGCAAAAGATTATCAGAATAAATATGATGGTAGGGTTTTCAATAGTAGGTACAATGAAAAAAATTTTGGTGGTTACTTTGGCATCAATAAATTATGGGGATACAGTCATTTATTGATTTCTAATTTTAATCAACAAGTTGGTTTAGTGGAAGGCGAAAGAGATTTTGCAACCGGTCGGTTTTTAATTTTTAGTGGAACTACTCAGGAACGAGTTGTAACAAATAATGAACTGGAAAGCAGAAGTTTAAATACACCGTATCAAAAAGTACAGCATTTTAAAATTGCATTGGATAATAATTTTGTTATTGGTAAGGGAAGAGTAACAGCAAATATTGCATTTCAACAAAATAATAGATTAGAGTTTGGTGATGCACTTCAATATGCAACTCCTTCCATAAATTTCAATTTAAAGAGTATTACTTATAATTTTCAATACCATGCTCATGAGAAAAATGGCTGGAAAACTTCAGTAGGAATTAATGGAATGAAGCAACAAAATAGAAATGGGGCTGAAGAAGTTTTGATACCTGAATACAATCAATTTGATATAGGAGCATTTATTTACACTAAAAAAACATTTACCAAATACACACTCAGCGGAGGTTTGAGAGCAGATACAAGAAATATTGCAGGGAAAGAATTAATACAAGGAGCTGAATATAAGTTCAAAGCTTTTAATAAAAATTTCTCTAACCTAAGTGGTAGTATTGGAATTGCTTATGATTTATCGAATGACATCACTCTGAAAATTAATGCAGCAAGGGGTTACAGGGCTCCTTCAGTAGCTGAGTTGGCAACAAATGGCGAACATGAAGGAACAAATAGATATGAGTATGGAGACAATAATCTTATCTCAGAAACATCTTTGCAATTTGATGCTGGCATTGAAATCAATACCGAACATTTTACAGTTGGATTCAATGCATTCAACAACAATATCAATAACTATATTTATTATGGTAAGTTAGAGGCAAAGGGTGGTGGCGATTCTATTGTTGTAGGTACAAATGGTCCGGCAACTGCATTTAAATTTATACAAGGTAATGCACAATTAAACGGCTTTGAATTAAAATTTGATTTACATCCACATCCATTAGACTGGCTTCATTTTGAAAATAATTTTTCTTTTGTAGCTGGTAATTTTAATCAACAAATTGAATCAACCAATCGTCTTCCGTTTATGCCTGCACCAAGATGGCAAAGTGAATTAAGAGCAGATATCAAAAAAATTAAAAGACACCTTAAAAATGCATATGCTAAATTAGAAATGGATAATGTATTGCCTCAAAACAAAATATTTGATGCCTATGATACAGAGTCAAAAACAGTAGGTTATACCCTTATTAATTTTGGTATTGGTACTGATATTTTTAATCGCTCCAAAAAAATTATGAGCGCCTACTTTGCTTTAAATAATATTACCGATGTTGCTTATCAAAATCATTTGAGCAGGCTGAAATACACTGCAGTCAATAATTTTACGGGAAGACAAGGTGTATTTAATATGGGAAGAAACTACAGCATCAAACTGCAAATTCCTTTAGAGTTTCATTTGAAATAACCTTTAAAAAACTTTAATAAATTTTCCATCTTCTAATTGTCTGACTAAATGATGCTGGTGCATCTAAATTAATCAGTCCAATATTTTTTGCAAAAAAAGTATTGAATGTTGCTGCAGTAGTGTATGTTCCAAATACTTTGTACTGCAAATCATTTTGTACATTTATTACACTATCAATAACATTGCCATTTACTGTAACTGTAGTATTCATCGCAAGAATGGTAAAACGCATTTTTACCTCCGTTGCAGTTCCAAGATAAGTAGTATTTGAAATAGGACTTTCCCATTGTGATAAGATAGGTTGATTATCTTTTAAAAATAAAATTTCAATCTTAGGACTATTGGCGTCTAGGGCTGCATACCTATAATAGTTTCCGGAATTTTTTCTATAGTATGCAGTATCATTAGGCAGCAAATTCTGTTTACCAATAAATACTCTGTAAGTATTTCCTCCAATTACAGTATCCTTAGCTGTAGCATCAACATGAAGCGTATCGGATGAGCCAGTAATATTATATGCCCAATTACTACCAACCTCAGTTGGAAAGTAATCTCTGATAATTGGCGGTTGTGGTAAAATTGTAGCAAGGATAATTTGAAAAGTACAAACAGAATTGTTGTAGCTAACTAAAAAGTCTGTATTTAATGGCAATATTGGTTTGCCAAATCCTTTTAGCTTTATAGTTTGTAAGCCTGGTAATACAAAGCCTGAATCTCTAAACCAAAAACCATTTGAAGTATCGGTATTAATTACATATTTCCCGGCACTAGTAATATTTACTTTCACCAATACATAGTTACTATCAGTAAGCGTAGTATCTGCATAATAGCTTCCCTTTATTTCAATATTCTGGCAATTACCCAAACTGTCTTTCAGGCTTCCTGATGAAACTGTGCCGTTTAATGTTCCTGTTTCATAACTGTATTCTTTAATGCATCCTATGGAAAATACAACGATACAAAATCCTAAAAATAATTTGGTGCTTACATTCATGTTTCTAAATTTTCAAAAAATGGGTCTATCATTTTTTTACTTCAATAATCAAATTGGATAATTAAATTTATCCGATTATAATTCTTCACTAAGTTATTACAATTTCAAAAGAAATAAAATAATATTCTTGAATTATTAGGTAATACTTAAAACAAAGCCGTTTCAGCTTTTGAAGCGGCTTTGTTTATTTATTCAAAAAATAAAAATTAAGCTTTTATTTCACCAACCATTTCACTTGGAATAACCCATGCATCAAATTCTTCTGCAGTTAAATAACCCAAGGCAATGGCAGTAGCTTTTAAAGTACTACCATTTTTATGTGCTGTTTGCGCAATTTCTGCTGCCTTGTAATAACCGATTTTGGTATTTAAAGCTGTAACTAACATCAAACTATTATCAACATGTTTTTTGATATTCTCTTCAATAGGTTGCAATCCAATTGCACACTTATCATTAAAGCTTACACAACCTTCACCTATTAATCTGGCGCTGTGTAAGAAGTTATAAATCATAACAGGTTTAAAAACGTTCAACTCAAAATGTCCTAAACTACCCCCAATTCCAATCGTTACATCATTACCCATTACTTGTGCTGCAATCATCGTTAATGCTTCACATTGTGTTGGATTTACTTTTCCCGGCATGATTGAACTTCCCGGTTCGTTATCAGGAATAAAAATTTCTCCAATACCACTTCTAGGTCCGCTAGATAACATTCTGATATCATTCGCAATTTTCATTAAACTAACAGCTACAGTTTTCAAGGCTCCATGTGCTTCAACAATTGCATCATGTGCAGCTAAAGCTTCAAATTTATTTTCAGCAGTTACAAAAGGCAAACCTGTAAGTGCAGCAATATGTTTGGCAACGGTTACATCATAATTTTTAGGTGTATTAATTCCAGTGCCTACAGCTGTTCCGCCTAAAGCCAATTCACTTAAATGAGATAAAGTATTGTTGATTGCTTTTAATCCATGGTCTAGTTGAGAAACATATCCACTAAATTCCTGACCTACTGTTAATGGAGTTGCATCCATAAAATGTGTACGACCAATTTTTACAACATGCATAAACTCTTTGCTTTTAGCAGCAAGTGTATCACGCAATTTTGTAATGCCCGGAATAGTGGTTTCAACCAACATTTTATAAGCTGCAATGTGCATGGCAGTGGGAAAAGTATCATTGCTGCTTTGGCTTTTATTTACATCATCATTTGGGTGAATTGATTTTTTTTCATCTAGCAAACTGCCGCCACCATTTACGTGTGCTTTGTAAGCTACAACTTCGTTTACATTCATATTACTTTGTGTGCCGCTTCCGGTTTGCCACACCACCAAAGGAAACTGATCATTTAATTTTTCTGCTAAAATTTCATCACATGCGTTAGCAATAGCTGCTTTCTTTTCATCTGATAAAACGCCCAATTCATTGTTTGTAATTGCAGCAGCTTTTTTTAAATATGCAAATGCAGCAATTATTTCCTTGGGCATTTTATTGATGTCCTGCGCAATTTTAAAATTGTCGATACTTCTTTGGGTTTGTGCTCCCCAATATACATTGGCAGGTACTTTTACTTCACCCATCGTGTCTTTTTCTATGCGGTATTCCATGCTTTTAAAATTTGCAGCAAAGGTAAGGGTTGGTATTTTTTACTTTCACACAAAATTTTGAGTATTGCATTTTAATTGCTGGTTCTAAAAAAATAATTATATTGTAATTTTTATATAATATTATGGCACTAAAAATAATAGATCACGGCAGCAGCGCTTACAAAAAAATGGTAGAAATCCGTAATGCTATTTTACGTAAACCACTTGGGTTATCATTCTCTCAAGAAGAATTAGAGAAAGAGAAAGATGATATTTTAATTGGTTGTTTTGAGGATGATGAATTGGAAGGCTGTTGCATACTTACAAAAGAAGGAAACGGAACTATCAGGCTCCGCCAAATGGCCGTTACTGATATTTTACAGGGAAAGGGAATTGGCAGAGTATTAATGCAGTTTGCAGAAAATATTGCTAGAGATAAAGGATTTACTTTAATGACCATGCACGCTCGTAGTAATGCGGTTGGATTTTATGAAAAATTGGGTTACAAAATAGTTGGCGAAGAATTTTATGAAGTAACAATTCCACATTGTTTAATGGAGAAAGAACTTTAAGCAAATTGCTTAAAAAAAATCATCCAATATGTTTCTTGAATAAACCTCTTAATTCATGCCTTGCTTCATCACCAATTTCATCTTTAGGAATTAAAAAAAATGTTTTTGACGTAAAGTATAAATGAAAAAAATTTGGTGATTCAAAGAAGCTGCTAAACTGATTCCATTTCCATGTTACTTCTCCTTTATGATTTTGTAAAACAATGTTTTCATCATTTAAAAAGATAGTAAATGTTTCTTTAAAAGTGCTGCTTTTCGAATAAATACTATATGGCAAAATATACCATACTGCCAGCATCATAAAAACCCAAATAAATGAACCCAACAAGAATGGTTCGGGCCTTATTTTTTTAGTGTAAAATAATACTGCAGATCCAATTGCAAACACATTCACTAAAATCATCATTAATTTTATTTCCCTTCTTGAAATAAAGTGATAACGCAATCCCTGAATGATTTGTTTTTTATTGTAGGAAAATTTAAAGTGCATTTTTTGTTTTAATTATTGCGCAAAAGTAATTGTTCAAAACAAATTTATTTGATGATTTTGTTATCGGCTTTATCGCTTTACTAAACATTTGTTGCGTCGCACACTTCAGCGTTACAAAATGCTAATCAACAATTCTTCAGTATAAATAAATTGTATTTATTGCCATCTGATTGTTTATCTCAATTGCTTTGCATCAACGCTCCAATCCGTTAAAATATTTCCTTTGGTATCTATAAACTCAACCTTCATTTTTCTGTCTTTTCTTGTACCCGAAAAACTAATTTTGCTATAGTTTTGAATGTTGTCAATTCCGGCAACTCTGTATGGATTATTCTTCTCTGGTCCGCCAAATTTGTGTGAGCCACTCGTTAATGGAGATGAGGTAATATCATACAATACGTATGCGTTTGTTCTTTCTGCTTTTATCACTTCACTATGATGCCTGTCGCCTGTTAAAAACACAATACCATTGATTTTTGTTTCTGTTAAAAAATCCATCAACTCTTTGTATTCTAAACTAAAATGTCTGAAACAATCATAAGGACTCATTGGGTTTAATACCTGACTGCCTGTTGCAATAATTCTAAAGTTGATACTTCCATTTCCATTGCTTTGTAGCAGTGCATTTTTCAACCATTCCATTTGTTGTTTGCCATACATACGTTTGTTTTCATTTGCTTTGCCATTCAAGCTGTCTGGCATTTCATCGTTACTTCTAAACCATCTGTCATCCAATAAAAAGACATCAACATCATTCCATGTAAATTTTGAATAAATGCCCTGGTTATTTTCTCCATAACTTGGGTTGCTCCAGAATGTTTTAAAAACTTCTCTGCTTGTTTCTTTCAAAGGATAACTTTTATCAGCGTCATTCCATCCAAAATCATGGTCATCCCAAATTGCATAATGTGGCATTGCTTTTAATAATGGTTGATATACCTCCATTGCACGTTCATGTGCAGGTCTGTAATGCAAACCCCAATCACTGTAATAATCTACTTCACGTGTATACCAATTGTCGCCTAACCACAACATGAAATCAGCTTTTTCTTTAGCCATTGTTTCAAATATAGAAGAATCATTTCCGTAGGGTTTTCCGGGTCTGTCAAATCTTGGTTCATTGATGTAAGCACAGCTTCCTGTAATAAATGAAAATGCAGGAGGATCTGTTCTCCATTGCCAAAGTGTTTGTGTGGTTACAGAACCTGTAGCCAATACTTCTTTGCTGTTTTTTTGAGTAATGCTATAATTGTAAGTTTTACCTGGTTCAAGTCCTGTTAACGTAGCTGTTGCAATATTGAAATCACCACCTGGTAATGTGCTGAAATTTACAATTATTGGTGGATTTGTTTTGTTGTTTTTTTCTGTAAAACTCAAAACTGCATCTTTCAAATCTGCTTTAAAATGTACCCAAACTTTTGCTGTTCTAAAATCAGTATGACCCAACATTGGTCCTGCAATTATTTTTTGTGCATTTGAAGCAATAGAAATTAAAAACAAAAAGGCAACAAATATATTTTTCATGGATAATTTTTGTGCAATTTAGTGATTAAACATCATGGGATTATAAAATTAGGTGAATGATGTTTTTTATAAAATAATGAACAAAAAAAACCACCTCTTTGCAGAGATGGTTTTATATATTCTATCAAAGGTTAGTTTAGCTGCAACCCATGCTATTGCCACAGTTCAGGCATTTGTAGCAAGTACCGCTTCTGATGGTAATGTGTCCGCAAGTATTACAAGCGGGTGCATCGCTTTGCATATTTTTAGCAGCTGCATTTACAGCATCTAATCCTGCTTCGGCTTTTACTGCAGTGCGTTGTACTTTGTGTGCCGGTAATGGAGCAGCATTTGTGCTTGGTGCTGTTATATGTACGCTACTCAATTCAGGCTGACCCATAAAACTCAGTTCTTTGTCATCTCCGGTATTACCAACTTCCGGTTTGTCTAAAACATGAACTAAATCAGTTCTACCCAAATATTCATAAGCCAAAGCTCTGAATACAAAGTCGACTAATGAAGTAGTTGTTTTGATATTTGGATGATCTACCATACCTGATGGTTCAAACTTGGTAAATACAAATTTCTCTACAAATTCTTCTAAAGGAACACCATATTGTAAGCCTACAGAAATAGCAATTGCAAAGCAGTTCATTAAGCTACGTACAGTAGAACCTTCTTTGTAAAGGTCAACAAAGATTTCGCCTAATGTTCCATCATTGTATTCACCACTGCGTAAGAAAATTACCTGACCGCCAACTCTTGCTTTTTGTGTAAATCCTCTGCGTTTTGCCGGTAAAGATTTTCTTTCAACAATACGAGATAATTGACGCTTTAAAGTAGTATCGGTTGATGCAGTCATTCTTCTATTTACTTCATCTAATAATTCGTCAACACTTAATTTGCTTAAGTCAACAATATTAGATTCTGCTGTTTCTGCAACAGTTTCATCAGATTTGGTTTCTTCTGAATCAGTATCTGTTTTTTTCTTTTTATCACTTTTTGTACTCAATGGTTGTGATAATTTACTTCCGTCTCTGTACAAAGCATTTGCTTTTAAACCTAACTCCCAACTCATTTTGTAGCAATCCGCAATCTCTTCAACTGTTGCTTCATGAGGCAAGTTGATTGTTTTGCTGATAGCACCACTTAAGAAAGGTTGACAAGCAGCCATCATTCTAATATGTCCATGTGCATGAATATAACGTTCGCCTTTTTTGCCGCATTTATTTGCGCAATCAAATACAGATAAATGTTCATCTCTTAATAATGGTGCACCTTCCACAGTCATTGTTCCGCAGATATAATCATTTGCCGCGGCAATTTCATCATCTGTAAAACCAAGTCCTTCTAACATATTGAAACTCCAGTCGCTATATTGTTCTTCAGTAAATCCGAGACGTTGTAAGCAAGCATCTCCTAGACTAAATCTGTTGAAAATAAATCCAATTTCAAAAGCTGCTTTTGCTGCGGCATTTAATTTGGCAATTTCTTCTGCTGTAAATCCTTTAGCGCTTAATGTTTGGTTATTAATAAATGGCGCACCTTCAAAACTTGCTGCACCTACTGCATATTTAATAATTGCATCGATTTCTTTAGGAGTATAACCTAATGTTTTTAGTGCATTTGGTACAGCACCGTTGATGATTTTGAAATATCCACCACCACTTAATTTTTTAAATTTCACTAAAGCAAAATCAGGTTCTACGCCAGTAGTGTCACAATCCATTACTAATCCAATTGTTCCGGTTGGAGCAATAACGGTAGTTTGTGCATTTCTGTAACCATATTTTTCACCCATTTGGACAGCTGCATCCCATGCCTTGGTAGCAGATTTTAAAAGATAGTCGGGGCAATATTTTGCTTTGATGCCTACAGGGTTTACACTTAATCCTACGAATGCTTCGTTAGCATCATAAGCTGCAGCTCTGTGATTACGCATCACACGCAACATATCTTCTTTGTTCTCATCATATTTTGCAAATGTGCCTAGGAAGCTAGCCATCTCAGCAGATGTTTTGTAGCTGATACCAGTCATGATAGCACTTACAGATCCTGCAATTGCTCTGGCTTCTTCACTATCGTAAGCAATACCACTAATCATTAAGATTGTTCCAAGGTTTGCAAACCCTAATCCTAATGTTCTATAGTCGTAACTTAGTTGTGCAACTTCCTTACTTGGAAACTGCGCCATTAAAACAGAAATTTCTAAAACAACAGTCCACAATCTGCTGATATATTCTAGCCCTTGAACATCAAGCGTATTGTTATCTTCATTGAAGAATTTTCTTAAATTAATAGAAGCTAAATTACAAGCAGTATTGTCTAAGAACATGTACTCAGAGCAAGGGTTACTTGCATTGATTCTTCCGCCTTGAGGACAAGTATGCCATTCGTTGATAGTAGTATCATATTGTGTACCCGGATCCGCACAACGCCATGCAGCGTATGCTACTTGATTCCAAAGTTCACGAGCAGGAATTTTTTTCATTGTTCTGCCATCTGTTCTTGCCTTCAATTCCCAGTTACCATCTTCAGCCAATACTTTAAAAAATTCATTTGGAATACGAATTGAGTTATTGCTATTTTGTCCGGCAACGGTCATGTATGCTTCACCTTCGTAACTGTTATCATATCCTGCTGCCACTAAAGCAGCAACTTTCTTTTCTTCTTCAACTTTCCAGTTGATGAACTCCATAATTTCAGGATGATCTAAATCCAAACAAACCATTTTAGCTGCACGTCTTGTTGTGCCACCACTTTTAATTGCTCCTGCTGCTCTATCGCCTATTTTTAAGAAACTCATCAATCCACTACTTGTACCGCCACCACTTAATTTTTCTCCACCACCACGTATTTGAGAAAAATTAGTTCCTACACCACTACCATATTTGAAGATTCTTGCTTCACGCACCCACAAATCCATAATACCTCCGTCATTTACCAACTCATCATTAACACTAAGGATAAAACAAGCATGCGGTTGCGGACGTTCGTATGCGTTTGTAGATTTTTTTAATACACTATCAATTGGATCTACATAATAATGACCTTGCGCTGCGCCTGTAATACCATAGCTTTCGTGCAAACCAGTATTGAACCATTGCGGACTATTAGGTACACAACTTTGGTTTAAAATACTATAAACTAATTCTTCGTAAAAAATAGTTGCATCTTTTGCAGAAGCAAAATAACCATAGCGTTCTCCCCAAACTTTCCAACAATTTGCCATTCTATGTGCTACTTCTTTGGCACTTGTTTCTCTGCCTGTGGTTCCATCTGCTTGTGGCACTCCAGCTTTTCTAAAATATTTTTGTGCAATGATATCTGTAGCAATTTGACTCCATTGTTTTGGAACTTCTACGTTATTCATTTCAAAAACTGTTTCGCCTGTAGGGTTCTTGATTACACTGGTTCTGTAATCATACTCAAATTGATCGAATACGTTTGTTTCTTCTTTTGTAAAGCGACGTTCGAATTGCAGCTTTTGTTTTTTTGCGTTGGCCATGTTGTGAAAAATTAATGGTGGTTAATTGGTTGTTATTTGGCTCGTTAGTTTTTTTATTAACGGGTAACGAATATAGATTTCACAAATCAGAAATCGACACGATTTAAATCCACAAATTGTGGATAATCTATGTGTATTTTTTTGAGGCTCAAATCCACATTGTATTTCATGAGTTTCTAACATATTGTTAGTAATATTTTTTATTTTTTTCGAGTACATGGGCTTATAAATTGTAGTAAGAAGGCTACAAAGTGTTCCCAAATGTGATTTTAATACACAGAACCATTTGTAGCTAAGAACTGTTGGATGTAATTCTTGCTAAAAGGAATATTTTGAGATTATGTCAATAAACAAAAAAGTTTATGCATTTTTGCAATCATACCTACAAACAATTGCATGAAGCAGGATTTATATAATCAATTTGCATCTCGGAAGCAACAGGGACGAAAGTCTTTCTCTGTGCTGATAGATCCGGATAAAGTGGATAGTAAATCTATTGACCAGATTGTGGGTTTATCTATTGAGGCTAAGGTTGATTATTTTTTTGTAGGAGGTTCTTTGGTTATTTCTAATCATTTGGATGAATGTATTCAAATGATCAAATCACAATGCACTATCCCTGTTGTATTATTTCCTGGTTCTCCTTCGCAAGTGAGTAAATATGCCGATGCATTGTTGTACTTGTCTTTGATATCGGGAAGAAACCCCGAGTTGCTTATTGGACAACATGTAATTTCTGCTCCGTTTGTAAAAATGAGTGGTTTAGAAATAATGCCAACAGGTTATATTGTAGTAGACGGAGGTGCTCCAACCACAGTAAGTTATATTTCCAATGCAACGCCTATTCCTGCTGATAAAAATGAAATTGCCATGTGTACTGCAATGGCTGGTGAAATGTTGGGCATGAAGTTAATTTATATGGATGCCGGAAGTGGGGCAAAAAAGCCTATTACAGAAGCTATGATTGAAAAAGTAGCCACCCACATTGAATGTCCGCTAATTATTGGCGGAGGCATAATTGAACCTGAAAAAGCATACAATAACTGCAAATCTGGTGCTGATATCATTGTTGTTGGTAATGCAATTGAAAAAGATCCTTCTTTAATCAAAGAAATGTCTGCAGCAATTCATAGTGTTAGTTTTTCTGCATAATAAATTAAATCCTTAAAGTTGTGACAAAAATAAACCCTGCAAAAAGCAGGGTTAAATATGTTGAAGTAAAATCCAGATTATACTAAATCCATTCCGTAAGCGAAATGTGTGCAAACACCAGGTAATGCTAACCAGAAAAAAGGTCTCAATTCCGGCTTAACCAACATCACTGTAATAATTACCAACCAAATTGAAAAATAAATCCAGTTTTTTGTTCTTGACTTTTTTACAGTTTCCATAGCATTAATTTTTGGCAAATATAAGGGCACATTTTATTCGAAAAAATCTAAGTTTTATTTTGCAGAACTTCTGTGAGATTTTTTTGTGTAGGTTCTTTTTTTGCTTTATCCAGAAATAACATTTTAAAAGCAATTAAAATGAGTACAACCGCAAAAATTTTTCTCAATATCGATTCTGATATATGCAATGCAATTTTGCTTCCAAAAAAACCGCCAATGATAAATGCAGCCGATACAATTAATACCACTTTAACATCTACATAACCTTGTTTATAATACTGCATCACTGCTAATATACCTACTGGTAGCAACAGAATTCCGAGTGAAGTTCCCTGTGCTTGTTTTTGCGAAAATGCAAGTAAATAAACCAATGCAGGAACAATAATAATCCCACCGCCAACTCCTATTAAGCCACTTAATATGCCGGCTGCAAGACCTATAATTATTAATAGAATGATAGTGCTTGTTGTCATAACAGCTGTTTTATGAGGTTATCCTAAATTTTAAATTGTAACATTTCATTGCTTCTTCAATAATTTTTAGTGCTGCACTTTTATCTCCAAATTCTTCTACACTAACTGTTTTGTTTTCCAGTTTTTTATACTCTTCAAAAAAGTGCCTGAGTTCGTCAAAGAAATGCTTGGGTAATTCTTCAATATTATTGTAATGGTTTACTCCCGGATCATTGGCAGCAACTGCAATAATTTTATCATCGGCATCGCCGCCATCTATCATTTGCATTACTCCAACAACTTTTGCATCCATTAAAGTTAAGGGAACAACAGGTAAAGTTGTGATTACTAAAATGTCCAACGGATCTTTATCATCACCATAAGTTTTGGGAATAAATCCATAATTGCATGGATAATAAAAAGAGGAATAAATAACCCTGTCTAATTTTAATAAACCACTTGCTTTATCAATCTCATATTTACATCTGCTGCCTTGTGGTATTTCGATAATTGCATTTACAACTCTTGGTGCATGTTCTCCGCTAGGAACCCCGTGCCATGGGTGAAGTACATTTGTTTGCATAATATTTTTTGTAGTGAGTTTGTTTATTTGATTAAACTAAAACCTAGATAAGTTGCACCAATTCCAATGATAAAACTGACAATCATATAAGAAAATGCTATTAAATATTTTTGTTGTTGAAACAGCTGTACACACTCCCAACTAAAAGCAGAAAATGTTGTAAAACCGCCACAAACTCCTGTTGCCAGTAACAATCGCCAATTATCAAAATTGCTTTTGGTTAATGAAACAGACATGATTAAACCAATTAAAAACGAGCCGACTAAATTTACAATCAATGTGCCAATGAAAAATTGATTGGTCTTTAGTAAAAGACTGATACCAAATCTTGCAACTGATCCCAAACCACCGCCAATTGCCACCAATAATAATTTTTTTAGAATCATAAATTGGGATTAAATGAATATTTAAAATCAACCAGCCATCTATTATTCACAGAAATCACTTTTACCTTTCTGCTTACTTTATCCATGCTGTTTTTAAATTTTACTATTGTTTCTTTAGCTGATACTTCTTCTATTGAAATATTTTGTAAAGAAGATTCGGATAATTGTTTTTGTTGTGCATTTGTTTTTGCCCTATATTTTTCTTCTTCTTCTTTTAATAATTGTTTGTTTTTTTCATCCTGTAACAAATAGGCGTTTGCCTTTTCAAAATCTCCTCTAATACTTGCATCTATAAATTCTCTTGCTGCATCTAAAGCATCTGCAGCAGCGGGGTATTGATGTGTAGATTGGCAGCTTGCAAGTAGGATAATTAATAGTAATTGTATATATTGACGTATTCTTCTCATTGTTTAGCGAAGTTAAGTTTTGAAGTTGAATTGTTTTAATCAATCACTATTTAATAAATATTTATTTATAAGTAATGAAATTAAAAAGGCTATTTCATTAATTTGAAATAGCCTTTTTAAAAATTATTATTGAATTATTTTGACTGTTGTTTTTTATAAAACGCTTCTTCAGCTTCATGTTCTTTGTCGTACGCTTTAATGATTGCTTTTACAAGCTTGTGTCTTACTACGTCTTCCTCATCTAATTGTATGTGAGCTATGCCTTCAATATTTTTTAAAATTCGGCTTGCTTTTTCTAATCCGCTTCTTTGATTTCTTGGTAAATCAATTTGTGTTGGGTCGCCGGTAATAATAGCTTTTGCGTTTGCACCAATACGAGTTAAAAACATTTTCAACTGCAAGTCATTTGTATTTTGACTTTCATCTAAAATAATAAATGCATTGTCTAATGTACGGCCACGCATGTATGCTAATGGTGCAATTTCAATAGTTCGTGTTGTCATGTAATAACCCAATTTATCAGCCGGTATCATATCATCTAACGCATCATATAATGGCCTTAAATATGGGTCAATTTTTTCTTTTAAATCGCCCGGTAAAAATCCTAAATTTTCTCCTGCTTCAACTGCAGGTCGGGTTAAAATAATTTTTTTAACAACTTTATTTTTTAATGCCCTTACGGCAAGTGCTACTGCTGTATAGGTCTTACCCGTTCCGGCAGGGCCAACTGCAAAAACAATATCGTTTTTATCTACTGCTTCTACCATTTTCTTTTGGTTGGCAGTTCTTGCTCTTACGGTTTTCCCATTGGGTCCAAAAACCAAAACATCCGACGGATTTTTATCAATAAAATTATCCATGGTTTCGGCATCATCACCTCCTAATATTTTTTCAAAATAATTTTCACTTAAATGTCCGTTGCGTTCTAAATACTGAACAATTAATTCAATTTTTTCTTTGGCTGAATCAATTTGTTCGGGTGAACCTGATAATTTAAGTTGTGTGCCTCGAGATAGTATTTTTAGTAATGGAAATTTTTTCTTTAATACATCGAGTTTACCATTATTTACTCCGAAAAATTCTATTGGATTGATGGATTGAAGACTGATAATTGTTTCTGTCAAAATATTTCGTATTAGTGTGTGATCAAATAAAAAATTATACAATCAAATTTAAATTGAAAACACCCATTTTTCGCATGAATATTATACACAGATTGTTAAGATTTTTTGAAGTTATTTTTGTGTTAACACAAACTTTGGTTTTAAAAAAATTGTAGCGGATATTTTTCCCTTTAAGATTTATAAGGGAATAGAAAATAGAATTTTTACCACTTCGCAACAAGTTTTAAATTTACTAACCTCGGAGTAAGTCTGTTGGGCATTGTAAAAAGATTGTTTTGGAAGTCTTTTACAAGCAAATAGCTGATTGTATTTGGTCTATCAATTAAATTAAATATTTCTAAACTAGCCCAAATACTTTCAAAATTTTTAAAGGGCGAGTGGCTGCGTTTGTTGTTTTTTTCGGCATCTAATAACAAACAACTTAATCCAAGATCTACTCTGATGTAAGGATCAATTACCAAAGCATTTCTGTAACGAGTGCTGTTTGGAATATTGTACGGTAAATTACTTCCGTATAATGTATTCAGATAGAGTTTAAAGTTTTTATTGGTACTTAAATAATCCTGAAAAAACATTCCAAACGTAATCATTCTGTCAGTGGGTCTTCTAAGCCATCCAACATCAACCGTGGTGCTGTCCACAGGTTTGTTGTTTGCATCTAATGTATATTTTTGATAACTATCATTATTTAAATTTTCTTTAGTATTCATCAACCCAAAGCTAATCCAGCTTTCTGCATCTTTTACTAGCTCTCCGTATAATCTTGTTTCTATTCCAACAGCGTAAGCCTTTGCATTATTCTCTCCAAAATACCTGATTCTAACATTATCAATATCATAAGGAACTACATCGGTAAGGTTTTTATAATAAGCTTCTGTGGTAATGCGTGCTGGTCGTTGTAACAATTTAAAATTATAATCTAATCCCACACTTGCTTGCCAACTTTTTTGAGATTTTAAATTTGTATTTACAGTTCCGTCATATCTTCTCAATTCTCTGTAAAAGGGTGGTTGCACATATCTACCAACTGCTGCTTTTATGATCACATCTTTTTTCCATTTTTTAGGAATAAAAGAAAGACCGATTCTTGGAGAAACCAACAACTCATTATTTAAATTATTGTAGTTGTATCGAAGCCCTATTTGTACTGTAACATCAGCCGAATCTTTTAATTGAATATTGTCTTGGATGTATCCACTTAGTCTGAAAATATCTAATGCAGCTTTGTTTTTAATTACTTTGTTTAGTTGAAGTGTACTGCCGGTGTAGGGCAATGAATAACCAGCGCTGTCGCTGTATTCCCATTCATTTATTTGATCGTTAACTATTTGTTTTTGAATACTATTGCCCCATTGAATAATATGGTTTCCTTTGTCTAGATTGCCTTTGTGGCTTGCATCCCAGAGAGTAATATCTAAAGTATTCCTGCTGAAATTTTGAAACACACCTGCACCTAATGGGTTACTGATTAATCCAAATGTGGCGCTGCTTTTATCAAAATCTCTATCGCCAAATAAGTAAGCTCCTGAGATATCAATATTTTCTTTTTCATTGTTGTTAAATCGACTGAGCATCCATTTTAAACGAAGGGTTTTATTGGGTTGATGTGTGGTTGACAAACCAATAAAATTTGTACTGTAGCCATCTTTTTCTTGTCCTTCAAAATAAATATCCAAACCAAAATTAGCTGTGAAAAAAGGGGAGAATACAGAGCTGGATAATTTACTTTCTTCGGGGTATAAAGTAAATTTGGATGTAGATGTATTTGCGAAAAATTCAAACTGCCATTTGTTACTTGGAGCATAGGTAATTAAAGTTTGCAAATCGCTAGATGAAGGAATGTAGTTTCCTTTTGTTTCCTGACTACTTAATAAGTTTCGGTTGCTTCTGTTTCTTACGCCAAACAAATAAGTTACTTTATTTTTTGCTGAAGTTCCTTCCAGATGAAAGCCTTGTTCCAACAATCCAATGTATGCACTGCCTCCAAATGATTTTGGTTTTTTATAAGTGATATCCAACACGCTGCTCATTTTATCACCGTATTTTGCCTGAAAGCCACCATTGTAAAATTTGAGTCCTCCTGTTAGTTCCGGATTGATGAAACTCAATCCTTCCTGTTGTCCGTTTCTTACTAAGTAAGGTCTGAAAACTTCAAAGTCATTCACATAAATTAAGTTTTCATCAAAGCTTCCCCCACGAACTGAATATTGTGAAGTCAATTCATTATTACTGCCCACAAATATTTTAATTAGCTGTTCAATTCCGCTGATTGGAGAGGGATTTACATTTGCTTTTGTAGGATCAATTGTGATTCTTCCGGCTTCTCTTCTTTCTCTTTTGTCTTTAACTGTAACACCAGTTAAATTACTAACCGACAGTTTCAATCGTATGACAACATTTTCAATTGCACCAGCACTTAATAAAATATTTTTTTGAAAACTACTATACCCTGTATAAGAACAAACAACTGCAACTGTTTTATTAGGCGTAATTTCTAGTTTAAAAAAGCCTGAATCATTGCTGATCGTTCCTTTTTGTTTACCCAATATTTCAACAGATACACCTTTTAAAGGATTTTCATTTTCATCTACAATTTTACCTTGGATGGTTGAAGTTTTTTGAGCGAGTAAATTTGTAGAAATTAAAATTGTTAGTATAAAATTAAAAAAAAACCTCATCGTTCTATTTTGTGGGTATGAAGGTAAGGATTGAGCAGGTGAATATTAACAGTGGATTATTTTTTTAAGGTTATTAATAAAATAACGTCATTATTTCCGTTATTTGTGCAACAATCCTAAAAATTACCTCATGAAAAAATTATTTACTCTTGTTTTTTTGTTATGTGCAATTAATATTTTGAACGCACAGGCTTTGTTGATCGAAGATTTTAATTATACTTCAACTGGAGTGACTGCAAATGATTCTTTAACAAATACTGCTATTGGTGGGGCACAATGGAAAAGACATAGTGGTACATTAAATCCAATATTATGGAGTACCCCAGGATTAACATATGCTGGATACACTGGTAGTGGAGTAGGAGGAGGTATCTCATTTGCTCATGGTACAGGATCAAGAGAAGATGCTAATATAGCATTATCAGATAGTATTAAATTGGGAAGTGTTTATGCTTCTTTTTTATTAAAAGTTACAGCTAGCGGAGGTGCTACTGGAGATTATTTCACTCACTTCTTGTCTGGGAATGGATCTTCGCCAGGTTCTGATTTTAAAGGACGTATTTTTTTTAAAGATGGTTCAGTAGCAAATACCTTTAAGCTTGGACTTTCAAAAGGATCCACCAGTGTTGCTTCAGTAGTTTATAGTTCGTTAGATTTTAACATCGGTCAAACTTATTTAGTTGTAATGAAGTATACAATTAATCCAAGCACCGCTGATGATGCTTTTTGTGTGTATATTTTTTCCTCTGGTGTTCCAGCTACAGAGCCTTCCACTCCTGATTTGGCCGCTTCTGTTGCTGCAGATCTTGCAGTTGCTGATATTTCAAAGATCTATGGTTTTGCAATAAGACAGGGTTCATCAGGAACCGGTGCTGGTATAGTAGATGCGATTAGAGTTTCTACTTCTTGGAACTCATCCCCACTTCCAGTTACAATAAAAAGTTTCAGTGCTTCTTTACTAAACAATTCAGCCTCTTTAGTATGGAATACAACCAACGAAAACAATGTTGACGGATTTACGATTGAAAGAAGCAATGATGGTAATACATACACCAATATTGGTTTTGTTGCTGCGAAAAATACTACCTCTAATTCTTATACTTTTAATGATGTTTTGCAAATTAAAAATGCCACTTACTATCGTTTAAAAATTACCGATAAAGATGGTAGCTTTAAATATAGTTCAGTAATTGTAATGAACGCAAAATCCGGAATTAAATTAGATATTTATCCTAATCCTGCAATTAATAATTTAGTAATTACACATCCTCAATCTACTGTAAATAGTACTGTAAAGATTGTCAATATTGATGGTAAAAATTTAATTACTCAGAACTTACAAAATGGTGCCACACAAAGTACCATTGATGTAAGCAAATTAATCAAAGGAAATTACTTAGTAGTATTTGAAAATGATGGAACAAGAAGTGCTACCCAATTTGTGAAACAATAATTTGTAATTCATATTTATTAAAAACCCTCTTTATTTTAAAGAGGGTTTTTTGTTTTATAAATTTTTCAGTTTAGCTATTGTCTCTAAAGGATTTGAAGATTTAAAAACAGTATTCCCTGCCACTAAAACATCTGCTCCTGCCGATAGGATGGATGCAGCATTATCAAGTGTTACACCGCCATCAATTTCAATCAATGTTTGTAATCCTTTGGCATTGCACATGCTTCTTAACTGTTTGATTTTTTCAATTGTTTGAGGAATAAATTTTTGTCCTCCAAATCCTGGGTTTACACTCATTAAACAAACCAAATCAATATCAGCCAGTACATCTTCTAACAAATGTACCGAAGTATGCGGATTGATTGCCACTCCTGCTTTCATTCCCAAACTTTTTATCTGTTGTAAATTCCTGTGTAAGTGATTACAAGCTTCAATGTGTACGGTAAGAATATCGGCACCTGCATTTTTAAATTGTTCCGCAAATTTTTCAGGCTCCTCAATCATTAAATGCACATCACAAACTTTTGAAGTGGCTTTTTTAAAAAACTCGACAAGCATTGGTCCGAAAGAAATATTCGGTACAAATCTTCCATCCATAATATCCAAGTGATACCAATCGGCTTCACTTGCATTCAGCATGTCGCAATCATTTTGCAGTTGTAAAAAGTTGGCACTTAATAATGAAGGTGCAATGATTGGCATATAATTTTATTTAATTAGTTAATGCTTACTAAATCAAAGATTGTTTGATTTTAATAGAAGCAAATTTACGAGTTATTGGTTCAGTCTTTTTAACGCAATTTCAGCTTCTTTTAAATTCTTATCAAGTGAAAGTGCTTTTTGATAATTATTGATTGCCTCTGTTTTGTTTTTTAGAGCTTCAAAACATTTTGCTTGCCAATAATAAGCATCTGCATATGCATTGCTGATAGTAGCTGCTAATTGAAATATTTTTAAAGCTTCGTTATAATTCTTAAGGTCATAATAGATAAATCCTTTTTCTAAGTATGCTACAATGTATGTGTAGCTATTGTTGATGCATTCATCAAACAACGCAAATGCTTTGCTGTAATGCAATTTTCTTGAATAATAAACACCTGCAATAAAATTAGCATGAGCATCATATTGCGTGCCTAATTTCATTTGTAAAACGTTGTTGCACAAAGCCAATGCGGTATCATTTTTACTTTCTGCATAAATATTTGCGAGGGTTAACATTGCATCAGGAGAAGCATATATTCTGATAGAGCGACGATATGAAATGATTGCACTTGAAGTGTCCTTTAAGTGTCCTTGTATTTGCCCCTTAACAAGCCAGAATTGTGCATTCAGACTGTCTTTAGAAATGAGTTGATTTATCTCTTGGAATGCTTCGTTATAATAGCCTGCGCTATCTAAGCTATTAACCAATGCATAATGAATATTGATGTTGTCAGGACTTGCAAGTACTTGGTTCTGCAAGGCAATAATATATTCTGATGTAATGACTGCCGACTTTTTGTTTTCATTGTTTTTACATGAAAACAGAAACATTGATGTTGCTAATAGAAGAAAACAATTTCTTATCATCATACAAAAATATGTAAGCAAATTACTTCTTTGCTTTTTTGTGGTATTTTATATTTTGGCTAACAATTTTTTATAAAAATTAAACTGAATGAATAAAACTTATGATCAAATTAGCTGATTTCACTTTTACAATTTAGATTTGTACAAACTAAATAATTTATGAGCACAGGATTATTGCATTTACACAATCTTCTTCGTTGGGTAATTATCATTTTGTTGTTGGTAACAATATTTCAATCTTTCAGTAAAAAGCAGGGACTTGTGAAATCAAGTTTATACTTACTTATTGCTGCTCATATTACTTTGGTAATTGGCTTGTATCAATGGTATTTTAGTGTAAATGTGGGTTTGAAAGGTTTTATAGAAAGAATGGGAAGTATTGGTGCAATAATGAAAGACGGCTTTGCAAGATTTTGGGTAGTAGAGCATTTTTTAGGAATGGTAATTGCTATTCTTTTAATTACGATGGCAAGAGGTAAAGCAAAAAAATTAAACTTCGGTGCAGCCAGTTGGCTTTATATCATTGCTTTTATAATCATTATGGTTTCTATTCCCTGGCCTTTTCGTCCGGGCATAGGTCGTCCTATTTTTCCGGGGGTTCATTAATATTTTTTCTTTTGAGTTGATAAAAAACCCTGAAAGTTGAATTTTTGATAGCAACTTTTTTCAAGCGTTTCATGTTTTTCAAAATATTTTCAGTGAAATGATTTAATATAACCATTGACTGCATAAAATCTGCAACTATTTTTTATGCTGAAATACCTGAATTTGGTAGAATTTTCAACCATTTTGAAAATATTTTGCGTGTTTTTAAAAAAAATTATTCAAGAATTTTGTTCGTATTAGTTTTCCTCTACCTTTGCAATCCCGTAAAAAACGGAGTTCTTTGTAATAAATAATAAGCCGAGGTAGCTCAGTTGGTAGAGCAGCTGATTTGTAATCAGCAGGTCGTGGGTTCGACTCCCTTCCTCGGCTCTATAAAATTTCTTTTGCTGGTAAGCATTTGAAATATTTTTTTGGGTAGTTGGCCGAGTGGTTAAAGGCGACAGACTGTAAATCTGTTCACTCACGTGTACGGAGGTTCGAATCCTTCACTGCCCACAGTTCTTTTTTTATTTTATTAAATGAAAAGATGAAATATTATGATTAATGTTGCATCTTAGAATTAAAATTGAATTATTAGTAGCGGAAGTAGCTCATTTGGTAGAGCGGTAGCCTTCCAAGCTTCAGGTGGCCGGTTCGAGCCCGGTCTTCCGCTCCAGTTTTTTTGATTAAGTTCTTTTTGAAGTTGAGAATTGAGGGAAGATTTGCTCTCATTTGCCTATAAGCCGTTGTAGCTCAGGGGTAGAGCACTTCCTTGGTAGGGAAGAGGTCGTGAGTTCGATTCTCACTAACGGCTCAATAGTGAAATGAAAGAATTTATTTGAGTGCTGAAAATATAACAAACCGTTGAAGTGTGCGACGCAACAGTTACTGAATAGTGTTACTGCCGCCCGTATACAAAACACAAAATAACCATGGCCAATAATGGCTGGTAAATTTTAAACACAACAAAAACCGATAAAAATGTCTAAAGAGACCTTTAAGAGGGATAAGCCCCACGTAAACATTGGTACCATTGGCCACGTTGACCATGGTAAAACAACATTGACTGCAGCTATTACTATGATTCTTTCTAAAAAAGGAATGGGTAATGTTGCGAAGAAGTATGATGAAATTGATGGAGCTCCTGAAGAAAGAGAGCGTGGTATTACCATCAACACTGCACACGTAGAGTACCAAACAGATTCTCGTCACTACGCACACGTAGATTGTCCAGGTCACGCCGATTATGTGAAAAACATGATTACCGGTGCTGCTCAAATGGATGGCGCTATCTTGGTAGTAGCTGCAACTGATGGTCCTATGCCACAAACCAAAGAGCATATCTTATTGGCTCGTCAGGTAGGTGTACCTCGTATCGTTGTTTTTATGAACAAAGTAGACTTGGTAGAAGATCCTGAGTTATTAGAATTAGTAGAAATGGAAATCCGTGAAGAATTAACTAAGCGTGGTTTCGATGGCGATAGCACACCTATCATCAAAGGTTCTGCAACTGGCGCAATGGCTGAAGATCCAAAATGGGTTGCTGCTATTGAAGAGTTAATGGCTGCTGTTGATACTTATATTCCATTGCCTCCAAGACCGGTTGATATGGCTTTCTTGATGAGTGTTGAGGATGTATTCTCAATCACTGGTCGTGGTACTGTTGCTACAGGTCGTATTGAGCGTGGTGTAATTAAAGTAGGTGAAGGTGTTGAGATAGTAGGTTTAATGGATGCTCCATTAAATTCAACTGTAACAGGAGTAGAAATGTTCAAGAAATTATTAGACAGAGGTGAAGCTGGTGATAACGCAGGTTTATTGTTACGTGGTATTGAGAAATCTCAAATCCGTCGTGGTATGGTAATCTGTGCTCCTAAATCTATTACTCCGCACACAGATTTCAAAGGTGAAGTTTATGTATTGAGCAAAGATGAGGGTGGTCGTCATACTCCATTCTTTAACAAATATCGTCCTCAATTCTATTTCCGTACTACAGACGTAACTGGTGAAGTTATGTTACCTGAAGGAACTGAAATGGTAATGCCTGGTGATAATGTAAGTATCTCAGTTAAATTAATTCAGCCAATCGCTATGGAGAAAGGGTTGAAATTTGCTATCCGTGAGGGTGGTAGAACTGTAGGTGCCGGACAGGTTACTGAAATTGTTAAGTAATCCCTTTTTCAAAACAACCTTAGGGTTCATTGAAATTGAAAGATTTATATTTGCAAAGTACTTAGGTGAGAACCTAAGTACTTTGTTACTATATAAGAAGTTCTTAAAATAAATTATTCAAAGTTTCGGTTTTGAATATACGGGCATGGTGCAACGGTAGCATACGGGTCTCCAAAACCTTTGATCTGGGTTCGAATCCTAGTGCCCGTGCTATCATTTGTTTCATTGTTTATCGGGATGTTTTTTTAAAATTCACTCCCTTAGACTAAAATAATAATTATCAACATGAATAAGATTTCAACTTATTTTAGAGATAGCTACCAGGAATTGGTAGAAAAAGTAACTTGGCCTACATGGGCTCAATTACAACAAAGTACAATAATTGTATTGGTGGCTACATTGATTATCACAGCAATGGTTTGGATAATGGATTTCAGTAGTAACCAATTGCTAAAAATGATTTACTCATTGTTTAAGTAATATATCAATAAAGATGGAAGAAAAATTAGCTCAAGAATCACCAGTAGTGCAAGCTGCAGAAAATACCAAATGGTATGTGCTACGTGTAGTTAGTGGTAAAGAGCGAAGTGTTAAAGAATATTTAGATAAAGATATTGCTCGTAGTGGCTGGACAGAAATCATTAAGCAGGTATTCCTTCCAATGGAGAAGGTATATAAGGTGCAGAATGGTAAGAAGGTTATGAGAGAGAAGAACTATTTTCCGGGTTATGTAATGTTGGAAGTGTTGAATGGTAAATTATCTGATGATATTGTACAACATATCAGTAACATCAGCAATATCATGCACTTTTTAACTGATGGAAAAGGTAGCAAAGGAAACATTATTTCTTTACGTAAAAGTGAAGTAAATAAAATGTTGGGTAAGGTAGATGAAATGAATGATCAAGGAATGAGTATTAGCGAACCATTTATAGTTGGCGAAACTATTAAAATTATTGAAGGTCCGTTCAATGACTTTAATGGTGTAATTGAAGAAGTAAATGACGAGAAGAAAAAATTAAAAGTTGTTGTAAAAATATTTGGTAGAAGTACACCGGTAGAATTAAGCTACATGCAAGTAGAAAAATTAAGTTAGTACTCCACATATAATTATTAAAAAATCCCGTTTCAACTTTGGAACGGGATTTTTATTTAAGATCTTCTTCCGAAATGAAAAAGATACATGAATATTGTTTCGCAAGAAATTAAGTAGTAATATTCTCCTTCCGTTTCTCCCAACAATTTTGAATTGCTAGTGATAGTGCCACAGATACAATTGCTACCAACATTCCGGCAGCTACATCTAACGGAAAATGTTGGGCAAGGTAAACTCTTGAATAACCTACTAGTATTGCTGCTATAAAACCTACCGGAATTACCCATTTCTTAGGAATAAATAAACTGGCTATTAAGAAAATACAAAAAGCTGTTGTTGTATGTCCCGATGGAAAACTTGATGTTTCGTGTGGTTCATCAACAATATGAATTAATGCAGTATTTGCAATTGCTTTGATTGGGCGAAATTCATTGGGGACAATAAAATATTTACAACCTTGTACAATTATCGTTGAAAGCAAGAATACGCTGATTAAAAATGGGATGTATTTTTTTCGATGTTTAATGAATAAAAAAAGTATTGGAATCCAGATAATTCCATCTCCAAAATAAGTGTAGCCATAAAAAAAGTAATCAGCTACTTTTCCAAAATCATGGTTGAGAATCAAGAATAAATTGATTTTGCCAAGATAGCATGAGTAAAATAAAATGACGGCAGCTACAACGGCGGTAAGAACTGATGCAGCAATAAATTTTTTATAATAGAGATGTGCTGCCATTTGAATTGTATAGATGCTTTTGCAGATTGAACAAACTAATTAAGTTCAGATTCGGTAGATACATTTTCAACTTTTGTATCTTCTTGTTTTTTAAAAAACTTGCTTTGAAAAATTAAAATAGTGGTTACACCTACTGAAATTGAAGCATCTGCAATATTGAATACCGGACGGAAAAATTCAAAATCTTCACCCCCCCAAATAGGCACCCAACTTGGAAAATTTCCTTTTAAAACAGGGAAGTATAACATATCAACTACCTTTCCATGTAAAAAAGATCCATAATGTGAATGGGTAAAAGCTTTTGCTACAACACCATAATATTGCATGTGTTGGTCATCATAACTGATGTCGAAAATTAATCCGTAAAACATACTGTCAAATAAATTTCCCAATGCACCTGCAAAAATTAATGCAGCACAAATGATAAAACCTTTATGATAGTTTTTTTTGATAAAATCTTTGATTAAAAATACACCCCATATTACTGCTACCAATCTGAAAAGGGTTAAAGCGATTTTTCCGAAACCACCGCCAAATTTCCAGCCCCAAGCCATACCTTCATTTTCTACAAAATGAAGCCTGAACCAATTGCCCATAATTAAATGCTCCTCGCCAGTGAAAAAGTTGAGTTTAATATAAAATTTCAAAGCCTGATCTGCAAGAATAACAGCTGCAATAAGTAGTATAATATTTCTTCCTTTCACCCGTAATTATTTTAATATAAACAAAGATAGTGGAATTGATTACTGCCAATCGTTTCGTATCAATCTTCACATAATTTTTTATTCTTCAATGTACACCCGCTTTACACGCTGGCTTATTGTTGTCATGATTTCATAAGGAATGGTATTGCACCATTCGGCTACTTGTTGAACTGAAATTTGTTCACCAAAAATTTCAACTTTATCTCCTTCTTGCACATCTGCAATATCTGTAACATCAATCATAGCCATATCCATACAAACATTTCCTATCACTTTTGCCATTTTATTTTTCACAAAAATACTACCCACTCCATTACTTAATTTTCTATTAAATCCATCTGCATAGCCAATGCGAATTGTAGCAATTTTACTTTCTCTGCCCAAAATTCCTTTTTTGTTGTAACCAACGGTATCATTGGCTTTCACAGTTCTTATCTGCGCAATAGTTGTTTTTAAAGTAGCAACTGTTTGTAAATGAATTTCTTTTCCGTTGGCATTATCAATACCATACAATCCAATGCCCAATCGAACCATATCAAATTGTAAATTGGCATGTCTGAAAATACCTGCAGAATTAACGATGTGTTTTATAAATGAGTACCCCAATATTTTTTCTAAAGTATTGCAGCCATTAAGAAAAATTTCCGTTTGCTGATTTGTAAAATGATCGTGTGCTGCCAGCTCACTACTTGTAAGATGTGAGAATACAGATTGAACAACCATTGTTTGCTGCTGCTTTAATAAAGAAGCAAGTTCTTCTACTTCATTAAAATCAAATCCCAAACGATTCATACCTGTGTTGAGTTTGATATGAATTGGAAATTGATAAATACCTTGTTGTAATAAATATTGGTGGAATGCTTTGAAAATATTGAGTGAATAAATTTCAGGTTCTAGTTGATGTTCAATCAAGACATCAAAACTTGCAGCATCCATATTCATCACCATAATTGGTGTGCTGATGCCCGCATTGCGAAGTTCTATACCTTCATCCGCATAAGCTACTCCGAGGTAATCAACTTTGTGAAATTGCAATAATCTTGCTACTTCTGCACTGCCACTTCCATAGCTGAAAGCCTTTACCATTGCCATTAATTTGGTAGTGGGTAATAATTTTTGCTGAAAGGCTTTTAGGTTGTGAGCCATAGCCGAGAGATTAATTTCCATCACTGTTTGATGAACTTTTTGCTCAAGCCATTTACTGATTTTTTCAAACGTAAAAATTCTTGCACCTTTCAACAATATAAATTCATCTCTGAAATGATGGTGTAGACTATGCATTAGAAATTCTTGTGTAGAAGCATAAAATATTGTTTTAGCAACAGCTTCATTAAAAATAGAATGGTATTTACTAATATTATTTCCAATGCCAATCAGCTTATCAATTTTTCTTTGTTTTAATTCTGCTGCAACTTGTTGGTATAATTGTTTTTCTTCAATTCCGGATTGCAAAATATCAGAAAGGATTACCGTAGTAGATGCATTTCCGGATTGTTGTTTTAAATAATTTAAAACAATACTTAAAGAAGAAACATCGTTGTTGTAACTGTCATTTAACACCGAGCAGTTGTTCAATCCTTTATTTATTTGTAACCGCATTGCTACCGGCTGTAACAATTGTATGCGCTCTGTAATGATTGACCAGCTTATGTTTAAAGCCAATAATGTACAAATGCAAGTAATGCAGTTTTCTATTGAAGCATCATCTGTAAAAGGAATATCAATAGTTAAATTTTGTTGTTGGTATTGAATTTGAAGATTTGAACTTGTTGTTTTTTTGACGATATGTTTTATAAAAACAGTCGCTTCTGTATTTTTACTCCATGAAATTTTCCTTGCAGCTGCCGGCAAAGAATTTTCATTGCTGATTATTTCTTTGCAGTAAATAATTAGTTCAGCATTTGAAAAAAGTTCAGTTTTTTCGATAATTTTTTCTGAATCGCTTGTAAAACCTTCGCTATGGGCTTCACCAATATTGGTTAATATTCCAATTGTTGGTTGAATTATTTTTTGTAAGTGGTTCATTTCTCCCGTCTTTGAAATGCCTGCTTCAAAGATTGCCAGCGAATGATGCTCATTCATTTGCCAAACACTTAACGGTACACCAATTTGAGAGTTATAACTACGAGGACTACGAACGATGGTATAATCATCACACAATAATTGATTCAGCCATTCTTTTACAATCGTTTTCCCATTGCTTCCGGTAATGCCTATTACAGGGTATTGAAATTGGCTACGATGCTTTGCTGCCAAGGTTTGTAAGGCTTCAAGAGAATCATTTGTCAATAAAAAATTTGCAAGAGGATATTTATTAAAATCAAAATATTTTTCTACAACAAAATTTCTGACACCACGCTGATAGGCTTCTTCAATAAAAGTATGCCCATCACGCCTATCGCTATGTAATGCAAAAAATAAGGAGTTGTTTGGAAAAATTATTTTTCTACTGTCTATTACTAAATTTTCAATAATCGTATTTTCTACAACTATTCCTTTTGCACCAATGATTGATTGTATATCTTGAATTGTGTATTGCAAATGTTTGGTTTAAACTTTTTTTAATCGCTTATTCTACCTCCAAAGGTTCTCCTTTTTTCTTCATAAAAATAGAATAAAAAATAGATCCGCTTACACAAACCACAATTATTCCCAGCGACAAAAATACTTGCGTACTCTTATCTATCCATTCGTTGATATAATGTTCGCCCAACATTTTAATACCAATAAATACCAATAAATACCAATACAATTGCAATTCCTTGTTGTAAATAATCAAATTTTGTTACAGCACTTCGTAATAAAAAGAATAAACTACGTAAACCAAGAACAGCGAAAATATTGCTCGTATAAATTACCAAATTATCTCTGCTAATGCCCATTACGGCAGGTAATGAATCTAATGCAAAAACGATATCAATCACTGCAAGCATTACAATAACTACAAATAAGGTTGTGTATTGTGGTTTCCCATTTATTCTAACCATATATTTTCCTTCGCCATCATGTGGTACAAGTGGTAAAAATTTTTGAAGAAATGTATAAATTTTACTTTCTTGGGGTTTAAATTCTTCATCTTTTGTTGCTACAAACATTTTGTAACCGGTGTATAATAAGAATGCACCAAAAATGTATAGTATCCATTCAAATTGATTTACCAAAGCTAACCCAACTGTGATAAAAACAATTCTAAAAACAATTGCCATTAAAATACCTACCAGTAATACCCTACCATAATATTTTTCTTTTACTTTAAAAGCAGAGAAGATGAGAATGAAAATGAAAATATTATCAACGCTAAGGCTCCATTCCATGAGGTATGCGCTTAAATATTGTAATGCAATATTTTGTCCTTCTTCTATCCACATAAAAATAAAAAAAGCCATTGCAAGTATTACCCAGAAAAAAGTTTGTTTTAGTGCAGTGGCTATAGAAATTGTTTGATTTTTTTTATTCAATAATCCTAAATCAAAAATCAAAGCAAGTGTAAGTACAATACCAAATACTACATATACAATTTGGTGTGTTGTCATAATAAATTATTTAAAAAATTAAGCTGCATATTTTTTTCTTCTCCAATACTGGTAAATAAAGCCACATAAAACTACTAGTAATATCGGGACTGCAATATTGTTGATTTGCCAAAATGATTTTTCGGTCTCTATTTTTTTGCTGTCTAATAATCGAAGTACAATGTCCTTATTTCTTGTTGCCATCAAAGCTTCATTTCCTGTGAGATATTCCAAACAGTTTAATAAGAAATCTCTGTTTGCAAACTGGTATTCATACTGGCTTCCCAGTGTATATAAATTTACGCCTATTGGCAATGGTCCTTGTTTCTGGCTTACATCATTCAATACCATATCGCCATCTGCCACAACTATTAATTTTGCATTGCCAATACTCTCAGGTAAATAAGGAGCACCAAGCTTTGTAAGGCTATCTGCTTGCAGTTGTGAGATTCTGTTTTTGTATAACGATTTGAAATTACCTTCTAATAATACTGCAGTTGGAATATTTTTTTGATTGAATAAAACATCTTCGGGCGTATTTCTATTTTCATTCAAACTTATCAAAGCTGGCGTTCCTAGTTTTCTTGAATTATCGGAGGTAGACAGTAAAATTGTTTTTGTAATTCCTTCTGCTTTTACAGTATCAATTGAGTTTACAAATCGCCCTGCAATTAAGCCTAGATTTTTATTAATTGGATGATTGTTTTTACTTTCAAATAATGGATAATAATTCCAATGTAAAAATTCAAACTGACTTTTTTCTTTACTGCCTCCAACGCCAAATGGCATGAAGTCGCATTGTAAATCCATAACCAAATCTGTGTTGATTCGGATGCCATATTTAAAAAATAAATCGGTAAGATTTAAGTTCCTATCATAAGCAATTAATTCAGGTTTTAATCTTAAACTGTCTTGCTCTGCATTCAAGTTGTCAATAAAGCAAATTACTTTGCCGCCTCTCATAAGGTATTGATCAATTTTCAATTTTTCATCTTCTGTAAATTGAAGCGAAGGTTTTACAATCATCAGTACTTTAAAAGTATCGGGAATTGCAGGTCGGGCATTGATATTAAATGTAAATAGATTGTACTGTGGTTGTATTGCTTGTAATAAATCGTAAGTTCTTGCGTCGGTTAATTCGCCGTTTGCGTAAGAGTAAGCAATCAAAGGCTTTTCAGACTTTGTAATATCATCAATTGCTTTTGTAAACTGGTATTCCAGCATTGCTTCAGCGCTATTAATTTCTGACTGAGACAAAACTCTTTTATTACCGGTATACAGGCTAACCAAAGAAATATTGTTTTTATATTTGATGATAGCATAAGGATAAATTGTTTGAATTTGCTGTCCTTGTTTTATTTGAATACTTAAGTTAATTGCATTGGCACCCATTGCTTTTAAAGTGTCTTCATATTTTCGATCACCATCTTCCATTACATCTGATGCATCTTTAAATTCAAATTTTATTTTAGAATTATTTGTTTCTTTTATGAGATGCAAAAAATCATCGGTGCTGTTGGCTAATTTTTGAAATCCCGATGGTAAGTTACCCGTCAAAAAAACAGTTATTTCAATATTTGCTTCTAATTGTTTTAATAAGTTTTTAGTGTTGTTGTTGATGGTATATCTTTTCTCTTTTGTAAGATCAAGTTTTACATGAAATGCATATGCAAGAATGTTGAATACAACAATTGCAAGTAAAACAATGAGCCAACTTAATTTATGCGATACTATTTTTTTCATCTGATTTTTAAAGAAAAAATTTGGTTGTAATAATGCGTTGTTTGATTGTAATTAAATTTATTGCTTCAATAAATTTTTACTTGTTATCAATAACATCAAAATAACAATACTGAAGAAATATATTAGGTCCCTGCTGTCAACAACACCTCTGCTGATACTGCTGTAATGAAAATCTATTCCCAGTAAACCAATGTAATAACCCCAGTTATTGTTTAAAAATGAAAGCTTGCTAAATGCATTAAATCCAAAATACAATACAACACATGCAATCAAACTTATAATAAATGCAATCACTGCATTATTTGTAAAACTGCTGCTACAAATACCAATTGCTGTAAATATTGATGCTAAAATAAATAAGCCAATAAATGCACCGGTTGTTGCACCTACATCCAAGCCGTCGCCAACAGAAAGCTGCTGAATTGAAATAATATAAATCAACGTAGGTAGTATTGCTGTAAATGCAACAAATAAACTGCCCAAATATTTGCCGGTAATTATTTGTTGTTTGGTAAGCGGTAATGTTTGCAACACTTCATAGGTACCAGATTTAAATTCATCGGCAAAACTTTTCATCGTTATTGCCGGAATTAGTAAAAGCAAAATCCAGGGTGCAAGCTGAAAGTATTTATCAAGCGTTGCATAGCCAAATGAAAAAATATTGTCTTCAAAAACAAATAAAGCCAAGCCATTGGCCAATAAAAAAACAATAATGAAAATATATCCAGTAAGGGAACTAAAAAATTGTTGCCATTCTTTTTTACAAATCATCCACATTGTGTAAAATTAATTGTTATTAATATAAATAGGGCACTTCTATTAAATTACTGTCTATAGTCTTTTTTTTAAAGACTTCTACCAAAAAAATTTAAAAAATCGATTACTTAAAGTATTTAAAAAGATAATTTTCAAATTCAGTTTAATTAACTTTTATTCAATCTTATTCAAAACTTTCCAATTAATGAATAGCTAAATGTACTTGCAGTTAATAATCAATAAAGAAATGCTTCTTAGTGTTGCAAATAAATTGGAGAGGATAAAAAATTTAGTTATTCAATAAGTATTCCCATGCATTTGAAAAAGTACTAATCATGGAACCATCTGTTGATTTTGGTATATATTGGTCTAATACAGTCAGGTTGTGATTGGGAACAAGTATAATTAATGCAGGGGTTGCATTGGTTGTTAAAGTGTGGCTGTTATTGTAAATGGGCGAACTGATATCAATACTTGTTGCAGGACCAATGAAATTCATATCTGCGAGTTGTGTTTTGACATTATTATAATTAAAAATTTCATCACTAATACTATTGAAAGAATACAGTTTTGAAACAGGGGTAACGCCAGTTTGTAAAACCCAATCTGCACTTCTGCTCAGTGTTGAATTCCAGTCTATTGAAGCAAAACTAATTGCTTTTGAAACAGGCATTTTTTTAGCAATGTATAATGCATGTCCCCCACCTTGCGAATGACCGGCAACAATACATTTACTCCAGTCAACATCATTATTTACAATAAACTGCTGCCAGTTTTGTTCGGGGTGTTGCTGTTGTAAGTAAATGATTAATTTGTAAAGTCTGTTTTTGATACAATTATTCTGATCTACAGAAACACCGGTTGTTTGATCTGTTCCATCAAATATTTCTTGTCGGCATTTTCCAAACTGAGTAAGATCGTTGGATGTTCCTGATGCCGTGTATAAATCTGAATTATTGGGGTACATCAATCCCAATGAATGATAGCCAAGCGCAGCAGCTTTTTTTACAATTAATTTATAAAAATTTGGGGAGCCACTGGTACCCGGTAAAAAGACAAATAATTTATTTTTAATTGTTGTTCTTGTATCCAATGAAACAAAGTGTTCTGAATTAAAAGTACTGATTGCATTATTTGTAGCTGATGGAATTATTGAATATTCAAATGCTTCTCCTTTGATAGGATCTCCACTGGTTGAGGTGTTGTTTTTTTTGCAAGCATTTAGGCCAATAAGTAAAAACAATACAACAATAATTTTAGGCATATAAATAAGTTAATGAGTAAAACTAAGCGTTTATCTGATAATTTATTAATGAGAAATGATAAAAACTTGATATGGCTTTGGAGATGTTTTTATATCAAATTATTTACAAGAATGATAAAGTTTAAACTTTTATTATTGATTTCAGGTTACTTATCTTAAACCTTTAAAACCCCTGCAATTCATATTTTAAATTTATGATCCGTTTATTAAGTGATAATCAGCGTGGTTATTTTAGAAAGTAAATAAAATAAAAAACGGACAAAACGACTTGATACCAGATTTGTCCGTTTTGTAGAGCTGGCGGGTCTAATTTCGAACTTGTGGAGGGATGTGGAGATGTTGATAAATCTCTAGCGCACATTTTAGTAGGTAATAAAAATTCATAAAAAAGGATTCTTTTACGATTTTATAAAATTTATCACAAAGTACAAATTTGATTTTATTTTTATTATCTAATACCAAAAGTATAAAATGGGTTATAAGTATTTTAATCAACTCAAATTTCAATATTAGAAAATGTTTCATTGCTTAAAGTTGAAATTAATTTTGATCCAATTAAAGTCAATAAATTCCAGAATATTTCTTTAAACCATTTTTCACTTTCCTATACCGAATATTCAAAACTTTACTAGTAATGGTTTTGAGAGATGAGTTACAAATACGATACAAATATTGAAAACTTTTAATTGTTATCTAAACTAGGTTCCTAACTAACTGTAGATGATAATATTTATGAATTTATTTGAAAAGTTCTGAACAAATTAAATTATTTTACTTTTGAAATCTACTAAAAAAGGGGGAGCTTACACAGTTATTTTCTTTAAGTTATGTTTGACTGGAATCTAACAATCAAATTACAGTGCAATAGAGAATTAATATAGGTTGAAGGGTCATTGAAATAAACCAACAAGTTGACATGTTTAACAAATCCCCTCTAAAAAGCCTTTTATCAAATAAATGAAACAAATTCACCTTTCAATGAGACTTATTGAAAGGGTTTTTTATTATATAAAGCCTCAATTTTGTGTAATAACTTCGGCTTGCTATGACTTTGTTTACAAAAATATCTCTACTTTTTGTTTCTTTTGCTTTGATTTCATCTATTGAATTTACAGACGAGCCAAAATTAATTTACAGCGGAACTCCGCTAATACTTACAGAAAACACTTTAACAGATGCATTAGGCTCTTTTACAGCTGCTGATTTACCTTCTCTTACGCCAAAATGTAGCATTGGATTGAAAGAAAATGCCACTTCAATGACCAATAAGATGTGGAAAATCGCATTACATGATGTTGAACAGAATCTAGTAACCAATGCATACGGTACCTATTTTGCAGCTGGGCGTAGATATACTGATAGAGTTTACACACGAGATATTGCTTTTGCAGGAATATTGGGGCTTAATTTTATTTATCCTCAAGAGATGTTACATTCGATCAAGGTAACTAGAGATGTTGTTTCCAAGATGGGTTATAAAGTATCACAAAAGCATAAAATAGAGGAAATTAATGCACCTTGGGAAGTAATAACCGATGATGAGAAGCAAGTAATGGCTCAATACAAGAGTAATAGTATCACTCGAAGAACAGACGATGTTGTTTGGATTTGGGCTATTGATGATTTATTTACTGTGCATCCAGAAATTGCCGATTGGAACTGGTTTTACAATACTGGTGAAGAGAATTTTAAAACACTGTATGAACCCTGGTTTGATAAGTCTGACGGTTTGTTTAGGGCACAATGTGCCTTTCAAGATATAACTACAAGTGGATATGCAAAAGGAATGACTGAAGCTGATTGTGTTTTACTGAAAGGTACTTCAACTAATTGTATTTATTATAAAGCAATGTTGAGCTTGGCCAATGCTGCAAAAAAATGTAATAAGTCAGATGAATCAAAATATTGGAGCAAAAGAGCTGAGGCACTTAAAATTGCGATAAGAAAGGAATTGATTTTGCCTGACGGCACTATCAGCTATTATAAAGACAGATATGGCAAAGTATTGAAAAACCAACACAATCTTAGTACAGCATTTGCTGTGTTATTTGGAATAGTTAAAGGAAAAGAAGCTAAAAAAGCTATTGATAATTACCCAATGACAGATAAAGGAATTCCTTTGATTCATCCTTTTCTTGAAACTAACAAGGGCGACCACAATAATGCATCTTGGCCATTTTGCGATACTTATTTTCTTCAAGCAAAAGAATTGGCTGATGGTAAGGATTATACTGGTTACAACGCCGCATTGCTTGCACGTTCATTGGGAACTAAACTATCAGCAAAACGTGAATCTGAATGGGGCGGTTTTGGAACGTTTCATGAAAAAGTAGAATTGCCAGGTGGACTTATATCAGGTTCTGGTCAACAACTTTGGACTTCTGCTGCTTTTATTAATCTATGTATGAGAGCCAAACTAATTTCTAACGATAATAAATAATTTAAGAACTAAACACTTAAAACCAATACAACTGTCTTATGAAATCGATTTTAAACTTTAGTGTATGCATTTTAATATTACTATTATATAGTAATAGTATAATAGCACAAAAATTCATTGTCAAGGGACAAGTTACCAATGAAGAAAAGATGCCCTTAGCAGGTGTAAATGTTACTGTGGCAGGTAAAACTGTGTCCACAAGTACAGGAGAAAAGGGAGAATTCTCTATTCAAGTAGATACCTTGGACAAATTAAAATTTTCATACATTGGTATGGATAATAAAACTGTTGACATAAAAAACAGGCTTTATCTAAATGTTGTTTTAAAATCCATAGTTGGAGATTTAGATGAGGTTATTGTAATTGGATATGAATCAGTACGTCGTTCCGATGTTACTGGAAGTATATCAAAAATCAAAGGAAGTGATTTAAATAAACAACAATCTACCAATATAGTTTCTGCTATGGTAGGAAAAGCAGCTGGAGTTTATGTACGTAATACTGGTAATGAACCTGGTGGTGCAACCTCCATAAAAATAAGGGGTCTTAGCTCCGTAAATGGAACTGGAGAACCTTTGTATGTAATTGACGGTATTTATTCAGATGATATTAGTTTTTTAAATCCATCAGATATTAGTTCTATTGAAATTTTAAAAGATGCTGCTTCAACTGCTATTTATGGTTCTAGAGGAGCCAATGGGGTAGTTTTAATTACAACTAATAAACCTAAAACTGGTCAAGTAAACATTACTTATTCTAATTTTTTCACAGTTAAAAGTTTAGCAAGGCATATTCAAGTTGTTAGCGCAAAAGAATACGCAACCCTTTTCTATGAAATGAAAGCTAATAGACCTGATGTAATTTCTTCTAGTACTGAAATTATTGGCTTCCCACAAAATAATCCTAATTCTTGGGGCGATGGATATGATTTTGCTAAGGAGTCAGAACAGCCTTGGACGCTTCAAAATCATAGTCTAAAAATAAATTTTGGTAAACCTGAATCTTCCACTGCCTTTGCTGTTAACTATGTAAAAGACAATGGTGTATTCCGTAATCAAGGATACAGAAGGTTAAATTTAAAGTTAGATGGAATGGCTAAGCTTTCAAAAACTGTTGAATTTGGATATTCTACAATATTTACAAGATCCAATTATGATCTCTTATGGAATAGTCAATTCGCTTCAGAAACAATTTATGGTATCACTCCTGTTACGCCAATTTATGACGCTAATGGTGGATATAATTTTAGTAATATGTTTGGCGCTCCAAATACATTTGAAAATCCATTAGCTAGATTATCAAATGTTACCGACATTGATAAAAGAGATATTAGTTTAAGTGATTTTTATTTGAATTTTACTATAACACCAAAACTTAAATTTAAAGCAAGTTTAAAATATAACTATCAATTACGAGATAGGCTAACTTATTTACCAAGCACAACTTTAGAAGGAAGCTTAACAAGTGGACAAGCTGTAGTAAGAAGTGATAAAAGTAACGAGTATACAAATAACTATATACTCACTTACGCAACAACAAAAAATAAGCATTCTTTCACTTTTTTAGGTGGGTTAGAATTATCGGAAAGAGTGAGGGATTTCATAACTTCTGGAGAAGTTACTCAATTTAATACTGATATTTATGGTCCGTTTAACTTAAGTGCTGGTGCGCTATCTACAGGTTACAATTCATCAAAACTTAAAGAATCACTTGTTGGTTTTTTAGGAAGGATTAATTATAAACTTAATGAAAAGTATTTTGTAACCCTTACAAGTAGATATGATGGTTCTTCTAAATTTGGAGCCAACAACAAATGGGCATTCTTCCCAGGAATAGCACTTGCGTGGGAAATGGCTAAAGAAAATTTTCTTAGTGATAATAAAATTATTTCAAGTTGGAAATGGAGACTTAGTGCAGGATCCTCTGGTAGCTCAAATATTCTACCATATCAATCACAAGGCTCTATTTATAGTTTGGGCCTATCTGTCTCAACTCCCACATATGGATTTGGCAACAATGGGGTTGCTGCAGAAGCACCTCAAACATTTAGCAATCCTAACCTTAAATGGGAAGTTACAACCGAGTATAATCTAGGTGCTGATATTGGTTTATGGAAGGGTAGAGTAAATTTAAGTGGAGAAGTTTATATAAAAAAGATAGCTGACTTATTAGTTAAAGACTTCCCATTACCTGGTGTTTCGGGATTTGTATCTTCTACAAGAAATGGTGGAGACATGAAGAATACCGGTGTTGAGTTTACTTTAAGTGGAGAAGTAATTAGAAAGAAAAATTTCAAAATGAAATCAAACATTGTTTTCTCTAAATATAAAAATGAGATAACCAATTGGCTTGGTGGTGGTCAATTTATTCGAGAACCAAAATACAGCGGTTATGTTGCAGAGGGCTACGCTTATGGAGTATTTTGGGAAGTGCCGGTTTTAGGTGTTTTTGCAGATCAAAACGAGATTAATAATTACGCTATTAAAAATTCAACCACAGGTATATCTACGCTTATACAACCAGCTGCAAAGCCAGGAGATCTTAAGTATGCCGATACCAATGGAGATGGAGTCATAAACATTTTTGATCGTACTGTTGTAGGATCTCCACATCCAGATTTTACACTCGGAGTTGGCTTTGATTTTACTTACAAAAATTGGAGCTTAAACATATTTACTAATTCAGTTTATGGAAAAAGTGTATATAATGCTTCAAATATTGAATTAATGAATACAAGTGAATTTAATACCAATAGGTATGATGAACCATGGGGACAAGCAACCACCGTTTCTCCTAGAATGTTAAATAGATGGACGCCGACAAATATTTACACTGATGTTCCAAAATTAGGTTCTGTTAATGCCAATGGTTTGTCTGCAAACGTTAGTAACGTTGAAGACGGTAGTTTTATAAGGGTTGAAAATATTGCCCTATCATATAAATTTCCATCTAAGAAATCATCTATTATAAAAAATTCATCCATAGTAGCAAGTGTTCAAAATGCTTTCTTATTTACTAAATACAAAGGTACCGATCCAGAGAACGTTCAACCCGAGCCAGGCGGTTGGGCATTACCTCAAAGTTCTAGCATGTTAGCATTTGATAATTTTGGTTATCCAAGACCTATAGTATACACACTAGGGATAAACGTAACATTTTAAAATATTAAAAGGAATAAATATGAAAAATATTGTAATTATTGTAGCACTAATCCTTATTTCTTCTTTAACATCATGCAAAAAATATTTGCAAGAAGAAGTTTATAGTAGTTCTGAAACTGCAAACTTTTATATTAATGAGCAGCAAGGCATTTCAGCACTTAACGGAGTTTATGGTGGTTTAAGAGATACGTATTTTTATTACGCTAATGATTATACATTATTTCGCATGTTAGAAGGTCCAACAGGAACTGTCGTAGCTCAACCTTCAGGGTTTATGAATATGAGTTATGGTATCAAAGATTTGGATGACATTTATAGTGTTTGGAAACGTATGTGGGTTTGTGTTAATAGAGCTAGCACACTTATTAAACTATTAAAAGTAGAAAACATTAAGCCTGCTTCTGCAAAAAGAATATTGGCTGAGGCAAAATTTTTAAGGGCACTTTGTTATTTTAATTTGGTGAGAATATGGGGCGACGTGCCAATTAATAATGGTGTAACAACTGTAGATGATGCATATCCTAAAAAGGTACGTGAAAGTGTTATTTACAAATTAATAATTGAAGATTTAAAAACTGCTTCTGCAGATTTACCAAAGTGGAATGAGTATGCTGCATATGGTAGTGCTACTAGTGGCAATCCATTAACCGATTATCAAGGGTATCAAGCAGGAAGAGCAACTAAAGGTGCTGCACAAGCTTTACTGGCAAAAGTGTATCTCACTATTGGATCCTCAATTGCTTCAAATGCAAATTTGTACGATAATGCATTTGATAAAACTGAAATGTATACTAAAGCTAAAATGATGTGTGATTCGGTTTATACTGGTACACATGGTTATGGATTAACAACCAATTATGCTGATGTTTTTAAAGAAGTAAATGAAAATGGTAAGGAAGATATTTTTTCAATCAAATTCATTGAAGCTTCTGATATTAAGTTAGGTAATTCTTTTGCTGCTATTTCTGGCTTAAAAAATACTGGTATATTATCAACCGAGATTGGTGCCTTACGTTCTGTACCAGCATTTTTAACTGAATTTACTGTGACTGATACACGCAGATCTGCTACTTTTTTTCTTGATTATATAAATACAAACAATGTAAGAGTAGTTTATCCTACTACTATTAAACAACTAACGTTTAAAAAGTATTGGAGCGATTTTCAAATAGCAACAGACAATACACCAATGCAACGTACAACCTATGTGTACAAAACAACAGCAGCAGATAAAGCACGCTTTGGGGATGATATCCCGGTTTTAAGATATTCTGATCTTTTATTGATGTATGCAGAATCTTTACTTGCAATAGGTGATATAACAAATGCTAAAGAAAGAATAGCTGACGTAAGAGAAAGGGCAGGCTTAGGTAGGGTTATTCCTGCTGGAAATTTGCTTGATATTATTATAGCTGAAAGGCGAAGAGAACTTTGTTTTGAAATGCAGTTGTGGTTTGATTATCTACGATTAAATATTATATCAAGATATCGAACAGATTTAGCCGATCCTAAGTTCAAATATTTCCCTATTCCAAATAGCGATTTAGTCATGAATCCAGGATTGCTACCTCAAAACCCAGGTTGGTAGGGTGTCAATTTAAGTTTTAAAATTAAGTCATAATATTATTACATGCAAAGTCGAATGCTTAGATACCTATATTTATTTATATTATTATGGTGTTTTGCTGCAAAATCTAACGCACAATCCCTTCCAATTTCAAGTTATGGAACTTGGGATAGGGGAGGTCAAATTACCAATTTTTCGGACCCAAATGTTGATTTTGTACTCGGTATAGAAGCTACTGCAAAATGGGAAGATATTGAACTTGTTAAAGGAACTTTTAATTTTTCTTCTTTTCAGCAAGAGTTGGACAAAGCTTATGCCAATAATAAATTAATTCGATTTAGTATAGGGGTTGGGCCAGACGCACCTCTTTGGCTGTATGATAATGATACGGATTCTACCAATAATCCTTATCCACAAGTGCGTAAAATTTATACTACTGGTGTTAGCGGTAATAGTAGTTGGCCTTTCTATCCCCAATATTTAACACACACCTATAAAAATTACTGTTTTGAACTGATTAGACAGTTTTCTCTTTTCCTTAGAAACCAACCCCAAGCAAAATTTAATTTAATTGCTTTCGTTCAAGTTAAAACCGGCTGTACAGGGGACGAGGTTCCATTCAAAGGAAATGTTGTAATTCCTACGGATGATATATCTCCTACAGATTGGGATAATTTTCGAGTAGAATGCTTTAATAAGTTTAAATTTTATTTTAATGACGTTACAACTAGAAAAATAGTATTAACATTTAACGATGTAGAACCCGATGATGAACCAATAGCTAATGCATGGGTAATGAATAATATTGATCCTGCAATTGGTTTCGGGATTAAAGGGGGTGCTTATAATAGAGGACATCATTTAAATGATGAAATAACATTTAAAAATCAATGGGTTCCTTTTTTAATTAATCCTCAAGGTTTGAAACTATTTTCTGCTTCAGAAATGGATCAATCATGGCAGAACGGATATTTTACCATCAATCCAGATCTAGGTTTTTATTGGGCTGCACTTTCTGGTATCAATGTAGGCTTGTCAACTTGCAATTTAAATGCTAGCTCAATGAATTATGTAATTAGCAATGCTAGCACTAGGGAAACCTTCAGAATGTTTAATAGGTATGCACAACAAGTTTATCCTACAACAGCGGCTGTTGGTTTTTGTGTATTTCATGAAGGGTTAAATTCTGCTGATAAAATTAAGTTCCCTGAAAATATTTATGGTCCTAGTAATCAACAAAATATTAGCCGCTATAAAAATATATGTAATGACCCCAAATACTTTAACAGAGGTGCTCGAATGGATGATACAATCAGTGTAACAAATGGGCAAGTTTATCAAAGGCAAAATCAAACTGGTTACATTGATGCTGGATGGCTCATTGCAGAAGGAAATATTGAGCGTTTTTTTACACAAATTAAAGCAGATTCAACTTCAATTGGGTTATTCAGAGTTAGAGGAACAATCGATGGTAACTCTTCAAAATACGATCGGTTTGCACGCTCTTTTGAAAATGCAACAGGAAAAAATACCATGTATTTTAAATTTGATGCTGCAGTTTTTACCAACACACTCCCGGATACACTCAGATTCAAAATTATTTGGTTAGATAAAACATTAGGTTCAAAATGGTCTTTTAAATACAAATCTCCACAAGGTATAAAAGATGCAATTCTCGTAACTGGAGTTGGTGGTAACATATGGAAAGAAGTCAATTTCACTATTACTGATGCAATTGTAGATAAAAGTGGTGTTCTTGGTTCAGATTTTACCCTTGTTAATACCGATAATCAGGATGATATTTTTAATAGTATTGAAGTGGCTATAAAAAGGAAGAGCATAACTCTTCCAGTTCAATTTAATGAGCTTCTGAAAGCCTATCGTGTAAAAAATGGTATTAATGTGGATTGGGCAACTGCCTCTGAAATTAATTGTGACCGCTATGAAATAGAACGCAGTATCAATGCAATTGATTTTATTAAAATAGCAATCCTAAAAGTACAAAACAATTCCAGCAACTACAATACATATTCTATTCTTGATGCAAATCCTAAAATTGGTGTGAACTATTATCGAATTAAACAAGTAGATATAGATGGTAAATACACATACTCAAGAATTGTTTCTGCAAAAAATGAATATTTTGAGATTAAGATTTCACCCAATCCTGTAAATGATAGATTAACGATTGAATCTAGTAAACCGATTGAGCAAATAGAGATTATAAATGCAGTAGGACAAGTTGTGAAGACATTTTCCGGATCAAATTTGACTCTTAATGTTCAGTCTCTTGCAAAAGGTTCTTATTACTTAAAAATATATGTTAAAGACCAACAGGTTATCACAAAGCAGTTTAGCAAAATTTAAAGAATAAAGATGCAAAATTACTTGTCTAATAAATAGTTAGATATAACATTATTTGATAAAATAGATTACTCTTTATATCTCTAACAACATTTTAAAACGGATTATGAGTTAAGTAGAATATATGATAAGAAGATATTTGAAATTTTTTTTAATATTAGGGTCATTGTTGTTTTTATCAACTGTTATCCAAGCACAAAAAAAAATAGCAGTTCCTATAAACACATATGGTGTTTGGGATCGCGGTGGTGCAATTGATGATTATTCAGATCCAAAAGCAGATTTTATTTTGGGTATAGAAGTTTCGGCAAGATGGGCTGATGTTCAACCAAAAGGACCAGAGAATTTTGACTTTTCAGTTTTTCAAGAAACTTTAAATAAGGCAGCAAAGTATAAGAAAATAGTAAAAATGAGCATAAATGTTGGAGGCGATGCTCCTTTATGGCTTTATAAAAATGGTGTTCCGTTGGTTATTGTAAAAAGCAACAAACCCAAAAACGATAAATACGCAAATTCAAATCCGTATTACCTAAATGAGGCTCACAAGAAATATTATTTTGAAATGATTAAGCAATTCTCACTTTTTTTGAGAAATCAGCCACAAAATAAATTTGATTGTATTGCTTTTGTGCAAGTAAAAACAGGTTCTACTGGTGATGAAGAGCCGTATAAAGGCGAGCCCATAGATAAAAGTTATACTATTCCAAATGAACCTTGGCAGGCTTTTCGTTTAGAATCTTTCATTCAATTTAAAAAGTATTTTAATGATGTATCAGATCGTAAGATTGTATTAACATTTAACAATGTAGATCCTATAAAACAACCAGAGGCTAATAATTGGGTAATGACACAAATAGACCCTACAATTGGTTTTGGTATTAAAGGTGGTGCTTATAATAGAGGGCATCATTTAACAGGTGAGCAATCATTTAAAGAACAATGGACGCCTTATTTAATAAACCCTAAAGGTATGAAGCTGTTCTCAGCCTCAGAAATGGATCAATCTTGGCAAAAGCCAATATTTAATATTAACACTGAACTTGGTTTTTATTGGGCTGCACTTGGAGCTATAAATACTGGGTTATCATCCACTAACATGAATAAAGGTTCTACAAAATATGCTCTTGAACACCAAGAAATTATAGATATTTTCAAAATGTACAATAGATACGCCCAGCAAGTATATCCTGCAACTGCAACTGTTGCCGTTTCTGTATTTCATGAAGGACTTAATGCTGCAGACACTGTAAAATTTCCAGAAAAAGTGTTCGGAAAAGCTAGTAAAGGAAATATGGATCGTTACTTAAAAATTTGCAAAGCGTATGAAAGTAGAGGTGCAAAAATGGACGATTTAAAAGCTGCTTCAGAAGGGCAGGTTGCACAACGAGAATCTCAAAATGCTTATAACGATGTTGGTTGGGATATTGCAGAAGGAAATTATGAACGGTTTCTAACTCAAATTAAGCCAGACGAAACTTCGATAGGCCTTTTTAGAGTTCGAGGAGTAATTGATGAAAAATCTTCAAAGTACGATCGTTTTGCTCGTTCTTTTGATAATGCTACAGGAAAAAATACCATGTTTTTTAAATTTGATGATGAGATGTTTGCCAATTCAAGACCTCAAAGTTTAAAATTTATGGTTACTTGGTTAGATAAAAATGCAGGATCTACTTGGTCATTAAAGTATACAAAAGGGAAAGATATTAAAACAGCAATTGAAGTAAAAGGTAAAGGCGATAATCAATGGAAAAGCGTTACAGTAGATGTTGCTGATATGGGATTAAACCATGGTGGAAAATTTGGTTATGATTTTATGTTGGTAAACACTGACAATGTTGACGATATTTTTAATGGCATAGAAGTTGAAATCACAAGAAAATAAAAGATTTGGTTTAATAATTATTTACATTACAATGAGCAAAAAAAACATTAGTTACAGTTTAGTCATCTTAGCAATTTTTATTTTTAATAATGTACTATTAGCACAAAAAATTGCTGTCCCAATTACTTCATATGGCACTTGGGATCGTGGTGGAGGGATTGATGATTATTCCGATCCAAAAGCAGATTTTGTGATGGGTATTGAAGTATCTGCAAAATGGGCAGAAGTTCAATCTAAAGGGCCAGGTAAGTATGATTTTTCTATGTTTCAAGAGGTTTTAGATAATGCAACTAAATACCATAAAATTGTTAAAATAAGTATTAATGTTGGTCCTGATGCACCCATGTGGTTGTATGAAAATGGTGTTCCTTTAGTAAAAGTAACGAGTGATAAACCAGAAAAGCATGATAAAAAGTTTGCGAATTATCCTTTTTACATAAATGAAGCACATAAACAATATTATTTCGAGCTCATTAAACAATTCTCTTTGTTTTTAAGAAATCAACCTAAAAACAAGTTTGAGAGTATTGCTTTTGTTCAAGTAAAAACAGGAGCTACTGGTGATGAATCTCCTTACAAAGGGGACCCTAATAATCAGGAGTATAAAATTTCTAAAAAGCAATGGGAAGACTTTCGTTTGGAATCTTTTACTCAATTTAAAAAATATTTTAATGATGTAAATGACAATCAAATTGTTTTGATTTTTAATGGTGTTGACGAAGAGAAACAGCCAGAAGCACATGCTTGGGTAATGAATACGATAGATCCAAAAATAGGTTTTGGAATTAAAGGTGGGGCTTACAACAGAGGCCATCATTTGTCTAATGAAAAATCTTTTAAAAAAAAATGGATGCCTTTTTTGGTAAATCCTAAAGGCATGAAATTGTTCTCTGCTTCAGAAATGGACGCTTCTTGGAACAAACCTATTTTTGAAATAAACAAAGAAATTGGATTTTATTGGGCAGCTATAAGCGGAATGAATACTGGAGTTTCTTCTACCAACATGCAAAAAGGAGCAATTGAATATGGTTATGATCATAAAGAGATTGCCGATATTTTTAGAATGTTTAATAAATATGCTCAACAAGTATATCCTACAACTGCTACTACTGCAGTATCTATATTTCATGAGGGATTAGATGCTGCCGATGTTGTGAAATTTCCTGAAAGCGAATTTGGCGTTGCTAAGCAATCTAATCTAGATAGATATGTAAAGATCTGTAAAGCATACGAACCTAGAGGTGCTAAAATGGATGATGTAAAATCAGCTAATTTGAATCAGGTAAATCAACGTTATAGCCAAGAAGGATATAACGATGCGGGCTGGGAAATTGAAGATGGAAATTACGAAAGATTTTTAACTCAAATTAATCCAAATGAAACTTCAATAGGCCTTTTTAGAGTTAGAGGTACAATTGATGAGAAATCATCTAAATACGACCGATTTGCCCGTTCTTTTGAAAATGCAACTGGAAAAAATACGATGTATTTTAAGTTTAACGACGAGATGTTTGCCAATTCAAAACCTCAAAGTTTAAAATTTACGATTACTTGGTTAGATAAAAATGCAGGATCTACTTGGTCATTAAAGTATACAAAAGGGAAAGATATTAAAACAGCAATTGAAGTAAAAAGTAAAGGCGATAATCAATGGAAAAGCGTTACAGTAGATGTTGCTGATATGGGATTAAACCATGGTGGAAAATTTGGTTCTGATTTTATGTTGGTAAATACAGATAGTGTTGATGATATTTTTAATGGTATAGAAGTTACAATTCAAAGGAAGTAAATTAACACATTGAATTAATTCTCTTTTAAACAAATAATTTTATTTCTACAAGATGAAAAATAAATCTTGTAAGGATGATTTTAGTTTTTAATCATCACCTTGAAAATTCTTAAAAAAGTGCACAATAGAATCAAAAGTTGTTAGAGTTTAAAAAATTAAAGTATAGAAACTTTTTTGCTTAAAACAATTACCTAAAATATATTGGTGAAACAAAATCACACTATAAATGAGCCTTTTTTGATAGGTTAAACTACTTGAGTTATAATAAATTTGTATTGACTAACTATAAAGAATTGCAATATGAAAATTAAAACTACTTTTTTATTATTTATTCTTCCGTTTTTCACATTCGCACAAGGACCTTGGGAATTTAACACTGCAGGAAATACAGAAGGATGGAGTGCTACCCAAGGAAGTGCTGGAGCTTCAGGTATACTAACAGCAACTGGAACGTTTATAAGATATACCACAATAACAGGAACTAGTAGTGCTGCAAGAAATCCAACGTTTACAAATGCAATAGCAAATATGGATGGAAATGCTTTCAATAGCATTCAAATAAGAGTAAAAAATGGTTCGCGTGCAACTTATTTAAGAGTTTTAGCTGATGGCACTTCTTATTATTCCATAATTACAGAAAGTGATAATGATTATAAGACGTATACAATTGTATTAAATAGAACAGGACCACCCATTGTAAGCATTGCCTTTGAGTTTAGATTATATGATGCTTCAGCAGGCGGAGCAAATTATGTTCCCCAAACAACTGTGCCAACAAGTGTAGGTACTAATATAGATATTGATTATATAAGACCAGTTAACGTTGTTACCCCAACACGCAACGTATTTAATTTTAATACTGCATCAGATGTAGAGGGTTTCACAACTTTGACCAGAGCTACAGCCATACAAGCTACCGATGGTCCAAATGGTACTTTGAAAATGACAGCAACTGCTGCAAATACTTTAGATTCTAAAGTTGCTTTAAATGCTGGTACCTTTACGGTTGATGGCACTACAAATAAATATGCACACATTACATTAAAAAATACCTCTACAAACACTAGATTAATGTTAACTGCTAGTGGTATAAATTATTTACCGATTCAAGCTTATACAATATCTGATGCCAGTTATAAAACCTATGATTTTAATCTAAGCACATGGACAGGTAATCAACAACCTGAGTTTGCTTTTAGTGTTCAAACTACATGGTTAGCAACAGCCACTTATGCAGTAAATGATGTAGTAGTTTTTCAAAATTCTAATTATAAAAATACAACTGGTACTAATAATACTGCATCTAATCCGAAATTAGACCCAACTAATTGGGTTTTAGTGGGAATAGAAGGTGGTCTTTTAGACATAACTAATTCTATTTACATTGATAATATTGTATTTGATAATGTAGCTGTTGTACCTACAAAATTTGGTACTGTTTATGCTGCAGCTAAAAATAAAGTTGTAGAAGTTATGTGGAGCACCTACAACGAATCGAATGTGAAAGGTTACTATGTTCAACGCAGTAATGATGGTGTTCGATTTAATGACCTCTTTTTTGTAACTGCCAATAATTTACAAGAATCTAAATATGACTTTAAGGACAGAACTATTTCAACAGATGCAATTGTGTATTATCGCATTAAGGCATTAGATAACGATGGCACTATTTCATTCAGTTCTGTTGTAAAAATTAATCTACAAAATACAAATAGCAGTGCAATTTCTTTGGTAAACCCTATTAAAAGTAAAACGCTACAAATGCAATTAAACGGTCTGCAAAATGGAAATTATCAGGTAAAAGTTCAAAGTTTGGAGGGCAGTCTTGTATTATATAAAAATTTGCCAATTCAAAATACATCTAGTTCAGTTAGTCTTTCATTACCATCTACTATATCTAAAGGGTTTTATATTTTAACGGTTACTGGTAATGAATTTAGATATGCTTCCAAGATAATAATTGAGTAAGTAGATATATTGAATATTAGTTTGTGAGTTTTTTTTAGAATATCCTTTATATGGAACGAGCTGTAAAAACTGTGTTTATCATATAAAGTGCTTTTTAATTCGAAACTACAATTTACATTTTTATATCAATAAATAAATCAATGCACACTTAAGCTTTTGTTTCAGACAAAGGATATTTTTATACTCTTAATAACAATAGATAACGTAATTGAATTGCTTTTATGTGCTGTTAAGAAAATCGCTTATTAACCAATTTGTTTTCGAATATCAAATTTCATTGTAAAAGGGTATATTCAAAAGTATAATTATCTATCGAATGAAACAAATCTGCACATAAATGAGACGATATCAATTGGTATTTAAATTGCATGAATTATACATTTGAAAAAGAAATACGATTGAAATGAAAAAAATTGCTTTGTTTACCTGTCTAGTATTAATGGCATCTTTTGTACTTGCCAATATGAGTCCCATCATTAAGTATAAGGATAACGAGGCAAAATACAGTATTCAGTGGAACGATCAATTTGCACAGATTAACAATGTTTCCCCCGAGATTCAAATCAATGACAAATGGGTTTCTGCAAGTGAGTTTAAAAGTATAAAATGGTTGAAGAAAGAAGGTACCCGATTAAGTGAACTAAATACTTATACAGGCAAGGTCGAATATCTTTATCTTATTTGTGAAGGTCATCCTTTGATTTCCAATTTTACTGTCGAATTTGAATTGATGGAAGGTCGCCCTTATTTGGTAATGAATGCTTCATTAACAGCAACAGAAAAATTTAAATTAGGTGGAATCAGATTATTTAATTCTGAGAAAGAGAATATTGTTTTGCCAGGCAATAGCAAGGACTGGTTAATTTTTACAGAAAGCGCTTCTGCACCTCATACAGGTGCTATTATTTATCCTTATCAACTAAATACTAAAATAGCAAAATCTGGTACTTATTCTAAAGCTCATACAGGGGTTTGGCTGAGTATGTTGGTTAATGACAAAAAAAATTGTGCATTCTCCTTTGCAAGTATATCTAGTGAATTATGGCCTAATAATTTTAAGTGGGAATTGCCTGTTGAAAATGACTTTAACAAACTAAAAGTTTCTGCCCGGAGTGGTGCTATTTTTGAGAGAGAAAAAATATGGATTCCTGCTGGTAATACGATTACGACCGATGCATTCTTAGTAGGTTTTTGGGACAATCAGCGACCTACTAAAATATTGTTAGAAACAGGTAAGATAATGGGCGAAAATGTCCGCAAAGGAAAGCCAATGCGTAGTCCAGAGCCTGGCTGGAGTTCTTGGCATACATATGGACGTAACATCTCAGAAAAAGCATTTCTTACTTCAGCTGATTTTATAAATAAAAATTTAAAAGATTACGGTTGGAAACAGATTCAAATTGATGGTGGTTGGTGGACGAGCCCGGGTTTGTACAAAGTAAATGATGCTTTATTCCCTCATGGTATTCGTTTTTTATCAAATTACATTACAGATTTAGGACTTGATTTTGGCCTTCATGTTAGTCCTTTTCGTACAAATCCTACTGACCCAATTACAGCTCAACACCCCGATTGGATTTTAAAACCTGCAGTTAGCAAAAAAGCGGCAAAAGGGGATGATGAAATGGAAACTACAACAGGTACAATTTATGTAGATGGAAGCCACCCTGCAGTTCCAGGATTTTCGGCAGCACGTTATCAACAGATAGTAGAAGGTTATAAACCTTCTTTTATGAAATGGGATCATACGTATGGTGGTTTAGAAGAAGGTAAACGCTACGATTCAACTATGACATTTATGCAAGCACACAATAAAACAATTCGTGCTGTTAGAAGTGCATTACCTGAAAACTTAATTGTTACACGCAGCATGGGTTATGTATTTGGTGCATTAGAATGTTACGATGCAGTGCGTATCGGAAACGATATCAATCATCCAGGGTATAAATCAGAAGCTGAACCTTACACCAATATTACCTATGGAAAAACATTGGGTACCATTGAAAATGACCAAGTAGAAAAAGGATTAATCCGCTTTGCAAGAGCAGTATCCCAAAACTATTACATACATAAAAATATTGCTATAGTGGATCCAGATGCATTTTTTGTATCACCACAATATACCATTGACGAAGCAAAGTGTCATATGACGTTGCAAGCCATTATGGGTGGCCTTTTCTTTTTTGGCGATAAAGTAGAATCCTTGCCAGCAGAAAGATTAGAATTATTGAAAAATAAAGACATTATAGCAGTAAATAAATTAGGTGTACATGCAATTCCACTTGATTTGTTTACAGGGGTTGATATCCCAACAATATGGAAACTAGAAACCAAAGATCGATTGATTATTACCATATTTAATTGGCTCGATAATGATGTAACTAAAACCTACAATCTAAAAACTGATTTTGAATTAGGTAGTTCAAAATATAAATTAACTGAAATATGGACAAAAAAGAATTTTAGTTTAGAATCAGATAAATTAACATTAAGCCAACCTGCACATTCGGTAAAAATTATAGAGTTCGAAAAATTATCAAACTTCAATTATAGGTAATGAAAAAAAGTAACTTGACGATAACAAAATCTATTATTTTCTTGAGTTTATTGTTTTTTTCGAGTGTAGGAATCGCTCAAAATAAACGTCCCAATATTTTAGTAATAATGGGAGATGATATTTCTAGAACAAGTATGGGGGTGTATGGCAATACGTTTATTAAAACACCCAATTTTGATAGAATTGCTAAAGAAGGCGTTTTGTTTACCAATGCTTATGTATGTAACCCAAAATGTTCACCATCAAGGGCTTGCTTTCTTACTGGTCGCTACTCTTGGCAGCTTGAAGAAGCTGCAAATCATATTCCTGTAATGCCAGAAAAATGGAAGTTTTATCCAGAATTATTAGAGCAATCAGGCTATACTATTGGGTTTACTGGCAAGGGTTGGGGGCCTGGTGTTTTTTATGGTCAGCATAACCCTGCTGGTTGGGAATATAATTCTATCACTTGCAATCCTCCTTTTAAAGGAATAAGTAAAAAGGATTACGTGGCCAATTTTGCTGATTTTTTGAATAAAAATGACAGTTCAAAGCCTTTCTGCTTTTGGTTGGGTACGCATGAGGCACATCGTTTTTTTGAAAAGGACTCACATAAAAAAGAACATAAAGATATTAGTAAAATTTCTGTTCAAGAATCTTTGCCAGACAATGAATTGGTTAGAGGAGATTTAGCTGACTATGCTGTGGAGGTAGAATACCATGACCAACAAATAGGAAAAACTTTAGAAGAACTTGCTAAACGTGGTCTATTAGAAAACACAATAATTATCGCAACTTCCGATCAAGGAATGGCATTTCCTCACATCAAGGGCCAAATTTATGATGAAGACTTTCATGAGGCTTTCGTAGTTCGTTGGGGCGACAAAATTAAATCTGGAAGGGTGGTAACTGATTTTATTAATTTTCCAGATGTTGCACCAACTTTAATGGAAGCTGCTGGTCTGAAACCTCATGTTCAAATGACTGGTAAAAGCTTTCTCAATGTTTTGCTGTCAAACAAATCTGGATTAATTGATAAAAGCAGAACGTTTTCAATAGTTGGTAGAGAGCGACATGATATGGGCCGAATTGATGGCGATCAAATTGCAATTGGCTATCCTGTAAGGGCAATTAGGACTGATAAGTTTTTGTATGCTTACAATTATAAAACCAATCGATGGCCTGCAGGTGATCCTGAATATGGTTACAACAATTGCGATAATTCGCCTACCAAAACATATGTAACAAATCTAAAAGAAAACGATCCAGATTATAAATACTACCTGCTTTCTTTTGGAAAACGTCCAGCTGAGGAACTATATGACATTGAAAAAGATCCCGACTGCGTTCATAATTTGGCAGCAAACCCAAAATATGCAACCACAGTAAAAAATTTAAAAGTCCAAATGGATCAAGTTCTTTTAAAACAAAAGGACCCAAGAGCATTAGGTCAAGGTGATATTTTTGATTATTATCCTGAAGCACGTGAAGAGAAACTGAAAAAAATGTATAAAGAAAAATATTACGATATGTTCAAGAAATTTTTAGAAAAATATGGTAAACCCACTGTTCCAATGCCGTCAAACTGGGTTGAAAAAGAAAATGAAAATTAAAAAAAGTATAATAATTAATATATGAAAATAAATAAGCTTTTCATTCCAATTGCAGTATTATTTACTTTATGCTTTTGTACAAGTGTAAAAGGTCAAAAATCTGAGAAAAAGAATAAAAAACCCAATATCATTTATATTCTAGCCGATGATATGGGATATCATGAACTTGGTTGTTATGGAGGTAAAGTAATTGAAACACCAAATCTAGACCGATTGGCAAAAGAGGGAATGGTATTTTCAAACCATTACTGCGGTTCTAATATTTGTGCCCCTTCGAGAGTTGCATTGATGACAGGTAAACACACTGGTCATACATGGATTAGAGATAATAAAGAATTGCCATTTGAGGGCAATGAGCCAATCCGTAGCAGTGATGTTACTGTTGCAGAAGTTTTGAAAGAAGCTGGTTACACTACCGGGGCTTTTGGAAAATGGGGTTTAGGATATCCTGGTTCTGAAGGGTCGCCAAACAAAAAAGGGTTCGACCAATTTTATGGTTATAATTGTCAACGACATGCACATGATTATTATTCAAGTTATATGCGTCAGAATGATGACTCTGTAACTTTAAATGGTAACTTAAAAGCTCCATATAAAGAATATAGTGCTGATGTTATTTCTGCGAAAGCATTAGAATTTATTGATAAGAATAAGAGTAAGCCATTCTTTTTATACTTTGCATCAACATTACCTCATAATCCTTATAATCAACCTGATGATAAAATACTAGATTATTACACTAAAAAAACAGGTAAGCCCAAAGGCGATCCAACCTCAGAAGATTTTTCGATACCAAAATACGCTTCAATGACAGCCCGTCTAGATAAAGAAGTTGGGGATTTGCTGGCTAAATTGAAGGCATTGAATTTATTGGAGAATACATTAATCATTTTTACAAGTGATAATGGTACCGCTCTTAGACCAACTGAAGACGAATATCTTAAAACAGGTGGCAATTTACATGGTCGCAAAAGTGAAATGTATGAAGGTGGAATAAAAAGTCCGATGATTGCTTATTGGAAAGGAAAAATTGTTGCAGGTAGTAAATCACCTTTAATTTCTGCTGCTTGGGATTTTTTACCCACAGTTGCTGAATTGGTAAATGTAAAAACACCGAACGATATTGATGGTATCTCAATGCTTCCAACGTTATTGGGTAAGACCAAAATGCAAAAAGAACATGATTACCTGTATTGGGAGCGAAATCAAACACAAGGTATTAGAAAAGGTGATATGAAGGCGGTTATATCATACGATAAAGAGACACGAAAACAGTCTATCGAAATTTACGATTTAGTAAAAGATCCATATGAAAAAAATGACTTAGCGGCTACTTTACCCCAACTTAAAAATGAATTTTTAGAATTAGCTAAAACTGCACGCATTGAGTCAGACTTATTTCCACTTATTAAGAAAGCGAAAAAAGCAAAAAAAATAAAAGATGAGGAAAATATGTAAATCATTTTTACTGCTTGCGGTTTTCATCATTTCAGGAATTTTCGTAAGTAAAGCACAAAAATTAAGTGTAAAGCCAAATATAGTAGTTATATATTTAGATGATCTAGGTTATGGTGATTTAAGTTGCTATGGTGCAACTACTATAAAAACACCAAATATTGATATGCTAGCTAACAATGGGGTAAAATTTACAAACGGCTATGCTTCTTCCGCAACCTGCACACCTAGCCGTTATGCATTACTTACTGGTGTGTATCCTTGGCGTAATAAAGATGCTAAAATATTGCCCGGTTCTGCACCCTTGTTAATTGGTATAGATCAGCAAACACTGCCTAAAATGCTAAAACAAAATGGCTATCAAACCGCTGTTGTTGGCAAATGGCATCTTGGTTTAGGTACAGGAATTGTTGATTGGAATAAAAAAGTATCACCTGGACCTAATGACGTTGGTTTCGATTATGCCTATGTTATGGCTGCTACACAGGACCGAGTGCCTACAGTATATATTGATAACGGTTTTGTAGATGGTTTTAATGCATATGACCCCATTTCGGTTAATTACGACAAAAATTATGATGGGCAACCTACCGGAAAAGCGAATCCAGAGTTATTGAAAATGATGTGGCATCATGGGCACAACGGCTCAATTATAAATGGAATACCTAGAATTGGCTTTGTAAAGGGTGGCGCAAGTGCAAATTGGAAAGATGAAGATATAGCGGACCATTTTTTAGAAAAAGCCGAAACATATATCAAAAACAACCATGAAAAACCATTTTTTCTTTATTATGCTATGAATCAGCCACACGTTCCTCGCACTCCAAATCAAAGATTTGTTGGCAAATCAGGTTTGGGGGCAAGGGGCGATGCAATTTTAGAAGCAGATTGGTGTATCGGGGAAATTATAAAAACCTTGAAATCTCAAGGAATTTTAGACAATACTTTGATAATGTTTTCTAGTGATAATGGTCCCGTATTAAATGATGGTTACTATGATGAAGCTGTTGAAAAATTGGGCAATCATAAACCAGGTGGACCACTTCGTGGTGGCAAATACAGTTTGCTAGAGGCGGGTACAAGAGTTCCATTTTTCACCTACTGGAAAGGAAAAATAACACCAGCTGTTTCTGATGCTTTGGTTTGTCAAATGGATTTGCTCTCTTCACTTGCTAACCTCATAGGCGGTAAAACTACAAACAATGATAGCCAAAATTTGATAGATGTTTTGATGGGTAAATCTAATAAGGGTAGAAAAAGCCTTGTAATTGAAGCCAATACAAAAACGGCATTTCGCCAAGGCGATTGGTTAATGATTCCACCCTATCCTGGTGATGCAATACTAGAAGAAGTCAACATTGAATTAGGTAATTCAAAAGAATATCAATTATACAATTTGAAAAATGATATTGGACAAAAAAACAATTTGGCCAAATCGCAACCCAAGCTTTTAAACGAAATGATTAAGAACTTTGAGTTGATTAGAGGGAAAGATTATAAAAATGTTGAAAAATTAGAATTGAAATAAAAAGGCCTAAATATTTGTGTTCTAAGGTATTCAATAAGTGCAAAGAAAGCGTAGTATTTAATAGGATAAATTTCAAAAAAGCAAGTTGGTAATTGTTAAAGCATGAAACATTCTAATGTAAATATTCTTTTATTGGTGATATTGTTTTTAGTACAAGGCATTCACATTGTTAATGGCCAAAATTCTAAAAATGATGCTGGAATGCTATTAAAAGTGGAAAATTTTCAAAAAAATATCAATGGCAAAAATGTCAACTTGTATTTCTTGAAAAATGACAATATCAATATGGCAATTACCAATTATGGTGCTAGAATAGTTAGCTTATGTGTACCTGACAAGTATGGTAAAATGGCTGATGTCGTCATTGGATTTAAAAGTATTGATGACTATCTAAAAGCTACAGGCGTTTATCATGGGGCAATTATAGGTAGAGTCGCTGGTCGTATCAACAATGGAAAGATAAAGATTGACGACTCAACTTATTCACTGCAATTAAATGCGGGTACTAGCCACTTACATGGTGGTTCATATGGTTTTCACAATCAGGTTTGGAACGTTAAATCTAATAATGATACGTCTTTGGTATTAACGTATCTTTCAAAGGATGGTGAAATGGGATATCCTGGAAACGTTAATGTAGATGTTACATATATCTTAAATTCAAAAAGAGAATTGATAATTGATTATAAAGCTACTACCGATGAAAGTACCCCGTTAAACTTAACCAATCATGCTTTTTTCAATTTAGCAGGCGAAGGTAGTGGCTCAATTTATAATCATTTGCTTACAATTAATGCTAATTATATCTGTCCAATAGATGAAGCAAAAATAGCAATTGCTAAAAATTATAAGGTTAAAGCAACACCATTCGATTTTAGAAAAGAAAAAGCAATAGGTAAAGATTTGATTTTTGAAAATGACAATCAACAATTGAAATTGGCTGGCGGGTATGATCATCATTTTATTATTATACGGAATAAGAAAAATGAAATGATAGTAGCAGCCTCTGTTATAGAACCCAATAGTGGTAGAAAAATGGAAGTTTTAACTCAGGAACCTTGCCTACATTTTTTTAGTGCCAATTTTTTTAAAGGTGCAGATATTGGAAAAATGGGAAAACCGATTAATTACCGTGAATCTTTTGCATTGGAAACACAATGTTATCCTTATTCATCTGATTCTAAATTATTTCCAACTATTATTCTTAACCCAACTGATAAATACGAAACAAAAACAATTTTCCGCTTTTCTATTGTAGAATAGTTTAATGATTTAATAAGAACATACCCATATGAAAAAGATCAAAAAGTATTTACAATCAAAGTATAACTTAAAAGTACATATAACAGAAATATAATAAAATGGATATTGAAAAATTAAAAAAGCAGTTTGTTCAACTGTATCAACAAGAGCCTTTGGTTGTAAAATCACCAGGTAGAGTAAATATCATTGGCGAACATACAGATTATAACAACGGATTTGTATTGCCCGCGGCTATTGATAAAGCAGCTTACTTAGCAATAGCATTAAGAGATGATGACGAAATTCATTTATCAGCGTTGGATTTGAATGAGCATTTTAAAATACACATTAAAGACCTAAAACCAATTGGTGATATTAGTTGGCCCAATTTCATCTTGGGTGTTGTTGCTCAATTTATTAAAAAAGGGATAACTCTAAAAGGATTTAATGCTGCATTGTTGAGCGATGTGCCAATTGGTGCAGGGCTATCATCTTCAGCGGCTATTGAGTGTGCCACAGTTTTTGCATTAAATGAATTACTACAAACCAACCTAGATAGGATGACGATGGTGCATATGGCACAAAAAGCTGAGCATGAATATGCAGGGGTTATGTGTGGCATTATGGATCAGTTTGCCTCAATGATGGGCAAAAAAGACCATGTAATAAAATTGGATTGCATGACGATGGAGTACGAATACAAACCATTTAAGTTAAATGGACTAAAAATTTTATTGTTAAATACGAATGTAAAACATTCGCTTGCATCCTCTGAATACAACACAAGAAGATTAGAATGTATGAAAGCTGTTGAATGGGTAAAAGAATCTAATCCTTCAGTAAAATCTTTGCGTGATGCTACAATTGAAATGCTTAAACATAATGTTTTAAATAAAGATGCCTTAGTATATCGTAGAGCTGAATTTGTTGTAGAAGAAATAAATAGGTTACAACAAGCAAGTATTAATTTAGAAATGGGTGATATAAATGCTATAGGTGCTAAAATGTACACCACCCATGATGGGTTAAGCCAGAAATATGAAGTGAGTTGTAAGGAATTAGATTTTTTAGTAAATGAAACTCGAAAAAATGATGCGGTAATTGGAAGTAGAATGATGGGGGGAGGTTTTGGGGGTTGTACCATTAATTTGGTAAAGGAAGAAGAAATTGAAGAATTAATAAAAATTATAAAACCACGTTACGAAGAAACAATGTCATTGCCATTGAGCTTTTATGTTGTTACGATTACTAACGGTACAGAAATCATTGAATAATTATGTTTGATATAAAGGAACATCCCCACAAAAGAAAAAATATATTAACGGGCGAATGGGTTTTAGTTTCCCCAAATCGTTCAAAAAGACCTTGGCAAGGTAAAGTAGAATCAATGCCTAATGATAATAGGCCAGAATATGATCCTCATTGTTATTTATGCCCTGGAAATGCTCGTTCAGACGGAAGTAAAAACACCGATTATAAAGAGACTTATGTTTTTACAAATGATTTTTCTGCTTTGTTGGCAGATACACCTTTGGGCTCAATAAATAATAATGATTTATTGGTGGCAACAAGTGAAAGTGGTATTTGTAAAGTAATTTGTTTTTCGCCAGACCATAGCTTAACACTGCCTTTAATGGATGAAATAGATATAGAAAAAGTGGTGAACTTATGGCAAAGTGAATTTTTCGAAATCTCAAATAATAATGCAATTAAGTATATCCAAATTTTTGAAAACAAAGGCGATATGATGGGGTGTAGTAACCCACATCCACATGGCCAAATTTGGGCTTCTTCATCTATTCCGCTTGAATTAGAAAAAGAAACCAATCAGCAAAAGCAATATTACGAAACTCATAATAGAAGTTTACTATCTGATTATATAGTTGTTGAGATAGAACAGAAAGAACGCATTGTTATAGAAAATGAACATTTTTTAGTAGTTGTACCATTTTGGGCTGTTTGGCCTTACGAAACAATGATAATTAGCAAGCGTCATGTTACTGATATCACTAAATTCTATGAACAAGAAAAGAAATCGCTTGCAGACATTCTTAAAAAGTTAACCATTAAATACGATAACCTGTTTAATATCTCATTTCCTTATTCGGCAGGAATGCACCAAAGTCCTGTAAATGATGGTTTGCATGAAGAATGGCATTGGCATATGCACTTTTATCCTCCATTACTAAGGTCAGCAAATGTAAAAAAATTCATGGTTGGATACGAGATGCTTGGTATGCCTCAGCGTGATATAACACCAGAAATGGCTGCTGAAAAATTAAGACAACAAATTAAAGTACACTACAATAATAAATTAGATACAAATAGAAACTAATTAATAAACAACAAAAAATACACTTATGGTTAAGATTGACTGGCTTATTTTAATTTTTTATTTTGTGGTAGTGTCTGTATATGGTTATTGGATATACAGACGTAAAAAGCAAAAGGAAGCAAGTTCTGCCGACTTTTTTATAGCAGAGGGAACACTTTCCTGGTGGGCTATAGGTGCATCATTGATTGCATCTAACATATCAGCAGAACAAATGACTGGTATGAGTGGCTCGGGATTTCAGTTAGGTTTAGCAATATCCTCTTATGAATGGATGTCAGCACTCACACTAATTATAGTAGCAGTGTTTTTTATGCCAGTGTACCTAAAGAATAAAATTTTTACGATGCCACAATTTTTGAATCAACGTTACAATTCAAAAGTGGCTATCATCATGGCAGTATTCTGGTTATTACTTTATATAGTTGTCAATTTATTATCTATTCTGTATTTGGGTGCTGTGGCTATTTCTGGTATTAGTGGACTTGATTTCACATTAAGTGTTTTCTTATTAGCTATTTTTTCCATTTTTATTGCACTTGGCGGTATGAAAGTTGTAGGTTATACATCTGCAATCCAAGTATTCTTTTTGGTGATAAGTGGTTTTATTGCATTATTTATTTCATTAAAAATGATTGGAGGCACAGAAGGAATAAGTGCCGGCTTCCATATATTAAAAACTGAAACTGCTGACCATTTTCATATGATCTTTAAAAAGGACAACCCCAATTATATTGATTTGCCAGGTTTGAGCGTATTACTTGGTGGAATGTGGATTGCTAATCTAAACTACTGGGGTTGCAATCAATACATAACACAAAGAGCATTGGGCGCAAGCTTACCAGTTGCTCGAAAAGGTATTCTATTTGCTGCATTTTTAAAAATGTTAATGCCCTTCATTATTGTTGTTCCCGGAATAGCTATGTTTTATCTCAATAGCCATAATTTGATTGATGCGTCTTTGATTAATTCCACAAATGCCGAAGGTGTAACCATTGCTGAAAGCAATAAAGCTTATCCTGCTTTATTAACGCTTCTTCCATCTGGCATAAAGGGAGTTACTATTGCTGCTTTTGCTGCAACAGTTGTTGCATCGCTTGCTGCTAAGGTGAACAGTATTAGTACCATCTTTACATTAGATATATATAAAAAAATATTTAATAAAGAGGCCTCTGAAAGTAAGCTGGTAGGTATTGGTAAAATTACTATCGTAATTTCTACAGCTATTGGTATTCTTCTAACACTTGGTTTAGGCGACACTTTGATGGGAGAAGGAAAGCAAGGCTTTCAATACATACAAGAGTACACTGGCTTTGTGTCTCCTGGTATTTTCGCTATGTTCCTGCTAGGTTTCTTTTGGAAAAAAACTACTTCTAATGCTGCATTATTTGCAATGATAGGAGGGTTTATTCTTTCTGTAATTTTAAAATTTATTCCAAGTTTAATTGATCTTCAACCACTTTATCATGTTGGGCTAGCTGTTACAAACTCAAAGGGATTATTTGAAATACCATTTTTGGATCGTATGGCAATTGTGTTTGTGCTTTGCTTGATAGGAATGTATATAATCAGCATCATTGAATATCGTAAAGGGGTAAAACCAAATGGTCTCGAAATAGATGCATCCATGTTTAAAACATCTACTGGCTTTGCAGTTGGATCACTTATAATAATTGGTTTATTAGTCGCTTTATACACCATGTTTTGGTAGATAAAAATGCTGTATGCTTAGCAATATGTAATCAAAAATATATTATGACCCTTGTCTTAAACTTTTTAGATTATAAAATGTCTGACACACCATATTTATTTATATAATTCAAAAAATATTTTTAATATTAATAGTAGTAATCAGTAACAACAATCAATAACAATTCAATCTTAAAAAATGAAAAGAGTAATTCTAGTATTGGCAGTAGCATTGTCTACAATTTCAGTTTTTGCACAAGATGGTAAGCCCAAAAAAAATGCAGAACAACGTGCAACAATCTATGTTAAAGAATTAACAACAGAACTTAATTTAACAGCAGATCAATCTTCAAAAATCAAAGCGGTTCAAATAGAAAGTCTTACAAAATTAGACACCTTAAAAGCAAAGGCTAGTGCTGGTGATAAAAAGGCTGGTAAAAAAGAAGCAAAAGCAACTACTGAAGCTGCTAACGCAAGTATCAAAGCCATTTTAACTGATGAACAAAAAGTAAAATTTGATGCTTGGGTTGAAGCAAAAAAAGAAAAGATGAAAAACAAAGAAGGTGGTAAAGGAAAAGGCAAAAAAGAGGAAAAAGAAAATTAAAAATAAACTCAAAAAAATCCTCCCGAAAAATAAAATCGGGAGGATTTTTTTTAATAAAAGGATTGGGTTGTTAATCGTTTGAATATGATAAAAAAAGTTGCCACTCTATTAATGATGTTGATTGGTTTTCCAGCAGCAATATTTGCACAAGGTGCAAAACCACAACCCAAACCCAATATTGTACTCATTTTAATAGATGACTTTGGTTACGAAAATGTTACGGCTAATGGTGGTGAAAGTTATAGAACGCCTATAATGGATCAGCTTGCTGCAAAAGGTGTACGTTTTGAAGAGTGTCATGTGCAGCCACTTTGTACACCAACAAGGGTTGAGTTGATGACAGGTATGAGCAATCGTAGAAACTATACAAATTTTGGTAGCCTCGATTTAACGCAAAAGACTTTTGGTAATTTATTAAAAAATGCAGGCTACGCCACCTGTGTTACAGGCAAATGGCAATTAGGTAAAAACTACGACAATCCTGGGCATTTTGGGTTTGATGAATATGCACTTTGGCATTTACTAAAAAAATCGCCGCGTTATAAAAATCCTCAAATAGCCATTAATGGAAAATCAATTGAGTATACAAATAATGAATATGGCCCTGATATTGTAAGTGATTATGCGCTCGATTTTATCACTAGAAAGAAAGATGTCCCTTTCTTTCTTTATTACCCAATGATGCTTACACATGCACCATTTGATGCTACGCCAGACAATCCAGATTATCTTCAAGTACAAAATGGAAAAGGTAAGAAAGGCACTAGTGGTCATTTTGCTGATATGACAGACTATACTGATAAACTCATTGGTAAATTGATTGCCAAGCTAGATGAATTAAAGATACGTGAGAACACAATGGTATTAATTCTTGGCGATAATGGCACTGCCAAAGGAATGCCAGCAAGATTTAAAGGCCAAGACGTAAAAGGGGGAAAGGGAGCAACTACCGAATGGGGTACGCATGTGCCTTTAATTGGTACATGGCCTGGTCACTTTGCTAGTGGTAAAATTTCCGGCGATTTGATTGCTGCAACAGACTTTTTACCTACCATTTGCGAAGCTGCAGCTGTTAAAATTCCAACAGATTTGAAGTTAGATGGGCATAGTTTTTTACCTCAATTACTTGGTGAAAAAGGTAATCCACGTGAATGGCTGTATTCTTGGTACAATCCAAGTGGTGGTGAAACTGCAAAGGCAGAGTTTGTACATGATGCAAACTATAAGCTTTACACAAATGGTAAATTTTTTGATGTAAAAAAAGATGATAATGAAAACGCACCACTTAGCGAAACTTCATTAAATACCAAAGCCAAAGCGGCTAAAGTAAAGTTAGAGGCTGCACTTAAATTATTCGAGGGGCCACGCCCAGAGTATTTTGTAAAGCAAGCTAAAGATTTTAAAGAAGAAGATGATTCTATGAGCGAAGATGCTGGTAAAGACAATAAATATAAAAAGAAGAATAAGGAGAAGAAAGATAAAAGCGGCAAAAAAGAAAAGAATTAGCACCTCATTATAGCTTTTTATTATAAATATATGCATGACTCTTTTTTAAATTATCAACAAAATAATCAACAAAAAACAAATGGAATGAATAAACAAAAACTAATTAATGCTATTGTTATGGTAATGATTGCTTTACCAGTAGCAATATTTGCCCAAACAAAAAAGTCATCAAACAAACCTAACATTCTGATTATACTGGCAGATGACATGGGGTATTCAGACATTGGGTGTTACGGTGGTGAAATTCACACACCAAATATTGATAGACTTGCTGCAGGTGGGGTTAAATTCTCACAGATGTACAACACCTCTAAATGTTTTCCCACAAGAGCTTCTTTATTAACGGGTGTTTACTATCAACGAACCAATGCTGATTTTGCAAATACTGCCACCATAGGCGAAGTGCTTCATCCTGCTGGTTACCATACCTTTTGGTCCGGAAAGCAACATGCAAAGTTTAATCCTGTAACACGAGGTTTTGACCGCTATTATGGTATGATTGGTGGCTGTGAAAACCATTTTAATCCTGGTTTTGATGCTGCCCCTGGTCAACCAATTCCTGCTTATAAAATTGCCAGTAATAGATGGTCAATCGATGAAAAAGATATTCCTGAAAACAGCAATTATATCCCTCAAGATTCAATGTTTTACGATACGGATGCATTTACCAATCGTGCACTTACTTGGCTAGATGACTATAAAAAAGACGACAAACCTTTCTTTCTTTATATGGCCTACACTGCACCGCATTGGCCGTTGCATGCCTGGCCTGCGGATATTGCAAAATATAAAGGCGTTTATGATGGTGGTTACGAAGTGGTTAGACAGGCTAGATACAAGCGTCAAGTTGAGATTGGGCTAGTAGACCCCAAAATATCACCTTTACCACCAATGGAAATAGGGGAGACAAAACCTAAATGGGAGAGTCTTTCTGCCGAAGAACGAAAACTAGAAGCTACACGTATGGAAGTATATGCGGCTATGGTTGATCGGTTAGATCAAAATATTGGTCGTTTGCTAAAGCGATTAGAAGAACAAGGCAAACTTAAGAATACCTTAGTTTTTTTCCTTTCAGATAATGGTGCTTGTGCGGTGGATCCAAAGGTCGATAAAGAAGATATCAAAGCACCAATGGGTAGTGTAGCTAGCTACCCAAGTTATGGTCAAAACTGGGCAACGGTAAGCAACACGCCACTAAAAAAATGGAAAACTACCAGTTATGAAGGTGGAATTAGTACGCCCCTTATTGTTAATTGGCCAGCAGTTGTGAAGCCTCTAACTGGATGGAATAATGAAGCTACTCATCTTGTTGATATTATGCCTACTATATTGTCTGTTGCTGGGGCAAATTTTCCAGGTGAATCGAAAGAGCCAAAAATTCTTCCTACAGATGGTGTAAGTCTTTTACCTGCATTAAAAGGTGAGCAGCTTTCCCGTAAGAATCCTTTGTTTTATCAGTTTGGTAAAGGTGCTGCAATAATAGATGGGCAATGGAAACTAGTACGACTAGGTGCAACTTGGGAACTGTATGACTTAACATCGGACAGAACAGAGACGAACAATTTGATAAACAAACATCCTGACATTGCTAAAAAAATGGAAGTACAATGGCTAGCTTGGTGGAAGGATTGTACTGGCGAGGCTTGGACAGGAAAAGCACCAAAGGAACCTAAAGATGATTAATAGTCATTAAATTATAATAAAGCTGAAAATTACTTTCTATTAAATAGAAATGAATTTTTCAGTTTAAACCAACAACAACATTCAAAGTCAGAAAACCATTATTAAAATGAATAGAATCATGAATATTAAAGGAAGAAATTTCGTTTTTTTTGCAAGAAAAGTTATCCTTATAGCCCTCATTGCTTTCTCCAACATAGCTATAAGTCAGGTAGGTCCACAACCTAGCTCTTTTGGTGTTTGGGATCGTGGAGAAGCAATGGATAACAAGCAGTATCCATTTTTAAAAGGTACATCTTGTGATTTTCCTTGGAATGAAGTTGAGAAAACGCCTGAAGTGTATGACTGGTCTATATTAGATAAGGCCATTGAAAGAGCCTATAAAGAAAAAATTTCGTTATATATTTCGTTTGCAGCAGGACCTAAAACACCAGATTGGGTTTATGAAAAAGGGGTGCCAAAAGTAATTACAAACGCTAGTAAAAACCCAGGTGCATTTGATTATTATCCTTATTATATATCTCCAGAATATAAAAAGTATTATCACCGTTTTCTAACAGAAGTGGCTAAGCACATCAGTAGCTTTTCTAAAGAGAAAATAAGAACTATTTCATTTATTCAAGTTAAAACAGGATGTACAGGAGATGAGTGTGCCTACAAAGGCGAACCTATAGATAATAATTATTCTTTACCAGTGAAAAGTGAAAAATGGAGAGAATTCCGTCTTGAAACCTTTGCCTTGCATGATAAATTGTTTGGTAAAAAATCAGGATTGAATATTAGCATGCTTCTCAATAATCTTGAACCTCAAACTGAAGACGGGAAAAGTGATTTTGTTCAAGAATGGGATTGGGCAATTAAAAACCTCAAAGATGGTTTTGGTATCAAAAATGGAGCACTTTCAAGAGGACATCATTTAAGTGGAGAAATTGATGCAGTAAATACATTTTTGCCTTATCTAGTCGACCCAAAAGGGGTTACATTATTTCGTCGTTCCGAGATGGACCAAACCTGGACCCGTCCTTGGTATCAAATAAATGTTCAACTCAACTTTTACTGGGGTGCAATTAACGCATTGAATGCCGGTCAAAGTGTTTGGGATGTCACAAGCGGAGCTTTGAAGGTTAGCAAGGAACAAGGTTTTGATTATTCTTTCTATTTTTTCAACAAGTATGCAGGGCAAATACACCCTGAGAAAGCTACCAATGCTTTCTGTGCTTTACATAAAGGTTTGAATGCAGCCGATACGAAGGCTTATCCAGAGGATAAGTACGGAACTGCCTCTCATGGAAATATAGAGCGAATGGAAAAAATCACTGCCGAATATGCTAAGTATGGAGCAGCAAACGACGATAAAAGTGCGTTGACTATGGGACAGGTAAAACAACGTGGTAATCAAAATGGATTTAATGATGCAGGCTGGAAAATTTGGCCAGACAATTACTCTCGATTACTTTATCAAATTGATGCTGATAAAACATCTATCCCATTATGGAGGGTAAATGGGCCATTAACTTCTACATCATCCATTTATGACAGATTTGCACGTGGATTTGAACATGTTTCGGGAAAAGATGCTATGTATTTTAAACTACATGAAGGCTTTTCGCAAGATGCAAAACCTAAAGTAATGACTATAAATATTGTTTGGTTTGATGGTGAAGTGGGCTCAAAATGGAAGTTGGATTATGATGGGGGGGCTAAAGCCATGAAAACTGCAGTTAATATTACAGGTAAAGGCGACAAAAAATGGCATCATGAAACTGTGACAATTAAAGATGCTGTATTTCGCTATGGTGGCATTAATGGATCTGACTTAGCACTTATAAATACAGACGATAAAGATGATATTTTTAGTATAATAGAAGTAAAACGTGGCGAAAAAGATATGCCTGCACTACTTCCACAGGCCGAGAATCGTGCTTTTCCTGGCCATAATAAAGGAACTAAATATGGTAAAGGTGAAAATACCATTGAAGGCGACAAACAGAAAAAAGATAAGAAAGATAAAAAGGTAAAAAAAGATAAAAAAGGATAAATCGTATTTTGTAAATCAAGCCAAGCCTTTTAAAGATGATGATGATTCTATGAACTTAGGGTTTGCTCAACTTAAAAATAACAAAAAAAATTGAACGCAATAAAAGCATTACTGTGAAGCTATAATTATTCTCATTTAATAAAAACGAAAATGAACAACTGAGCAATCAATAAAGCAGCAATTACTGCTTTATTGATTGCTTTTCTTTTTGTAAATATGGGTAGGGTTCTACTTTATTTAATCTATATTAAATGGCAGTCTGCTGGTTTTATACCAATAAAATGCTGCTTGATGTAATCTTGAAACAAATCTACACCAAATTGAGACTTATTGAAGTTGTGCAATTTTAATCAGCTTTTAATTTTACAATAAATAGTAGCAATTCATACTCATTGCTTTTAAATTATTTTATTTGAAAGTTTAATAATCAGTATGATGCTATAAGTAACATATGAAAAAAAATGTTTTATTAGTTGTTTGCTCAATCTTATTTACTTTAAGTTACTCTCAAAAAAACGAAACAAGAATTCCAGGTATTTTTCCCAAAGATGCTTGTGGAGTTTGGTGTTGGTACTCTTGGGGAGGAACACCAAATAAATGGAATGAAAAAATACTTCCCAATGAAACGTATTCTAAAATGCGTGGCATTCCCATTGTAGTAGGTTGGAATGAGTTAGAACCTAAAGAAGGTTTTGTAAACTGGGATATTATTGATGATGTTATAAAAAAGGCTGCTGCTCATAAAAAGTATGTGTTTACATTGATATGGTTGAATCCTACTGAACCCGATTGGTTGTATGAAAATGGTGTTCCTAAAGTGGAAATAAAGACCTTTAAAACGGACAAAAACTTTTCTTATAATGCCTATCCATTAGATTCAAACTACAAATTTTATTCCGAGCGAATTATTACGCAAGTAGCCAATCATCTTAGAAGTTTACCTGACAGTTTATTTAAATATATTTTGTTTCATCAAGTAGTTGAAGGCTCAACTGGTGATGGATATTGCTATAAAGGGGATCCTGTTAATCCTAAATACAAAGTTGACAAAAAAACGGAATGGCCGGTCTATCAAGCCTATATAAGGAAATTTACAATAAATGCATTTACTAATAAATCAAATGGGCTACCAGAAATACCCTTGCTAATCCATACCGTAGATATGGATTGGGGTGCAAGAGAATATCCCGGTTTTGTTAATAAAAAAGGAGTAGCATCACATTTTTACGGTTCGAATAACACAAAAGAAAAGAACAGTCTTTTTAGACCCTGGGATACAGATAAAAATATTTTGCAGCGTCCTGTTTTTAGTCGTGGCGAAGGCGAAACCATGTGGAGTCACAAGTGGTTTGTGAAAGATTCACTACAAAATTTATACTGGAGTGCTTTGTCTGCATTGGATGCAGGTTTGGATATCTGGAATATTCCACAAAATGTATTAGAGAATCCGAAGCTCTACCAAGCACTCGATATTTTTGATAAATATGCCGGCTATAAATATCCTGATCGCTCACCGGTTGCCTTTTGTGCATTGAGAGATCAACTAAATGCAGATGATAAAATCCGTTTTCCTGAAAATAAATATGGAGCAGCTACAAGGAATAATACAGATAGAGTACAAAAAATATGTGCGGTATTTGCTAGTCGTGGAGCCATTGTGGAAGATTTGGAAAAAACATTAGTTGGATCACTCGCTAGTAGAAATAGAAAAGGATACAACGATGTGGGTTGGAATTGTGAAGATGATGACTACAACCTCTATTTATTTCCAATTGATAAAGTTGAAACCAGTGTAGGTTGGTGGCATATTGGTCCCAAAGACAAACCTTATGGTCTATCTGCACGTGGTTTTGAACACGCTACTAGAAAAGATTCCCTCTTCTTTAAATTTCACGATGATTTTTTTAAAACAACCAAAGCAAAAACCCTAGCATTTAAAATTGTGTGGCTTGATAACAACACAGGTTCATGGAATTTTTGCTACGATGCAGGTGGTAAAACTTTGAAAACTGGTAAAACTTTCACAGGTAAAGGTACAAATACTTGGCGTGAAGATTATTTTACAGTATCCGATCCTATTATGAAAAAAGGTGGCCCTAGAGGTTCAGATATTGCACTGATTAATACCAGCCAAAAGGATTTCATTTTTCATATTATAGAAGTAGAAAGAAAGTAAAGGTTTTACATACCAAAATAAAATAAATTATATAATAACATTAATTTTTTTAAATCGAACTAAAAAATAGGCACAAGTAAATCAATGATTATGAAAAGAAAATTTGCAATTTTATTATTAATAACGATGTTCGGAAACTTTTTGGCTTATGCACAAACACCAAAAACATGGAATAATATCAAGGTGAATGTAACAGCAAACCAGCCAGTAACAACTACACAAACTTTAAAAGACCAAGCGAATGGATTTCAACGATTGATGATTTCGCTTTCTAACAAAGGACAACTGCCACTTACAATTGAAAAAATAAGTGTTAGTATACCAATTAACGAAATACTAACCGACAATTTGGAAATGGTGTATGGTGGTAGCTGTATGGGTCAAACACCGTTGTTACGCCAAACTATCGCCACTCAAACCAAAAAAAGCTCTAGTAGAATGTACGAAATGGTTCGTCTTGCAGATGGGCAGTATGTTTTCGCAGGTTCTCTATCATGGCGTATTTTCCTGCCAAATTTCATTCAAAAAGATGGTGTTTTTGAAATATGGTCTAATGGCGAAGGCAAACAACTTAAACCCGGTCAAACTATTCAGTACGAACAAATCGTATTAAAACGTACCAATAATTGGCTTGATTTATTGAATCAATTTGGTACAGCTATTGCAGCAGAAAATAAAATAACGACACTTAAACCAGCAGATTTTAAAGGTTGGGCTACTTGGGATTATTACGGTAGGGTGTTTACACCAAAAGACATTTATGACAATATGGATCAGTTAAATAAGCTTGCACCAAAGGCAAATATGGTTCAAATTGATGGCGGTTGGTGGACAGAACGTGGTGATTATAAAACCTTGCGACCTAATATGTTGCCAGGCGGTCTTAAACAAATAATTTCACGTATTACCTCAGAAGGTAAAACACCAGGCTTACATTTTGATGGATTTAGAGGTGATGCTAATTCGGAGATTTGTAAAACGCATCCTGAATATTTTTTGCATGATCAAGATGGAAATTTAATAGTTGAGACCGTTGTAATGCCAGATAAAGTAATGAAAAATACTTATTTCGATTATTCTCATCCTGGTGCAAGGGCACATATTCAAGATTGTATAAAAAATATGAAAAATAACTGGGGCGTACGTTATTTTAAAATTGACTTTATGCGCTACGGATTAGAAGACTTTGTGAAGGAGAAAAACAAAAATGTTAAAACCATCAAAGCCTATGATCCTACTATCACAAGTGTTGAACGTTTCCGTCTAGGGATGAAAACCATGCGGGAATCGATGGGTAATGATTCTTATTTTCTTGGTTGCTCTGCTGTTTTTGGGCCATGCATTGGTTTTGTTGATGGTATGCGTACTGGTGGTGATATTCATCCACTTTACGAAGCTTTTCCAGAAAGATGCCTTGCCAACTTAAGTAACTTCTATTTAAGTGGCAAAGTATTTAATGGCGATGCTGATTACCTAGTTTTCAGAGAAGGTATTGATGAAGATGAAAAGGTATCTCAAGAAAAAATTAAAAATGGTGGCAGTATGACAATGAATGAGGCACAAATGTGGGCTGACTTCAACAAATTGTACGGTACAGCACGTTTGCATAGCGATAACTTAGTAACACTTCGATCAGAGCGTAAGGCACTTATAAATGATGTTTTTGAGTTTCCTGTTATGGATGAGACTGTGCCATTGGATTTTTGGAAACATGCAACTAATAAAAGTGATGGCTTTGAGTTAATCATTGCTCGTAAGGGTAAAGATATTTATTTGGGCATTTTTAATTGGAGCGATAAATCTAAAGAATACGCATTGCAAGATTTTGGAAAACAAAATCCTATCCATTTAGAAGGTCGTCATTCTAAAATCCTGAAATATGAAGGGAATAAATCTTTTAACCAGCTATGTCAGGAAATTAAATCAAAATAATTCACTGGAGCTCAATAAAAATATAATAATGAAAAAATATAAATTGTTATTTACTTGTTTTTATTTATTGAGCATCAATACTTCTTTATTTGCACAAAAAATAACCAGCGACCATGTGAAGTCTTTTGAGCGTCCTATTTGGGCTGGCTTTTATACTAATAAAACAAGTGGACAAATTAATACTAAATTATTTCCATTTATAAAAGGAATGGCAGACCGTATAAAATGGAGTGATTTGGAGCCTCAGAATGGTGTTTATGACTGGTCAAAAATGGACGAAAAAATACATAATGCAGTTAAAGGAAAATATTATTACTATTTTGTTTTATGGACTGGACCTCATTCACCAGAATGGATTTACGATCAAGGCGTGCCAAAAGTTGCTTGCAAAGGAGGTAACAGAAGTGCCAAAGATGTATTTCCATTCTACCTAGATAAAAATTATATCAACTTTTTTTACAAATTTATTGGAAAACTTGCAGAGCATATTGCCAGTCTTCCAAAAGAAAATCGGGAAGCTTTTTCATTTATACAACCTGCTTTTGGTTCTACAGGTGACAAGCAACTTTATAAAGGCACCCCAATAACTCCTGAATTTAAAATCAGTGCTCAACAATACCTTGAATTTTGTAGTGGTGCAACTGTTCGCTTTTATGAAGCTTTTGATAGGCCAGAACTAAAGCACATAAAATTTCTTTTCAATGTTGATGATGAGGGAGATACTAACGAACTTGTAAATTCAAAAAATGAACAAAAATTGGGTGAACAGCTTTATGCCAATTGGCTTAGAAAAAATTACCAAATTGATCTTCGCAAGCAGCAATTCACTATTGCAATAGGGTATCAAGCCAATGATGAAATAAAGCAGGACAACCAACTGCGACCAACTTTTTACGGGTTGAATGGCAAGAAACCTGAATTTGTACGTGGCGAGTTTTCTAAATTTGGTGAAGGTGAGATTTTTAAAGAAAATAAAATTTGGAACTATTACTGGACAGCAATATCAACGGTTGACAGAGGCTTAGATCTATGGGAGGTTGATTATAATACCGTTAAAACAGGTTTGTATAATGAAGGATTCGAATTTAGCTCTAAGTATTCTTACCATAAAAAACCGCAGTCAAGTCCATATGCATTTATTGCCTTTCGTGATGTACTAGATGCTGCAGATACTGCACGTTTTGATGTGAGTACCTATGGAGAAGCGAAACAAAGCAATAAGGAAAGGGTATTGAAAATTGAATCAGAATTTAGAAAATATGGGGCAAAAGTCGGCGACTTAAATGCTGCGACAACACTTAAAGGACAAAATTATCTTTTTGAAGCCAAAGCGATGAATGATGTTGGTTTTGGTTTGATAGCCAGAAATTACAGTCGATTTATTACACAGATTGATGCCAATCAAACTAGTGTTGGATTGTGGAGGATTGGACCAACGAATCAGCCTTATGGGAGATATGCTCGCTCTTTTGAAAATAAAAGCAATAAAAATAGAATGTATTTTGATCTAGATGACCAATTTTTATCTCAAAAGGAAAAGGGTTATGTAGGTATTAAATTAATTTATCTAGATGAAGGAATTGGTAAATTTTCTTTTAGATATGATGGGGAATCCAATTCAGATAAAATAGGAATCACTATCGCTAAAACCAATAGTGGAAAATGGGTTGAAAAAACAATAACTATTAAAGATGGGGCATTTGCAAATAAAGGCCAAAAAAATAGTGATTTTTCACTAGTAAACGAAGATCAAGAAGATGATGTTTTTCACATGATTGAAATAACAAAAAATTTATAAGGTTCTCTGCATGACTTGGCCTAAAATAGGTTTAGATATTACATTTTAAGTGCAACCCTATTTTAAGACAATTCACTTTTGTAAAAAAAGTTGGCATAGCCTTATTTGTATTCAATTAGTATTTTGTTTTCTTTCGTTTTTTATTATTCACATTTATAAATACATGCATGGGTATTAAAATAAAATTCTCAATTAATATATTTACAATATTATTTGCCATTTGCATATCCTCTTGCAAAACCAATGAAAATCCTACAATAATTGCAGATAGTATTACTCAATATAAAGACACATCATCTATCAGTTGTCATTCCAACATTCCATCAAGATTTGGTGCGGTAGCAGATAGTACGCAAAATATTATGGCAAGTAAAAATGCGTCAACCGACGGTATGGTAAGCATACCTGCTGGCACATATATGATGGGTGCAGATGATAATCAAGCTTTAGATGATGAGTATCCGAAACACCAAGTAAGTGTAGATGCTTTTTTGATAGATGAACACGAAGTAACCAATGCTGAGTTTGCTGCTTTTGTAAATGCTACGCATTATGTTACTACTGCGGAACAAAAACCTAACTGGGAAGAATTGAAAAAGCAATTACCCCCAAATACTCCAAAGCCACCAGATGATAAATTAGTTGCATCTTCATTGGTTTTTACACCACCAAAACAAGAGGTTGATTTAAACAATTATGCTCAGTGGTGGAGTTGGGTGCAGGGTGCAAATTGGCGTCATCCTGATGGACCAAATTCTACCATTAAAGGGAAAGATAACTTGCCAGTTGTGCAAGTATCTTGGGATGATGCGATGGCTTATGCAAAATGGACTGGTAAGCGCTTACCAACTGAGGCCGAATGGGAATGGGCTGCAAGAGGTGGATTGTTAGATAATGTATATAGCTGGGGTAATGAAAACTTAGATGCAGGTAAACCCAAAGCCAATACTTGGGAAGGAAAGTTCCCCAATATAAATACAAAAAGAGATGGTTATTATGGTGTAGCACCTGTAAAAAGCTATGCACCCAATGGCTATGGCTTGTACGATATGGCAGGTAACGTCTGGGAATGGTGTAGTGATTGGTATAGAAACGATTATTATAAAACTATGAATAAGACAGGTGGTGTTAAAAACCCAAAAGGGCCAAATACAAGTTACGACCCCGAAGAACCTTATACACCCAAGAAATCGTTACGTGGTGGTTCGTTTATGTGCAATAAAAGTTATTGTACAGGTTATAGAGTCTCTCGTAGGATGAAAAGTAGTAGCGACTCAGGTAGCAGTAACACAGGTTTTAGATGTGTGAAAAGCAAATAAACTTTTTATTTGACTAGCCCTAAAAAAAGATACTGTATTTACCATAAATAAAAGTACTATTCTAAAAAGAAGTAAGTTTATCCTTACTTCTTTTTTTATTCAATAGTAGCTAAAGTATAAAAAATAAGTATACTTTCTGTTGATTTAAAGTATTTTTTATAACTAAAGCCTATTTTAAACATTTCATTGAAAGTCCAAAATAATATTGCTAATTTGCGAAACTCAAGCAAAAAATAATTTAAAACTACTTTTATCTATTATTAAACAGGCTTTAATGTTTCGTTCTTATTTTATACTAATTCTAAGTTTTTGCTTGACAGCTATGATATGTGCTGGTCAATCAAATCAATATTTTAAAAAAATTGATAATAAACAAGGGTTATCTCAAAATGGCATTTTCGCTATTTTTCAAGATAAAGATGGCTATATGTGGTTTGGTACACATTATGGGTTAAATCGGTATGATGGCTTTACATTTAAGACTTTTTACAGAGGAGATTCGTGTAATGATTTATGTGGCAATACCATACAGTCTATTTTGCAAGATTCTGTAGGAAATATATGGATAGCCACACTTGAAGGTATCTCGGTATTCAATCCAGTTACAGAAAAGTTTTACAATCTTAATAAATACAGTCCTAAGGAAAGTATTTTCACACATACTATTCTTTCCATGAAATTAATTGATGGGAAAATCTTAGCTAGTAGTAAAGATGGATTGTGGGAAATTAATACTGTAAAAAGCCTTTTTACGGATGCAATAGCAAAAAAGATTTGTGCTGAAATCAATAATTGCAAACTTCAATCAACATTAAAGCTAGAAGGGATAAAGGTTTATAAGAAGGACAAATACGATAATTACTTATTAATTGCCAATAATCATGTTATTATATCTAAAATAGTTGATAAAAAGTTGGCGGTAATATATGAAATTGTACCAGATAATATTTCAGATATAGAAGTTACTGTAATATATAAAGATAATTATTCAAATTTATGGGCTGGCACAGCCAATCATGGACTTTTTCAAATAAAAGAAAGTAAAGGATTGTATACAACTCTAAAAGTATCTCCTAAAAATCCAAATACTTCTTTTTCTAGAATAACTGATATTTTACAGGATGAAAAAAATGATTTGTGGATAACAACTCGAGGCAATGGCGTATTTGTTATACCAAAGGAAGCGTTAGAAAAAAATAATTTATTACCTGTCAAAATAAGTGAATCTGAAATTCCAAGTAATAAAATTAAAAGTATCTATCAATCACGTGATAATACATTATGGTTAGGTTCTTTAGGGAGTGGCGTTTTTTACAAAAATACTGCAGGCATTAAATTTAAGAATTATCAAATTACATATGATGCGAATAACTTGTCTGTTATTTCGCCTAACAACTATATACGTTCTATTACAAAGGATGCTTATAACAGATTATGGTTAGGAACACTTTTTGAAGGCTTATACATTTATGACCTTGAAAAACGAAAGAATATAAATTTTTTGCTTAAAAATCTCTCAATTTTTGCATTATCAGAAATTGATAAAACCCATTGCTTAGCAGGCACTTCAGATGGACTATATTTAATTACATACGATAAAGAAAATATTAAAGCCGAAAAACAATTTTTAGGCAATGGTATACAAGGCACTATTTTTTCAATTTGTAATAAATCAAAAAAATACTGGATTGGCACAAGTAAAAAGTTATTAAGTTTTGTTTTAACGGATAATTATAAGATTTCTGAAATATCGAATTATGAAAATAAGTTATTACAGGATTATCAATTTCAAAATACAGTTCGTTGCATTAAATTCGATTTAAAGTTAAACTGTATTTGGGTTGGGTTAGAGATGAGTGGCTTGGTTAAGGTTGAATTAGATAAGAATGACAATGTATCGAAATTCATTTCTATAAATCAGGAATTTAAAGATAAAACAATCAGCAAATACATCTGCGATATCTATTTAGACAGTGCTAATAATTATTGGATAGGTACGAGAAATGGCATTATTAATTTTCAAACAAATACTTCTGGTAAAATTTTCAATACTAAAGTTTTTTCTATCCAAAATGGTTTTCCAAGTAACTTAATACAATCTATACAAAGCGATAACACTGGCAATTTGTGGGTAGGCACAAATAGAGGGTTGGTTAAATTTAATAAATTAACACATAAAATAATTCATTACGATATAAACGATGGTATTCAAGATTACGAATTTGCAGAACATGCCTCGTTTATGGATGATAAAGCAGTAATGTATTTTGGTGGCATTAATGGTGTATCTGAATTTTCACCTAAATATATGAATTACGATAATTTCATAGAACCTGTTGTTATTCAAAATATTTTTATCAATGGTATTAATGCAAACTACAAAAGAGAATTAAACAATTCTAATAAACTAATACTGCCATATACAGAAAACAATTTAAAGTTTAATTTTATTTTATTTAACTATATAAACCCAATAAAATGTAAATATGCCTATATGCTTGAGGGGTTTGATAAAGATTGGATTTATACAACCTCAGATATTAGAATGGCTGAATATGTAAATCTGCCCAAGGGAAATTACATATTTAAAGTAAAAGCATCTAACGAAGATGGCGTTTGGAATACTACTTATACATCAATGCATCTTGAAATACGTCCTTCTTTTTGGGGTTCTATTTATGCAATTTTATTGTATTTGCTTATTCTTATAGGCTTGGTAATTCTGGTAGCTTCTATCACCAAAAAGAGAGTTCAAAATAAAAACAAAGTATTATTAGAAAAGCAATACCGAGAACAAATTGAGAAAGTGAATGAATCAAAACTTCAATTTTTTATCAATATATCTCATGAAATCAGAACACCTCTTACACTAATCATATGTTCAGTTGAGCGGCTTATTGTAAATTTAAAACTTAATAAAGAACAAGAAAAAGAAGCTTTAGGCATTGAGAAAAATGTAAATCAAATGTTGAGTCTTACAAATGAGTTACTTGAAATACAAAAAATTGAAATAGGAAATTATCAGCTTAGTGTAAGAAAAAGCGACATTGTTATTTTTCTTAGAAATATTTTAGTAGCCTTCGAATCTTTGGCGGTAAAACAAAATATAAAATTATCTCTTAAAAATTTTCAACCCGAATTTTTCATTTGGTACGATGCAAATGCACTTGCTAAAGTATTTAATAATTTAATTTCGAATGCTATAAAATATACAAAAAATGGTGGTACAGTTGAAGTATTAATTTATCCATCGGAAAGCAATGAGTTTCTTGAGATAAGTGTAATTGACAATGGAGTAGGTATTGAAAAAGACAATTTATTAAAAATATTTGATAGGTTTTATCATAAAGGAGGTAATAATGACTCCTATGAAAAGGGTTTTGGAATAGGCTTGTCTCTTGCGAAAAACCTTATAGAAGTTCATAAGGGATTCATATCAGTGACAAGCAAACCTGGGATTGGCTCTGAATTTATTATAAGTTTGCCTTTAAAGGATGATGTATACTTAAATGAAGAGAAGGCTGATAACGTAATATTGAAATCTGATTTTACAAATGTTTTAAGGAGCGTTGAATATCAAAATATAATAAATGAACCAAAAGTATTTTTAAATAAACATATAGATGAATTAGATCCAACTAAAGCTATCATTCTTTATGTTGATGACAATTTAGAATTATTAGAGAGTATAAGAAATTACTTGTCAGAAACTTACAATGTAATTATTGCACCAAATGGAAAAATTGGCGTTGAGTTGGCAAATCAGTATCAACCAGATGTAATTATTAGTGATATTGTTATGCCTTTAATGGATGGTTTTGAACTTTGTAATGTCCTTAAGACCGATTTAAATACTTCACATATACCAATCATTTTATTAACAGCAAGAGCCGATTCTAGTAGTCAACTGAAGGGAATAGAAACAGGAGCAGATAACTTTATTCCCAAACCGTTTAATATTAAATTACTAGGTCTAACAATTAAAAATTTAATTGATTCCAGAGAAAAACTAAGACAACTTTTTACAAACAACCAATTCCCTAATCCAAAAGAAATTACTACAAATACTAAAGATGCCGAATTTTTGGAAAAATTAATTAAATATGTAGAAGATCATATTGGCGAACCTGAATTAAATATTAATAATTTAGCTCAAACTTTAGCCATGAGTCGTTCCACTTTTTTTCGAAAAATAAAAGCAATTACAGGTAACACTGGAAAAGATTTTGTTGATACTATAAGATTAAAAAAAGCTGCCCAACTTCTGCTAAATTCAGGAATGAATATATCCGAGGTTGCTTATACAATTGGTCATTCGAATCCACAATATTTTTCTAAATGGTTCAAATCATATTATAAAGTTTCCCCCTCAGAATATATATTACAACATAAAAATACTCATTAAAATTTCAGTTCTAAATTTAGAAGTGTGGTCCAAATGTCACTGCATTGGGTCAGTTTAGCCGGATTTTACAAATAGGTCACTGAAAGAATAAGATTTAATGGACTTTTTGGGATAGTCACAAAAAAAAACGCTGTAAAACATTTAGTTTACAGCGTTTTGAAATTGTTTTAAGGATTTCTAGTAGAGCGTACGGGAATCGAACCCGTGATTCCTCCGTGAAAGGGAGGCGTCTTAACCCCTTGACCAACGCTCCGTTGTTAATCGGGTTGCAAATATAGAGGTCTAAATATTTTAAGCCAAAATTATTTTAATGAAACATTTTCTTTTTACGTTCTCTATTAATAAACTACTTGAATTTATCAATCTGTTTCACCTATTTTTGCGACACTTTAAAAAATATTTATGGCAGTATTAGTAAATAAAAACTCAAAAATTTTAGTTCAAGGATTTACAGGAACAGAAGGAACTTTCCATGCTTCTCAAATGATTGAATACGGAACAAATGTAGTTGGTGGAGTTACACCTAATAAAGGTGGCACCTTACATTTAGAAAGACCTGTTTTCAATACTGTTGCAGATGCTGTAAAAAATACTGGTGCTGATGTAAGTATCATTTTTGTACCTCCTGCTTTTGCTGCTGATGCAATTATGGAAGCTGCTGATGCAGGAATTGCTTTGGTAGTATGCATTACAGAAGGAATCCCGGTGCAAGATATGGTGAAAGTGAAAAATTATTTAGAAGGAAAAACTACCAGATTAATTGGACCAAATTGTCCGGGTGTTATTACTGCCGAAGAAGCAAAGGTTGGCATTATGCCAGGATTTATATTTAAGAAAGGTCGTATCGGAATTGTAAGCAAAAGCGGAACATTGACTTATGAAGCTGCAGATCAAGCTGTAAAAGCTGGTTTAGGAATAAGCACGGCAATTGGTATTGGTGGAGATCCAATTATTGGAACACCAACTGTAGAAGCAGTTAAATTATTAATGGAAGATCCTGAAACGGATGGCATCATTATGATTGGTGAAATTGGTGGTAGCATGGAAGCTGATGCTGCTCGTTGGATTAAAGACAATAAAACGAAACCAGTTGTAGGTTTTATTGCTGGCCAAACTGCTCCTCCGGGTCGCAGAATGGGACATGCAGGTGCTATTGTTGGTGGTGCTGATGACACTGCAGCTGCTAAAATGAAAATCATGGCAGAATGTGGTATTGCAGTAGTTGCAAGCCCTGCAGATATTGGTAAAACTATGGCTGCGGAATTAGCTAAAAAATAATTTCGAATAATATTTGAATAAGAATGCCTCTGAATTTTCAGGGGCATTCTTTATCTAGTTACTATAGGTTTTATATGAATACGGACGAAAGGTTTTATTTTCATTTATAAATTTTCACTTATGCTTCGTAAAGTATTAGTTTGTTGTCTCTTTTTATTATTGTTCGACAATGTTTTTGCACAAAAAAATGATACCTTATTAAAAACGATTAGTAACAATATACTTTCTGTTAAAACAAGCCTACCAAGGTTTTTGAGAGAAGGAGATAACCTTGAAATTGTTGCTAAAATTGCTAATCTTGGTGACAAAGAATTAACCGGACAATGTACTTTAGAATTGTTAGATGCAACCACAGGTGTGAGTGTGGATGGTTGGTTTCAAAACAGTTTTCCAACGCAATATTTTACTGCAAATGCACAACAAATTACTATAGTAAAATTTCCTATACAAATACCATACAATTTTAACAAACCACTTACTTGGCGAGTGATAGCAAAAGCAGGAAATTATGGTGATGGCGAAGAAAATATTGTTCCGGTATTAACCAATAGAATGTTGGTTACAGAATCGTTGCCATTGTATTTAAAGCCCAGTGAAATAGAAAAATCATTTGTGTTTGAAAAACTATTGAACAATAAAAGTGAATCATTGGTGCATGAAAGTGTTACGGTTGATAATACTTCCAATCCAATATGGAATGTAGTACAGGCTTTGCCATATTTAATGGTACATCCCTACGAATGTTCCGAACAAATATTTAATAGAATGTTCGCAAATGCCCTCGCAGCAAACATTGTAAATAAAAATGCAACTATCAAAAAAGTAATAGATCGTTGGAAAAATGATACTTCAATGTTGAAATCAAATCTTCAGAAAAATGAAGAACTGAAACAAATATTATTGCAGGAAACACCTTGGGTATTGAATGCAAAAACTGAACAAGAAAATCAAAAAAATATTGCCTTGCTTTTTGACTTAGGAAAAATGACTAGCAATATTGATGCATTGATAGAAAAGTTGAAACAACTACAAACAAACAACGGAGGTTTTGCATGGTTTAAAGGTGGTAATGAAAACCGATATATCACCAATTATATTTTGATTGGTATTGGTAAATTAAAAAAAATAAATGCACTTACCGATGATCAAATTGATAACCTGGAAGCCCTTGTAGATAAAGCTTTGGAATATTTGGATATACAAACCACCAATGATTACAATTGGTTGAAAAAAAATAAAATTGATTTAAATAAGAATAATTTATTTGCTACTCAAATTCAGTATTTATACATGAAAAGGTTTTATGCAGATGACAGCAAAAAAACAGAAGCTTATCTGTATTATTACAATCAGGCAAAGCAATATTGGAAAAAACAAAATTCTTATAATACAGCGTTGATTGGATTAACTTTTTATCGCAATAACGAAACGAGATTTGTTAATGTAAATATGCTGCCATCTATTTTAGAAAATGCAATAGAAGATACTACAAATGGCACTTTATATTGGAAGCAAAGAACCACCTTTTTTTGGTACGCATCTCCAATAGAACATCAAAGTTTGATGATTGAATTTTTAAATGAAGTAGCTTCAAATAAAGTATTAAGCGATATCAATAATAAAATTGATGCTGCAAAAAAATGGCTTATTTTAAACAAACAAACCAATAATTGGCAAACAACTGTTGCAACTGCCGATGCTTGTTATGCATTGCTGAATTCGGGTAATAGCTGGATAAATAATAATCAGCAAACACAAATTAAATTAGGCAATCTGGTTATCAAAAATCAAACTTCAGCAGCAGGCAATACTGATTACATCAAACAAAGAATTGCAGGGGATAAAGTCAATGCAAATATGGGTAATATTACCATCAGTCAAATCAATAAAACAGCTGTTCAACAATCAGCACCATCATTTGGCTCGGTTTACTGGCAGTATTTTGAAGACATGGATAAAACCACAGAAGTATCGAGCCCATTGAGTTTGAAGAAAAAATATTTCCTTGAAAAGAAAAATAATCAAGGAACAGTTTTACAATTAATCAATACAAATGATGGTTTAAAAGTGGGAGATAAAATTGTTGTTCGCATTGAATTAAAAAGCGACAGAACAATGGAATACCTTCATTTAAAAGACATGCGTGCAAGTGCTACAGAGCCTTTAAATATTTTGAGTAATTACAAACAGCAAGATGGATTGGGCTACTACGAAGTAATAAAAGATGCAAGTACTAATTTCTTTATTGATTACTTAGAAAAAGGAACATATTTTTTTGAATATCCTTTGTATGTAACACATACAGGTAAGTTTAGTGTTGGTATAGCTTCCATACAATGTATGTATGCACCGGAATTCAAAAGTCATAGTGAAGGAATCAATATTATGGTTCAAGAAAAATAATCATTGACAACCTTGGCTAAAAAAAATCCCGATTGCTGTAAAAACAATCGGGATTTTTTATGTGATGTTTTTTATAATTATTGCATCAATAATGTTTGTTGCAATTTGGTTTCATTATTAGTGATTACCAATTTGTACAATCCTTTTGAAATAGATGTAGGAAGAGAAATATACTGTGTTTGACTTCCAGCTTCAGATAGAATCGATTTAGAAAATACCTGTTGGCCAATGTTGTTGTAAATAACAACATCCGTTTTTCCTTTTGCTATATTGCTTAATTGAACACTGAATTGATTATTTACAATAGGATTTGGATAAACTACCAATTCAGCTTTAATTGAACTTATTTTAATTTTTACAATACTGCTGTAGCTATTGCTGTTATTGTTCTCTACAACTTTTATTCTGTAATAATTAATTGAAGCAGGAGCAAAATCATAACTAGTGTAGTTTTGATTGTTGTTTGCATTTAAAGTTGATAATGTATTAAATTGAACACCATCAGTAGATTTTTCAATAGTGTAATTTGATACATTTATTTCTGAGCTTACATTCCAAGTTAATTTAATTTTACCTTGTTCTTGAATGGCGTTAAAGCTAGAAATTTTTACAGGTAAAGTTGTTCCAACTTTACCAACACCAAATGATCCAAAAGAAGTGAATGTATTATTTGTAGCTGTATTAGCAGCGTTATCACCTGCACCTGCTGCATTTGTCCAAGCAGTTCCACTGTATCTGCTAATGCCTATTTCACTGTTTGCATAGTTACTAAATAAAGAGCCTTCTAAAGCTGCTGTCCAACTTGTAATAACACCGCATGCATCTGAATTAGGAGAAATTCTGTTGATTGTCCAAATTGCGTCTACAATTCTTGCTTTTTGAGTTGCATTCATTGCAGTTCCACCTGGAGTGCCATCTACAGTTGCTCCTTCAAAAATACTTACAGCAACTGAGTCAGTTGTGGTTGGAGTAATTGTTACAGGTAAATATTTTGTTTCACTACCTATAGGAAAAACTCTAGAACCAGTTACGCCATTCATCCTTAAAACCCCAACTGAAGTGGTATTTTTTTGTAAGGCAATATATTTTGAAGCACTTGCGCCAGCAACACTTCCAGTAGTTTGAATAATTAAAGTATCAGTTGGTCTTACTATTAAGTTGCCACTATTGAGTGTTAATACACCTGTAACATTTTGGGTTCTGTTGGTAGTAACAGGAGCATTAAAAGTTACATTACCCATAGGATTTAAATAAGCACTATCAGAAAAAGGAGTGGTGGTTGCAGCATTAAAAATATAATTTGTACCAACTCCAAAAGTTCTCTTTAAGGAAGATGTGATTGTACCATCTAACCCTGCTGTATTAGCTGTAGAAAGTGTACCACCATTATTACTTAATGTAACAGATACTGTACCCACAGCACTTCTTGTATAAGCTGGTTTAGAAAGGGTAATTGTACTAGTACCGGAACTTGTACCTATAATATAAGTATTTGGTTGAAAATCAGGTCCTGAAACCAATACACCCGCTACTGCATTTGCAGTATTTACACCTGAAGTATATACGGCTGTTGGTAAAGTAACGCTATAACCATCTGCTGAAGTATTGCAACCTGCTGTAGTTACATTAGAAGCTGTTCTGATATTATAAGAACTTGTATAAGGTCCGGTAATAGAATAAGTTTGTGCATTTAATTTACCTACGATACTTGAAGTTGAAGTTCCATTTAATGTAATATTTGCATTCAATGTAACATCAGCATCTGCAGCAATTTGTAAAGCTCCAATTGCATTATATGTTCCTGTGCCACCAATACTTTGAGGTGTTGTTCCAACCATTAAAAGTGCAGATGAAGTAGCTCCTGTTCCTGCACTTCCAAAAGTGCCATTGTTGATAATGCTTCCTGTAATGTTGGTATTGCCAGTAGATTTTATTAATAATGTACTTCCCGTATTGATAGTTAAAGTATCTATGATATAAGGGTTCCCGTCTAAAGTTATTGTTTGATTGTTTCTTACAATAACATTTGCAAAACTGTGGTTTGAAAATAGGTTGGGGGGTGTTGCTTCTAATATTACATTACTTCCTTTGTCAAAATCAAAGAAATAATCGGTAGCCATAGTTGCAAATACTTTTGCTGTACCTTGGTAGATAAAATTTGACCCTGCTTGAAATTTGAAACTGTAATTTGTAGATTTTGGGGTAGAGCTAGTTCCAAATGCGTATGCCGATGTTGAACTTCTGTTATATAAGTATAAATTAGATCCATTTGCAAATACCAATGAACTAATCGCGCTAGAATCTATCAGTCTGCAAGTAGATGCTAATCCTCCGTCATCGACTCTTATAGTACCAAAAATTTTACCGGAAGGTGTGTTGAATGTTGTATTTCCTAATTGAACTGTAAAACCATATCCTGCAATTGAGGAAGTTATTTTTAATGAACTGGTTGCATCTATTGTAAAATCATCAGCTGCAGTGCCTTCTCCCAAAATTGTATAGGTTGAACTTCCTGTTACAGACCTTTGAAATACAACATTCGCACCATTTTGTAGTTTCAACTGTGCGAAAGATGTTGATCCTTGATTATTTGGTGTTATTGTACCCGTAGTTGCAGATGCACCACCAATATTACTTCCATCAAAAATTAAAATATCTGATGAACTATTGGAACTTCTCGATGTCCCACTTCCATTCAAAGCTGTATTCCAGCTGGTAGCTGTTGCCCAAGCACCATTTGTGCCACCTACCCAATAATAAGTAGTTTGTGAATGTGCAAGAGTTACAACAATAAAAAACAAAAAAGTAGAAATTACCTTTTTCATCTGACAAACGTTTTTTAAATTAAAAATTAAATATAGCCCAATTTCATTGGTGCAATAGGTGGGAAAGCATGAGGAAACAAAAGTAAATATTTTTTTTGTTTGTCAAATTTTTTATTTTATTTTTTTTTATAGATTTTTTTTGAATTCTCCAAACGAATAATACATTTGCATCGCTTGCACAACTATGTACCATTTCGGTAATTCATTAAAAAAAACAATTCATGTCAACATTACAATCATTGCCCATTGTGCATGCAGTTCATCCAACGCAGTACCCATCTTTTACAACAACACAATTAAGAGCGTTGTTTTTGTTAGAGAATTTATCAGTTACTGATACTTGTAACCTTACGTACACCCATTACGACAGGCTTATTGCTGGAACTGTAATTCCAACAAAAAAAGTAGTTGCTTTACCAACTTACCAAAATTTACGCAGCAGCTTTTTCTTAGAAAGAAGAGAATTGGGTGTAATAAATGTAGGGGGTAGTGGTAGTGTAACAGTTGATGGTACTTCTTATGATTTAGAAAAATACGATTGCATATATGCTGGCATGGGTTGCAAAGAAGTAAGTTTTGTAAGCAAAGATGCAGCCAATCCTGCTTTATTTTATTTATTATCATCACCGGCTCATGTAACTCACCCAACAAGATTAATGAAAGGGAATGAAGCTTCTCCGGTAGCATTGGGAAGCAGTGCAACTTGCAATGAAAGAATTATATATAAATACATTCATTTAGAAGGCATACAAAGTTGTCAGCTTGTTATGGGCTTAACTGTATTAGCTACCGGAAGTGTATGGAATACAATGCCTAGTCATTTGCATGATAGAAGAAGTGAAGTTTATTTTTACTTTGATGTTGCTCCAGATCAGCGTGTAATGCATTTTATGGGACCTGCAGATGAAACAAAAAATATTGTTATTGCCAATCATCAGGCTGTTTTGTCTCCTTCATGGAGCATCCACTCCGGCTGTGGAACTGCTAATTATAGTTTCATTTGGGGAATGGCCGGTGAAAACAAAGATTATGCAGATGTAGATCCTTTGCCAGCAATTTCGTTGTTATAAAATCTTGTATTTATTAAAATTAATTAATGCGGATTTATAATTCGGATTAATTAATTTTTATTCATTACAATAGACAAATTATTAAAATTCATTCCAATAAAATTAGTTATGAGTATCATCGAAAAATATAGTTTAGAAAATAAAGTAATCGTAGTAACAGGCGGTACAGGAATATTAGGAAATGCTTTTATAGACGCAATTGTAGAAGCAGGCGGTACAGTGGGTATTTTAGGTAGAAAAAAAGAAGTAGCAGAAGAACGTGCCAATGCTATCAATGCAAAAGGTGGAAAGGCAATTGCTTTGGTTGCTGATGTATTAGACGAAGCACAATTACAAGCATGTAAACAACAAGTTTTGGATGCTTTTGGTAAAATAGATGGTTTGGTAAATGCAGCCGGAGGAAATATGCCTGAAGGAGTTTTGCAAAACAATGAAAGTGTTTTTAATATGAATATGGAAGGTATGAGAAAGACCTTAGATATTAATTTATGGGGAACCGTCATACCAACCCAGGTTTTTGGAGAAGCAATTGCAGCTTCTGGAAAGGGAAGTATTGTAAATATTTCTTCAATGAACAGTAAAAGAGCTATTACAAAAGTATTAGGTTATAATATGGGTAAGGCTGCTGTTGATTGTTACAATCAATGGTTTGCGGTAGAAATGGCAAATCGTTATGGTGATAAAATCAGAATGAATGCTTTGGCACCAGGATTTTTTTTAACTGAACAAAATCGATACTTACTTACTAAAAAGGAAGGAGGATACACTGAAAGAGGTGAGGCTGTAATCAAACAAACACCATTCAAACGTTTTGGAAATCCGGATGAATTACAAGGTGCTTTGGTTTGGTTGTTAAGCGATGCAAGTGCTTTTGTTACCGGTTCTATGATTTGTGTAGATGGTGGCTTTAGTATTTTTGGTGGGGTTTAGTATGAATTAGATACAAAAAAATGATAAAAAAAGAGGGATGTGTATTCCTCTTTTTTTATTGTATTAGTCGTAATAGAATTGTAAATATCCATATAAGAATAGACCAATACGAAAACGATGTAGTTAATATTTTTTTTAACAAATGATTTTGTATAAAAAAAACACACTAATATTGGTCTACCAATTTTGGTTTACCAATATTAGTGTACAAAACGATTGCATGGAAGCTTCTATTTTAATTGAATCAATTGCCGATAAGTACCTGGAAAGTCCAGTGGAAGCTATTATCCGACAAATAAAACAATTAATCACCAACGGAAAATTGAAGCCGGGAGATCGCTTACCCGCAGAAAGATTACTAGCAGAAAATTTTGGGGTGGGACGTGGATATGTGAGGGAAGCAATCATGAAATTGGAGTTCTTTGGTTTGCTTAAAACTTCTCCTCAAAGTGGAACTTATGTCGCTGGTCTAAGCATTAAAATATTAGATAGTTTATTGACTGATGTAATTAACCTAAATAAAGACGATTTTGGTGCATTATTAGAAGCACGCTTTTACATGGAAATAAATGCAGTAAAATTAGCTGCAGTCCGAAGAACCGATGATGATCTTGCTGAATTACAAATTGCACTTATTGAACATGAAAAAAAAGCTGAATTGGGTCTTGCCGCCTTTGAAGATGATATGTTTTTTCATTTGAAAATTGCGGCAGCTACAAAAAATCAAGTCATTGAAAGTATGATGTTAATTGTAGTTCCGGATTTGATAAGAAATATTGTAGATAGTAAAACATGCGGAGTTGATAGAAGTACAAAAGCAATTGAAGAACATAAAAATATTTTGGATGCCATAATTTTGAAAGATGTTGCTGCCGCCGAAAAAGCAATGCAACTGCATTTGGAAGATATGATGCAAATCAGCAAAAAATTGAACTTTTAAAATTTTATACGATTAATTAAACCAATAACTGCCCACTATGAAAAAAGTTATCTCTTTGTTATTGCTCTTTTGTGTAGTAATTACTAGTAAAGTAGTTGCACAAGAGGGTAAAATTACAGTGAAAGGTAAAGTAACTGCTACCGACACAAAAATGCCGTTACAAGGTGCAAGTGTACTTGTTAATGGCGAAGCCAAAGGATTAAGTACAGACTCCTCTGGAAATTTTACCATTAATCTTAAAAAAGGACAATCCATATTAGTAAGTTATGTGGGTTATGAGAGTCAAATACTCACCGTTAATAAATCTCAAACTTTAGTAGTTGCATTAAAATCAACTTCAGCATCAGCTGCTGATGAAGTAGTTGTAATTGGATATGGTACACAAAAGAAATCTAGTTTAACAGGTGCAGTATCAAAATATAAAAATGAGCGATTAGACGAAGTTCCTGTTGCTAATCTTGATCAAGCATTACAAGGTAAAATTGCAGGGGTTCGTATTCAAAATACAACTTCAGAAGCTGGCGCTGCCTCTAAAATAAATATACGTGGTATTAGCTCAGTAAATGCTGGTGCAGAACCTTTAGTTGTGGTAGATGGACAACCTGTTCCAGATGGTTTAGCATTTGTTAATATTGCCGATGTTGAATCTGTAGAAGTTTTAAAAGATGCTGCTTCGGCTGCTATCTACGGTTCTCGTGGTGCAAGTGGTGTAATTTTAATCACAACAAAAAGTGGCGTAGCAGATAAAGTAAAATACAACTTTAAATATTCTATCGGTCAGAAAAAAGATTATAAGCGTTATTATGTAATGTCAACTTCCGAGTATGTTTCATTATTATTCCAAGAAATGGCATTGAAAAAAACAGACCCATCTGTAATTCAATCAGGCAATACCGTAACAGCAGGTGATAGAGCAGCATATATTATTGAACAAACTATGAGAGGTGGTGTTGGCACCGATTGGCAAAGCGAATGTTTGAAACCTGGATTATTTCAAAATATGCAATTGAGTGCCTCTGGTGGTAAGAAAGATGTGCGTTATTTTATTTCAGGAGGCTTTCAAAATGATGAAGGAATTATGAATAAAAGTGGTTACCAAAAATACAACGTAAGAGCTAAAATTGGTGTTGATTTAGGTAAAAATGTCAAAATGAATTTTAATATCAATCCATCTTATTCAAAAAAAGGATCTCCATCAGAAAATTATACAAATTTTTACAGATTTCCTAGCTTTTTGCCAGTACGTCACAATGCCGCTACTGCTGCGCAAGTTAATAGAAATGTTCAGTGGGCTAACATTGTTGCTGGAGATTATGCACACCCAAGACATTTTTCAGGATTGCCTTATGCAGGATTTATGCCTGATGGTACTTGGTACACTACTACATCTGCAAACCCTAGTGGTTCAGCTCAAAACAATCCTAAGTCTTCAGTTGATATGCAAAACAACAATATAAATGAATATAGATTGCAAGCATCTGTTGATTTAACAGTTACAATATTACCTGGTTTGAATTTTAAAACATTAGCAAGTTCTTATTTAAATTATACAAATGGTTTAAATTTCGCTAATAGAAATGCTAGTGCTGACGGTATTCCAAACAAAGGAATCTACACAAATAATAGTAATATAGATTTGCTTTCTGAGAATACTTTTACATACGCTAAAAATATCAAACAACATTCCATTAATTTGTTAGCAGGGTTTACCACTCAAAAAACGAGTATTAATAAAGATCAGGTAACTGGTACTGATTATCCAAGTGATAATATAACTACGCTAAACAATGCAACTTTAATAGATAAAGGAGGTACATTCACTACTAAAAATCAAATTGGATTAATCTCTTATTTGGGAAGGATTACTTATGCCTATGCTAATAAATACTTATTATCTGTTAGTATGAGAGCTGATGGTAGTTCTTATTTTGCTCCAGGAAATAAATGGGGTTCATTCCCTTCAATTTCAGCAGGCTGGGTTGTTAGTCAAGAAAAGTTTATGGATAAAGTAAAATGGTTGAATAACTTGAAATTAAGAGCAAGTTATGGTGCAACTGGTAATAATAGAATTACAGATTTTGCCTGGTTAGATTTATTATATAGTGCTAACTATCCATTTGGAAGTGGCAATGGTACTTCAACCTCTGGTCAAGGTGCTTCTGCTTCATTCTTAGGAAATCCTGATATTACTTGGGAACGTACCTTCTCCAACAATTTTGGATTAGATCTTTCAATATTGAAAAATAAAATCAGCCTTAGTGTAGATGTGTATGAGTCTAATACAGAAAAATTATTATTGCAACAATCTGCAATGGCATTTACTGGTGTTCCTCAATTTTGGAACAATAATGGAAGTTTAAAAAACAATGGTATTGAAGTAGAATTAAATACAAAAAACATCAATAAAAAAGACTTTAAGTGGTCAACTTCTTTTAATATTTCACACACACAAAACAAAGTAACTGAACTTGGAAAAGAAGCTTATTTACTAAACTATGGAGAACGTGTAGAAGTATATCAAAGTAAAATTGGCGAACCATTGGTACAATATTTTGGTTACAAAACAGATGGAATTTGGTTGTCTCAAGCACAAATTGATGATGCAAAAGCAAAGGGATTAACGAGTAACTTAACCAATGTATTTACTCCAGGCGGATTAAAATTAGTAGACATTAATGGTGATAATGTTTTAGATGCAAATGATAGAACTACTATTGGTAATCCATATCCCGATTTTACTTGGGGAATGACGAATACTATTAATTTTAAAGCAATAGATCTAAGTTTCAGTTTTCAAGGAATTCAAGGAGGTAAAATAATAAATGGAGATCAAAATTATAGTGAAGCTCAAAGAACAGTATCTGCATACAATACTAATCGTTGGGTAAGTGCTATGTATCCTGGAGACGGTAAAACGCCAACTGGCGTTGGTTCTGGAGGTTTCAACTGGATGTTGACTGATTATGTTGTGGATGATGCATCTTATTATTCTTTACGTGATGTAGTTGTAGGACTTACACTTCCAAAATCAACAATTAAAAAATTAGGATTGTCTTCTGCAAGGATATACTTCTCTGCACAAAATTTATTTTTCAAATTTGCTGATAACTATAATGGAATTAATCCTGAAGCAAGATCTAATAACGGACCCTATGCCTCTAGTTTAATTGATGGGTATCAACGAGGTGGTTTCCCAATTAATAAAACATTTTTATTTGGTGCAGATATTAACTTTTAATTTTTTAAAATACTACAACTATGAAATCATCTAAATATATTATTTTACTCGGCATAATACTGAGTAGTTGCAAAAAAAACATTGACTTATATCCATTATCAAATAGTACAGTTCAAACATACTACTCAACAACCGCAGAAGTTCAAACAGCTTTGGTAGGGGCTTATAATGGTATGCAAAAACCATTGTTGGAAGAATGGAAGTTAACCGAATTAAGAAGTGACAATACTTTGATGGGTAGCACAGGTACTACTTCTGCACCAAATTTAGATTTAACATTATTAGATATTTTTACCCCACCTACTTCTCATCAGGGAAACTATAATTATTGGATTAGTAGTTATTACAATATCAGAAATGTTAATACAATTTTAAATAGCTTAAGCATTAATTATAATGATACAAGTGGAGTATTAAATTATGATAATCTAACTATTCCTGTTTCAGATGCAGATCGCAAAAACATTGCAGCTGAAGCTACTTTTATTAGAGCATATCATTATTTTAATTTAGTAAGATTATATGGCGGTGTATTTTTAATTCATGAACCTATCGATCCTATAGCAGCTACCCTTGTTAATAGAACTTCTGTTAGTCAAATTTATAAATTAATCATCGCAGATTTAAAAAATAGTGTTGCATTTGGTAATGCTACTAAGTTTACTTCTATTGCCAGTGCTAACTTAGGAAGAGCAAATAAATGGTGTGCGGAAGCCTTGCTAGCAAAAGCATATTTATCAACAGGTGTTGCATCTGACAAAGCATTGGCTATTCCTTTATTGCAAGATGTAATTGCTAATAGCGGATACAGCTTACAAATAAGCTACCCCAATATTTTTTCTACTAGCAATGAAATGAATTCGGAAATCATGTTCGCTATTCGTTACAAAGCTGGTGGTTTAGGTTTAGGTTCTACTTTCCCAAATACATTTGCTCCTGAAAATAGCGGATCTGCAATTGTAAATGGCGATGGTAAAGGATATAATTATCCTGCAATGGCTGACTTAAATATTGCATACAAGACAATTGAAACTAAAGGCCAAACTACCAAAGATTCTTCAAAAGTAGTTTTAACACTTGCTAATACAAATGTTTTACCTGGTATGTATGTTAGTGGTTCTGATATTCAGGAAGGAACAAAAGTTACTTCAGTTGTAGGCACTACAGTTTATATTTCTCTTCCGGTAAAATCTACATCTATTGTAACCAATTCTTCAATCATACACTTTGATAAAGATTTAAGAAAAGTTACTAATATTGGTTTTTATAGCCCGTCAAATGCACCTAAATATTATCCTAAAAAATTAGTATCACCAGTTACAATTACCAATGATGCAGAAAATGATTGGGTTGTATTAAGGTATGCTGATGTATTATTAATGTTAGCTGAAGCTCAAGGAAATATTCCAGCAAGTCTTACTACTATCAATGTATTTAGAAACAGAGCTGGTGCAACGCCTTTGGTGTCTACAGATGTTGCAACTACTGCACAATTTGAAGCTGCATTGGCAACAGAAAGAAGATTGGAATTTGCATTTGAAAATAATCGTTGGTTTGACATTTTGAGATTTAATTTAACATTACCTTCTCAAGATGCTGTAACAACAATGAAAGCTCATTTCAGTACAATGTGGACAACCCAATATTCTATTTTGGCACAGCCAAACTTAAATAGTCTGGGTGGTTTGCCAACCCTACAAGGTTATGCAAATACCAACAAATTATTATTACCAATTCCACAAAGAGAAATTGATAATAATACAACATTGGTAATACCACAAAATCCTGGATACTAAAAAATATTTGGGTGTTATCTCATTTTGATGAAGTATGAGATAACACCTTTAACGCTGTACATAGGTAAGCAAGCATGATAAAGGTTGTATTAAAAAGACCAGTGTTGTTGTTCATTCTGGTTATGTCCATAACTGAAGCAATGGCAACACTGGTTTACAACCAATCTGAATTGGTTGCTGCAATTAAAACTGCAAAACCAGGTGATAGTATTTTACTTTCTTCTACAAGTAAATGGCAAAATACAGTTATTAATTTTGAAGCAATTGGTACAAAAGATAATCCTATTGTACTTGCAGGCTTTCCAAATGCAGTAATACTTTCTGGTAATTCTTCCATAGCAATTGGTGGAGATTATTTAGAGGTAAGTAATTTGTATTTTATCAATGGGTTCGCTAAAGAACGTGCTGTAATTGAGTTTCGTACAAAAGATAAATTAGCAAATCATTGTAGAATTACCAATTGTAAAATTGAAAATTATAGTAAACCCACTCGATTTGATTCCGACAGTTGGATCATTTTTTGGGGCAAATACAATCGTTTCGACCATAACTATATTGGCGATAAACTCAATGGTGGTTGTACCATTATTGTAGAATTAAACGATGCAAAAAGTCAGCAAAATTTCCACTCTATTGATAGCAATTTTATTGCAGGACGAAGTTCGCTTGCAAGCAATACCGGAGAAACAATTCGTATTGGTGTATCAAGATATTCCATGACTTCATCAAATACAATTGTTAAAGACAATTTATTTTATCATGTAAATGGTGAAGTAGAAATCATTTCTGTAAAAAGTTGCAACAATCAAATCATCAACAATACTTTCTTTGAATGTGAAGGCAATGTGGTATTGCGTCATGGACAAAATACAACAGTTGCAAATAACATTTTTATAGGAAATAATAAGCCCTACACAGGCGGTGTACGAGCAATAGATTCTGGACATGTTATTAAAAATAATGTTTTTGTAGGGTTATCTGGCAACCGCTTCAGGAGTGCATTTACAGTGATGAATGCTGTTCCAAATTCTTTGCCTAGCAGGTACTTGCATGTAAAAGATGTTACTATCAGCAATAATCTTTTTTTGAATTGTGAGAACATTCTTTTTGGTTCGGGTAAAGATGTTGAAAGAACTTTAGCACCTTCAAATGTTGTTTTTAAAAACAATACAATCATTGGACAAAAGAAAATTGCTATTATAGATTTTAATAATGATGGAGGAATTAAACTAAGCAACAATTCAACCAACATTGCATCAATAGTTAAGTCTGGTTTTCAACTAACTCCAAAAAATATTCCAATTCCTTTCTTTACTACTCAAAATGCGATTCAACAATTAAAAAATTATTTAGAACAAAATTTTTCTGCTCAAATTAATTTAAAAGAATTGCATTGGTTGACTTTACCAAATTCTATTTTTGAAACAAAAAATAATGAAGTAAAAAATGGAGTATTTGGTCCAGATGAATTAATACAACTTACTAACTTCTTTGCATCTGCCACAGATAATAGTATTGTAGAATTGAAGTCGGGCCGATATCTTTTAACCAAAGAATTTGTAATTACAAAAAAAATAGTTGTACGTGCACAAGGCAATGTTGAATTTGTAAATGGAACAGATAAAACTATCAATGGGTTTTTTATCATTGGCGAAGGCGGAAGCCTTGATATCAGTGGCGTTACATTCAATGCAAACTTTAAAGATGCAGGAGATGTGCAAGCTGGTATCTCAACACCAAAAGATGGTTTGTTGCATCATTATACATTAAAAGTAAGTAATTGTATTTTCAAAGATTTTAATGAAAGTGGTTACAACCCAATCCGCGGAACAAAAAATTCTTTAGCAGATAAAATAGAAATTTCAGATTGTCAATTTAGTGGTAGTGCTGGAACTTGTATTGATTTTTCTGCTGAAAAAGAAGACAAAGGAATTTATAATGTGGAGGATTTATTGATAGAAAATTGTGTTTTCTACAATAATTTAGGACCTGCAATTAATGTGTATCGTGGTGGTACAGACGAAAGTACTACCGGACCTTCTGTTACGATTAATCATTGTGTATTTGATAACGTTGACAACAGAGAACAAAGTTTTGTAGTTAAATTATTAGGTGCTCAATATGCAAGAGTTACCAATTCAATTTTTAATAATAGCGGATCAGGCGGAAGAAGTATTTGGTTTGAAGAACTAAGCTGGGATGATATTAAAGTAGATTATTGTAATTTTTATAAATCAGGTAGAGTGCAAACTTTTCACAATAAATTACTGGGTAAGCATAACATCAATATTGATCCTCATTTTCAATCGGGATATAAAATCAGCAAGACTTCAGCATTGTATAAAAAAGGTGCTGATGCCGAAAATATTGGTTTGAAATAGTTTTACTGCTTGTACCGCTTTTATAATTTTACAGGTTCTTATTCAAACATAAATTATGAAGAAATTTTTTTTTATTCTGAGTATATTATGTGTTACGATTGCTTTTGGGCAATTACACCCTTCTATAATGCTTACTAAAAAGAATGCTGAAGCAGTAAGATTAGGCATTTCAAAATATCCATTACTCAAAACGTCTTATAATGATTTAAAAAGCGAAGCAGACATAATGCTCGCTTTACCTATCAATGTTCCTACACCGGCTGATGGAGGGGGAGGTGTCTCTCACGAGCAACATAAAAATAATTACAAAGCTGCACTATCCTGTGGTATGTTATACCAACTTTCAAAAGATGAACGCTATGCAAAATATGTGAAAGACATGATGATGGAATATGCAAGAGTGTATAATACTTGGGGCAGACATCCAAAAAGAAAAACACAACCCGGCGGTAAAATATTTTGGCAAAATTTAAATGATTGTGTTTGGTTGGTGTATATGATTCAAGGCTACGATTGTATCTATGATTACGTTTCAGAAAATGACAGAAAATATTTAATGGAGAATTTGTGGATTCCGGTTGTGAATGAACAAACAGTTGTGAATGGAAAAATATTTAATTACATACACAATTTTGGAGCTTGGAGTACTGCAGGTGTAGGTATGGCGGGATATGTATGTGGAAGAAAAGATTGGGTAGAAATGGCATTAAAGGGTGGCAATAAAGATGGCAAAACCGGATTTTTTAAATTGATTGATGATTTGTTTTCTCCCGATGGATATTATGAGGAAGGTCCTTATTATTTACGATATGCAATTCATCCGTTTATTGTTTTTGCACGTGCAATACAGCAATACCAACCCAAATTAAAAGTGTATGAATACCGTAATCAATTATTAAAAAAAGCAGTAAATATTTCGTTGCAAACAACTTATACCAACAAAGTTTTTTTCCCAATTAATGATGCACTCAAAGAAAAAACATACGAAACAGAAGAATTGGTTTATGCTACAGATATTGCCTATAGCGATTTTCAACCTAATGATGAATTATTGAATATTGCACAACAACAAAAACGAGTTATTGTAAGTGATGCAGGATTAAAAGTTGCAAAAGCAATTGCTGAAGGAAAATCAAAAACATTTGAATACAAATCAATGTTTATTAAAGACGGGGCAGATGGAACTAAAGGTGGATTAGGTGTTTTGAGAAGTGGTAGCAATGATAATCAAACTTGTTTGGTAATGAAGGCAGCAAGCCAAGGTATGGGACATGGGCATTTTGATCGATTGAATGTTTTATTTTTTGATAATAATGTTGAAGTATTTAGCGATTATGGTTCGGTACGTTTTCTTAATGTTGAAACGAAGTCGGGCGGCGGTTATACCAAAGAAAATGATACTTGGGCAAAAGCTTCTATTGCACACAATACATTGGTAGTAGATAAAACATCACATTTTAATGGCAATGCAGAAGTAGGAGAAAAGTATGCTCCTAGTCTTTTGTATTTTGATGCGAATAAAAATTTTCAAGTTGTTTCTGCTGAAGAAAATAAAGCATACGATGATGTAAAAATGTTGCGAACTGTAATTTTATTTCAACCACAAGGTGCCGTAAGTCCTTTATTCATTGATGTTTTCAAAGTAAGAAGTACAACAACACATCAGTATGATTTGCCTTTCTGGTATCAAGGTCATCTTACAAACACAACCTTTCCATATCAAAATAATAATAAGCAGCTTCTGGCATTTGGTTCAAAATATGGCTATGAACATATTTGGTTAAATGCAGAAGGAAAAGTAAATAATACAAATGGAGCAATCACTTTTTTAAACAATCGAAAATATTATACGACTACTTTTTTAGCGGATACTACAAGCAAAGTATCATTTGTAACATTAGGTGCGAATGATCCAGATTTTAATTTGAGAAGTGAAAAAGCATTTGTACTAACACAACCAAAAACAGGTAATCATACCTTTATTAATATTACAGAACCTCATGGTATCAACAATCCTTTGATTGAATTTACTAAGGGATTTATTCCATTAACTAAAAATATTCAGTTGATAAATGACAATGAAACAGGTTCTACTTTTTCATTTGAATACAACAATAAAAAGTACACAATACAATTACAATACAACAATAAACAGCAATTTATAACTATAAAATAATTCTCATGATTCACAGTCCGGCATTTCAATTTGATAATGACATTCCTTGGCAAGATTTAGGCAACGGTATCCAAAGACAAATGTTTGGTTATGACGACAGGGTAATGTTGGTAAAAGTAAAATTTGAGGCAGGTGCAGTAGGTGCAATGCATTCACATCCTCATTCACAAGTGACTTATGTAGTTTCGGGTGTTCATGAAATGACGATTGATGGTGAAGTAAAACAAGTAAAAGCAGGTGATGGCTTTTATGTTTTACCCAATGTTTTGCATAGTTCATACTGTATTGAACCAGGAATTTTTATTGATGTATTTAGTCCGCATAGAGAAGAGTTTTTAAAATAAATAGCTGAATAAAGTTGTTGGTGTTCAAGTGTGCGACGCAACAGGTGTCGCATAGTTATTCTTCAGCTGATAACATAATCATTATGAAAAAAATATTTGTCGTTTTGTTTTTATTGTTAGCTGTAAATCTTTTTGCGCAACAAGATACTGCTGCTGTAAAAAAAGTAAAATATCCGGTTGGTTATGAAGCTAAGATCGATGCCGTTTACATAGAAATTAATGATTGGAAAGGGAGAGAAGATATTTATTACAATCCAATATCATCAAAACCAACACCGGTGGTTTTTAATATTCACGGTGGTGGTTGGAATCATGGCGAAAAAGAAACACAAGGTGGTTTTACGCCATTTTTTAAATTGGGTTTTGCAGTTGCAAATATTGAATACCGATTAACAGGCCAAGCTACTGCTCCTGCTGCAATTGAGGATGTTAGAGCTGCTATTTTATATGTTGTAAAAAATGCAAAGGAATTGAATATTGACCCCAATAAAATTGTGGTAATGGGAGGCAGTGCTGGTGGGCATTTGGCATTGATGGCAGGCTTGCTTCAAAACGATAATCAATTTGATGGTGCTTATAAAAAAGTAAAGGATTATAACATTGCTGCAATCATTGATAAATATGGTATTACAGACGTTTGGGATTGGGCTTACGGAAAAAATATTACGAGTAAATCTGCTACCAACTGGTTGGGTGCAAAAGCAAAAGATTCAATATTTGCAAAATCTGTTTCACCAATTTATTATGTAAAAAAAACTAGCCCACCAACATTTATTGTACATGGAGATGCAGATCCGGTAGTGCCTTATCAGCAATCAATTAATTTAAAAAAGAAGTTTGATGAAGTAGGAGCTGTAAGTCAATTTACATCTGTACCCGGCGGGGTTCATGGAAAATTTACCAAAGAACAAAATGATGAATTGACAAAATCAATTGATGCTTTTTTAAAATCAATAAATATCCCAAACAACTAAATTATTTTTCAAATTAATCTTAGTAATAAAATAATTGAAATCATATTTTTATTATTATCACAAATAGGTCTATATGAAAAAAATAAAGACAATATTTCTTTTTTGTAGTATTTTATTTGCTTTGAGTTTAATTTCAATTATCAGCAATGCACAATCAATATTAAATGCTGATGGTCCGGGTAGTACCTATGAATTAATCAATAATATCCTTGCGCCTGGTGCTACATCTATGGAAACACCTGATCAATGTACTAGTCATCCTGCTTTTGGTAGACATATTGCTGAGGTTTGGGATGCTACATTGAATCAATATGTTTTCGAATTTTATATTCATGTTCCGCCTACAACGACTGTTACTGCAACAACTGCCGATAATGATCGTTGTGTTGCTTTTGACAGACAAAGAGTAGAAATAAAAACGTATGAAGCATCTCCTGATAGTTTAAAAGGAACATTGGGTGAAACAGTAAGTTATAAATGGAGATTTAGATTACCTATTGGTTTTCTGCCTTCTCCAAATTTTACACACATACATCAAATAAAAGCAGTGGGTGGTGACGATGATTCTCCTCTTTTTACATTAACTCCAAGGTATAGCAGTAGCGGAAATACACTACAATTAATTTATGTAAAAGATAGTACTAGTGGAACAACAACATACACTACTGCACCATTGACTAATTTCTTAGGAGTATGGGTAGAAGTTACAGAAAGAATTTTAATTGGTACTAATGGCACCTACTCCGTAAATGTAACAAGAGTAAGCGATGGTGCAACTTTGTTAACTTACAATAATTCCAATATTCAAACAATTCGTTCCTCTAATACTTTTATCAGACCTAAGTGGGGAATTTATAGAAGCTTAACAAGTCCAACTTATTTGCGTGATGATTCTTTAAGAATAGCTTCTATTTCTATTTATGAAGGATTGCCACCAACAGCTCCATCTAATATTTCTCCTGTTGCTACAAGTGCTACACAAATAAAAGTTTCATGGTCAGATAATTCAACAAACGAAACAGCATTTTATTTGGAAAGATCTTTAAATGGAACAAGTGGATGGGCCGCAATAGCAATTTTAGCTACAAATACAATGACTTACAATGATGCGAATTTAACTGCTGCAACAACTTATTATTATAGAGTTCGTGCAGAAAACTACGGAGGATTTTCAGCATATTCAAACATTGGAAGTACTACAACTTTAGTTGCTACTCCTATTCTTTTTATTCCAGGAAATAATGGTCAAATTATCAATATTTATCCCAATCCCGCTCATGATTTTATTACTATAGACATTAAAGGGTTATTGCCTTCAGAATCAGAAATTATATTATTTAATGCAATTGGTCATTGTGTAAAGTCTTTTAAATTAAAATCAAATACAACTACAATTTCTACAAAGGATTTACCCAAAGGCTTATATCATCTTCGGTTGCTTGAAAAAAATATTATTAAAGCGAAACATACTTTTTCTGTCATTTAATAATTGATATAAGTAATATTTTTTGTAGAAAAATAGATTGCCTATATTCAAATTTCTGAACTAAAAATTATTCATGAAAATAAAAGGACTGCGCTGGTGGATTATTTCTTTAATTGGTATTGCAACGATCATCAATTATATAGATAGAAGTGCTATCAATATTATGTGGCCTTATATTTATAAAGATTTTGGAATTCTTGATGCCGATAACAAACAAGCCTTAGCATATATCACCACATTTTTTATGATTGCTTATGCCTTAGGGCAAACCTTTACTGGCAAATTAATGGATGCGATTGGTACAAGATTAGGATTTGTAATTTCTATTGCAGGTTGGAGTGTATCTATTGCATTACATGCTATTGCAAAAACATTGGCATCATTCAGCGTCTTTAGATTTCTTCTTGGTTTTTTTGAAGCAGGTAATTGGCCTGGTGCAACAAAAAGTAATGCAGAATGGTTTCCCGCAAAAGAAAGGGCAATTGCTCAAGGAATATTTGGTGCAGGGGCTTCTTTAGGTGGTGTTGTAGCTGCTCCTTTTATTGCTACATTATACATTGCATTTGGTTGGAAAGGAACTTTTGCAGGAATTGCATTATTGGGATTCATCTGGATTATTCCCTGGATAATTATCAATAAAAATACCCCTGATAAACATCCTTGGATTACCAAAGAAGAACAAGAACACATTTTAGATGCTGCTGTTAACACAACAACTAAAATAACAGAAACAAAAGTATACTCATGGAAAGAATTGTTTCAATTTCGTAATACTTGGGGAATCATAGTTGCAAGATTTTTTATCGATCCTGTTTGGTGGTTGTTTGTTACTTGGTTACCTACATTTTTAAAAGAACAATTTGCATTTGATATTAAACAAGTAGGTTCTTTTGCATGGGTTCCATTTTTGTTCGCTGCAATGGGTAGCTTAATCGGCGGTTATTATTCTTCACATCAAATCAGAAAAGGAACACAACCGGTTCATGCAAGAAAAAAAGCAATTACAATTGGCTCCACTATAATGTTAGTAGCACTTGGAGCAATTGTTTATCATTTAAATGATTTAAAAGAACACATCAATTTTACAATAGCATTAATTAGTGTAACATTATTGGGGTTTCAATTTATCATTGGAAATTTACAAACATTACCAAGTGATTATTTCAATGGGAAAAATGTTGGAACCGTTGCCGGTATGGGCGGTACAGCGGCTGTTATAGGCACGTTGATAACAACATTATTAGTACCAATTCTTACAAAAACAAACTACAATAGTTTTTTTATTTTAGCAGCAGTAATGGTTCCATTGGCTTGGATTTGCATTACTTTTATAACTTCAAAAAAGAAATCAATTCTGTAAAATTAAAATTATGAAATACAATAACAAAGTAGCTATTATTACCGGTGGTGCAAGAGATATTGGAAAAGCAATTTCAATAAGATTAGCTTCAGAAGGAGTGAAGGTGGTAATCAATTATTTGAATAATGATGAGCAGGCAAAGGAAACAATGCAAACAATACAAGATGCTGGCGGTAGTTGTATTTTGGTAAAAGGCGATGCAACTAAAAATGAAGATGTATTGCGTATTGTTGAAGAAACAAAAAAACATTTTGGAGGTGAAATAAATATGTTGGTAAATGTTACCGGTGGTTTAGTTGCAAGAAAATTATTAGAAGATATGGATGCAGATTTTTGGGATTATGTAATGACATTGAATACTCGTTCTGCTTTTTTACTCACCAAACATGTTGCACCATTAATGCCTCATGGAAGTGCTATTGTAAACTTTTCATCTCAGGCCGGTCGTGATGGCGGAGGCTTTGGTGCATCTGCTTACGCAACCGCAAAAGGCGCTGTGGCAACATTTACAAGAGCTATGGCTAAGGAACTTGGTCCCAAAGGTATTCGAGTGAATGCTGTAGATCCAGGAATGATTGCAACGAGTTTTCATGATACATTTACAAAGCCTGAAGTGCGTATTGCAGTTGCAAATAGTACACCGCTTCGCAGACAAGGTGATGCAAAAGATGTAGCTGATTTAGTTGCTTATTTATTAAGTGATGAAAGTAGTTTTATAACAGGAGCCAATATTGATATCAATGGCGGAAATTATTTCTCTTAAGTCAATTTTTTGTTTCTCAAAAAAATAAAAAAAATGTAATGGAAAGGGAAATCAATATTTGTATTTCCCTTTCCATTTTTCTTTTAAAAATTTCCTCAATTCATTTTCTCTCGCATTATTTCCGGGCTCGTAAAATTTTGTTCCTGCAATTTCTTTAGGTAAATATTCCTGCTCTATAAAGTTGCCTTCACCCAAATGTGAGTATTGATAATTTTTTCCATAATCCATGTCTTTCATCAATTTTGTTGGTGCATTGCGAATATGTAATGGAACGGGTAAATCCCCTTTTTCATTGACCAATTGTAAAGCTTTGCCAATCGCTTCATACGAAGCATTGCTTTTTGGTGACGATGCTAAATAGGTTGCACATTGACTTAAAATTATTCTGCTTTCAGGATAACCAATTTTGCTTACGGCATCAAATGTTGCATTGGCTAACAAAAGTGCATTAGCATTGGCATTGCCAACATCTTCACTTGCAAATATTAGCATACGACGGGCAATAAATTTTACATCTTCTCCGCCTTCAATCATCCTTGCTAGCCAATACACGGCACCATTTGGATCGCTTCCTCTCATACTTTTAATAAAGGCTGAAATAATATCATAATGTTGCTCGCCTTTTTTATCATACAAAGCAATTTTTTGTTGAGCAACTTGCATTACTAAATGATCCGTTATGATAATTTCATTTTGATCCGAGGCGGAAACTACAAGCTCTAATAAATTTAATAACTTCCTTGCATCACCACCACTAATATTGATAAGTGCTTCAGTCTCCTTTAATATAATTTTTTGTCTAGATAAAATTTCATCTTTTGTAATAGCATGATGTAACAATTCAATCAAATCATTTTCATTCAAAGGCTTCAGTACATATACTTGCGATCGGCTCAGTAAGGCACTGTTTACTTCAAATGATGGGTTCTCTGTTGTTGCACCAATCAAAGTGATAATTCCTTTTTCTACTGCACCTAATAATGCATCTTGCTGCCCTTTGTTAAACCGATGAATTTCATCAATAAATAAAATAGCTTTTGTTGTTTGTTTAGCTTGTTCAATTACATCACGAACATCTTTAACGCCACTGCTGATTGCACTTAGTTGAAAATATGGAACTGATAAAGTGTGTGCAATAATATTTGCAATAGTTGTTTTGCCAACGCCAGGTGGTCCCCATAAAATCATGGAAGGAATTTTTCCTTGTTCAATAGCATTTCTTAAAATACTGCCTTCCCCCGTTAAGTGCTGCTGACCAATGAGCTCATCTAATGTTTTTGGGCGTAACCGCTCAGCAAGTGGTATGGAATTATTCATTACTTAAAGATAGATAATTGCATTATTTATTCATCAATAAATGCCGAAGGATATTTTTTAATTAATTTGAAAGTTTTGATAATATGCAGTAATAATAGTATGCTAAAAGGTAGCATTATTGAGACGAATATTTTTAATAAATAAATTAATTCAGTTTGTGATGGCGCACCACCTTGAAATTGATTCGTGGGCATTTTATTGAAAACTTCCTGCAAAATCTGAGGTGAACTAAGAATCATGAGAACACTAATTGAACAAATTAAAATGATTGCAATAAATATAATTGATACGTAAGCATTTATTTTTATCCAATCCTTCAAAGAGGCCTTACATTTTTTTTCTTTTATAATCCCATTAAATAAAAAATAAGTGCTACTAAAAATGTAAATAGGTACACACGCAATTATAAAATGAACAAACAAAAGCATTGGATTGGAAATTGCAATTATCAATCCATTTATAACATTCAAAGCTAATAAAATTCCTATTGGTATTAAGATATAAGAAATAATTTTTTGTATGGTTAATCCTTTCATTGAGTTAGTTTGTTTGTGCAATATGCAACTATTTTTTTTTATTTGGCAGCAATTTTATACTTCAATTTTTTATTTAATCATGATTAGATGGATGAAGAGAAAATGTTTTTTTATAATTCATTTAATTTATTTGGATTAAGTCAATGGCTTTTCCTATCTTGTAAAAAAAATAATGTATGAGTATCATTTACGATTTTTGGTGGTTGTTTGTTTTATTGCTAATTGTGTTTTCAGGATTGGTTACTGTTAACCAAGGAACTATAGCAGTAATAACATTATTTGGCAAATATCAACGCATCTTGTTACCTGGTTTGCGATTTAAAATACCATTGATAGAGCAGATTTATAAAAGAGTAAGTATTCAAAACAGAAGCGTGGAGCTTGAGTTTCAGGCTGTCACTATAGATCAAGCGAATGTTTATTTTAAAAGTATGTTGTTGTATAGTGTTCAAAATAGTGATGAAGAAACAATTAAGAAAGTAGCATTCAAATTTATTAGTGATAAAGATTTAATGCAAGCTTTAATCAGAACGGTTGAAGGAAGTATTCGAGCATTTGTTGCAACAAAAAAACAAGCTGAAATTTTAACTGCAAGACGAGAAATTGTAGATTATGTAAAAGATCAAATTGACCATAGTTTAGAAGAATGGGGCTATCATTTACAAGATTTACAAATTAATGATATTACGTTCGACCAACAGATTATGGATAGCATGAGTAAAGTTGTTGCAAGTAACAATTTAAAAGCTGCTGCTGAAAATGAAGGTCAAGCTTTATTAATCACCAAAACAAAAGCTGCTGAAGCAGAAGGTAATGCTATTAAAATATCTGCAGAAGCAGAAAAAGAAGCAGCCCGATTACGTGGTCAAGGTGTTGCATTATTTAGAGAAGAAGTTGCACGTGGTATGACGCAAGCCGCAGAACAAATGAAAGAAGCTAACTTAGATACAAATGTTATTTTATTCAGTATGTGGACAGAAGCTATCAAAAATTTCGCTGAATATGGAAAAGGTAATGTAATTTTTTTAGATGGCAGTAGTGAAGGCATGGACAAAACTATGAAACAAATAATGGGAATATTGAAAATGAAAGAAACCAAATGATAAGTTCAGAATTTGTAAGACTTGTCTTTTTAGATTTTGTGTAAAAACTTTCATAAAAAAATTAAACTGCTATTTTTATACACAGAATTATTGTTGGTTTGTAGTAGTAATTATTTTAGCACTTTACTTAAAATTAATGCAAATGTTTTATTTCTTGCAAGTCCCAGCAGCCAATGTAGCAGATAGTTTACATAAAGTATCCTCTGCAGCAACTTCTGAAAAAATTTCAATGATTGACTTATTAAGTAAGGGTGGGTGGATTATGTATCCATTGTATGCTTTGTTTGCTGCTTCAATATTCGTTTTTTTTGAGCGATTATTAGCAATCAGAAAAGCCAGTAAAATAGACGATAAATTTCTGAGTATCGTACGTGATAATATTGTCAATGGTAATATTTCTGCCGCAAGAGCGCTTGCAAAAAATACCAATAATCCAGTGGGAAGAATGATTGATAAAGGGTTACAAAGAATTGGAAAGCCAATCGATGCAATTGAAAAAAGTATGGAAAATGTTGGTAAACTTGAAATGTATCAAATGGAACGTAACCTTTCCGTTTTGTCTTTGATTGCAGGTATAGCTCCAATGTTTGGGTTTTTAGGAACAATTATAGGGATGATTCAATTGTTTTACAATATTAACAACAGCGGTTTCGAGCTGAATACCATTGCTGGGGGAATTTATGTAAAGATGGTTACTAGCGGTTCAGGGTTAATTGTAGGATTGATAGCCTATGTAGGTTACAGTTTTCTTACAACACAAATTGATAAAACGGTATACAAAATGGAAGCGGCAAGCGCAGAATTTATAGACATCTTACAGGAACCAACTAAATAGACTAGAATTATTTTGGTAATTCCATCTTTAACAAGCTTCTAATTTATACAAATGAATATCCGAAAAAGATTAAGACAAAAGCCTGACTTACATACAGGAGCATTGAATGATATTCTATTCATATTGTTATTATTTTTCTTAATAGTCTCTACACTTGCCAATCCCAATGTAGTCAAAGTAAACAATCCTAAGGGCAAGAGTGACACCAAAGCAAAACAAAATGTTGTAGTGAGTATTGATAAAGAAAATAAAATTTATTTAGGACAAATTGTTGTACCTGAATCGGCTCTTGACTCTGTCCTAAAAGTAGAGGTTGAAAAAGTTAGAAATTTTATTGATACACCTTCCGTTGTAATCAATGCAGATACCATTTCTTTTACAGGAAGTTTCTTCAAAATAATGAGCTCTGCAAAGAAAGCAGGAGCTAAGGTTGTAGCAAATGTAAAAAACTAAAACATTTTTTAGCAGAGTTCTTCCAATAAAAAAGTATTCAATACTTTTTTGTTTAATTTTTTCTTCCATTATTAATTTCAATAGTTATTCATCTTATTTTTTGTAATTTTTCTCCTGATTTTATTATTGAGTGATTTTTATTTTAATTGATGTAACGCAATGATATCAACTGTTTAGATTGGTATACAAAAATTAAATTTCATTATTTTCAAAAAACATTTGGTGAATAGGTTTCGCCTTCTATCTTTGCAACCCGCAAGAAAAAACTAGTTCTTTATCAATCACTTATGTACAATTTTTTAGAAATAAATTTTGGTAAGTGTGATTAGGTACTATATTTGCACCCCGCTGTTAAAAAGCGTAAGATCTAAGAGATAAAATTTTTTAAAATAGTTTAAAGATTTATCAATATAAATTTGGTAGATTGGAAAAGGCTTCTACCTTTGCACTCCCTTCAAA
>CANLAE010000002.1 GCA_947488765.1 Chitinophagaceae bacterium | reverse complement strand
TATGTTGGGTGGAACGTATTTTGGAGCATATATTCCTTTTGGAGGTGGTATGCAATTCAATTTGGGTAATTCAGAATCTTTCTTAATCACTCAAATGTCTTACAGAATACCTGTAACTACAAGTACTACTAATTATCATTTCAACTACTCAATTGGTTTTGGTTCTCCATTAACTGATAAAAAAGTAGTTAAATTAATTGCACCACCACCACCACCTGTAAAAGTAGAACCAAAAGATACCGATAAAGATGGTATTGTTGATTCACTTGACAAATGTCCTACTGTACCTGGATTGGCGAAATACCAAGGTTGCCCTATACCTGATACCGACAAAGATGGTGTTAACGATGAGCAAGATAAATGTCCAACAGTTGCAGGATTAGCAAAGTACCAAGGTTGTCCTATTCCTGATACTGATAAAGACGGAATCAATGATGAAGCTGACAAATGCCCTACTGTAGCAGGGTTAGCTCGTTACCAAGGGTGTCCAATACCCGATACTGATAAGGATGGTGTAAATGATGAAGAAGACAAATGCCCTACAGAAGCAGGTCCTGCAAGCAATGGTGGTTGTCCTTTAATTTCAGTAGAAGAAAAGAAAATTGTTCAGTCAAGTGCTGAGCATGTTTACTTTGCTACTGGTAAAGCAATCTTGTTGCCTAAGAGCTACAAAGCATTAGATGATATTATTGCTATATTAAACCAAAAAGACAATGCAACATTAGGTTTGGAAATTGAAGGCCATACAGATAATGTAGGTGCTCCAGCATTTAACCTTAAACTTTCTCAGTCAAGAGCAAATGCAGTTGCAGTTTACTTTAAGAAGAAGGGAGTTGATATGAAACGCATTATGCCAAAAGGTTTTGGTCAAACAATGCCAATAGCAGATAATAAAACTGCCGAAGGCCGTTCAAAAAACAGAAGAGTAGAATTGAAATTAAAAGAAATGTAAGATCTTTTTTATAGCAAAATGCCCCTGAATTTCTCAGGGGCATTTTATTTTTCAGAAAGATTTGTTGGCAATTTAGAAAGAATAAAAAATTATTTATAAAAAAAAAGGATTTAAGTATGGATATGTCACAACAAGCCCTTACTTTTGCCGTCCCGAAAAAATAAGATTATGGCTAGAGTATGTCAGGTAACAGGAAAAAAGCCAATGGTTGGTCATAGTGTTTCACACTCGAATATTAAGACCAAACGTCGCTTTTTACCGAATTTACAAAGTAAGCGTTTCTTCTTTGTTGAAGAAGACAGATGGATCACTTTAAAAGTATCCGGAGAAGCAATCCGTACAATAAACAAAAATGGATTAGCTGCTGTGGTAAAACAATTAAGAGCGAAAGGAGAAAAAGTATAACCCAATAATAATTAGTGGGGTTAAATTAATTAAAATTACAACAATGGCAAAGAAAGGCAACAGGGTACAGGTAATCTTGGAATGTACAGAACATAAAACTTCCGGCAAACCAGGCACAAGCCGTTACATCACTGTAAAAAACAAAAAGAATACTCCAGAAAGATTGGAGTTTAAGAAGTTCAATCCAATTTTGAAAAAAGTAACCGTTCATAAAGAAATTAAATAATCATGGCAAAAGCAGCAAAAACAGCGATTAAAACTAAAGACCAAAAAGCAGCAGCTGAAGCTAAAAACTGGACCAAAGTTATTAAGGCTGTTCGTAGTCCTAAAACCGGTGCATACACCTTTAAAGAAGCAATTGTGCACAAGGATAAAGTAAAAGATTTTTTAGCTGCCAAGTAATTGGTATGTAAATTATTTTAAAGCTTCCCAATAGGGAGGCTTTTTTTATTTAAGAATTCATTTTATTTACTTATTTTAAATATCAATTTAAATTGCAAGTCATGGGTTTTTTTGATAAGCTTTTCGGACAAAAAGAAAAGCAGAGTTTAGACGAAGGATTAAAAAAAACAAAAGATGGTTTTTTTGCAAAAATTACCAAAGTATTTGCGGGTAAAAATACCGTAGATGATGAAGTATTAGACAACCTGGAAGAAGCACTTATTGGGGCTGATGTTGGTTTGGATACCACCATAAAAATCATTAATAAAATTGAAGCAAGGGTAAAGCATGAAAAGTATGTAACTGAGGCCGAACTCAATACTATTTTGCAGGAAGAAATTAAAAATGTGCTGATTGATGCAGATGATACTTCTTATAAAAATTTTGAAATCCCCCAAGGCAAAATGCCTTACGTAATATTGGTTGTAGGCGTTAATGGTGTAGGCAAAACAACCACTATTGGCAAACTTGCACATAACTACAAAAAAGCAGGCTACAACGTAATTTTAGGTGCTGCCGATACATTCAGAGCAGCAGCTGTAGATCAATTAACTATTTGGAGCGAAAGGGTAGGTGTGCCTATTGTAAAACAAAATATGGGCAGCGACCCAAGTGCTGTTGCTTTTGATACCGTAACAAGCGCTATTGCAAAAGGTAGTGATATTGTAATTATTGATACAGCTGGAAGATTACACAACAAAGCATACCTGATGGAGGAGTTGACAAAGATTAAACGTGTCATCAAAAAAGTAATGCCCGAAGCACCACATGAAGTAATGCTTGTATTGGACGGAAGCACCGGACAGAATGCTTTGGAACAGGCAAAACAATTTACTGCAGCTACCGATGTTACATCTTTAGCTATCACAAAATTAGATGGCACAGCGAAAGGCGGAATTGTATTAGCTATTGCACACCAATTTAAAATACCCGTGAAGTTTATTGGTGTTGGAGAAAAAATTGATGACTTATTAATTTTTGACAAACAAGAATTTGTAGATAGTTTGTTCAGCTTAGAACAATAAACAAAGCTTGGTGCAGTTTTATAAAGTATATCTGATTCCCAATCCGCCCCAGCCACTTTCAAAATATTGGTAACCTATTAGATTAAAAGAAGGTTGCCAATCTATGCTCATATTAAGCGGTACATTTTTAAATTTAAAATCCAACCCTAAAATACCATCTACGCCAACTACCATTCCACTCTCTCTTGTGGGATTGTTCTTTTTCCAGGTATCATTCCACGAACCGATATGAGCACCAGGTCCAATATACCATTTTAAGCCTGCTGCATTGTTAATATCACCATGAATTTCATAAAGCCCTGTTAGTCTATTGCCCGACTCCCAAAATGTTAATAAACCTTGAACTGCATTGTTTTGTTGAACAAAGTGTTTTACACTAAGCGATGCTGGATAAACTTTTACGCCAATAGCAGTTGTATAACTTGTGCCAAGGCTTTGGGAATTTGCTTGAAGCAATATTCCTGCAATTAAAATGCTTGTAAGAATTGTTGTTTTCATATTGGTTTAGTTTTAATACAATTTACTCTTTTTTTTCATGATTTCAAATTTTAATAGTCTAAAAAAAAATATTTTGGAATAAGCCTTTATTTTTACATCAATCGCCTTTGAATATGCTAAACGGAAAAAAAATTATTGTGGTATTTCCAGCGTACAATGCTGAAAAAACATTGGAACAAACGTATCAGGAAATCCCTTTTGAATTTGTTGATGATGTTATATTGGTAAACGATGCAAGCCGCGATAATACTGCTGCTGAAGCAGAACGGTTGGGTATCAAACACATCATTACGCATCCGCAAAACAAAGGTTACGGTGGCAATCAAAAAAGCTGTTACAACAAAGCTTTGGAACTCGGAGCAGATATTGTAATAATGGTGCATCCTGATTACCAATATACGCCAAAATTGATTTTACCTATGTGCAGTATCATTGCCAATGATGTTTATCCTGTTGTTTTTGGCAGCAGAATTTTAGGCAAAGGAGCATTGAAAGGCGGAATGCCGATGTATAAATTTATTGCCAACCGATTACTTACCTTTTCCCAAAATATTTTATTAAACCAAAAGCTGAGTGAGTACCATACCGGCTATCGTGCATTTAGTAGAGAAGTATTGGAAAAAGTAAACTACGAAGCCAACAGCGATGATTTTATTTTCGACAATGAAATGATTGCACAAATTTTTGATGCAGGTTTTGAAATTGGTGAAGTAACATGTCCTACCAAATATTTTGATGAAGCTTCTTCTATCAACCTTAAAAGAAGCATTCAATATGGGCTTGGCGTACTAAAAGTAAGTTGGGGTTATTTCTTTAAAAGATTAGGTCTTTATAATTCAGTTATATACAAACACAAACTGTAAAGGAGTAAATCAATTCCGCTGAAACCCTTGCTATTTAAGGCATTCGCTTGTAAAATACAAAACCATTCTTTTCATATAGTTTTGACATTTGCGGCATTGCATCAAACTCATGTTTGTCTTGTATTTTCAAAGAAAAATACGCAGGGTTGTCAATTTTTCCATGCAACAACCAATCCTTGAATCGCATCTCTCTTATGAAGCTTGTTACAGTATCTCGGCTGTTCGTATTTCCATAAATGATACTGTCAATCAATTGTTTTTTTGCAGCTCCGTAGGGTGCTTTTTTAGTGTAGTAATATTGCGCATAACTTTTATAACCCCAGGTTTCTACATAGCAATTTTCATTTTGTCGTGCTTCAAAAAATTCAATATTGGCACGCTGCGAAATAGCTTCAATCTTCGATGTAAGTATTATAGATGAAAACAAACAACAAACAGTAATGCTTGCAAACAATAAAGAAGTTTTCAACTTTACATTCTTTTCAAATAGGTAATATATTACGCCCATCAATAAAATAAAACCACCTATTCCATCCCACCAATACCAATGTACGTCTGCCTGTAAATTGCCTCTTGCAAATACATCATCAATTTTGTTTACCCACTTGTCTTTATTCATTAAAACAAATGGAATTGCAGTTAAAACAATTCCTAAAGCAATTCCTACAATGCCAAATAATATTTGTAAAATAGTATGCAGTTTGAAATCACTTTTTTTGTACGTATTGTATACATAGTATGCAGCGATTGCTGTTAAAGGAAACCAGCATAGCGAAGAATAGTGAACAATTTTTGTTTTCACAATAGAGAATAAAAGCAATGTTATCCAAAATAAAATAACCATCCATTGCTTAAATACTCTTTGTAATGGGTGTGCAGTTTTGATAAACATCCCTTTCATAAAAAAGATAGATGCTGGAAAACATCCCAATAATAACACCCACCAATGGTAAAAAAATGGTTCTCCGTGGTCGGCATCACTTGTACTAAAAATGGCTATTTGTCTTTGTATAAATTCAGTAATAAATCCTGTCCCATGTTGTATAAGATCTAAGCCAAACCATGCAAAACAAACAATGAGAGAACAAAGCAAAACTGCGAAAAATTCTTTCAGTTTTATATAAAATCTAAACTGATTAAGTATTACAAAAACAAGATAAGAAAGCAATGAAATGATAATTGCCACTGGTCCTTTTGTTAACACAGCCAACCCTAAAAAAATACCGGCATAACAAGCATATTTTATTCGGGGAATATTTTCTTTGGTAGTTAAAAAATGAAAATAATAAATCCCTAAAAATATAAATAAGTTAAACCATGGGTCTATGATGCCACTTTTGAAATATAAAAATGTAACCAGAGTCCCTAAGTAAATCATTACCCAAATTCTGGCAAATGTTTCATTGAAAATTCTTTTGCCAATTCTAAACAACATGATCAGTGTTACAATTCCACAAACAGCATTGGGAAACCTTGCCGCAAAATCATTGATGCCAAAGGCTTTCATGCTCAACACTTGCAACCAAAAAAATAAAGGAGGCTTTTCTGTAAACCGGTCATAATTAATTTGAACAGAGAAGTAATTCCCGGTTGCAATCATTTCTCTTGCACTTTCTGCAAAGTTAATTTCATCCCAATCAAACAAATGAACATGCCCTAAAAATGGAATGAACAATAGTGAACCAAGTAATGCTATTGTCAATTCATTTTTTAAAATTAATTTCATCATATAGTGTGAATATAATTGATAAAGAAAGATAAAGAATAAATTACAGCCGCAAAATATTTATCATCAAAGTAAAGCATCTTATTGATTACGTAAGTAGTTCCTTATTTTTGTTTAAATAATTTTCGTATGCATTCGTTTCAAGAGTTAGTAAAAGATTTTGCAAATAAGTTTAATATGCAACATTTTCCGGATAGTCCATCAACATTATATGAGCCGGGAAATTATTTTTTAACGCTTGGCGGAAAAAGAATAAGACCCGTAATGTGTCTTATGGGCAATGAATTGTTTGATACTATCTCTCCCGATGCATACCATGCAGCAACTGCCATTGAACTGTTTCACAATTTTACTTTAATTCATGATGACATCATGGATGCTGCTTCTCTGAGAAGAGGAATGGAAACTGTGCATAAAAAATTTGGTGAAAACACAGCCATCCTTAGTGGAGATGTAATGCTTATCAGATCTTATGATTACCTGAATAAAATTAATCAGCAATACTTACATCAGGTGTTGTATTTGTTTAACAGAACCGCAAGAGAAGTATGTGAAGGGCAACAATTAGACATGGATTTTGAAACACAGGACAAAGTGGTGTTGGCAGATTATATACACATGATTGCATTAAAAACTTCTGTGCTGATTGCAGCAAGTTTAGAAATTGGTGCAGTGTTGGGCGGCGCAAGTGAGCGTAATTGTAAGCATATCTATGAGTTTGGTAAAAACTTAGGAATTGCTTTTCAAATTCAGGATGATTATTTAGATGCTTTTGGTGATCCTGAAAAATTTGGTAAAGAAGTGGGCGGAGATATCAGACAAAATAAAAAAACGTTTTTAATGTTGCATGCTTTGGAAGTTGCAACTTCGGCACAACAAGAAAAAATTGCTTCGCTGATTAAAGAAAACCCTGCCGATAAAGTGCAGCAAATGCTTACAATTTTTAAAGATTGTAATGTGGCTGCTTGGGCAAATGATTTGAAAGAAAAATACCTGCAAACTGCCTACAAACATTTACAGGAAATTGCTGTAACTGCTACCCGCAAAAAACCTTTGATGGAGTTGGCTGAATTTTTAATAGAAAGAGAACATTAAAATATTACTATCTTAATTTTTTGTCTATTCTAAAACTTGTGAAATATAGGTTGATAGTACTTATATTAGCAATCAATAAATTGCTTAGTAATACAATTCGAATCTAAAATACAATTGCATGTTTAATTCTATTTTTCGTACCAAAAAAATTGAGAAAATTTTAGCTGATGCTGCTGCCCATGAAGAAGGACATTCCACAGGCTTGAAACGGGTACTCACTTTAAAAGACCTTACTTTTTTTGGTATTGCAGCTATACTTGGCGCAGGAAGTTTCAGCAGCTTAGGCGGTGCTGTATTTAGTGGTGGACCGGGTGTAGTAATTCTGTTTATCATCACTGCAATTGCCTGTGCATTTACAGCATTTTGTTACAGTGAATTTGCAAGTCGCATACCCGTTGCAGGTAGTGCTTACACGTATGCCTATGCAAGCTTTGGTGAATTATTTGCCTGGATTATTGGATGGGCTTTAATCATGGAATATTCTATTGGCAATATTTATGTGTCTTACAGTTGGAGCGATTATTTTACTTCTTTCCTTGACCGCTTTGGACAAATGATTCATATCAATCTTCATCTGCCTGAATATCTGAGTACAAGTTACATGGAAGCAAAACATGCAGTTGCAGAAGGAAGTCTCAACAAATCTTTAATCATTGCATGGAACAATGCCCCAACAATTGGCGGCTTGAAAATCATTCTAGATTTGCCAGCATTAATTATTAATTTTCTCATAACCTATTTGGTTTTTCGTGGAATAAAAGAAAGCAGAAACTTTAGTAATATAATGGTGATTTTAAAATTAGCAGTTGTATTTCTTGTAATACTTGTGGGTGGTTACCTCATTTTTAATAACAGACTTACTGCAAACTGGCTTCCTGCAAATGATGCGGGGTTACGTACTTTTTTACCTAACGGGTTTAGTGGTGTAATGGCAGCCGTAAGTGGTGTGTTCTTTGCCTACATTGGTTTTGATGCCGTTAGTGTACTTGCTGAAGAAAGTAAAAATCCGCAAAAAGATTTACCAAAAGGAATGATATTATCGCTCGTTATTTGTACGGTTATTTATATTTTACTTACACTTGTTTTAACAGGCGCAGTCAACTACAGACATTTTGATGGCGTTGGCGATCCATTGGCTTTTATCTTTGAACCACAAAATTTAAATATTGGTTGGATGCAGTTTTTAGTAGCCGTTTGTGCAGTGGTTGCAATGACTAGTGTTTTGCTTGTTTTTCAAATGGGACAACCTCGTATCTGGATGAGCATGAGCCGTGACGGACTACTGCCATCAGTGTTTCAGAAGATTCATCCTAAGTACAACACACCTTCTTTCTCTACCATTGTTACCGGTTTTGTAGTAGGTGTTCCTATTTTATTTACCGATAAAACTTTTGTGTTAGACTTCACTAGCATCGCAACTTTGTTTGCATTTGTATTAGTTTGTGGTGGTGTATTGCTCATTCCACGAAGGGCTAAAGAAGCAGGAAAATTTCATATTCCGTTTATCAATGGGCAATTTATTTTTCCTGTATTGATATTAGGTACTCTGGCATTGCTCACATTTACCATAAAAAATAAAATGGGGTATAGTTATGTTGCCGAATTATTAAATGGTGATTTTAAAAATTATAGCGATGATGCAATCATGAAGGATAAATTATTTTTCACAACAGACATTGCAAAATTATCTACCATCATTTTCTGGATAAGTGCTTTGTTATTAAGCGTTGCAGCATTTGTAAAAAAATATTCTTTAATACCATTAATGGGCTTAATCACTTGTTTTTATTTACTTACAGGGATGACAACAAGCAACTGGCTTTGGTTTATTGGCTGGCTTGCAATAGGGCTTGTTATTTATTTTATGTATGGCTATAAAAAAAGTAAGTTGATTTTAGAAAATAATTAAAAATAATACATACAAAAAAACCTCATACTAAATATTGTTATGAGGTTTTTTATTTCATTTTCATTTCAATTATGCTTCACCTAAAAATGCATATCTATAATCTGTAGGTGGATTAAATGTTTCTTTAATTGTTCTTGCACTTAACCATCTGTACAAGTTTAATGCACTTCCAGCTTTATCATTAGTGCCACTTGCTCTTGCACCACCAAAAGGCTGCTGACCAACAACTGCACCCGTTGGTTTATCATTGATATAAAAATTACCTGCAGCATTTCTTAATTTATTGGTTGCTAACTCTACAGCATATCTGTCGGTAGAAATTACAGCACCTGTTAATGCATAAGCCGATGTACTGTCAACCAATGCTAATGTTGCTTCAAAATCATTCGCAGGATAAACATAAATCGTCAGCACTGGTCCAAAAATTTCTTCACACATCGTCGTGTATTTTGGATCTGTTGTTTCTATAATTGTTGGTTGAATAAAGTAACCTTCTTTTTTACTGCATTCGCCACCAACTAGTATTGATGCATTCTTGCTGCGTTTGGCTTTTTCAATATAAGACTTTATTTTATCAAAACTTTTTTCATCAATTACTGCATTGATAAAATTGCTGAAATCTTCCGTAGAACCCATCTTCATGCTGTTCACTCCGGCAATTAATTTTTTCTTTACCTGATTGGCAATGTTACTTGGTATATAAGCCCTTGAAGCAGCACTGCATTTTTGTCCCTGAAATTCAAATGCACCACGCAACAAAGCAGTTGCAACAACATCTGCATCGGCCGATTTGTGTGCAATCACAAAATCTTTTCCTCCCGTTTCGCCCACAATTCTTGGGTAGCTTTTATATAAATGCATATTCTTGCCAATCGTTTCCCACATCGAGTTAAAAACACCCGTGCTTCCCGTGAAATGCACGCCGGCAAAGTCTTTGTGGCTAAAACAAACTTTGCCAATCGTTGGCCCATCAACATAAATTAAATTAATTACACCATCAGGTAATCCTGCTTCTTTTAAAATACGCATAAACATTTGTGCAGAATATACTTGCGTATTAGCAGGTTTCCATACCACCACATTGCCACACATTGCAGCACTCGTAGGTAAATTGCCACCAATCGCGGTAAAGTTGAAAGGCGTTACAGCCAACACAAATCCTTCCAAAGGTCGCCACTCCAATCGGTTGTGCATACCCGCACCGCTGATTGGTTGTTGCTTATAAATTTCACTTAAATAATGCACATTGAAACGTAAAAAATCAATCAGTTCACAAGCAGAATCAAGCTCAGCTTGCATTACGTTTTTACTTTGTCCCAACATTGTTGCACCATTAATATACGTGCGATATTTTGTTGCCAGTAAATCGGCAGTTTTTAAAAATATACCAGCTCTGTTTTCCCAACTCATATTACTCCAGCTTTCTTTAGCAGTCAAAGCAGCTTCAATCGCTTGCTGCACATGCTTATCATTACCTGCATGGAAATATCCAAGCGTATGTTTTATTTCATGTGGCGGGTGCATCACCATTTTTTTATTGGTACGAACTTCTTTGTTACCAATATACATTGGCACATCAATTTCAACAGATTTTAATTCGGCAATCGTTTTTTTAAGTGCAATTTTTTCAGCACTCATAGATGCATAACCCAATACAGGCTCGTTGGCAGGTAATGGGTAAGAAAAACTTCCTATTCGCATGATGTTGGTTTTTATTTGAACGTGCAAGATACTAATTAAGCATGTAGCTGAAAACTTTAAAGCAGTTTAAATTATCAGCAAAATGTTATTGTCTGGGCAACAGAATACAACCCGGCTTTCTCGGCGTCGCACACTTGTACGTTCTGTATATTATTTGGTAAGTACACCATTTTACTATTTGAATTCAATTATTTTGTAAGCAATCAGTATCTTTCAGCCGTGAATTATTTTCAATTATTGTATTATGCTGCAGACTATGTCCGGAGTGCTTTTCAGCAACTTCGTTTCATTCGTTATTTCCTAAAACCAATAGTAGACAAGCAATGTTCTACACTTCAATATCCATTATCACCAAAAGAAAAAAAGAAAGTTGATTTTTATTATCCATTATTCAATCACATTGTCAACTGCGAAAATTATTTGTGTTTAAAAGGCAGAAAACTGTCGTTGGTAGAATCCAAACGCCTCGCAATTTTATCGGCAATGGCAACTTTATACGATGATTTAATTGATGAAGAATCCTGGGAAACAACACAGTATTTTCAAATAGTTGATAGAACATTACCTCTTGAACAAGCCACACCAAAAGTGCAACTCATTTTTGCTTTAGATGATGAATTGAAAGCTATTTGGCAGCCAACAACCAACTACAACAACGCACTAAAAACGGCCATTGAATGGCAGGTAATTTCAACCAAACAATTGCAGCCTGATATTTCATTAGATGAAATTTTACACATTTCCGAAAAAAAATGTGGCTATAGTTCTTTGTTATGGGCTGCTGTTTTAGATGAAAGTTGGACAAAAGAAGAAGAACAATTTATTTATCAATCGGGCTTTGTTGGTCAAATTGTAAATGATTTATTTGATGTGTTTAAAGACAGAACAGACGGCGTTTATACAATTGTAAGAAAAGCTGATACTGTTCAGAAAGCTGCTGTAATTTTTCAAAAAGAATGTACCAAATTACATCAATTGATTATGCAGACAAATGCTCCGAAACCATTGCAAATAAAGACGATCAGGCGAATGGCTTGTATTCATGCATTTGGTTTGGTAAGCCTAGAACATTTGCAACAAACAGAAAATAAATACGGTATTCCTATGAACTGGGACTTGCCTTTGCGTAAAGAACTCGTTACCGATATGGCTTTCTGGAGCAATAAATTTAAGTTGCTGCAATATGCCCGCACAATGGCTAAATGGCGTTAACAATTTTTCTTTGCTTAATTTTAGATTTTTACAACTATGGCAATTGTATTATTCGACGCTCACAATCGGGAAAATTTTTTCCCATTCACTGCAACAAAAGCAATTGCTGCATTGCGTTTTGGTATATGCACTATTCAGGAAAGATGGCAAATGTTGCTTGGGCAAACGGTCTACATTCAAACAGCAAATTATTTGCAAGATTTGTATCCAACAGTTGCAGATAATGAACAAATTTGGATAGATGCTTCTGTTATTCCAACTACTCAATTAATACAGCAAATACAGTCATTACAGCCTTTTGAAGCAATTGTTGATGAAGTAGGTTTGATAGCAGGAAATGTATTAATAACTGACAGTTTTTTTGATATAAATAATTACAATAATTTTTTCAAAAAAACACAACAGATAAGTCATGTTGAAAGATTAAAAAATCCACAACAATTGTTTGTACAAAACGAATCATTTATTCAGAATGATTTTACATTAATTACTCATAATAGAATTTCTCAAACAATAGATACAAGCAATAAGGTTATTCATCCTGAAAATATTTTTATTGAAGCTGGGGCTAATGTGCAACATGCAATTTTAAATGCAAGTACCGGATCAATTTATATTGGGAAAAATACTACAATAATGGAAGGCAGCATTATTAGAGGTCCATTTGCAATGTGTGAAAATGCTGTAGTAAAAATGGGAACAAAAATTTATGGGGCAACAACTTTAGGAAAAAATGTTGTAGCCGGGGGAGAAATAAAAAATTCTATTATAAGTGATAACAGCAATAAAGCACATGATGGCTATTTGGGAGACAGTGTGATTGGTGAATGGTGCAACATTGGGGCAGGGACAAGCAATAGCAATATTAAAAATACCGCAGGTGCTGTAACCCTTTGGAATCAAACCTCACAGCGTTTTGAAGATGCTGGAATGAAATGTGGTGTGATGATGGGAGATTATACAAGAGTAGCAATCAATTCATCAATTAATACAGGCAGCGTTTTTGGAGTTTGCTGCAATATTTTTGGTGCAGGGTTATTGCCAAAATTCATTCCGCATTTTTCATGGGGAAATACTCCTTATTCTTTTGATAAAGCAATACAACACATTCAAAACTGGAAGCGATTAAAAGGCGCAACTTTATCGGAATTTGAAATAAAAATGCTGAAGGCTATCTTTGAAAAAACCGCCTAATTAGTATAGTATCAAATCATTAAATAAATTATAGATCATGCGTACACAAATAGCTGCAGCAAACTGGAAAATGAATTGCACTTTGCAACAAGCAGAAGATTTATTAAACAAGTTGTCGGCAGTTACTGATTTTAATACATCAAATAAAATTGCAGTTATTGCTGTTCCCGCACCATATTTATTATTGGCAAAACAAAAATTAGCTCATCAAGCAAATATGTTTGTTGCTGCACAAAATTGTTATATCAAAAATTACGGAGCATACACTGGAGAAATTAGTGCCGAAATGTTACAATCTATGGGCATCAGTTATGTGTTGATAGGACATAGTGAACGTAGAGAATATTTTAATGAAAATAACGCAATGCTTGCTGAGAAAATAAATATTGCTTTGGAATACGAGGTTACACCGATTTTTTGTTGTGGAGAATCATTGGCAATCAGGGAAGCCGACAATCAAAATGAATTTGTTGCACAACAACTCAAAGATGCTCTTTTTCATTTATCTGCAGCAAAAATTGTAAAAGTAGTAATTGCCTACGAACCAATCTGGGCAATAGGTACGGGCAAAACGGCAAGCAGTGCGCAAGCACAGGAAATGCACCAACACATTCGTAAAACATTGGAAATTCAATATGGCTCTGCTGTTGCTGATGTTGTCTCTGTTTTATATGGTGGGAGTGTAAAGGGAAATAATGCGGTAGAAATTTTTTCACAACCCGATGTAGATGGTGGATTAGTGGGTGGTGCATCTTTGATTGCAGAGGAATTTGTTACAATAATGAATGCTTTGAAGTAGATAGGGAATGGAAATGTGAAACACTGATATCGTTTTCGTAGATAATCTTATAAAACTTGATTTTCTGTAAAAAAAATTTTTAGCATAATCAATTCTTCAATTATCTTCAGACCCGCTAAATAATTATACAAAACTGCTAACGCCATGAATGAAAAAATTGGAAAATATCGCTGGACGATTTGCTCACTTTTATTTTTTGCAACTACTGTTAATTATTTGGATAGACAGGTATTGAGTTTATTAGCACCTGATTTATCCAAACAATTTGGCTGGACAAATAGTGATTATGCGAATATAACTTCAGTATTCCAATTTGTATATGCCATATCTATGCTTTTTGCAGGAAGATTCATTGATAAATTAGGGACAAAATGGGGTTTTATTTGGGCAATTATTGTGTGGTCGTTTGGGGCAATCATGCATGCGTATTCTGTTAGTATAGGACAAGGGGTTTCAAATCTATTTGTTTGGGTTGGTCTTGGGGCAGTTCCAATTTCTATTGCTGGTTTTATGGTTTCAAGAGCTGTACTAGGTATTGGAGAAGCCGGGAATTTTCCTGCTGCTATCAAAGCCACTGCTGAATATTTTCCAAAAAATGAACGTTCTTTTGCTACTGGTATTTTTAATTCGGGAACAAACGTAGGTGCAATTTTAGCTCCAATAACTGTACCTTGGATTGCAAAGCATTGGGGATGGGAATCTGCATTTTTAATCATTGGCGGAATTGGTTTTTTTTGGATTATTTTTTGGATGATATTTTATGAAAAACCTGAAAAACAAAAGCGGTTATCTAAAGCTGAATTTGAATATATCAATAAAGATGAAGTTGTTGTTGAAGAAGTTGTAAAACAAGAAAAAGTTTCCTGGGTTAAATTATTAAAATACAAACAAACATGGGCTTTTGTGTGTGGCAAACTACTTACAGATGGTGTTTGGTGGTTTTTCTTATTCTGGTTACCTAAATATTTAGAAGCTCAATATGGTATGTTGAAAACAGAAATTACCATACCATTGGCTGTTTTATACAGTATGACTATGTTTGGTAGTATTGGCGGAGGATATTTTCCAATGTATTTTATCAACAAAGGGTACAAGCCTTACGATGGAAGAATGAAAGCTATGTTATTGATAGCCTTCTTCCCGTTATTGGTTTTATTAGCGCAACCATTGGGTTATATTAGTTATTGGGTGCCTGTAATTTTAATTGGAATAGGTGCATCTGCACACCAAGCATGGAGTGCAAATTTGTTTACTACTGTTTCAGATATGTTCCCTAAAAAATCAGTTGCATCAGTAATTGGAATTGGTGGGATGGCCGGTGGGTTAGGTGGTGTGATTATATCAAAATCAGGTGGAGCGTTATTTGATCATTATAAATCATTAGGGCATGTGCAAACTGGGTATACAATAATGTTTTCTGTTTGTGCTGTAGCTTATTTAATTGCTTGGACAATCATGAAAACATTGGTTCCAAAGTATAAGATAATTGATGATTTATAAAATCTGAATCAATAAAATTAATCATAAGAGGAAGCAGATACATTAATTGTTATCTCTTCCTCTTTTCCTTTTTCTGGGGTTGTATATTTTATTCGCTTTTTGTAAGAGTTGCAAAAATTCCTGTTGTGCGTAATCATTTTTCTTAGCAGCACTTAATGCCAATTTATAAGTATCTGTAAAACTGAAATTTTTAGCGTACTTAGATTGTTTTAATAATGCGCCGAACATTGTAACTGCTGTTGCAAATCTTAATGTAGAGTCGCTTGAATTAAGCGAAATCAATTGATTTGGAATATCAAATTTTTGATAGGTGGTTGATGTTTCTTTTGGAGCTTTGTATTGTAAATTAATTTTTCCTAATGTAGATGAAGTTACGTTTACATTTTCTTGTGGAGAATATTCAAAAATTGCCATTATGGAATGCCCACTTCCAACTTCACCACCCTCTAGTTCACTTGTACTGTCTTCAATAGATGTTTTTTTATTATCAAACCCAATCAACCTGTGCTCTCTAACAAGATCACTGTTGAAAGTAATGCTTAAAGATGCATCATTTGCAACTGAATAAAGTGTTTTAGTAAATTCAGTTACCAATACTTTTTGTGCTTCATTTGTGTTGTCTAAGTAGGCAAAATTGCCATTTCCTTTTTTTGCCAGTGTTTCTAGTTTACTGTCTTTATAATTACCCATACCCACACCCAAACAAGTGAGATAAATACCGTATTGCCGCTGCTGAATAATAAGTTGTTCCAATGCTTTTTCTGATGTTTGCCCTACATTAAAATCACCGTCTGTTGCAAGAATTACTCTGTTGTTGCCTCCTTTAATAAATGTTTCTCTTGCACTTCTGTAAGCACTTTCTATTGCGCCTTCGCCTGGTGTGTCTCCCGATGCTGTAAGTGAATCAATAATTTTATTGATAACTTCTTTTTCAGCGCCACTTGTTGGATTTAATATTCTTGCTACACCACCTCCATAAACTACAATTGCTACTGTGTCTCTTTCTCTTAAATTATCTGCAAGCATTTTAAAAGCACTTTGTAATAATGGTAAACGGTTTGGTTTATCCATGCTACCTGAAATGTCAATTAAAAAAACAAGATTGCTTGGTGGAACGCTATCTAAATTTAACTTTGGAGCATTCAGATTCACAAATAATAATTGATTGGTTTTGTTCCAAGGACAATCGGTAATGTAAGTGTTACAACTGAAGTTTTTTTCTGAACTATTCTCTTTTGAACTTTTAAAACTAAAGTAATTAAGCATTTCTTCTATTCTCACAGCATAGGGTGGGACATTGGTTTCGTTGTTTAAAAAGCGTCTTGCATTACTATATGATGCTCTGTCTATATTTAATGAAAAACCTGTTTGGGGATATAATTTTGCAGGTATAAAACTGTTCTCAACCAAGCTGCTGTAGCTTTCGCCCTGTGCCGAAAAAGAGTAGGCCTGTTCTTTGGATAAGTTTTTGGTTAATGAGGTTAATTTATTTCTCATCAAACTTGCTGTAGCAGGCAATGGCTTCAAAATAAAACTTTGAGATATTTTTGAATCGACCGACTGCTTTAATATTTCAAAACCTTCGAGTGTAAGTGTGATAGTGTCTATAGCTGAATTTGTTGGAATGCCAAATGAACCGCTGCTGCCACTTGCATAAGAAAAATTTCCTTTCGAAAAAAGATTGATTTTCACACCCGGCAATAGTTTGCCTTTTACATCTTTAATTTCACCACGCAAATAATACTGGCAAAAGGATGTTGAAAAAAAGATGCAAAAAAGAAATACAATTAATAGCTGTTTCATCTTATAGCAATCGTTTTCATCACAATTTAGTAAACAAATTACACAATTATTTTCTGCTATAATTATATTTTCTGCTGAACTTACATTTCTAGTTGATAAATAGAACTGATGTTTCTTCCCAATCCATCATAATCAAGTCCATATCCAACCACAAATTTATTTTCGATAGTAAAACATTTATAGGCTATTGGTACTTCAAATTGGCGGGGTTCGGGTTTGTCTAATAATACAGCAACCTTTAATGAAGCGGGTTGTTGGTGTTGTAATTGAGGTAAAAAGGAATGTAATGTTTTGCCGGTATCAATAATATCTTCCAAAATAATTACATGACGTTCCGTAATATCTGCATCTAAGCCAATTGCTGTAACTACATGTCCTGTGCTCTTTGTTCCTTTGTAAGAGGCAAGTTTGATAAAGGAAATTTCTGCTTCGAATTTTAGTTCTTTAAATAAATCTGATGCAAACATGAACGATCCATTCAAAATCGCAATGAGAAGTGGTCTCTTACCTTCATAATCTGTTTTTAATTGTGCTGCTAGTTCTTTTATTTTTTCTTCAATTGCAATTTCTGAAATGAAGGGTACAAATTGTTTATCCTTAATTTTTATAGTAGACATAGGTTGGTATAATGTGTTTGAAATTATTTAGAACTTTTTGTAGTTCGTGGACGAAGATATATTTTTTCATCTTTTTTTAGTACAATGCTTAATTTCAGTGCATTATATTGTAAAAGACTACTTAGTTGAACTCCTTCTGTCTGGCTGATATTTTGTAAGGTTTCATCTTCATTTACAACATGAAAATCAGATCCTCCTTTTTTAAGTTTTGGTTCTATGAAAATTAACGTATCTGAATTAAGAATATCAATTTCCTTCATATCATTAAATGAAAGCAGTTTGCTTAGAGTAATGCCATATTTATTCGCAATGGAGAGTAATGAGGTTCCTTCTTTAGCATAAAACACTTTAGAATGATTGATGGTAAAAATACCGTCTACATATTTGCTTTTTTTCTGAACAACCGTATCAACTATTTGAGCTTCAACTATTGCAATCATTGTATCAGTAGGTTCTTCTTTTTCAACAGCAATTATAGTATCTTTTTTAGCTGTTGCAATTGCAGGATAATCAACTATAGCAATAGCTACATCGGATTTGGGTATTTCATTGCTATTATTTTTTACAGGAGGCTCATCAGTTTTTTTTGTAGATGCACTAGAAGAAATTGAAAATTGTTGCAGATTGAAATCATTGATAATTTTAATCAGACGATTAGCATAATCTTTTTCTGTAGCATAACCTGCTTTTTTTAATCCGGTTGCCCATCCTTCATAATCGGCTGGATCTAACTTAAATAAAAATCCATACCAAGGTCGGCTCTTTAAAAAATTTGAGTGGTCTTTGTAACTTTCTGATGCAGATGGATAAGCCCTGAAACATTCTTGCTTGCTATCATCATCATGGTAAACTTTATCGCCTACCCATTCTTCTTTACATTTTATTCCAAAATGGTTATTGCTTTTTTTACATAGTTCACTTTCTCCATAGCCACTTTCAAGCATTCCCTGCGCCAATGTAATAGCAGCGGGTACACCACTTCTTTGCATTTCAGCAATAGCTACATCTTTGTATAAGTTGATATAAGCCGTTGCTTTTTCTTGCTGAGCAAAAATAGCTATGCTGCAAAAAATGAAGATGCATACTATTTGAATTTTTTTTATCATTTCTTTCTTATTATAGATAAACCATCACGTATGGTTAATAATACTTGTTCTGTTCTGTTGTCATTTGCAACATGCTCATTGAAAGCATGAATAGCTAAAGCATTTTTACCTTTAATTGTTGCTTCTAAAACTTGCCCATGAAACAACACATTGTCTGCAATAATAACTGCTCCAGTATTAAGTTTTGGAACAATGATTTCATAATAATCAATGTATGCTACTTTATCGGCATCAATAAAAACAAGGTCCCATTGATAAGGTAAACCTGGAATAATTTCCAATGCATTACCAATATGCAAATTTAACTGATTGGCTTGTTTTGATTTCTTAAAGTTTTCTGAAGCAATTAATGCATCTTCATTTCTGATTTCTATTGTATGTAGTTCTCCGTCAGAACGCAATCCTGTGGCTAAACACAGGGCACTATATCCGGTAAATGTACCAATTTCTAAAATGTATTTTGGCTTAATTAAAATACTTAACAATGTTAAAAAATTACCCTGTACTTGACCACTCAACATGTGTGCATGAGCATGTTCTTGGGTTTGCTTATTGATTTCCTGCAACAATTCATTTTCTTGCGAAGAAAATGCAGCGACATATTTTTCTGCTGATGGGTGAATAAATTCCATAGTTTCTTTATGCGTTTTTATGGCTCAACAAAACGTGCGAACGAATTTATATTTTGTTTTTTTTCGAAATAAAAAGTAAACCAAGGAATGTAAACAAACCATTTATGATGAGTAATTCAATTCCAATTTGATATCCATTGAACCACACTTTTGCATTCATACTTAGAATATATGATAGTATAGGCGCAATTAAGCAAATTACTGTAATCCAGATATTGTTGGATAATATTCTCTTTGTAAATATTCCGAAAGTAAATAAACCAAGAAGTGGTCCGTAAGTATATCCGGCGAGTTCTAATATTTTATCAATAATACTGTTGTCATTTAATTTATAAAATACCATAATGCAAAACAGAAAAATAATAGCAAAAGAAAAATGAACTATCAGCCTTACTCTTTTCTTTTTCTTTTCATCAAAATCTGTACGTTCTCTAAGTCCTAAAATGTCTATACAAAATGAAGAAGTCAATGCAGTTAATGCACCATCAGCCGATGGAAATAATGCAGATATTAATGCGATAATAAAAATGATTCCAATACCTGTTGGCAAATAATTCAGCGCCACCGTAGGGAAAACTTTGTCTCCGATGATATTGGTGCCTTGCAATAATAATTCATGTTTTCCAGTAATTGCATTTACGCTGTATGCAGCGCCGTTACTGGTACTGTAGAGATATAATAAACCGCCTAACACTAAAAACAAAAACAGCACTGCAACTAAAATAACAGATAATGTAATCACATTTTTTTGTGAGTCGCCCAATCTTTTTACACTGATATTTTTTTGCATCATTTCCTGGTCAAGTCCTGTCATTGCAATCGTAATAAAAGCTCCGCCAATTATTTGTTTCAGAAAAAAACCTTTGCTATTTATATCTGTGTTAAAAATATTTAAATAACCCTTTTCTTTCATGATGGATAAGGCTTCTCCTGCTCCTAAGTTTAGGTGATTCAATATATATACCACACAAACAATCAATCCCAATATCATCAATGATGTTTGAAGTGTATCAGTGTAAACAATTGTTTTTACCCCGCCTTCAAAAGTGTACAATAAAATCATCAACAATATAATAGCAGCAGTTACTACAAAGGGTACGCCCATTTTATCTAATATAAAAAATTGTAAAACATTAATCACCAGGTACAATCTTGCTGTTGCGCCAACAGTTCGACTGATAATGAAAAACAATGAGCCTGTTTTGTATGCTACTCTTCCAAAACGTTGTTCTAAATAATGATATATTGAAGTAAGGTTAAGTCTGTAATACAAGGGTAATAATACAAATGCAATCGTTGCATATCCTATCAAATATCCAATCGTAACTTGCATGTAGGCAAATCCTTTAAATCCGGTACTTGCATAATCGCCTACATTTCCCGGAACACTCACAAATGTTACCCCACTAAGGCTTGTACCAATCATACCAAATGCAACAAGCATCCAGTTACTGTTTTTATTGCCAATGAAAAAAGATTCGTTTGTTGCATTTTTTCCGGTGTACCACGCAACTACTAATAAGATTAAAAAGTAAGCACTTACAAAAGAAAGCATTAAGGTTGGGTTCATATAGGCATTGATTGAATGATTGGCGGAAAGATAATTTATTTTAAAATAAGGTGCATCAGTAAAGTAAAAATTGAGACAATATAGATTAATATTGTTGAAGAAATTACGATTATGCATATACAATCTGTTGCTGTTTTTTGTGGTAGTAAAACAGGGAAAAATCCTGCTTTTATGGAAGCTGCTAAGGATTTGGGTAAAGTTCTTGCAACTAAAAATATTTCATTGATTTATGGTGGCGGTAGTGTGGGCATCATGGGGGCTATTGCTGATAGTGTAATGCAACACAACGGTATAGTAATTGGTGTAATTCCCGAGATATTAGTGGCATGGGAACAACAACATAAAAATATAACTGAATTGCGTGTTGTAGAAGATATGCATATCAGAAAAAAAATGATGTATGAACTCTGTGATGCAGCAATAGTAATGCCTGGCGGTTATGGCACATTAGATGAAATGTTTGAAATTATTACTTGGAATAATTTAAAAATTCATGAGAAAAAAGTGATACTACTAAATATTGAAGGGTATTACGACCCATTGATTGCACATCTGGAAATGATGCAGTCAGAAGGGTTTCTATATGAAAAATGGAAAGAAAGAATTGTATTGATAAATACTGTTGATGCTATTTTTTCTTTTTAGTATTTAAGTAAATATTAAAGCCACCCCTGATGATTGGAACTGCTGTTCCGTAAGTATCTCTGTATGGAGAAAATCTTTCTGATGCAAGATCAAACATCAATAGCGTAAAAAAACTGGACTGTCCAACTATTCTTTGCCCATAACCAATACCAGCTAAAAAACTAGAGGCCTTTGTTGTTATTTTAGGATAAGTAGTGCCATTGTCAAGGTTAGATTGTTTGTATACTATCCAGTTATATTCGGGTTGTGCCTGTATAAAAAAGTTTGGTATCACATGTATTCTGGTAAATATACCTGCCCCATAATTAAAAGCATCTTGTTTGAATCTATATGGAGCATCATAAAATTTATAAGAATTAAAAATTGTATTGAACGCAAAACCAAGGTCTATAAATTCTGAAAATGTGTAACCAATTTCAGGGTTTGCGCCAATTACAAAACTACTTGTATTTGTTCCACCGGTGTATCCCAATGCAATGCTACCGCCTACAAAAACATTTTCTTTTTTTAAGAATCTAGGTTCATCATCATTTCTGCTTTGAGCGAAAACATTTGCATTAATTGCAACAAGGCTAAGTATTACAAGAATTTTTTTCATAAAAAATTTTGTTTAAGATGCATCATTTTCAATTTAGTTTAAATCAAAAATTTTACCTGCATTTAAAATATTATTGGGATCAAAAGCTTTTTTTATAGATCGCATTAAATGTAAGTTTGCTTCTTTAAAAACAATATCCATGTATGGTTTTTGAATTAATCCAATTCCATGTTCTCCGCTCACAGTTCCTCCCATATTTTTTACCAGATGAAATAGTTGTCGAAGGATATTGGTCATTTCTTGATTGCCATGACTATTTTTAATCGTTGGGTGATTGAAACGGATATGTAAATTTCCGTCGCCTGCATGACCATAACAAACTACTTTAACTCCATTTTGTTCTGCTAATGCTTTTACTCCTTTGATTAATTTTGGTAGTTCAGCTCTTGGTACAACCGTATCTTCTTCAATAGTGTAGCCATCTAATTTTACTGCTTCTGCAACACGCTTGCGCAGCTTCCACAATTCTGCTTTTTGGTTGGCATCATCGGCAAAGAAAACATCTCCTCCGCCGTATTCCATTGTCAGTTCGCTGATAGCTTCAATTTCTTTCATCAGCACTTCCATATCATTCCCATCAACTTCAATAATGAGATGCGCAGCAATATCGTCTGTTATTGGAACTGCATGACTATCTACCATTTTACTTACTATTTTCAAAGCATCAATTTCTACCAACTCTAATCCACTTGGAGTGAAGCCTGCACGGAATATTGCACTCACAGCTTCGCTTGCTTTTTCTAGGTTAGCAAATGGTACTAAAATCAGCAAATCATATTTAGGCAATGGAATTAATCGAAGTACAATTTTTGTTACAATTCCTAGTGTTCCTTCACTACCTACTAAAAGTTGTGTAAGATTGTATCCGGTAGAATTTTTTAAGACATTGGCTCCTGTCCAAATGATTTGACCATTTGGTAAAACAACTTCCAAATTCAAAACATAATCTTTTACCACACCATATTTAACCGCTTTTGGTCCGCCACTATTTTCAGCAATATTTCCACCAATAAAACAACTGCCTCTACTGCTGGGATCGGGAGGATAAAACAATCCTTTTTCTTTTACAGCATTCATTAATATTTCTGTAATAACGCCCGGCTCCGTTGTTATTTGTAGGTTTCTTTCATCAATTTCTATAATCTCATTCATGCGTTCGGTGCTCAATAAAACACCGCCCAAATGAGGTAGTGCACCACCACTTAAGCCTGTGCCTGCACCACGTGGTGTAACGGGAATCAACGCTTCATTACACATTGTCATGATAGATGCAATTTCTGCTGTAGTTCTTGGTTTTACAACAACTTCAGGATTGTATTGAAGTTTTTCCGTTTCATCGTGACCATAATGGTTTAAATTTTCTTCATCAAAAAAAACAAAAGATTCTCCAACAATATTTTTTAGTTGATTTATATGTTGTGCGGTTAAAGTAGCCATTCAAAATTTTTTGTAAAAATAATGTTTGCTTTGAGATAGTGAAACTTTGTTTATCAAATAAGTGATTTCATTTTGGTTTTGGGTAACTAAAATAAATTATTCAAATACCTAAATTAGTATTTATTGAATTGACGTGTAAAATCAAAACCTAACGGATGGACACTTGATATTCTTATCACCGCTGCTATACAATCCGTTTTTAACAATTGAAATTTCATAAGCTCCACGGGATTGGTTATAAACATTCAGATTAGAAATGGTAGCATCATAGTTGAAAGTAAACTTGGTGTTTTTAATGTTAAATCCAACCATCGGTATAAGGGCATCATTTGCTCTGTAATAAGCTCCGGCAAGAAATTGCAGACTACCATTGTGGCTGCTGCTTAAATCTCTTTGCGCCATCATACCCACAACCCATTCGTTGGCGGTTCCTATTTTACTGAAATAAACATTTGGATTTATAATCCATAAGTCTTGAATTTTAATACTAGCATTAGCAAATGTTGTGTATCGCATTTCTAATCGGTTATCATTTTTTCCTTCTGCAAAAAAACTCTCTCTTGGCCTATTGATATTGCTGATGCTTACACCTCCGTTTAAATATAAATTATCATTAACAAATTGGGCAAAGTTAATACCTGCCTGTACTGTAAAATAATCTACAGAACTATATTGAAAAGGTTCGTTTGATGGGAGAGAGGTTTCGAAAAATTTTCCATTCCATTGGCTGTTAAATGTGAGTTTGTTGAGGTCAATTCTTTTTTGTGTAAATCCTACATTAAAACCTGCGCTAATCAAACTGTTTAATCCGAGTACTTGATGATAAGCAATTGATGCAAATCCTTTTGTAGCTGTAAGATTCCCCGAACCTGCAACATCATTTAAAAATGCAGCACCAATTCCAATCCAACTATTTTCAAACCGATTATTGAATAACTGTGCATCAGCCCAAATACTCATTGTTTTGTAAGGAGTGTTAGATAATGAAGCCCATTGATTTCTATAGTTGCCGCCCACTCTGTAATCAAAATCTGGATTGAAACCTGTATTTGCAGGGTTTACCAATAACGGAGCATTGAAGTATTGTGAAAAATGCAGGTCCTGACCATGCAAATGAAAACTTGCAAAGATGATTAAATAGAAAAAATATTTTTTTAGTTTGTTCATTTTTAAATTAAAACTATAAAAAATCAATTATTTGTTCACTGATGATTACAAATTAAAATTTGATTGGAATCACCAATTGTTATTTCAATAAAGTTATATCCCCTTTTCTACTAATACTTGAGCCATCTGTAAATTCAAGGTCTAAGGTGTAATTATAAACATCCTGAGGTTGTATTTTGTTGTTGAATTTCCCATCCCAACCTTTGTCTTTACTCATTGAAGAAAAAACCAATGTCCCCCATCTATTGTAAATTCTCCAGTTCATCTTTTCAATTCCATAACCTTCAATTTTGATAATATCATTTACTCCATCGTTATTAGGTGTAAATGTATTAGGAACATCATATACGGGGATTACTACTGCTTTTAATTGCTGGCAACTTGTATCAATACAATTATAAGTATTACTTGTAATTAAGCAGACATTGAATGTTTTTGTAGCGTTGTAAACATGTCTTACTAAATCATTTAAATTGTTTGTAATTAATGAGTCTCCATCACCAAAGTCCCACTTGTATCTATTTCCACCAAGAGAGTTATTGGTGAAATTGATAAAAGTGTTTGCAATAGGTGGTTGAGGTGAGAAGACAAAAGCAGCGGTAGGATTTGCACTAACTGTAATCGTGAAAAAGGTACTGTCAATTTTATTACAAGTATTACTGTCTAAAGCAATTAATTTAATTATATAACTTCCAGTTGATGCATAAATATGAGTGGGATTTACAGTTGTTGAAACAGGTGAACCATCACCAAAATCCCAGATGAAATCTGTACCTGCCAAGGAAGTATTTGTAAATACTGCATTATACGGAACACAGCCTGATGCCTTGGTTAGCATTTGTGCTTTTACTAGAGGAGCTACACTTAATGTTTGTACTACTGTATCAGGTTCATTACAATAATTAGTATCAATTAAAATCATCCGAACAATATATGTACCCGGTGCTGCATAGCTATGTGTTACTAGTTGATTGCCACTTATCAATGTGCTGTTGTCACCAAAATCCCATTTAAAACTATTGGGTTTAAACGGCTTGTTTATAGGTGAAATGGAGTTGTTAATAAAGTTATATTTCAATGCATTACAAGGCAATTGTTTAATTGGTGTAAAACCTAAAACAGCATCATCATTTCTTACACGAAGTGTGGTGTAAGAAGTGTCGGAAATATTACAACTAAATGAGTCAATAGAAATCAGACGAACACGATAATCTCCAACAAAGTTGTAAGTATGTTGTACAAAGGGATTCGTAGAAGTGGTGTCAGGACTTCCGTCACCAAAACTCCAAATATATTTTACTGCATTTGCAATGGTGTCTCTGAAACTTACAGTTAATGGCACACAGCCACTTGTATCTCTTATGCCGTTGATAGCAGATTGCACCGCACTTCCTACACCGGAAAAATCAAATGAAATTTTGATAGCTGCTAAGTTGCATCCATTTGCGCCCATACCATTGGAGCTTGCCCAAACTCCATTAGTTGTTGGAAAAGGAGTTGTTGAATAACAATTGGCACAGATAGATTGATAAATTGTTCCATTGGCATCAAACCTGCTCGTGCCACCATCTACATGTTCTCCTACGTCATTTGTATTATCATTTTGTCCAAAAAAACTACCACACAATACACTTGCTGCATTTCTTTCAAGCACAATAAAATACATATCCTTACCATCGGTGGTAGACTTAATGGCATTGGAAGTTACTGGCAAACCATAAGTATCACCGGTGTTGTAATCTCTTTTATTTATTCCGCCACCCCAACCCGATACATAAATATTACTGCAACGATCTACCAAAAAAGCGAATGGAGAAATATTGGGTCCTACTGTTGTACCAAAGGCAGTAGAAAATTGCCAACCTGATAAATCAAGATTTAGTTTCGAAATAAATTGTTTTCCATTGGGTTGATTAAATGCAGCATTTGTAATAGGCCATGTACCTGTTGTTGTTCCCATGATGTAAGGAAAACTTTGTTTGTCAAATTGAATGCCGAATACAATGTCTGTTGCATTTGTACCAATATAAGTTGTCTTTAAAAATTGGCTTCCATCATTTGTCAGTACTGTAATAAACCCATCAGTTAATCCACCTTGATAATTAGGAAAAATTGTTCCTGTTTTATCTCCCAATAAATCGGTGCTTTGTGTTCCTCCTGCAACATAAATATTATTTGTTGTTGGATTGATAGCTAAAACATAAGCTGCATCATCGCCATTACCACCCAAAAAAGTACTGAAAATAATATTGCTCAGATCAGGAGATGTCTTGATAACTACTCCATCCTGATATCTTGCATTTACGCCGGGAGGAGTAGCTCCTTTAACAGTTTGTGCAGCCCCTAGCGTTGCTGGATAATTAGTACTTTGTGTACATGATGCCAATAAAATATTTCCGGAAGCATCTGTAATTACTTCACTTCTTGCATCATCGCCATAATTTCTTCTTAAACTTTCTGCACCCATTGGTGCAACATATTTTGGACGAATATTTACCCCATCATCTCCGGACCCTCCAATTTTTCTGCTGCCTATTAATGCTGTTCCTGTTGCGTTAAGTTTTGTTAAAACAATATCCCAACCACCTGTGCTTCCAAAATTTAGAAGTGTTGTAGGATAATTACTTGAAGAAGTTCTGCCGGCAATTATTAAGTTCCCTGAATTATCAACTACTAAACTATGTGGCTGTTCATTTCCGTTACTGCCACCTAAATATGTTGCATAAATCCTATTTGTTCCTGTAGGATTAAATTTCATGATTGCAATATCATAGCCTCTTCCTTCACCTGTATTAGTTCCTCCCTGAAAAGTAGTTTGATAAGCTCCGTTGCTTATGGGAAATCCGTTGTCAAAAACAATTCCACCGGCATAAAAATTTCCTTGTGCGTCATATGTTGCGGTGTAGCCCCAATTGTCTGCTGTGCTGCCCGTAAACGTTGAAAAAATCCAGGCAGGATCTATCACTAAAGTTGCACCTTCCTTGATTTTTTCTTGAATTTTAAATTTTACAATGTTGCCTTTTATTTCAAATTTACAAGGAACATCTGAACGACCTTCTGCATTTGATTGAAAAGAATATGGGGCTAATTCTTGTATTTCGCCAACGCTCGTTTTTATAATTAAATTTTCATTTTTTATTTTTAATCCATCAACTCCTTCATAGTACAAAGTAATTTTTTCAATATCACCACCGGGGTGCACAATGATATCATATTTCAATTTATTTTTTTCTGTATAATATCTTACATCAATATTTGGATAAATATTTTTATAAGTGATTGCAGTAAATATTTTACAATTACTTACCCATTTGCTTGGGTTATTATCAATAAAATAATTATTGTAAGTAGCTAATTTTTTTTCTGGAATAATTGTTGGATTCGGATTGGCATTTAAAAACTTCACTTCGTAAGCATGCCCATGCAATAGAATGGATAATTTAGTAAAATCAACATTTGAATTGTTATCACTATGACCATGATAAAATTCCGAAATGTTTTTAATATCATTTGTGTTTAAAATATTCACTCTATAACCTGAACTTTGCAATGAAAAATCTCCATTCATCATTTTACCCTGAAATTTCACATTATCATTCCACTGCCCTTTATTTTCTACAAATTCTAAATAAGACTGTGCTATTGTTTTTAAGCTAAACAATAGCAGGAAAAAAAGAATAAATATTTTTGCTAGAATTTTCAATCAGTAATCTTTTGTATAAAAATTAAACAGGTATTATTACGATAAGATTCAAGGTAATAAGTTTAGTTGAATAAAAAGAAAGTTATTCGTGCAATGAATAAACTTATGAAATTTTACTCCAACCGGTTTTCCCTTTCTGGCTTTGAAGATACTTTTTAATTGGTAAATTTTCAATGCTTCCCAACTCTATATCTTTTGTTAAAATTTCTTCAGCCTCAAATCTTGCCATCTCTAAAATGTCTTTATCATCAACAATTGATGCAATCTTAAAATTCAATGCACCACTTTGTCTTGTACCTTCTATATCCCCCGGACCCCGAAGTTCGAGGTCTTTTTCAGCAATTATAAAACCGTTGTCAGTTGTGCACATGATATTAATTCTTTCTCGAGCATCACGACTATTTTTACTGCCCGTAATTAATATACAATAACTTTTTTCACTTCCTCTTCCTACTCTTCCTCTTAATTGGTGTAATTGCGACAAACCAAATTTTTCGGCACTTTCAATTACCATAACACTTGCGTTTGGAACATTCACACCAACTTCAATTACAGTAGTACTTACCATAATTTGAGTAACGCCATCTACAAAGCGTTTCATATTGGTTTCCTTTTGTTCTGCAGGCATTTTGCCATGCAACATACTAATGCTGTATTTTGGTTCGGGGAAATAACTTTTTATTTGTTCATAGCCTTGCATCAAATCTTCGTAACTCAATTTTTCACTTTCTTCAATCAACGGATAAATAATGTATGCTTGTCTTCCTTTTGCAATTTCATCTCTTATAAATTCCATTACTTTCAAACGCTGCATTTCATTGCGCTGAACGGTAGTAATTACTTGTCTGCCCGGAGGCAATTCATCCATCACACTATAATCCAAATCGCCATAAGCAGTCATTGCTAATGTGCGTGGAATTGGCGTAGCTGTCATCACCAAAACATGTGGCGGAATAAAAGATTTTTTCCAAAGTGCAGCTCGTTGTGCAACACCAAAACGATGTTGCTCATCAACAACTACAAAACCTAAATTTTTAAATTGTACTGTTTCTTCAATTAAGGCATGTGTACCTACAACAATTTGTATTGAGTCATCTAATAATCCTTTTAAAATTTCTTTTCTTTCTTTTGTTTTTGTACTGCCTGTAAGTAATCTGATATTTAATCCTATATTTTTAAGTAGAGGAGATAATCCTATAAAATGTTGCTGGGCTAAAATTTCAGTTGGAGCCATTAAACAGCTTTGGTAACCATTGCCTGCTGCAATTAACATACTTAATAATGCAACTATTGTTTTCCCACTTCCTACATCACCTTGTAGCAAGCGGTTCATTTGATGTCCCTTTGCAGTATCCTGTCTGATTTCTTTTAACACTCGTTTTTGTGCATTCGTTAATTCAAAAGGTAAATGATTGTTGTAAAAATTATTAAAGTAATCACCTACCTTTTCAAATACCAATCCACGGCTTACTTTGTGTCTTTGCAACCGAATTAAATTCAATCGAATTTGAGCAACAAAAAATTCTTCAAATATTAAACGATGCATTGCGTTGTCGTAATCAGTCTGATTTTTTGGAAAATGAATAGTACAATAAGCATCAAATCTGTTTTGTAAATTCAGTTTTTGAAGAATGTTGGTTGGAATATTTTCTTCAATGTCTGTTGGTTTTAAAAGTGGTAGTAATGCCTGAGTAAGCTTTGCAATTTGACGGCCATTTAATGCCCTTGCTTTTAATTTTTCGGTTGATGGATAAACAGGTTCCAAATAATTTTTTCCATCTGCCATTGTTGGAACAAAAATTTCAATTTCGGGATGCACCATCTGAGGACGCCCATTGAAGAAACCAACCTTACCAAAAACTAAATATCGGCTGCCACTATTAAAATTTTTAACCACCCAATTGATTCCCTGAAACCAAGCCAATTCAAGCATTCCGGTGTCATCATGTAAAAATGCTATAAGCCTTTTTCCGGATTTTTCTCCTACAACTGGCATCAGCTCTAACTTTCCTGCAATCTGAATAAAATCAGTATTGGGATTGATATCTTTTATTTTAGAAACCTTTGTTTTGTCGATATGACGAATAGGAAAAAAATTCAGTAAGTCATGAAAGGTAAAAATACTTAGTTCTTTTTTTAAAAAATCGGCACGTAGGGGTCCAACGCCTTTCAGGTATTCAATAGGAGAGGATAATATAGTGGATGTAGTATTGATGACTTTTTGATTCGGACCATACAAATATCGGATGCAAAGGCTGTATAATATACCATTCAATAAAATTTTGATTATTCAAAATCAATTTTTAGAATTAAGTTTTTTAAAATGCACAAAAAAACTAGTACCTATATTTTCTTTACTTTCTACCTCAATTTTTCCACCCATTGATTCCATCTGATATTTTGTAATATAAAGTCCTATTCCTCTTGCATCATAATTTCCATGAAATGTTTTATAAAGTTCAAAAAGTTCAGCTCCATATTTTTCTAAGTTCATTCCTATTCCATTATCCTTGATAGTAAGTATTAATTCGTTGATTTGAGTTGAGCAACTTAAATCAATAACTGGGTCTCTGTTTGGATGTTTGTATTTTATTGAATTGGTAATAAAATTTATTAAAATACTTTCCATATAAGCAGCGTTTCCTATCACAGTTGTATTTGCGGATACAAAGTTGTTGATAGTGCATTTACTTGATATAATTTTTGGACTTAAAATTATTATCGTTTTGATGATGTAGTCGTATAAATTAATTTCAACCAATTCTAGATGTGCCTTATTTTGTACATCGGCAATTTGTTTTAAATTATTAATGGTGTCATTGAAGTTGGAAGCTAAAATTTTAAGATGTAGTAATAATTCTTCTCTTTTTATCTCAGATTTTGTATTTGTAAGCAAGTTTAGAATACCTGAAAATCCAAATGCATAATTGGTTAAATTGTGTGTAATGATGTTTGTGAAATCAACAAGACGTTTATTTTGTATAAATAATAATTCTTTCGAATGTAATAGTTCTTTTTCAGCCAGTTTTAATGTTGTAATATCAGCTATATGCACTACAAAACCCTTTACTTCTCCATTGACGATATCAGGGAAATAATTGGTGATTGAATGGCGTAATCCTTTGTTTGGAGAATTTATTTCTCTTTCAAATGTTTGAATTTTTCCATCCAAAGCGCCTGTTATAAATGGGATATGTTTTTCATACATTTCACCTAATAAATCTTTAAGATTCATTTTGTCAATTATTTCCTCTTTGGTTTTCCCAAACCATTCACAATAGGCGTTATTGGCATATCGGCATATTAAATTTTTATCCCAATAACCTAACATTGCGGTGATGCTGTTTGCAACTAATTCTACTACATTATTTACTTCTTTTTTCGTGGTTCCCATTTATTTTTTTTAATTCAATTATAAAACCTAAAACTTCTTTTCCAAAATCATTAATAAGAAATGTTATAAGATTGAATCAGTGTTAAGGTGTATTATAATTTTTATTTGAGCACTGATATTAGTTGTAAGAATTTATGATTCTATTCATTGAATTTAAGACGTTCGTCGTTTTTTGATGAATTTTCTAATTTGAATTTGAGGCTTTCAAAATTTAAAAAATATTTTATGAAAAACTCCTTCTTTCTGTTGGCATCATTTAGCTTTCTTGTTATGCTTGTTGCAACAAAATCTACTTACATAAATGAAAAAAACACAGGATACATTAAGATGAAATTTGAAACTGATAAAATTAAAAATTGTATAGATGCTTGTAATACTTGTGTAGCTTCTAGTAAGAAATGCGAAAGCATGTGTTTAAAGGTAAAGGATGCAAAGATGAATAAATGCATTCAATTATGTAGAGAGACGATTGCTGCTTGCACTGCTGCATCGCAGCTTATGACTTTGAATAGTGCCAACTCAAAAGAAATCTGTGCTGTTACTGCAAAAATCTGTGATCGGTGTGCTACTGAATGTGAAAAGTTTTCATCTGCACATTGTAAAGAATGTGCAACACTTTGCAGAAAAGCGGCTAAAATGTGCAGAGAGATGTAAATTGTTTTTAGAGTTGATTTTTTATAGGTTGAAATGACCCCATATTTCCAACGGAACAATTTTCAGTATTGTGATACTGTTGAAGTGTGCGACGCAACAGGAGTTTCATAGTAATTTAAATGATTCGTTCATAAGAAAAATAAAAAAACCTCAATGACTTTTCATTGAGGTTTTGTATATTATGTTAGGAGCTAATTATAATGTTTTCAATACATCATTCATGCTTCTAACTGCATCAGCACTTTTATTGAAAGCTGCTTGTTCTGTTTCAGTTAATTTAACATCAACAATTTTTTCCCAACCATTTTTTCCAATAGTTACCGGAACGCCTAAACAAATATCTTTTTGTCCGTATTCGCCATCTAAAGCAACGCAACAAGTAAATAATTTTTTCTCATCACGTACAATAGCTTCAACCAATGCAGCTCCTGCAGCACCCGGTGCATACCAGGCACTTGTTCCTAATAACGCAGTTAAAGTAGCACCACCAACCATTGTATCTTTTACTATTTGTGCTTGCTGATCTGCATTTAAGAAATCAGTTACAGGAATGCTATTCCATGTTGCTTTGCTGATTAAAGGAATCATAGTTGTATCTCCATGTCCGCCTACTACGATTGCATTTAAATCGCTTGGACTGCAATTTAAGTGTTGGCTCAATTGATATTTGAAACGGCTGCTGTCTAAGATGCCGCCCATGCCAATGATTTTATTTTTTGGTAAGCCTGTAGAAGTCAATGCCAAGTAGGTCATTGTATCCATTGGATTACTTATTATAATGATGATAGCATTTGGAGAAAATTTTAAAATATTGTCGCAAACACCTTTTACAATTCCTGCATTTACGCCAATTAATTCTTCTCTTGTCATACCCGGTTTACGTGGCAAACCTGAAGTGATTACGACAACATCGCTGTTTGCAGTTTTGCTGTAATCATTAGTGCTACCTGAAATTTTAGTATCAAACCCAAGTAATGTTGCAGTTTGCATCATGTCTTGCGCCTTGCCTTCTGCAAATCCTTCTTTAATATCTAATAAAACCAATTCGGTTGCCAATTCTTTTCTGGCAATATTATCTGCACAAGTTGCTCCTACTGCACCTGCGCCTACAACTGTTACTTTCATAATTAAATTTGTTGTTTATGGGTTATGATTATTTTTTTCGCCGCAAAGGTAGGGTTTGCAAATACTGATTAATGTATTTTTTTACAAATAATTGTGCATTTCCAATACAGAAGCTCCTTTGTCAAAAGCTTTTACAAATTCACCCTTTTTGTTATAGATAGCAATGAACGGTGTAAACTTAACATTGAAAAAACTTGGCAAAAAATATTTAGGATCTCTACCAATATGGATATTGCTGAAATTACTCAACTCATAATGATTTGAAAATTCAATCAACTCGTCCATTTTTTTGTATGCTACTAACATTAATGTTGCAGATTGTAAATATTGCATACTATCCAACATATCCTTTGTTTGAATTTGACAATGCCCGCAATCCGGGCTGAAATACATAATGATTAAAGGCGTTTCGGCAGGTAAACTATCTTTTGTAAAGTTTGTACCATTGGTTTGTACAATCTTAAATGCTGGAATAAAAGGAGATTTTAAATATTTTGGAATAGTATCTCTATCTTTTTGAGCAAAAGTCATAATAGCTACTAAAATGAATGCAGAAAATATCAAACATTTTTTCATTCTGTGAAATTAAAGAAATCGGCTGATTTGTAAATGCTAATAAACCCTTGTATGTTTTGTACATAGCATCCCTTACTTTTGCCATCTTAAATAAAAAAATTATGGCAACAACATCCGACATCGGCCGTGGTATGATTTTGAAACTAGATGGTAGTTTATACAGCGTAGTAGAATTTGGTGAAAACAAAACAGCTCGTGCAGCTGCTAAAGTTTGGGCTAAATTAAAAGGCGTAGACAACAAACGCAGTATTGAAAAAACTTGGAATAGTGGCGAAACTGTTTATCCTGTTCGTGTAGAGAAAAAAGCATTTCAATATTTATACAAGGATGAAAGTGGTTACAACTTAATGAACAATGAAACTTTTGAACAAATTGCTTTGGCTGAGGAAATGATTGATGCACCTCAGTTTTTGAAAGATGGGGGTGAAGTGTTTGTATTTATTAATACAGAGACCGAACAACCAATTGGTGCTGAATTACCTGAAAAAATTGTTGTTACAATTACTTATTGCGAGCCAGGAGTTCGTGGCGATACTGCTACCCGTGCTACAAAACCTGCTACTATTGATACAGGAGCTACCGTAAATGTTCCTTTGTTTGTAGAAGAAGGAGAGATGATTAGAATCAATACTAAGTCTGGCGACTACGTAGAAAGAGTAAAAGGATAATATTTTTTTATTGTATATAAAACCTGCTTTTAATGGCAGGTTTTTTTATGCATTTTACACAATTGAAACTTGTGTTTTGAAAATAGAACGAATTTCTAAATTTTAATAAAATCAACGTTTTTTCATTAAAAAAAGCCATTTTTTAATAAAATATTGTCGTTTTTGTCATTTTTTGCCTACTTTGCCGCCCTTAACCAAAATCAAAAAAGGTTAAGTTTTTGAGAAACTTATTTGCTTATTCACCAATAAAATTTGTACAATGGATTTAAAACAAATTCACGAACTAATTAAAATCGTAAACAAAAGTAATATCGGCGAAATCAGTATCGAAGACAAAGATGGTAAAGTTACCATCAAGCAAAAAGAAGAACAAGTAGTGACTGTTGCGGCAGCTCCTCAAGTATATAATGTGCCTGCACCTGCAGCATCAGCACCAACTCCTGTAGTTGCTGCTCCAGTTTCTGCAGCTCCGGCTGCACCTGCAGTTGTTGCAGACAATTACATTACCATCAAAAGTCCTATGATTGGAACTTTTTATCGTAAATCAGGTCCTGATAAACCAGTATTTGCTGAAGTAGGTACAGAAGTTGAACCCGGAAAAGTGGTATGTATTATTGAAGCAATGAAGTTGTTTAATGAAATTGAAAGTGAAATTAAAGGACGTGTAGTGAAAGTATTGGTAGAAGATGCAAGTCCGGTTGAATATGACCAACCATTGTTCTTGGTTGATCCTGCGTAACAATCAATTATCCAACGAATAGTTCTTATTGATTTCGTTTGATACGTGATTGAACATTCGCTGATTCATTCATTCATTTTAAATTCAAACAATGTTTAAAAAAGTATTAATAGCCAATCGTGGTGAAATAGCCCTTCGCATTATTCGTACTTGCCGTGAAATGGGAATTAAAACAGTGGCGGTTTACAGTACGGCAGATAAGGATAGTTTGCATGTTCGCTTTGCAGATGAAGCCGTTTGTATAGGAAAGCCGGCTAGTTCGGATAGTTATTTAAATATCCAAAGAATTATGTCTGCAGCAGAAATTACCAATGCCGATGCAATTCATCCTGGTTATGGTTTCTTAGCCGAGAATGCAAAGTTTTCTCAAATATGTGCCGATCATGGTATTAAGTTTATTGGTCCAACACCCGATATGATTAACAAAATGGGTGATAAAATTACTGCCAAAGAAACCATGATTAAAGCCGGTGTTCCTGTTGTTCCTGGTAGTGGTGGTTTATTAGAAAGTGTAGCACAAGCAAAAGATCTTGCCAAAAATGTTGTCGGTTATCCCGTAATATTAAAAGCTACTGCAGGTGGTGGTGGTAAAGGAATGCGTGTGGTTTGGAATGAAGCAGAAATTGAAAAAGCTTTTGATAATGCCAAAGCAGAAGCGGCTGCTTCTTTCAAAAATGATGGCATTTACATGGAGAAATTTGTTGAAGAGCCTAGGCATATAGAAATTCAAGTGGCTGGCGATCAATATGGCAATGTTTGTCATATGAGTGAAAGAGATTGTAGTATTCAACGTAGGCATCAAAAATTGGTGGAAGAATCTCCTTCACCTTTTATGACACCAGAATTGCGTAAAGCAATGGGTGAAGCCGCTATCAAAGCTGCATCTGCAATAAACTATGAAAGTGTTGGTACTATTGAGTTTCTGGTAGATAAGAATAGAAACTTTTACTTCATGGAAATGAATACCCGTATTCAGGTAGAGCATTGTGTTACAGAAGAAGTAATCAATTTTGATTTGATAAAAGAACAAATTAAAATTGCCATGGGTGAAAAAATTTCTGGTAAAAATTATGAACCCATAATGCATGCAATTGAATGCAGAATTAATGCAGAAGATCCATATAATGATTTTCGTCCTTCACCCGGAAAAATCACCGTATTGCATACACCCGGCGGACATGGCGTTCGTGTAGATAGCCATGTATATGCGGGTTATGTTATTCCTCCTTACTATGATAGTATGATTGGCAAATTAATTACTATTGCACGTACAAGAGAAGAAGCAATTGATACCATGTACAGAGCGTTAAGCGAATATGTTATAGAAGGAATTAAAACAACCATTCCTTTTCATTTACAATTGATGCAAAATGAAGATTTCAGAAAAGGAAACTTTACAACCAAATTCCTGGAAACCTTTACAATGAAATAATAAAAAATCCTGCTAAATGCAGGATTTTTTATTTGCTAAAACTATTTCAAAATTATTTTTATAAAGTGAAATAACTTACTACCCTTGCTCTGAAAGCTTCAGGCATAGTGGTTTTCTCTTTTGTAGCAGCATTGATAAAATACAAAACTACTTTGCCAATTGTCAATAATTTTTCCGATTCATTATACACTTCCTGATGAAATTCAATTCTGTGATCTTCGGGTAATTCTTTCAATGTTGTTTTGATGGTGAGTAAATCATCATAATGTGCCGGACGTAAGAATTTTGTTTGTAATTCTACAATAGGCATGATAACACCCATTGCCTCGAGTTCCTTGTATGTAAAGCCCAATTGTCTGATACTTTCTGCTCTGCCTACTTCAAAATATTGTGCGTAATTGCCATGATAAACAACATTCATTTGGTCGGTTTCTGCGTATCTAACCCTTATTTGTGTGCTACTCGTGTACATCCTTTTTTTTAGATAAAGGTAAATGATAATGAATACTGCATGAATTTTTATACATCTTTCTTTCAATCATTTTGTTCATCTATGATAATTACTTTAGACAAAAAGTCTCTTGCCTCAAACATGTGAATAGTTGTGGGATTTTTTAATAATTGAAAATCTTTATCCACAAAACAACTATCATCAATATAATAGTAAATGGCTTTTGTAGTTTTAATGAAAGATTTTACGTTTCATTAAGAAACAAAACTCAAATCTTTGTTTATAAATGTACATTCCAACTTTATGAATCAACTTAAAAAATCAGTAGCGGCATTGGTCTTTTTTTTAGTTGCGATACAATCTATTGCACAAAATACCAAAATACAAAGTGATGCAGATTATGATTTTAAATTAGCCAAAAGCTATTGGCAAAAAGAACAATTTAGTCTTGCCTATCCTATTTTTAAAAGACTTTATTCCGAAGGGACGAATAGTGAAAATTTTGCTACAACAATTTTACTCGAAAGTAAATACTATACCATTTTTTGTGGTTTGAGATTGAATGACGCATCTGCAGAAGCAATGGCAATTGATTTTATTAATTTAGAACACAATGCTCCACGCGTGGAAATGATGAGTTTTCAACTGGCAGAATATTACTACAGACAAAAGAAATTCTGGGAAGCTAATACGTATTATGCAAAATCAAAAATTCAAAATTTAAGCAATCGTGAAATTGCAGATATGAAGTTTCATCAAGCTTATGTGTACTTTACATTACAACAGTTTGATAAAGCTAAGCCTTTGTTTAATTCAATTAAGCAATTACAAAATGATCCTAATGAAATGGATGCAAATTATTATTTTGGATTCATTGCTTTTTACGAAAAAAATTACAAACAAGCACTCGAAAGTTTTAAAATAGTAGAGTCAAACCCAAGCTACCAAAGCATTGTACCATTTTATATTTCTGAGATTTACTATTTCAATGGTGAAAAACAGAAAGCGATTGACTATGCAGAAAATGCAATTAAGAAAGGTGGTCAATATTATGATTTACAGCTAAGACAATTGGTTGGTCATGCTTATTTTGAAAAAAGAAAATTCAAAGAAGCATTGCCTTATTTAGAAACATTTGTCAATAAAAACGATAAAGTTCGCCGTGAGGATTTATACGAATTAAGTTTTTGTTACTATGAAACAAAGAGCTGGGAAAATGCAATCAAAGGCTTGAAACAGTTAGGTGGTAAAGAAGATTCTTTAGCACAAAACAGTATGTATCTATTGGCAGATGCATACTTAAAAGTGAATGATAAACCCAATGCAAGAAATGCATTTTCATTTTGTGCAAGCAATAGTAGTAACGCTATTCAAAAAGAAATATCGCAGTTCAGTTATGCAAAGTTGAGTTATGAATTAGGCTTTATGGACATTGCATCAAAAGAGATTCAAAGTTTTTTAAGTGTTTATACAAAGTCGAAATTTATACTTGAAGCAAAAGAATTGCAGGTAAGTGTTTTGGCTAATACTAGTAACTACAAAGAAGCTTTGGCTTTGTTTGATAGTTTACCACAACAAAGTGATAACATTAAAAAAGTATATCCTAAAATATTATACGGAAGGGCAGTAGAACTCATCAACGATCAACAAATTGACAAAGCCGATGAAATATTTATTCGGTTGATGCAGGTTCCTTACAATAGTCAGCAAATGCAATATGTATATTTCTGGAAAGGAGAAATTGCTTACAGAAACGGAAAAACGGAAGAAGCTTTTGATTACTTCACCAAATACTTACGTGATGCAAAAATAAATGGCGAAGTAAATCCTTCCAATGCCAGGTACAATGCAGGGTACTGCGAATTGAAAAAAGAAAATTATAAAAATGCATTGGGCTTTTTTCAACAAGTGTCTAATAATATCAATGGAAGTTCAACCAACATTCAACAAGATGCTTATTTGCGTTCAGCAGATTGTTATTACATGCTGAAAGATTTTAAGCAATCAACCATCATGTATGATAAAGTTATTGATTTGAATTTATCACAAGCTGATTATGCATTATATCAAAAAGCAATCATCAATGGTGCAAATAATAAGCTCAATGAAAAAATAAATTTACTTCAAAGTTTGTCTCAGCGATATCCAAAATCATTATTCATTCCGGAGGCAAATTTAGAAATTGGAAATACCTATCTAGCAGAAGAAAAATGGCAGGAAGCAATTCCGTTTTTAGAGAAAGTTGCAAAAGACAACAGGGGTAATGCTTTACATCCGGTTGCATATTTAAAAATAGGAATTGCCAATTTTAATTTGGATAAAAATGATGAATCATTGGCTGCATTCAAAAGCTTGGTTACCAATTATCCAAACTCACCTGAAAGTGATGATGCAGTTGAATATATCCGCAAAATATTTGTTGAAAACCAGAAGCCCGGAGAGTTTATAGCATTCATGAAGCAAAATGGTAAACCAATTTCTTATAACGAAGAAGATTCATTGACTTTCAAATCTGCCATGTTGCGATATGAAGTAAAAGATTATACAGCAGCTAAAATCGGTTTTGCAGAGTACATTTCAAAGTTTGCCGAAGGAAAATATTTTCTTGAAGCAAACTATTTTTCTGCAGAAATAAATATTGTAAGTAAAGATTTTAACGCCGCTTTACCTTTCTATAATACAGTAGCAGCAAAGGCTCCGAATCGTTATGCAGAAAGAAGTACATTACAAAGTGCACGTATTTATTACTTTGATTTGAAGTCGTATGGCGAAGCTGAAAAATATTACACCCAATTAAAATCATTGGCAACACAACAGGAAAATAAATTAGAAGCAATGCGAGGCTTACTGAGATGTCAATACAAACAACAAAAATTCGTTGAAGCAGCTACTAACGCACAAGAGTTATTGCAGGAAAAAGTGATTGCTGCTGATGATAAAATGATGGCAACAATGATACTAGCAAAAAGTAATCAACAAACCAATAAACTTCCTGAAGCACTTGTAAGTTACAAAGCTGTAATTGAAATTGGCAAATCAGAATTTAGTGCTGAAGCACAATTTAGAGTTGCTGAAATATTGTTGCTGCAAAATAAATTACCTGAAGCTGAAAAGGCAGGATTTGAAGTAATAAAAAGATATGGTTCTTATGAATATTGGGTTACAAGAAGCTATATTCTTTTAGGAGATGTTTATGCAGCTCAGAAAGATTATTTTAATGCAGAGGCTACTTATAAAAGTGTAGTTGAAAATACGACAATTGTTGAGTTAAAAAAGATGGCTGAAAATAAACTTGCCGCAATAGTTGCAGAAAAAAATAAAACAAATAAAGTTGAACAAACCGAACAATAATAAATGTTTCCGCATGAATAATATACATAAAATATTACTGCTTTCAATTTTTGGAATGCTTTCATTTATGCAGGTTGATGCACAAAAAAAAGTCACGAAAAAAAAGCAATCAACTGCAGCTAAAAAGTCAACGAAGAAGAAGCAACCGAGCAAGAAAAAAACGACAGTTGCGGCTTCTAAAAAAGGGAAAAATTCCAAAACTACAGAAAAAAATGTTGAAAAGCCTTCTGCAGAAGTTGTAAATACAAAGGTAAATTTTGATACAACTAAACAAGATATTGTTGTGTTGTACGCTGCATTTAAACCGAGTTTGCGTAATGCTGCTAAAATTAATTTTACAGCGGCTACACCGGTTTTAGATACTTCAAAAGCGCTGCTTACTTATGTAGTTCCTTCACAAAATTTATTTTTTTCATACCAGCCTGTAACAATCAAACCTTTGTCATTGTATGTTGATAGCAGCATTCACTGGACAAGAAACGGTTACATTAAACTTGGTTTTGGAAATTACACAACTCCTTATGCTGAAGCTGCTATGAGTTTTGGTAATGGCAAGAACTCCATTACAAATATTTTTGCAAAACATATTTCATCAACTGGAAATATTGCATTTCAGCAATTTGGTAAAACAGATGTTGCAGTAACCGGATTGTACACCAATAAACACAATTCGGAGTGGAGTACTAAATTGTTTTACAATAATAATGTTCAATACCAATATGGCTTTGAACCTGCAAGTTTGCCTTATACAAAAGATCAACTGCAACAAAATTTTTCTACTATTGGTTTAAAAGCAGGGTTTAGAAATAAGATGGAAAATAGATTTGGAATTACGTATCATCCAACAGTTGACTTTAGTTATTTCTTTGATGGAAAAAATGCAAAAGAAACCAATATTGTTGCAACAATTCCTATTAATAAAACGATTACAAAATTGTTGGCTTTTGATGTTTCAGCAACTGCAAATATTACCAATTGTCAAACACCTGCGAATACTATTAAAAATAATTTGTTTTTTGTTAATCCAACAATTCAATTTAAAACGCCAAACTTCAAACTGAATCTTGGCATTCAGCCTTCATGGGATAATCAAATTTATTCAGTATTACCAAATATTACAGCAGAATCAAGATTGGGTAGTGAAAAATTAATTTTGAAAGCTGGATGGGTGGGTTCAATACAAAAAAATAATTATCAATCTCTTGCTTCTGTAAACCCATGGTTGGCGCAGCCTGTTTCATTTACCAATACGCAAAAAAATGAAATTTATGCCGGCATCAAAGGATCATTGGGAAGTCATTTTGTGTACAATACCCAATTGTCTTTATTGAAATTGAAAGGACAACCTTTGTTCACAAATGATTTAATAGATGGTAAATCATTTGTTACTTTATACGATGATAATTTACAGTTATTAAAAATTCATGGAGAGGTTGGTTATTCCGTTCAGGAGAATTTTTCTTTTATTGCTGCAGTAACTTATAATCAATTTACAAAAACTACTTTCGACAAAGCATACGGAATAGTTCCTTTGGAAATTACAGGAACATTGAAATGGAAGCTATTAAAGGATGTGGTTTTTAATGCAGACCTATTCTTTTGGGATGGTACACAATACAGAAATAATTCATTGGCATCTCAGAAATTAAATCCGGCAATTGATTTGAATGCTACATTAGAATATCGATTAAATAATAAATTTAATATTTGGTTGCAAATTAATAATGCATTCAATAACAACTACCAGCGTTGGAGTCAATACCAGGTATTGGGTTTCAATATTATTGCAGGAGTTGTATATTCGTTTAGTAAATAATTATTCATGCATTCACTTGTTCATAAATATTTTGCACTTCACCATCAAATTGTACTACCCGGAATTGGTAGTTTACAAATCATTCCTCAAACAGCATCAATTGATGATGAAAATAAATTGCATGCACCTCTAAATAATTTTGCTTTCAATTCAGAAACAACATTGCTTGCTGATAAAGCTTTTTATAATTTTTTATCAAAAGAATTGGAAGTAGAACAAATTGAGGCAATCAAAAAATTTCATGAATACATTTATGAAATTAAAGCAACAGCCTCTGAAGGAAATGTAATACAATTCAATGGAATAGGAACAATTTCAAAACAGTCAGATGGAACTTTTACTTTTCAGCAAGAGAAAAATGCATTCGATTTTTTTCCTACAATACAACTTTCTGAAAAACCCAACACTTCAGTTGATAATAATTTAGTCGATTCTACAATTTCTGGTTCAAATGAAAATCAAAAAGACAAATGGTGGGTTTATGCAATAGTACTTGCTGTGGTTGCATTAGCTGCTATTCTGATAAAATTCAATATTGCTTAACTAAAATATTTCAATTCATACAATGTAAGTAATTAATTATTTGCATTGATGTTTTTAATGTTGCTACCTATGGATAAAAGAATTGAATTCATGCAAATTGCAATTGATCTTTCTTACAAAGGAATGTTGAATAATGATGGTGGTCCATTTGGATGTGTAATTATAAAAGATGGAATTGAAGTTGGAAGAGGTTGGAATAAAGTAACAAGCACCAACGATCCTACAGCACATGCAGAAATTATTGCCATCAGAGATGCTTGCAAAAATTTACAAACACATCAGTTAGAAGGTTGTGAAATTTATACTTCTTGCGAACCATGCCCCATGTGTTTGGGTGCAATCTATTGGGCAAGACCATCCAAAGTTTATTACGCCAATACAAGATTAGATGCTGCTGCTATTGGATTTGATGATTCATTGATATACAATGAGCTAACTTTATCTTTGCCAGAACGAAAACTTTCGATGGAACTTTTATTTCATCCCGATGCACCAAAAGTTTTTGAAGCATGGAAAAAAAAAGATGATAAGATTAAATATTAAATAGGTTCTTTAAAAATTAAAAATAAACCATGAGTACACTCTTACAACAATTAAATGAAACAGTAGCTTTTATACAATCTAAAATAACTACAACTGCAACTACCGGAATTATTTTAGGCAGTGGTTTAGGTAATCTTGCACAGGAAATAAAAGTGGATCTGGCAATACCTTATGCCGAAATTCCAAACTTTCCTGTAAGCACAGTAGAAGGGCATGGAGGCAAATTGTTGATAGGGGAATTAGGCAACAAAAAAGTTATTGTAATGAGTGGCCGCTTTCATTTTTATGAAGGTTACTCTGCAGAGCAAGTGATATTTCCAATCAGGGTATTGAAATTATTGGGTGTAGAAACATTGTTGTTGTCTAATGCAGCCGGCGCAGTCAATCCAAATTATAAAGTAGGAGATTTAATGATTATTGAAGATCATATCAGTTTCTTTACCGTAAATCCATTGATGGGTAAAAATGAATCTTCATTAGGAACCCGCTTTCCTGATATGAGCGAGCCTTATTCAAAAGCATTGATTGATGCGGCTACTAATATTGCAGCTACAAATAATATCCATGTTCACAAAGGCGTTTATACAGCCGTTACTGGCCCTACATTTGAAACCCATGCAGAATATCGTTTGATCAAAACAATTGGCAGCGATGTAGTAGGAATGAGCACAGTACAAGAAACAATTGCTGCTTGTCATTGTGGTATGAAAGTATTTGCAGTAAGTGTCGTTACCGATCTAGGAATTAGAGAGGATAATAATACTATTACACATGAAGAGGTACTATTAGCAGCAAAAGAAGCCGAACCAAAGCTGACTTTATTGTTCAAAGAATTACTTCAAGTAATATAATTTGAAAAAACGTACTTTCAATTTTTACGTTTCTTTGTCTGTCATTCACAGCTTATCATTTATTTTGCAGCCATGAAGCTATTTGTAGTGGTTAAACTTGTATGTTGTTTGTTGGTTGCAATTATTTTGCAGCATCAATCTATCGCACAAAATGCAAGGTCGCTTTCGAAAGACAATTCTATAAGTACAGAAGGTGGAACGCAAATTTCAAATTACGATTCACAAGGTCGCCCAATTGGCAATAGAGGAAGCACAGGCAAAGATTCATTACAAAAAAGAGATCAATTTGCTGATTCTATTACTATTTATTTTCGGTATTTCGATTCTTCCAGAAATCGTTTTTTAGATTCGAGTGTAAATGATTTTGCCAAAAGATTTACTCAACCTTATTGGTATATTAATTTAGGCAATTACGGCACTGCAGCAAAATCATTACTTTTTCGTCCAAGCCTGAAAGCCGGTTGGGATGCAGGTTTTCATCAATTTGATGTGTATAATTTCTCAATAGAAGATACTCGTTTTTTTCAAACTACAAGACCTTATACCGAGCTTGCTTACATTCTTGGAAGTAAATCGGAGCAAACGATTAATTTCTTACACACACAAAATAAAAAATCAAATCTCAACTTTGCATTTGAATATCGTTTTATTAATTCTCCGGGAAGTTTTAAAAATCAAAATAACAATCACAACAATATTCGTTTAAATCTTTCTTACCAAACACCCAATAGGCGTTATGGTGCTTTTTTAATTTGGGTTTCCAATAAAAATGTTTCTTCAGAAAATGGCGGATTAAGAGATGCAGCCAAATTAGATAGTCTTGCTTTAAACAATCCGTACGAGTTAGAAACAAGATTGGGAGCTTCAGGTTTGTTCTCTCAAAATCCTTTTAATACAAGTATTACAACAGGCAATCAATACAAAACCAACAATATTCTTTATAGACATTATTATGACTTTGGAAAACGAGATTCAATCGTTACAGATTCTACAACTATTCAATTATTTTATCCTCGACTTCGATTGCAGCATACTTTTAAATTGAATAATTATGATTATACTTTTATCGATAATAATGTTGTAGATAGTAATTATAAAAAATATTTTGGGTTTCAATTGAATAGCACTTTACAAAAAAAATTATTCCAAAATAAATGGACTATTATATCCAATGAATTTTCTGTTATTACTTTTCCAGAGAAAAATAACCTAAGCCAGTTTTTAAAATTAGGAGCCGTTGTACAAAACATTACAGGCACTCAAGGAATAATGAGCACCAGGGATTACAATCTTTATTTTACAGGTGAATACAGAAATAGAACACGCAATCAAATCTGGGATATTGAAGCATCGGGGAGTATATATGTTAATGGCTTAAATGCCGGTAATTACGAAGCCTTTGTTTCTCTGAAACGCTTACTGAGCAAGCAGATTGGATTTTTAGAACTGGGTTTTCAAAATGTAAATAAAGCGCCTTCCTTTATTTATAATTCAAACAATAATTTTTTGGTTGTCAATAATGGAGTGAATAAAAACGAAAATACCATCAGGCTTTTTGCCGCTTATGAAAATCCGAAAAAAGATTTTAAATTAAGTGGTGAATATTATCTCGTAAATAACTTCACCTACTTCGATAGTTTTTTTAATGCCAAACAAACAGCGCAATTATTCAATGTTTTACATATTGCTGCAGAGAAGAAATTTAAACTTGCAAAACATTTTAATTGGTACACCGAAGTGCATTTGCAACAAACTACATCAAACGCTCCTGTGAATGTTCCGTTTATTTTAACCAGAAACAGAGTAGCATTTGAAGGAAATTTTTATACCAATCTTTTTTTAAGTACAGGTTTAGAAATTAAATATTATACCAATTACAAAGCAGATAATTATTCGCCTTTTACAGGACAATTCTTTTACCAAAATTCTTTCACAACTGCCAATCGTCCCGAGGTTGATGCATTCATGCACTTTCGCATCAAAAGTTTCAAAGCTTATGTAAGACTGGAAAACATGAATACGCTTATTGGAGGAAAGGGTAAATACAATTTCAATGCTTTTCAATATGCTGCCAATGCGTTGTGGTTCAGAACAGGTATTTATTGGAATTTTGTTAATTAATCACTGCTTTTAAAAATTACAATAGCTTTATCATCGGTCATTTATTAAAAACATTACTTTTACCTTGTAATGAAAAAATTAATCGTTTCTTTTGTCGCTATTCTTTATTTTACTGTAAGCAGTGGAGTAGTGGTTAATTTGCATTACTGCATGGGAAAATTAAGCAGCACTAAAATTGATGTACTTGCCAAAAATTTATGTGGATGCAAAACCAAAAAAACAGGAGGCTGTTGCAAAACCACACACAAGTTAATTAAGATAGAAGACAGCCATAAATTTTCTGTTAACGATTTTTCTATTCAAACTCCTTTAAGTTCTATATCAATTCATACTATTGCATCACAAGATTTTTTGCAAAGTATTGAAGCAAATAAAAGTACTTTCACGAATGCCCCACCGCAATTTTTGCGACAAAATATTTATATACACAATTGTGTTTTTTTAATTTAATCACTCTCTTTTTCAAGCTCATTTTTTTAGCCAAACAGTATCTCATTGTTCAGCTGTAGTGGCGTCGCACACTTCAACAGCAACAAGGGTTTCATCAATTCATTTATTTATTTATTCAACCATCTACACTTTATTAAAAGAGTGTATAAAAAACAATTATTATGAAAAAGCATTTAACAATGGTTTTAACTTTCTTATTCGTTTCTATGTTTTCATTTGCACAAACAAAAGATTCAACTGCCACAGAAAAAATTAAAGTATGGGGTAACTGTGATATGTGCAAAACTAAAATTGAAAAAGCAGCAAAAGCAGCAGGAGCAGCTACTGCAGACTGGAACGACGAAAGTAAAATTCTAAACGTAACTTTTGCAGCAAGTAAAAGTAACAACAAAAAAATTCAACAAAAAGTAGCAGATGCAGGTTATGATACACAAGATTTAAGAGCTACAGATGCTGCTTTCAACAAATTGCCAGGTTGTTGCAAATACGATAGAAAGCCACAGCAATAATTAGTTAGAGAGGTTGACATTCTTTTGTAATGTTGAGCTAATCGAAAAAGGACTAGTCAAAAAATGTCAGCCTCTATTTTTTATTTATCATTCAAATTATTTGATTTGAAAAATTATATTTTTAGTTTCTTCCTATTAATCACTGTTGCTGCTTCGGCACAAATCAAAAGTGTTTCGTTACAAGCAAGCGGACTTACCTGCAGTATGTGCAGTAAAGCAATTTATAAATCTTTATCAGCTATTAGTTTTGTGCAATCGGTAGATAGTGATATAAAAAATTCATCCTACTTGATTTCCTTCAAACCCAATGTTGTTGTGGATTATGATGTAATTTCAAAAGCTGTTACCGATGCAGGTTTCTCAGTTGCAAGTTTAAAATCAACTATCAATTTTAACAATGTTTCTATTAAAAATGATACTCATGTAGAAATTGGTGGTAAAACATATCATTTTTTAAATATACAACCCCAATCACTTACGGGGGAAATACAAATTAAGCTGATTGATAAAAAATATCTATCCGCAAAAGAGTTTAAAAAGTATAATGGTTATACTAAAATGAAATGTTATGAAACAGGCTATTTTGAAAAATGTTGTCCAAAGAATGAACAAAATCTTGATACAAGAATTTATCATGCAACTATTTAAATAATTTGTACTTTAATAATAAATATATACTTATGAAAAAGATTTTTTTGCTTTTGTTTACTTCTTTTGTTGCTATTTCTACTTTAATGGCACAGCCAAAAACAGGAACTGTAATTCCTAATTTTACTTTAAAAAATACCAATGATAAAAGTGTTTCATTGGCATCATTTACGGGTAAAGTGGTATTAATAGATTTTTGGGCAAGTTGGTGCGGACCTTGCAGAGCATCTAATAAAGAACTTAAAAGATTGTATGCTAAATTTAACCAACAAGGGTTTGAGATTTTTAGTATTTCTGTAGATCAAAGCAGAACTGATTGGTTAGAAGCAATAAAAGAGGATAATACAAAATGGACGCACGTAATAGACAATGGTGGGTTACTTGCAAACACCTGGAATGTTGCTTATATTCCGAATACTTTTTTATTGAATAAAGAACGAAAATTAATTGCTGTAAACTTATCAGGTAAGGCTTTGGAGAATAAAATAAAATCGTTGTTATAATGCGAATATTATTGCTATTTCTATGCTTTCAAATTTCTTTGAAATCTTCTGCACAAGAACTTTTTGTTTTTACCGAACCTGCAAGCAATATGCCTGCAAAGAGCATTGGAATAAGATTGATGAACAGTTTTATGGGCAACAGTGATAAAACCATTAATTACCATGTAATGCCTGAAGTGATGGTTGGAGTAAATAAAAAATTAATGTTGCATGGACAATCATTTCTGAGTAAAAGAAATAATGGATTGGTTGCAGAGGGGGCAAGTTTTTATGCAAAATATCGTTGGTTAACTGTCGAAGATGTGCATCGTCATTTTCGAATGGCATCTTTTGGCAGATATAGCTTCAACAACAGTGATATTCATCAAGATGAAATTGAAACTGTAGGACACAATACCGGATATGAACTTGGCATGATTGCAACTCAGTTAATACACAAATATGCTTATAGTTCAACTGTCAGTTTTGAACAAGCTCAGAACAATACTATTGTCAATAAATTTCCTAGTAATCAAAGTAATCAGGCAATAAATTATACTTTCTCTGCAGGCAAATTATTGTTACCAAAAGAATATACAAATTACAATCAAACAAATCTTAATTGTATGATTGAGTTGTTGGGGCAAAGCTTGTTGGGAAATGGCAAATCATATGTAGATATTGCACCATCATTACAATTAATTTTTAATAGCGTTGCAAGGCTTGATATTGCATACAGATACCAGATTTACAGCAATATGCTCAGAACTGCACCAAATGGACTCCTGTTAAAATTTGAGTATAATTTTTTCAATATTTTGAAATAAGCTTGAAGCATTATTGTTCAAAATATGCAGTAGTGCCACCAACCCATTTTTTATCTTGATTATATCGAACACCAATCATTTTTCCTTTGCTTAAACGAGCAAGATTATTTGTGGCAATGGGTCTTGTATCGCCTTCTTTCCAAAAATAAAATATTCTTATTTCAGCTTTTGCGTGTCCATCAGGTGTTGGAATAACATCAGCATATTTGACCTTTTGTTGCAATATCCAATTTTCAGGATCGGGTACATTATCAAAATCATTTTTTGTAACATCAATAATTACACCTTGACCGGCAAAAGAAAACAATGGTTTTAAAACATAATTTTCTAAGTCTTCCGGGATCTCTTTTATCTCATTCAAAAATCTTGTATAAGGTACATTCGGATGATTGATAAATGGCAATGTGTATTTACTGATTCTGTAAAACCAATTGGGATGTGTAATCCATTCAACATCCAATTCTTCCAATAACATTTTTCCTTTTTCCTGAATTTCTGTGGATTGTTTTTGTAAGTCATCAAAAATAACTCTGTTGTAAATTCTTGTTACTTCAATCTTTCGGTTATTGCGAGTATAAAATATTTTTTTTCCTTCCTTAATTAATTCGCTAACACAAACAACAGGGATACCTAAATATGCTTCAGTCAAATAAAAATCAATTCTTGTTTTTTGTTGATGCGGTAATACTTCTAATAAAATTATATTTTCAGAGTGGTTATTACCAACTATTATTTCCTTCAATAATGACAGGTAACTTTTTTCATCCAATCCATTTAAATATGCAGAATAATTCTCCGGAATTTCAAAATGTTTTCTGAGAGTAATATCAAGATAAACTTCGTATGCAAATAGTGATGGAAATCCTTGCATTTCAATTAACTGAGGTTCCAATTCACCTGCTTCATTTTCACAAATACCAAAATCAAATGCAATAAAATGACAGTGATCTTGTTCATTGGGTACACGTACATTACCCGGAATAGCATGTGAGGTAAGGGTTTTAAAGTTGTAGCCGGTAATTACATCGATGATATTTTCGCAGGTATCCAGCATTTTTTTAGTAAAAAACTTATCAACAAATATGGGAGTTTCAGCTACTCTAAATTCTAACGCACCAAAATATTGACTATGTAACTCTTCTATAAAAGCTTTGTATTTTTCTTCGGTAAATTGAGTGTTGAATTTATTTCTTATTTCAGCAATCATTGTAATAATTTAATGTGTAATATAGTGAAAGATAGTGTTGTTTATAAACAATGATTTATGCTAAGGCTAATACCTTAATTGCATTGTTTAAAAAGTTGGGCAGAATACAATTGTAAGTCCATAGAATTTTATCAGGATCACTCAAATGTTCCAACATGTTTTGCCACTTAGCTTCACCATGTGTTGCGATGATGATTTCTTTTTTATCCGCACGTTGCAAATACATACTCATACCAATTGCATCAGCCTCGGGATGAAATTGTGTACCAATAAAATATTCATTAAAACGGATTGCCATGATTGCTCTTTCCAAAGGCACATGCGGTCTGTCTTTTTCAATTGCCAAAATAGTTGCACCCATCTTTCTCAGTTGTTGGTAATCAGGTTCAATTACCTGATAATCTCTGCTGTCAACTGCATAGAAGGGTTCGTTCAAACCATTAAAAACAATTTCATCATGTTCGTTTTCTAACTGATGCATTGGAAAAACTCCGAAAGATGTGGATTTTCTTTTGCAAACATTTCCTATTTTGTAATGACGACAAACTAATTGAAAACTATGACAAATAAAAAAAACATGTTTGGGAATCAATTCAGAATGGCTATTCCATTCTTCCATGTTTATTAACCAGTTAAAATATTTTTTTTCCCAGCTGCTACCTTCACTTTCAAGTGGCGAACCTGGTCCTCCGCTTGAAATATAAATATCGTAGCTTGTATCCGGTAATTCTTCTTTGATACGAACTTCAAACTCATCAAGTGTAATATCTGTATGAATATGACTACTCCAGGTATTGATTATTTCTCGGATACAACGCATGCCTTGATTGAAATGACCTTCATTCATATCTAACACAGCGATTCTTATTTTCTTTTCATTCCAATTCATAGCCCAACAAACTTAGGTAAATTAAATAAACTACTCAATGCTTTTGGCTACAATTTCAGTTTAAAATACTTCATAGGCAGAAACAACTTTAATCAAATTAAAGCTGCAAATTTGTAATTTAATACGATCGTGTTATTTAAGTAATTATGAAGATTGGATTTGAAGCAAAACGTGCATTTACAAATGGAACAGGATTGGGTCATTACAGCCGAACCCTGATTTCATCTTTGGCAAAATATTTTGTTGAAGATAATTATTATTTGTTTACACCAAAACAAACCAATTTATTCAAAATTGATTCAATTGAAAATATCAAAACGATAATTCCTACACATTTTCCTGCCTCTATTTTTCGAAGTGCTTGGAGAAGTAGTTGGGTGAAAAAAGATTTGGTAAAATTGGGTATTGATATTTATCATGGATTGAGTCATGAGATTCCTTTTGGTATTCAAAATACATCTGTCAAATCTGTAGTAACAATGCATGATTTGATTTTTGAAAGAAACCCTGAACAATACAATCCAATTGATGTAAAAATTTACAGAAAAAAATTTAAGCATGCCTGTGTAAATGCCAACCATATTATTGCAATCAGCCACCAAACAAAAAATGATTTAATTGATTTTTATAAAGTTTCCTCAGAAAAAATTTCAGTTTGTTATCAAAGTTGCAATCCTGCATTTGGAGTTGAAGTTTCTGAGCAAGAAAAAAAACGTGTTCAACAATTGTATCAATTGCCCGACAATTTTTTTCTGTATGTAGGTTCAATCATTGAAAGGAAAAATTTATTGACGATATGTAAAGCTATTCATGCCATCAAATCTAATATTAATCAATCTTTCAGCAATGTTACTATACCATTGGTTGTAATAGGAGATGGAGGCACTTACAAACAATTAGTGAAAGATTATGTAAAAGAAAATGATTTATTGAATGATATTATTTTCTTATCAGACCATGTTGCTGCAAAGGAATTCGCCTATACATCAGCTGCCGACTTTCCTGCAATTTATCAGCAGGCGATTGCTATGATTTATCCTTCTACTTTTGAAGGATTTGGTATTCCGGTTTTAGAAGCTTTGTGGAGCAATATTCCTGTGATTATAAGTAATGTATCCTGTATGCCCGAAACAGGCGGCAATGCTGCATGCTATGTGTCACCATTTGATGTGCATGCAATGGCAAATGCAATGCATGAAATTGCGAATAATGAAAATTTGAGAAATGAAATGATTGCAAAAGGAAAGATACATGCACAACAATTTACACAACAAAAATGTGCCGAAGCCGTAATGAATGTTTATCAAAAATTATTGATCTAAATTTTAATTAAAAAAATGCAATCATTTACAAGCGATATAGAAGAATGTTTAAAGGTTCTACATGCCGGTGGAATTATTTTATATCCTACAGATACAATATGGGGCATAGGATGCGATGCCACAAATGCAGCTGCTGTTGAAAGGATCATTGAACTGAAGCAAAGACCTGCCAATAAAAGCTTTGTTGTTTTGGTATCTAGCGAAAGAGAAGTGATGCAACATATTGCTACTGTTGATTTGGCGGTGTTTGATTATTTAGAAACGATCGAATCACCCACTACAGTTATTTATGAAAATGCAATTGGTTTGGCAGAAAATGTACTGGCTGTTGACGGTTCTGTGGCAATGCGTATTTGTTCGGATGAGTTTTGTAAAACCTTGATTAAAAGGTTTCGTAAACCGATTGTCAGTACTTCTGCAAACATCAGTAATCATGCAGCTCCTAAAATATTTTCAGAAATAGATACAAGAATTATTGAAGGAGTTGATTATGTAGTTAAACATCTGCAAGATGAAATAACTGTTGCATCGCCTTCCATAATTGTGAAGTGGAATAATGGAGCTCCGGAAAGATTGAGGTAGATATTATGCCTGCTTTTCTTTGAAAGAAAAATTTCTTTGCGAAATATAACTGAATGCAATTACAAAAACAGTGGTAAATATTTTTGCAATTGGTCCATTAATATCAAAGGCCTCCACAAAAAATTTTAAAAAAATATAGTTCAATCCCATTGCACCGCAGGTAACAATAAAGTACCTGAAAAGTTGCACGTTTTTGGGTAAAGAAGATTCCTGAAAAACAACATATCTGCTTAAATAAAAACCAATCGGAAAGGCAATCCAGAAAGCAAATAGGTAATCTGCGGCAATATGTCTTGATAAAGCAAAGTTTGCCCTTAATTGAATGGTATCACTGGTGAAAATATAATTATAAGCCACTGCATATAAAACAATACTCAATACAGTATTAAACCCACCACATGCTGCATACCTGAAGGTTTGTAGTGGCATGATTTTCTTAAACAATGGATAGAAAAAATCTATAAACTGTAAAATTAAATTTCGGGTAAATTCGTGAATTTGATACATAAAAATGATAGGCACAAAGATAGGCGCTAATCAATTAGATTTGCATTCACAAAATGTTAAGGTATTATGAGTGTTGTGCAACAAATTAAGGAAGCTGCTGCTAAAGCAATTCACCAGCTTTATGACTTTCCAATAGAAGTATCTGCAATTGCTGTAAATGCTACCAAGCCTGAGTTTGAAGGGGATTATGCCGTTGTATTGTTTGCATTTGTAAAGCAATTAAAAAAATCTCCTGATGAATTAGGGAATGAAATTGGTGCATATTTAATGCAACACAATTCAAATTTGATTGCATCATTTAATATTGTGAAAGGCTTTTTAAATATTGTTGTTGCAAATAATTATTGGTTACAATTTGCACAAATTGCATTCAATAATTCTGCATACGGAATGAAAGAAAGTAATGGTAATAGAGTTATGGTTGAGTATTCTTCTCCCAATACCAATAAGCCTTTGCACTTAGGACATTTAAGGAATAATTTTTTGGGATGGAGTATTGCAGAAATTTTAAAAGCCAATGGGAATGACGTTTATAAGACTTGTATAGTAAACGACAGAGGCGTTCATATTTGTAAAAGTATGATAGCCTGGCAACGTTTTGCCAATGGTGCAACGCCAAAAAGTACCAATACAAAAGGCGATCATTTTGTAGGCGATTATTATGTAAAATTTAATGATGCTTATAAGGTTGAAGTAGAAACATTGGTTGCTCAGGGATTTACAAAAGATACTGCAGAAAAAGAAGCACCTATAATGAAAGCTACCCAACAAATGTTGTTGGATTGGGAAGCCGGAAAGCCTGATGTGATTGAGTTGTGGCAAACAATGAATAGTTGGGTTTATGATGGATTTGGGAAAACATATCAAACTATTGGCAGCGATTTTGATAAAATGTATTATGAAAGTGAAATGTATTTGTTGGGTAAAGGCTTGGTAGAAAAAGGCTTGCAAAAAAATGTGTTTTATACCAAAGAAGACAGTAGTGTTTGGATAGATTTAACCGGCGAAGGATTGGATGAAAAATTGGTTCAAAGAAAGGACGGAACTTCTGTCTATATCACACAAGATATTGGATTGGCAGAGCAGCGTTATCAGGAATTTAATGCTGCTGAAAGTATTTATGTGATTGGTGATGAGCAAAATTATCACATGAAAGTGTTGAAGTTAATATGTCAAAAACTACAATTACCCGGTGCAAATGGTATTCATCATTTAAGTTATGGAATGGTTGAATTACCTACAGGCCGAATGAAAAGCAGAGAAGGAACTGTGGTTGATGCAGATGATTTGGTAAAAGCGATGTTACAAATTGCACAACAAAAAACAGAAGAGTTGGGTAAGGTAAAAGACTTCACGGAAACTGAATTAAATGAATTGTATCATACGATTGGTTTAGGTGCATTAAAGTTTTTTTTATTGCGAGTTGACCCAAAAAAGAAAATGATTTTTAATCCCGAAGAAAGTATCGATTTTCATGGATTTACTGGTCCTTTTGTACAATATACCCATGCACGGATTAAAAGTATTTTACGGAAAAATGAAGCAGCATCAACAACAATTGTACCGGGATTGAACGATACAACTTTGTTGCCATTAGAAAAGGATGTTTTGGTACAACTGGAGTTGTTCCCAACAATCATAGCAGAAGCTGCTGCAGAACATGACCCTAGTAAAATTGCAATTTATGTTTTCAATGTTGCACAAATTTTCAATTCTTTTTATTCGCAACATTCTATCACAAACGCAGAAAGTGAAGCGAAAAAACAATTACGCTTACAAATTGCAACAAACTGTGCACAAGTGATTAAAACGGGAATGAAAGTGTTGGGAATTCAGGTACCGGAAAGAATGTAAAGAGTTTGATTTCTTTTCAAATTCCGTGTTACATTTGTAAATAGGAATTTTAAAATTACTAAGGTTGCCCGGGTGTTGAAATTGGTAGACAAGCCACCTTGAGGTGGTGGTACTCGCAAGGGTGTGCTGGTTCGAATCCAGTCTCGGGCACATAGCTGGACTTTAGGCGATTTTTCTCAGAATCGCTTTTTTCTTTTTCGGCCAAATGGCTTGCCAGTAAAGGGATTTCATTGAATATAAAGTTCACTTTTGGAGTTCGAACTACCCCTTTTTGCTTATTATAAAGGACTCCATCAGGAAATACCATCTTTTGCATACGTTGTTTACTATCGTAGACGGCTGAAACCCAAGTATGGCTTATATTTTGTGCAATCAACAAACAATTTTGCACAACTTTTTCAAATTCTGCTTTTAAATCACTTCTATAGAAATCTGGCAGATGCTTTTTTCCAGACTTTAATATTTGGTAACAATATTCTCCTGGGGTTATCTCTTGTTCATATAATGTTTTAGCAACTGCCATTCCATCTATTACTTGTCCTTCATCTTCATTTTTAGCTTTACGGCTACTTTTATAACCTCTTTTTTTGTTAATCATCAATAAAACCCTTGCAAATTCTTCTTTCTCAATTTTTTCAGTTGCCGCTTTTGAACGAATTAGATAGGTTGAGTGTGTTGTTGCTTTATCTGATTCTGCCAAAATGGTTTCATCAGTGATAAGCTTACTTTCTTTAAGAGCCTCAATGAGGTTATTCCTTCTTAGCTTGTATCTATCTAAATTTCTCCTTGCTCCACGTTTTAAAGTTCTATCTGCATTAGAGGAAACACTCTTTCCTTTTTCAAAGTCTGTTTGTTCATCAGTTGTCAGTGGATTTACTCTTACACCTATTTTTATAATAGATGATTTTTCACCCTCCTTCTCAGCTTCACGAACAAATGCCCATCCAATAGAGGTTGTTCCTAAGTCCAATCCTAAAATCTTTTTCATAAAATATTTTGTTTTATCGATTTATGTTTTACTTTTACAATGAAGCAAATCACAATAAGGATTTTTCCGTTGTGTAAACATCAAGTTTGCATCTCGACTTTACGGGATGCATTTTTATTTCTACTCCCGAAAATAAGCATTATTTATAATTTCTTATAATACATATGCTTGAAATTAAAAAAAAATTTTATTCATTTCAATTACCGATATAAAATCTCCTTCCCTTTTTTATTTACGAGTTCATCAATAGAAAACTCAAGAAATATTTAGATTAGAATCTAAAGTTCTTATTTCTTGTTGAATTGATTTCGTACTCAGTTTAGTAAAGATGCGAATTGTTTAAGGATGAAAAGAAAAATGTTGATTTGTAAAAGAATATTGATACTATTGATAAAGTTGAAATAAACCAATTAATTTTTAAGTATTTAAATCAGTTTATGTTTGCCGATTTTTGGTCATTAAAAGAATCGTGTAATGGTGTTTATCCAAAAATGACAAATGGTGAAACTGAGCTTTTCTTAAATCCAGAACCATCGGTTTATATTTTAAATGAAATTGGAGGAGTCGGAATGACACTTAGTTTCGGATTAGCAGAAGAGATGGTTGCATCAATTTAATCATAATTTCATAATCATTTATTTGCATTCTGTTCATATTGTATAAACAACTTTGAAAAACCTAAAAAATGAGATTTTTCATCGTTTCTTTTTGTTGTTTTTTATTTTCATTAGTTCAATCACAAGATACTTCCTCTTCTCCCAATATTTTTATTATTACTACTGATGGTTTTAGATGGCAAGAAGTTTTTAATGGTGCTGATGATGCATTGACAAAAGATGAAAATTATGTAGTTGATACAGGATTAATTAGAGATCAGTATTGGTCTGATAATTTGGAAGAAAGAAGAAAAAAATTACTTCCTTTTTTCTGGAATGTAATTTCAAAAAAAGGACAAATAATTGGCAATAGAAATTTTAACAACAAAGCAAATGTTGCTAATATTTATAAAAAATCGTATCCTGGGTATAATGAAATATTAACAGGTGAAGCAGACATTAAATTTATTCCGAACTTAAAAATCAATAATACCAATCATAATTTACTTGAAAAAATTAATCAACAAAAAAACTATTCCGGTAAAGTTGTAGCTTTTAGTTCTTGGAATGTAATGCCCTACATCATCAATGAAAATAGAAGTAATATTTATGTAAATAGTGGTTATGAAAATTTAGAGGATTCAACTGAGGAGATAAATAATATTATCAATAAAGTACAGAATTCTATAGAAAATAAAGGCCATACAAGAGAAGATGTACTTACATACGCTGCAGCAAAAAATTTTATTCAAAACAAACATCCTAAAATTGTTTTTTTAGGTTTGGGTGAAACTGATGAATTTGCACATCAAGGCAAATATGACCAATATTTGCAAAAGGCACATCAATTTGATCAAATGCTTTCAGAATTATGGTATTATGTACAAACAGATCCATTCTATAAAAACAATACAACTTTTATCATTACTACCGATCATGGACGAGGAAGTAAACCACATCAATGGACTCAGCATGGATTTTGGGTGAAAGGTTCTGGACAGGTTTGGCAAGCTATTTTAGGTCCAACTATTTTACCTAATGGTGAAATAAAAAGTGAATCAACAGTGTATCAAAAACAAATTTCAAATATGATTTTTAATATTTTAAATACTAAATCAATTGATATAGGTTTCAATAAATACAATTTGAAAAGAAATATTTCAAAGCATGAGATTAATTTAAATGAGATTAAAAAAATAGAGCTAGAAACAGTTTCCTTAAAATAGAATTAATAATATTTCTTTGTAAAAACTAAACAAGAGCTAATATACTGCATAGAATGAATAAATATCCTATATATTAATTGGGGTATTTTCCTGAAAACATTTGCTTATAAATGATTTGATATTCTTTATCAGAATCTATCACTAGCAACAAAAAATTACTATTTTTTCTCTTTATGAGTTTATCAATATATAACTTCTAAATATTTTATTAGAAACCAAAGATTTTATTTAAATCTTGTTGAATTGTATTCGTACTCAGTTTAGCAAAGGGCACTGATATTCTAGAAAACAATAATGGTCGCTGGATATTATTTCCAACGACCATTATTACGTAAAAATTTCATTCCCGCTACGCGGACTTTATAAATTGTCAAATAGTTTAATAGTTAAAAAGCCCTAATGGCACGAACATAGCCTGAGGTGTATGTCTTGATGGCGCCGTCTTGAAAGAAAAAGGTGAAAATCTGGTACCACGCGAAGTTTTGGTTGACCTCCGTAGAACTCCAATAGTCGGCATTCGAAAAACCGCCAATAGCTACTCGATTTAAATATAATTTATTCAATTCATCCTTACTTGGCAAAAACCAGTCAGCATATCCACCCTCTACTAAATCAGCACAAAGCCTAGCAGCTATTCCTGCTGCACTGCAACGAGCCGTAATATTAATTGTGTTTTGATTGCCTGTTCCAATAGCGGTACCATCAGCCCCGATAAATATCCCGGAGCACCCCCATTGGGCACTTGTAGAAATATCAGCATTAGTAGCAACCAGACCATGAGTAATATTTGCATCATAGCCTGGGTCACCAGGTTGTAATAAATAGGCGATTTTACCTCCCAGTGCCGACTCTCCAATTGCATAATCTGTGGTTCTTACGGAAACCTGATCTCCATAACTGGTTCCTCCATCATTGATTGCATAGGCCCTTAAATAGTATACAGTGTTTGCATTCAAGCCAGTTATATTGCTTGTAAAAGACCCGGTTGTTCCACTTTCAATTGTTTTTGAGTTGGCAGTAGTTGGGTTCGATGAGATACTCCAACAAACCCCTCTTGCTGTTATGGCAAGCCCATTATCATTTGTAATGTTTCCGCCACTTGTTACAGATGTTTTAGAGATGTTTGAAGCAGCTATTGTTGAGGCAACCGCGGGAGACTGACCTAAGCCGGTGCCCCCAATCATATTTTTCCATCCCGTTCCATTATAAAATTGTGGTTCGCCTGTTCCACAATTAGTGCAAAAAACCATTAAACCAATTGCTGGAGAAGTGATGGCGTTTCTTTGCGCATAAGTCACTCGGGGCGGTAAAAAACCTTTTGCATTCGTTGATGAATCGGCGTCTACTTGAAACCTGGCAGAAGCATTTGGACTAGTTGTTCCAACGCCCACTTGTGCATTTGTTATTGTATTTGCTAGTAATAAAAGGCAAGTCGCAAAAATTGATTTAAAAGTCGTATTCATCTTGATTGGTTTTGATTCTTTTGAAGGTTATACAAAGATATAAGCTTTTTGTAGTTATATTTTTTAAGGGGTATTTCATTATAAATTTTCAAATAAAGTTGAAATCGACCTAAAATTGCTTACAATATCTTTCGTACTCAGTTTAGCAAAGGGCACGAATAAAAGCGTCCTACAAAAATTGAAGGACGCTTTTAATATTTTTGGAGGGTTCGTAAATTTTTTGTAATTAAAAAGACCTAACTGCGCGAACATTGAATTGGTTTAATTTATCCCATTCTGCCCAACTTCCATCCCCAAAAAATATTTGCCAAGCAGCCCAAGTATCCCCTTGAAAACGAACTGCTTCAGATGAACTATGGTATCTATTTGTTGTTGAAAAGTTATTACCAAGTGCTATCTTATTTTCATAAAGTTTTTGTAATTCATCTTTACTTGGTAAATACCAATCACTATACCCACCACCACGGTAGGCTTTTGCTAATGCTGCTGCATAATTAGATGCTGCTGCTCCTTGACTTGCGATTATGGTATTTGTATTGGCCAAACCGGTTCCAATAGCAGTTGCTGTTGCTCCTGTAGCTATGTTATTGGGGCCCCATTGAATTCCTGTGCTTTGATCAACAGTAGCTGCTATTAAACCATGTTGTTCATTTGAATCATAACCCGGATTACCAGAAACTAAAATGTATGCTATTTTGCCTCCTTGGTAAAAATCACCAATAGCTAAGGTTGCTTGACCTGAAGCTGTTCCCCCAGTATGATTAGTCCATTCCGCTCCATTAAATACTTGCATTTCACCTATTACTCCATTGGCTGTTTTTCCGCAATTAATACACCAAATAGTTAACCCTGCAGCAGGTGAGTTTATTGCATCTCTTTGAATCCTTTTCATTCTTGGCGGCAAAAAGCCTTTTGTAGTGGAAGATATTTCTAGTTTAGCAGAAGGATCTGGGTTGCTGGTTCCAATTCCTATTTGGGCATTTGTTAATGAGGTTAAAATAAATAGGAAACAAAAAACAAAAAATAATTTTTTTATTAAGTTCATAATAGTCAGTTTTGGTTTTTTATAGTTGTTTGTAAAAGTATGTGTTTTTTACAGATATATTTTTTTTTGTGGGATATTTTATGAATAAAATTAAATACTGCTACTACCAATCTCAAATTGCAACAATATCATTCATACTCAGTTTAGCAAAGGGCACTAATAAAATAGTCCCGCACTACGTGCGGGACTATTTTTATGGCCGCACCCGAAGCTGTCCTCTATCTGAAAGTAAAATTTGCGAACACTAGAATTGCCTTACCCATATTGCGCAGTACTTAAGGCATTTTCGTCCTTACACAACGACTACTTTTTTGACGGCTTAATAAAAATAAAACCCGACTCTAAAGACAAATTTTTGTGTCCTCAATGATATTGGTGCTGGATAAGGTTATAGCCCTAAGTATATAAATGTATTTACACTTAAGCTTTTGGGAGTGATATCTAAGTTAGTTTGTGTTACGTTACCATTGATTGAGGTAGTTGTTATTGAGTGAGCGTGACTACCGGACGAGTTAATAGATTCAGGAGCATAATTCACGAAACTAGTCCAGATTTGTGACCCTGCTGCAAGGGATGGCCCGAACGAAGAAAAATACCACTGACCAAAATCATCCCCAACTTTTAATGTATGCGTGTGGCTACCATCGGTTGATGTAGTTCCTCCTAGTGTGACATTTGGCAAGTTGTTTTGTGCAATAGTTTTTGTATTGCTTCCACTTACACCTCCTAAAGCAGTTCCATTTTGAACCAAAAATGCACCATCCGCATTTGGTAAATTGACTCCAATGCCCAAACCAGTTGCCTGGGTTTGTTGAGTGGAAGTCAGGCTTGACTTTAACCTTCCATCTAACTTAACCCAGCCATAATGGTCTGTGGTTTGGATTCCAGTTTTAATATCTCCATAATTGGCATTGCTTATTAGAAGCCAGGAAGTGCCATTGTAAAAATAATTTCCAGTATTACCATCCGTTTGAAAAACCATAAGGCCTGTGGCCGGAGAAGATATTGCATTGCGCTCGGTAGTAGTCATACGAGGCGGTAAAAAACCTTTTGTTGTAGAACTAATTTCCAACTTTGCAGAGGCAGCTGGACTGCTTGTTCCAATGCCTACTTGCCCTTGCACAAGTAGGGTCATTAGTAAAAAGAGACAAGTAGCAAAAATAGATTTAATAGTTTTCATTTTGATTGGTTTTGTATCGTGCAGTAATTGCACATTTCGAAGATACGCTGTTCTATTTGGTTTTTCTTGGGTGGGGGGTATTTTAATGTAAATTTTCAAATAAAGTTGAAATCGACCTAAAATTGCTCACAATATCTTTGGTACTCAGTTTAGCAAAGGGCACAAACGCCTTTCCTATAAATTTGGAAGGGCGTTTTTCATTGAACTAGAAATCAATATTGTTTTACAAATCAATATTTTCTTTAAATATTTATTTTTTTAAAAAAACCGAACAGCTCTGGTGCCAATACCATAGTCACCTCCAGACTTATTAGTAACATAATTTTGGCCAGGGTTGTCAGTTCGGACACAATAAGCAAAAGTGCTACCGTTTTGAGAAGAGCTCCAATATAAAATATAAGGTGAGTTAAATCCGCCAATAACCGATCGATTAGCTAAAATTTTTTGTAACTCTGTTATGCTAGGAAGATGCCAATCTGAATAGGTAACACCACCTGAAATTATAGAGTAATCATCACATACTCTTGCAGCAATACCCAATTCTGCACATCCGCCAACAATGTCAATCGTATTTTGAGCTCCGGCACCTATACCTGTGCCATTAGCCCCAGGTAAGGTTACTGCATTACAACCCCAACGTGTAGTCCATTCATCATTAGAAGCAATCATTCCATGTGTTTCTCCAGCCACAAAACCTAGATCGCCAGATTGAAAAATATACGCCACTTTACCCCCTCCATAATTACTGCCTATACCTAAGGTTGTAAAAGTTAGTTCAGATCCATAGCTTGTTCCAGTTGTATTGGTCGCATATGCCCTTATGTAGTATACCGTTGCAGGTGATAAACTTCCGATAGAGCTGGTAAAAGTACCGACACCAGTTCCATCTGTAGTTTTGGTCATTAATGCTGTAGTTGGATTGGGAGATGTACTCCATACAATACCCCTAGTTGTAATTGCTGCACCACCATTATCTGTCACATTTCCCCCGCCAGACGCACCCGAAAAGGTAATAGAGCTAATTGCAGTAGTTGTAACAACAGGCAAAGACGTGCTTGCTGCACCACCCATCATATTTGTCCATGATGTACCATTATACACCTGAAGCTCTCCACTAGTACCGCAGTTACTGCACCAAACTACCAATCCTGCAGCAGGTGTACTAATCAAGTCTCTTTGTAATCTTGTCATTCGTGGAGGCAAAAATCCTTTGGTGGTGCTGTTTACATCCAATTGCGCCGATGTGTTGGGGGTAATTGTTCCAATTCCGACCTGAGCCTGCATAGATGTGGTTATTAGAAGTAAAAAGCAACAAGCAGTTATTGATTTAGTAATTTTCATAGTAGTTGGTTTTGTTTGGTGTAATCAGAGCATTTGCAAATTTAAGAGCGTTTTGTGTAATTTTTTTACTATGACTTAATTTTACATTGTAATTATTTAGCTATATCAATAGCAGCATCTAATAAAATAAATTTGGAAAATATTAACAGATGCCTATTTTTGCATCAATTTTTAACCCAAAAAACAAATACAATGAAAAAAGTATTAGCATTAATGGCAATCGTAGGTTTTGTTGCTTGTAACAATGCAGAAACTAAAACTGAAGCTGTTGACTCTACAAAAATGAAAGATTCTATGGCTGCTGCTGCACAAGTTGACACTTCTGCTGTAAAAGTAGATTCAGCTGCTGTGAAAGTAGATTCAGCTGCTAAAAAATAAGAGTTAATAATCAATTCGATTAATAAACTTCTTGCAAGAAGGTCTCACCAATAAAATTGGTGAGATTTTTTTTGTACCTATATAACTGGTTGTTTAACTACAGCAAACCAAAGTGCAGTTCGCCAAAATTTTGCAGTGAACTAAGTTTTAAATCCGCTGCTCCCCAGCGTTCATCTTTTATTTGAGAATGATGTGGTACAACAACACATCTCATTCTTGCAGATTTTGCAGCAATTAAGCCATTGAAAGAATCTTCGAAGCAAATACATTCATGAACATTTGATCCTAATGCTTCGGCACAATTTAAATATACTTGCGGATGTGGTTTTCCAAAGGGTAAATGTTCTGCAGATGTTTTAACTTGAATGTATTGTTGAATGCCACAACGCTCAACTACAAGGTCAATCAATTCGATAGGAGAAGATGTTGCCAATCCGATTTTAAATCCTTTTTGTTGAAAAAAATTGATGATGTGGTGAACACCCGGCATCATTGTTCCGCTTTCTTTTACTTTTTTCAGAACAAGGTGTACAATTTTCTTTTCAGCATTTGCAAGTTCTGCATCACCAAGGTTAAATTGTCTGAACCACCATTGAACAAATTCTTTGGTACGCAAACCGGTAGTGGTTTTATATTGTTCTTCGCTGAGGCTTACACCATACTGTTTAAAAACTTCATTAGCAGCCTGATTCCACAAAGGTTCACTATCAATTAGTAAACCATCCATATCAAAAATAACGGTGTTAAGGTTCATATTGTATTGTTCAAAATGATGACAAAGATATTTATATCAACTTAACCTCTTTGATATATATTTTTAAATTGACTGCATTTAATTTTCAATCAATCGGCACTTTTTGTTTTGATGAATTTAAATGAAGATAAAATTCCACAATGTAATATTGTTGTCAGAAAACAGGAAACGTGATTAATCAATTCACTTTCTTTATATTGCGCTTTACGTACTAAAATTTAGACACATGAATTTAGTTGAAAAACTAAAACATATACGAATAATACGTTCCATCATTTATGCAATTGTTGGAATTTTTACTTATCCGGGATTAACCATTTTCAATAAAATAAAAATTGAGGGCACAGAGAATATTGAAAATTTACCACATAACAATGTTTTATTTGTAAGCAATCATCAAACATATTTTGCAGATGTGATTGCCTTCATTCACATTTTTGCGGCTGTAAAATGGCGTAAGAAAAACAAGTTGGGGCTTCCATATTATTTATTGAATCCGGTAACCAACTTATATTATGTGGCTGCCGAAGAAACAATGAAAGGCAGTTTCATTAGTCGTTTTTTTATTTTAGCGGGAGCATTAACTGTAAAAAGAACTTGGCGAGCTGAGGGTAAAGAAGTACAAAGAGGTTTAGATCCGAGTGATACGAGAAAAATTAAAAGAGCTTTGGATAATAGTTGGGTAATTACTTTTCCGCAGGGAACAACAAAACCATTTGCGCCAGGAAGAAAAGGAACAGGGTTTATCATTAAGAATAATCAGCCGATTGTAATTCCTGTTGTGATTAACGGATTTTGGCGGGCATTTAATAAAAAAGGTCTGGCTTTTAAAAAGAAAGGGTCTTTGTTATCTGTAAGATTTAAAGAGCCAATGGTAATAGACTTCACACAACCTGCTGAAATTATTGTAGAACAGGTAATGGATGCAATAGAGCAAAGCAAAAAATTTATGCTCAAAGGAAGACATCATTTGATGAATGTTGTGAATAAGTAATGATATCCGGCTTATGAAAAAATAGCATAGATAATATTATTTTTAAATTATTTTTGTTACTGCTTCTCTTTACTTTTTAATGTTAATTTTCAATATTAATTCCTATTTTATTTATGAGTAAATTCTCTCAACACAATTTTGCAAATCAGAAAGCTTTGGTACGTGTAGATTTTAATGTACCCTTAGACAAAGTAACTTTTGAAATTAAAGATGATACTAGAATAAAAGCTGCAATTCCTACGATAGAAAAAATATTAGAAGATGGGGGCAGTGTTATTTTAATGAGCCATATGGGCAGACCAAAAGATGGTCCGGAAGCAAAATCATCTTTGCAAAATATTATAAAACATGTAAGTGATTTGTTGGGTGGTAAGAAAGTTTTATTTGCTAATGAATGTGTTGGCGATGAAGCAGTACAAATATCAAAAGACTTGCAACCAGGGGAAATATTACTCTTAGAAAATTTAAGATTTTATAAAGAAGAAGAAGATGGCGATGAAGCCTTTGCAAAAAAGTTATCACAACTTGGAGATGTGTGGGTAAATGATGCCTTTGGAACTGCTCACAGAGCACATGCAAGTACTGCGGTAATTGCAAAGTTTTTCTCGGTTGAAAATCGTTTTTTTGGCTACCTAATGGAAGCTGAAGTTAGCAGTGCAGAAAAAGTGATGCATAAGTCTGAAAAGCCTTTTACTGCTATTATTGGTGGTGCCAAAGTGAGTGATAAGATTTTAATAATTGAAAACTTATTAGAGCGTGCTACAGATATTATTATAGGTGGTGGTATGGCATATACTTTTATGAAAGCAAGGGGTGGAAACATTGGTAACTCACTTTGTGAAGATGATCGATTGTCTAATGCGATTACTTTGCTTGAAAAAGCAAAAGCAAAAAATGTAAGCATTCATTTGCCCGAAGATTCTGTGATTGCAGACAAATTTTCTGCTGATGCTAATACAAAAGTTGCAGCAAGTGATAACATTCCGGATGGATGGTTGGGTTTGGATATTGGTCCGAAAGCTGTTAGTGTTTTTTCTGAAGTAATTAAAAAATCCAAAACAATTTTATGGAATGGTCCGATGGGTGTTTTTGAGATGGAAAAATTTCAAAATGGCACAAAGTCTATTGCATTTGCAGTAGCTGAAGCCACAACAAACGGAGCATTTAGTTTGATTGGTGGTGGAGATAGTGTGGCTGCTATTAACCAATTTCATCTTGCAGAAAAAGTAAGTTATGTAAGCACTGGTGGCGGCGCATTGTTAGAATATTTTGAAGGGAAAGAATTGCCTGGAATTAAAGCTGTTACTGCATAATAGTGGTATTAGGTTATTGCATGTTATAATAAAAAATTAAAATCATGAATATCAAAATATTTGTTACAGGTGGTACTTTTGATAAAGAGTATAATGAACTTAACGGGGCTTTATTTTTTAAAGAAACACATTTGCCTGAAATGTTAAAGCTAGGCAGAAGTAAAGTACAAATTGACATTCAGACTTTAATGATGATTGACAGTTTGGAAATGACTGATGAAGACAGACTGTTGATTATTAAAGAATGCAACAATTGTAATGATGAGAAAATAATTATTACACATGGAACAGATACGATGACAGAAACAGCAGAAATGTTGGCAACCGAAATATCTAATAAAACAATTGTACTTACCGGTGCTATGGTTCCTTATAAATTTGGCAGTAGTGATGGATTGTTTAATTTGGGAAGTGCCATTGCATTTGTACAATCATTACCTTATGGAGTTTATGTTGCAATGAATGGTCAATACTTTAAAGCAGGATCTGTTCGTAAAAATAAGTTAACCGGTTCTTTTGAATCAAAATAGTTGCCATGTTAAAATGACAAAATACATGATTGGCATTTCCTTTGTCATTATTTGAGAATATTTAAACAAAATAAGTAAATTACAAAAAAAACAAAAAGATGAAAACATCAAATTTGGTATTAATTAGTATTGGAGCTTTAATATTATTTCTGGGTGGTTGTGCCTGCACCAAATACAATGGGTTGGTTACAGCGGATACAGATGTACAAAAAGTATGGAGTAATGTAGAAACAAATTACCAGCGCCGTACAGATTTGTATAGCAGTGTAATTAAGACAATTGAAGGTTCTGCAAACTTTGAAAAAAGCACATTAAAAGATGTATTAGCTGCACGTGCAAGTGCTACCCAAATTAAAGTTGATATCAATGATCCTGCAACATTGGCAAAATACCAGGCTGCTCAAGGTCAATTGCAAAGCGCATTTGGAAGATTAATGGCGGTTGCCGAATCTTATCCTGATTTAAAAACAACTAAAGCATTTCAAGATTTTCAAGCTCAAATAGAAGGAACTGAAAACAGAATTAATGTTGCCCGTCAGGATTACAACAGATCTGTAGAAGGTTACAATTTGAAAGTAAGAACTTTCCCTAATAATATTTTTGCTTCATTCTTTGGCTTTAAAACCAAAGAGTTTTATAAGGCAGATGTTGGTAGCGAAAAAGCACCGGATGTTCAATTTAATATCAAGTAATCTTCACCAATGTTTCAATTATTTAAAAAGAAATCCAATAATTTTTTTTCTGAATCAGAAAGGGAAATCATAGCCTCTGCCATTAAGGCTGCAGAACGCAGTACTAGTGGCGAGGTAAGGGTTTTTGTAGAAAGGAAGTGCAGATTTATGAATGCATTGGATAGAGCAGCCGAAGTATTTGGTGATTTAAATATGCACCAAACAATGCAACGAAATGGGGTATTGGTATACATTGCGCTAAAAGACAGGCAACTTGCTGTTTATGGGGATGAGGGTATTCATCAAAAAGTGGGCGTTGAATTTTGGAATACTGCTGTAAAAGACATGTTACAATATTTTAATAAAGAAAATTATGCTCAGGGAATTGCTGAGGTAGTCATCAAAATTGGAAATGCATTAAAACAACATTTTCCTTATGATGAAAAAAGCGACACCAATGAACTATCAGATGAGGTTGTTTTTGGTCGTTGATAGAATTTAAATTCATGAAAAAATTATTGCTTCTTTTCTTAGTTGTTCTTCACGTAAGTGTGTTTGCTCAAAAGAGTATTCCCAAGCCTAATCCTGTGCGTTTGGTAAATGACTATGCACAGGTTTTGAATGCGTATGACGCAGATATGCTTGAAAGAAAATTGGTTGCCTTGGATGACAGCACAAGCAATCAAATTGTGGTGCTCATTGTACCAAGTCTAAACGGAGAAGTGATTGAAGATGTTGCAGTAAAAACATTCAGAGATTGGGGGATAGGCAATAAAAAAACAAATAATGGTATCTTACTTTTGGTTGCAATTCAAGATAGGAAAGTCAGAATAGAAGTAGGATACGGTTTAGAAGGTGCAATACCCGATGTGATTGCAAATGATATTATCAACAGAGATATTAAGCCGGCATTTAAACAGGGCAATTATATTGGTGGTATTACGGCTGCTGTAGATAATTTAAGCAAAGCAGCTGCGGGAGAATATAAAGTAAAACGCAGGAAATCAAAAGAGGATGGTAATGGCAGTATTCTTGGAATTATTATTATCATTATTATTTTCATTTTATTGGCTGGTGGAAGAGGAAGCAGAGGTGGAGGAGGAAGTTTGATTGGTCCAATGATTTTATCTAGTATGTTAAGTGGCGGCAGTGGTGGTGGAAGCAGCAGTGGCGGCGGTTTTGGTGGCTTTGGCGGTGGAAGCAGCGGTGGTGGTGGAGCTAGTGGGGATTGGTAGATTTTAGTTTAGAGTTTATTTAGTTTATAAGTTTAGAATTAAAAATGCCACTCATTTCAGTGGCATTTTTAATTGTGTAATCTTTATTATTTAATGAATATCCATAAAGAATAATGAAAAAGCAAACTTGCCCATTTCCTTATTGTTGTGTCCAATATTTGGTACGAATAGTTGAGTCCAATTGAAATTAGTTTTCATTTCTGCAGCTTTGTTTTTACAATTAGTAAAATAAAATTGTCCTCTTTCAAATCTATTAATGCCTTGTTCATTTGCTTGGGGACTATCATTAAAATCAGGACTTGTGGTATCAGTATCAGCTTCTCCAACTAATATAAATACTTTTTTCTGAAACATTTCTTTAAGATTATTTTCAGGAACTGCAGCTTTTTTTAATCCAAAAGGAAAATCGATTGAATAAGATGGAAGTGTGTACCAGCCTGCATTTGCGGCAGCAGCTTTTATTACACGATTATTTGGAACAAATGTTAAAAAGCGATGCACAAATTGTCCGCCTGCAGAATGACCATATAAATAATAGGCTTTACAAATACTATTGGATTCTTTTACCACATAATCAAACAAAGGTTCAATCAACGAAAAGCTCCATGCTTCCGGTGCATTGAAATAATTTTCTTTTTTGTTGTAAACATTACCGGAGTTATAACCATCAGCGCCAGGATAATTTTTAGAATCAAATTCCGGAGCAATTATTTTACAATGAAAAACATTGGCTGCAGCAATTAAATCATCCATGTAACCCGAAGGATTTCTTTTTGCACCATGCATTAAAATTACAATTGGAAGACTGTCGCCATTGGCTTCTGGATTGTAATAAAATACTCTCAATGGATTTTTTAATTTGCCATTATTGGTAAACAGAAAACTTTGTTTACCGGCTTGTTTCCAATTGACTTGGGCATTTACTTTACTCAAAAAGGCAAAGCTGATAATTATTAGCAAATAAATTTTGAATTTAATTTTCATAGAATTTTGATATTGAATTTGTAATAACTAAAAGAGCTGAACAATAAAAATCATTCAGCTCTTTTGCGTTTTTAATTTTTAATTTTATTGAGCAATATATATTTGTTTGGTGGTAGATGTTTGATTTGCGTTATCGTTCAATCTAACAACATACATGCCAGTTGGTAATACTGGTAAAGGCATATTGTACCAACCAAATTGTTGCTTAATTTGAGTGCTTAATATTTTATTACCAGAAGGACTTATCACATCAATACTTCCTGAGAAGTTTTCTTTAAAACCAATGGTAATAAAGTCTTTCGCAGGATTGATTACCGTAATGTTATCTTCTTTTTTACTAGTAATGGTAACTACATTGCTGTATGTTTTTCTTCCATCGGCGTATTGAAGTACAACTCTGTAATATAATTTTGAAGAGCTTAAACTGTTGTCTGTATAGTTATATTGTGTTAAGCTTGTACCATTGTGTTTTGCTTTGATTATACCTGCTGATTGAAATTGAGTACCATCGGTAGATTTTTGAATTTCATATTGATTCACTTCATTGCTTTCATCAGTAACATTCCAACCCAATACTATGCCTGCAGTAGTTTTCATAGCATTTAAATTCCCTAATTTAATAGGCATAGTGATAGCTGAGCTTGTAGGGGTAAATGTGATGCCTCGTAATGCAGTATTGGCAGTTGTTTCTGTATAAATAGGTGTTGCAGTTACAGGACTAGGGTTTGTAGTATTTGCAATTACATCCGTCCACTTTTCTATTGAGGTTGCAAATAATACATAAATATCTGCATTGCTTGGGTTGTTATTAAAATCAATAACAAAAGATCTTGGCGAAGCAGTAGCAGAAAATAAACTGTATCTCCATGTCCAAGTACCAGATACCAATTGCCATTTTTCAACTCCTTTGGTTGTGGCGCCTGTACCTTGATTGAAAATATAAAGTGTGTTACCATCGGGAGCAAAAAAGAAACTGATAAAATTTGTAGATCTTGGGGTTAATACTTTTACAGTATCATTATTTGGTACTGTTGCAACAACTGGCATAGCTGTATTTAATTTATATAATCCAACTAATAGTCCAGGATCTGATCCAGCAACAGCTGCAATATTTTGCCCACCAAAATAAAGAACGTTGTTCTTAGCCCTAACAGCTCTAGAATTGGGTGTTTTATGAATTTGAACGGCATTGTTTTGATTCCAATCGGTAAAATACCATATACCACCCTGAGTTGCTGTGCTAGAACTTGTACTACCACCAGCTAAATAAAATTGTGTTCCGTCTAAACTATAAGCAGAGCGAATATTTGCTCCATTATAAGGGTCGGAACTTCCAGTAAGAACTTGAGTAGAACTACTATCGGGTAATTCATAAGCTTTGTAATAGGTGTTAGAAGATAATCTGCCAACCACTTTTGCAATACTAGCAGTTGTATTTGAAGTTGTTCCACCTTCATTTTGATTATAACCAACAAAGGTTACATATTGTCCGTTTTCTGACAATGTAAGTTGGCAATCTGTAGAAGTTGTTCCAACTGTTGTCAATGGAATAGCCCCACCTGTATTTGTAGATGGTAAATTAAAATTTTGAACTACAGCTCCTGTTGATTTATTAATTTCAACAAAATTAATTTTCTGAGCAGTAGTAGTAGTGGTAAGATCAAATTTTGTTACCAATAAATTACCAGAGGTAAATGGTGTTGATGATAATACTTGTGCAAAAGCGGAAGATGTACCTACCAAAACCACAATTGCAATTAGAATTTTTTTCATGAGTTACTATTTAATATTTTGATTTCAATTTTATGCGTATAAAAATAATATTTTAAAATTAAAATCCTGGATTTTGTACCATATTCGGATTGTTTTGTACCTGAGAAACCGGAATCGGTAAAATCGTTCTATTGTAATAGCTGCTTGTTGTAGCTGTGTATTGAATTAATCTTGATGATCCATTACCTGCAGCATTTATTTTTACATAGTTTGTTTTGGTTCTGTTTAAATCAAATAATCGCTGACCTTCTAATGCAAATTCTTTTCTTCTCTCAACAACAATACTGTCTACATAAGCAGTTGCTCTGATAGCACCCATTGGAAGAGTGGTTGCCAATGAAGCTAAGTATGGTTTGGTTGCAGATGCGGTGTCTCTTGATTTTCTTATCAAGTTTACATCTGTCAGTGAACTAGTTAATGCAGTTGCATCATTATTTAGCACAGCCAATCTTGCCAATGCTTCTCCACGTGAAAGATACATTTCAGATAGTCTTAACACTTTGATATTTTCAAGATAGGTAACTATATTGGTATATTTTGTACACAAAGGCACGTTGGTTTCACCACCTAAAGAATTTCTATTACCCAATGCTACAAATTGACGTCTGGTATCCGTAGCACTATAGCTTTCATACAAACCTTTGAATGTACTTAATGTAGTAGCACTTGTAGAATTATTCATTGATTGTTTGGTCCCTAGCATTTCACCATAGCCCAATTGGCTAGATAAATAGGCATAAGAATCTGTACCCGGATTATCTATGGTATTGTTTGCAACTTCAAAAATAGATTCAACATTATTTTGGGTAATAAAATCTTGTAGCATAGAACTGTATCCAAACAATGTGTATTTACCCGAGTTAATTACTTCTGTTGCAGCAGTAACAGCTGTTGTCCAGTCTTCTTTAAAAATTGCAATTCTTGCTTTTAATGCGAGTACAGAAAACTTGTTTAATCTTACTTTAAACAATGTAGTAGCTTCAACACCATTTTTTAAAACGGCACCTGTGGTGGGTAATCTGTTTAATGCTGCTGTAATATCGGCATCAATTTGTGCATATACTTCAGCCGCAGTATTACGTGCAGGATACACCACTTCTGTAACATTGGTAATTGGTTTTAATACCAATGGTACACATAAATGAGAACCATCAGTTGAAAACTTCAAAGGACGGGAGAAAAATTTTGCCAAATCAAAATAAGCCAAAGCCCTTACTGCATAAGCTTCTCCAATAAGTTGCGCTAGTTCGGGTTGCTCTGATGCAGTGATTAAAGCTTTTACTTTATTTTCATTTGCAATCACATTATTTGCATTGGTTACCACTCTGTAAATTTGACTCCACATTCTGCTTACATTGGCATCTGTTGCGGTGTGTGTCATTGTATTCATCCCTGTATATCTATTACCTGTTTTAACACTTCTTGTTGCATTATCGGATAATACTTCGGGAATTACCATTGCATCTCTTCCATAATAACTGTATGACTGCATTAAGGAATACAATCCATTTACAGCAGCTCTTGTTGTTGCCATATCGGTAAACATGTCATCAGTAAAAACACTTTGTTGTGGTTTTAAGTCTAAAAAATCTTTATTGCAACCGGCAAAGGAAAAGGTAGCAATTAATGAGAAAATGAATATTTTATTTTTCATAAAAAATATTTTAAAAGTTGAATGAATTAAAAGTTAATATCTACTCCAAATAAGAAAGTGCTGAATACTGGTGGTCTTTGAGACATTACACCATCAATCGTTACTTCAGGGTCGGTATTAAAGCGTTTGTCTTTTATATAAGTGAATAAATTTTGACCTCTTAAATACACTCTTGCATTATTCAATTTTGCTTTAGCAATAAATGATTTTGGTAAGTTATAACTCAAGCTCACATCTCTTAATCTGATATAACTTCCATCGTATAAGAAACGGCTGCTTTCATAACTTCCTGCAGATGATTGTGTACCTAAATAAACAGGTTTTGGAACATCTGTAATTTGACCCGGAGTTGTCCATCTTCTTTCATATTCGTATCTGCTTAATCCATTACTTTGATCTGAGAAACCTAAGTTAGCATCAGTTTTTTGTAGGTAACCATATTCATCATAAATGGTATTACCCCAAAACACATAAATCTGGAAACTCAATTTAAAATCTTTGTAAGAGAATGAATTGGTAATGCCACCATAAAATTTAGGAATGGCACTTCCATATCCAATTCTAGGAAGGTTGGTTGTGAATGCATTTGTAGTAGAATCTTTAGTATTTCTTGCATACCATAAAGCTTCTCCATTGTCAGGGTTTACACCTGCATATCCACGTTGGTAGTGTGTATAAAAGTCATTACCAACACCACGTAAATAGGCACCACTTGTTGCATAAGCTGAATCTATTTGTGTGATTTCGTTTTTATATTGTGAGAAATTTAAATCAGTAGTCCATTTAAATCCTTTTGCATTTTTTGGTGCAATATTTACAGAGGAAATATTAAATTCTATCCCCGTATTTTTTATTGCTCCGTTATTGATTGTGATGCTTGTAACACCATTTACACTTGGAATTGATTGGTTAAACAACAGGTTACTGCTAGTTCTAGTATACCATTCAAATGAACCAGATAATCTTCCTTTTAATAATGAAAAATCAAGCCCAATATTGAATGGGATATTTTTTTCCCAGGTAAGATTGTCATTCGCAAGTTGTGTTAAACTCATACCAGATGACAATGTATAATCGCCTCCTGTGCCATATAACCCTTGCGATTCAAAGTTGTCAATCCCCTGGTTACCGGTGTAACCATAGCTAGCTCTTAATTTTAATTCGCTGATCCAATTTACTTTAAAGAAGTTTTCATTTGAAATATTCCAACCGGCACCAACAGACCAAAAAGTTGCTGATTGATAATTTTTTGCAAAACGGGATGAGCCATCTTTTCTGATAGAACCAGATAAAAGGTAACGATCTTTATAAGAATAATTGGTATTAAGGAATTGGCTTAATATTCTATTCCCAGTTTGGGTGCCTGTAGCTGTGGTAATACTTGAACCACCGGCAGGAGTTGTTGTGCCCGGAGCAATACCATTTACTTCAACAGTCATATCAATATCTGATCTGCTTTGTGCTTCATAACCGGCAAAAGCTTCTAAGCTATGACCGTGTTTAAAATCTTTTTTATAACGTAAAATATTTGTGATAATCCAGTTAGTGATATCCTGGGTATAATTTTCGATGGAACCTCCAACTGCAACATATAGGTTACCAACACGAGGGTCGTATATTATACTTCTGAAAGCATGGTTAAAATCTAATCCAAAACTACCTTCATAGGTAAGACCTTCTGCTATCTTATACTTAGTTGATAAATTAGTAGCAATGTTGTATGTTTTTGCACTTCTTTTGGTTGTTTCAATTACGGCAACCGGGTTGTATCCGCTGTTGTATCCCAACTCATAAGTACCATCCGTTTTATAAACTGGCAACCAAGGTGCTAACCTGTACATAGCACGAACTGGATTTCCAAAAAAACTACCACCTAAGAAATTGCTGGTATTTTGAAAGCTCCCGCTAAAGCCACCTTTAACAGACCATCTCTTGGTAACTTGGTTGGAAAGATTTAAACGAAAAGTTGATTTGTCATAATTAATTCCCTTGGTAGGAGCTTCTGATTTGTAATAACTACCAGACATATAGTAGGTAGATTTTTCATTACCACCACTGAGGTTTAAATTGTACTGAGAGTAGGTTCCTTGTCTAAGTATTTCTTTAAACCAATCTGTATCTACTGTTGTATCAATTTTATTTGTAGCCAATAGTGCATTGTAAGTTGATAAAGGGTTACCGGCATTTACCCAACCTTCTCTGTAATATTGAATATACTGACTTGTATTTAAAGTTTTTTGTTCGTCTCTAATTGTATAGTTATTGAAACCACGTTGGTAAGTAAAGTTCACTTTTGACTTACCGGCTTTTCCACTTTTTGTTGTAATTAAAACTACCCCATTTGCCGCTCTTGAACCATATAATGAAGTGGCAGAAGCATCTTTTAAAATGGTCATACTCTCAATATCATTGCCATTCAAACCCGAAACGGTATTACTTCCCAATCCAGAGATATCTCCACTTACAACAGGTATTCCATCTATAACATATAAAGGTGTTGCTGATGCAAGAATAGAACCAATACCGCGAACCCTAATATTGGGTTGAGAACCCGGTTGCCCCGAGCCATTTGTTGATTGAACACCTGCAATATTTCCCTGAATACTTTCTTGTACAGAGGCATTTGGTGAGCTTTCAATTACAGCAGCTTTTACAGTGCTCACAGCACCGGTGAAAGAGCTTCTTTTTTGGTTACTATATGCAACCACAATAACATCAGTTAAATTATTTTCAGACTCTTGTAATAATATGATTGTTTCTTTTGGATCAAATACTTTAACGGTTTTAGAAATCATATTAATTCTTGAAAATTCAAGAGACTGACCTTTTTCTAAAATAATTGAAAAACTACCATCCTCAGAAGTAGTGGTACCTCTTTTGCCACCATTTACTTTCACAGAAACATTTTCCAAAGGAGTATTATCTTTTGTATTGATAACTTTCCCCTTCACAATAATTGTGTCGGATGTTATGGATGATTTTTCATTTTCATTTGTATTAATTGCGTTGCTTTTATTTGATTTAATTGCAAAAGTATTTTCCGATACTTTTTTAAACTCTAAACCTGAGTTCTCCGTAATATCATTTACAATTTCATCTACGTTTTTAGCCATATTTGGCAGCGCTACTATTAAATTGGAAATAGAAGAGTCTGTAAATAAAAAAAACAACCCCTTTTCTTTATTGAGTTTTTTTAATACAGAAATTAATGAAGCTGATTCAACTGATGGAGGATTGATTTTTTGTTGTATCAATTCATTTGTTGATATCGAAGGATGCTTCGAATCAGATTGTTGATTATTTGCCCAGCTATTTGATAAAAATAACAAGGAAAAGATCAGCAGCAATGTACTTAATTTTCTCATAGTTGGTGGTTTAGTTTGTTGGTTCAATCGTTATGCTTTTATTTTCGGTTTTGATTTTGAAATCGTTGGTAGCTTCAAGTGCTTTCAAAAGTACTTCTAAGTTGTCATTGGGTAAAATTCCTGAAATCTTTTTATTTGAAAGTAAATTGTCTTTAAAAATTACTTTAAATCCATAAATATTCTGAATCATATTTGCTGCCTCACTTAATGTAGTTGCATCAAAAACAATTTTATTTTCAACCCATGCCAAAATATTTTCTTTTTTCCCTTTCTGTAAAATACTAGTTGTATTTAGTGTTTCATCTTTTTCTATTACAACATAATCACCGGGATTTAATATCTTTTCAACACCATCTTTTGTCAGTAGTTTTATAGAACCTTCTGTAAGTAATACTTTAGAAGTTCCGTTTAAATTTTCAACGTTAAATTTAGTTCCGGTTACCTCAACATCAAATTTATCAAGATGTACAATGAATTTTGTTTTCTTTTGAGTGGATTGTACTTGAAAAAAAGCTTCACCCTTCACCCATACCTCACGGATATTTTTTTGCTCAAATTTTTTAGAAAACGAAATGCTAGAATGACTGTTTAATTTTACAATTGAGCCATCTGGAAGGGTTTTATCTAATTTTTTTCCATACTCTGTAGAAAAAGATATTGGATTTGTAAAATTCAACCATATCAAGCCTCCTGCAATGATTATAAGAACTGCAGCGGCAGCCCAATGTGTTTTGATAAACCTTGGGATATTATGTATAATATTTTTTTCTTGAGATGCTTTTTCAATTGAGTGAATTAGCTTCATTTTCTCGGCCTGTAACAAATTCGAATCAATCTCTCTTTCTTTTAATTGAAGTAATGTATAAATTTCTAAAGCTTTTGTAACTTTTTCAGCGTTTTCAGCGCCATCAAATTCTTCGATAGATCTTTTATCTGTTGGGTTTAAAGCTGCCAATTGAATAAATCTATCATCAATTAGGTATCTCTGTATGTTATTTTCTGCCTGATCCATAGCGTAATTTAATATATACGTGTATTGAAGTGTTATTTTGTAATATTGTCAAACGAAAAAACTGCCGCCTTGATTCAAAACGAGCATGATATTCATTTATGGGAACAATTAAGAAATGGCAACAAAGCGGCATTGGCTGAATTATTTGAACTTTATTTTTCACAATTATACAACTACGGACGAAAAATTTGTTCGGATGAAGAAAAAGTGAAAGATTGTATTCAGGACTTGTTTTTAGAGATATGGAATCAAAAAAATAAAATGCCGTTACTATCTGTAAAGGCATATCTCACAAAGGCGCTGCAATATAAATTGATTAGAATCAATAAGAAATCTCAATTAATTGAGGCATTTGATGGTAATGGAAATGAATTTTTCGATTGGAGTCATGAAACATTCATCATTAAAAATGAAATGGATGCTGAAAAAGTTAAAAAGCTATTGGCAGCCATGCAACAATTGCCTAAACGTCAGCAAGAGATAATTTATCTAAAGTATTATCTTAATCTTAGTTACGAGGAGATTTGTGATGTAATGAATATTCAATATCAAGTTGCAAGAAATCAAGTTTCAAGTGCTATTAAATCATTGAAAAAACAGGACTGATCTTAGTTGTTAATTAATATTTTTTGTACTTCCCAATCCTTATCCGTATGGATTTCCAACAAACAAAGTCCTTTTAAATTTGGGGGTAATAAAAACCTTAATTGTTGGGTATTTAAATATGATTGTTGCATCAAAATTGAACCTTTATCATCCATAATTTTTACAATTATTCTTTGATAATTTTTATTCATTTGAATATTGAGAAATCCTGATGTAATTGGATTGGGATAAAAACTAAATAACCCTTTTTGCAAACCCTGCGATAAGTTAAAAATACCGGTTGTGGTCTGACATTGGGCTAGTTGAGCCGGTGTGAGAATATGTGTTTCAATATATTTTTTGATGACTTTTGCTAAACTATCTGCAAATTTTTTAATGTTAGCAGTTGTATTTCTTACTCCGGTATAATTAGATTCAATTTGAAATGCATCTATCATACCAGTGTCTCTGCTTCCCCAACGCTGAGAATTGTAACCTCCATTAAAATAATCATCAGTGCTTAATGGTGCTGGATCTTGCTGGCTTGGAACTGAAGGATATCCTGTGTTTGCCATCATTGTACCAAATGCAGTTGCACCTTTTATAAGTTCAACATGATTTACATTTCCTAAATTATTTCCAATTAATTTTTTAATGCTGCTATTGTTTACAGCCGAATTTGAATTTAAATAAGTATCACTCGATCTTAATTCGGAATCGGTTAGTAAGTACCCAATTTCTAACCTTTGTTTCGTATGTCCATGCCCATGCAAATCAATAAATAAACCTCTTCCATATTTTGCCAAAATATATTTTCTTGCAGTGTCAATGTAAGCATGATAATTATACCAGGTAGTTTGCGCAATTGCGTTACCACATGTTGCTTCATTAATTTCTCTATTCATATCAACTTTAATCCTATCCAATCTGCAAATGATTGTATGCGTTCTGCAGCCTAATAAATTTCTTAAAGAAGTATCTAATGCTCTTGCAAGGTCATCTGTATTAGAATCCGTTACTGTTGTAACACTTGAGTTTCCACAAATAGTTGCAGTTCTATCAGGAATTGTTGAAGGGGCGATTGTTCCCCCATGAGGTGCAGAAATAATAAGTGGCATATTGCCAAAAATATATTCTACATAGGTGTTGCTGTTATAATAAGTATTACCAGGGACCCAAGTTTGAGCAAGCGATATATTAGCAAACAAAATACAAAATGCAACAATAATTTTTTTCATTATACAAAATAATTAATGATGCTGGATTTTAATTAGCACCAGCTTTTTGATTGTTTGTAGGAATTGAAATAGATGTGTTTTGTTTTAAAAATTCAGGAATTACTTTTACGAAAGCTCTTGCAAAAACAGGGATTCCTTTGCCATCTCTTACACCTTTGTAATTTGTTTCTATTTGCCAGCCAAAACAATTAGGATATTTTGAAGAGGTATATCTGCTAGTATTATAACCACCATTAAAATATTTTTCATCTGCATTTGGTGCAATATCTTGTTGGCTTGGAACTGAAGGTATCCCTTCATTTGCCATCAATGTGCCAAATGCATTTGTACCAATCATCAGCATTTTAAAATCCAATTTTCCATTGCTGTTTTTAATTAAATTTTGTAAAGATGATTTTTTAGCAGATGATTCAACACTGTTATCTGTTTTAAATTCTTGCAATTCACTTTCTTTTAATAAATAACCCAATTCCAGTCTTTGAACAGGATGCCCATGACCATGTAAGTCAATATACAAGCAACCTCCAAACTGTTTTGTTGCAAGGGCTATAGCGGTATCGGTGTAATCATGAAAGGAATTCCAGGGTTTACGCATTATGCTATTACCACATGTTCCCAATTCGATTTCTCTGTTCTGATCCACTTTTTTTCTTAATAAGTTACATATGATAATGAAAGGACGAACACCATATTGTTTCATGAACTCTGTTTCAATTTCCAATGCAAGTTCTTTGGTATTGTTATCTCTTACCGTAACTGCATCGGGACAACTTCTATCAGGAATAGAATCTAACGCAATTGAACCACCATGCGGTACTGTAATAATCAAAGGAATATTTCCTACCCTGAATTCTGTCCAATTTTCAGGATCACTGTATATTTTACCTGCGGTCCAATTTTGTGCTTGTGTACATAAAGTTGCAATTAAAAAAAAAGCAAGTAATAGTTTTCTCATTTTGATTCGTTTAAAATATGTGTAAACATGAAATAAAATGTAACACTCATTGGATAAATTTTTATAGACAACCTATTACTTGTTATTGTTTCAAAAAATATTATTTCATTTTGTCTTTTAAAAATTGGATTGCTTTTGTATGTGCATCAGCTGCGGCATCTTTATTAAATACAGGATTACTTGGGTTTGCAAATCCATGACCTGCTTCATAACGATATAAACTAATATTTTTTCCGGCTTCTTTCATATTGGCTTCAAAAGTATTGACAACTTCTTTTGAAATTCCCTGATCTAAGTTGCCGAAGAATCCTATTACATCACAATGCAGTGATTTTAATTTGTCAATTTTATTCTCTGGTCTTCCATAATACATTACACATCCTTCAGCTTGCTTGCTTGCTAAAATAGAAGCTTGCAAACTCCATCCGCCTCCAAAACACCATCCAACTGTATATATTTTTGCATCACTGCCTGCATGTGCAATCGCAGCTTTAATAATATTTTCCAGCCTTTCTGATTTTGCATTTTTCATTAACGACATCGCACTATCCGGGGTATTTGCAACTTTACCGTCATACATATCTACCGCAAGTACATTGATATTTTCTAATTCTGAATAATATGTTTCTGCTTCTTTTTTAATATTATCATTCAAGCCCCACCATTCCTGAATTACAATCAACCATTTGTTGCTTTTCTTCTGGCTTTTTAAAAAATATCCTTTGGCATCAATGCCGTCATTGGATTTGAAAGAAATCATTTTGCCTTTTTGGTTTTCTAATACAAATGGCTTGGGGGCAATGTGCAAAGCTGCAAAACCAGGTTTTCCGGCGTCTGCCTGAATCATATCTTTTGTTTCCATGGCATAACAGCTAACATAGCCATCAGGAGCTGTAAGTGAAAGTTCCTTTTTCTTAAATGTATAGCTTAATAATAAAGCGGTTACAAAAGCAAATAAGACAAACGAAGTAATTTTTTTCATAGTTGGTTATTTTTTGAGCAAAAGATTTGCACCGTAAATTAACACTTTTTATATAGAATGAAATAACTGTTGTTATCAATTTCGGTGATTGATTTTTTTCCTTTACGTTTGTATGACCTCTGAAAGTTTTTCAATTTCAATTACATTTTCCAAGGTCTAAAATTTGTTGTCATTTACGCCATATTTCTTTGCTGAATAACGCATTGAAATTTGAAGTGTGCGACGCAACAAATGTTCAATAATGGTTCTTAAGTTGGCTCAATAATTTTTTAATTTATCAATAAATTTTTTCTGCGAAATACAGAGAAAAAAATATTTTTTTATGGCAAAGTACATTTTTGTTACAGGTGGTGTAACAAGTAGTTTAGGAAAAGGAATTATTGCTGCAAGTCTTGGAAAACTATTGCAGGCAAGGGGTTTGCGGGTTACCATTCAAAAATTTGATCCTTACATTAATGTAGATCCTGGAACATTAAATCCTTATGAACATGGCGAATGTTTTGTTACCGAGGATGGTGCCGAAACTGATTTGGATTTAGGTCACTACGAAAGATTTTTAAGTATTCATACTTCACAAGCAAATAATGTAACAACAGGAAGAATTTATCAGACTGTTATTAATAAAGAACGTGCCGGAGATTTTTTAGGAAAGACTGTTCAGGTTGTTCCGCATATTACAGATGAGATAAAAAGAAGAATGCAACTGATTGGTAAAACAGGCGCATTTGACATTGTATTGACCGAATTAGGTGGTACCGTTGGGGATATTGAAAGTTTGCCTTTTATTGAAGCTGTAAGACAATTGCAATGGGAGTTACCCGAAGATGATGTAACTGTAGTGCACTTAACACTTGTGCCTTATTTGAAAGCTGCAAAAGAATTGAAAACAAAACCCACACAACACAGTGTAAAAATGTTGAGCGAAACAGGAGTTCACCCTGATGTGATAGTTTGCAGAACAGAAGAACCATTGGGCATAGAAATTAAAAGAAAAATTGCACTTTTTTGTAATGTAAAACAAGAGGCTGTAATTGAAGCAATGGATGCAAGTACTATTTATGAAGTACCACTATTGATGTTGAGGGAAAAGTTGGATTTGTATTGTATGAAAAAGTTGAACATTACGAATTTTGAGGAACCGAAATTGGACAAATGGAAATTATTTTTAGATAAATTAAAATATCCAAAGTCTAAGGTTACAATAGGATTAATTGGAAAATATATTGAGTTGCAGGATGCTTATAAAAGTATTTTGGAAAGCTTTATTCATGCTGGTGCTATGAATGAAGTAAAAGTAGAAATTGTGAATGTACATAGTGAATATATTAACCATGAAAATGTTTCAGAAAAACTGGAAGGTTTAGATGGACTCTTGGTAGCACCAGGCTTTGGTTTGCGTGGAATAGAAGGTAAAATTATTGCCGTGAAATATGCAAGAGAAAAAGCATTACCATTCTTTGGAATTTGTTTGGGTATGCAAATGGCAGTGATTGAATTTGGAAGAAATGTGTTGGGTTTAAAGGATGCACATAGCACAGAGATGAATGCAAATACACCTCATCCGGTTATTAATATGATGGAAGAGCAAAAGAAAATTAAGATGATGGGCGGTACGATGCGTTTGGGGGCATATCCTTGCGATATTCAAAGCAATACTTTGGCTTATGAAATTTATGGCTGCAATAAAATTACAGAAAGACACAGACACAGATTTGAATTTAATAACGAGTATTTAGCCGACTTTGAAAATGCAGGTATGGTTGCAAGCGGAAAAAATGAAGAAACAGGATTGGTAGAAATTATTGAATTGCCAAGTCATCCATTTTTTATTGGAGTACAATATCACCCCGAATTAAAAAGTACGGTAGAAAAACCGGCGCCTTTATTTGTTCATTTTATTGCTGCTGCAAAAAAATACAATGAAGCAAAAAGTTCATTGGCAACCTCGGTTATCAAAAAATAAGTATACAGCTGATAATATAAGAAGCTTACAGAATTTTAATAGGTTATTTTTCTAAGGATGAATAACCTTTTTTTATGAATGGCAAACAAACTAATGGGTTATTTTTTATATTCACCGCATTAAAAAAAACATATGAAACGAATTCAATTTTTATTTCTTTTTTCTTTAGTTATAATGATTGGTGTTACAAGTAATGCACAATCATCGAAAGGCATTAAGTGGACCAAAGATGGACTGGGTTATTATGCAAGTGAAAATGGTGAAATTGTAAAATACCATTTACCTAGTTTTGAAAAAAATGTAATTGCCACCAAAGCTGCATTAACACAAGAAGGCAAAACTAATAGTATTGCAATTCGTAATTTTTTTATTACTGATGACGAAAAGAAAATATTAGTTTATACCAACAGTAAAAAAGTGTGGCGTTATGATACAAGAGGAGATTATTATTTAGTAGATCTTGAAGCAAAAACTTGCAAGCAATTGGGCCAAAACTTGCCAGCCTCTTCATTAATGTTTGCAAAGCTTTCTCCAGATGGAAAAAAAGTGGCTTATGTAAGTGCACATAATATCTATGTAGAAGATATTGTTACAAGCAGCATTAAACAATTAACCAAAGATGGTTCTACCAAATTAATCAACGGAACTTTTGACTGGGCATATGAAGAAGAGTTTGGTTGCAGAGATGGGTTTAGATGGAGCCCTGATAGCAAATGCATTGCATATTGGCAAATTGATGCAAACAACATTCGTAATTTTTTAATGATTAATAATACCGATTCTATTTATTCATTTACCGTTCCTGTTGAGTATCCTAAAGTAGGCGAAGATCCATCATCTTGTAAAATTGGCGTAGTAGATATTTCCAATGCCAAAACAAAGTGGATGGATGTTCCAGGAAGTGCAGTGCAACATTATATTCCAAGAATGGAATGGTCAAATTTAAATAATGAATTAATCATTCAACAATTAGATCGCAAACAACAAGAGAGTAAAATAATGTTGTTGAATACAAAAAATGGTGTAGCAAAATTAATTTTTCAGGAAAAAGATACTGCATGGATTGATATCAAAAGCCGCTGGAATAAAGACAATCCAATGGGTTGGGAATGGTTGAACAATGGCACATCTTTTTTATGGGTAAGTGAAAAAGATGGATGGCGCCATATATATATAATTGGTACACAAGATGGTAGTGAAACATTGATTACAAAAGGAAATTATGATATGATTGGTCTTGAAGCAATTGATGAAAAAAATGGTTTTGTATATTTTACTGCTTCGCCAAATAGTGCTGTTCAAGAGTATTTATATAGATGTAAGTTGGATGGTAGTGGAACTGCCGAATTGGTTTCTGCTGCTGCACAAAAAGGAACACATCGTTATGAAACATCACCAAATGCTTCATTTGCAAAACATAGTTTTTCTAACTCATCTACCATGCCAATTGAAGAATGGGTTTCATTGCCAAATAATAATGTAATTAAAGCAAGTTCCAAAAAAGCTATTGCTGCAAAAGACAACTCAACAGAGTTTATACAAATTACAACAGAAGATGGCGTAACAATGGATGGCTGGAGAGTATTACCTGCAAATTTTGACAGTACCAAAAAATATCCTGTTGTTTTTTATGTATATACAGAGCCCGGTGCAACTACGGTACATGATACTTATGGAAGTGCAGGATTTCCTTTTTATACAGGAGATATGTACAACGAAGGTTACATCCAAATCAGTTTAGATGGCAGAGGAACGCCGGCTCCAAAAGGTGCAGCATGGAGAAAAAGTATTTATCGTAAAGTTGGTATTTTAAATGTGAGAGATCAGGCGATGGCAGCAAAAAAAATATTGGAATGGAAGTATGTAGACAAAGACAGAGTACTCGTTAGTGGTTGGAGTGGCGGTGGTTCTACAACATTAAACTTGATGTTTCAATATCCGGAGATTTATAAAACTGGAATTGCAGTGGCTCCGGTTGCCAATCGATTGACTTATGATAATATTTACGAAGAACGTTACATGGGTTTACCACAAGAAAACAGAGAAGATTATATTAAAGCTTCTGCAATAAATTATACAAAAGGGTTGAAAGGAAATTTATTGGTCATTCATGGAACTGGTGATGATAATGTGCATTACCAAAATACTGAAATGCTAATTAATGAATTGGTAAAAAATAACAAACAATTCTCTATGATGAGTTATCCCAACCGAACACACAGTATCAGCGAAGGCAAAGGAACTTCATTGCATTTAATGACTTTAATAACCAATTATATCAAACAAAGTTGTCCGGGTGGAGGCAGATAATATCTAATTGTAATCAAAGAAAATCCCAAATATTTTTTTATTTGGGATTTTTTAATTCTGTAAGATCTAAGACTTTAAAATTTACTTCACATAATTTTTAATAAACACAACTGCTTTGTTGTATGTATCTGTTAAGTTAGCACCTGTCCAACCATGTTGTTCGCCTGCATAAGTTACATATTGGTTTGCAACACCATTTAATAAAAGTTTTGCCTGCAACTTGCTGCTTTCGCTGATAGGGACTACAAGATCACTTGTGCCATGAAAAATAATTGTTGGAGGAGATGCAGCAGTTACAAAATTGATTGGACTTCCATTGGTATAATTGGTTGCATTGGTAGTGGGAGTGCCACCGATAACATTTACAATAATAGGTTGTGTAATACTTGGGATTGGATGACTGTTGTACATCCATGCCATGTCTGTTGGCCCAAATAAATCTACGATAGCTTTAATTCTCGCATCGGTGTTGAACTTATAACTTTTTAATAAAGCCAAATGTGCGCCGGCACTTGCTCCCATAAATGCAAGTTTGGATGTGTTGATTTTATAGTCGCTTGCTTTGCTAGTGATGAAGTCTAATGCTGTATTGATATCGTCGGTTTGTTGTTGTAATAAAATGCTACTTCCATTTGCCAATCTGTAGTTTAAATTAAAGACTGCATAGTTACCTAACAATTGTCTTAGCTCTGGAATGTTTGTATTAAAATCTGATTTATCACCGCCACTCCAGCTTCCTCCATGAATCATCACTACTGCATAGGTAGTTGCAGTGCTTCTGTCTGCTGGTAAATACACATCCATTTTTTGTTGTGTACTTATTGATGCATAAGCAACATCGGTTAAAATCAGCTCTGGTACTGTGTTTCCCGTTATTACTGAATCATTTTTTTTACATGCAAAAAATAATATAGTAATAGAAATGAGTAGGATTGTTTGTTTTAATTTTTTCATTACATTGTATTTTGAAAATTATCTTGCAGGTAATGGAACCACAGGCAAACTTTCGTTGCCACTTTCTGTAATACTTTGCACAGCAAAGAAATAATTGTCTTTGCTAAATGGTAATTTTATTTCGGTGTTTTCAGTAAAAAATTTCTTTTGCCAAACAGCACTTGTTGTTTCTCTGATTAATACATAATAGCCTTTTGTTTTGCCTGTTTTAGGGGCTTTCCATTGCAATGAAGTGCTGTTGCTTAATTTTTTTACTTCAACTTTTACCTCTTCAGGCTTTGATGGTGCTTTTGCAAGATTTGCAAGATTCACTGCTGTATTTTTTCTTAAATATTCAAAGTCCATAAATTCGGGCAAATCTCCATATTGAATATTATTTTCTACACGTACGTCCTGGTGTTGATGGTAATAATTTTCATTCATCTCTGTAAACCGAACAGCTGCAAATCCTCGCTGCACGTATGGTGTATGATCTCCGCCTCGTAAAAACCGATCGTTTCTGTACACCATTACAATTTCTAAATTTTCTACATAACGCTCGCCAACTTCTTTGATGTATCTGGCTAATTGTCTTGCATTGCCATCATTTTCCAAACCTAGATTTCTAATATTCATTGCAACTTTACCGGTATCATTAACAGATAAACCTTCACTAAACACCCGTAGTCTTGTATTGTCGATAATATTTGTTTCATTGCTGTTGTTACTGCCCATGATATCATTGTTTAATACCGCTTCAATTTGCCAGTTTTCTTTTTTGGCTTTCTCTGCCATGAAATTTGCACCAAGTAATCCTTGCTCTTCGCCGGAAACAGTAACAAAAACAATTGTTGCAGGAAACTGATGCTTGCTCATGATTCGGGCACATTCCAATACAGCAGCACAGCCGCTTGCATCATCATTTGCACCGGGAGCATCTGCAACACTATCCATTACATTAGTTCGCATGCCATCTAAATGTCCGCTGATAACAAATATTCTTTTATCGCTTGTGTCTGTTCCTTTTAATATTGCTACAACATTGCCTAATATAATTTTTCTGTCCACTCTTTTGCCATCGGCAGGGTAGGTGACAGTATCAATATAAGCGGAAAGTTTGTTGTTACTTTGTTTGCTGTATTCATTAAATTTTTGTAAGACCCAATTCCTTGCAGCTCCTATTCCTCTTGCATTGTTGGACTGTGTACTCAATGTATTTCTTGTTCCAAAAGATACTAGCTTATCAATATATTTTGTTAAAGTATCTTTATTTACTTCTTTAACCATCTGATCAATTTCTTTGTCTCTGTGAATGATTGTTTGAGACATAGCAGAACCTGAAAGTATAATAGCAAGGAAGATAAAAACGTATTTCATGAGAATTATTTATTGATATAATGGAAGCAAAATAAACTATTTTTAAAATTAATGGTTTAATTTGTAATTATAATGATTGCTTTACCTAATAATAAATTATGAAATGTAGCATAAAAATATATTTGAAAATACTGCTGCCATTGCTTTTTATTTTCTTTTTTACTAGTAATGTTAATGCCGGTGTAGTTAGAGATTATATTAACAAATACCACAATTTAGTTGAGCAACTTTCAGATGAATATGGAATTCCTACAAGTGTAATAACTGCTATCAGCATTGTAGAATCGGGTGCAGGGCAAACTAAAAATGGTAGGCTGTTAAACAATCATTTTGGAATAGTTGGCAAAAATAATTTATTAAAAACAAATGGTATCAAAACCATGTTCAAGCAATATCCGAATGCAGAAGCGTCTTTTAAAGACTTTTGTGGGATGGTTAGTAGAAAAAAATATTATGCAAAATTGAAAGGAAATAAATCTTCTTTACTTTGGATTAACGCAATGGCAAAAGCAGGATATAGTACTCAACCGGAAGTTTGGAAAAAATTAATATTGAATGCAATAAAAAAGTATAATTTAGACAAACCAAATAATATTTCGCATTCTAAATGAATAATCATAAACGAGTCCTTTGGTTTGTTGTCATCACCACCTCCTCACTCTTTTTGTTATCACTGCTAAGTACATTTTTTTCTATAGAATACGAGCCTCTGAAAAATATCAGTTTAGTATCTGATATTTTTCGTGGACCAAAAAAATCAATTAATTCAGTTAAACAACAGATTGATACGTCATCAATTGTTGAATCTAAAATAAATGTAGATTCATCTTCAATACAAAAAAAGTTTAAACTTTACCAAACACCAAACAGGGTTACAAATTATGCAATTGATTCTTCTGTAATTGCTTTGCCAATTTTTATACAAAAGTTAGATGAGTTTCATAAAGGCAAACGGAAAAAAATCAGGATAGCATTTTTGGGTGATAGTATGATAGAAGATGACCTTATTACCCAAACTTTTAGAACATTGATGCAGCAACGATTTGGGGGCTATGGAGTTGGCTTTCTTCCTATTAGTTATCCGGCAGCAAATGGAAGAACAACTGCAATGATAAGTGCTTCTGAAAACTGGAAAGAAATTAATTTCAGAAATAACACAGATAAAACTACCTTATATATTTCAGGTAGGTGTTTTTTTGCAAATGGTCATTCTGTTACTGAAATTGCAGATAATACTGCTAAAAATAATCTCCCTTTACAGAAGTATTTATTATATGGAAAAACTCTTGCTACTGATATTTTGGCGAATGGAAAACAAATAAAAGTTTCGGCTGCTACAAATTTTAACAGCATGCTTTTAGAAACTTCCCCTTCGAATAAAATTAAATTAGAAGTGAATAATCAGATGCCTGTTTTTGGTATTTCATTAGAATCACCTGAAGGCATTATTGTAGATAATTTTTCTTTCAGAGGAAATTCAGGAACTGATTTTGTAAAAATGGATACTACATTTCTACAATCAATTACTGCCAATCATACCTATGATTTAATTGTATTGCAATATGGGGTAAATATTTTTGGAAAAGCGTCAGATGAAAATTTTGATTGGTATAGCACTCTAATGAAAAAGTCTATACAGAAACTAAAAGCAGGATTTAGTAATGTAGATATTTTATTGTTGAGTACTGCTGATCGATCTTTCAGGTATGGTAATGAATATAAAACAGCAAAAGGTATGAATGCATTGCTCTATTTACAACAAAAAATTGCATACGAAACTGATATCGCATTTTACAATACATTTATGAGTATTGGTGGAGAAGGTAGTATGGTAAACTGGGTGAATAGTAAGCCACCATTGGCTTATAAAGATTTTATGCATCCAAATACACTTGGTAGTGCAATTATTGGAAGAAGTTTATTTGAGTCTGTTTTATACGAGTATCAAAAAATTATCAATACAACCGCAAACCATAAAAAATAGTATGTTCCCTTCATTTGATTGTAATTCTTTTTTGCATCAATTTTTATATGATTCAAGTAATCCATTATTATTTAACAATGGTTTCTTTGTTTATTTTTTCTTTCTTTTCATTTTACTATATTTTATTTTCAGAAAAAATATTACTGCACGTACTACTATTTTTTGTTTTTTTTCTTTGTACTTTTTTTATAAGGCAAGTGGTTTTTTTGTTGTGCTGGTAATCGTTTCAGCGATTGCTGATTTTGTATTATCCAACTTAATTTACAAACAAACAGTTCCTTTCAAGAAGCGGATATTATTGGTTATTAGTATTTTTTTCAATCTTGGAATTTTGTTTTATTTCAAGTACACTGATTTTTTTATTCATATTACAAATGATAATTTTTCAATTTCACTACATCCTTTAAATATATTATTGCCCGTAGGTATTTCATTTTATACGTTTGAAAATATCAGTTATACAGTTGATGTTTACAGGGGTGAATTTATACCGGTAAAAAAGTTTAATGAGTATCTATTGTTTCTTTCTTTCTTTCCAAAACTTGTGATGGGGCCAATTGTAAGAGCCAAAGATTTTATACCACAAATCAATAAGCCTTATTTTATTTCATCAAAAGATTTTACTGCTGGGTTTGTGATGATAGTTTCTGGTTTATTTAAGAAACTAATAATCTCGGATTATATCACACTTAATTATGTAAACTACATTTTTGATTCACCTTTGAAACATACAGGACTAGAGTGTTTAATGGCTGTATATGCTTATGCAATTGTGATTTATTGTGACTTTAGCGGTTATAGTTCAATTGCAATTGGTATAGCAAGATGGTTGGGATATACAATTCCTCCAAACTTCTTATCTCCTTATCAAAGTACTGATATTAGTGAGTTCTGGAGGCGATGGCATATTTCACTTTCAAGTTGGTTGCGTGATTACTTGTACATTCCAATGGGTGGTAACAGAAAAGGAAAATTACTTACGTATGTTTTTTTGATGATTACCATGTTGCTTGGTGGTTTGTGGCATGGCGCAAGTTATAATTTTATTATTTGGGGTGGCTTACATGGAATAGCATTGGCAATTCATAAATTGTGGAAACAACAAACAACATCATTTGCTGCTATTATCAATTCAGCTATTTACAAAACAGTTGCTCTGCTTTTTACTTTTCATTTTGTATGTTTCTGCTGGATATTTTTTCATGCTGAAAATATGACAATAGCAAATGAAATGATTCATCAAATTTTTTCTCAATTTGATTGGTCGGTTGTTGTACAATTTTTTGAAAATTACAAAAAAGTAGTAATGATGATTTTCCTGGGATATATATTACATGCTATGCCGGAAAGATATAAAGAGCGTTTAACCGACAAACTTCAAAATAAACCAATGATTGTATTTGTACTAATCTTTTTTGTATTCGTATTTATTTATGGAGTATTTAAAAGCAGTGAACCTGTTATGCCTATTTATCTGAAATTTTAAACCACAATTTCCTTTTTCCAAGCATCTATTCCACCTTTTAAATTGATAAGATTTGTGAATGGAAATTTCTCTTGTAATCTTTGAATGGCAATACTACTTCTAATGCCCTTTTTGCAATAAAATATTACTTCCTTATTTGTTGAAATTTCGTTTAGGTGCTTTGTGATTTCGGATAGGGGAATTAATGTTCCTCCGATATTAAATTCATCATGTTCAAATGCTTCTCTAACATCAATTAGCAACAAATTTTCTTGTTGCAGTAGTTTGTGATATAATTCAATAGGAGTGATGCTGTTATTCAATTTAAGAAGGATTCATTTGTATAATAAAAGCGATTAATCTTCACTGCCATCATGATACGTTCTTCGTAATTTAAAATCTGTTAAAGGGGCAACAATAAGCGGAAATTTTTCAACAACAACAGAGCTTGGATCTAATCCGAAACCTCGTTCTTCTCCCAGTGATATTTCTTTCAACCAGAAATATAATTTCATGATAATTTTTTCTATAAAAGGAAGCTCATTATCCTGACTTAAATATTTTTCCAATACTACAAATTGAAAATCTCCAGCTACTTTATTTTTACCCAAACTGTCGTAGCGGCTTGTAATATTTACTTCTCGGTTTGCTACTAAATCAGCCACAACTTTTTTAAACATTACATTGATACGTTGCTCCACTCTAAATCCTAATCTGAATTCTATTCTGATAATATCGTTGGGAATAATATGATCTACCGAGTATTCGCAAGTATAAGGGTCATCTAGTACATCAACATGAACAAACCAATAAATATCTGCTCTTTTTGGCCTTTTATTTAAGATGGAATACATGATTTTGTGCTCTATCTCTTTTGGGTTATTGGCACTTGTCATATACACTAAATGAGTAGAATATTTTGGAACAGTTTTATCATTGCTTAATTCTTGTATTTGTGGAATATAATCTTCCAATCTTACAAATTCAACGTATCTGTTTTTAATTTTTCTACTTCTAAACCAAACATACATCACCACAAATAATGCACCACCAACAACTAAAGTAACATAACCACCATGCGGAAATTTTTCAAGATTGGCAATTAAAAATGAAATTTCAATACCCAAATAAATTGCTAAATAAATATAAATCCACAAAGGAAGTGTACGATGACTTACCAAAAAATTTGCAAATAAAATACTAGTACTAATCATGCACATGGTGATAGCCAAGCCATATGCAGCTTCCATTTTAGAAGATTCCTGAAAAAATAACACGATGCCTAAACAACCAAGCCATAACAACAAACTAATTCCGGGAATGTATAATTGACCTTTTTCTTCTGTAGGATAATTCACTTTCATTTTGGGCCAAAGATTCAAACGCATTGCTTCTGAGATGAGTGTAAATGAACCACTGATTAATGCTTGTGATGCAATAATAGCAGCTACTGTAGCAATGATAATTCCGATCAATTTAAACCAATGCGGCATAATGTTGAAGAAGGGATTGAAAACCAAATCGTAAGTTGTATCAAATACCATTCCTTTTTTATTAGCTAAAATCCAAGCACCTTGTCCTAAGTAATTCAGTATTAAACAGACCTTTACAAAAATCCATGAATAACGAATATTTCCCTTTCCACAATGTCCTAAGTCACTATATAAAGCCTCCGCTCCGGTAGTACATAAAAATACAGCACCCAACAACCAAAAACCTTTTGGGTATTGGGTTAGTAACTGTATTGCATAATGCGGACTTAATGCTTTGAAAATAGATAAATCATCTGTTAAATGTGCAATTCCTAATACTGCCAACATTGTAAACCAAATACCCATAATTGGTCCAAATAATTTCCCAATTGTAGTAGTTCCAAATTGTTGTAAAAAGAATAAAACACTGATAATTCCAATAACAATAATTACAATTGTACTTTGTTGTATTTTGGCAAATGCAGGTAATTGTCTTAACCCTTCAATAGCAGAAGTTACAGAAATTGGAGGAGTAATAATTCCATCAGCTAATAAAGCCGCACCTCCAATCATAGCAGGAATTACAAGCCATTTTTTTCTTCTGCGGACTAGTGCATACAAACTAAAAATTCCACCTTCCCCTCTATTGTCAGCCTTTAGAGTAAGTATCACATATTTTACTGTGGTTTGCAAAGTAAGTGTCCAGATAATACAACTTAGTGAGCCAATAATTAGCAAATCTGTAATGGGCTTGTCGTCAACAATTGCTTTTAAAACGTACAAAGGTGAAGTGCCGATATCACCATAAATAATTCCCAATGCAATTAATAAGCCTGCAGCTGAAACTCTATTTAAATTTTTGCCCACTGGATGGATTGTGTTTTAATGAGAGAACAAATGTAGAAGTAAAATGCTTTCTTTGTTTTAATTTTATAAAGTTATTGACTGAAATTTTAACGATACCAGTCAAATGGTTTATTTAATAAATACCAACAATTGTTAGTTATCGCTTCACATTCAATTTGTACATTTGAATCAATAAAAATTAAAAAATGTTGCGTACACAAAAACTATTCTTAATTATAATTTTATTAATTGGCTTCTCCTTTTTGGCAACAGCTCAAAAAGTAATTTATTCAGAACCTGATAGGGATGATAATATTTCCAACAATTTCATGATTATTGGTAAATTAAATAATAATTGTTTGATTTATAAAAATCAAAGAGGTGATATGCATTCGATAGCAGTATATGATGCTCAAATGAAACTTATTGAAAAAAATGCTTTAGATTTTTTACCGGGTAAAATTATTAGTTCAGAATTCTTAGCCTACCCCAATTATTGTTACATGTTTTATCAATTTCAAAAGCGGAATATTATTTATAGTATGGCTGTAAAGCTTGATGCGAAAGGAAAAAAAATGAGTGATCCAATTCAACTTGATACTACTGAGATTAGTTTTTTTGCATCTAATAAATTTTACTCTGTAATCTTTAGTGAGGATAAACAAAAGATAATGTGTTTTAAAGTGAATAATAAAAATGATAAAAAGCATATTGTTACCACTTCTTTATTTGACAAAGATTTACAGTTAATACATCGTTCTGAAATTGGAATACAAATGCCCGACAGAAATGATTTTCTGGTTGACTTTGTATTAGATAATTCAGGAACACTTTTTTTTATTCGAGCTGCAGGTACTGCTCAAAATGATAATATAACAAAAATTACTTTGTTTAGCAAAGAAATAAATGCTAGCAATGTATCATTTACAGATTTAAAAGTACCAGGTATTTTTTTGGATGAGTTGAATGTAAAGATGGATAATATAAACAAGCGATTTGTGATAGTTTCTTTCTATAGCAAGCAACGCAGAGGAAATGTAGATGGATTATATGCTTGTTATTGGGATCAATCAAAGTCAAAAGAACAAACGAATATTGTTAGCTTTTCTGATGAGTTAAGAGCTGAAGCAAAAGGCAATAACAACTTAAAAAGTGCTTTTAATGATTACTTTTTACGCAACATTATTCTTAAAAAAGATGGCGGCTTTATAATTGCAGCCGAAGCAAGCTATACCTCTACCAGAAGTGGAATGAATAGCAACAGATGGGATTCGTGGGGAGGTAATTCTATTGGTATTGGCAGCGGATATTATTCACCGAATGCATGGGTGGGCGATTTTGGCAGATCTAGTATGGCATACCCATTTGGTAGAACTACAAATTTTAATGACGTAACAAAATATTATGCAGAAAATATTGCAATATTGAGTTATGACTCAATAGGAAAAGTTGAATGGACAAATATCATCAACAAATCTCAATATGATGAAAATACAGATTATCTGATTGGTTATACGATGGTTAATACAGGCGATTTATTACATTTCTTTTTTAATGTGCAAGAAAAACGAAATAATGTATTAACCAATCAAAGTATTACATCCGAAGGACAAATCAATAGAAATCCTACAATTAAAAATTTAGACAAAGGCTATGATTTTATGCCAAAATATGCTAAACAAGTAGGTTTCAGACAAATAATTGTTCCGTGTCAATTCAGAAACTATGTTTGCTTTGCAAAAATTGATATCAATTAAATATTAACCGTGGTATTTTTTTTCAGAGACAAGTCAATTGTAAATATTTTTTTTCTACTGCTACTAACATTTGCGGTACACTTTCATTTGTTTTATGCTGCCCCATTGGTTCTTACGGTTTCGAATGATGGCTTGATAAGTCCAATACTACAAAAGCTATTAAGTAATTTACCCGCAACTATTTTAGTATTTATATACTTGTTTCTTTTGTTTATTCAAGCGCTTAAATTAAACGCAACTTTAAACAATTTAAAGATGTTTCAGCAGCAGAATTACACTGTTGCTATGTCTTACATTTTGTTTTCTGGTTTTTTTGCTCAATGGAGTAATATCAGCGCAGCTTTAGTGGCTAACTTTTTTGTAATTTGGATTTTCTCATTGTTGGCTAAGCTGTATAATCTTAGTTCTCCTAAAAGCTGGTTATTTAATATCGGTATTTTAACTGCCATCACTATTTTAGGGTATCATCCCACGAGTATTTTAGTAGGGATTACTATTTTTGCGGTAATGATTGTAAGACCATTTAAAATTGCAGAATGGTTCATACTATTAATTGGGATTTTAATGCCCTTTTATTTTTTAGGATCTTATCTTTTTTTATTCGATCAATGGCATTTGTTTGTTAATTTTTTACCTTCATTCCAGTTCCATTTACCTATTCGAAATATTAATTTAAGTATTGGATTAGCAATTTCAATTTTGTTTGTTTGTTTGCTATTCGGAATATTTTATAATCAGGCAAACAGCAGCAGAAATGTAATTCAAATTCGAAAAAATTGGGGTGTAATGATGTTGTTGTTATTATTAATGTTGCCAGTTTCATTTGTTTTTAGAGGTACAAATCTAAATACTGCTATTCTTTGCTTAGTTCCTTCAGCAGCATTCGCAGCCAATGCTTATAGCTATCCTAAAAGATTAATAATTCCAAATATTTTGTTTTGGTTAACCGTTGCATTATTGGTTTACAATAATTGGATTTTGATAAAAAATTAAGACATGTTTTAACGATTGTCTGTTAACTTTACCGTTTAATAATTGAATAATATGAAATTTGGAGTTGTTGTATTTCCAGGGTCTAATTGCGATAAAGACATGCAAGATTCTTTACTGCATGACTTACAAAAAGAAGTAATTATGCTTTGGCATAAGGATAAAGATTTGAGCATGTTTACTACAGATGATTGTATTGTTTTACCTGGTGGGTTTTCTTTTGGAGATTATTTGCGTTGTGGTGCTATTGCAAAATTTAGTCCCATGATGCAAAGTGTAATTGAATTTGCAAACAAGGGTGGTAAAGTATTGGGCGTGTGTAATGGATTTCAAATTTTATGTGAGAGTGGGTTGTTGCCTGGAGTATTACTACAAAATGCCAATCAACAATTTATTTGTAAAAATGTATTCATTAAAAGTGATGAATCAGATGCCCTACAAATTCCGATTGCACATGGTGAAGGCAGATTTTTTGCTAATGATGCCACATTAGATGAAATGGAATCAAATAATCAAATTCTTTTTCGTTATTGTAACAAAAATGGGGTAGTAGCACCTGAGTTTAATCCGAATGGCGCTACCAGAAACATTGCCGGAATTTGTAATAAGAATAGAAATATTTTTGGCATGATGCCACATCCTGAAAGAGCCACTGCATCTGCACTTCAGAATATTGATGGCAAAAAAATATTTCAAATTTTAGGTCTTAATTAAATTATTTTCATGAAAAAATTATTTTCTTTTCTTTGTGTGATTACTTCTTTTTCATTTGCTTTTGCACAACCAAAAAATCCTGTAAGTTTTAATTTCGAAGCAAAGAAAAAAAGTGTTGGTTTTTACGAAATTGTAATCACATCAACAGTACAAGCACCTTGGCATATTTATTCTCAAAATACAGATAAAGGTGGCCCAATTCCTACTAAGATAAGTTTCAAACCCAATCCACTAATTAAATTAGAATCAAAAATTCAAGAGGTGGGTAAATTGCAAAAAATATTTGATAAAACATTTGGAGTAAATGTGATGTACTACAGCAATTCAGTAAAGTTTATTCAAATAGCAAAAGTAAAATCTGGGATAAAAACAAATATCAGTGGTACAATTGAATACATGGTTTGTGACGATAAAGAATGCTTACCTCCCAAAAAGCAAAATTTCGAATTAACGCTGCAATAATGCCAACATGAAAAGAATTTTTATTCTGTCTTTCTTAATCTTTCTTAGTCTTTTTTCTTTTGCTCAAAATGAATCTTTCCTAAAATGGAATGTAGTATACGATAAAATTGGAAATCAACTTTATCAAATTACTGCCACCACCGAGATACCACAAGGTTGGCATGTTTATGGAGATAATCCAAAGATTGAAGGTTTATCCAATATCAAAATCATTACTGATTTTGAGAATGATTCACTTATCAACCAACTTAGTTTTAATAAGCCTGCACTAAACTTAAAAGATGCGCTGTTTGATAATCAAATTGTAAATATCTATACAGGTTCTCTACAATTAAAACAACAAGTAAAAATTTCAGGTACAGTACCTAATAGCATATCCGGAACAATTGAAGCTTTCCTAGCAAAGGATAATGATTTCAAGCAAGATGCTTATTTATTTCAGGTGAAACTTGATGGAGGAATTGTTGCTTCTGATAATCAAATTAAAATTGCAAGTATTGATGTCAATCATCCACTAAGTGATTGTGGCGATAAATCAACAAAGAATAATAGTTTACTGATTACATTCTTTCTCGGGTTTTTAGGAGGGTTGCTTGCATTGCTTACACCATGCGTTTTTCCAATGATTCCTGTAACAGTTTCTTTTTTTACAAAGCGATCAAACAATAAAAAGAAAGCGATTAAAAATGGACTTTTATACGGTTTTTTTATATTCATTATTTATATGGCTGCAAGCCTTCCGTTTCATATTTTAGGAAATGTTCAGCCCGAAATTTTTAATCAGATTTCTACCAATGCATGGGTGAATATTGTTTTCTTTATTGTTTTTGTAGTATTTGCAATTTCTTTCTTTGGCTTTTTTGAAATCACATTGCCATCAGGTATTGCAAGCAGTGCAGACAGTAAAAGTGGCTTGGGTAGTATTGGTGGGATATTTTTTATGGCTCTCACTTTAGCAATTGTTTCCTTCTCTTGCACAGGCCCTATACTTGGTACATTATTAGTAGGAACTGCAGGTGGTGGGGCATGGCAATTAACCAGTGGCTTGGCAGGTTTTGGATTGGCATTGGCACTTCCGTTTGGATTATTTGCAATATTCCCGGGATGGTTGCAAACATTACCAAAAAGTGGAGGATGGTTGGGTACAGTAAAAAAAGTACTGGCATTTGCAGAGTTAGCTTTGGCATTGAAATTCTTATCAAATGCAGATTTGGTAATGCATTGGGGAATTTTAAAAAGGGAAATATTTTTTGCAATCTGGATAATAATCAGTGCAGCATTAACACTTTATTTATTTGGAATAATTAGGTTTTCAGAAGATCGTAAAGGAATGAAAATTCCAATGTTAAGAAAGGTTTTTGCTATCATTACTTTGTGTTTTACACTTTACTTAATTCCGGGTGTATCAAATTCAAAGTATGCAAATCTTAAATGGGTAAGTGGGTTTCCGCCACCATTGAGCAATAGTATTTATGGTAAAGAAAATGTAAAAGGAAAAGGCTTGGAAGCCAATGTAATTAATGATTACAAAAAGGCATTACAACTTGCAAAGGCACAAAATAAACCATTACTAATTGACTTTACAGGATGGGCTTGTGTGAATTGCAGAAAGATGGAAGAAAATGTTTGGTCACAACAAGATGTATTTGACTACATTAAAGAAAATTTCATTTTAGTTTCTTTGTATGTTGATGATAAAGAAAGATTGCCTGTAGAAAAAAGATTTACATACAATACAAAACAAGGATCAAAAGAAATTGTAACAATTGGCGATCAATGGGCAACTTTTGAAACAGAAAATTTTCAAAAACAATCACAACCACTTTATGTGGTAATTGATACATCGGAAAGATTATTGACAAACCCTGTTGGCTATACTCCCGATGTGCAGAAGTATCTGGATTGGTTACGTTGTGGTAAAGCAACCTTTGATTCAGAAAAATAATCGTCTCACGCTATAGCGTATTACTTCTTTACTAAAATTATAATTTGCTGCAAAATAAAAAGACCTCGCAAATTTAATTTGCGAGGTCTTTTTATTAAAGTGATTCGGATTGGATTCGAACCAATGGCCCTCATCTTAGAAGGATGACGCTCTATCCAGCTGAGCTACCGAACCATCCTAGGACTAAAAATCCTTTCGGAGTGCAAATAAAAAGAAATTTCTATTCTTAAACAAACATCCGGCTTTAATTAATTTCTTCCATAAAAAAAATTACTTTGCGCTTTTAAGTAAATTGCTGTCGCATATGCAAAATAATACACTTCAAATTCACCATGATTTACTCTCTTTCGAGGAAGTAAAAAATTTTATCAATAACCCTGTAACCATTGCTATTGCTGAGGATGCGGAACAACGTATTGTTAAATGCCGCAATTTTCTTGATAAAAAAATAATTGAAGATGATTCATTATTTTATGGTATCAACACAGGTTTTGGCTTTTTGCAAAATGTACAAATAGATAAATCTCAAATAGAACAACTACAATATAACTTATTAATGAGTCATGCTTGTGGCTTAGGAGAAGAAGTTCCGGCTGTGATTGTTCGCTTGATGCTGATGCTAAAAATTAAAAGTCTTAGCTATGGCCATAGCGGTGTTCAATTGGCAACTGTTCATGCTTTGAAAAACTTGTGCAATCAAAATGTATTGCCTGTAGTTTACACTCAAGGTTCTTTAGGTGCAAGTGGAGATTTATCGCCATTGTCGCATTTATGTTTGCCATTAATTGGTTTGGGTGAAGTGTATGAAAACGGAATAAAAATTGAAGCTAAGCAATTGGTGCAGCAAGGAAAAATAAATACGATTGCTTTGCAAAGCAAAGAAGGACTAGCATTAATCAATGGCACTCAATTCATGACTTCATACGGAATGTATTGCCTGCATAAATCAGAACAATTATTAAAACTTGCCGATGCTATTGCTGCAATCAGTTTTGATGCCTTTGATTGTGGCTCACAACCCTTGCACGAAGCCATTCATCGTGTACGGCCTCATAAAGGACAGATAGCTACAGCAGCTACAATCAGAAGTTACCTTGCACAAAGTACCATTGCTGCCAATAAAAAGCAGCAAATACAAGATCCATATAGTTTTAGATGTGTACCGCAAGTACATGGTGCTACCAAAGATGTTTTCGAAAATGTGCTGCAAGTTTTTCTTACAGAAATTAATGCTGTTACCGATAATCCCAATATTTTTCCTGACGAAGATTTAATCATTAGCGGAGGGAATTTTCACGGTCAACCACTTGCATTGCACCTTGATTTTTTAAGCATTGCCATGAGTGAAATTGCCAACATCAGCGAACGCAGAACGTATCAGCTTATCAGCGGACAAAGAGGCTTGCCATTATTCCTAGTTTCCAATCCCGGACTGCATTCCGGCTTCATGATTCCTCAATATACCGCTGCCGGAATAGTAAGCGAAAACAAACAACTTTGCACACCCGCAAGTGTTGATAGTATTTCATCTAGCAACAACCAAGAAGACCATGTAAGTATGGGCGCAAATGCCGCTACCAAATGTTTGCGTGTAATAAACAATGTAGAAAAAGTTTTGGCAATAGAATTACTCACAGCAGCACAAGCATTGGAGTTTAGAAGACCATTGCAAACCTCACCCGTACTCGAAAAAATTATTACTGATTTCAGAAAAGAAATTAGCTTTAACAATGCAGATAGGATATTGCATAACGATATGGTGAAAGCAATTGCTTTCATTCAAAAACTAAAGCTGGATTAATTATTTTTTTGAGCCGAGCAGTAAATCGTTATTCAACTTTCTCGGCGTCGCACACTTCGGGTTTTTAAACTTTAATGTCCATTATTGTTATAGTACTAAAAAAGTCTCGGTAATAATTTACCGAGACTTTTTTAGTATTTCATACATTGAATACTGATAGGCTCTTGTTTCCATCTCAAAGTAATCAGGTGATTTCCTTTGCTTAATCCGGTTGTATTAATTGAAGAAATTTGATTTCCCTTTACTAAATTAATTTCCTGAATCAGTTCTACTTTTCCCAACATGTCTGTTATAGCAATACTTGCTTTTTCTGTGGTATTTGAATGAATATTAAGTGTTAAATAATCACGAATAGGGTTGGGGTAAACCTGTACAGAATTGATGGAGCTTTTGCTGATATTGATGGCAACTACTTTACTGAATGTTATTTTATTATCGACATCTGTTTGTTTTAATCTGTAATAATTAATTCCATTAAAAGCATGTAAATCCCTGTAATTATAATAGTTGTAGCCATTTGTGTTTTTTGCATTTTCAACAAATAGAGTAGTAAAGTTTACACCATCTTCAGCACGTTGTAACTCGTATGATTTACAATTTATTTCCTGCGTTGTTGTCCATTGAATTGCAACATCTTTATTACTTTGCAGAGATGCTGAAAAGTTTATCAAGTTTACAGGTACTGTAGTATTTTTTTTGTACCAAATTGGTGAAGAGATGGATCTATTGCCTCCAATTGTAACATCTACATAATAATATCCATTTACATTATTTGCAAGACTATAATCAGTATAAGATAATGTACTTGCATTAATGCTGGTAATTTGTACTGGTAAAATATTACTTCCGGCAATGCCAAACATTAATTTGATAGTTGGGATAAGTGAGGGATTTGTAGGGTCTGTGGCATATACATTAATAGCAGGGCTAGTATTCCCAGAAAAATTACTACCCATGATTTGATTGTTAAGGGTAAAAGAAATTCTTGTATCGCAATCTTCTGTTGCATAAAAATTTCTTCCTCTCATGGCAGTATAAAAATTTGCACTTGTAAGTGAAGGCATTATTACTACCAACCTATTATTACTGCTTCTGCCAAAGTTTGTGTTGTGTGTATCGTGGTCCATCAATGGTCCAATATGATATCCTTTACTTAACATTCTTGTATAATAATCAATATATCCGTAAGCACTTGGTGGGTCAGAGTAGGTAGTATTTGTGCTGAAAGCAATACCGCTTGCTATTGCAGTGCCCACAACAACACTATCAGCTATTGGATTCAGAGGTGAATTTCCCAGATTGTTATAATCAGAATAACCTGGGTGTGCAAATGTTGCAAAACAATTATTACCCAAGTTATTTAATGTTCTAAAAAGACCATTCACACCTGTGGTTTGCAATGTACCTATGTAATCACTTTTAGGAACGTAAGTATTGTAGTTATTGGTTTCCCAGCCAATTAACTGATTGGTTCCATAAATTAAAACATGCCCCCCATTGCTGATAACTCCCCATTCCATTCCATACAATGCAAGGAAATTACTTGTAGTAGCTGCTGTAGCTTGAGCGATACCCGGTTGCCAGTTGTTGATGTTCATTCCTGCTGTTGCATGGTTGTGGTCGGAGATGCCTAAAAAATCCATGCACAAACTATTTTTTGCATAAGCATAATTATCAGCCGGGGTTGATGCGCCATTGTCTTGATTGCCATCTGAGTAAGAAGAATGTGCATGTAGATTTCCATAATAATAATTATTTACTGCAACTGCACTTGTTGTAACACTAGATGATAAAGGGTTTAGTGTTAGATATGTTGGATTAGTTCCTACACAATTAATATTGTTTGCAAATACAAAATAATAGTAAGCAGTACTTGGCGAAAGCCCAATATCTATAAAGGATAAATTGGCATCTTTTTGAATGATTAATGCATTGCCTAAATTGTTACCAACAGTATAGATTGTACCAGTAACCGGCAATGCTGTTAAAGTTGCTGAAGTACTTCTTAATACCAAATAATTATCTGCTGTAGTTGAGGCATTATAAAAACCATTTACAGTATTATTGGAAGCAACTAAATTCAAATTGGAAGGTTGGTTAGTTGGAGTAATACATGCAGGTAATCCAGTTGTACTTGCATGATTCACCAATGGGCCGGAAGTATTGTAAACAGGAGCTCCTGTGCAGTTTTGACTGTTAATGCTAAACACAAAATAGTAGTAAGAAGTCCCACTTGCCAATGAGTTGTTGGTAAAAGTTGTAGCTGCAGATTTGCTTACCACTGTTCCATTGCCAACTGTATTTCCTACATTATAATTAGTGCCATTGGTTAATGTGCCAGTAAATGAAGATGTGGTAGTTTTGATAACAATATACTCATCTGTTCCAGCAGCAGCAGTAAAACTTCCGGAGATACTATTTGTTGTAATAGCATTAAAAACCAAAGCGGTGGGTTGTGCTGCAGGTGTAGCACATGGTAACGCACCTGCAAGTGTAGTAGCATTTCCTTTTAGTGGATCGGTTGTCAAATAAAGTGGTCCTCCAGTACAAAGGTTGTTCATGCTGAAAACAAAGAAGTAATAAGTAGTAGATGGATTTAATCCAGATGCAGAAATAGTTGTTGAACTTCCCATACTTATTACATTGCCATCGCCTAAATTATCTCCAATAGAATATGTAACATTATTAACAGGATTGCTACTAAGTGTATTATTGTTACTCATTACTATTAAATAGTTTTGAGGAGCAGGATTAGCAGGAGTAAAAGAAAATGTGATGGAATTATTAATTACTGTATTAGCGATAAAATTTGTAGCTTGAGTTGTTGGAGCAATACATGGTGTAGTAGGAAATGCAGAAACTTTTACATTATCTAAATTTAATCTTGGTCTGCTACCTGATGTACCACCAACTCCATTATGATAATAAAATCGCAGCCTTGCAGTTGCTGAATTATTAAATGTAGATGGCAAAGCCACATTTACTATACTTCCACCGGTTGCAAGGTTATTGGTAAAATTTAATACCTGTGCACCGGTAATTTCTGTAAATGTAGTTCCATCAACTGAGGCATAAACCCTTAAAGAACCATTCCTATTTCCTGTTGAATTATTGAGTGAAGTCCAGTCAAAGCTTAGGTTTCCTGCATTAACTCCAGTGAAGTCTAAGAAAAAATCCATACTTACAGAATTATTATTATCAGTAGTACCGGATGATAATAATATTAAACTTTGGTTGCCTTTATAAACTCCGCTACTATAACCAAAACTCCCCGATGGAGGCGTTTGAAAAAAAGTAGAGGCAGTAACAATTTTTAATGCTGATGGAACACTTCCAATAGCGTTAACCTCATTTCCTTTCCAGGCTGATGCACCTATACCAGCAGTAAAAATTCCGTTGGCAGGAGCTGAATTAAACACCCAATTATTGATTTCACTAAAGTTTTCAGTGTAAGAAAAATTAGGCTGGCTGCCCATATTTATTGGGGTTTGACAAGTAGCGATTTGGTAGGTACATAAATATGAAACTACTAAAAAGAATAGTTTTTTCATGGGGAGAAATCTAGTTATGTGCTATGCAAAGGTGCAGAAACAATTTTGTTGTAAGTAAAAGAATAAAAAAAGCCACACAAATTGTGTGGCTAAAAGGTTTTGTTGGTCTACCTGGATTCGAACCAAGACATACTGAACCAAAATCAGTTGTACTACCCTTATACTATAGACCAATCCTTTAATTGGGTGGCAAAAATAGTAGGTGGAAAGTTTATAGCCAAAAAAATAAAATGGAAAAGTGAGTATTAATGATTTTTTGTAAAATTCTCTATTTGAATGTGGCTAGATTTTTTAAATTATTACTTGATAAAAATGATTGTTTGAATTATAGGAATGTTTATTAAATTGCGTCCTACATTTAGTTAAAACCCCTTGCATGAAAAAGTTGTTTTTGTTGCTTGTTTTGAGTTATGGAATTTCAAAATCATTTGCTCAAGATTTTTCTAATAAAGGAAAAGATTTTTGGGTCGCTTATGGTAACCATGTTAGAATGTTTAGTAATACTGCTGCGGCTGAAAAAATGCAGATTTATATAACCTCCGATGTTTCAACAACTGGATTGGTTGAAATTCCAAGCATTTCATTTAGTCAAGCATATTCTGTTACTGCTAATCAAATTACAACAGTAGATATTCCTAGAACTGCTGCTCTACTAGATGAAGGACAATACAATCATGGAATTCATGTAATAGCTAATAGCCCTGTGGTTGTGTACAGCTTTATTTATGTAAATGCCATTTCTGGAGCTACTTTATGTTTACCAACTAATGTATTGGGTAGAGAATACTATTCAATAAATTATACACAGGTATCCAACGAAGGAAACTCTTATTCATATTTTGCGGTTGTTGCAACTGAAGATGCCACAACTGTTGAAATAACACCTAGCCAAGCCTCAAAAGGAGGAAAGGCAGCGAATGTACCTTTTACAGTTACCTTAAATAAGGGACAGATTTATCAACTTTTGTCCATATCTGATTTAACGGGTTCAAAAATCAAATCTATTAGTACAGGTTCAAGTGGTTGTAAAAGAATTGGTGTTTTTTCGGGAAGTGGTAAAATATCCATTGGTTGTACAACTGCTGCTCAATCTTCTGACAATTTATACCAACAAGTATATCCAAATTCTTCTTGGGGTAAAAAGTATATTACGGTTCCATCAACAAATAACGGGACAAATTTTCAAACAAATTTTTATAGAATTATTAGACCCGATCCAACATCTATTGTTAAGCTAAATGGTGCTATTATTCCATCTTCCAGTTTTACCAATAACTTTTATTATCAATTTAGTAATAGTACAACCAATTTGATTGAATCTGATAAAGGAATAATGGTTGCCCAATATTTCACTACATCTGGTGGAACTACAGCTCAAAATTGCGGAAATACAGGTCTTGGAGATCCAGAAATGTTTTACCTAAACTCTATTGAACAAAATTTAAATAAGGTAACATTAAATTCGATGCAACCAAGCACGGGTACTGCAATTACAATACATTTTTTAAACGTTTTTCTAAAGAATACGCCCGGTGCGATAAATACCTTTAAAATTGATGGTATATCTTATGCATCAAGGTTTTCGCCAGTTACACAAGACCCCACCTATGCTTATGCAAGAATTCAAATAGCATCACAAGGGCATACAGTTACTTGTGATTCAGGATTTAATGCAATTGCATGTGGATTTGGCAGTGCTGAAAGTTATGGCTATTCAGCTGGTAGCAATGTTTTGGATTTATACCAATATGTTACTTTACAAAACCAATATGCCACTGTAAATTTTCCTTCTACTTGTAAAGGAACACCATTTAAGTTTTCAATAACATTGCCTTACCAGCCAATATCTTTAGAATGGAATTTTAATAACAATGCCAATTTATCTCCTAATACCAATGTTATTAATTCTTCTCCAGTCGCCGATAGTAGTTTTGTAATTGATGGCAGAACATTATATGTGTATAAGTTACCACAATTCTATTCTTTTAGTGCAACTGGAACGTATCCCATAAAAGTTTTTGCAAATAATCCAACTCCTGATGGTTGCAGCGGTGTACAAGAAATTAATTATGATATTCAAGTTTTTGATAAGCCAATTTCAGATTTCACCTACACGCATAATGGTTGTTTATCAGATAGTTTAAAATTTCTTGATGCCACAAATGGTTTAGGCAGACCTACTGTAAAATGGAAATGGGAGTTTGGAGATGCTACAATAGACAGCGTAAAAAATCCTGTAAAAAAATATTTAACAGCAGGCACAGGAACCTATCCTGTAAAGCTGACTTCTTTTTCGGATATTGGATGTATTAGCGATACTACAAAAAACATTTCAATCAGTAGTGATCCTGTAACAAAATTTGGAATTAGTGATACAACTTGTGCCAGTAAATCTATTTTATTTACAGATAGTACAACAATTGCTGTTGGAAGTATCGTAAAGTGGTATTGGGATTTTGGAGATGGCACAAAAGATACTTTAACTTCAATGCCGTTAAATTACAACCATACTTACAATACAGCTGGAACATATACTGTAACATTAATGACTCAGAGCAATACTGGATGTAAAAGTTCTTTAGTGCCAAAAACATTTGTAGTGCGTCAAAATCCTGTTCCAAATTTTAGCTTACCAATTGTTTGTTTGCCAACAGGAACAGCTCAATTCAATAACTTAACTACTATTGCTGATGGAACAATAGCTAACGTAACATATGTTTGGAATTTTGGAGATGCAACCCCAACAACTACAATTTCAAATCCATTACATAATTACACTTCAACCGGACCATTTACTGTAAATCTTAAAGCAATTTCTCAATATGGGTGTATTAAGGATTCAAGTAAAGTATTAAGTACCATTTATCCTGCACCCCCGGCAACAATAAATGTTACAGTAGAAACGTGTTTAAGAGATAGCACCAACTTTACAGACATCAGTACAGGTATGGGAGTTGGTAATACTATTACAAATTGGTATTGGAATAGAAATGCTTTAGGTGGTGGAAGTTATGTTGATACACTACAATCTTATAACTATAGATATGGAACTGCAGGAAACTATACCGTTAAATTTTATTACAAAACAGATAAAGGTTGTTTTAGTGATACTGCAACAAAGTCAATAGTAATTAATCCATTACCAACCGCATCTTTTATTTATTCAAATCCATTATGTGAAAAAAATGGTGTTGCTTTTACAACACAATCAGTTCCTAATGTTGGAAATATTGTTCGTTGGTACTGGGATATGGGAAATACAACTGTAAATAATTTTACCAACTCAAATGTATTTAATCAAACTTATTCAAGTTGGGGCAACTATACTGTAAAACATATGGTACAAACTGATAAAGGATGTAAGAGTGATACAATGAATAAAATTATTCTTATCAATCCTTTACCGCAAGTTGGTTATACTATTCCTGAAGTTTGTTTGGCTGATGCTGCAGCAGTATTTAATGATACTACTAAAATTGCAGATGGAACTCAATCTTCATTTGTGTATAAATGGACTTTTAATTTAACTGGAGTTATACCAGGACCTACACCTGCAACATCAACTATAAAAAATGGAAGTACCAAATACAACAAATCAGATAATTATCAGGTAAAACTAATAGTTACATCTGGTGCTGGTTGTACAGATTCTCTCACAAGTTCATTTACTGTAAATGGTTCTATACCCAAATCTGATTTTGATGTACTAAATCCAACAGGCTTGTGTAGCAATACACCTGTAAATATCCAAAATATAAGCACTGTTGATTTCGGTTGGTTAACGAAAGTTGAAATCTATTGGGATTATTTAAATAATCCAACTCAAAAAGTAATTGATGATACCCCAAATGTTGCTGAAATTTACAATCATCTTTATACAGATTTTCAACAACCAGCCACAAAAACTTATACCATAAAGTTTGTATCATATTCTGGTGGAACTTGTGCTGATATTAAAATAAAAACAATCACAGTTAATGCAAGTCCCAAGGCACAATTCCTTACGTTACCTGGTATTTGTTTTGATGCAAGTCCAAGACAAATAACTCAGGCAAGTGAATTAGGAGGGGTAATAGGAGGTTCTCCTGCATTTGCTTATTATGGTAGTGGAGTCAGCAATACAGGTTTGTTTAGTCCTTCAATTGCTGGTGTGGGAACATTCCCAATCAAATATGTTTATACAACAAATAAAGGTTGTCAGGATAGCACAACAAGAAACATAACAGTTTGGCCATCGCCAACTGCAAACTTTGGTTTCAGTTCACCAATTTGCGAAAAAAATCCAATTACGATAACTGATTCTTGTCTGGCTAATTTTAGCAATATTGTTACTTGGCAATATGATTTTGGTGATGCAACTACTTTAATAAGAAATAATGCCAATCCATTTACAAAAACATATACATCGGGAACACTAACGAATTATAATATTTCTCTGAAAGTTATAACAGATAGTGGTTGTATAAGTCCAATAAAAGTAATACCAATCAAGGTAAATTATTTACCGGTTGTTAATTTTTCATTACCTGATATTTGTTTGCCGGATGGTAGAGGTACGTTCAATGATTTAACAACAATACCAGATAATTCACAAGCGTTATTCAGCAGACTTTGGAATTTTGGTGACCCTAATGATCTTACACCATCTACTTTGCCAAATCCTACACATCAGTATTCTGCGTTGGCACCACTTGGAGGCTATCCGGTAAAACTCATTGTAACTAGCAAAGACGGTTGTGTTGATTCGTTGACTAAAATGTTTGATAAAGTATACCCTCAACCAAAGGCAGACTTTACTGTGCTACCTTCAAATAATGAAATTTGTATAGGGGATACTTTGTTTTTTTCAGATAAAAGTGATGGTAAAACAAGTGCTGTAACTCAATGGAATTGGGTGTTTGGAGACAACACATCTTCAACTTTGCAAAATCCTTTCAGAAAATATACAGATACAGGAAACTTTACAGTGAAATTGTTTATTTATAATTCACAAGGTTGTGTAAGTGATACTTTGCCAAAAATAATGACAGTTCATCCATACCCTAAATTAGATTTAGGTCCGGATTTATTTGTACTGGAAGGAGGAAGTGTTTTAATAAATCCGAAAAGCTATTTTGCGACTAATCCAAGTTTTTTATGGACTCCAAATACTTATCTCAATTCAGATACACTTTCAGTTCCAAGATCAACACCAATTAAAGATATTACTTATATAGCCAAGCTCACAGGAATTGGAGGTTGTAGTATAACTGATACAATTTTTATTAAAGTTTTATTGGCGCCTACTATTCCAAATGTGTTTTCTCCAAATGGTGATGGAATCCATGATGTATGGGAGATTCAATATTTAGAAAGTTATCCCGGAGCAACAATTGATGTTTTTGATAGAGGAGGTAGATTGCTTTACTCATCAATAAATTATGCAAAACAATGGGATGGAAAATTCAATGGAAATCCTTTGCCTGTAGGGACTTACTATTATATTATTAATCCTAAAAATGGACGAAATGTAATTAGTGGTTCAGTAACAATTATTAAATAAAATTAACCAACACAAGAAAAATTCTTTAAAGGCTTTAATTTCTTTAATTTTATCTAATCTTTCCTTTATTTTTGAGAAGTATGAAAAACAAAATATTTTTAGTTAGCTTTTTTGTTGTTGCATCATTAACTGTTGTAGCCCAACAAAGACCATATTATACGCAGTATATATTAAATAATTTTATAGTAAATCCTGCTGTGGCTGGAATAGAAAATTACACAGACGTCAAAATAAGTCATCGTGCTCAGTGGGTTGGATTAGAGGGTGCTCCCGTTACTACTTATTTTACAATGCATGCACCTACCACAAAAACAAATAATGATAGAATCAATCCAACAAGCTTCCATGCAACAGGTGAAAATCCAAGAGGAAGATCATATGTACAGGAATATACAGCACCTGAAAATCATGGGGGTTTTGGGGTAACAATTATGAATGATGTTACAGGCCCTTTAAACACAACAATTGCAACAGGTACATATGCCTACCATATTGGTATAGGTCCTAAAACTGCATTAAGCGCAGGTATTAGCGCAGGTATTAGCAACACAAGATTGGATGCTGCGAAATTACAATTTGCAGGAGGTACACAAGATCCTGCTGTTGCAAGTAGTACCTATTTGAATAATATGCGTCCTGATATAAGCGCAGGTTTGTGGTTGTATAGCAGTGATTACTTTGTAGGATTGGCAGCTCAACAAATTGTACCTCAAAAAATTACATACAATAATAACTATGTTGCTTTAGAAACAGGAAAGCTAGTGCCACATATTTTTTTAAGTGCAGGCTACAAATTTTTTGTTAGTGAAGATATTTCCTTTTTACCTTCTACTATGTTACGTTACGTGAGTCCATTGCCATTGGGAATTGATTTCAATGCAAAATTTCAATATCAGGATATTATTTGGGCAGGAGCTTCCTACAGATACCAAGATGGAGTTGCTGCTATGTTAGGAGTAAATATTAGTAATACTTTAAACATTGGTTATTCATATGACTTTACAACTTCTCGTTTAAATACGGTAAGTAGGGGAACACATGAATTTGTTATTGGCTTTTTGCTTAATAACAAATATGGAGATTGGTGCCCTAGAAATACTTTCTAATAATCAGATTTTTGTACCAAATATTTTATTGCAAATTTTTCTTACGTTTAATTTCTATTTGTAAATTTTTATAAGCAAGTAATGTTGCTATAAAAGTCAGCGTTGCACCCAATGCCATAGGAGCTGCTGGAAAATAAAAAGGTGCATTGGCTGATGTAAAGTAAGCAAAAATATTGGTCATAATTAAAGGACCTACTATAGAGCTTGCACTCATTAAACTTGTTAATGCTCCCTGCAATTCTCCTTGCTCATTTTTAGGAACATGATTGGAAATTATTCCTTGTAATGCAGGACCTGCCAATCCTCCTAAAGTATATACTCCTGTAAACGCAAACATCATCCATGTTTTAGAGGCCAAGGCAAATAAAATAAATCCAAGTGTATAAAAACCTAAGCCAACATATACACTTCTTTCTTGCCCTAATTTTGGTATTGCTACTCTCACCAAACCTCCTTGTATTATTGCTACAGCCAAACCTACTATTGCTAAAGAGATACCAATCATAGCTTCATCCCATTTAAATTTTTCCATGGTATAATAACCCCATGTAGTTTGCACTGCATGAGCAGCGATATATAACAATCCAATAGATGCTACCAATCCAAGTATTACAGGAAATTTTTGTAACATTTTTAATGAACCAATTGGATTTGCTTTTCTCCAACTAAATGGTCTTCTGTTTTCTTTACTTAAAGATTCTGGTAAAATAAAATAACCATACAACCAATTGCATAATGCCAATCCGGCTGCAGCATAAAATGGAACTCTTAATCCAATTTTTCCAAGGAAACCTCCTAATGCAGGTCCAATAATAAATCCAACTCCAAATGCAACACCAATCATCCCAAAATTTTGTGCCTTTTTCTCTGGAGTACTTACATCTGCTATGTATGCAGAGGCAGTGGAAAAGCTAGCACCGGTAATTCCCGCAACAAGCCTGCCAACAAATAGCCACTCAATACTTGGCGCAAATCCGGTTAATAAGTAATCCAAACCAAATCCAAAAAGTGAGAATAATAGTATGGGTCTTCTACCAAATCTGTCACTTAAATTCCCCAATATTGGAGCACACAAAAATTGCATGATTGCATAAGCAAATAACAAATACCCACCATAAATCGATGCCTGACTAATGGTACAATTTTCTAGTTGTGCTATTAACCTTGGCATTACCGGAATTATTAATCCAAAACCTATAATGTCAACTAATAATGTGATAAATATGAAACCTAATGCAGCTTGTTTTTTATCTTTAACCATATTGCAAAGAAAATTGTTTTTTATTTGTGAACTGATTTACTTTTAACAATACTGTTTTTTATGAAATTACTGATCTCTATCTTTTTTTCAATTATCGCTATTTCTGCATTTGCACAACTAAAATCAAGTTATTTGTTTGTTGGAACTTATACTCCACCGAGAGGAAACGGCGATGGTATTTCTGTGTATGAATTTAATCCAAATGATGGGTCTGTAAAATTCATCAGCAAAGTTGCTTGCGAAAATTCTTCTTATTTATCTATCAGTAATAATAAAAAATTCGTCTATGCTGTTAATCAAAATGCTGCAATAAAACCCAATGGTGTTAGTGCTTTTTCATTCAATGCAACAAATGGCACATTGCGTTTTGTTAATTCACAGTTAGTAAATGCCGAAGGTCCTTGTTACATCAATACAGATAAAAAAAATCGTTGGTTGTTTACAGCAAATTATACTGCGGGTTCGTTGTCTGTATTACCAATTCTTAAAGATGGTAGCATTGATACCATCCGTCAATTAATTCAACAAAAGGGGAGTAGCATTGTAAAAGAAAGACAAGAAGCTTCGCACATGCATACAGCAGTATTTAGCCCTGATGAAAAATTTCTAATCACAACAAATTTGGGCACTGATAAAATTAGTCAATTTGAATTTTCATCTAACTCAAAATATCAACCCTTATTAATTGATTCTACAAAAGATATTTCAGTAATACCGGGCAGTGGGCCAAGACATGTCGCATTTGGCACATCTAAAAAAATGATGTACGTTATTCAAGAGTTGAGTGGTCATTTTTAGCCTATACTTACATTAAAAATAGAGCTACGTTGGTACAAAAAATTAGTACTGATACTACTTTAAAAACTGATAAAGGCAGCGCCGATATTCATGTTTCAAATGATGGTAAATTTTTGTATGCTACCAACAGAGGCAGCTACAACAACATTACAATTTATAGTATTGATGAAAAAGGATTACTTCATTTTATTGCACTGCAATCAACCTACGGAAAAACTCCAAGAAACTTTACCATAGATCCTTCCAATCAGTTTCTATTGGTTGCTAATCAAAACTCTGATAACGTCGTTTTGTTTAAAAGAGATATCGCAAAAGGATTGTTGCAACAAACGGGTGTTGAAATAAAAGTGGGTTCTCCGGTATGTTTGAAAATGATTGAAAAAGAATAAAAGCAATTTTATTACACCAATTCCATTTTTAATTTTTCACGAATTAAAAATGCCTCCTCAGGTATTTCAATTGTTGCCAGAAATGCTTCTTCTAAAATGTTGGCATAAGTTTCAAAATATACTATAACATCTTCACGAACATTTCTTTTTAGCCACCTGAAACCGTTTGGCAAATTTTGTAATACAGTTTTATCATCCAAATATTCTAAATGATGAATATCAGTAGGGGTTAAGCCAATATCTTGTAATTTTTTTAGTAATAAACTTATTGGAGCATTTGTTACGCCACAGTATTCTTCGGCGAGTTCAGTCCATTCGCCAATACCAGTATGAGCGTATTGTAATATTTCTTCTTTTGATAAATCAGTCACAACTTGCACCAGATTGCCGCAGTTGCAACCACCATGATTTCCCCATGCATAAAATGCACCATTACGAAGCCTGTTTGCTGTTTCTTTTAAAGCGGTAATTAATTCAAATGAAGGATGTGCCATGATTAAAATTATTTAATAAAATTAACAACAAGATAAAAACGCATTGGTTGAAACAAGGTACAAATTTTTTAAAATTTTTGTACTTAAATATTTTAAGTGAAGTCTCAATAAATGATTACATAAAACCTACTACTTACAACTTACCTCCTACAACTTACAGCCCCCTAAACATTAAACCTAAAATGCATCACATCTCCATCTTGCACTAAATATTCTTTGCCTTCAATACGAAGTTTGCCATTGTCTCTGCAAGCAGCTTCGCTACCATATTTTATAAAATCTATAAAAGCAATTACTTCTGCTTTAATAAATCCTTTTTCAAAATCGGTATGTATTACACTTGCCGCTTGCGGTGCTTTCCAACCTTTGTGAATAGTCCATGCTCTTACTTCTTGCACGCCTGCTGTAAAGTAAGTATCAAGGTTCAACAATCTGTAAGCTGTTTGTATTAATCTATTCAAAGCAGGCTCTTTCATGTTGTATTCCTCCATAAACATTTGCTTGTCTTCTTCGGCTTCCATTTCAGCAATTTGTGCTTCAATATTATTACACATTACAATCACTTCAGCACCTTCGCCTTGTACACCACTTTTCAATGCTTCCGAAAATTTATTACCCGTATGCATACTTGCTTCATCAACATTGGCAACGTACAATACACTTTTTTCGGTCAATAAAAATAAATCGGCAACAGCCAATTGCTCTTCTTTGCTCAAACCCAAGCTGCGTATGTTTTCTCCATTATCCAAATGGGTTTTGCAACGCATCAATATTTCTAATTCCACTTTGGCTTTAGGATCAGTTTTCGCCATTTTTTCGGTACGCTGTAATTTTCTTTCCACACTTTCCAAATCTTTCAACTGCAATTCAGTATCAATAATTGCTTTATCACCCATCGGGTTTATCGCACCTTCATCACGCAATACATTTTCATCTTCAAAACATCTAATCACATGTATAATTGCATCTACTTCTCTAATGTTGGCCAAAAATTTATTACCCAAACCTTCGCCTTTGCTTGCACCTTTTACCAAACCGGCAATATCAACAATCTCCAATTGCGTTGGCACAATCCTTTGTGGATTTACCAAAGCAGATAATTGCTGCAACCTTTCATCAGGTACGTCAACCAAGCCTGTATTGGGTTCTATAGTGCAAAAACGATAGTTACTTGCCTGTGCTTTTGCACTGATACTTACTGCATTAAACAAAGTACTTTTACCAACATTTGGTAATCCAACAATTCCGGCTTTTAAAGACATATTTCAATAATATTTTTACAATACAAAAATGTATAATTGTAAAACGCAATTTTGGTAACAGGCATTTGAAACTCCGATTTGCTGTTGTTGCGTCGCACACTTGTACATTTTGTACGTTAGGGAACAATTTATTTGCGTGCAAATGTAACATTGTAAAAGAAATTGGGCGACAGAATTTGAAATTTGTTATTTTGTATTTTTAAAATTAACTTATGGCATTAAGTAGAATATGGTCTGCATTTATTTTAATCGCAATTTTAGTTGCAACTTCTAAGTTGTTTTTTGCCGATGGAAACACAGGAATTTATTCCAAAATGGTTGTAGGAAAACAAGGTGATACTTCCAATACACAGTTTATTGACAGTATTTCAATGCCCAAAGAAGCAGTAATGGCAATAGCTGCAAATGGAACGTATAAAAGTGGAGAAATTAAATTTAGCAAATCGGCAGATGGCAAATACATTACTTACAAAGAACAAATTGCGGATGGAATTATTACTACTTGTAAAAATGCTGTTGAAATTTGTTTGGGCTTAATTGGTATTATGGCTTTGTTTATGGGCTTAATGAGTATAGCCGAAAAAGCAGGTGGAATTCGTTTTCTTGCAAAAATGGTAGGACCGTTCTTTTCAAAACTATTCCCAGAGTTGCCAAAGAATCATCCGGCAATGGGACATATGATTATGAATTTTTCTGCCAATTTATTAAACCTTGATAATGCGGCTACTCCATTTGGCATCAAAGCAATGGAAAGTTTACAGGAAATTAATCCTGATAAAACCAAAGCTTCCAATGCACAAATAATGTTCTTGTGTTTGCATGCATCCGGGTTAACACTTGTTCCGGTTACCATTATTGCTGCAAGGGCTTCTGTGAAAGCCGGCAGCCCAACCGATATATTTATTCCGTGTATGATTGCAACTTTCGCAGCCACAATTGCTGCAATGTGTATTGTTGCAGTACGCCAAAAAATCAATTTGTTTCAACCTGTAATTTTGGCTTGGGTAGGAGGGGCTTCCGCATTAATTGGGCTACTTGTTTGGTATTTAACGGGATTATCTAGTACGGCAATGCAAACCTTTTCAGGTTTATTAAGTAACGGACTTATCTTATTGATTATCATAATGATAGTATTAGGAGCTTTGTATAAAAAAATAGACATTTTTGATGCTTTTGTACAGGGTGCAAAAAGCGGATTTGAAACGAGCATTAAAATTATTCCTTACGTTGTTGGAATACTTGTAGCCATCAGTATGTTACGTACAAGTGGCAGTTTTGAAGTGTTGTTGCAAGGGTTACGTTATGCATTTGGAACGATTGGTTTGGACACTCGTTTTGTAGACGGGATTCCAACTGCGTTAATGAAACCGTTGAGTGGCAGCGGCGCAAGAGGAATGATGTTTGATACCATGCGTACTTATGGTGTGGATTCATTTGCCGGAAGATTGGCATGTATTTTACAAGGCAGCAGCGATACTACTTTTTATGTAGTTGCAGTTTATTTTGGTGCAGTGGGTATAAAAAATACACGATATTCAATTGGTACAATGTTGCTTGCAGATTTGGTTGGAATTATTACTTCTGTATCGCTTTGCTATTTATTTTTTGGTTAAAAAAAATCTTGTTGAAACTAAATTTTCAAAATCATTTTTTGAGTTTAGTATAGTTATCAACAATTCAACTTAAATAACTTAGTTATTCTTTCTAATTCAATGCAAATTTTTTGTTACTAACTCCTATATTTGCCACTCAAAATTTTTAATAAGTGGCAACAAAATATACTAAAGAAACCTATCTGTATTGGTATGAGATGATGCAACTGATTCGTCAGTTTGAATTGAAGTCTGAAGAGATGTATAAAATGGCTGGTAAAATACGTGGATTTTTTCATGCGTATATTGGTCAGGAAGCAATTGCTGCCGGATGTATGACAGCAACAAAACCGGAAGATATTTTTATTACAGCATATAGAGATCACGGACTAGCATTGGCAAAAGGAACTTCCCCCAATGCTTGTATGGCTGAATTATACGGTAAGGCAACAGGTTGTGCCAAAGGAAAAGGTGGAAGTATGCACTTCTTCGATGTTAAAAATCGGTTTTTTGGAGGACACGGAATTGTTGGAGCACAAATTGGTACAGGTGCAGGACTTGCATTTGCAGAACAATATAGAGGTACTGATAATGTAGTATTATCATTTTTTGGTGATGGTGCTGCACGACAAGGAATGTTGCATGAAGCATTTAATATGGCAATGCTCTGGAAATTACCTGTCGTTTTTATTTGTGAAAATAACAATTACGCAATGGGTACTTCCATAGAAAGAACCAGTAATGTAGTTGATATTTATAAATTGGCTGATGGATATGATATGCCTGCCGATCAAATTGATGGTATGTCTCCTGAAGCTGTGCATGAAGGTATTGCTAGGGCCGTAAAACGTGCCAGAGAAGCAGGTGGCCCAACATTATTAGAAATAAAGACTTACAGATATAAAGGACACTCGGTAAGTGATCCTCAAAAATATCGCACAAAAGAAGAGGTAGATGAATACAAAGCAAAAGACCCGCTTACACAAGTTGCAAATACTATATTAGAAAACAATTTTGCTACACAAGAAGATTTGGATGCAATTGATGCAAAAATCTCAAAAGTGGTAGATGATAGTGTAACATTCGCAGAAGAGAGTCCTTGGCCCGATGATAGTGAAGTATTGAAAGATGTATATTTAGATGAAAACTATCCATTTATAGTTGATTAATAACGTTTGAAATTTAATTTAAAACCATAGATAATGAGCGAACAACAAGTAGAAAAAGTTTTGATGCTGGAAGCACAAAGTATTTGGAAAAAAATACAAAAACCTTTCACCATTTTAATTACATTAAGTGCTTTATTGGTAGGCGGTTGGTTTGCTTACAATCAATACGTAGTAAAACCCAAAGAAGATAAAGCTGCTGAAGCTATCTATAAATTACAAGAATTATTTTCTAAAGATTCTTCTAATTTAGTGATTAACGGAGATAATGTAAGTGGTGCAAAGGGTGCATTGTACATTATCAAAACTTATAGCGGTACAAAGGCTGCCAACCTTGCAAATTATTATGCAGGTATCAGCTATTTGAAAATGAAGGATTTCACAAATGCTATTAAATATTTGAAAGAATTTAGTACAGATGCCAAGCAAGTACAAATGGCCGCTTACACAGCTTTAGGACATGCATGTTCTGAAAGTGGAAAAAAAGAGGAAGCTGTTTCTTACTATACAAAAGCAGGTACTTTATTTGAAAAAGACGAATTCAATTCTGCTGAAAATTTGTTTTTAGCAGCCGCTTTATTAGAAACAATGAGCAAGCCAAAAGAAGCATTGGAGTTGTACAAAAAAATTAAAGCAAAATATCCTAATACCGATAAAGGCTATCAAGTAGATAAATATATTTACAAGTTAAGCAATGAAAAAAACGATTTTAGCATTAACTAATTATGGCTACTAAAGGCAATACAACATTATACAAAGGCATCCCTGAAATAAAGGATGCCTTTGTGGTTATAGTAAAAACAGAATGGAATGAAGCTGTTGTAAACAAATTAGAATCCGGCGCCAAAAAAATTTTAAAACAACATCAGGTCAAATATGCAACGATTGTTGTTCCCGGTGCAGTTGAAATTCCATTTGCAGTAAAACAACATTTTGCATTCTCAGCCCAAATGCCAGATGCTTACATTACTTTAGGAGCAGTTGTGCAAGGAGATACGCCACATTTTGATTATGTATGTAAACTAGTAACAGACGGTGTTTTGCAGTTGAATCTTTCTTTGGATGTACCTGTAATTTTTGGTGTATTGACTGTTCTCAATGAACAACAGCTAAACGAAAGAATAGGTGGAAAACATGGGCACAAAGGAAAAGAAGCTGCAATTGCAGCAATGAAAATGATTGCTTTAAACAGAAAGTTGAGATAGTCTTTTTTTATTACTAATTTCTAAATTCTTTATTGCTTTCAAAATACAATTGCTTTTTAATATTAAAAAATGAATGTACAAATTTTTATACCTTGTTTTATAGACCAACTTTATCCCAATATTGCATTTAATATGGTTAAGGTATTGGAGAAAGCAGGGTGTACAGTTTATTACAATACCAATCAAACTTGTTGCGGTCAACCCGCTTTCAATGCAGGTTTTTGGGGCGAAGCAAAAGATGTTTGTAAGAAATTTATCAATGATTTTAGTGGAGCCGATTATGTAGTAGCGCCAAGTGCAAGCTGCGTTGGTTTTGTAAGAAATTATTATGGAAAATTATTTGAAAATTCTGCCCAGCAACAACAAGTAAAATCCTTGTCTGAACGCACATTTGAGTTCAGCGATTTTTTAGTCAACGTACTAAAAGTAGAAGATTTGGGAGCAGAGTTTGTAGGAAAAGCAACTTATCATGACAGTTGTGCCGCACTGCGAGAATGTAATTTGAAAGAAGAACCTCGTAAATTACTCAGAAACGTAAAAGGGTTGGAGTTAATTGAAATGAATGATGTTGAAACTTGTTGTGGTTTTGGTGGAACGTTTGCTGTTAAATTTGATGCCATCAGTATTGCAATGGCTGATCAAAAAATTGACAATGCAACGAACACCGGTGCAGAATATTTAATCAGTACGGATATGAGCTGCTTAATGCATGTTGATGGTTGTATTCAACACCAACAAAAAAATTTAAAAGTGATTCACTTAGCAGATATTTTGGCAAGTGGATGGTAAATAAATAATGTAACTGCTTAAATATTTCACAATGGCTTATTGGCTAGTAAAATCTGAACCATTTAAATACAGCTGGGAACAGTTTGAAAAAGATAAACAAACATTTTGGGATGGCGTACGTAATTATGGTGCTCGAAATAATCTCAAATCCATGCAAAAAGGTGATTTGGTTTTTTGGTATCACAGTAACGAAGGCATGGAAATTGTGGGCATTGCAAAAGTAATTAAAGAACATTATCAGGACCCAACAACCACAGAGGAAGCCTGGGTTGCGGTTGACCTAAAGCCATACAAAAAATTAAAAAAGTCTGTAACACTTAAGCAAATTAAAGAACAGAAAGGGTTGGCTGATATGGCTTTGGTTCGTTTGGGTAGATTATCTGTTCAGCCCGTTACAGAAAGTGAGTGGTATGCTGTTTTGGAATTAGCCGAAACAAGTGTTTAAAAGATTCAAGAAAGAGAATTATTTAAATTTCCTTTAAAAATTAAAAGCAAAACGAATTTTAAAACAAAACTGTATGAAGCGATTGCTATATTTTATAATGTATGTAACACTCATACAATCAGTTATGTTTTCATGTAAAACAAAATCTGAAGATATTATTCCTGCTCCTGTTGCAGATAGCTTTAGGGTATCAGTTTCAAACGGATATGGTGCAGCAAATTTCAAAGCTGGTGACACCGTTCATATCTGGAGTCGTGCAACTGCAACAAACGAAACTTTTGACTACTGGTCTGGTGACAGTTCAATCCTAAACGGAAAAAACGAATGGCATTCTTGGTTTATTATGCCTTCAAAAAATATAAATCTCACAGCAAATTTTAAAATATTTATCGCAACAGTACAGTACGAAAAAATCAAGGGCAAAACAAATTTGAAAAACGTGTATTATGTTTTCCCTCAAAATCACAAAGGCATTGTTTATTTATTTCATGGTTCAAATGGTTCTGCAAATTATTGGACAAAAAATTGTGAGAATAATGCATTGATAAAAGACTTGGCTGCTGCAGGTTTTGCAGTTATTGTAACCGAGGCAGAGGAAGTTACCTTAAATTTTGATACCAATGGCGATGGGTCATTAAGGTGGAATTCTAGCACTTTAGATAGTGTTTCTAATATTGATTTTGCCAATTTGAAAGCAATAACAGATACATTTTATACAAGAGGATATACCAATAGGTCGGCGTCTCGTTATTGCATAGGTCAAAGCAATGGAGGAAGTTGTTCAATTGCTTTTGGATCTTATTTTAAATTAAAAGCTTCAGTTGCTTATTGTGCTTCTGGAGGAGCAACTACTGGGGTATTAACTACAACCACTACACCTCTTTTATTTAGCCTTGCTCGTTGGGATAATAATAGTGTAATGGGACAATCAGGTAACACTAACGCAGTTGCAAATGCTCAATCATTATATAATAGGGGAGTTTGCAGTTATTCTAATCTAAATTTATCTTCTCCCGTTTATTCAATGCGATTCGCAAGAAATAGTTTAATCAGCACTACTTTATCAACTCAGATTTTTAATGAATTAAAGAATAATAACTTACTCAGTCCAACCAATTATTTAAAAGGTTATGCTTCTACAGTTTGGACCGCTGTTTCCGCATCCTCACAAAAGTTTCCTGTTTTATCATCTTTAACAACCGATCAAGTTGCCGTGGTTGATGAGCAATTAAGTTGCACTTCATCCGATCACCAGTTTTTCAGTGATTATAATAAAGCGGCTATAAAGTTTTTGAGTAACCCTTGTCAATAAGGTATTGAATTTTATTAATTCATCAAGTAGTTCAAATCTTAATTTATTATTTGTGATAAAATTTATAATCTATTGATTTTAATTTAATTGAATTAGGTTAATTCTGTTTTAATAGGATTTTTTTATATTTTAGTTGTACAATTTTAACTAATTTCCCACTAGTTATTTTTAGCATTTTATTAAAACCTGCTTTTTGCAAATTGGTATCAAATTTGACTTATTTGGAAAAAAGTCAATCTTATCAGAAATTAAATTTGCAAAAAAATGAAAAAGAGCAACGAACACATTGGAAATAAAATTAAAAGATTCAGAGGTTTTAGGGGAATGACGCAGGAGCAATTAGCCGAAGCTGTAGGCAAAACAAGATCGTTGGTTTCCTACTTTGAACGAACCGGCGTAATTAATAAATACACTTTCAAAGAAATTGCTGAAGTGCTTCATATCACCACAGAAGAATTAGAGAAACTTGAAGATGAAGTCTTGAAATTAAAAGAATCTCCCACTGATACTCATTGTTCTAATGAAAGCTTTGCCGAAAAATTACTTGAGCAGCAGAAAAGCGAAATTAATTTTCTAAAACAAACCATTACCCAGCAATGGGAATTGATTCAAAGGCTTAAAATAATTTAAAAATATTGGTTTTTATATTATTTATCTATCCATTTTTACATTTTTTTGTCTTCTTTTGGATCCACTTTTTATGCATGAGATATTTTAAAATTTGTTTAGAGTTGTAAACTATTTATCAACATTGCCCTAAACTTTTCAAACAATTTTTAAAAGATTGTTGTTTTGTATTTTAACAATTTATATATTAGCACACGATGATTGCAAAATAAGAAGGCTAGTAAATTGTAGTTTTCTTAATTAATAAGTTTAACCAAAACCAATCCATATGAACCTCTTCCTTTTAGACGCTTCATTTAAAGCGATCTCCAACACAAACTATGTGGCATTCACATTTTTTGTAGGCACAATGGCTATGATGGCTGCTGCTGCTTTTTTCTTTCTTGAACTAAATAATACAAGTAAAGAATGGCGTACATCCGTATTGGTGTCCGGCTTAATTACTTTTATTGCTGCAGTTCACTATTATTACATGAGAGGCTATAACTTAGAAACAGGAGAATCTCCAGTTTTCTTCCGTTATGTAGACTGGTTATTAACAGTGCCTTTGATGTGTGTTGAATTTTATTTAATCACCAAAAAAGTGGGCAGTAATGCTTCATTATTGTGGAAGTTAATTTTTGCTTCTGTAATTATGTTGGTTACAGGCTATTTCGGTGAAGCGGTAGATACTGCACACAGTTGGCAGTGGGGTCTAGCTTCAGGTATTGCTTATTTCTACATTGTTTACTTAGTTTGGTTTGGTGATGTTGCTAAACTTGCTCAGTCTGCAAGTCCTGCTGTAGCAGCTGCTAACCGTAGTTTAGGTTGGTTTGTTTTAGTAGGTTGGGCAATTTATCCTCTAGGCTATATCGTAGGTACACCGGGTGGATTATTCGGTATGCACGTAGATTTAGGCTTAAACATGGATATCGTTTACAATATTGGCGATGCCGTGAATAAAATTGGCTTCGGTCTAGTTATCTATTCATTAAGCAGAAAAGCAGCTTAATAAATTAATATAAATACAATTTTTTTATAATGGGTGCTTTTATGGCACCCATTATTAATTTAAGTATGGTACAAAATCAATTTCAGTATATTATAATTGGAGCAGGCTGCGCAGGTTTGCAATTGGCTAAGGCATTACTGGAGCAATCGAGTGACCTTGTCTCTTCAATTTTACTTATTGACGCCGAAAAGGCACATCAAGAGAAGTCTTGGTGTTTCTGGCATGATAATGATCATCCATATCGCCATTTGGTTCGTAATGAATGGAGTCACGTAGAATTTGTGGCAGAATCATTAAAGGTAAGTGAGGACATTCATCCTCAAACATACCAGTACATCAATAGTCTAGATTTTCATCAGTATCATTTAAACCTATTTGAAAAGGATGATAGAATTAAAATAGTTTACCAACATGTAAATGAAATAATTCCCAACAATAAAATCAATAAAATAATCACTGCAAATGATATTTATTTCGGTGAATATATATTTCATACAAATCTAGTAAATAATTTAAAATCAGATAGTTATCCAAAAGTATGGCAGCATTTTTTGGGATGGGAGATCGAAGTAGATTATCCATCTTTTGATATAAATAATGCTACAATTATGGACTTCTCACTAAATGATTCAAAAGATATTCAGTTCTTTTATATTCTTCCTTTTAGTAAAACAAGGGCATTGGTAGAGTGTACTTTTTTTTCAAAGCAACTTATTGTAGAAGCTGATTATGAAATATTGATAACAAAGTATCTTTCTGCTAAATTAAGCTGCAGTTTTACAATCAAAGCAAAAGAAGTTGGTAAAATCCCCATGCATATTGTCGATTTGCCTCATTGGCAATCGGATACAATCATACCAATCGGGACAGCAGCAGGATGTATAAAGCCATCTACAGGTTATTCATTCTCACGTATCATACAACACACCGAAGAAATCATTAATGCTGTAAAGCTTAAGAAAAAAATTCCATTGCGAAGATCAAAACCTCGTTTTCTATTTTATGATAAATTATTTTTGCATATTATTGATTATGAGTCATTTACAATGAATAATATATTTTTTTATTTGTTTAAAAATAATAAAATTATAACTATTTTGAAGTTTTTAGATGAAAAAACAACTCTACTGGAGGAATGTATTATTTTTTTAGGCCTTCCTAAAATGCCATTTTTAAAAGCGATTCTAAAATCTAAATAATGATAATTCTTGAGCCAATTAGAAAACGATTATTAATTGCAGGCATGCTTTTAGTGGTGGTTGCTAAAGTTATTTCTATACCAGAGCAAATACAAATGGTTGCCTTCTTTGCTGTGCTTGCAATAACAGGAGTGCCACATGGATCATTAGATTTTTTTATTGAAAAAAAGGTAGTAAAATCTTCTAATAAATTGATTTTCAAATTAAATTTTATTTTTAAATATTTGATAAATATGTTGGCATATGGAATACTTTGGTATTTCTTTCCTTCTTTCGCTTTTATTCTTTTTATTGGTTTAACAGCTTATCACTTTGGAGAAATTGACTGGCAAATACATCAAAAAAAATATCTTGACAGATGGCTGTACTCGTTTTTTGGTCTTTTGCTCATAGTATTCATTATAGCAAGTCATATTGAGTATGCAGCTCCTGTTTTAGCTGTTCTGCTTCCCAATTTTATCAATCAAGCGCTTTGGTTGAAGATTGGAAACAGCATTGCATTGCCAAGTGCTTGTGCTTTGTTGGTATATCTTTCATTTTTAGTATTTTTATTACCAAAAGTTGGGTACAATCAAAAAAAAGTATATTCATTTGCTTTTCAATCGGTTATGTTGATTGTTGTTATTTATTTGTTGCCTTTTTATTTAAGTTTTGCTTTTTATTTTGGCTGTTGGCATTCTTTAATTTCATTTAACCTGATAAGAAATCAGCTGGAATTTGGTAATACATACGAAGGATGGTTAGAATTAATAAAAAAAGCTGTTCCTTATACGGTTTTGGCTTGGACAGGAATCGTGTTGTTTATAATCTTTACCTCTAGATTTCATGATAAAGATCTTATCATTTCAAATATATTCATTGGTATATCTATCTTAACATTACCCCATTTACAAGTTTTTACAAAAATTGTCAACATAAAAAAACAATAAAATAGTTGCTGATGATTTATTACCCAACTTTTTGAATAAAGTCGGTTTGTGGTTTCTTTCAAATTTAATGCTAAAAAGAAACGTTATTTTGAAAAATTAGTTTCCGGGCTAATCAAATATGATTTTGATATATCACTCTGAAGTAAAAGCAAAATCTACTATATCAGGAACTATATAGAATCGAAATGAGATGATTTAAAATAACAAACAGTTTGTTTCCCCAAAAGCTAAATACTAACAGCAATTATTTATCCTATTTTATTTATAAAATTCAAATTCCTTTGTATTCCTTTCCACTTTGTTCTTTTTAGCGGGGAGTCTTTAAATATTTCTTTGAATGTAGCTTCACCCATATCTTGCCATTCTTGCGTTGTGAGATTTAATATTTCGGGGATTGGCGAAAAATTAATTTCATTGGTTGGCTTGCTGAATCTGTTCCATGGACAAACATCCTGACAAACATCACAGCCAAACATCCAATTATCAAATTTGCCTTGCATCTCATGCGGTATGATTGCATCTTTCAATTCAATAGTGTAATAAGAAATACATTTGCTGCCATCAATCACTTTATCAGGTAAGATTGCTTCGGTTGGGCAACTTGTAATACAACGGGTGCAACTGCCACAATAATCTTTTACAAAAACATCATCATAAGCCAATTCAATATCAACAATCAATGTTGCAATAAAATAAAATGAGCCGCTTTGTTTAGTTATTAAATTCCCATTTTTCCCAACCCAACCCAAACCACTTTTTACTGCCCATGCTCTTTCTAAAACAGGGGCAGAGTCAACAAATCCTCTTCCATGAATTGCACCGATTTGTGTATTTAATTCAAATAAAAATTCTTTCAATTGTTCTCTGATTATTTCGTGATAATCTTTGCCATAAGCATATTTGGTAATTTTTGGAGTATTGGTTTCTTGATTGGCAGCAGGATAATAATTTTTCATTAGTGTGATAACAGACTTTGCATCGGGCACTAATTTTCGGGGATCAATTCTTAAGTCAAAATGATTTTCCATGTACTGCATACTGCCATGCATGTTTTTGCTAAGCCAGTTTTCCAATCGTTTTGCATCCTCAGTTAAAATTTCTGCCTTGGCAATACCACAGAAATCAAACCCAAAATGTTGAGCTGTTTTTTTTATAATTTTACTATGATTTGAAGTATGGTCTATGATTTTCAATTTAGTTATTCTTCCATGTGCATCTTATGAAAAAAACGATGTACAATTGGTGTGAGCAATAATCCAATATTGGTGATAAATGCAACACCGCTGAACAATGCATAAAAACTGCTAAATAATTTTCCTGAATTAGTTTTCATTTCAACCACAGGCCCCATACCACTCAATATCATACTTGCATTGTGTAAGCTGTCTATCCATGCAATATCTGAGGAGTAATGGTATCCTATAATTCCAATCGACAAACAACATATCAACAACAAAGTCATGTAAAACATATTTCTTAATACACGCTTGTAATAAACCTCTTTAGGAGCTAATGGCTGTTTCTTGTGTTCGTACATGTTTTGATTTTTACAAACTTAAAAATTGATATCAAATCCAAATGTTGCAATCAATTCAAAATATCCGAAGCCATGTTTCGCTCTATTTCCGTTTGAGGTTGTGGTATTAGCCAATGCATTTACATAACGTACATATCCGGTTTTTCCTGTTGTTTCAATAAAAAAATTTTTGCTAGGATATAGCCTGAAACCACTTTCAGCACTGATATTGTAGCCTGCAATGTGAAAATTATTGTTTAATTGGTCTCCTCTCCAGGTAAAATCAGTTCTTGGAATATTAATTCCCGCACCAGCTTTCCAAAGCCAGGTTAACAGCTTTCTTTTTGAGCCTGCTGTATGTGCTAATGTTTGTTGTTGCACATAATTAAAATGAAGCCAGTTAGCACCATCGGTATGTTCAAAATGTAAAAAAGTTTTTGGGTTTAAAATACTATCTCCGTTCACTTGTTTGCCATCAATAATGCCGGTTACCAATACTTTCTGAAAATCAGTAACAATATATTTTGCGTGGTCAAAATTAATTTCCAGTGCTCTTGTTTTTTCTTTATTTAAATAAAAGCCAAATCTATAGTTGTATTGTGGAATACTAATATCTAATGGCTTTTTATATATCGCATCAAAATCAGTTGCATCATGCGCTGCTACATCATGTAAAATAAAATCATTCCCATTGCTCATGGTAAAATGAATGTTGCTCTTCGTATACCATTCTGTATTATAACCCCATTGAATATACATGCCTTTGAAGAAGTGCTCTTTCTTTGATGTATTTTGAGCAATTGCTGATAATGTAATTACACAAAAACTGATCGAAATAAAAATTGACCGCATACGTTTTATTTGCTGATTGTACTGCAAAGATGAAGTGAGATTTTTGTAAAAAATTATTTAATTTTTAAACTGATAATAAAATCATGTTTAAAAAGATTGCACCTTTCAATCAATTATTTACAAGTTGATGCAATTTCATTGTCAATCGTAGCTTTCAAATCCAAATACAATTTAGATTTCACTTCACCCAAATTGTTTTTTACAAAAAATATACAACAATAACCTCTGCAAATATCTACAAGAGGCCATGTGCCAAATAATCCTGGAGAACTCACTACAGTAGTTTTTCCATTGGCATCTTTTTCCTGAATCCATTCGCCTAAACCATAATCAAAGCCTGTTGCAGCAGCCGGTGTAAATGCAATCATGTTGCTAGTCATTTGTGGTGTTTGCATCATTTCAATACTTGCCTCACTTAAAATTCGTTTGCCATTGAACATGCCTTTGTTTAAAATCATACTTAAGAAATTGGTGTAATCGGCAGCTGTACTAACTGCTCCACCACTAGGGTTTACGCATCTATTATTTAATGGAGTGAAATTGGTATTTCGCATGTTTAATGGTCTCAACAATTTTACATTCATCAACTGTTCAAAATTCTTTTTGGCAATTATTTCAACTACCCTTGCTGCAATATTCAATCCAATAGAACCATAATAAAAATCGGTTCCTGCGTTAGCCCTGATTTCTTTTTTAGCATAATCATTAACTTCTTCATCAAGTGTTTCAAATTTGCCTCCCTCTAAAATTGCTGCCAATCCTTTTTTATTTTCAATGCCAGTTAAATGCGCCAAGCAATGACGGATGGTTATATACTTTTTGCTGTACTTTGCATATATAGGAAGATAGTCGGCAATTTTTGTATCTAACGAAAGTTTGCCTTCATCTATAAATTGCATTACCAATGCAGCAGTCAGCCATTTACTTGCACTTGCAATTGGTGCTTGTGTTTTTTCGTCAAATTCTCCAATCTTTTTTGTATAAATAATTTTTCCGTCTTTATATATCATTGCCACAACACTATTACCCAGTTCTTTTTTATATGTTTCTAATTTAGCATCCAACTCCTTAAAATTATATTGTGCATTTGAAAACTGAAATAGTAGCATGAAAACCAATGTGTAACTGACTTTACAGCAGATTGAAATATTTTTTTCTGACATCATTGCGTAAATTTTTTATTGGATTAGAGTTTGCAATTTACGTTTAATGTTGCTGATAAATTAGTATGATACAGATTAGGGAATAATATGTTTTATAATACAAACAATAACACTAAAAAAATTGATATTTAAGATAAAAAAAGATAGTTATGAATTTGAACAACTACACCATCAAAGCGCAGGAAACGATACAAGCAGCTCAGCAAATTGCTTTTAATAATTCCAATCCAAATATTGAAACCAATCATTTGCTCAAAGCAATGTTATCTGATAAGGATAGTTCTGTAGAATATTTATTAAAAAAGAACAATGTAAATATTGGTTTTGTTGAAACAAAATTGGATGAATCTATTCAGCGATTACCCAAAACATCAGGCGGCGAACCGGCACAGGCATTGGGTAGAGATCTCAATAATTGTTTGCTAAAATCAAATGCTGCTATCAAACAATTTGGAGATGAATTTATAAGTGTTGAACATTTATTAATCGGCCTACTTGCCATAAATGATGAAGTCAGTAAAACATTGAAAGATGCCGGTCTTACAGAAAAAGGGTTGGTTGCTGCAATAAAAGATTTGCGTAAAGGAAGCACCGTGAAAAGTGCTACACAAAGCAGCCAATACAACAATTTGCAGAAGTACGCAAAGAACTTAAATGAAATGGCAAGCACAGGCAAATTAGATCCTGTAATTGGCAGAGATGAAGAGATACGAAGAACACTTCATATATTATCAAGAAGAAGTAAAAACAATCCAATCTTAGTAGGCGAACCAGGTGTTGGTAAAACAGCCATAGCAGAAGGTTTGGCAATGCGAATTGTAAATGGTGATGTGCCTGAAAATTTAAAGAGTAAAATAATTTTTGCTTTGGATATGGGCTTGTTGATTGCGGGTGCAAAATACAAAGGAGAGTTTGAAGAAAGATTAAAAGGGGTTGTGAAGGAAGTGGCAGAAAGTGAGGGAGAAATTTTAATGTTTATCGATGAAATACATACCCTAATTGGTGCAGGTGGCGGTGAAGGTGCAATGGATGCTGCCAATATTTTAAAGCCTGCACTAGCTCGTGGAGAGTTGAGAGCAATTGGCGCAACTACATTAAATGAGTATCAAAAATATTTTGAGAAAGACAAAGCATTGGAACGCCGTTTTCAAAAAGTAATTATCGATGAACCAAATATTGAAGATGCTGTTTCTATTCTTCGTGGGATAAAAGATAAATACGAAACGCATCACCATGTACGTATTAAAGATGAAGCAATTATTGCTGCTGTCGAATTATCCAATCGTTATATCACGGATCGGTTTTTACCGGATAAAGCAATTGATTTAATTGATGAAAGTGCTGCGAAGCTTAGGTTAGAGATGAATTCTATGCCCGAAGAATTGGATAAATTAGAACGACAAATCAGACAATTAGAAATTGAAAGAGAAGCAATTAAAAGAGAAAATGACGAAGAAAAACTGAAGGATTTGTCGAGAGAAATCTCAGTGATGAGTGTAGAACGTGATACACTTAAAGCAAAATGGAAACAGGAAAAAGATATTGTTGAAAAAATTCAGAATGCCAAAGCCGATATTGAAAGTTTGAAATTAGCAGCAGAACGTGCAGAACGTGATGGCGACTTTGGAAAGGTTGCTGAAATACGTTACGGAAGAATTAAAGAAGATGAAAAGTTAATTGATGCATTGAGTGTTGATCTTTCTTTATTAAGTGAAAAAAGATTATTGAAAGAAGAAGTGGATGCTGATGATATTGCAGAAGCAGTTGCAAAAGCAACAGGAATTCCGGTGCAGAAAATGGTACAAAGTGAGCGTGAAAAATTATTGAATTTAGAAGAAGAATTACACAACAGAGTTGTTGGTCAGGATGAAGCAATCATTGCTGTTTCAGATGCTATTCGCAGAAGTCGTGCAGGTTTGCAAGATCCTAAAAAACCAATAGGCAGTTTTATATTTTTAGGGACAACTGGTGTTGGTAAAACTGAATTGGCAAAGGCATTGGCAGAATATTTATTTGATGATGAAAGTATGATGACTAGGATTGATATGAGTGAATACCAGGAGAAACATACTGTAAGCAGATTGATTGGTGCACCTCCGGGTTATGTAGGCTATGAAGAAGGTGGGCAATTAACAGAAGCAGTTCGCCGAAAACCATACAGTGTGGTGCTTTTAGACGAAATTGAAAAAGCACATCCCGATGTTTGGAATATATTATTACAAGTGTTGGATGATGGTAGATTAACGGATAATAAAGGTAGAATTGTGAACTTCAAAAACACCATCATCATCATGACAAGCAATATTGGAAGTCATTTAATTCAAGAGGCTTTTGAAGGAGTTGATGAAAATAATATTGATGAAGCTGTTTCTAAATCACAAGTTGAAGTAATGGCATTGTTGAAACAAACAATTCGTCCTGAGTTTTTAAACAGGGTAGATGAAGTAATTATGTTTCAACCTTTATTGAATAAACAAATCAAAGGGATCATAACAATTCAATTGAAATCATTACAACAACTAGTTGCAACCAATGGCATCAGATTAAAATTCAGTGATTACTTATTGGATTTTTTAAGTGAAAATGGATACGATGTTCAGTTTGGTGCAAGACCTTTAAAAAGATTGATTCAAAAAGAAATTGTAAATGGTTTGAGTAAAAAAATATTGGCAGGAACAATTGATAAAACAAAACCTGTTTTGGTAGATGTATTTGATGGGGTAGTAGTATTTAGAAATGAAGCCTAATTGAATTTCACTTCAAAAACTTTGGGATAATATTTGCCTGTAATAAAAAATCTTTTTCCAACAGGGTCATAGGCTATTCCATTGAATACATCCACTTTTTCTGTATTAATATCAGATGCATATTTTGTAAGCAAATCATCAAAATTTGCTTCGGCAATTACTTTACCTGATGATGTATCAATTTTTACAATTTTCTTAGTCGTCCATAAATTGGCGTATAAAAAACAATTTACTAATTCAAGTTCATTAATGTTTGAAAGCGGACCATAATTATTTGAAACTGTTAATGTTTTTGTTACAGCAAAATTTTCTGGGTTTCTAAAAAAGATGCTGCTGCTTCCATTACTCATAATGAGTTGTTTGCCATCATTTGTGAGGCCCCAACCTTCGCCTTCGTATGTAAATTCTTTAAGCTTTGTAAATGTTGTGGCATCATACAAAAAGCACTTTTGTTCCTTGTAAGTCATTTGATATATTTTGCCATTGAGTAAAGTAATTCCCTCACCAAAAAATTGTTTTTCAAGTGAAATTTCTTTAACTGATTTTCCTGTTTTCAAATCAACTTTAAGCAATTTGCTTTTGCCCGAATAGCTTGGGTCTCCTGTGCCTTCATACAAAAATCCATCACGCCATTCAAAACCTTCTGTAAATGAATTTGGGTCGTGTGGGTAACTTGCAGTTATTGTGTACGTGAGTTGTTTTGGTTCGTTGGTAATAGCAGTAACATTTCCTTTGCTTTCAGTTGCTGTGTTATTATTACAAGCTGTAGCTATTGAAAAGAAGGATATTAATGCTGCGAAATAAAATGTAATTTTCATGTAGTGTTAATTGAATATTTATTGAAACAAAGTAAAAATATAGAAATAGTTATTTCTGCTTTTGCTCTGGTTTTCTAAAATCAAAGTTGCTTTAAAAGCGAATAGAAATTTTTAAAAATTGTTTTAGAAATGTTATATTTTTTATTGGTTTTTATTGAAACCAATTTTTTGTGTTATTGCTAAGGTTAGTACATCAATATGTTCAAATGTTGAGGGCGCATTTCTTTCAGAATATTGATAGGTATAATTCAAGGCACAATTCAGGTTTTTTGAAAACTGAATTGTTGAGCCAAAAGATAATCGGTCGCTATCAAAGTTGTTGTAAGTAATTTGTCTTCCTGCATTTAACAAAATTTCATTGCTAAAGTTTAGGAGTATTTTTTTGTCTTTGTTTTTCTGAGAGAGTTGAAAAACAGGTATTTCAAAAGCTATTTTATATCTACCTCTTATATTAAAACTCACATTGCTGGGATCTGTGGTAGCAATAATTTGATCAAAAAATCTTGCTTCCAATCTTAATCTTTGCCTTACTAAAAAAGAACCTAATTTATTTTTTATACTGAAATCCTGATAAGGTCTATATTCCATTCTGCCGATGCTATTATTAGCAATTAAAGCAAAAATCCCAATTCCGCTAACGCCATCAATTTTTTTAGTTACTGAATAGCCCAAGCCAGCTCTGAGATTCAATACATTGATTTGACTGCACCTATTAGTAGTTCTTAATCCTAAATCAGAGAAAAGAATGAACTTTTTGGCAACTTCAATTTGATTGAAATATTGAAGCCATTGCTGATTTGAACTATTTACTAACTTTTGGCTGTAGCTTTTAATGCAAATTGCAAGTAACAGTGAAATCAATAAAGTTTTGTGATTCATGAAGGGGAATCTGATTTGTTCACAATTTCCAAATATTAATTGGTATTATTGGGCAAAGTAATAAATAAAAACTTTTCATCTTTTTTTTGAAAAAATCATTTTTTTGGTATAATATTGCAAAAATCAATCTGAAAATTTTCAGATTGTCAATTTAAATGATCAATCCATTATCCATTACAATTCATTCTTTATGAAAAAATTGTTTACCCTGACGTTAGTTTTAACTTCTGTAATATTGGTAAAGGCACAACTTTCCGTTGTATCGGGTACTACCTTATTTGTTACCAACGCCAATGATTTATCAGCACAAGATGCTATCAATAACAACGGAACAATCACTAATCTTACCATTAGTGGTACAAACGCACAAAATATTACCGGTGTTGGTACTATAAACAATTTAGTTGTAAATAAAGCCTCAGGAATTGCAACTTGTGTAAGCGGCATGCAGTCTATCACAGGTGCTTATACCCCCACAGCGGGAGTATTGGCAGCAGGAGGTTTTGTAACCTTAAAAAGTGATGCCACAAGTACAGCTAGAATAGCACAAGGTAGCACAGGTGGTGGTTATATTACCGGCGATGTAATTGTAGAAAGATATATACCTGCAAGTAAAAGAGGGTTCAGGTTTTTAAGTCCAGGTGTAACTACTACTAATTTTATAAAAGCCAACTGGCAGGAGGGTGCAACATCCAATACAGCAAATCCAAATCCGGGTTTTGGTACGCATATTACAGGAAGTACTGTTGACCAAACGGATGGTTTTGATGGAACCCTAACAGGTAATCCATCGATGTATACTTTTGATAACACTTCTACAGCTGCAGATCAAAGTACTGTATGGTCGGCAATAACCAACACTAATGTATCAACATTAAGTGCAGGAACTGGTTACAGAATAATGATTAGAGGTAGTCGTGCCATTGACCTAACTGCAACCATTACACCAATAGCAGATGCAACTACGCTAAGAGCTAAGGGTGCATTGTTGACAGGTAATGTAACCTTTGCAAATACAGGCAGTACACCTTCTACTTTGCCATCTTTGGCAAACAATGCAAATGACTATAGTTTTATAGGTAATCCTTATGCATCGCCTATAGATTGGAGTACTGTAAGCAAAACAGAGCTTACTGGTTTTTATTATATATGGGATCCAACATTGGCTACAAGAGGAGCTTATGTATCTTGCAATTCAAGCGGAATTAAGAACAATGCTTCTTCAGCAGTAACTACTGCGATACAGCCTGGACAAGCATTTTTTGTTCAAAACTCATCCAATACCGCATCTAGACAATTGATAATTGCAGAAACTGATAAAACAACTGGCAACACCAATGTGTTTAGAACATTAACCGGCACCTCTATTTTAGGAATCAATTTATTTCTTACCAATACTTTAAGCAATAATGGTACATCGCAAGATGGTGCAACGGTATTATTCAACAGTTCGTATAGCAATATGGTAAACGATGATGATGCAGGAAAATTTGTCAATCAAGATGAAAATATAGCGATACAAAGAGCCAATTCTTTGATGAGTATAGAAAGCAGAAATGTACCTGTAACACCAAGAGATACTGTACAGTTGAAAATATGGCAGATGGCTCAAAACAACTATACTTTAAGATTGAATGCAAGCGATTTTGCTACAAACTTGAATGCATATTTACAGGATAGTTACTTAAACAACGAAACACCAATTAACTTAAACGGCACAACTGATTACAACTTCACTACAACATCTACAGCTGCAACTACAGCAGCAAATAGATTTACAATTGTATTCAGAAGCAGCAATGCATTACCAGTAAACATCCTCAATGTTTCTGCAGCACAAAAGAATGCAGGCATAGAAGTAAACTGGAACACTGCTACAGAAAGCAATATGGACAGCTACGAAGTAGAAGAAAGCAGCAATGCAACAACGTTCACCAAAGCTGCAGCAGTAGCTGCGAAGAATGGTGCAACCAATGCTTACAACTGGTTTGATGCAACAGTAACCAATGGTGATAATTACTACCGTATTAAAGCAATAGAGAAAAACGGAACGGTGAAATACAGCAATGTAGTAAAAGTGAAAATTGGTGGCAAATCAGCAGAATTTACAGTATATCCAAACCCTGTGAAAGATGGCATTGTAAGCTTACAAATGAGCAATGTAGAGAAAGGCATTTACACTGTAAAAATCTTTAACAATGCTGGTCAGGAAGTAGCCAACAGAACCATTACAAGTAATGGCGGAAGTTCTACACAAACCATCACATTGGGTAAAGGCACTGCAAAAGGCAATTACAAAATGCAAATCACTGGCGGAACAACATTGGTAACAAAATCAGTTATTGTAAACTAAAAATAGTGAAGCAGTTTAGGGAGTTTGAAAACAAAGCAAGCTCCCTAACCCCTTCAAGTTTTTCAACCTCTTGAACCTTTTAAACTTAAAAAATGAAACTTAATAAAACACAAATCATAACGCTAAGCCTAATGCTTTTAGTTTTAGTATTCCCTGCTTTAAGCCATGCGCAGCCTGGTTTTGATGATGAAGTAAATGATGTTCCAGTAGATGGAGGCTTAAGCTTATTGGTAGCCGCAGGTGTTGGATATGGAGCTAAGAAGTTGAGGAAAAAAAATTAAGTTGTAAGTAATAGGTATTAAATTGAGTTTATTGAAATTGGATAGTTTTTTAAGTCATTAAGAAATATACTTTGAATTTAATCTTTTTATAAAATCATTTAATAAGTTAGCTTAAAACATAAAAGTAATTTCATATTAATTAATAGTCAAGGCAATCTTCATATGAGGTTGCCTTTTTTAATGGTTGAGTTGTTGAATATAGAAAAATATTTAAACGAAATACAACAAAATATTTTTTGCTACTATAAAATTGCTTTCAATATTTATTTTCCAAACTCATTTAAAAAATAGAAAATACCCTTTTTCTTTCATCAGCTTATACTTTATATTCGCCCTTCAATTTTCTACTTTCAAAAAAATATTCTGTGAAAAAAAATATTGCTTTAAAAGTGCTTGTTTGTTTTTTAATTATCCTATCATTTTTTGGAATTATAAACGCACAAACACCAAAATTATTCTTAGCAGATTTCAATAAAGTTGCTGCTGTTAAAAAATCTGCTGTTACCAATAAAGATATTCAAAAGCAGATTGCTCTTTTACAAAAAAATGCTGATCAGATTTTAGATAAACAAATTGTTTCTGTTGTTGAAAAGCAATTTGCAACGCCATGTGGAAATAAACATGAATACATGAGTTTGGCAAGTTATTATTGGCCCGATCCAAGTAAGCCGGATGGATTACCTTACATCCGTAAAGACGGTCAACGCAATCCGGACAACGATAAAATAACTGACCACAAGGGCTTCGATGATTTGATAAAATATGTTACTACATTATCATGGGCCTATTATTTTACCAACGATGAAAAATATGCAGCTAAAGGCGTTTCATTATTACGTTTTTGGTGCATTGATACTGCAACGTACATGTTGCCAAATTTAAACCATGCACAAATTATTATGGGTACTGATACAGGCAGAGGCATTGGTATTATTGATGTTCACATGATTCCAAATATGTTGGATGGCATCAGTATTTTGGAAACTTCTGCATCTATGTCTAAAGCTGATGCTAAAGCAATACATCAATGGTTTGATCAATTTTTAGCATGGTTACAAACAAGTGTAAACGGTAAGCAAGAATTTGCTACTAAAAACAACCATAAAACTTATTATGAAACTTTGGTAGCATCAATAGCTTTGTTTTGTGGTAAACAAGATGCAGCAAAACAAGTATTCACCAATGCCAAAACTTTAATGGCTAGTCAGTTTGAACCCGATGGTAAATTGCCTTTGGAACTTGAACGTACCAACGCTTTTTCTTATACGTCATTTTGTTTGAAAGCCTGGTCAATGCTTTCTACAATGGCAGAGAAAGTAAATATAGACCTTTGGCATTTTCAAACAAATGATGGAAGGTCAATTCAAAAAGGGTTTGAATATATTATGCCGTATGCACTTGCTGAAAAGAAATGGGAATACCAACAAATAAGACCTAGTAATTTAAAGGAATTATCTCAGGCTTTACTATTTACAAAAGGCAAACTAGTTATTCCTGAGTATGATAATAATGCTTCAAAATTTTCTGAAAAATTAAATCCGATTGATTTTTTATTGTACCAATAGATTTGTCAATAAAGAGCAATGTTGGTTATTAATAATCTTATATTAGCAGTAATTAAAACTGCTGAATGAAAATTCCTTGTCTATTAATTACTGTCTTATTTATAAATTTTGTTATTGCCCAAGAAAATAATCGTGCAACTGTTTCAGTAAATGAAAGAAATATATTAGAAAATCCAATACTAAAAGGTTTTTATCCCGATCCATCTATTTGTAGGGTAGGAGAAGATTATTATTTGGTAACATCTTCGTTTGAGTACTATCCAGGGATCCCAATTTTTCATAGCAAAGATTTGGCGCATTGGGAACAAATTGGCCATGTGTTAGATAGACCAAGTCAATTGAACTTAGATAGCATTAAAGCTTCTAATGGCGTTTATGCACCAACAATCCGATACAACAATGGTGTTTATTATGTTATCAATACTTTGGTTGGAAAAGGTGGAAATTTTTTTGTAACTGCTACCAATCCTGCAGGTCCGTGGTCAGATCCAATTTGGCTGAAAGACGCACCGGGCATAGATCCTTCGCTTTTTTTTGATGATGAAGGAAAAGTATATTATACCGGAAATGGAAGACCTGTTGACAATGCTCCAGACTCCAAAAAAAGACATATCTGGCTTCAGGAATTAGATTTAAATACCAATAAATTAATTGGCGATAAAAAAATAATTTTAGTAGAAGGAGCCTTGCATGATGCGTCGAGTGCAGAAGCTCCGCACCTCTATAAAAAAGGAGGGATGTATTATTTAATTATTGCTGAAGGGGGTACCGGCGAAAATCATGCCGTAACTATTTTTAGAAGTAAGCAAATTGCAGGACCTTATGAATCAAATAAAAAAAATCCAATTCTTACACATCGCAATCTGGGTAAGAGTTATCCGATTGCATGTACCGGACACGCAGATATTGTAGAGACACAAAATGGTGAATGGTGGATGGTGTTATTAGGTGTTAGACCTTATGGTGGGTTTCATTACAACTTAGGCAGAGAAACATTTTTAGTGCCGTTGCAATGGGAAGAAAATTGGCCTGTTGTAAATCCAGGAGAAGGTAAAGTTTTATTTTCTCAACTAGGACCAAACTTGCCAAAATATGCAGCTAAAATTGTTCCGGTAAAGGATGATTTTTCAAAAGACAGTTTAAATTTTGTTTGGAATTTTTTAAGAACACCAAGAAATAAATTTTGGTCTTTGCAAGAACACAAAGGATTTTTAAGAATGTATCTGTTGCCTGAAAGTATTACCCAGCTTGAATCTCCGGCATTCATTGGCAGAAGACAGCAGGACACTATTTTTGAAGCAACTTGTGAAATGATTTTTGATCCAAAGAATGAAAACGAATCTGCGGGGATGGTATTGTTAATGAGTAATGATTTTTTTTTTCTCTTTGAAAAATAAATTAATCAACTTTTTTCTTAACTATTAAAACATTTTAATTATGAAAAGTGATCTCCAAATTCAAAGAGATGTAATGGATGAACTTAAGTGGGAGCCTTATTTAAATGCTTCTCAAATTGGTGTAGCAGTGAACAATGGTATTGTTACATTGTCCGGGCAAGTAGATTCATATTCTAAAAAATTATCAGCGGAAAAAGCTGCGAAACGAGTATCTGGAGTAAAGGCAATCGCAGAAGACATTCAGATTGGAGTTTCGCCTGCGTTTAGAAAAACAGATACTGAAATTGCAGAAGCAATTTTAAGTGCTTTGAAATGGCACTCAGCATTACAAGAAGAAAAAATTAAAATCAAAGTGGAAGATGGAATTGTAAAACTGGAAGGAGAAGTAGAATGGGAATACCAACGTAACAATGCCAAAGTTGCCATTGAAAATTTGACAGGAGTAAGGTCTGTAATTAATTTGATTACAGTTAAAGCAAAGATTTCACCAACAGATATCCAGCAAAAAATTAGTGCAGCATTTCACAGAAGTGCAACAATTGATGCAGAGAAAATTCAATCTGAAGTTGTTGGAAACAAAGTTACATTGAGAGGCAAGGTTCGTTCATTTGCAGAAAAAGAAGATGCTGAAAATGCAGCATGGGCAGCCCCGGGGATTACAAGCGTGGAAAATAAGTTACAAATTGAGGTTCCAGAATACGCTTTTGAAGAGTAATTATTTTTTTAAATAATTACAAAATTCAAAAAAAATACCACAGAAAAGGCCATCGATTAACTATAAAATTCGATTACCTGGTTTTGAGAGAAACTCGCTTAGTTGAATTACGAACTCAATAACAATTTATAAACTTTAATGGTTATTTATTTGTTATAAGGGCAAGTTGAAAGATGGTCTTTTCTGTATTTTATTAATAGCCATAAACACTATCATCGCCCCTCTTATCAGCAGCTACTTCAATGTTTCCTTTACCATTAATTCTGATAACTTCTGTTCTTCCAATTGCACCACGCTCTGTAATTTTATAGCCCATAGCTTCCAGTTTTTTTCTTACTTCAATGGGAAATTCTTTTTCTACAAAAACTTCATCAGGAAGATGTTGGTGATGAAACTTAGGTTTGTTAATTGCATCTGTTGGGTTCATTTGAAAATCAATCATGTTCACCAAAGTTTGAAAAACAGATGTTGGTATTGTTGTGCCTCCGGGCGTTCCTGCAACAATGAATGGTTTGCCATTTTTGGTTACTACTACAGGACACATGCTACTTAACATTCTTTTCCCCGGAACAATTGCATTAGCTGCGCCACCAACAGCTCCAAACATATTTGGAACGCCTGGTTTTATGCTGAAATCATCCATTTCATTGTTTAATAAAAATCCTGCTCCGCTAACTACTGTTTTACAACCATAACCTCCATTTAAAGTGGTTGTAATACTTACCATATTCCCTTCTTTATCGTAAATGCTTATGTGGGTAGTTTCTTCGCTTTCATGCGTTGCACCGGCTTTTATGTCACTACTCTTACTGGCTTTATTTTTATTGAAATCTTTCATTCTGTTTAGAATGTAATTACCACTTTGTAATGTTTTAATTGGAACTTTCCAGAAATCAGGATCTCCTAAATGTTCAGCCCTATCTGCATAAGCCCTACGTTCTGCTTCAACCATTAATTGCACACTTTCAGCAGATTGAAAACCCATTTTATTGATGCCATAAGGTTGAATCATTTTCATCATTTGTAATAAAATAATGCCACCACTACTTGGGGGCGGAAATCCGGTAATATTATGTTCGCCGTATTTAAAAGATAATGGTGTTCTGAATTTTGCAGTATAATTTTTTAAATCATTCAAACTGATTATTCCATTACCACGATTCATTTCGTCAACAAGAAGTTGAGCAGTTGGACCTTCATAAAAACCTTTTGCGCCATTGTCTCTTATTCGTTTTAATGTTATTGCCAATTCTTTTTGAATTAAGGTATCACCTTCTTTCCACGCTGTATTTTTTACAAATGCTGGCTGATGGGCATTGTATTTAATGAAATTTGCTTTGTTGCTATTTAAACTTGAAGCTTCTTTTTCTGTTAGTACGAAACCAAATTCAGCCAAATCAATTGCCGGTTGAATTAAAACTTTTATGGGTAATTTCCCATTCTTTAAAGTAGCAAATAAACCAGCAACTGTTCCCGGAACACCTGCGGCTAATCTTCCATTCTGAGATATTGATGTTTGCGCATTTCCATTGCTGTCTATATACATATCTCTTGAAGCTTTTGCTGGCGCTACTTCTCTGTAATCAATGCCTAATAGTTGTCCATTGTTTTTTCTTGCTACCAAAAAACCACCACCTCCAATATTTCCTGCAGCTGGATAAACTACTGCTAATGCTAATTGAGTAGCAACTGCGGCATCAAATGCATTTCCGCCATTCTTCATAATTGTTGCACCTACCATACTTGCTAATGGATGTGCGGATGATACTGCACCATTGCGGTATGTTGATGATTTTATTTGAACATAATGATATGGATCAATTGATTTGCCAGAACCAAGCCAATTACAGCGTTCTTGTGCAAAACATGAATTACATATGATAATTGTGAACATAAATACTTTGATTAATTTCTTCATATTGATTTTTTATATTTCAAATATAAGTGTGTCGTTGTAAAAAAATGCAATAGCTTGATGTCGAATTTTATTGATTCATAAGTATTGGGCGAATCTCTTAAAAAACACTTTTTATTTTTTAAAATTTTTCTGTCTTGTTATTTTTTTTTACTTTTCGCCTTTGCTTATGTAATATTGCTAATAGTTTAACACTTTTTTATTAAGCAAAAAAATAATTACGTGTTTCTAATCTCAAAATAAAAACAACTGAAATGAGAAAATTTGCTACAAAGCTACGTTCTGTAACTTTAGTCTTGTTTAGCCTTTTGCTAGTTAATGCAACAATGGCTCAAATGGCTACTATTAAAGGGTTTGTAAAAAACTCAAAGGAAACATTAGAAGGTGCCTCGGTTTTGCTGGAAGGCAAAGGAATGGGGACTCACACCAACACTACTGGTGCATTTGAGTTGAAAGTAAATCCTGGTACTTACAATGTAATAATAACTTATGTTGGTCATCAAAAGAAGACGGTAAGTGTAACACTTACTGCCGGCCAGGTCTATAAATTAGATGTTGAACTTCTAAAAGATCAGGACTTACAAAAAGTAACAGTTGTAGGTTCACGTTCTGCTGTAGTTCGAAGCAATACACAAACAGTAGCACCAATTGATGTATTTTCTGCAAAAGAACTTGCATTAACAGGTCAGGTAGAGCCGACACAAATGATCAATTTTGTTGCCCCTTCTTTTAATTCATCTCGCCAAACCATTGCTGATGGAACAGATCATATTGATCCGGCAACATTGAGAGGATTAGGTCCTGATCAAGTATTGGTATTGGTAAACGGTCACCGTCGTCATAACACAGCATTGGTTAATTTAAACGGAACGATTGGTAGGGGATCTGTAGGTACGGACATGAATGCTATTCCATCATCTGCAATAGATAAAATTGAAATATTAAGAGATGGTGCTGCATCACAATATGGTTCTGATGCCATTGGTGGTGTTATTAATATAGTTTTGAAAAAAGACGTTAAACGTACTAATGTTAATGTTCATTTAGGACAACAATATTTGGGTGATGGTTTAACTAAGTCTATTACTGCAAACCATGCCTTTAAATTAGGAGACAAAGGATTTGCAGATATTTTTGCAGATGTAAGACTACGTGAAGGAACCAATCGTGTTGGAGAATATACCGGAACTGTTTATACTTCAAATGTTGCTTTAGACAATCAATTAATTGCTGAAAGAAAGTTCAATCGTGGAGGCAATTTACTGTTAGGTAATTCACAATCTAACAATTATAATTTTGGAGCGAATTTTGGTTTCCCTGTAACAGATAAAATTAATTTTTCAGGAAGCGTTTTAACAGGCTACAGAAAAGGTGATGCAGCAGGTTTTTATCGTTATCCTAAACAAACTACACAAGTAATTTTAGAATTATATCCTGATGGATTTTTGCCACACATCTTAACAACAGTAAGAGACAGAAGTTTCAATGCTGCATTAGATGGAACTATGAAAGGTTGGAAATGGGATTTAGGAACAGTTTACGGGAATAACGGAGTTAATTTTGAAGTAAATAATTCTAATAATGCTTCTCAATATGCTATGGGGAAAAAGGCACAAACTTCATTTTATGCTGGTAAAATATATTTCAGCCAAAGTACAACTAACTTAAATTTTACAAAAGATTTTGGTAAGAAGTTGAATGTAAAATCTTTCAATGTTAATTTAGGTACAGAAGTAAGATTGGAAAAATATCAAATCTCAGCTGGCGAAGAAGCAAGTTGGAAAAACTATGATCCTGCTTCAGGAAAAGCAAGTGGTGCACAGGTTTTCCCTGGTTTCCAACCTTCTTCTCAAGTAGATCAAGGACGTTCGGTTACTGCTGTTTATGCAGACGTTGAAAGTGATGTGAACGATAAATTTATGTACAATGTTGCAGCAAGATTTGAAAATTACAGCGATTTCGGTAGTAATGTTGCAGCAAAAGCCTCAGCACGTTATAAAGTAAGCGATGCACTAACTTTTCGTGGTACAGTGAGTAACGGATTCAGAGCTCCATCTTTACACCAAAGAATGTTTAGCAGTGTTTCAACATTGTTTCAGTCAATTGGAGGAGTAACTGTTGCTACACAAAATTTAGTTGCGAAAAATGGAAGTGCATTAGCAAATTCTTTTGGTATCCCTCAGTTGGGTGCTGAAAAATCAATGCAATATACTTTAGGAATTACCTCAAAACCTGTTAAAGGGAAAAATATCAGCATTACAGTAGATGCTTATCAAATTGATATCAAAGACCGTATCGTTTTAACCGGTACTTTCACAAAGGCTTCAAGTGCTTTAGTAGCAGGCCTTTTAGCAGCATATCCTGATGTAAATTCAGTTTCATTTTTTACAAATGCAATTAATACAAAAACAAGAGGAATTGATGTTGTATTAAATTCAGGTGCTATAAAAACAGGAAATGGAATTTTAGAAGCAACATTGGCTTACAATCAAAATAAAACAACTGTAGAAGCAGTTAAGTCTACTGATGTTTTAGCTGCAGATCCAAATCTTGCAAATGGTACATTATTTAATCGTGGCGAGCAAGGTAGATTTGAATGGGCTCAACCTCGTAATAAAGCAACTTTAGCATTAACATACAGAGTAGGCAAGTGGACATTAATGAGCCGTGTTAGTAATTTTGGAGAAATCAGAACATTGGATGTTACTAATCCTGTTTTAGATGAAAAATTCTCACCTAAATCAATTGTAGATGCATCATTATCATATCGTCCAATTTATTGGATGACAGTCACAATGGGGGCAAATAATATTGGTGATACATATCCTGATAAAATTCAAAACTTTGCTAATACTTCTGATAATCGTTTAGTATATAGCAGAGCAGCAACTCAATTTGGATTTAATGGGGGTTATTGGTACACAAATTTAGCATTTGACTTAACGAATATTAAATGTACACCAAAACCAAAACCCGTTCCTGTTCCTCCTGTAGTGGTAGTTCCTAAACCTATTGATACAGATGGTGATGGAGTTGCTGATAAAGACGATTTATGCCCTACAGTTGCCGGTCCTAAATCTCTTGGTGGTTGCCCTGATACAGATGGTGATGGTGTAGCTGACAAAGATGATAAATGTCCTACAGTTGCTGGTATCAAAATGTTTAATGGTTGTCCTGATACAGATGGTGACGGAATAGAAGATGCAAAAGACAAATGTCCTGCACAACCTGGTACTGCAAAATATCAAGGTTGTCCTGTTCCTGATACAGATGGCGATGGATTGAATGATGATTATGATAAATGCCCTACTGTTCCAGGAACAATCGCAAATAATGGATGCCCTGATGAAACTAAAAAAGTAGAAGAGCAGAAGAAGGTAGACTTAAGTGCCAAAACAATTTTATTTCAAATTAAAAGTGCAGCATTAAGATCAAGTTCTTTCCAATCATTAGATGCAGTTGCTAAAATTTTAAATGAAGATGCACAAGTTGGTTTAGAAATAGAAGGGCATTCTGATAATGTAGGGAACGCAAATTTCAATACTAAATTATCCCAGAAAAGAGCTGATGCAGTAATGAAGTATTTAGAGAAAAAAGGGGTTGCATCATCAAGAATGACTGCTAAAGGCTTTGGAAGCACACAGCCAGTTGCTGAGAATACAACAGCCGATGGTAGAGCACAAAACAGAAGAGTAGTTTTAAAACTGAAATAGTTAGTAAAATAATTAATTAAAAAGAGAGGATGCAATTGCATCCTCTCTTTTTTTATTTTGCAGAAAAACTCGAAAAAAACAAATCAATTTTTAGATAAAATCTCTATTTTTTTTCAAAAAAAGGGTTTTTTGTGCTTTTTTTGAACTTTTTTTTAATAATTAAAATAATTTCCTCTCTTATTTTTCATTTTTCAATTTTACACACTTATCTTCGCCACCCGAAAAAATTATGTCTAAACAGCAACTTATTAAACAAGATGGAGTAATTCTGGAAGCATTAAGTAATGCTATGTTCAGGGTGAAATTAGAAAATGGTCACGAAATTTTAGCCACCATCTCAGGAAAAATGAGGATGCATTATATTAGAATTTTACCGGGTGATAAAGTGGGTGTAGAAATGAGTCCATATGATTTAAGCAGGGGAAGAATCAATTTTAGATACAAATAATTAATTGCCAGAAGTATTGCCAAAGCACAACTATTTAATAAACTAGGTTATGAAAGTAAGAGCATCAATCAAAAAACGCAGTGTTGACTGTAAAATTGTAAAACGTGGAGGTAAGCTTTACGTAATCAACAAAAAAAATCCGCGTTTCAAACAAAGACAAGGATAAGTTAAACGAATTTTAAAAATCAGAAACTAATAATTATGGCACGTATTGCCGGTATTGATTTACCAAAAAATAAAAGAGGCGAAATAGGACTAACCTACATCTATGGTATTGGTCGTTCAAGAGCTCAAGAAATTTTGACAAAAGCAAATATTGATTTTGACAAAAAAGTAAATCAATGGAATGATGAAGAGCAAGCAGCTATTCGTACCCTTATTAATGAAGGGTTTAAAGTAGAAGGTGCTTTACGTAGTGAAACTCAGATGAATATCAAACGTTTGTTGGATATTGCATGTTACAGAGGTTTGCGTCATCGTAAAGGATTGCCTGTTCGTGGTCAAAGAACCAAAACCAATAGTCGTACAAGAAAAGGAAAACGTAAGACTGTTGCAGGTAAGAAAAAAGCAGCTAAGAAATAAAATATTCAATAGCAAATTTGATTGTTTGAATACAAACATAATTCAACTATCAAATTATCATTGAATTTTATTCATAAATCGCTGGATCGGATTGTAAACAATTCGGGAGGCGAAATTTTAAGATGATTACCTCAAACTAACAAAAAAATGGCAAAACCAGCAAAAGCACAGAACAGTGCAAAAGCCGCAGCAAAAAAGAGAGTTGTAAAAGTTGATGCTGCAGGTGAAGTAAGAATTAGTGCGACATTCAACAATATTATTGTTGCATTCACTAACAAAAGCGGACAAGTAATATCATGGAGCAGTGCCGGTAAAATGGGCTTCCGTGGTAGCAAAAAAAATACACCTTATGCTGCTCAAATGGCAGCTGCAGATGCTGCAAAAGTAGCACTAGACGCAGGCTTGAAAAGAGTAGAGGTTTTTGTAAAGGGTCCTGGTAGCGGCCGAGAAGGTGCTATCAGAAGCATCGCACAAAATGGTATTGAAGTAGTATCTATTAAAGATGTTACCCCAATGCCACATAATGGTTGCAGACCGCCAAAAAAGAGAAGGGTATAATTACTGCAATGTTCAAAGCCAATTTTCAAATCCCAATTGGGAATCGAAAGTTTGAATTTGCATTTACATATTTCATTTAACAAAAGGTTGCTCGATTTATTTTTTACGATTTTTAACTGATCGAAGCAACGAAACAAAAAAAATCGAAATGAATAATAATTATGGCACGTTACACAGGTCCTAAGACCAAAATTTCCCGCATTTTCGGAGAACCCATTCTTGGTAATGGTAAATGGTTAACTAAAAATAGTAACCCTCCCGGTCAGCATGGTGCTGCTAAAAAACGTAAGCAATTAGGTGAATATGCTTTACAACTTCGTGAGAAGCAAAAAGCAAAATACACTTATGGAGTTTTAGAGCGTCAGTTCCGTAAAACGTTTGAAGAAGCTTCACGTTTGAAAGGTGTTAAAGGCGAAAACTTAATTAAACTATTAGAAGCTCGTTTGGATAATACTGTTTTCAGACTTGGTTTGGCAAATAGCCGTCCTGAAGCTAGACAAATGGTTGCACACAAGCATATTACAGTAAATGGAGAAGTGAGAAATATTCCTTCTTATTCTTGTAAAGCTGGTGATGTAATTGCTTACCGTCCTAAAAGCGAACATAACAGCGCTATCTTAAGTAAAAGTCGTGGTAAAAACCCTAAGTTTACTTGGTTAGATTGGAATGAAGCTGAAAAGAAAGGTATTTTCATTACCTATCCTGAAAGAGAAAGCGTTCCAGAAAACATTAAAGAACAATTAATCGTTGAGTTGTATTCTAAATAATTAGTCTTATATTTTATTTCCCTTTTAGGGTTGATTAAAAAAATAAAATATACAATTAAAAGGAATAATTAACTTTGGTATCTTAATAATTTTAAACACCATATTCTTATAATTCTTTTAGATTATAAGAATATAAAAACAGGAATGAATAAAATGGCCATTTTAAATTTCCAAAAGCCCGACAAAATTGTTTTACAAAAAGCAACTGATTTTGAAGGATTATTTGAGTTTCGTCCCTTAGAGCCTGGTTATGGCTTAACTATTGGTAACGCTTTGCGTCGTGTATTGTTGAATAGCCTTGAAGGTTATGCAATTACAGGCATTAAGATTGAAGGCGTAGATCATGAGTTTGCTACTATCAAAGGTATCACTGAAGACGTTACTGAAATCGTTTTGAACTTGAAACAAGTAAGGTTCAAAAAGACAGTTGAGCATGATGTGCCCAACGAAAAAGTTACACTTTCTATCAAAGCAAGTACAGAATTTAATGCTGCTCAAATCAGTACAGCTTCTCAAAGTTTTGAAGTAATGAACCCTGAATTGGTTATCTGTACAATGGATAATACTGCTAAATTAGAAATTGAAATTACAATTTCTAAAGGACGTGGTTATGTGCCTGCTGAAGATAATAAATCTAAAGAAGCACCATTTGGGCATATAGCAATTGATTCAATTCATACGCCAATTAAAAATGTAAAGTATTCAATTGAAAACTATCGTGTTGAACAAAGAACAGATTTCGAAAAATTAATTCTTGAAGTTGCAACTGACGGTACAATTAATCCTGAAGAAGCTGTTAAACAAGCTTCTCGTATATTGATTCAACATTTGATGATCATCACAGACGAAAATATTACTTTCGATAACAAGGAAGATAAAAAAGAAGATGTGGTAGATGAACAAGTTTTACAGTTACGTAAAGTATTAAAAACTCCTTTAGAAGATTTAGATTTATCAGTAAGAGCATTCAATTGCTTGAAAGCTGCTAAAATTAATTCTTTGAGTGAGTTAGTACAATACGAACAAGAAGACTTAATGAAATTCAGAAACTTCGGCCAAAAATCTTTATCTGAAATTGATCAGGTATTGCACGAAAGAGGTTTGAGTTTTGGAATGGATTTAGTAAAATTAGGACTAGACAATTTAGATAATTAATATCAAACTGTTGTGTATATAAACCACAACAATTAATCACAGCTTATAATTCCTGACACGGTATAAGCTATAAAACAACAAGTCATGCGTCACGGAGACAAAATCAACAACCTAGGTAGAAAAAAAGCACACAGAGTAGCATTGTTAAGTAATCTTGCTGCTCAGTTAATTACACACAAGCGTATTGTAACTACTTTAGCAAAAGCAAAAGCATTACGTACTTATGTAGAACCTTTATTGACTAAAACCAAAAAAGGTACCAGCAAAGAATCAATCAGTCATCAACACAGAGTTGTTTTCAGTCATCTTCAAGATAAAGAAGCTACGAAAGAGTTGTTCACTGTAATTGGTCCTAAAATTGCAAGCAGACCAGGTGGTTACACTAGAATTTTAAAACTAGGAATCAGACCAGGAGATAACGCTGAAAAAGCTATGATTGAATTAGTTGATTTCAATGAAATTTATGGTAAATCAGCAGTTCAAGTTGCTGAACCTGCTAAAAAAACACGTAGATCTGCTGCAAAAAAGAAAGCTGACGTTAGTGATGAAGCTGCTGAAGTTGAAACTACTGAAGCTGCTACCACGGAAGAACCTAAAACAGAAGAATAATTCTATGTATAAAGTTTATTAAAAAAAAGGTGAGACTTATTAGTCTTACCTTTTTTTTTTAAACGATAATCTCATTAATTTTACACCCATGAATAAACTATCTCAACCTGCTATTTTATTATTAGAAGACGGACATATTTTTTACGGACAAGCATTTGGGAAAATAGGAACAACAAGTGGTGAGTTATGTTTCAATACCGGAATGACCGGTTATCAGGAAGTATTCACAGATCCAAGCTATACAGGCCAGGTATTAATTATGAACAATGTTCACGTTGGGAATTACGGCGTGAAAGATATTGATGTAGAAAGTAATTCCGTTAAAATTCGTGGTTTAATTGCAAGAAATTTAGAAGAACAATTTAGTAGAATACAAGCCAATGGCAGTTTGCAAGATTATTTGGTAGCTAATAATCTTGTAGCAATTGAAGGAATTGATACAAGGGCATTGGTAGCTCATATCAGAACTTCAGGCGCTATGAATTGTATTATTTCTTCAGAAATATTGGACGAAGATAAATTAAAGGCTGAACTAGCAAAATGTTCAAGTATGGATGGGTTAGAGCTTGCTTCAACCGTAAGTACAAATGAAGTGTATGAATTAGGTGATGTTAACTCATCAATAAAAATTGCTGTACTAGATTTTGGGATTAAGAAAAATATTTTGAATTGTTTAGTTGAAAGAGGAGCACATGTCAGGGTTCATCCTGCAAAAACTTCATTAAATGAATTAAAAGAATTTAATCCGAATGGTTATTTTATTTCCAATGGACCAGGTGATCCTTCTGCAATGCCTTATGCAGTAGCAACAATCAAAGAAATTTTAAAAGAAAATAGGCCATTATTTGGTATTTGTTTAGGTCATCAATTACTTGCACTTGCAAATGACATTCCAACTTTTAAAATGCATCATGGACACAGAGGATTGAATCATCCTGTGAAAAATATAATTACTGGTCGTTGTGAAATCACAACACAAAATCATGGCTTTGGTGTAGATCCTGAAGCGGTTCGAAAACATACCAATGTTGAAATTACACATTTGAATCTGAATGATAATAGCATTGAAGGAATTCGATTAATTGATAAGCCTGCATTCAGTGTTCAATATCATCCGGAAGCCACACCGGGCCCTCATGACAGCAGATATTTGTTTGATGACTTTATAACAATGATGCATCAAAATTAATCTTGTAATTATGAAAATAGCAGTCATCAATGGTCCAAACTTAAATCTCATCGGAACAAGAGAAACAAATATTTATGGCAATCAAAGTTTTGAACAATATTTAGAAATAATACAAAAAATATTTCCTTCTGTTGACTTTGAATATTTCCAAAGTAATATAGAAGGAGAACTAATCAACTATTTGCATCAGGTCGGTTTTGAATTTAATGGGGTGATTCTAAATGCTGGAGGTTACACACATACTTCTGTTGCAATTGGTGATGCTATTGGGGCAATTACAAGTCCTGTTGTTGAAGTACACATCAGCAATATTCATGCAAGAGAAGAATTTAGAAAAGTATCCTTAATATCAGCAAAATGTATGGGCTCAATTGTAGGACTTGGCTTAAAAGGGTACGAACTTGCAGTAAGATGGTTAATAGAAAACAAATAATATTATTTTAGTTTCAATGATGCATCTTTAACACTTCAATTATTATTTATTTAATTAATTTTATTCTCTTAAAAAATATTTATGAAGAATTCTTTGTTAGGCATTAATATAGTATTGGCAATGGCAGTGGCTGTTTTGTTTTATTTTCAATTTGGCAGAAAAAATAATGTTGCTTCAGCCGCAAATACATTTCATCAAAATGGGGTCAGTTTTAAAATTGCTTATTTTGAAATGGATTCTGTAGAAAATAATTATGAATATTTAAAAGATGTTAGAAATGTATTGAGACAAATGGAACAACAAAAAAGTAATGAATTAGCCGAACTTAGAAATCAGAATAAAGCAAAGTTGCAAGCCTATCAAAAAAAGGGGAGTAATATGAATCAAGAAGAAATTGCAAGAGCAAATGATGAGTTAATGCGATTAGAAAATGAGTTGAAAACACAAGAACAAATTAAAATGGGGGAGTTGCAAGATGAAAGTTTAAAAAAAATGCAACAGATTAAAATGAAAATTGAAGACTTTTTAAAGTTGTACAATAAGGATAAAAATTATGCCTATATTTTATCAAGCTCTTCTAATATTATTTATTACAAAGACTCAACGTACAATATTACAACTGATTTAATTTCAGGTTTGAACGCAGCCTATAAGAAGAATAAATAATTAAAATCAATCTTTTACTATCTTCAATCCTGATAACTTATTTTTATCAGGATTTTTTATACCTAGCTTATGAGTAATACAAATTTTAAACCAACACTTGGTTTGATGGATGCTACGATGATTGTAGCAGGCAGTATGATTGGCTCTGGAATATTTATTGTAAGTGCAGACATTACAAGAAATGTAGGAAGTGCCGGTTGGTTAATTGCAGTATGGTTGATTACAGGTTTGATGACATTAATTGCAGCATTAAGTTATGGAGAATTAAGTGCCATGTTTCCTAAAGCCGGAGGTCAATATGTGTATTTAAAAGAAGCATATAATCCGCTTGTTGGGTTTTTATATGGGTGGAGCTTCTTTTCGGTTATACAAACTGGAACAATAGCTGCAGTTGGAGTTGCATTCTCAAAATTTTTGGCTTACCTCGTTCCCGAACTGGGAAATAATTATTTTTTATTTGATATCGGAATTGTAAAAATTTATTCCGGACAATTGGTTGCAATCGTAATTATTATTTTACTCACTTACATCAATACCCGTGGTGTAAAAGAAGGAAAATTCATACAAACATTATTTACAAGTGCCAAATTATTAGCTTTATTAGGATTAATAGTATTTGGATTTTTATTAGTAAAACATAGTTACTGGAGTGTAAACTGGCAAACAGGATTTCATGCTACACAAAATTATGGTGTGAAGGATGCATCAGGGACATTACAATCTGCTGCATGGTTGGGCATTGGTGGAAGTGCATTGATTGGTGCCATTGCAGCTGCAATGGTAGGCAGTATTTTCAGCAGCGATGCTTGGAATAATGTAACTTTTATTGCAGGTGAAATGAAGAATCCAAAACGCAATATTGGTCTGAGTTTGTTCTTAGGAACACTTATTGTAACTACCATTTATATAGCTGCTAACTTAATGTATTTAAATGTGTTACCACTTCAAGATATTGCTTTTGCAAAAGACGACAGAGTAGCTGTAGCTGCTGCCAACACTATCTTTCCGGCATTTGGTACTACATTAATTGCATTGCTGATTATGGTAAGCACCTTTGGTTGTAACAACGGTTTAATACTTGCCGGTGCAAGGGTTTATTATACAATGGCACAAGATGGTTTGTTTTTTAAACAAGCTGCAAAGCTGAATAAAAATGCAGTTCCAGAATGGGCATTATGGGCACAATGTGTAGTAGCCTCAGTACTTTGTTTAAGTGGGAAATATGGAGATTTGTTGGATATGATTTCGTTTGTTGTTGTTATATTCTATGTATTCACCATCATTGGTATTTTTATTTTAAGAAAAAAAATGCCCAATGCAGAACGTCCTTACAAAGCAATTGGTTATCCTGTTTTACCTAGCTTGTATATTGTAATGGGTATTTCATTTTGTACTTTATTGGCTATCTACAAACCCCAATATACCTGGCCCGGATTGATTATTGTATTAATTGGAATTCCTATTTATTATATTGCAGTAGCAAACAACAAAAAAACTGCCTAATGAATTTTCAAGAATTGTTTTCAAATTTTTCAAACATTAAAGTTGCTGTAATTGGCGATGTAATGCTGGATACATATATGTGGGGTAGTGTAGAAAGAATTTCTCCTGAAGCACCAGTGCCTGTTGTTGCTTTGAAAAACAAAGAGTATCGTATTGGAGGTGCAGGAAATGTTGCATTGAACACTGTTTCATTAGGAGCTACTACCACCATTCTTTCTGTAATTGGAAATGATGATGATGGTAAGCAATTAAAAAAATTATTCGAACAAAATAATATCAATTGTAATTATTTAATTGAATCGTCTGATAGATTAACCACCAATAAAATCCGCATCATTGCTCGTAATCAACAAATGATGCGTTTAGATGCAGAACATACCAATGCTATTTCTGATCATCTTGAACAAGCATTAATTGAAAAAGTAAGACTATTTTTTATAGAAAATATACCTGATGTTTTAATATTAGAAGATTATAACAAAGGTGTTTTAACTGAAAAAGTAATTACTACTTTAATTGCTTTATGTAAAGAACATGGCGTTGTAACAGCAGTAGATCCTAAACGAAAAAACTTTTTCAGTTATAAAGGGGTTGATATATTTAAACCTAATTTAAAAGAAGTAAAAGATGGCTTGAATTTGTTGATTGATGAAATCAATGAAACATCATTACAACATATTCATACCGAATTAAAACAATTATTACAACATGAAATTTCTTTGATTACACTTTCCGAAAAAGGAATGTTTTATCAGTCGCCAATACAACACAAAATAATTCCTACTCACGTAAGAAGTATTGCCGATGTAAGTGGGGCAGGAGATACAGTGATAGCAGTAGCTTCACTTGTTTATGCTGCAACTAAAGATATTGACCTTGCGGCTGAAATGGCAAATATTGCTGGTGGTATTGTTTGCGAAGAAGTAGGAACAGTAGCTATTAATAAAATAAAATTAATGAACGAGTGCAAAACATTACTGCAATAAAAAAAAATATTTTACCAATTTTATTTGTTGTTTTTGTAACTGCTTGTGATAGCAATCATTTTGATATTGATAAAGCTATTTGGACAGAAGCAACTCCATATATCACATTCACAATAAAAGATTCTGTTTCAATTGTGAAAGGGGAACCCGGCAAATTGCAAATAGAATTTTATGGCTGGTATAAAAAAGGAACTGTTGTATCTGCTTTTTCAGTAGATGAAATGAACAATTTTATAGAATTGATAGATAGCCAATTAACTTACAATCCTACCTTTAAACAACTTGCTACAAAAAGCAATGGCTATATAAAATTTGATATTGATAAATATATGTCTACCCAAAATGTATTTGAAAACGGGCTGCCTGTTTTTAGTTTTAGTATAAAATAATTTTTGAGAAAATTAAAATTATATAAATGAATAAGGACAAAAAAAGTGAAGCACAATTGCAATTGGAAGCATATCGTAAAACAGGGATAGCTTATTTGTCTGAGGAAGATTTAGACATGGATTTTTCAAGTTGTGATGCACCTCCTTCTGATGATTCTTTTTTTGATGACCAAAATAATGTTGCTACAATAAAAAAAGAAACTGAAAAGAAATAGCAGTTATTAACCTATTTCAATTTCAACTTCTTCTTTATTCCTGTAACTCGTAATTTGAATTGTGTAAGAGCTTGTTGTTGCTCAATAATGAAGCTATTTTTATCTAAGGCTCCCATTACATTATTCATTTCTTCAACATTTTCGTATACCATTTTTTTGAAACTGCTGTAGTAATCTTTTGCACGTGATTGATAAATTCCTTTTGCCATCCATTCTTTTGTAGTTACTGCACCATTCAATAAATGCAGTAAAACATCAGCATTAAAATCTTTTAATTTGATTTTTTTTATTTCAAATAACGCTCCAATTGCATGCATTAATTTCTGCTGCGGATATAATGAAGATTGAGCTGTATAAAATGTATGAATACCTTCCCAAGATTTTATTTTACCGTTTTTTATTTTTTCTTTTAGCTCATGTACAATTGATGTTGGCATTAACTGTCCACCCAAATTTAGCCACTCATTCCTGATTGATTTTTTTGGCAATGCATTTAAAATATCATTCCATGTTTTATAGTTCTTACTTTCTATAAACAAAATAATTTGTTGCGTGGTATACAACGAAATCAACTCTTTATACAAATGATAACAAGCAGCAACTTTATGTAACACTACTTTACGTTTTGAGTTTTCTACTCCCTCTGCAGTTATTTCTATTCCATTTAAAGCAGCATCATTGTTTTCCAACAATAACCTTCCCTGATTTATTTTTTCTTCTTTTGAGAAATTGATGTTGGCATGTTCTTTTTGTAGATACGCATTTCCTGTACATTCTTCAAAAAAGGTAATAGCATCAAACATTTCATTAATGGTATCTGGCGCTAAATAATCGTATTCAATGTGTTGAATTTTTTCTTCACGTTTATCTCTGTCAATATATTTCCATTCGTTTCTTGCAAGTGCATACATATTGTGAAAGAACCAAAATCCGGGTAAAATATGTAACTCATTGGCACTTACATCATTGCTGATTAAACTGAAAGGAAGCGTAATATTTAATTCTGCCGGATAATCGCCTTTGGCAATCATGGTATAAGATGCAAACTTGCTGTTGTGTTTTAGGCTTACACACAAGCCGGGCCAAAAGCCACGTCCTGCAATGATTTCGCCATCAGCAGCTCTTGAGTTGTGGTTGCTTCCTATTGTTGCACCTGCAGCAATATTGCTTTGCCCCATTACCAAAGCAGCACATAAAAAACTATTGTTGTGGTGTTGTTCATGTGCAGGAAAAATCAATGAGTTTAAAACTTCGCAACAAGATATTGTTGCATTATTTCCTAAGTAAGAATTAATTAATCGAGCACCATATTTTAATTGCGAATGTGATGCCATCACAAAACGAACAGCCTTCACCCCATAAAAAATACGGCATCCATAACCTATTATCCCATTCACTATTTCACAGCCTTCACCAATTTGTGTTCGGCCTTCATCACCCGAAAGAATTGTAAGGTTTTTGAGTTTATTGGCACCTTTAATATACGCATCTTCACCAATCCAAACATCTTTGATAATGTCTGTATTTTTAATAACAGTTCTGTCTCCAATCTTTCCGTAATATCCTCTATTGCTGGTAAATCTTTCTTGTGTAAATGATACAAATTTTTTCAATAAATCTTCATCGTCTCTGTACTTGCTCCACATATAAGCATCTCCAGGCAACATGCCATTAAAAGGCAATACACTTCTCCCGCCATTTTCATTACAGATTTCCATCCAAGTACGTGTAGCTTCTGTTTCACCTTGCTTTAAAATACCATTACCAAATTTTGAATGATTGGTAGTTACCAGTTCATTTACATTGTTGATAATTATTTCGCTTCCTAAAATATAGTGCGATAAATAATTGACATTATCAATACAAACATTGTCACCAAAATCACAACTGATAATTGTTGAGTTGTATAAGCCAACCGGCACTTTCAGGTCACTGAATTCAAGGCAATAAGGTTCTAACTTTCCGATTCTTACCAAGCCATAAAACTTACAATTTTTTACTAATTCTGCATTAAAAGCATTGCTAACTAAAATATTGTTCCAGTTGTCACTTGTATTTCTATTGCGAACCAACACTTCAATTTCATAAGCAGTCAATTGTCTGTAATCTATACCACTTCTGTTTTGCATGTTGCGCAAATAGTATTCATCTTTTCCTTTCGGTAAAAAAGCAGCATCAATAAAATCATAACCCAAAGAAGACAGGTAAGATTTCTTAATAGTATTTTGCAACATTGGTAGTATCGGTTTATGAATGATAGTTTTGTAAAGATTCATTTCTTTTCAGATGGAAATAAATACTTATTCAACGGTCACACTTTTTGCTAAATTCCTTGGTTTGTCTACATCAATTCCTTTTGCAATTCCAACATAATAACTTAATAATTGCAATGGAATAACACTTAATAATGGTGCAATTACTTCATCTGTATCGGGCACAAAAATGGTATCATTTGCCATGCTAGGTATTACTGTATCTCCTGATGTAGCAACAGCAATTACTTTGCCTTTTCTTGCTTTAATTTCCTGTACGTTGCTTACAATTTTTTCGTAGTAAGAATCTTTTGTAGCAACAAATAGAACAGGTAAATTTTCATCTACCAATGCAATTGGTCCGTGTTTCATTTCTGCAGCCGGATAACCTTCTGCATGGATGTAACTTATTTCTTTTAGTTTCAACGCACCTTCTAATGCTACAGGGAAATTGTACCCTCTGCCTAAGAATAAGAAGTCGTGTGCATCTTTGTATTTTGTAGCAATTGCCTGAATATGTGAAGTGTCTTGTAAAATTTCTTTTACTTTTTCAGGTATTGCATTTAGTTCATTGATAAGTTGTAAATATCTTTCATGAGAAAGTGTACCTTTTGAATAACCAATTTTCAAAGCCATCATAGCCAATACTGCCAACTGTCCGGTAAATGCTTTTGTACTTGCAACTCCAATTTCTGGTCCGGCATGTGTGTAAGCACCAGCATGACTGATACGTGCAATGCTACTGCAAACTGCATTCACTACGCCAAAAATAAATGCACCTTGTTCTTTTGCTTTTTCTAATGCAACCAAAGTATCGGCGGTTTCACCACTTTGTGAAATTGCAATGATTACATCGCCTTTGTGGATGATTGGATTACGGTATCTGAACTCACTTGCATATTCTACTTCAACAGGTATTCTACACAATTCTTCAATCATGTATTCTGCAATCAAACCTGCATGCCAACTTGTGCCACAAGCCACAATTACAATGCGTTGTGCTTGTGTTAATGCTTCTAAATGATCTTCAATACCACTCATCACAATTTGTCCATGTTCTGCCAATAATCTGCCTCGCAAACAATCATGAATCGTATCAGGTTGTTCATGAATTTCTTTAATCATGAAATGATCATATCCGCCTTTTTCTATTGCTGCCAATTCCATATCTAACTTAGTAATGAATGGAGTTTGTTTTTCATTACCCAAATTTTTTAATATCAATTCATCCGGACGAACAATTGCAATTTCATAATCATTTACATACACTACTTCTTTTGTGTATTCTATTATTGGACTTGCATCACTTGCTAAAAAATGTTCTCCTTTGCCTATTCCAATTACCAACGGACTTCCTTTTCTTGCAGCAATAATTGTTTCAGGATCGTCGGCTGCAACCAGTAAAATACAATACGCTCCAACAATTCTTTTCAATGCAATTCTCAATGCTTCTTCTAATGTGCAGTTATTGTTTTTTTTGATGTCTTCAATAAAATTCAGCAACACTTCTGTGTCTGTATCACTTGAAAAAGTATATCCTTTTTTCAGTAAATCATTTTTGATGGGCACATAATTTTCAATAATACCATTGTGAATCATTGCCAATTGCCCGCTGTTGCTTACATGTGGATGTGCGTTTCTATCACTTGGTTCGCCATGTGTGGCCCATCTTGTATGGCCAATGCCTACATGTGCATGTAAATCTTTACCAATAACACTTTCTTCCAGCTCAGCTACTTTACCTTTCTTTTTGTAAACCTTAAGTCCGTTGTTAATGAGTGCAACACCCGAACTGTCGTAGCCTCTGTACTCCAATCGCTTCAAACCTTTTAAAATTACCGGATATGCTTCTCTGCTACCTGTATAACCAACAATTCCACACATATTTATTATATTAGAAAATGATAGAAATAATATTTATGATTTTAAATATTTGCTTTGCAAAATACGATTTTAATAGCCAATAAATTAGCTGTTAAATATGATTGTAAGTCAAGATTGCAACAATGAAAATCATCTTTTGCTAGTTGCGTTTTGGTGCAAGTAAATTGCTGGAGTATTGCAAGAGTTTGCCTTGTTTTATTCAAATTTAAATTGCACTTCATTCAATATTTGTAATAGAATATTAAATGATAATGAGACATTGATTATTTTTTTGAAATAATTTGAGCAATAATTTTATTTATATTTTGAACTATAATAATAACCCTTGTAAAAAAATATACGCAAAACTGAAATAAATAATTAACCCAGTTACATCTACTAATGTTGCTACGAATGGTGCAGATGATACTGCAGGATCAGCTCCCAATCTTTTCAATAACATGGGTAACATACTGCCACTAAGTGTTCCCCAAAGTACAACACCCACCAAACTAAATCCTACTGTAAATCCAATCATCATCCAATGTTCTCCATACAATGTAGGAATGATACTATGCCAAACTGCAACACGAATAAAACCAATCAATCCCAAAACAAAACCAAGCATTAATCCACTTGAAAGTTCTCTTCTTAATACACGCCACCAATCCGTAATGGTAATTTCTCCAATTGCCATTGCCTGAATAATTAAGGTGCTCGCCTGACTACCACTATTGCCACCACTACTGATAATTAATGGTACGAACAAAGCAAGTACTACAGCCTTTGCAATTTCATCTTCAAAATATCCCATTGCAGTAGCAGTAAGCATTTCGCCAATAAATAAAACAACTAACCAACCAATTCTTTTTTTGAATAATTGTAGTAATGGGATGTCTAAATATGGTTCATTCAATGCTTCTGTACCTCCCATTTTTTGCATGTCCTCGCTAAATTCTTCATTGGCAACCCAAAGCATGTCATCAATAGTTACAATGCCCAATAACTTGTTGTTATCATCTGTTACAGGCAAGGCGACACGATTGTTCATTTTGAAAATTTGATTCGCATGTTCCTGATCATCATTCACATTCAAAGCAACAACTCTTCCGTCAATTAAATCTTCTACTCTTGTATCAGGCTCAGCAAGAATAATATCTCTAATTCTGATATCATCAATCAATTCTCCGTTTGTATCAATTACATAAATAACATCAATTGTTTCACTGCTTCTCCCAAATTTCCTGATGGTCTCAAATACTTCTGAGGTGGTGTTTTCAGGGTACACATAAACATAATCCGGTGTCATTAATCTGCCCACACTATCTTCTGGATAACCTAATAATGATAAAGTAATTTTTCTTTCTTCAGGATCTAATAGTCTGATTAAATCTCTGATAACAATTTTAGGTAATTCTTCAAAAAAATCTGTTCTGTCATCAGCAGGCAACTGATTTAATAATTCTGCAACTTTATTAGAAGGTAATTCTTTTACAATTTGTTTTTGAGTAGATAAGTCTAAAATTTTAAAAACCATTGCAGCACGGTGTATTGCCATGTTAGCAATGATGGTAGCTTCATTATCGGGATTGTCATTAATCAATTCTGCAACATCACTGATGTTTAGTTCATTCAAAAAATCCCTAATAGCAATTCGATTTTCTGTTCGAATAATGCTATTAAATTGCTCCTGTAAATTTTCTTGTTCTAATTCTAAACTCATAACTGTTGCAAGATAACAAACTCAAAATATATAGCAGTAAAATGCTTTGAAAAAATAAGGATTTGGCAATCAGAGAATTGTTCTAATTCATCAGCAATGGTTTAAAAGCTATATTTGATTTTATTTTAAACTTCATGATTTTATCTATTTTATATATTTCAGATTCTACAGAAAAAGGGAGAGGGGTATTTACGTCTGCTGATATTCCAGCAAATACAATAATCGAAATTTCACCGGTTATTGAATTAAGCAAAGAGGACAGAAAAACAATCGAACAAACAAAGTTGTATTATTATATTTTTGAATGGGGTAAAAAAAAGAAAAAAGGTGCATTGGGATTGGGCTATGTTTCTATGTACAATCACAACTACAATGCTAATTGTGAATATGAAATGGATTATGATGAAAATACGATTGCTATAAAAACGATAAAGAAAATAAATGCCGGTGAAGAGTTATTTATCAACTACAATGCAACCCCAGACGATGCATCCCCTGTTTGGTTTGATGCAAAATGATCATTCTTTTAATATTTAACCTGCTTTTAGTAACAATAATATAATATAAGCTGCAGGGAGTATATATTGAACTTTACTCAAACAATTTATATTTTGCAGCAAATTATTTCAAAGTCTTTTGGTAAAGATTTTTTATGGGGTGTGGCTATCGCAGCAGCACAAAATGAAGGTGCATATAATGTTGACGGTCGTGGACTTTCCATTTGGGATGCCTTTGCAAAACGTAAGAATAAAATTATTGGCGGTGCTACTCCCTTTGATGCTTGTGATTTCTATTATCGTTATAAAGATGATTTGCTGTTAGTTAAAGCTTTAGGGTTTAAAGTTTTTAGATTTTCTTTTTCATGGAGCAGAATTTTTCCTGATGGTATTGGTCGAGTGAATAAAGAGGGCGTTGCTTTTTATCATAAGGTGATTGATGAATGTTTATTACTTGGGTTAATTCCTTATGTTACTTTATACCATTGGGATTTACCCTTGGCTTTAGAAAAAGAAGGCGGTTGGACTAGCAGACTTTTTCAAAAATGGTTTGGCAAATATGTTACTTTTTGCGCTGAAGAATTTGGCGATAAAATAAAAAATTGGATTGTTTTAAATGAGCCAATGGGGTTTACAAGTTTAGGTTATATGATTGGCAAACATGCTCCTGGTAAAATCGGTCTATCCAATTTTTTACCGGCTGTTCATAACGCTGTATTAGCTCAATCTGAAGGTGGCAGAATATTAAGAAGCGAAGTCCCTAAAGCTCGTATCGGAACTTCCTTCTCATGCTGTGAAGTGGTTCCTTATTCACAAAGAAAAGAAGATATGGAAGCTGTAAACCGAATGGATATTTTACTCAATAGATTGTTTATAGAACCTGCAATAGGCAGAGGTTATCCTCATGACAACTTTGTATTGATGGATAAATTGCACTTACATAGTAAAGCCTGGAAATACAAAGAAAAAATGCAGTTTAATTTTGACTTTATTGGTATTCAAAATTATTTTTCGGTTACTGTAAAATACAATCCAATTATTCCAATTGTACAAGCAAGTGAAGTGAAAGCAAGTACCAGAAAAGTACCACATACCGATATGGGTTGGGAAATAAATGCGGATAGTTTTTACCGAATGCTTAAACGATTTTGGCATTATGGAAGTGTAAAAGAAATAATGGTAACGGAAAGTGGCGCATTCTTTAAAGACACAATTCAAAATGGCGCTGTGCATGATTTTCAGCGGATAGATTATTTTCAGCAATATCTAGCAGCGATGCAAAAGGCAATGAAAGAAGGAGTGAAAATTAATGGTTATTTGGCATGGACACTTATGGATAATTTTGAGTGGACCGAAGGATACAAAGCAAAGTTTGGGTTAATACATGTAGATCCTAAAACTCAATTACGAACAATCAAAGATTCGGGTTATTGGTGGAGAAATTTTTTAATGAATAAGTAAATTTATTGCGCTATCACTCTAAATTTTATATACAAAATATTGATTCACAAACCCTCAACCTCCAAACACTTATCTTCGCTGCATGCATTATATTTCTGCGGAAGGACTCACAAAAAGTTATGGTATCAATCCATTGTTTAGTAACATTTCATTTCATATTAATGAAGGCGATAAAATTGCTTTAATTGCTCGTAATGGTGTTGGAAAAAGTACATTACTAAAAATTTTAACTGGTCAGGAAAAACCCGATTCTGGAAAACTCTTTATTCATAAAGATGTTACTGTTGCTTTGTTTGAACAAGATCCTCATTTTGATGAAACTAAAACTGTTTTAGAAAATATTTTCGATACAAATCATCCAGTAATGAATGTAATTCGGGAATACGAAATGGCTACTGAAAGTGAAGATGGTGAAAAATTGGCTGACTTGTTTGGCAAAATGGATGACTTGAATGCATGGGAATTTGAAGTGAAGGTGAATCAGATTTTAACGAAGTTGAATGTGCATCATTTAGAACAACCAGTTAGTAATTTAAGCGGAGGACAACGTAAAAGAGTTGCATTGGCTAAAACCCTTATTGCTATTGGGTTTGATCATAAACATACTTTGTTAATGATGGATGAACCCACCAATCATTTGGATGTTGAAATGATTGAATGGCTGGAGTTGTATTTAAATCAGGAAAATGTAACCTTGTTATTGGTTACGCATGACAGATATTTTTTAGATGCTGTAAGTGAAGAAATTTGGGAATTGGAACGCAGCAACATGTATGTATATCGTGGTGATTACGAAAATTACATGGAGAAAAAAGCTGCCCGAATTGAAAGTGAACAAGCAAGTATTGATAAGGCAAAAAATGAATTCAGAAAAGAATTGGAATGGATGCGCAAGCAACCAAAAGCACGTACTACTAAAAGCAAAAGCCGACAAGATAATTTTTACGAAGTAGAAGCAAAAGCCAAACAAAAAATTGAAGACAATCAAGTGCAACTGCAAATGAAAATGAGCAGATTGGGTGGCAAGATTGTTGAAATGAAAAAAGTATATAAATCTTATGGAGACTTACCAATATTAAAAGGGTTTGATTATAGTTTTAGCAAGGGTGAACGTATTGGTATTATTGGAAAAAATGGGGTAGGGAAAAGTACTTTTCTAAATATGCTGCAACAAATTGAAGCAGTAGATAACGGAAAAATTAATATTGGAGATACAGTTGTTTTTGGTAATTTTTCTCAACAAGGGTTAGTCATTAAAGAAAATGTAAGAGTAATAGAATATGTAAAAGATATTGCTGAAAATTTTCCTTTGGCAAATGGCGGAAGCCTTAGCGCTGCTCAGTTTTTAGAGTTGTTTTTATTTACACCTGATAAGCAATACACGTACTTAAATTCTTTAAGCGGTGGAGAAAAAAAACGCTTACAATTACTTTCTGTATTGTTTAAGAATCCTAATTTTTTAATATTAGATGAACCTACCAATGACTTGGATTTGCCTACATTGGCTGTTTTGGAAAGGTTTTTAGAAGACTATCAGGGTTGTGTGTTAATTGTTAGCCATGACCGATATTTTATGGACAGGCTAGTAGATCATTTATTTATTTTTGAAGGAAATGGAGAAGTACGGGATTTCCCTGGAACCTACACACAATACAGAATTTGGTTGAAGGATAATGAAAAGAAGGAAAACAAATGGCAAGCATTAGAACAACATAAAAGCAAAGGACAATCAACTGAAGCTTCAATAATTGCTGCCACTAATGAAATTGCTCCAATTACAAAGCGTAAAATTGGGTTTAAAGAAAAACGTGAATACGAAGAACTAGAAGTTGAAATTCCAAATTTAGAGCTTGAAAAAGAACAACTCACTTTAGAAATGAGTGATGCCAATATTTCTTATGATAAAATTGAAATTATCAGTAAGCGTCTCATCGAAATAGCACAAACTCTTGAAGCAAAAGAATTACGTTGGCTTGAATTAAGTGAAATGATGTAAATTAAAAACGCCCATGCATGGGCGTTTTTAATTTAATAAAACTATTTAAAAGAAATCAATTCAACATCAAATATTAAAGTGCAATTTGGTCCAATTAAAGCACTCACTTGTCTTTCACCATAAGCCATACTTGGATGAATAAAGAATCTGAATTTACTTCCTGTTGGCATTAATTGTAAGCCTTCTGTCCAACCTTTGATTACCATATTTAAAGGAAAGCTTGCAGGTTGTCCGCGTTGCACACTACTATCAAATACACTGCCATCAATAGTTGTACCATGGTAATGACAAGTTACGGTATTTGTAGCCCAAGGCTTATCGCCTTTGCCCATTGTTAATACTTCATATTGTAAACCACTCTCTGTTGTTACAACATCTTCACGAAGTTTATTGTCTGCTAAAAATGTTTCTCCTGCCAATAAGTTGGCTGCTGCTTTTTCGTTTTTCATTGCTTGTAATTTATCTGCTATACCCATTTTATTTTTGTTGAAAAGTGTTAGCGATTGTTATTTAAATTGTTCGGTTAATTGATCTATTATTTCATCCGCATTGTAAAAATTTGCCAGTTTTTTGATAACTGCTTCAACCATTGCATCTGGGCAACTTGCTCCACTAGTAATTAAAACGGTTGTTATTGAGCTGCTGCCTAAAAAATTAGTTACAGTGTGTTGTTCTTTTGTTTGCCAGTTACAATCAACGATTTCATTTTTACTGATTATTTTATCTGCACAATCTATAAAATAAGTGGGTAATTTTTTTTCGCACAATTCTACTAAATGTGAAGTATTGGAAGAGTTGTAACCACCGATTACAATTGCAAGATTTGCTTCTGTTTTTAACAATCCTGCAACTGCAGATTGGTTATCATTCGTTGCATAACATAATGTGTCTCTGGTATCTGCAAAATGTGCAGCAATATTTGTAGTATCCAATTGGTAATGCTGAATCATTACTTGTTTTAAATAATCTGCAATTGCTTGGGTGTCAGTAGCCAATTGGGTAGTTTGATTGATTACACCAATTTTCTGCAAATCAGTTTTTACGTTGAAACCCTCACTATATCTTCCTCTGAAGGTTGTGTAAAATTCAGCCTCCTGTTTTTCTCCAGTAATATATTTAGCTAATTCAATTGTTTCTTCCATGTCGTTTACCACAACTGTTGGTGTAACATTTGAGGCATGTGAAAATGTAGCTCTTGTCTCTTCATGCTTTGCTTTACCATGAATGATAATGCTGTATCCCTTTTGTGCAATTTGTTCGCCACGATTCCAAACTTTCTCTACAAACGGACAAGTGGTATTGTATTTCTCTGTGGGTATGCCTTTATCATTCAACATTTTTTCAATTGCAAGTGTAGTGCCAAATGCAGGTATCAAAACAATATCATCGCTTGTAATAGTATCAAAATTGATTAATTGATGTCCATGTGTATCTTGTAAAAATTGAACTCCACGGCTTATTAAATCATAATTCACCTGAGGGTTGTGAATCATTTCACTTAAAAGAAAAATTCTTTTTCCTGGATTTTCATCAATTGTCCTGAATGCAATTTCTATTGCATTTTCTACACCATAGCAAAAACCAAAATGGCGTGCCAGGTATATTTTTAAATTGCCAAAATCCAATAAAGTTGGGCTAAAGTCTTTTTTCAACTTATCTGCTTGCTTTCGATTGTTCTTAATGGCGGTGATTAATTCACTTCTGTAAATATTGGGGACATCAAATTGCTTCATACAATCAATTAAACTTATGCAAATGTAAAGGTTCATTTGTAAGTATGATGTTGGAACTCTGTTGTTTGAATATATTTGGCTTTTAATAATCATAATTGAAGCTTATTAAAATATAAGTTCCAATAAAAATTGTTGTTTTTTCAAGTTTAATTATCAACGCATGAATTTTAATATATATAATTTACTAAGAGATAATATTAAAAGGATAATTAACAATAAAACATCAGAAAATCAATGTGATCTGGACATTAAAATTCGGCTAGACAATAATGAAAATGCACTCGGAAGCCCTTTGACAAAATGGTATCATCGTTATCCCGACTCAGATCAATCAAAACTGAAAGATGCTATAGGCATGGTGAAAAATATTTTAGTTGAAAATATTTTTTTAGGCAATGGGACATACGAATGTATAGATCTGCTTTTTCGTTGTTTTTGTGAACCAACTAGTGATAATATTATTATTTGTCCACCAACAAATCACTTCTTTGCAAATTGTGCAGAAATCAATAATGTTGAAATCAGACAAGCAGTATTACAGGAAGATTTTCAGTTGGATTTGATTCATTTGGAAAATATAGTTGATGTAAATACAAAAATAATTTTTATTTCCAGCCCCAATCATATTTCAGGTAATTCAATGTCTCATGGAGATATAGAAACGATTCTCAATAATTTTAATGGATTGGTAGTAGTAGATGAATCCTATATCAACTACTCCAAACAAAAATCATTAGTTCCGGATTTGAAGGATTATCCAAATCTGATTATTCTGCAAACATTAAGCAGGGCTTGGGGTTTGGCAGGTTTGCAAATTGGAATGACTTTCGCATCTGCAAATATTATTGATATTTTGAGTAAGGTCAAGCCACCCTTTAACATCAATCAACCTGCACAGGAGCTTGCAATAAAAGCATTGGAAGAAATTGGGCAAGTAAATGATATGATTAAAACAATTGTTGACATGCGCAATGCAATGGCAGCAGTATTTCTACAAATACCTATTGTTCAAAATGTATATCCAACAGATGCCAATTTTTTATTGGTAAAATTTCACAATGCAGCAGAATTGTATCAATATTTATTACAAAGAGGTATTGCCGTTTATGATGCAACGCATGAAGAAAATTGTGCCGATTGTTTGAGAATAACTATAGGAACAGAAAAAGAGAATACTGTTTTAATTGATGCAATTTCGGATTACTTGAATATACTTCAAAACAATGGTGTTTAGTTTCTTGAATAATTATTTGTTGGAACTTTCATAAAAGGTCTAGCAGCATTGATTTCTATGAATTGAATAAATGAAATATCCCAATGAAAATATTAGTATTTGATAATTATGATTCCTTTACTTACAACTTGGTTCACCTTGTTGAAAAAATTACACATGAAAAAGTGGATGTGTTTTTCAATGATCAAATTGCTTTAGAAAATGTCATTGAATACGATAAAATTATTTTATCTCCTGGTCCTGGAATACCGGAAGAAGCGGGTCTTTTATTGCCATTAATAAAAAAGTATGCACCAATGAAATCTATACTGGGCGTTTGTTTGGGGCATCAGGCAATTGGTCAGGCATTTGGGGCAACACTTACAAATTTGTCAACGGTGTATCATGGAATTACTTCGAATATTATTATCGAAAAAAAACAGTTTGAAGATGAGGGTACTTTATTCAAGGGTTTGCCTGTAACATTTGAAGTTGGTCGTTATCATTCATGGGTGGTAGATAAAAATAAATTTCCTCCCGAATTAGAAATAACTGCAACAGATGAAAATGGTTTTATCATGGCTATGAAACACAAAATATTTGATGTACAAGGTGTACAATTTCATCCGGAAAGTATTTTAACTCCTAGTGGCGAATTGATTTTAAGAAATTGGTTGCAACTATCAATTTAAAATAAATATACCAGGGCTTAACTTTTTAATGGATGTATTTATTTTGATATTATTTCAGAAATGCAGGGCAATAATATATTGAACAATCCTAACTTTACGGCAACAGGAGTTTGATTATTTTTTTGATTCTAACAGATAGTTAATTAGCTTGATTTCAACTATTATCTGCTTAGTTTTTTAATTAGATTTCATGTCAAAATTTTAAAAAAATAAGAATGAATATAAAAGTTTGTGGTATTACCGAATTAAAACAAATGCAACAATTAGATGCATTGAATGTAGAATTTGTAGGGATGGATTTTCAATCTGATTCACCAAGATTCATAGGCGAAAAATTGGCTAAAAATGATATCAAAAAAGCTGATTTTGATTTTAAAAAAGTTGGTATATTTTTCAATCCAGAAATGATTGAAGTGCTTGATGCTATTGATGATTATGGGTTAGATGTTGTTCAGTTGAACGGTCACGAAACTACTGAAATGTGCGAAGATTTATCTTCTGAAGTTGAAGTGATTAAAGCATTTAACATTGATAAGAATACAAAAGATATTGACGCGTTGGTTGCACCTTATGATGCAGTTTGCGATTATTATTTATTTGATACCTCAGAAGATAATGCCGGACAATTTGATTGGAATATTTTGGCAAAAGCCAAGATAGAAAAACCTTTCTTTTTAAGTGGTGGAATTGGTGTGGATGATATAGCTAAAATTAAAGCGTTCAAGCATCCTGATTTTTATGGGGTGAATGTAAACTCTAAATTAGAAAAAGAACCAGGTGTGAAAGACATGGCTCTGGTGCTAAAGTTCACACACGGGTTTAAATAGCACCATGTATTGCTTCTAATTCCAATGTTGCGTCAATTATAGCCTGGTAATCAATCATCAGTACAAGTGTGCGACGCAACTACAGCCACATAGCAGTAAAACAGCTAAGTAAATTAAAAATTCAACTTTAGTTAACATCAACTTGTCTCTTGAATAGTAGCCACGGTATTCAGTTTTTCTTGTGTTTTATGACATTCTATTAACCTCAATTCAATTTTTATCAAACATCTTGTAAATACTATTGCTTACAATAATTAACTTGCACGCAAATAAATTAAAAGACATGGCATTTGAACCTCCTATTCATTGGAATGATTATGAAGATATCGCATTGAAATTATACGAACGTTTTGGCGATGATTTTACAGAAAGTAAAATATATAGAATTCGCTTTACCGAATTATTAGAATGGGTTTTGCAAATTGAAGGTTTTGTTGGTACACGTGAACAAAGCAATGAAGGTCATTTAGAAATGATTCAAAGCACTTGGGTCTATGAATGGAGAGATAGTCAGAAAAAATAAATCTATTCTTTTGACCATTAAAATAAATTTAATTCTATTAGTATGAACGTACTTGAACTATTTAAACCTATTACCACATTTGTGTTTGATGTAGATGGTGTTTTAACTGATGGAAGTGTATTGGTAATGCCCAATGCAGTGATGGTAAGACGTATGAATATTAAAGATGGGTATGCATTACAATTAGCAATTAAAAAAAGTTATCGGGTTTTAATTATTAGTGGCGGAGAAAGTGTTGAGGTTCGCGAAAGACTGAATAGGCTTGGTGTTTTTGATGTTTTTATGAAAGTATCTGATAAGGCTGCGGTGCTGCATCAATACATGATTCAACATCAAATACAACACGAAAATATCTTGTACATGGGTGATGATATCCCTGATTTAGAAGTGTTGAAAATCGCAGCATTACCTTGTTGTCCATCTGATGCAGTGCAAGAAGTAAAAGCAATTGCAAAATATATTTCACCGGTATTGGGAGGCGAAGGTTGTGTAAGAGATGTCATTGAAAAAACAATGAAACTTAACAACGATTGGAATGAAGATGTTTTGGTACGTTCTATGTAATTCTTTTCTATATAAAAATATAACTTGGATTTGAAATTAGTAAGTGCATTTTTTCAATTGATTCGTTGGCAAAATTTGGTGTTTATTGCACTGACCCAATTCCTTTTTTTATATTGTATCGAAAAGCCTTTATTCCTCGCAGCACATATCATTCCCAATGTAAACGGATTTTATTTTTTTCTCCTTGTTTGTGCTTCTGTTGCTATTGCTGCTGCCGGAAATATTATCAACGACTACTTTGATTTGAACATCGATCATATCAACAAACCACAAAAAGTTGTTGTAGATAAAATTATTAAAAGACGATTTGCTATTATGTGGCATTTGTTGTTAAGCGTTATTGGCATTGGGTTTGGCTTTTACATAGATTATAAAACAGGCGTTCGATTTTTGGGTGTTGCCAATTTGATAAGTGTTTTTTTATTATTTTTTTATTCTTCTTCACTCAAAAAAAAATTCTTAATCGGTAATGTCCTTACTTCATTACTTACTGCCTGGGTAATATTGGTAATTACTTATTGCGAAACCAATCATCTCTTAGATGTTTTTAGAAAAGGAACAAGTTTGCAAATCGATAAATTGGCAAGGGTTACTTTTTTGTTCGCAGGTTTTGCTTTCATCATTTCTTTAATCAGGGAAGTGGTAAAAGATATGGAAGATGTTGAAGGCGATAGGCGTTATAGTTGCAAAACAATGCCCATCGTTTGGGGCATGAATGCGACCAAAGTTTTTGTTGCTGTTTGGTTAATTGTAATTATTGCAGCGCTAATTATTGTACAAATTTATGTGCTACAATTTCGATGGTGGTGGAGTGCATTTTATTGTATCGTTGCCATTATTATTCCATTGATGTTTATCTTCATCAAACTCTTCAAAGCCTTTACTGCTGATGATTTTCATCGTTTAAGCACCATTATAAAAATTGTAATGCTCACAGGTATTTTAAGTATGTTTTTTTTTAAATTTTATTTTTAATTTTTTGCACCGGCTATAGCATATCTACTCAACATTTGTTGCGTCGCACACTTGTACGTTTAGTACTTTGGTCAACAATTATTACAACCCAAATAACCACATAAAATTGTTATTTAGTTTTATAGTATAAAATGTTTGCTGCATCTTCGCTATCAAAGAATATCAATTTTAAAAGCTTATGCAATCAATTATTCTGGCATCACAATCTCCCCGAAGAAAACAATTGTTAGAATGGGCTGAAGTTTCGTTTGAAGTTATCATTCAAAATACAGACGAAAGTTTTGACGCAAGTTTATCTGCCGCTCAAATACCTATCAATATTGCAATGGCAAAGGCTTTGGCAGTAAAAGAAGCAACCCAAACTACATCTATAATTCTTGCAGCTGATACAGTAGTTGTTTTGAATAATACGATTATCAACAAGCCAAAAGACAGAAACGATGCCATACAAATGCTCACTGCTTTGGCAGGTAAAATGCATAACGTCATCACAGGAGTTGTTCTATTGTCTTCTTCAAAAACTATATCCTTTTCAGAAACTACCGAAGTTGAATTTTACCCATTATCACAAGCACAAATTGAGTTTTATGTAGATGAATACAAGCCATATGATAAAGCCGGTGCATATGCAATACAGGAATGGATAGGAGTTGTAGGTATTAAAAAAATTACAGGTGACTTTTATAATGTAATGGGTTTGCCAGTAAGTAGGGTAGTGCAAGAATTACAAAATTTTGCTGACTAGTATTTTACATTTTAATTTATTATTATACAAATAATATTTTATATTGCATTGAAATAGCAAATCATTATTGCCTAATATTCAATTGCAATTTTATGACAGAACAACTTCTTCATTTCATTTGGCAGTTTCAATATTTCAATACAAATTCTCTGTATACAGAACAAGGAGAAGTTTTGCAAATTCTAAGTGTTGGTCAATATAATACCCATCAAGGTCCTGATTTTTCAGAAGCAAAAATTATCATAGATGGCATTACTTTAGTTGGGAATATTGAATTGCACATCAATGCATCGGATTGGCATAAACACCAACATTCAAAAGATAAAAATTACGCCAATATAATTTTACATGTCATTTGGAACAACGATCAACCTGTAAATGATACTTTCGGGAAACCACTACCAACATTGGTGTTACAACCATTGGTAGCAAAAGTATTATTGCAACGTTATCAGGAATTAATGTACCAAAATACAACTACGATTGTCTGTAAAAATTATTTACCTGCATTAAGTTCAATAGGTTGGATGTCTTGGAAAGAACGATTGGCAATGGAACGCCTTGAAATTAAAGCCACACGTGTTTTACATCTTTATGAACAAAGCAATTATCATTGGGATGAAGTTTTTTGGTGGATGCTTGCAAGCAATTTCGGAATAAAAGTAAATGCTGAATGTTTTGAAGGAATTGCTAAAACAATTTCTGTTAATATTCTTGCCAAACACAAACATCAAATTCATCAATTAGAAGCGTTGTTGCTAGGTCAAGCGGGGTTACTGAATGGAAATTTTACAGAAGATTATCCAGTCATGTTACAGCGTGAATACAAACTCTATCAACGCAAATATAGTATCCCAAAAGCAGTTCAAACCCCAGTTTTTCTTCGTATGAGACCCGCTGCGTCCCCAACTATTCGTCTGGCTCAATTGGCAATGTTGGTGCATAACAGTAGTCATTTATTTTCTAAAGTTAAAGACTTACAAAATATAAATGACATCAGAATTTTATTAAATGTTTCAGCAAATGATTACTGGAACTATCATTACAAATTTGATGAGCTTACCGAATTTAAATCTAAAAATTTAGGTACTCAAATGATTGATAATATTATCATCAATACAATTGTACCAATTGTATTTGCTTATGGTTGGCATCACAAAGAAGAAGGGTATAAAGATAAAGCAATTCAATGGTTACAACTGTTACCGCCCGAACTAAACAACATAACAAAGAGTTGGAAACAATTAAATATCAATAATCACTCTGCATTTGATTCCCAAAGTTTATTACACTTAACCAATCAATATTGTACAACTAAAAAATGTTTACAATGTGCGGTTGGCAATAAATTGATGAAGTTTTGATCGATGAATTAATAAAATTACATAAGAGTTTTTTTATTTTCTTGTAAAATAATAATGAGAATATAAATACTGATGATCGATGCAAAAAAGCACCATACTGAAATTTCGTATCCTGAATAAAATATTTTTGTAAAAAAATAGGAAACTAAAATTGTAACTCCTAAATATCTAATCAGTTTGTTGTTAGATAATAAAGGCATTGTAGCTGTTGAAATAATGTATAATAATCCGGATAAATTATGAAATTGCGTAGGAAAATTTTCATAGTATAAAATGTGCATTCCTGTAATTTGTGCTTCTACTTTAAATGTTGCTAGGCAGTATGTTAAATAGCCTGAAACTAATATTGCTGTTGATAATAGCATTATTTTTATTTTTCTAAAATGCCTATTTTTTCCCTTCAGATAAATAGCTAATGGAATAAAAATCGGCCAAATTATTTGGGCAATTATCAAGAAAAAATAAGTTGTGAATTGTTGTAAAAAATAATTGCGATGTGATGTTAGTGAAAGCCATAAAAAGCCTTCAGTAATTTGTTGTATTCCGAATAAAATTGGAATACTAGCAAAAAGTATTTGCTTTTTGTTACTAATGTTTTTTGTAGCAATTACTCCAATAGAAGTTAGAAAAAATCCTGCACCAAAACTTGCATTTGCTGAGAAACACATGAATCAAATTTAAATGATTGTATTGAAGTTCTTTTTTATAATAACAAGTGTAATGTAAGGCTCAGCCATTACCTATAAAATGATTTTGATACTTAAGTATTACTCTTCTGATCAGTTTTAATTGAATAAATAAATTTTGTTTAATAATAAGTTCACTACCAATTAAATACCACATCTAATTGAATATCGGGATGCAAACTTTTTTCTACTGGGCAATTTCTTGCAATTCGAATTAATTGCTCTTTTTGTTCTTCAGTTGCAATGAAAGTATCCGGAAAAAATAAATGTGCTTTTATTCCCACAATTCGTCTTGGCGCATCACTGCTCATTATTTTAGTGATTTCAATTTTTGTATTTTCAAACGCCAATTTCATATCAGCAGCTCTTATTGCCATTGTTGTAATCATGCAACTTCCATAGCTTGTAGCCAATAAATCTGTTGGGCTAAAACGTTCTCCTTTACCCTGATTATCGGTTGGTGCATCGTTTTCAATTACTGTTCCACTTTGTAAATGTGTTAATTCAGTTCTTAAATCTCCTTCATAAACTATTGTACTTGTCATATTGCTTTGTATTTTGCATTAAATTTACCATCAATAAATTATATTCCGTGAAGAAGATTATTTTTTTATCCATTTTTTTTGCTCCATTACTTTTGGTAGCACAAGAAAAAAAGTTGACCCCTCGTCAAATAAAGAAGGCAGAAGCAAAAGCTAAAGTAGATAAACTCATTCAAGAAGAAGAAGAAGGTGCTTTGATTTTTCAAAAACAAAGTGCTTTTGGTATTAAGTTTAATACAGATGGTTATGGTATTTTTTATGAGCGTGGAAAATTTAAATCAGTAACAAAAACGAATTTGTGGTGGGTTGAGCTTTCTGAACGTAAACATCCTAAAGAAGAAAAATTTGCCAAAGGTGATCCTACATTTGGTTTCATTGTAGGCAATCCATTTATCTATGGTAAAGTAAATAATTTTTATAATTTTTCAGTTGGTGTAGGGCAACAAAAATTAATTGGTGGCAAAGGCAACAAAAATGGAGTTGCAACTACTTTAATATATGGTGGCGGACTTTCCGTTGCATTAATGAAACCTTATTTTTTAGAAGTACAAGATCCTACAACCCTTAAAAATAAAGTGATTAAATACAATGAGGATACCTTACTTTTTTTAGATCCAACACGTATTATGGGGGCAGCAGGCTTTGGTAAAGGATTTGATCAAATTGATTATGTACCAGGAGCGCATGCAAGAACTGCACTCAGATTTGATTATGGAAGATATACCGAAACACTTTCTGCAATCGAAGTTGGAATAAATGCATCTTTTTACTCCAAAAAAATTCGACAAATGGCTCAAAACAAAGAAAATAATTTTTTCTTTAACGCATATGTTGCATTAACCTTTGGCCGAAGGAAGTAAGTGACTATTTTTGATCTGTGAGCTTGAATGGTAAGAATTTTATCATTGATATCATCTTTTGAAGAAAGGGTAAATTAAAATTATTAAAAGTTCGCAATTAAAATTCATTTAAAAAACAAATAGATAGTAATTTAGTTAAGTTTATGAAAGATTACAAGATAAATTTCATGAACTCATTCTGAATAAATAAATAATATTCATGCAAGAATTGCCCGTTATAACATCCATCGATACACCGCCAAGCAGAATTCAAAAACCTAATTGGTTACGTGTAAAATTACCAATTGGCGAAGATTACAAACATGTGCGTAATCTGGTAGATACCCATAAATTACACACGATTTGTGAAAGTGGAAACTGCCCAAACATGGGTGAATGCTGGGGTGCTGGCACTGCGACATTCATGATATTGGGAAATATTTGTACACGCAGTTGTCGATTTTGTGCAGTTGCAACAGGAAGGCCATTGCCAGTTGATTGGGATGAACCACAACGCGTTGCTGAAGCAATTCATCTGATGAAAGTAAAACATGCCGTGATTACTTCTGTTGACAGAGACGAATTGGAAGATGGTGGTGCAGCAATCTGGTACAATACAATTGTTGCTGTAAAAACATTAAATCCGGAAACAACTTTAGAAACTTTAATTGGTGATTTTAAAGGTCAGCAAAAAGATATTCAACGTGTTATTGATGCGGCTCCTGAAGTGGTGAGTCATAACATGGAAACCGTAGAACGTATGACAAGTAAGGTGCGTGTTCAAGCCAAATATCGCAGAAGCCTTGCTGTATTAGATGCTTTGAAAAAAGGTGGAATGCGTACCAAAACAGGAATGATGTTGGGAATAGGTGAGGAGAAATATGAAGTGGTAGAATCGATGAAACACTTGGTAGACGTGGGTTGTGACGTACTTACACTTGGACAATATTTACAACCTACCACAAAACATTTACCTGTTCAACGATTTGTACATCCTGATGAGTTTGCAGAACTTAGAGAAATTGGTTATTCATTAGGGTTTGATTATGTTGAAAGTGGTCCGTTGGTTCGTTCATCTTATCACAGCGAAAAGCATGTAATAAAAGGTTGGGGCAAAAACAAATGGCAAGAAGAAAAAGCTTTAAATAATGGGTAAACATTTTAAATACAATCAAAAAACTGCTTTTGAAATTAAAAAATGTTGTTTATGGGTTTTAATTATTGTAATATTTCCATGCAGTTTGTTTGCGCAATTAAAATGGAAAAATGTTGACTCTTTATTTCAACCATTACCAGATAATGTGCATGTTTTTTTTACGAACGACAGCCTGGAAGGCAAACCTAATATTGCTTACTATGTAAGTGCTCCTTTGAAGGATAAAGAATTGCTTTTTACCATTGACACTACTTTATACAGAAGATTTACTCCTACACAATATTTCAAAAAAAACAATCAACCATTACTAGTAATGAATTGTACTTTTTTTGAATTTAAGAACAACACCAATGTTAGTGCTGCCATTAAAAATGGTAAGCTTGTTGGTTTCAATGTTCATTCAATTGCAGGTAAAGGAAAAGATACTTTAACTTATTATCATTCCCTTGGAAGTGCTTTGGGCATTGATAAAAATAGAAATGCATCTATTGCTTGGCTGTATACCGATTCATCAAAGAAATATGCTTTTGCTAGTAATACTGTTATAAAAAATTTCAAAGATTCTATTCCAAATCTTTCTTATAAAACAATTACATCTTCCAATAATTTGTACAAATGGAAAATGCAAACAGCAGTTGGTGGCGGTCCGGTATTATTAAAAAATGGTTCTATACAAATTACCAATAAAGAAGAAATAAAATTCAGCAGCAAAACAGGATTAACAGATAAACATCCCCGAACTGCAATGGGTTACACAAATGATGGGCAATTGATCATGGTTGTAATACAAGGCAGATTTCTTGCAAAAGCAGAAGGAGCAACACTTGTACAGGAAGCACAAATATTTAAAGATTTAGGCTGTATTGAAGCACTTAATTTAGATGGTGGTGGAAGCAGTTGTTTATTGATTAATGGAAAGCAAACGATTGGTCCAAGCGACAAAGAAGGTCAGCGTCCGGTGCCTTGTGTGTTTATGATACAAAAAAGTAAATAATTTCAAAAATTATATTGTACTTGCTTGATTGATTTTTGTAGCAAGCCATGTGGCTTTTGCAGGAACAATCCATTTGTTCATCAAATCAGATTTGGTCGTAACAAGATTGTTGAAATAAATAGTCTCGGAGTTGATGAAATTATTTTCAACAGCATAATTTAATTGTGCTAAAGGCAGAAATTCGATTTTGTCTTTTATTACAAATGCAAGTGTTTGTCGGTCAAACAAATTCACCTTAAATTTTTGTTCAACAGATTGAATGAAATGAACACTGCTGTCTGTACTACAGCCACTTACTTTTGTTGCAGTTTCATCAGCAATGATGATTATAAATCTCCCAAAAAATAAATTAGCATAACCTTTTACCGGCGTGCCATGGCTTTTCCAGTTGGCTACAAATTCTTCCATCAAGGATTCTAATTCCAATGCTTCGGATATTAAGAATATTCTGCTGCTTTGGTAAATCCAAACTTTTGAATTACTATGAAAATGTTCGGGTAATAAATGCTCAAATGAAAGTTCCATAATTTTTTGCTATTGTTTTTCTTCCTCTTTTTCTTCTTCATTGTAGGTTGCAAAAAAGTATGCACCTACTAATGCTGCTGCAACTTTAAAGAACATATTCTTCATTGCAAATGTTTCTTTAAGGTCTACTATTTTAAAAAGTTTATCATAAAGAATATCAATCACCAATGCAATTGGTATGAATATTAGTGTTGCTGTTATAAATTTTTTCCAGTTAAAGTTTTTCATCTGATTGATTAGATTGAGTTTTTATTTTTTTATTAGATCGTGCAAATAAGCTCATTATAAAACTGAATATTAGGGATTTCAAAAGTGTGTTCATAATGTTGATGCTCTTAGTGCCATCAATCATTACACTTATTATCAAGCTTACAATAAAGAAAACAATTGCTTGTAGTAAGTATCTTTTAAAATTAAAATTTTCTAATATTTTTTTCATGCTAATCCTTTAAAGCATCGATGCAGCTATCATCTCAGCAACATCTAATACTTGTACATCGTTTTCTTTTTCTTTGTTTTTTACACCATCCATCATCATGGTATTGCAAAACGGACAAGCAGATGCAATAAAACTTGCGCCTGTAGCCAATGCTTCTTCTGTTCGCTCAATATTGATTCTTTTATCGCCGGGTTCATCTTCTTTAAACATTTGTGCACCGCCTGCTCCGCAACACAATCCATTTTTTCTGCAACGTTTCATCTCAACCAATTCTGCGTCCAATGCTTCTAAAACTTTGCGTGGTGCTTCATAAATATCATTTGCCCTGCCTAAATAACAACTATCGTGGTAAGATATTTTTTTACCTTTAAAATCACCCCCTTCTTTCAATTTTATTTTCCCCTCATCAATCAATTGTTGTAATAAAGTGGTATGATGAATTACTTCATAGCTACCGCCCAATTCAGGATATTCATTTTTAAGTGTATTAAAACAATGGGGGCAAGTTGTTACAATTTTTTTAATGCCATATCCGTTCAGGATTTGAATATTTTGATAAGCCATCATTTGAAATAAAAATTCATTCCCCGCTCTTCTTGCCGGTTCTCCAGTACAAGCTTCTTCTTTACCCAAAATGGCAAACTTCATGCCTACTTTATCTAGTATAGTTGCAAAGGCTTTGGTAATTTTTTGTGCACGTTGGTCGAAACTGCCGGCGCAACCAACCCAAAATAAAATCTCGGGCATTTCGCCTGCTGCCATCATTTCGGCCATTGAAGGAACTTTCATAAGATTCAGTTTGTTCTACGAAAATAAGGTAAAATTTATTGGAAGAATAATAAGCTCTAATAAAAAAATAAGCTGCTTCATTTTAAAAAGCAGCTTATTCAATTTTATCAAAAAAAATCAATTATTTCAATTCCATACTATCAATGATTCCTTGAATTTTATTTTCCAGTTCAGCAAATTTCACATCAAATTCTTCCTTGTTTTTTAACTTCGTTTTTACACTAAAATAAAATTTAATTTTAGGTTCTGTTCCGCTAGGTCTTGCCGAAATTTTACTGCCGTCTTCTGTTACAAATTGCAACACATTGCTTTTTGGTAATTCAATTTTCCAACTGTCACCACTCTCAAAATCTTTACCAATCTGCAATTCATAATCCAATAATTCTATTACTTCACTACCATTAATATTTGTTGGAGGATTTTTTCTGAATCCTTCCATCATATCAGCAATTTGTTTTTGCCCATCCATGCCTTTTTTAGTAATGCTGATAAGGGTTTCATAGTAAAAACCATATTTGATATACAACTCAATCATTTTATCAAATAATGTTTTGCCCTTCGCTTTTTCAAAAGCTGCCATTTCGCACAATAATGCTACAGCACTCACTGCATCTTTATCACGTACTTGGTTGCCAATCATTAATCCAAAACTTTCTTCTCCACCTACCACATAATTTTCGCTACCTTCTTTTTCTCTGATTAAATCTGCAATCCATTTAAAACCTGTCAAAACATTGTAACAGTGTACATCATTTATTTTTGTTAATTCATTCACCATTTCAGTTGTCACAATCGTACTCACAATCATGTCATTTTCGTGAGCAATACCTTTGCTTTTTCTTGCTTCAATAATATATGCAAAAGCCAATACTGCCGTTTGATTGCCATTCAATAATATCCATTCACCTTTGTGATTTTTTACGCCAACGCCCACTCTGTCTGCATCAGGGTCTGTACCGCACAAAATATCCGCATCAATTTCCTGTGCTTTTTTCAAGCCCATGCTCATCGCTTCGCTTTCCTCAGGGTTAGGATAAACAACCGTTGGAAAATTACCATCCGGAGTTGCTTGTTCTTCTACAATAGTAACATTGGTAAAACCAAATCTTTTCAATGTTTCCGGAACAATTGTAATACCCGTTCCATGTATTGGTGTGTAAACAATTTTTAAATCATGTTGCTGTTGAATTACTTCCGGATAAATGCTCAAACCTTTAACCATATTCATGTAGGCATCATCCAAATCTTTGCCAATCATCGTAATATTTGCCTCCCCGCCAGTCCACAGCACATCATTCACACTCGCAATTGCATCTACTTCTTTAATCACATTTTTATCGTGTGGCGGTACCAATTGACTGCCATCATTCCAATAAGCTTTGTAACCATTGTACTCTTTGGGGTTGTGCGAGGCTGTACATACTACACCGGCTTTACATCCTAAGTATCTGATAGCGAAACTCAACTCTGGTGTGGGTCTCAGCGATTCAAATAAAAATACTTTAATGCCATTTGCTGCAAAAACATTGGCTGTGGTTTCTGCAAAAAAACGACTGTTGTTTCTGCAGTCGTGTGCAATTGCAACGCTTATTGTTTCACCGCCATACACTTTTTTTAAGTAATTCGAAAAACCTTGCGTTGCCATTCCAACAGTATATTTATTCATCCTGTTTGTTCCAACGCCCATGATTCCACGAAGACCGCCCGTACCAAATTCTAAGTTTCTATAAAAGCTCTCTGCTAGTTCTTTTTCATTTTCTGCTTGCATGGTTCTAATTGCCAATTTCGTTGCTTCATCATAATTGCCTTGCAACCACTCATTAGCTTTTTCTACAATTGCTTTATCCATAATTTATTATTTATTTTTATGAAACCGACTTTAACACTTTGGTCATCAATTGTTGCGTCGCACACTTTTACTGAAACTCAATTGTCAACTTTTAATGTATTTGAAATTCGATTACTTTATTAAAAAGCAATTTTAAGAATAATTAATCATTTAATTTGCAGTTGTATCCAATCAAAACAAATTCATATCATAAGTTTCATGTAATGAAGTTCGCAAAAAAATGTTTGCAGTGCTGTTTTTTACTACTTCTGTTACTAAATGTAACTATTTCAAGTTTCTGTCAGAATGATATAAGCAATTCAAATTCTATTGTTGATACTAGTATAACAAATATCAATATCAACAATAAAAAAACAAACGATACATCTAAAGTAATCCATCAAGTGATGGTTGCACCTTTTTATTTTAAGGAAGTTCATCCAAAAAGTAAAAATAGAATCCGACTTGTAACAGCTGGAAATATTGCTGGTTATGGGTTGGCGATGGCCGGGTTTTATTCTGCGTGGTATAAGGATTATCCTCAATCGGGTTTTCATTTTTTTAATGATAATAAAGAATGGTTGCAGGTAGATAAGGTTGGACATATGTATGGCGCATACATTGAAAGCAAAGGCAGTATGGAAATGTGGAAATGGGCCGGGCTTCCTCGTAAACAACGCATCTGGATTGGTGGTTTAAGCGGTGCAGTATATCAAACTGTAATTGAAACATTAGATGGCTTCAGCGCAGAGTGGGGTTGGAGTTGGGGCGATTTTACTGCCAATATTTTAGGAAGTAGTTTATTGGTAAGTCAGGAATTGTTGTGGGATGAACAACGTGTTGATTTAAAGTTTTCATTTCATCGCAAAGATTATGGCGAATCAATGTTGAATACCCGTGCGGATAGTTTGTACGGTAAAAATATTTTGAATAGAATGATTAAAGATTACAACGGACAAACCTATTGGTTAAGTGCAAATTTGAAATCATTTTTTCCTAAAAGTAATTTACCTGCATGGCTCAATGTTGCTGTTGGCTATGGTGCAGAAGGCATGTTTGGCGCTGAAGAAAACAGATGGAAAAATTCTGAAGGAAACTACATAAATAGGTACGATATAGAGCGATACAGACAATGGTATATTGCCCCTGATATTAATTTCACTAAAATAAAAACAAAGAGTAAGTTTCTGAAAGCTACATTTTTTGTGCTCAATTCATTCAAATTTCCATTGCCTAGTATTGGCTTCAGTAAAAAAGGAGTAGAGTGGAACTGGCTTCATTTTTAGTTGCGAAACTTATTGCAAATAAGCTCCTTCAACTTCTCCGTCAATTACTTCAACCTGAATGTTTTCCTCTAATGTAGTGGCAACACTTAATCCTACATAATCTGGTTTTATAGGAAATTGTTTGTGCATTCGTTCTACCAAAACCAATATCTGAATTCTCTTAGGATGCGCATGCAGCAATGGTTTTAAGGCATACATTAATGTTTTGCCGCTATTGGCAACATCATCACAAATCAAAATATTTTTATTGTTAAAATTGAGCTTTTCGCTTAAATCAACTTCTGAAGGATTTTTTTTATCCAAACTTGCACTGATTACATGAATCTGCGTTGCAATGTATTTTTTTGCCAATGCAGCAATGTTATTTGCGATTACCAATCCGTTGTTTTTAATGCCAATAATAATTAATTCGCTGTCATCTCCATTTAAATGTTCAGCAACTTCTAAAGCAAGACGTTCTAATTTTCTTGCAGCAGCTTCTTTTGTAAGAATGGTATTTTTAACTTTCATAATTATAATATTGCTCATCAAAGTAAATGTAAAAAAATTAATCTGAATGCATCAAAGTTCGAATTAGTTTTTTTTACCGATTGCCTATCAACTTATCTTTGAGTAAATTTACTTTGAATCAATTTCTGTAAATAAATACGAGTACTTTAAAATTTTTATGGTCATGCAATTTTTACCTCAAATTATTTTTTTAATTATAACTCTTGTTGCTATTTTCTTGTTTGCCAAAAAAGCCAACGAAATCAGAAGAAATATTTTATTGGGGAAAGACGAAGACTTCAGCGACAATAAGCCACAACGCTGGAAAAATTTAATATTATTGGCATTAGGGCAACGAAAAATGTTTGCCAATCCATTGGTAGCAGTCATGCATTTAATTATTTATTTAGGTTTTATCATTATTAATATTGAAGTACTGGAAATAGTTTTGGATGGTTTATTTGGACAACACCGATTATTTGCAACTCTTATCCCGAAAGGTTTATACAGTTTCCTAATTAATTTTTTCGAATTTCTTGCATTTGGCGTATTGCTTGTTTGTATTGTTTTTTTATCAAGAAGAAATATTATTAAACTAAAACGTTTTGTAAGTAAAGATTTAAATGGTTGGCCTAAATCTGATGCGAATTATATTTTAATTATTGAAATTATCTTAATGAGTTTGTTTCTCATCATGAATGCATCTGATACATTGTTACAATTACGTGGCGAAGGACAATATGCAGCACACAGCACAGGCAATTTTGTTTTTTCTTCAATGTTACATCCATTATTAAACGGCTTTAATAATCAGACTTTAATAATAATTGAACGAGCTTGTTGGTGGTTGCACATTGTTGGTATTTTGGCTTTTTTAAATTATTTGCCTTACAGCAAACATTTACACATCATACTTGCATTTCCAAATTCATATTATGCAAGATTACATCCACAGGGAACTATTAAAAATATGGTGAGTGTACAAAATGAAGTTTTGTATGCGATGCAACCGGAGACTGCTCCGGCTGATGCTGCTGCTCCAACTAGTTTTGGTGCTAAAGATGTATTTGATTTAAGCTGGAAAAATTTATTAGATGCTTATAGTTGCACAGAATGCGGTAGATGCAGTAGTGCATGTCCGGCTAATATCACCGGCAAATTATTAAGCCCTCGCAGCATCATGATGAAAACACGTGACCGATTGGAAACAGTTGGAAAAAATATCAATACCAACAAGCAGTTTGTGGATGATGGTAAAAGTTTGTTGCATGATTATATTTCAGTAGAAGAACTAAGGGCTTGTACTACTTGCAATGCTTGTGTAGAGGCTTGTCCCGTAAGCATTTCACCACTTGAAATAATTGTGGAGTTAAGAAGAAGTTTGATTATGGAGGAAAGCAATGCCCCTCAAGAATGGAACAGCACTTTCAGCAATATTGAAAATAATTTTGCTCCATGGAAATTTAGTCCGGATGACAGGGATAAATGGGCAACAGATATTGCTTAATTCTTTTGCTTACATTTATATTGTAAACTACTACTTACCTTTTTTATATGTTTGGTGTAACTATTTTGGGCAATAATTCTGCAATACCTGCGTATAACAGGCATCCTACTGCACAGTTGGTTACACTCAACAATCATGCATTTCTCATTGATTGCGGCGAAGGAACGCAAATGCAAATGATGAATTATAAAGTTCGCCACAATAAAATCAACCATATTTTTATTTCTCATTTGCATGGTGATCATTATTTTGGATTGATGTGCATTTTGACGAGTATGGGATTAATGCGAAGAGAGGCATAATTGCATTTGTTTGCACCTCCATTATTACATGAAATTATTCAGATGCAATTGAAAGTTGCCGATACAACTTTGCCTTATGAGTTGCATTTTCATCCTTTGACAGAAGAAGGAATTATTGTGGATCATCAAAATTTTTCAGTCACAAGTTTTAAAACCTTTCATCGTATTCCATGTTGGGGTTTTATTATCAGAGAAAAAAAACAACCTCGTAAAATTAATAGAGACCAAGCGGTTGCTTTTGAAATTCCTGTTGCTTATTATGATCAATTAAAAAATGGTGCTGATTACGAAACAAAAGAAGGCGTATTGATTAAGAATGAAACAGTAACAACTCCGAATACAGCCCCATTAAGTTATGCTTATGCGGCAGATACTTTGTTTGATGAACGATTAGTAGAGAAAGTAAAAAATGTATCGTTATTATACCATGAAACAACCTACTTGAAAGACTTAGAAGAAAGAGCAATGACAAGGTTTCATAGTACAACTATACAGGCCGGTGAAATTGCTAAAAAAGCAGGAGTGGGCAAATTATTGATTGGACATTTCAGCAGTAAATACGAGCATTTAGACGAATTTTTAGCTGAAACAAAATCCGTTTTTTACAATACAGATTTGGCAATTGAAGGAGTTACTTACAAGTTTTAATCTAATTCTTTAGCTACAAATAAAATTCAAGGAATTCCCTGCGCCAGTTGGATTCAGTGAGTGTCTGTATTCTTTTGATAAAAAAATCAATCTAGTATTTCTACGTCCTTTGGGTATTTGTTTTTATTAAAAACGAAATTAGCGTCAGCTAAAACAGTTTTGGAATTGATGTTGGTAAAAACAAACTCCATTTGATTGTTACTTTTATCCAATAATTTTGCTTTGGTAATTAACCCTTTTGTTTTGTCTACAAAAATATTTACCTTCTGAAAGTTCTTTCTGCTATCTGTTGGTTTTAATTCAATTTCACTAAAATTTCCAGTAGTTGAAATTAGTTTATATGTAAAATCTTTATCGTAGTTGCCACTCAATATTTTTTGTGGTGTTAATGTTTTATTACCATCTTCAGCAGGTGCAACAGTAACTGTTTTAGCCCCATCGAAACTATAAGTTTTAGCCCCATCACATATAATTTCAGTAGATCCTTGTTTGAGGGTGTATTTATTGCCTTTCAAAGAAATTGTTCCTGATTTTGTTCCGTTTGGTTTTCCTTTACTGGTAAATGATTTAATGGTAAAGTTTCCTGTTAAGGCAGTCATTGCTTTTACTTTGGCACTAACGCCGTCTAAAATTTTCTTAGCATTAGGATCTTTCTGGGCATTTATTAATTGTAAACTGAATAAGAGTGGAAGAACAAATATTATTTTTTTCATCTGATGATTTTGAGGTAGCAAATATAAGCTTTGAATTGTTTGAGACAAATCAGCCAATCAAACGTTTAACTTAAACAAATACAAATAAAATTGCTGCTTATAATAATCTTAACAAATTAAATGGATAAAAATTCTATTAATTCAGCTTCTGTTTTAAAACGTACTTCTCTTGCTTTACTACCCAAATTAGGACCCACAATACCCGCTCTTTCCAATTGATCCATTAGTCTTCCGGCTCTGTTGTATCCTAATTTCATTCTTCTTTGTATCAATGATGTGCTCCCAACTTGGTTTTGTACAATAAGTTTTGCTGCGTCTTCAAATAGTACATCTCTTTCACCATCATCAAAATCTTTTCCAGATTCTTCTTTTTCATCTACATATTCTGGTAATAAAAATGCTTCGGGATATCCTTTTTGTTTGCCAATAAATTCGCATATTTTTTCTACTTCCGGAGTATCTACAAAAGCACATTGTAAGCGGGTTACCTCACCATTATAACTAACCAACATGTCGCCCTTTCCAATTAATTGATCGGCGCCACCTGCATCTAAAATTGTTCGGCTATCAATTTTAGATGAAACTTTAAATGCAATACGTGCAGGGAAATTGGCTTTTATTGTTCCTGTAATGATATTTACAGACGGACGTTGTGTAGCGATTATTAAATGTATTCCGATTGCTCTTGCAAGCTGCGCCAAACGTGCAATTGGCATTTCAACTTCTTTACCTGCAGTCATAATTAAATCTGCAAATTCATCTACAACCAATACAATAAACGGCAAGTATTGATGTCCCTTTTGTGGGTTTAATTTTCTTGAAGTAAATTTCTCATTATACTCTTTAATATTTCTGCACCCAGCTTCTTTCAATAAATCGTAGCGGTTGTCCATTTCAATACAAAGTGCATTCAAAGTATGAACCACTTTTTTGGTGTCTGTAATAATACTGTCTTCTTCTCCCGGAAGTTTTGCAAGAAAATGTTTTTCAATAATTCTATACAAACTCAATTCTACTTTCTTAGGATCAACCAAAACAAACTTTAACTGGGAAGGATGTTTTTTATATAAAAGGCTTACCAGCACTGCATTTAAGCCTACCGATTTACCTTGTCCTGTAGCGCCTGCCATTAACAAATGCGGCATAGCAGCCAAGTCTACGATAAAGTTTTCATTGTCAATTTTTTTGCCAATTGCAATTGGCAAAGAATAATTGTTGTTTTGAAATTTTTCACTGCTCAATAAAGTTTTCATGCTCACAACTGTTTTGCGAACATTAGGAACTTCAATACCAACAGTTCCTTTACCCGGAATAGGAGCGATAATACGAATACCCAATGCTGCCAAACTCAACGCAATATCATCTTCTAAATTTTTAATTCTGCTGATTCTTACGCCTGGCGCAGGTACAATTTCATAGAGTGTAACCGTAGGTCCTACAGTTGCTGCAATCCTTTGTATGGCAATATCGTAATTTTTTAGTGTAGCAATAATCTGATTTTTATTTGTCTCTAGTTCATTGGGGTCATGAATAATTTTTTCACTTCCGTGTGTTTCCAACAAACTAATTTCAGGATATTTATAATCTCTTAAATCAAGTGTAGGATCATAATTGACTGTTGCTAATGCATCACTCCTCATTTCCAATGCTGTATCATCAGTTGCTTCGTCAGCTTCTTCTGTTGTTTCGTCAGATAAATCAAAATCGTTTTCAATATTTTCTTCCACTAAAATTGCACTTTCATCAACAGTTGGTTTAATTTCCAAATCAAAACCATCCGGCACCGTAGCATATTTTTCATTCAGTTCTAACGGTATATTATCTTCTGTAGTATGAATATTTTCAAGCTCATTTAAAGTCAAATTTTCATCGGCATTTTCTTGTAAAGGCATAATAACACTTACAGATTTACCTTCTGATTTTAATTTATTCTGACTGCTAAATTCTTCTGCATCCTTATCAATAAATAATTTTGCGCCATCTTCATGTTGCATTGCCTCCTGCTCAGCCAGCCATTCATTAAAGGTAGGCTCAGCAATGGTTTCATTATTTTCTTCAGTTTGTAGAAGTTCCGGTGCGTCAACATTTTTTTTCTTAAATAAATCATTAAAAAGTGCTTCGGGCCAAACAAATGTTGGATTGAATCTCCAAATTGCAAAAGCAAAAATACTTAACAACAACAAAGCACCTGTTCCTACACTTCCAATCCATTTTACAAACCACGCATTTATTAATTCTCCTACAGCACCACCCCAACTGAAACTTGCAGCACTGCTTATAAATGCCAAGGTCATGCTGATTACAGTCAGTCCTACCAATACATATCGAATGTTGCGTGCTAGTGAAAATACTTTCTTCCCGAACAATAAATTAACCCCGAGTGTGAAGAAAAAAGTACAAAACAAATATGCTGCAATTCCAAAACCTTTGTACATAAAAATGTGTGCAGTATAAGCACCCAATACACCTAGTAAATTGTTTAAAACTACATCTGAAACTGCAAAAATTTTAATACCAAATTGATGTACCTTATCCTGATCTTCTTGCCATGTAAATAAGTAAGATGTAAATGAAATGAATAAAAAAATACTGGTAAGCAATGAGAAAGCACCCGCAATTTTTATGGTACGTTCGTCTTTTACAACTTGTGTTACTGTCACCTCTTCCGTCTTGTCATCATTTAATTCTTCCGGACTAGGAGCTGGGGAAACTTTCTTTTTTAAACGGTTTGCCATATTAGAATGCAAATTTAGTTGGGAAACTACTGCAAATATGAATGTTGTCTCAGGCTTGTGGATTTCTTTTCAACTTTCGTTGCGTCGCACACTTGTACGTGGATAACTCTACTCAGCTTTTTTATTCGTAACACTATTTTTTATTTCTTAATTCCAAGTGCCAAAAAAATCCATCCTGCAATAAAGCAAGCGCCACCTAATGGTGTTATTGGCCCTGCCCATTTTAATCCTGGCAACACCAATGCTTCTTTGTAGGTAAGTATAAACAGTGAACCTGAAAATAAAATAATACCAACAATGAAAAATATACCCGCACTCTTTAATAGTTTATTGGGAAATTGTTGGTAAAGGATAGCCACAGCTATTAATGCAAACACATGGTATAACATATATCGTACAGCAGTTTCGAAAATAAGTACCACCGATTCAGATAACATACTTTTTAGTTGATGTGCTCCGAATGCACCTAGTATTACACCGAGCGCTCCTAAAAATGCCGCTGTTTTTAAAAATGTTTTATGCACTTATAAATGTTTAATGGTTGCTATTTCTGATGGGTTAAAAGTTGCAATATTATTGCTATTTAGGTGAAATGTTGCTTGTTGATAAAACTGGGTTCTGTTTTTCAATTGAGTAGAAAGAAAATGCTTTAGTTCATTTTCATTTAAATCGCTTATCAATGGTCTATGTGATTTTTCACGAATTAATCTGCTTACTAAAATATCAATTTTTTCATCAATCCAGATGGTTGCTCCATGTTCATTCATCCATTGCATATTGTTGTGAAAGCAAGGCGTACCGCCTCCTGTAGCCACTATTATATTTTCTTCTTTTTCAGTTGTACGTAGTAATTCTTTTTCTTGTTCCCGAAAAAAATCTCCTCCTTTTGTTGCAAATATTGTTTCAATTGTTTGGTTATTTGCTTTTTCAATTGCTGCATCCAAATCTATCCAGTTCATATTGTATTGATTGGATAAATATTTTGCCCAATGGTTTTTGCCACTGCCCATCATACCTATTATAAATATTTTCATTATTTCTTTTTAAGAAGGCAATTTTTTTGAAATGATTTTATAATTTTTCAGTCAGAGTTTCTTTCTTATTTCTATAATTCCATACTAGGTAAATTATTTAAAAGCATTTAATCCTGTAACATCCATGCCGGTAATTAGTAAATGAATATCGTGCGTGCCTTCGTAAGTAATTACACTTTCCAGATTCATCATGTGTCGCATAATGCTGTATTCTCCTGTAATACCCATTCCTCCAAGCATTTGTCTTGCTTCACGTGCTATGTTTGCGGCTATTTCGCAACTATTTCTTTTTGCCATACTTACCTGTGCAGGTGTAACTTTTCCTTCGTTCATCAATACACCCAATCGCCAAACAAGTAATTGTGCTTTGGTGATTTCTGTAATCATTTCAGCTAATTTTTTTTGCTGCAATTGAAATCCGGCAATTGGTTTGTCAAATTGCATACGCTCTTTGCTGTAACGCAAAGCTGTATCATAACAATCCATTGCAGCTCCCAATGCTCCCCAGGCAATGCCATATCTTGCTTTGGTCAAACAACTTAATGGACCTTTCAACCCTTGTATATTTGGTAAAATATTTTCTTTCGGTACTTTTACATTATCAAATACCAATTCGCCGGTAGCACTTGCACGCAAGCTCCATTTACCATGAGTCGTTGGCGTTGAAAATCCTTCCATGCCTCTTTCAACAATTACACCTCTTATAATGCCTGCTTCATCCTTTGCCCATACCACCGCAACTTGTGCAAACGGAGCATTACTGATCCACATTTTTGCACCATTCAATATTACATGATCTCCTGCATCCTTAATGTTTGTAAGCATTCCGGAGGGGTCGCTTCCATGGTTGGGTTCTGTCAAACCGAAACAACCCAACCATTCTCCACTGCCTAATTTTGGTAAATATTTTTTTCTTTGTGCTTCATTTCCGTATGCATAAATAGGGAACATCACCAAACTTCCCTGCACACTTGCAGTACTTCTCACACCACTGTCGCCACGTTCCAATTCCTGCATCATTAATCCATAACTGATATAATCTAAACCGCCTCCACCATACTCAATAGGAACTGTTGGTCCGAAACATCCAAGCTCTCCCAATTGTGCAACTATCTGCTGCGGAAATTCGGCACGTTGTGCATAATCTTCAATAATTGGTGAAATTTCTTTTTTTACATAGGCTCTTACCGATTCGCGAATTAGTTGATGCTCTTCACTCAATAACTCATCAACCATATAATAATCAGGAGATTGAAATAAATCTGTTCTAGATGCCATAATTAATTAATTTAGAAAATAAGAATTAAACAAATAAAGATGGCTGTACATTTTGTGTAGTACATTCAACCAAGCACATCGTTTTTACAAAAGTAGGCAATAGCATCGCTATTTTATTTCTTGTTGAATATTAAACTTAATAAAACAATATTTGTCTTTTAAAAAACACTGCTATATGCGCTATCTATTGGCAATTACTTTATTCACTTTATTATTGGTTTCATGTAAAAAAAATGATACTAATAATGGCGGAGATACTAGCAATCCATATTATTTCCCGCCAACCGGCACTGATATATGGGAAACCAAAAATTCGTCTTCTGTAAACTGGGATGATGCTCAATTGCAAGCTGCATTTGATTATGCAGCTACCAAAAATACCTACGGATTAATTGTTTTGCATCGTGGTAAAATTGTAAAAGAACAATATTGGAATAATTGGAATAAAGACACAAGATATTTCATTGCAAGTGCAGGCAAAAGTATTGTGGCTTTTGTAGCAGGAATTGCACAACAGGAAGGTATTATTAATATCAACAACAAAACTTCACAATATCTAGGAACAGGATGGACTAGTCTACCTTTGATAAAAGAAAATCTAATTACAGTTAAACACCAATTAAGCATGACTACCGGATTGGATGACGGTGTTGCTGACCAGGATTCTACAAAACCTTCCTATTTAACTTATAAAGCTGATGCTGGTACAAGATGGTCTTATCATAATGCTCCATATTTATTGTTGCAGTCCGTTTTAGCTAATGCAAGCGGACAAAATTGGAGTACTTATTGTAAATCAAAATTATTTGATAAAATAGGAGTCAGCAGCACAGCATTTTGGTACAACAATGTATTTTATTGTACAACAAGAGATGCAGCAAGATTTGGAAGTTTAATTTTAAGAAAAGGAGAATGGAATGGAACACAATTATTAACAGATGCAAATTATTTTACCACAATGACAACGACTAGTCAAAATTATAATTTAAGCTATGGTTATTTATGGTGGCTAAATGGAAAATCGAGTACCATGGTGCCTCAGTCTCAGGTTGTTTATCCAACATCATTAGTGCCTAATGCACCCGCAGATATGTATATGGCTTTAGGAAAAGACGATAAAAAAATATATGTTGTTCCCAGCTTAGATGTTGTATTAGTTCGTTTGGGAGATAATGCAAGTGCTTCATCTTTACTTGGTCCTAGCAGTTTTGATAATGAATTATGGGGTAAGTTAAAACTGGCAATGAAGTATTAATAAAAATTGTGTGTAATTTTTTTCATTAAAAATTCTTTCCCCAACGACAGTTTCCTCATTCATTAATTTATGCATAGGCTTACATTTGTTTTGTTTATGAGTAAATATATTGATAGCTATCAGCATAAAGGATTACGTAAAAAACTAGTTGACCTTTTAATAGAAAAAGGCATCACCGATGAAGCTGTATTAGCAGCTATCAATGCCATTCCGCGACATTTCTTTTTAGATTCTGCATTTGATAAAATAGCTTATGAAGACCGTGCTTTTCCAATTGGAGAAGGGCAAACAATTTCTCAACCTTATACTGTTGCTTATCAAACCCAATTATTGCAAATAAAAAAAATGGATAAGGTTTTGGAAATTGGGACAGGAAGCATTTATCAAGCAACTGTTTTAGCAGAGATTGGTGCGAGGGTTTATACTATTGAGCGACAAAAAAAATTATTTGAAGCGCAAAAAAATTATTTTTTCAAATCAAAATATCCCAACATCAAATTTTATTTTGGCGATGGATTTGAAGGCCTACCTACTTTTGCACCTTTTGATAAAGTAATAATTACAGCAGCAGCTCCTTTTATCCCTCCGAAGTTGGTAGAACAATTAAAAGTAGGAGGTATGATGGTCATTCCAGTAGATGAAGGAGACGCACAACGTATGTTAAGATTAACAAAACAATCTGATGGCAGTATGAAAGAAGAGTCGTTTGAACAATTTTCTTTTGTACCAATGCTTACGGGTAAAAACGGGTAGTAACAATACTTGTACAGCTTACTTATCTTCGCTGCTGTGCTTCCATTAACATTCATACAAAGTATTCAAACTGTTAAAGGCTTTCAAAAAGAAGCATTTGAAGCGGTGCATGCTGCCGAAAAACAATTGACTTCTGTAAGGATAAATCCGTCAAAAAACGTTTCATCGCTTGACATTATCAATAACGCATCTCAGGTATATTGGTGTGAACATGGGTTTTATTTACCGCTTCGTCCTTCATTTACATTCGATCCTCAATTTCATGCAGGTATGTATTATGTGCAGGAAGCGAGCAGTATGTTTTTGTGGCATGTATTGAATCAAACAGTTACCAATCCTACACAAAAAAAAGTGTTAGACCTTTGTGCTGCACCGGGTGGCAAAACAACATTGCTTTCTTCTTTTTTTACAGATGGATTAATAGTAAGCAATGAAGTAATCAAAAGCAGGGCAAATATATTGGTTGAAAATGTAACCAAATGGGGTTCGGAAAATATTGTAGTGACCAATAATGATCCTTCACATTTTAAAAGTTTGGAAAACTTCTTTGATGTGATTGTTATAGATGCACCTTGTAGCGGTAGTGGAATGTTCAGAAAAGATAAAAATGCTATCAAAGAATGGAGTTTGGATAATGTTGTGCTTTGTAGTCACCGTCAGCAAAGGATTGTAGCTGATGTGCTTCCTGCGTTGAAAGAAGACGGTGTTTTAATTTATTCTACTTGTTCTTATTCCAAAGAAGAAAATGAAGACATGGTTGATTGGTTGATGACAACATTTGAATTGGAAACAGTTTGTATTCCTTTTGATGCATCATGGGGCATCGTTGAATCTGAAAGTGAACAAAATCGTGGATTTGGTTATCGTTTTTACCCAGATCAGGTTGAAGGGGAAGGATTTTTTATTGCGGTACTTAAAAAAACAAAACCTTCACCCGAAAAAAAATACAAAGAACAAGCAATTGCTTTGCCTGTAAAAAATGATCTGCAAATTTTACAATCATTTATCACCATTCCCGAGCATTTTTCTTTATTCAAACATGATACACAAATAAGGATGTTACACCAGCTTTGGCTAGAAGACCTTAAAATTATTGCAGGCAGTTTGTACATTAAAAAAGCCGGCATCTGTGTTGGTGAAATCAAAGGAAAAGATGTTGTGCCGCATCATGAATTAGCCTTGAGCACATTGGATTTGAAAGACATTCCAGTTATATCTTTGAACAAAGACGATGCTTTACAATATCTCAGAAAAAATGATATTATAGTTGATACTTCAAATGGCTGGAATATTGTAAAATATGGTGCAGCAAGATTGGGATGGATGAAGGTAATGCCCAATAGGATGAATAATTATTATCCGGCAGAATGGAAAATTTTAAAACAGTAATTGGTTCAAATTTGTGAAATAAAATGAGCAGTAAAAAACTTTTTACATTGTTATTTTTAAGTGCATTTACAACGTTTGTAATGGCTCAGAATAAAAATATTGTGCAAGGACAATATCCCAATTTGTTCATCTGGCATACTGTTGTTTCAAAAGAAAATTTATACTCTGTTAGTTCAACTTATTATTTATCAACTAAGGTAGTTGCTAAGCAAAATCAATTGAAAGAAAAAAGCAGTTTGAAGCCGGGTAAAAAAATAAAAATTCCGCTGAATAAAAACAACTTCACCCAATCAATTAAAACACCTATCTCAAATGTATTACCACTGTATTATGTAGTACATAAAAAAGAATCATTGTCAATAGTTGCCAAAAAAAATGGTGATCTGAATATTGATTTACTAAAAAAATGGAATCGGCTAAACAGCAGTAAAATCAAGCCCTCGCAGAAAATCATCATTGGTTTTTTGATGAAGAAAAGTGAATCGTCTGTAATAATTGAAACAGATAAAACCAATCAGGATTCCAATGTTAAAAGTGACATTGGATATGATATTCAGGAAAAACCAAAATCTGAAATCCAAATTGTTACCCCACAAGCAGATACAGCTGTTGTAAATGAATTGATGAACGATTTAGAAAACGCCGGTACATCTGATGATGAAGGTTTTTTTGTAGATTCTTTTCCTGTGGCAAATAAATACAACCAACAAATTACTCGTACCGGAAGAATTGCAACTTTTAAAAGTACCAGTGGCTGGACAGATAAAAAGTATTTTGTTTTGATGAATGATTTACCTATTGGTACAATCGTCAGAATTACCAATCTGGATAACAACAGAAGTATTTGTGCCAAAGTAATTGGAGGATTACCTGCCATAAATAGCAACAATAATTTATTGATAAGAGTCAGCAGTGCTGCTGCAAATACATTAAAAATTCCGGATAAAATTATTACTGTTACAGTTGGATTTTACAAGTAAAACCGAATTACTGTAGTTGTGTAATGGCTGTTGCTATTATGGTACTTCCTCTTAAAAAATCTTCTATTAACATTTTCTTTTTTCCTTCCAACTGTATAAACAAACAATGGATGTAACCATTGCTGCAAGCAATTTTCAGAAATGTTTTATTATCGGTAACGATTGTACCGGGCTTTTCTGACAAACTTGAAAATTCTTTTTCGGTAGCAAAAATTTTAAACATTTTTTCATTCAGATACGTGAACGCTCCCGGGAAAGGAGAGAGCCCTCTAACCAAATTATGTACCACTTCAACAGGTTGCTCAAAGTTGATATAACAAGTTGTAGTAAAAATTTTGGGTGCATGTTTTAATTCGGCTGTATCTATTGCTGTACATGCATTCTGTGGCATTGGTAATAATGTTCCCGTTGCAAGTTGTTTAATTGTTTTCACTAACGTATCTGCGCCAACAATTTTTAATCGGTCATAAATTTCACCAACTGTTTCGTTGTCATCAATTTCAATTTTTTCCTGCAATAAAATATCACCTGTATCAATTGCGTATTGCAATTTAAAAGTTGTAACACCCGTTTCTTTTTCACCATTAATGATTGCCCAGTTGATTGGTGCTGCTCCTCTGTATTGAGGCAATAAACTTCCATGAACATTGATTGTGCCCAACGGCGGCATATTCCAGACAATTTCGGGTAACATTCTAAATGCAACTACCACTTGAATATCCGCCTGTAATTTTTGTAAGGCTTCTATAAATTCGGGAGACTTTAATTTATCAGGTTGCAACGTAATTAATCCATTTGCATCTGCGTATTGCTTAACTGCACTTTGCTGCAATTTCATACCACGGCCAGCCGGTTTATCGGGTGCAGTAACAACAGCAACAATGTTACAACCTGCTTGTACCAGGGCATCCAGACTTGCTACAGCAAAGTCTGGAGTTCCCATAAATATAATACGCAACGTTTGGTAGTTCATGCCGCAAATGTATTCTTTCGTTTTTTGAAAAAGTTTTTTTCTGGAAGGACTATTCAAAATCGGGATACAACAAATATTTTTTTCTGATTTTTTTAAACGCTTCAATCCCGGGTTGCCAGCTGTTTCTTATTTCTGTTTCAGATTTTCCTGCATTAATTTGTTCCATTAAAACAGCATTACCGGCTAGTTTGTTGAAGAAAAAATCGGTCGGTTTATTGCTTTTAGGTTTGATGAAAAAGTTTGCTTTATCAGGAAATAATTCATACGCATCTAGTAAATATTTCAATTGAATTTTGTTGTCTATTGATTTGAGCACATTGGTATTTGATTCAAATAAATTCCAGCCATAACAAACTTTGTCTTTCAGCTTTGGTTCTTTAGCTCCATCCCTTGAAGTTGGGGTAAACGTAAATAAATTATTGGGTAATAAGGGATGACCGAAAATACAAAACGGATGATCTGTTCCTCTTCCTTCACTCAACACTGTTCCTTCAAAAAAACAAGTACTTGCATACCAGTAAATACTAGGCATATCCGGCAGATTGGGAGAAGGTTTAATGGGTAAAATATATTTACTTTTGTGCGTATAGTTTTTACATTTTATTACGGTGAGTTTAAAGTTTCTTCTTTCTTCTTCAAAGCCCAACATTTCACCTAATGAAACATGATTGTCTTGTTTTTTAATGTATTTCCATTGCAACATTTTTTCACCCAACAACATCTTTGCATATTCACCAATTGTCATGCCATACACAATTGGTATGGGTTGCATGCCTATAAAACTTTTGTAGTTGCTATCTAATATTGGTCCGTCAACATAAAATCCATTTGGGTTTGGTCGGTCTAAAATAATGAGTGGTTTATCAAACTCAATTGCACTTTCAATAAACTCTTGTAATGAAGAAATAAAAGTATAAAATCGGGTGCCTACATCCTGAATGTCGAACAATAAAATGTCAATATCTGCAATGTCTTGTGCAGTTGGTTTTCTTTTCTTTCCGTATAAACTAACAATCGGAATACCCGTTGCAGAGTCAATATAATTATCTACTTTTTCACCGGCATCTGCTTTTCCTCTGAAGCCATGTTCGGGGCCAAAAGCTTTTGTTATTTTTATTCCTAATTTTTGTAAAGAATCAACTAAATGTTGCTTGCCTATATTTGAAGTTTGATTGGCAAATATGCCTACTCTTTTGCCTTTGAGTAAAGGTAAATATGTTTCGGTCTGATAGGCTCCTGGTAAGGTAACTGATAATGTTTCTATTCCTTGCGGCTTTTGTTTTGAAGATTGTGCTTGGATAAAAACAGTTATCGTAAGTGCAATGAAAGTTGAAATAAAGTTTTTCATGAATTTTGATTTATAAAATTGAAAGATAAAATAAAAATCATTGCGAATAAATCAGTTAGTCCTTACTTTGCCTACCAATTATTGTAAAATGACTGTTTTATTTGCTTTTTAGAACAAGTTTCATACAATCAATGATTAAAATTATAACATAAAATAAATACAATGGAACAAGCAAAAAAAGGCGACAAAGTTAAAATTCATTACCATGGCAAACTCAATGATGGCAGTACTTTTGATAGTAGTGCAGGAAGAGAACCATTGGCATTTGAAATTGGAAGTGGAATGGTAATTCCCGGTTTTGATGATGGTGTAACCGGTATGACAGTGGGTGAAAAAAAGACAATTAATATTCCGGCAGCAGAAGCTTATGGCGAAGTAAGTGAAGAAATGATAATGGAATTTCCATTGAATCAATTTCCAGCTGATATGGTGCCTGAAATTGGCATGCAATTAACCATGAGCAACAATCAGGGACAAAATTTTCCTGTTGTAATTGTTGAATTAAAAGATGAATCTGTACTATTAGATGCCAATCATCCGTTAGCAGGTAAAGAATTAATTTTTGATTTGGAATTGGTAGAAATTGAAGGCGCAAGTCCTTTAATTATCATGCCTTAATAAAATCTCAATGGATGGAATAAAAAAGCGCTGGTGATCATTTTCACCAGCGCTTTTTTTTGTTATATGTTATTCAATTATAATTTCCCTTTTACATAATCTGCCAATTCTTTTTCGCCTGCTTTTTCTTTTTTATCTGCAATACCTTTTAAAAATGTATTGTTGATATAAGGCGTTGTTTGTGCTCTTGCAGATTCAGGAATAGCATCTCTGAATGCAATAATTTTATCAATTCCTGCTTTGAATTTTGTTGCATCTTTTACTTTTGTAAGTATTTCTACAAAAGAACTAAGCGATTGAAACTTAGCCTGAGACAAAGGGATTTTATCAAAATTATCTGCAATGTAATCGTAGGCACTTTCGTCACCATATTTTACCATGATGCTGGAAATAGCAGTAGACAATCTACCTTTTGCCGGAAATTTTGAAAGTTTGGTAGCCAAGTCAAAAGCTACTTTGTCATCCAATAATGCAAGGGCTTCTAAACTTGCTCCTGCAACTGAATAAGAACTATCATTAGTGCCTTTTGTAAACAGGCTTGTGTACTTTTTATCTTTCAAAGAACCAAGTGCGTCAATCGCTTCAGCACATACCAGTCTGCTTAAATCTTTTTCTGCTAAAATTTCAATAGCAGCGATAGTTGCAGCGTCCATATCTGTATTTTGTAAAGCCTGTATTGCTTTGATTTTTAAAGCTGCAAATGGATCGTTCAATGCCTTTTGTAACAACTTCACTGCGGTCGAATCACTACTTTTTTTAGCTGCAAAGTCAAGTGCTTCTTTTCTGTCTAAATACTTTCCTGCATAAGTATATTGATGAATGTATTCTACTAATGTTTTGCTTTCTTTTTTAGTACTCAATAAAATCTTATCAGCATCTACATTTACTAAATTTGGTTTTGATGCAACCGCAAAAGTGAACGTATCAACTTTGTTATTCATCCACACATTGTATCTTGTTTTATTGCTGCCGAAGTAAACATCAATAGCAAATGGAAGTTTAAATACTTTGTCAGTGCTTTGTGTTTGTTTCATCATTACAGAAAGCATTTTAGTATCTGCATTGTAATTGTAGCTGATGTCTAATAAAGGATGTCCGCTTCCAAAATACCACTGATTCCAAAACCAGTTTAAATCTTTTCCGGTAACTTCTTCAAAAGCCAATCTCAATTTGTGTGCAGAACCTGTACCAAATTTATTGCTGCTTAAATATTTATTTAAAGATTTAAAGAATGCATCATCGCCAACATAATTTCTCAACATATGCAATATTCTTCCACCTTTGTTGTAGCTCACTGCATCAAACATATCTTCTTTATCACGGTAATAAAAACGTGCTAAATCTTTGCTTTGGCTTCCGCTCATCAAATAGCCTTGCATGTCGTTGTTATTTTCTTCATCGCCGGCATCTTTGCCATATTTGTATTCTCTCCAAAGTACCTGACTATAGTTTGCAAAACTTTCATTTACGGTAAGATTGCTCCAGCTTTCTGCTGTAACATAATCTCCAAACCATTGGTGAAATAATTCATGCGCAATTGTTCCTTCCCATCCATTACCATCAACCAATTCTCTTGCATCTTGTTGTGCACTTTCTTGGTGTAAGGTAGCAGTTGTGTTTTCCATTGCACCGCTTACATAATCTCTGCCTACAATTTGCGAATATTTATTCCATGGATATTCTACTCCGGTAACTTTTTCAGAAAAGAACTTCATCATTTCCGGTGTATTGCCAAAAATTTTCTTCGCTACTTTTTCATATTCTTTTTCTACATAATAATTTACTTCTTTGCCTTTGTACATATCTTTTACAACTGCATAATCACCTACACCCATAAAAAATAAATATGGTGCATGAGGTAATTCCATTTTCCAACAATCTGTTCTTGTGCCGTCTGCATTTTTTATTTGAGAAACCATTTTGCCATTACTCAATGTTACATATTTGGCAGGAACGGTCATACAAATTTCTTCAGTAGTTTTTTGATTCGGTCTGTCAATCGTAGGCACCCAAACTGATGTAGCTTCAGTTTCTCCTTGTGTCCAGATTTGAGTTGGTTTATTTTTTTCTTCTCCTTTAGGATTAATGAAGTACAAACCTTTGGCATCTGTAATTGCAGCGCTGCCTTCTGTTTTTAAATCATTTGGTTTTGCGATGTACTCAATGTACACAGTGTAGTTCTCGTTATTTTTATATACTTTGTCTAAAGTGATTTTAAGGAAAGTATTGTCATACTTGAATTTCAAAGGTATATTTTTTACTCCTTTTACCATTTCAACTTTGTTGATTGCCATGCCTTTTGCATCCAATTCCAAAGAGTCTGTTGCATAAAAGTAAGGTTTCAAAGTAATCCATACTTTACCGTTTAGCTGACTTTTACTGTAATCAAATTTTGCATCTAATTTGGTATGAACCAATGCATTGATTTTAGTTGCAAAAGCACGGTAACTTTTTTTCCAGCTATCGTCTTTTGGAGCAGTTGGAGTTTGTGCAATGGAAAAAGTTACCACTAGCAAACTCATTATAAACATTGTTTTTTTCATGTGTGTCTTATAATTTTAGAGCGTAAAGATATAATCCAAGTAAAATATCGTATCAATAAATGTATAAAAGGTAAAAAATACGTTTTATTTGAATTTTAATTATGATAAACGAATTTATAACTTATTTAATTTAATATCTAATAGTATTATAATTCCGATTTCTTAATGACTATCTTATATTTGAATGCAGATTAAACAATCAATTCATGCCTCGATATTTTTTGGAAGTTGCTTATAAAGGCACCAATTACAGTGGATTTCAGGTGCAAGAAAATGCTAATAGCATTCAAGCAGAGGTTGAAAATGCGTTGCATTTGTTTTTTAGAAATCCAATAGAATTGACAGGATCTTCACGCACCGATACAGGCGTTCATGCATTGCAAAATTTTTTTCATTTTGATTATGATAAAAGTATAGAACGAAAATTTTTATACAATATCAATTCCATTCTTCCGGGAGATATTGTTGTGAAAAATGTATACGAAGTTAACGAAACTGACAATTGCCGATTTGCAGCTATCTCAAGAGAATACCATTACACTATTTATCATTCTAAAAACCCTTTCTTACAGGAATTTGGTTGGTTTTATCCATATCAAATGAATATTGAATTGTTGCATCAGGCAGCGAAAGTGCTTTTGGAATACCAGAATTTTCAATCTTTTTCAAAACGAAATACACAGGTAACTAATTTTAATTGCCAATTGCTTGAATCATATTGGACAATTGAAAATGATAGAATCGTATATCATGTAAAAGGCAATCGTTTTTTAAGGGGCATGGTTAGAGGACTTGTGGGTACAATGGTAAGGGTAGGAAGAAGGCTGATTTCAATTGAACAGTTTCATCAGATTATTCAGTCGCAGGATTGCACGCAAGCAGATTTTACAACCCCTGCACAAGGCCTTTTTTTGGTTCAGGTAAATTATCCTGCCGGATTGCTTTTGAAAAAATTGTAAGTATTCTATGAAATAATTTTTGCCACAATCATTCTATCTTTTCCCTGCATGTCTTTTTTCAATACACATTGATATCCGAAAGATGCAAACAAATCAATCGTTTCTTTTCCTAGTGCCTGATTGATTTCTACAAAAATGACACCATCTTTTTTTAAATGTGTAATACCCAACGCAGCAATTTTTCTGTAAAAAATCAAAGGGTCATTATCGGCTACAAATAAAGCCAGATGTGGCTCGTAGTTCAATACATGTTGCTCCATTGAAGCACTTTCAGCCTGAGCAATATAGGGCGGATTGCTGACGATGTAATTGTATTTTTCTAAAGATTGCCAGTTGTATTCATCTAAAAAATCTTCTTCAATAAAATGGATATTCACATCATTGTCAACTGCATTTTTTTGTGCAATTACAATAGCTGCTTCACTAATATCTATTGCAGTTATTACTGCGTTGGGAATTTTCTTTTTTAATGCAACAGGAATACAACCCGATCCTGTGCCAATATCAAGTATAGAAAATAATTCGGTTGAATGAATGTTTTTTTTGTAATCATTGAAAATTAATTCAACCAATTCTTCTGTTTCCGGTCTGGGTATTAATACTGCTTCATTTACTGTAAATTTCATATCAGCAAACCAGGCTTCCTGCAATACATATTGAACGGGCTTTTTTTCAAGTAATTGTTGGGTAAAATTTCGCAGTTGTTTTTCCTGTTGAGTAGAAAGCGATTTTTCTTTTCTGAATAGCCTTTCATTTTTGTTGGTACCCGTTAAATGTTCTATTACCAAATCAGCAATAGCAGCCGCTTCACCATTTTCATACAATGATAAAAGTTGTTGTATTAATTCTTGATATGCTGCTTCAATAGTCATTACTGCAAAATAAATAGCATTTCAGTTACTTTCGCTACAAAATAATTTTATATTTTATTGTGAATGTACACGAAACATACATGCAACGCTGTATAGAACTTGCTTTGTCAGGCAAGGGAAATGTAGCGCCAAACCCAATGGTGGGTGCTGTTTTAGTGTATCAGAATAAAATTATTGGCGAAGGTTTTCACCGACAATACGGACAAGCACATGCCGAAGTAAATTGTATCAATCAAGTTCCGAAAAATTTACAATCGGTAATTAAAGATGCCACATTGTATGTTTCTTTAGAACCTTGCAATCATTATGGTAAAACACCACCTTGCAGTGATTTAATTGTACAACATCAAATTAAAAAAGTAGTGATTGGTTGTACCGATATTTTTGAAAAAGTAAATGGCAGCGGTATTGCAAAATTGCAAGCAGCAGGAGTGGAAGTAATTGCGAATGTTTTAGAAAAAGAATGTCGCTTATTGAACAAAAGGTTTTTTACTTTTCACGAAAAGAAAAGACCCTACATTTTTTTAAAATGGGCTGCAACTGCAAACCAAAAAAT
>CANLAE010000001.1 GCA_947488765.1 Chitinophagaceae bacterium | reverse complement strand
CTACTGTTATCCCATCTACATTCACATTTGCTGTACCATATGCTTTTGTCTGTGGATTGTATTCTGTCCAACCTGATGTCCACATCGGACTTGGAGCTGGCGCAAAGGCTCCGCGATAATTTACTTTATTAATATAAGAAGATAATACTAAACCAGAAAAAGCCGGGTCTGTAAAATCAGCACCTCTAGAAGCCAATGTACCTGGTCTAAAATCAGAATTATTATCATCTAATGCATAAGGATTTATCAATATGCCTGCTGTTAATGGAACAGTATCATTATTGTTGTTTTTAATGAATGTTTTAATATCAAAAGTACTTCCACTATTTACTTCTCCTACTTGACCCTTTGATGAAAAATATCCTGATAAAATATTATTCTTAAACTTCAATAATCCATTGGTTGCATTTGCTTCAGTTGTAACTCCATCTATATGTAAACCTGTACCGAAATCCATTAAAATACTGTTGAATATTTTCAACTCAGAATTTCTTCTAATTCTTGCTGCTCTCTTAAATCCTGCTCCTGTTCCTCCTGCTCCTACTGCATTCGTTAATGAACCTCTGTATGGACCAATGATTGTTACATTAGAAAATATTGCTTTTGTTTTTGGAGTTAAGGTTGATGAATTTGCATCATTATCTGATTCAAAACCTTCTGATGTTGATGCACCTGATGCTGCTGCATAGGTAGGATCAAATAATTGTGGATCTCTTAGACTTAACGCAAATTGAACATTTCCACTATAACCAAAATCTGTATCAAAATCATCATCTGTTCCTTTATAGGCTATTAAATGGCTACAATTTACTTTACCACCAAACCACTCAAAACTATCATCATTAATAAATGAACATTGTACATAATCTATTACTGTTCCACTTCCTACTGCACCCATTGTTAATCCATTGATCTCTTTATTTGCTGCAAATACATAGCCTCCATACTCTATTCTTACATATTTCAAAATACCACTTGTATCTGTATCATTTGGTGTTGAACCTCCACCAAATTGTGTTTGATTCGCTATTGTTAACCCTTCAATATTTGATACACCTCCTACTTGATTTACAGAACCTCTTCCTAACAATATTATTCCACCCCAATCTCCAGGTAATCTTGAGCCTGCTGCTTTATTTGATGTAAATACAATCGGATTACATGGGGTTCCTTCTGCCAATAATTTTGCACCTCTTCTTATAATTAAACTTGAATTTGCAACTATATTATCACCTCTAATTACTGTACCAGGCTCTATTGTTAATGTTACCAAACTATCTACATATACTGCTCCCTTTAATAAATAAATATTATTGCTTGTAAATGTGGTGTTTGTTGTAATATGAACATCTGATCCTACTACTGTTCCTACTGTTATCCCATCTACATTCACATTTGCTGTACCATATGCTTTTGTCTGTGGATTGTATTCTGTCCAACCTGATGTCCACATCGGACTTGGAGCTGGCGCAAAGGCTCCGCGATAATTTACTTTCTGGATAAATTCTTGTGCATTACTCATAGATTGAGCAAGTACAAATACCATTACTAATGTAAAAATTTTTTTCATATTTTTGATTGATTTAGGGTAAAATTCAATATCGATTGTAACCAAATTATAAACTTGTTGTTATATTATTGTTACCAAATTAAATTTTGCTGCTTTGACTAAAACTTATAACTCACACTTAATGATATTACCCTTCCTAAATTAGTTGTAGAAAATATTTTATCATCGTTTTCTTTATATTTTGTGTCGCTATTTAAATCGAAATAAAATAATTGTTGTTGTGCCAATGCATCTTTAATGTTTAATTTCAATTCCAGATTTCCTTTAAAATATGATTTAGCAGCTTGTATATCTAATACAGTTCTTGCATTTTCATATATATCAGCATCATTAACTGTACCGACAATAAATATTCTTTGTCCTACTCTATTTGCAGTTGCTGTTAAGGATAAATTTCTTTTATCATCTGAATAAGTAAATCCAGCATTTAAAACATAAGGAGATTGCCCTTGAAGTGGTCTTTTTGAAATCAAGTCTTTTGCACTAATTCCTGCAAAATCGCCCATTGTAATCTCAGATTGTATTACTGAAGCATTTGCTGTAAATGTCATCTTTTGTAGAATACTATTTTCATTGCTGCCAAATACAGAACCCAATAAATACCTACATTCTACTTCTGCACCTAATACTTTTGCTGAAATTGCATTTTGATAAATAGCTTCATTTTCATTTACCTGACTAGAAACAAGCTCAATAGGATTCAAGAAAGATTTATAAAAAAGACTAAATGAAAACAACTGTGCTTTTCCGGGATAAATTTCATATCTCAAATCATAATTATTAATAGATGCTCTTTGCAAGGTATCAATACCTGAAATTGTATATCGAGTAGAAAAATCAAAAAATGCAAATGGAGCCAACTCTCTAAATTCAGGTCTATTTAATGTTTTTGAGTAAGAAAATCTAATATTCTTTTTGGTATTTAATGCATAAACCAAATTTACAGATGGTAAGTAATCAAGCTTAGTTGTATGTAAATTTAATTTAGAATAGTTTGATTTTAAACTGTTCAGTTCTTGCGTAAAGTTTTCTATTCTAGCACCATATATGAATCGAAATTTTTTCTTGAATTTTTGGTCTAACATTAAATAACCTGCCCAAATATCAGATGTAGCATCATAACTATCAAAAGGTTTTGTTCCATCTAGCAACAAAAATCCTTGTTTACCATTTGCCAATGTTCCAATATTCTGTTTCTTAAAAATGTCATTATCATTCAATGACAAAAGAGAATAATCAAAATTAGAACTTGCCCTAGCCATGCCTAATAAACGTGCATTAAACTGTCTATTTCTATTTTGATACAATGATCCAAACTTTACAATTCCAGTTATATCCTTTGACCAATCCCAGTTTCTAGAAAAATCTAACTTATAATTTGTAATTTTTTCTTCATTCGATGATGTAAGAATTGAACCTCCATTATCTGAACTTATTGAACTTGAAACTAAAGATGCTGTAAAAGGTGACTGAGGGGTTGGAGCTGCATAAGCTAATTGCCTCAAACTAGGAATATCCCTACTAACTGATCCTAATGAGATTAACCAATTTAATTTAAGTTTTGACTTTTTGAAATAATGATCCCCATTTAATTGTGATGAAAAAATCTTATTACTTGTAAACCACAATGCTGAGGACTTAACAGTAAAATCTGGATCTGAAGCAATATCATTTTGCCCTTGTCTTAAAATAGTTTTATCGGTACTATTAACACTATAAATATTTTTCCAACTCAATTTTGCATTATCAGAAATTTTAAGTGAAAAGTTTGCAACCAAACCCAATAATGTTTGGTTGTTATAAGTTTTTTCAGAGAACTGACCCCTATCAACAACATCCTTGATAGGCATACCTCTAGCAATATCGTAAGAGTATCTAGAGCCATCTCCGAATGTGTTACTATTATTATAGGTTGCAGATAATAATGCTCCAAAAAATTCTTTGCCTTTTCTGTCTGCTACTAAACTATGAGTTAATTGAAAACTTGAATTTAATGGAGTTGTTATACCATATGTACCCCAATTATTTTCAAATTTTTTTGCCAATTCTGCTCGCTGAGCAGTAGTTGTAGGAAAGTTTTGTATACTCGGCAACCCTTCTGGCAATTTTCTAATTCCATCATCAATACCAATAAAATCATATTTTCCTCCCTTATAGGAAATACTTTCTTTTCCTGTAATGATTGAATTATAACCTAAAGCAATTGAAAAAGTAGTTGCCCTTTTACTAGGAATAGATTTTGTAGTAATATTTATCAATCCGCCTGCAAACTCACCTGACATATCTGGTGTTGCTGTTTTGTAGATTACCAAATTATCTAAAATGTTTGATGGGAAAATATCAAAAGCAAATGCTTTTCTATCACTTTCAGAACTTGGCAATGCTGCTCCATTTATGAAAGCTGCATTGTATCTATCATTCAATCCTCGAATAATTACAAACCTATCTTCTTGAATACTAGCACCACTCACTCTTTTCAAAACATCACTTGTACTTCTATCTGGTGTTCTTCTTATTGCTTCAGCAGAAATACCATCACTTACACTTGCACTGTTTTTTTGAGCGATTAATACTGCACTTGCATTTTCTTTATTGGCTCTTGTACTTTTTACAACTACTTCTTCTGTTTTATTTGCTGCTTCATCCATTGATATATTTATAACTACTACCTCGCCTGGCTTTACTACTATTTCATCAACACTTTTTTTAGCATAAGAAATAAAACTTACCGTAACAGAATAAGTGCCTGCAGGCAATCCTGAAAAAGTATAGTTACCACTCAAATCAGAGGAAAGTGCTCTATTTAATTTTTCAATTGCTACAGTAGCGCCTATTAATGGTTCTCCATTTTTACTGTTGATAATTTTACCTGTGATTTTACCTGATTGAGCAAAAGAAAACAATCCAATAATTAAGAAGAGTGCAGTTGTTTTTATTTTCATGTGATATGATTTATACATAAATAAGTAGTAGGTAAAACTATAATCGCTGTGTTAACAAATTATTAATTTAATGTTACCTTGTTATTAAGGATATTAGACTTTCTCATTAAATTTGAAAAAATTCCCCTCAATAGAAATCGAGGGGTCATGAGAAAATCTACTGTACTCTGAAATGATTTAAAACTTAACTGAAATGCAAAAATGAAACTATAGTGTTAAGAGAATATAAATAATGTGCAACCAAATTATTAATTCTCAACAACCGATAAAGCTGCTATCATTTCCTGGATTGATAATAGTTCAAAAAACAATAGATGATGGAAATTTTTTTGAATTATTAAGGTTTTTTTAATAAAAAACCATATTACCAAATTGTTAATTGTGCATGCAAACATTAGTTAAGCTGGTTAATGGTTAATTTTGGTAAAATTTTATAACATGGGATTAAATAACATCGGCAAGCTTTTCATGCCAAAAAACAAAGTTTTTTACGAACTATTTGAAGATGTAGCAGAGCGTGTGCATGAAATGGGCTTAAAATTAAAAGAGTTTGTAAATGAATCCGATGCCGATAAGCGTTCTAATCTTTTATCTCAGATAGAAGATATGGAGCATAAAAATGACGACAGCACCCATCAGATTTTTACCGAGTTAGGCAGAAATTTTATTACTCCTTTTGACAGAGAAGATATACACTACTTAGCTAGTGCCTTAGACGATATTGCAGATTACATTTTTGCATCTGCCAAAAAAATTAATTTTTACAAAGTAAATCCAAACGATAGCGGTATTTTGAAGTTATCAGAAATGATTTTACAGGGTTCTTTGGAAATTAAAAAATCAGTTCATGGTTTGCGTGATATGAAGAACCTGAGAGAAATGACAGAAGCTTTGGTAAAAGTAAACAGCATCGAAAATCAGGCAGATGATGTGTTTGATATGAGCATCGAAATGTTGTTCAATCAGGAAAATGATTTTAAAGAAGTCATTAAAAAAAGAGAGATTTATCAGGTAATGGAAATTGCTACCGATAAATGTGAAGATGCTGCAAATGTTATTGAAAGCATTATCATTAAATATGCATAATTAAAATCTTGATAGATACCTTTTGTATCAATTAAGAAGCACGACAAACCACTACTATGAATTTTCCTACACTGCTTATTTTAATTATTGTACTGGCATTTATTTTTGATTATATCAATGGTTTTCATGATGCTGCAAACTCAATTGCAACAATCGTTTCAACAAAAGTACTTACCCCTTTTCAGGCTGTATTATGGGCTGCAATTTTCAACTTTGCAGCATTTTTTATTTCAAAATATTTAATCGGAGAATTTAAAATTGGTAATACAATTGCAAAAAGTGTAAATGAACATTACATTACGCTGGAAGTAATTTTTTCGGGCTTATTGGCTGCAATCGTTTGGAACTTAATTACTTGGTGGTTTGGCATTCCTTCCTCTTCATCTCATACTTTATTGGGAGGCTTTATGGGAGCAGCAATTGCACATGCCGGTACATTGAGTAAAGATGGAATTGATGTTATCAATTATGCAAAAGTAATTCCTACTTTTTTATTCATATTTGCCGCACCGCTCATTGGTATGTTCATTGCATTTTGGATAACTATATTGATTGTGCACTTATTCAAACGAAGTAATCCATACAAAGCAGAAACCTGGTTTAAGCGATTGCAATTGGTTTCAAGTGCTGCATTTAGTTTAGGACATGGTGGTAATGATGCACAAAAAGTAATGGGTATCATTGGTGCTGCAATTATTTTTCATGAAGTCTCTACCGGCAATCCTACCTACACTTCATTAGATTCTGCACACCGATTTGGTCATTTTGTAGTTGATTACTGGTGGGTTCCTTTTTGCAGCTTTTTAGCAATTGCGCTTGGTACAATGAGTGGTGGTTGGAAGATAGTAAAAACAATGGGTACACGTATTACAAAAGTTTCCCCTCTTGAAGGGGTAAGTGCTGAAACTGCAGGTGCAATTACATTATACATCTCCGAACACTTTGGTATACCTGTTTCTACAACACATACTATTACCGGTAGTATTATCGGTGTTGGCGCTACCAAACGGTTAAGTGCAGTTCGTTGGGGCGTTACTATCAATTTATTATGGGCTTGGATTATTACAATTCCTATCTCCGCAATAATGGCTGCTATTTTTTATTTCATAGTTAAGTTGTTTGTTTAAATAAATTGATTGATATCATTCATCCGTTTGCATATCTTTTTTTAAATAAATTTGCTACTATCTATCTTTATTGTAAGCATTAATTTATTCAATTAAATATTCATGATGAAAAAAATTGTAGTAACGGGAGGATGCGGTTTCATTGGTTCTCACACGATTGTAGATTTATTAGAAAATGGATACGAAGTAATTTCTATTGATGATAATTCCCGTTCATCGGCTTCTATTGCTTTGGATGGTATTGAAAAAATCACCAACAAACGAATCAAAAATTATCAAATAGACCTAAAGAATTTTGATGATACCCGAGCTGTATTTCAGGAAAACAAAGACATTGCGGGCATCATACATTTTGCTGCATATAAAGCAGTTGGTGAAAGCGTTGCCGAACCATTGAACTATTATGAAAACAATTTATTCTCGCTAATTAATTTATTAAAATGCGTAGATGAATTTAAGATTCCTCATTTTGTTTTCTCTTCGTCATGTACTGTTTATGGCAACCCAGATCATATTCCTGTTACAGAACAGTCACCAATCAAAGAAGCAGAAAGTCCGTATGGCGCTACCAAACAAATGGGTGAAAGAATGTTGCAGGATTTCAGTAAAGTACAAAATTGTACTTCTATCCTGTTAAGATACTTCAATCCCGTTGGAGCCCATCCCAGCAACCATTTAGGCGAATTACCTATTGGAAGACCAATGAATTTAGTGCCTGCCATTACACAGACCGCAATTGGCAAATTACCTAATATGCAAGTATACGGAACAGATTATGATACCCGTGATGGAAGCTGTGTAAGAGATTACATACATGTATGCGACATCGCGCATGCACATACATTGGCGATAGCTTATTTGTTGCAACAAAAAAATACTACAAATTGCGATATTTTTAATTTGGGTACAGGCAATGGTGTTACGGTACTAGAAGCAATACACATGTTTGAAAAAGTAAGCGGTGTGAAATTAAACTATGAAATTGGCGGAAGAAGACCTGGAGATGTTGTAGCAATTTATGCAAACAATGAACTTGCTGTTCAGAAATTGAGTTGGAAAATTGTTTGTGATTTACAAGAAATGATGCGTACCGCCTGGGCTTGGGAACAAAAACTACACAAAGAAGCAGCAGTATTAAAAGAACATAGTTTGATGAATTAGAGATAAAATTTTTATCTATAAAAGTTCCATTGAAATTAATTCTTTGGGGCTTTTTATTTGCATCAACTACTATGATCTGCAACCACAACCCACTTGCCATTTATTTTTCTAATCAATAAAGTATAATAACCAGAGACATCGCCAATAGTGCGTTTTAAAAACCACTTGCCTGTTACAAAATAATATTTAGCAGATAATCTTTTCATACTTACAGTAGTGGATGTAAACTTACCCATATGTGCTGTATCGGGATAACCTTTTTTATAATTTTCCAAAGTTTTATCGTAGCCATAAGTTGGTCCGTTTTTGCCTATAAACATTAAACTATCACTTTGCCAATAGCCAATCATAAACTGTTCTAAATTGCCGGTATTCCAGGCTGCTTCTTGTGCGCTAAGCATGGATTTTATAGCCTTTTCATCTTTATTTTGAGCCTGTGCAAAAAAAGTTGTGGTACAAAAAACGAACAACAAAAACTGTTTCATGTTTAAAAAATTATTGTTTAAAATTAAAGCAAAGCAAATTATAAATAATGATTATTGTTTTGCAGATTTTGAAAATTAGTATCTTGTGAAATGCACTACAAAACCCATCTGCAAAAAGATTCCATAATAGCCACTTGTCTGGGAGAAGATATGCAAGAATTGCAGTTGCATAAAAACATCCCGTTGCGCTTAATGGCAAGCATTATGAGCCAACAATTGAGCACCAAAGTAGCCAAAGTAATTTATCATCGTTTTCTGGATATATATGGCAAAAAAGAACCTAAACCGCAACAAATATTAGATACTCCTTTAGAAACATTTCGAGCTATTGGTTTGAGTAATGCCAAAGTACATTATGTACAAAATGTTGCTGCCTTTTGCATAGAACACAACATCAATGATAAAAAATTATTGCTGATGAACAATGAAGCGATTATTGAATTGCTTACACAAATAAAAGGCGTTGGTAAATGGACGGTAGAAATGCTGTTAATGTTCAGCCTTGGGCGTGAAGATGTTTTTGCTGTTGATGATTTAGGCATTCAGCAAGCAATGATAAAATTATACCAATTAGATTCCGGCAATAAAAAAATTTTGAAAGAAAAAATGCTGCAAATATCCCAACAATGGAGCCCTTACAAAACCTACGCTTGCCTGCATTTATGGAACTGGAAAGATCTGGGTGTCAAGACGCCTTAAAGGGCGTCAGACACCTTGAACGAGCATTCAATTTTAATATGTATCAAGACGCTTCAAAAGCGTCAGACACCTTGAACGAAAAGCTAATTTTTCATTTGCACAATAGCATTACCAACCGTACAAGTGAGTGACACAACAACAGCTGATACTAGCAATACAGCAAGAACAATAATATAAAATTAAGTTGTAAATTTAATAAAGATTGCTTATTTCAGCATCTTCTAACGGTTGATTTGTTTTTTCTAAAAGAATTGCTGCATTGATATTTAAATACTCTTGCGCAATTTGATAATTACACAAATTTCCATTTCTGATACCTGAATAATCTTGCAATGAGGAAAACTCCCATTCTTCGGGAGATATACAAAGACCGGCATTTAAAGCATTTTGATGGATATAATGAAATGCTGTTGATACATAATTTTTTTCTGTATCAAATACGCATTTAGATTTTGTTTTCTGTTGAAATAAATTGCCGGTAAAACCCCGTTGTACTTGCAATACTTTTGTATAACTGCTTAGCAGTAACCTGATAGCCTCTGTGGTTGCATTGATAATAATGGGTTGCGTTTTGACAGATGCAACAGTTTGTTCATTTGCATGAATCAAAAAATGAAAATGATTGGGCATTAGTGTCCAGGCAACAATATCGGTTGTAGGTTTTAAATACCGATATACTTTATCAAGAAAGAACAAATAATTTTCTCTGCTAAAAAAAATAGTTTGTTGATTATTTCCTCGATTATAAATATGATAAAAATTTCCTTGAACAAATTGCATGTTTAAAGATAAAATAAGCATAATAAATAATCAATACATATTTTGTTTTTAAGTTGGATGGAGAAATTTTTATGTTAAAATTTTAAAAATAAAAAAAAGGAATCCTGTTTTTTCAGGACTCCTTTTGAAAAGTTGATGAAGGAAAATCAAGAGTAAAGTGTCTGACGCTCTGAAAGCGTCTTGACACTTATTCAGCAAATCATCTTGATACTAATTTCTTACCAAAGTCAATTCATCTACAATATGCTTTGCACCACCCAACTTATCTATACACCACAATACATAACGCACATCTACGCAAATTGTACGGTTCAAATCTTTATCAAATGCCAACTTATGGCTCAATGCTTCGTAGTTACCATCGAATGCCAAACCAATTAAATTACCTTTTGCATCTATCACAGGGCTTCCGGAGTTACCGCCTGTAATGTCGTTGGTAGTAATAAAACTCACCACTACATCATTCAATTTTTTATCGGCATATTCACCAAAATCTTTGGCTTTGTATAAGTCTAAAAACTTAGCAGGCAAATCAAATTCATAATCTCCTTTTACATATTTAGCAGCTACACCACTTATTGTACAAGCAAAATCGTACTTCACGGCATCTTTTGGTGCATAGCTTTTTACATTACCATAAGAAACACGCATGGTAAAATTAGCATCGGGGTAAGTGCTGTTCATTTTCACAGAATCCTTTGAGAATAAGCCTTTCAGGTACATTCTGTTCAGGTCATTGTTTTTATTTACAAACGCAGCATATTTGGGTACGTAGTTCATGTTGTAATTCATGATAAAAGATTTTGCAATTTTAAATGCAGGATCTTTTCCTAAATCGGCAGCGTTTGGTTTTTCTGTAAATGCTTTCCATTTTGCATCATCAAATGCCATGGTATTGGCAAATACTTCTGCAGCAAACATTTTGTAAGGGTTTTGTTCTATGTCATTATTTGTTTTAAACAAATCTTCATAAAACCCTTTTGGATGTTGGTCTTTATCTACATCGCTATAAAACATAGAAAGTACAGCCGCAAGAATATGCTGATCACTTTTTTTATTTTCATCTGCTAAGAAATTTTTTCTCGCAGCTGTTGCAGCATCCATTGCCTTTTTAATTTCTTCGGGCTTGAAATCTTTTTTTGACAATAAATTTTCAACACTTAACCATGAAGCTGCATAAGCAACCAATGGGCTACCAAGTATTCCTTCGTTGATGTATTGACGATGTTTTGCATAAGCATTCCATGCATCATAATTTTTAGCAACATCAGTAAAAATATTTTCATATTCCGATTTTCCTTTTGCCCACTCTGTAAATGCTATTTCGGCTTTTTGCTTTTGCCCAAAAATGTCAAACTTCAATAATTGCTTGGTTTCACCATCAAAAAATTTCCAGTAATTCGCAATGCCGGCATAATTACTTGCCAATTGCAATCTTACTGCCGGATCTTTTTTCATTTCTTCCAACATATACTTCAAACGCATGTCACGCAACTTTACTAAAGTAGGACTTGTAATATCGGTAGCCAATTTTACACCATAAGAAGTTTCGTATCTGTTGGTGCCGCCCGGATAACCGTAAATCATGCTGTAATCCCCGTCTTTAAAGCCTTTCAGGCTTACAGGCAAATAATATTTTGGTTTAAATGGCACGTTTGATGCGTCATATTTTGAAGGCTTCCCGTCTTTACTCATGTACACACGAAACACAGAAAAATCGCCTGTGTGTCTTGGCCACTCCCAGTTGTCTGTATCGCCACCAAATTTTCCAATACTTTCAGGAGGTGTTCCTACCAAACGAATATCCTTATAAACATCATACACAAAAACAAAAAATTGATTGCCTTTAAACATGCTTGCTACAACTGCATCTTTGAACTCATCATCTCCTACAATTCCTTTTACAATTTCTGCAACTACTTCGCTGTATTTTTTTGTACGTTCAGCAGCAGATAAATTACCCAGTGCATCGTTTACTTTTTGTGTAACATCTTCAATTCTGTTCAAAAATTTCACACTTAATTTACTACTGATTTCTTTGCTTTTATCAGCTGCCCAAAAACCATCTTGTAAATAATTTGCTTCAACTGTACTTGCAGCAGCAATTGCTCCGTAACCGCAATGGTGATTGGTAAAAATCAACCCTTGGTTACTTACAATTTCACCGGTACACCCACCACCAAAAATCACAATTGCATCTTTAATACTCGCTTTATTCATACTATATAGCTGCTCCGGTTTTAATTTCAAACCATGCTTTACCATATCGTTATATACTTGTTGACCTAATAACATAGGCAACCACATTCCTTCATCTGCATAGCTGCGGCACAACGTAAGCATCAATGTAAAAGAGACCAATAATTTTTTCATACGTAAGTTTTTTTAGTGAGGCAAAGTAATAAATATTTACTGAGCAGCAATCATTTAAAAAGAGAATAATTTTGTACCCAGCAGTAATATTTCTATTAATCTGTTTCGGCGTCGCACACTTCAGGGTTCAAAATGTAATGCAACAAAAAAGCCGAAGTAAATACTTCGGCTTATATAAGAATTTAATTTTCTAATCTCTGCTTGAAAATCTGCTCAGCAATTTCAACATTTCTACATATAACCATACAATAGTAACTAGTAAACCAAAGGCACCATACCACTCCATATATTTAGGAGCACCTTGTTCGGCACCTTGTTCTATCATATCAAAATCCATGATTAAATTCAAAGCAGCAATGGCAACTACAAACAAACTAATACCAATACCCAACAAACTACTATCGCCAAAATTCATAAAGCCCATTTGTACACCAAACAAGCGTAACAACATCGTAATACCATAAAATATAGCAATACCTAATGTAGCAGAAATCATTACACTTTTAAATTTCTCTGTTGCTCTGATGATTCTAAAATTATACAACAAGAACATTGCAAATGCTACCCCCATTGTAAGTCCAACAGCTTGTATTACAATGTTGGGATACGTTTCACTCATTGCATCATTGATTATAGCAGAAACTGCACCAATAAAAAAGCCTTCCAAAATACCATATAAAGGAGCCAAATACTGAGCCCAATTAGGTTTGAAAGAAATTGCTAAAACAGTTATAAAACCTCCAATAGCACCAATCATTAAAAAAGTCATCATCAACTTAGGTTGCCCATTATAATATTGCTGCCAGGTAAATGAAGCAGCTCCAATTACCATTAATAATAAAAAACCAAACTTATTAATTGCACCTCTAACGGTCATTGTACCTTGTAAAGAAGCATCATTTGAAAGACTTTTTTCAAAAATTTTTTGGGTTAATGTTGGATTACCCGATTTAAAAATTGACATAGCATTAAATATTTAAAGAATAAAGGTAAAGATTATCCAACAATTTATTAAGTATCGATTCGTTAAAAAAAAATAATTCTATCTATAAAAAAAATTAATAATTAATTTATGTTTTTTACATTATATTACATTCTGTTAAGTTATAATGAAAAAAGCTTCAAAAAAAGCTTCAAAAAAAGCTTCAAAAAAAGCAGATAATTATGCATGTATTCATGAAAAAGCCTGAAATAAGAATCGCTATTATTGACGATCACAAACTTTTTAGTTACGGATTAAAACAATTACTTGAACAACTCCCGGATATAGAAGTTGTTTTTGAAGCGGTAAATGGTATAGATCTACAGGAAAAATTAACAGCTGCCGATTCTCAAATTGATATCGCTTTAATGGATATTCAAATGCCAAAAATGGATGGTTATGAAACTACAACATGGTTGCAGCAGCATTTTCCAAAGATTAAAGTGATTGCATTAAGCATGAGAGATGATGAATTTTCAATCATTAAAATGATCAATCACGGTGCATCAGGCTTTGTTTTGAAAGAAGCATCAATAAGAGAAGTACACGATGCAATTATACAAGTTTTTGAAACTGGATTTTGCATGGATGTTACACTAGACGGAGAAGTTTTTTATTCCATTACAAAAGATTCAGAAAAAGAACAAAAAAAAAGTAAAACCAAATTAAAGTTTTCTCCAAGAGAATTAGAATTTATACAACATACAGCATCAGATTTGGCTTACAAACAAATTGCTGAAAAAATGGGTATCAGTTTTACAACTGTCGAAAACTATAGAGCATCTTGTTTTGAAAAATTAAATATTAATTCACGGGTTGGATTGGTTCTTTACGCCATTAAAAATAATATCATCAAAATATAGCTATTACTACATTCGAATATATTTTTTTATTGTACTTCTATTTACCCACCATAAAACTAATACAACAATTATTGCGGCAGCTACAGTGCTTAAAGAAGGTAAGGGTTGTAAAAAAATATGTTGTTGTTGCAAAAAATAACACAATAAATATTGTAATACCGCAATGATAATTAATACAATAAATGTAACAATAAGGTTAAACGGGAAAAACTGTTGCATTAAAAATCGTTGTAGCTGTTTTGGCGAAGCACCCAATGTTATCAGCAACTGAATTTCAGTTTGACAAGATGCTATTGTGAGTTGAATAAACAAAGTAAAAATCAATAAGGCAAATAATAACATTACCGCACCTGTAACCCAACTCACTCCTACAATTGCATTTACAATTTGTCTGTATTTACTAAATCTTGTTTTATCTGCATCTGCCGTTAAACCATGATTCTGTAGGTATTTCACCAAATCCGGATTACCGGGATCTTTGGTTTTAATCACTACCCTGCTGGGTTTATTTGAAAGCGAATTACCAAATCTTCTATTTGCCCATTCCATGAAACTTTGAGGCACCAAAACACTTGAAATACGGTCGCTGAAACCTACTATTCGTCCCGTATAACTTACTTTTTGTCCATTGCCGTATTGCAAATTAATTTTAAACGAAACCATCTTCAACACATCGGGTGTAATCTGCGGATATCCTTGCGAAACTGAGAATTGAAAATTATAAATATCCAAAAACATATTGGGTATAATTAATGGAATAAAATCTGCATTTTCATCCCATTGCCAATCTTTCGGTTGAACATCAATAAAAGCATCAGGCACGGTTTCAAAAGCAATGTCCGTATAAAATGGAAAGGTTGATGTATAGCTTTCAATAGACGCTTTAAACCTGCTTGCACTAATATTTCCAACTCCATCAATAAAAGGTTGGTGTTGTAATTGGTTTAGTTCATCATCAGATAAACTTGTTGCATTAATAGTTTGGTTGTTTACTTGCTTATTGATCACCAAAAAATTAGCGGTGCTGTCTGTATTTGTTTTACCATGTAACAATTCATTGTAATTTGCTTGTATTTGAACGGCACTTAAAATAAGCAACAACGCTACAGATAAGCCAACTACAGCCATCACAAATTTTGTACGGCCCGATGCTGTTGAAATTATTTTCTTTAATAGCCTTGTAAGCATGTAACCAATTATAAAATTAATTTTCGATGGTAATTAAAAAAATTATTGTCATCCAAATCAGTTAAAACAAAAGCAGCATTTCTTTCAGAACATTCAGCAGCAATTAATTCGGCAGCAATTTTTTTATTGTTATTATCCAAATGGCTAAAAGGTTCATCCATCAATAAAAACTCAAAAGGTTGTACCAATGCTCTAATAATTGCAATGCGTTGCTGCTCGCCATAACTACACAATGACACTTTTTGATTTAGAATAGAGGTAATCCCCAAACGGGCAGCCATTTCATCTATCTTTTCAGATGCACAATAAGGTTGTTGCAAAACACGATTGATCTCAATATTTTCTCTTGCGGTAAGGTTGCCAAACAATTTTAAATCTTGAAAAACAATGCTCAATTTTTGTTGACGCACAATTGCAATAGCATCCGCATTTATTTGTTTGGTATTGGTATTATCCCAATAAATATTTCCTTCAAAATCAAATCGCAATTGGTATAAAAAATGTATTAGCGTTGTTTTACCTGTGCCGCTTGGTGCTTTAATATTTACCCATTCGCCTGCATTAAAAACTTGGGTTGTATTCCATATATCCGAAGACCGATATTGTAAGTTTTCTTTTAACGGAATAGGAATAATATTTTCAAGTTTTATCTGCATAAACCAACAACTTCATTGAATAAAATAATTTACTGCATCGGCTGTGTGACAACATCTGAAACTACAACAGGACGGTCTTCATTCATTATTTTAACGATTCCTGAGATCATTTGCATAACACTCACCAAACTATTTTGTTTGGAATTTGACATTCTTATTTCACCTTGAGATTTGATAGTCTTTCCATCAAAATTATCCATGGTAAAAACCATATCCTTAAATGTTGCATTTATAAGTTTCATTCCATCATCCAATGATTTTTCCTGAGCACTTTGCATGAGACCATTCATGATTGAATTTATATCCATAAACATTGCGGTACTTTTCCCTTTCATTTTATCCTTTACATCAGCATCAATTTTTGCTTTTGTTTTAGCAGTTTGATAGGCAACATAAGTCAAAGAATCACTAGCCAATACGATGTTTTTTTCATCGGCTACCAAATATAAATTGGCCATTTTCATCAAATCACCTGCTGCATAACCCGATGTGGTTTTAATCACTGCACCGTTCTCAGCCGCTATATTCATGAGCTTTGTAAAAGCAAGCTTGTCACCAATACTTGCCGTAAATATCATTTTGGCACTTGGCATTTGACTTTTGTTTTTATAAGAGCTACCATCGGGCATTGCAATATTTGTTTCTTTCATTTCCAATTTAAAATCTCCTACAAACACATTAATTTCTCCTTTCATTGCTTTGAAAAAATCAGCACTTGTTAATCCTTGCTTGCTTAAAAAACCATCTATTAATGCACTTACTTCTAACTCTTTTAAAATGCCATTGAATAACTCGGGATTAAAAGAAGCCAACATTGCACCATTCATATTGGTGGCAGGAAAATTTTCAAGAGCTGCCATATTCACAGTAGGACCAGCATATTTTTTCAAAATACTAGCAAGCATTGGATTAGCTTGGGTAACTCCTTTGGCAACAATTTTACCATCTTCAAAATTGAAAGTTGTTGTAGAATAATTGTCTTTTAACAATGTTTCCAATTTAGGCAAACTCAATGGCATTGCACTTAAAGATGCTAAAGCAGCAGAGCTAGAATTAAAAATATAACCATCCGCTTTTTCATTAAACATATTGTTAAACGGAGCGATAGAAACAACAGACTCCGATTCTTTTAAATTGAAGTGTCGCTCTACCTCTTGCTGTAATTCTAACTTAGTTGCACTTTCATCGGGTGCTTTATAATTACCCAAACTATCATATTCAAATTTCGAAGCTTTATTATACCATGTAGCTATTACCACTTCGTTATTCCAGGCAATGATACTTTCGTTACTCATTTGTACATAACTATAATTTTTTCCTTTGGAAATAGCTTTATCTTTTGTCTCTTCCTGCTTCTTTAAATAGTCTTGAAATTTAGTTTCATCTTTCATATTACCCATGAAACTATATGCAGACGATTGCCCTTTTTGCAATGATCCTTTTTGAACAAAAAACAGATACAAATTGCGGTCTAAGTTGATACCATTTTCTTTAAAATCTTCCCATACCTTTTTGTTTTTGGCAATGCTAGCGGTATCAGATTTTTTTTGAAATGGCAGCAAAAAACTATCTACAGACATATTGCCTTTACTCATTTTTTCTTTTAATGAAAGAGGATCTATAACTACTACGGCAGTAGCTTCTTTAGGAATATATTTTGCTTCTGTAGCAGCTTTTTTTCCGCAAGAAGTAATAATGATTGTTGCTGTAATTGTAATAAGTAATAAGTAAGCTATTTTACGCATAAATTTTATTTTGAAATCGAAAGTAAAGTTTTGTTTTGAAAAATTGAGGCTAATCATGTATTCTTTGAGGATTGGTAATAATTACAGATTGAACGGTAAATGTTTATTGGGCTTACTTTAAGAATAATAAAGCACAACAAACTAGAATGTTATGTTTGCATGAATTATTAGGATTGATTCATTAAAATTATCAGTATGTCATTTTCATCGCTTGGGTTATCATCACATTTACTACATGCATTGGCAAAACAGCATTATACTGATCCTTATCCTATACAAAAAGAAGCAATCCCTGCAATACTTTCGGGCAAAGATGTATTAGGTGTAGCGCCAACCGGATCGGGGAAAACAGCAAGTTTTGTACTACCAATTTTACAACAATTTCAAAAAAAGCCTGCAGCAAAAAACAGGTTTATCAAAGCATTGATTTTAGTTCCTACAAGAGAACTTGCAGTGCAAGTAGGTGATGTATGTACCATGTTTGCCGCACAATTGCCACGGGCTGTAAAAATATTATCAGTATTTGGTGGAGTTTCAATAAATACCCAAATGATTCATTTACAAGGTATAGAATTATTAATTGCAACACCAGGAAGGTTATTGGATTTAATAGACTCAAAAGCACTTAATATTTCTGAGATTGATATTTTGGTTATTGATGAAGCAGATAAAATGTTGAACCTTGGATTTAAAGCAGAAATGACTTCCATATTTTCCCTTTTACCAATACAACGTCAAAACTTATTGTTTTCTGCAACGCTGGGTAAAGAAATCAATACAATTACAGAAATACTATTGCAAAATCCTGTAAAGATTGAAGTAAAAGAAGATTTGAAGCATATAGATTTGATTCAACAAATAGCTTATGATGTTGCAGAAGAAAGAAAAGGACCAATGCTTCGATATTTGATTCAAGAAAAAAATATGCAGCAGGTGCTGGTATTTACTTCTTCCATTCATCGGGCAGATGCAGTAGTTGAAAAATTAAAAACTCATGGTATCAGTGCAGCTGCAATGCACAGTAAAAAAAGCCAGGGAGCTAGAACTGATGCTTTGAAAAATTTTAAGTTGGGAGCTGTGAAAGTATTGGTAGCAACAGATTTGGCATCAAGAGGTATTGATATTGATGCTTTACCATTTGTCATTAACTATGAATTACCAAGATCTCCAAAAGATTATATTCATAGAATTGGGAGAACCGGACGTGCAGCATCATCGGGAACTGCCATTTCATTAATTGGACCCGATGAACAACATCATTTTAAAGTGATACAAAAAAAGATGGGGAAAAAAGTTGAAATAATTGAAACGGAAGCGTTGGATTTAAAGGGTTATTAATCCCCTAAAACGCAATCAGAATAAGGTGTTTAAAGAATTGGTGAAACAAGCAGCCTTTTACCTAATAAAATTCTTGCTAGTTGCATAATTACATTGTAATGCATCACTACATTTTTATTATTATAATCAATAAGCACTTCTTATTTTAAGAACAAAAAATCAATTAAATACTTCCTCCTTTAATCACTCTTAATATAATAGCGATTAGTGCAATCACTAATAATATATGTATGATACCTCCGGCATGAAATCCAAAAAAACCGATTAACCATCCTATGATTAATATTACGGCAATAATATAGAGTAGTCTTCCCATGGTAATTATTTTTATAATCAATTTCAAAAAAAAGATTAATAATAAAAATGATGGTAATTGTAAATAAGTTGATTAAAAAAATTTAATTCTGGGCAACAAACTTTCATAAGCAATTGTACATTCGCAGTATGACAATCATTCCACTTTCTGAAGGCACTTTTACAATTGATAAAACAAAGATTTTTGTGCCTTTTGATATTGAAAAAGATGATTTACAAAAGCGCCCAAATGGAAGTTTGTTGGTAGAGGTACAACCATTTGTTGTAATTACTTCAAAAGATATTTTATTGATTGATACTGGACTTGGTTTTTCTGTAAATGGGCAATTACAACTGCATCAAAACCTTACTGCAAAAGGGATACATCCGAATGAAATAACAAAAGTATTGATGAGTCATTTGCATAAAGACCATGCTGGAGGCGTAAGTAAAAGAGATACAATTGGCAATTATCATTTAAGTTGCCCTAATGCAAAATATTATGTGCAGAAAAAAGAATTTGAATTAGCAATGGAAACCGGTTACCCAAGTTATATGACCGATGAATTTGCCGTTCTGGAAAATCATGTACAAGTTGTTTGGTTAGACGGCAATGGAATTATTGATAATTATATACAATATGAAATTACCGGCGGGCACAGTCGTTTCCACCAAGTATTTTGGATAAAAGAAAATAATGAGGTTGTTTTCTTTGGCGGTGATGATGCGCCACAATTACAACAAATGAAAAGCAAGTTTGTAGCTAAATATGATTTTGATGGAAAAAAATGTATGGAATTAAGACAAACATGGTGGAATGAAGGCAATACAAATCACTGGAAATTTTTATTTTACCACGATATTAAAACGCCATTTTTTATAGGCTCATAAATAAAAAACCCAATAAATCATTGAATTTATTGGGTTGTGTGGGATATTGAAAATTGTATTTTAAAGATTACACTATTGTGGTCCTTTTGATTTTTCTTGTATGCGTTTCTTCAATTCTTTTTGCAATTCTATTCTAAATTCGCCTTCTGCTTTAAATGTATTGTTAACCCTAACATCATCATTTAAAATTTTTTTAAACTCAGGCTTGTACCTTTTTTTGATATTTAAAACTGCTTCCCCAAAAGCCAATTCGTCTTGCATATTGGCTTGCCTTGCTTTTTTTATTTCATTGTCATAAGCATTGTAAGTAGGCCAAAATTTTTGGGCTTCATCAGCCGATAAATTAATGTACTTGGTCATAAAAGCAATTTTCACTGCTTCTATTCTGTCGGCTCTCATGCCTCCGCCTCTTGGCTGTGCAAATGACACAAAAAATGCTGCCATTGCAAAAACGTATAAAATCAATTTCATTTTCATCTTATTTTATTTCAAGTTTAACTTTCTTTATTATTTACACCAGTGTTATCATTTTGTTGTAAATAATGTTGAATTTCTTCCTCAGATGCTGCTTCTAAATAATTGGTAGTTTCAGGAACTTCAATCAATGGACTTACAACAGAAAATTCAATATTTGGTTGAGATTCTAAATACTGATGAATTTCATCGGCACTTGTTTTTGCTATTTCTTTTTCAAAATTAGTTGTATTGGGTATTGTCTTTAAATATTGTACAGTCCCTACAGATAATATTCCTACAATCATTGCAGCCGCGGCATAATTGACAAATCTAATAACTCTTCTAAAAGGAATAATTTTAGATGTTGTATTAATTTCTATTTCAGTAAAATATTGATCAGGTATCACATTAGGTGGCTGTTTATCAATTGAGTTTAATAATGGAGTAATTGTTTCTAATTCATTAAAAACAGCAATATTATTAGAATTTTGTGATTTTATTTTTGACAAAATATCTTGAGACAACCCATCAAAATAACTATTGGGAATTGTAAAAGGTTGAATATTATTTTCTTGCTTAAATGCTTGTAATTGAATTTCAGCCATTATTTCGAATGGCAATTGATTAAAATAATCTGGCGGAATTGTATAAGTAGCTTGTCCCATACATGTGATTAGTGCCGGTGCTACTTCTTGTAATTCTTGCAATATGTTATCTGCTATTTTCATTTTATGGTTTACTGACAATAAATGTTTCTTTGGGTTTAACGACCTAAAATAAAGTCTTGTATTTTTTTTGCTGCATGATGATAACTTGCTTTTAAGGCTCCTTCGCTTGTTCCTAATACTTTACTCATTTGTTCGTACGGCATTTCATCATAGTACCTGAGGTTAAAAACCAATCGTTGTTTTTCGGGTAATTGCTGAATAGCCAGTTGTAATTTCCATTCCAGTCTATTGGCATCAAAATTTTGATCTGCTTTGATAGTGTTGCTTAATCCCGATTCTACATCATTTAAACTGATAGATGATTTGCGTTTCTGTTGGTCTAAAAATGTTAAGCTTTCATTTGTTGCAATTCTGTACAACCAAGTGTAAAGCTGGCTATCTTCTCTGAAATTTTCCAAACCTTTCCATGCTTTGATAAACATGTTTTGCAAAACATCATTGGTATTTTCATGATCTACCACCATTCTTCTTATGTGCCAGTACAACCTCTCCTGGTATTTTTTGATTATAGTAGTAAAAGCCTGCTCTTTGGTTGCAGGCTCTCTAAATTGAACCAATAATTCAGCATCATCAATGTTCATGCAGCAATTTTAAGCTTTCTTATGATAAAGATTTGTTGAAATAGTTTAACAGGCTCAAAAATTAGCCTTTAACGGCTCAAAAGAGATAAAAAATTAAAAAATTCATCAACTTATTTTACCACTCATCAAAGAAATTTAGATTTTTTTGCAACACCAAAATCTACAGAAATACCTGTATCCATTGAGTTTATACAAGATTTCAAGTAACAGTTGGTTGCAAGCTACTAATTTAAATTAGGTACTTTGTTTTGCATAGTACTAAAAAAATCTCATCTTTACATTTTAAAACAAAAAAATGGATATTCAAAATACACAAAGTCAAATGCGAAAGGGGGTACTGGAGTTTTGCATACTGTCAATTATTCGACAAGGAGAAGTTTACCCAAGTGATATTGTAGATAAAATGAAAGCAGCCAATTTACACATACTCGAAGGAACATTATATCCGTTATTAACTCGGTTAAAAAATGCGGGTTATTTAACCTATAGATGGGTAGAAAGTGTAAGCGGACCACCAAGAAAATATTTTATCATGACAGACATCGGATTACAATTTTATGATGAATTAGAAAAAACATGGAACGAATTGGCCGATGCGGTAAAGACCCTAACCCAAGTTCCTAAGAAATAAAAAACTATTAAATACATTAACATGAAAAAGGTGATAAATATAAATTTTCAAGGTAGCGTAATACCAATTGAAGAAACTGCTTACGACATTTTGAAACAATATGTAGAAAGCTTAAGAAATTATTTTGCAAATGAAGAAGGCAAAGAAGAAATCATTAATGATATTGAAGGAAGAATTGCAGAACTTTTTGGCGAAACCTTAAAAAAAGGAACTACTTGTATAGGTGATGAAGATGTAAATAAAATAATTGACAGCATGGGACGCCCAGCCGATTTTGATGCTGATGCTGATTTTGTGCAGCCCAACAAAACACAAGAACAAACCAACTACAATACAAATTTTAAAGAACACAGAAAACTATACAGAGATGAAAATCAGAAAGTAATAGGTGGTGTTTGTAGTGGCATAGCCAATTATTTAAATATTGATCCACTTATTGCAAGAATTTTATTCATTGTATTTTTTGGATTTGCATTCATATTGTATTTAGTTCTTTGGATTGTAATTCCTAGTTCAGCAACAGTAGTAATTGGCAGTCAACGTAAAAGATTTTTTAGAGATACTGATGACAAAATAATTGGCGGCGTTTGCAGTGGAATTAGCCAATATTTTGGTATGAATGTTTGGATTCCAAGACTGTTGTTTTTATTACCCTTTTTATCATTTGGATTTAATTTTTCACATTGGAATTGGTGGAACTTAAACCACATTTGGAATATCACCTTTAGCCCGGGTTCATTGTTTGTCTATATTATTTTATGGTTGGTTTTGCCTGAAGCAAAAACTGCTGCAGAAAAATTAGAAATGAAAGGTGAAAAAGTAGATTTGAACAGTATAAAAAATACGATACAAAGTGATATGGAAGGCTTTGGTAAAAAAGCAAAAAATTTTGGAGAACAATTAAGTTCAAAGGCTACAATTATCAGCAAGGAAGCTGGTGAAAAAGCAAAACAATTTTCTGAAGAAGCAACTACCAAAGCTAAAAAAAGTACAGGTGGATTAGGAAGAGTATTGATCGTATTGATAAAAGCATTTGTATATTTTATTATAGGAATAATTGTATTTGCATTAGTAGTTGCTTTATTTGGAATTGGCGTTGCATTTACAGGATTATTACCCTTTAAAAATTATCTCATCGACAATGGTTGGCAAAATGTATTTGGATGGGGAACATTGTTGTTATTTATATGGCTACCAATCATAGCAATAGTTGTATTTATTATTCGTAGACTTACAAAAATGAAAGGCCATAGTTCTGCTGTTCGATTTTCATTTATAAGTTTATGGATATTGGGGTTAGCAAGTTTTATTGGCTTAATTATTACTTTAAACAAAGAATTTAAATATAGAAATAATCCGGTTGAAGAAAGAATTGTACTAAGCAACCCAAGTGTAAAAAAAATAGAAGTCAAAGCCTTATCAATTAGTAAGTACTACGATCATAAATGGTTTCAAATGGAACCTTTTGCAGCTATTGATGAAGACTCGATTTTTATTAGAAATGTAAATATGAGAATAACCAAATCAACCAATGATAGTTTTCATGTTACAATGGTAAAATTGAGTAATGGCGGGAGTAAATCACTAGCAAATAATTTGGTTTCAAAGATTAATTATAATATCCAACAAAAGGATAGCACCCTTTTATTAGATAGAGGCATAGCAATTACTCCAGTAGATAAATTTAGAAATCAACAAATCATTATAACCATTGCAGTACCAGTTGGTAAAAGGATAATAATTAAAGAAAATTCAGGTTGGAGCTGGAAAACAAATGACAGAATTAACTTTGGTTTAAATACTAATCACGGATTTAATTTTGGCATTAACAATGATTCTTGGGACGAATGGAGAAATGATGATGGAGAACGTGCCTATCATTGGAATCACAATGTAGAGTACATTATGACTGCTGATGGTTTGAAGATGACAAAAAATAATAATTTAGACAACCAACTTGAATCATTAGATGGTACAATTGATAGTGAATATAATATTGATGGTATGAAAATAAAAATACATGGTGAATTTAATAAAAATGAATTGGAAAAATCTGTGATTGATTCAAACAAAAAATTATTACTAAACCTATCGTTCAAAAAAGCAATACAAATACTTTGAAATTGCAAAATAATTTTGAATTAGAAAATCGAATCCTAATGCGTTTTTGCATTTAAAAAAATTAATTATTGGATTTGTAAAAGGAGTAGAATGGTCACTAAAAATATAGTGATACAGTTCTACCCTTTTTTATTTTAGTAATACATTTGGTTTTTTATTCGCTTACTTTTACAGCCTTGAAATTTGTTCAATGAATTAGTATTTAATTGAAAATAATTTTGCTAATTCAGATATAAAAAATCAACAAAATAGTATCATATGAAAAACACGCCTTTTACAGAAAACCACATTGCATTGGGAGCTAAGATGGCTGAATTTGCAGGTTACAATATGCCCATTTCTTATACAGGTATCAATGATGAACATGCAGCAGTAAGAAACAATGTGGGCATTTTTGATGTAAGTCATATGGGTGAATTTATTTTAAAAGGAGCCGATGCTTTAGATTTAATACAACGTGTAACAAGTAACGATGCAAGTAAATTAACAGCAGGAAAAGCCCAATACAGTTGCTTTCCAAACGATGCAGGTGGTATTGTAGATGATCTGATTGTTTATTGTGTGGAAGAAAACAAAGTATATATGTTGGTGGTAAACGCAAGCAATATTGAAAAAGACTGGAACTGGGTTTGCAAACACAATACCAAAAATGTTGAAATGCACAACATCAGCGATAGAACTTGTTTGTTGGCAATTCAAGGTCCTAATGCTACCAAATTATTGCAAGCATTAACAGAAATGGATATCATGAATTTGAAGTACTACACTTTTGTGAAAGGAACTTTTGCTGGGGTAGAAAATGTTTTGGTAAGTGCAACAGGCTATACAGGTGCAGGTGGTGTAGAAATATATTTTGAAGACAGCAATAATGCAGCAAATATTATTTGGGATAAAATGATGGAACTTGGAATTAAGCCAATTGGCTTAGCAGCAAGAGATACATTAAGATTAGAAATGGGTTATTGCTTATACGGAAATGATATTGATGATACTACTTCGCCTTTAGAAGGCGGATTGGGATGGATAACAAAATTTACCAAAGACTTTACTGCAAAAGAAATTTTAGAAAAACAAAAAGCAGCAGGCATACAAAGAAAGTTAGTAGGCTTTGAAATGATAGACCGTGGCATTCCAAGACATGATTATTTGATAAAAGATGCAGCAGGAAATTTAATAGGTAAAGTTACAAGCGGCACGCAAGCACCTAGCTTAGCAAAAGCAATAGGATTGGGCTATGTAGCTATTGAACATACTGCAATTGACAGTGAAATATTCATTGAAATAAGAAACAATTTAATAAAAGCAAAAGTGGTAAAAGTTCCTTTTGCTTAATAAAACACAAGAACCATTTGGTTATTATTGAATTAAAAATAATTTTTGTTGAATGAATAAACCTACCCTTCATACCATTCTTTCACCGCAACTTTTAAATATTTATGATGTAAACAACAGCATTGTTGTTATCATTGATGTTTTCAGGGCTACAAGTACTATTGCCACTGCACTATACCATGGTGCAGCAAAAATAATTCCGGTTGATTCCGTAGAACTTTGCATCGAACTTGGCAACAGCACACCTAATAGTATTACAGCAGGAGAACGAGATGGAAAAGTAATTGAAGGCTTACAATATGGAAATAGTCCGGCAGAATATCCTCGCAGTTTTATCGAAGGAAAAACATTGGTATTGACCACTACCAACGGAACAAAGCTTTTACACATGGCATTGGCAAATGGTGCAAGCGAAATTATTACAGGCTCTTTTCCCAACTTAAATTCAGTTTGCAATTATTTACTGCAACAGAATAAAAATGTTTTTTTAGGTTGTAGTGCATGGAAAAACAGATTCAATTTAGAAGATACATTGTTTGCAGGCGCTGTTATTAATCAAATCAAAAATTATTTTACCATTCATTGCGACAGCAGTTTAATGGCCGAACAAATGTATCAGTTGCATCAAAATGATTTATACAGCTTTGCCCGTTCTACCACCCATTGGCACAGACTCAGCAAATTTGGATTAGATAAAGACTTGGAATATTGTGTTACGAGAAATGTTGCAGATGTATTGCCACAATACCATGACGGAAATTTGAAAGTGAAATAAATTGAATATAAGTTTGGAGTCGTATAATTTTATCTCAATAAAATAATTGTACCTTTTTTTATTTCAATTGGTTTATTCGAGATAGCATAAGTTGCCACCCAAACATAAACACCAAGGTCAGCATCTTTGCCATTCATCATTCCATTCCATTTTATAAATGGATCGTTAGTTGTAAATATCACTTGCCCCCATCTTCCATAAACAACCATATTAAAATTAGTTACCGCAGCTAAATTTCCAATAGGTCCAAATGTGTCATTTTTTTGGTCTTTGTTAGGAGTGAATGAAGTTGGGAAATATAAATCACTGCAATCCACAACAACTTCTATTGTATCCTTTGCTATACAACCATCAGCATCTTTTACTTGTACAAAATAAGTACCGGTTTTGGTTACTGTAAATATTGGTGCAACAGAAAAATTTTGCCATAAATAACTTGAAAAATTTCCAGGATTCAAAACCAATTGCCCACCCGGACAAAATGAAGTATCCTTTCCCAAATTAATAGTAATAAACTTTGAAGAATCTGCAATTTTGATTCCTTGTAATTTGATTGTACAATTTTGAAGATCATTAATTGTCAAACTATAGGTACCTGCAACTAAATTATTTTGAGAAGCAGTCACCGTATTATTACTCCATAAAAAATTGTACGGAGCAGTTCCTCCGATAACATTTGCAAATGCAGTCCCATTGTTGTTTCCACATAAAGCAGGCTTCGTTTCAATTGTTGCAACCAACAATGGAGGCTGCGTCAATGCTGTATTAGCTATTGTTGTACAAGCGTTGTTACTACTTACCGTAACTGAATAATTACCCGCAGGCAAATTAGTAACCGAAGCAGTTATTTGTGGTGGAATTGTGTTCCATAGATAATTATAATTATTATTTCCTCCGGTAACAGAAGTTGAAATAGCACCGGTATTCAACCCATTACATACAATGGAAGAAGTAACCGTTGTGATTACTTGCAAAATGGTAATTTGTTTGGTGGTATTCACAACAATATTTCCAGGAAATATTGCAGTGAGTGAAACAGTATAAGTTCCAGCTGTAGAAAATTGATGTGTGGGATTTTCTGTTGTTGAAATATTATTAATAGAAGCAGTATCCCCAAAATTCCATTGAAAATTAGTTGCACAAATTGCAGATGTATTGGTAAATAATACATTGTTATTTCCGGAGCAATTGTAATTAAATCCAACTGTATTTGGTATTGCATCAGATACCATAAAATCATCTACTGCAAACCCGTTGAAATTATTACAAGTATTCCCGGAAACAAATTTAAATCTGAAAATTACACTGCTAGCTCCAGCCAAATTACTCAACGTATGTTTTGCAGTTACCCATCCATTACTTCCACCGCCACTCAAACAGCTTCCTATATTGGGCTGTATGTTTCCGCTCCATCCATCAGTTCCCAAATTATTTACCCCGGAATAATTATACCAGTTACTGCCAATACAATTCGTATTTGAATTAACACTTCCAACAGTTAACCATGTATTTCCTCCGTCGGTACTGTATTGAAAATTAGCTCCATCATATTTCTTTTCTGTTTCCCAAAAAACACTGCAACTAATTTGAGGATTGGTTAATGCAGAAAAATTAAAACAAGGACTTTGTAACCATGAATTTGCATTGCTGATATAACTATTGTTCACAAGTCCTCCAACTATCCAGCAGTTTAAGCCACTTGCAGCTGCTGTAATTACAGTTTTTGAAGGAGCTCCAAAAGTCCAATCATTATTCGTTCCACCCGAAGTCCAATTATTTTGTCCACCCTCAAAATTTTCTAAATATGGAAAGGTTGCAATCATTGTATTACACTGTGCAGATAAATCACAGTATATAAAAAGAAAGAGAATAAAAGAAAATAAAAGCTGACGATTTCTCATAACAGGCACACAACTTAAAATATACAACGAAACTAACTTAAAAATATTGAGTTCATTTTATTAAATATTGAAACAATTAATTTTATTGATTAGAGCAGCATATAAAAAATAATGTATTTTACACTAGTGTTTACAATTTATGAATCAGTAACTTTTATGAAACGAATACAAGCAACCAAGCTAATAAAAAAAATTTTTTTATGCCTATTAATTAATGCAGTTTCAATTTGTGCATTTGCGCAAGAAAAAAGTTTGGATACAAGTACAATTAAAATTGATACTGCTGCTGTTTTAAATAATCCTACAGACAGATTAAAAGACATTCAAAAACTAGATGATAAACGCATCAAACTCCCTGTTGATTTAATTTTAAAGTTAAAAAAAATGGGAGCCGATGAATTGGTAACCCTTAGTGAACGTTTTATTTACAACGATAGAGTAGAAGATGAGAACGGCGATAAATATGAAGTAACTGTCACCGTACGTTTAGGTTTCAGCCAAGATATGATTACCGGAATTGTAAAAGAAGTGCCACTATACAATAGCGCAAGTAAAGAAACCAATATTATCAAAATAAAAATTCCGGTACAATTTTGTTGCTCCACTCCAATTGACACTTTGCATAAAAAACAACATTGTGGCAAAATGAGTGAACTGAATGACTTTGAAGATAAAGAACATTGCAAAGCATGGATTCAAAAAGATAAAGCACAACAAGACAAAGATGCTGCAAAACTTATTGCCGACAGCATTGCAAAAATGCAAAGCAAAACAAACCTTAAGAAAAAAAGTAGTGCCCCCAATAAAACTGGTGTTGATAGTACAGGTGGTTTTGGAAAGCCTATTCCTAAAGGAAAAGTATCAAAGAAAAATAAAAATATAAACGAAGAAATAGAAGTTTCTGACAGCACCGGAAAAATAATTACTCCTGTAACTATTCCTAATAAAAATGTTAAAAAAAGAAGCTCTTCTGATAATAAAAAGAAGGGCAAAACTATTCAAGAAGCTACTGACTCAGTAAATTATCGTCCTGAAAAATCCGAAGATGTTTCAAAAGATTTTGGCACCTCAATACCCAAGAATAAGGTTACCAAAAAAAGCAAAAAGGAAATAGAAGAAACTAAAATAGTTGATAGTTCCGAGAATAAAGTTGACCCTGTAATTCTTCCTAAAAAGAAAGAAATAAAATCAAATAAAAACGAGAAGCAGGAAAAAAGGAAAGCCATACAACCAGCTACCGATTCTGTAAATTACAGACCCGAAAATACAGTGCCTGTCATCAAAGATTCTTCCGTAAATGAGTTTGGCAAAAAACCCGATAATAAAAAGAAAAAAAGAGGATAATAAATTCTGAACTTTTTGATTGTAATTAATACTGTCCCGTGCTTAGCATAACTAAAGTACATGCTTCCAAAGGCTTTATATCGTTGGCTTTCAGTAAATCATACAATTCCTCATTTTCTGTGCCAGGATTAAAAATGATGCGTTTTGGATGCAATGAAATGAAATAATCATAGTACTCTTTTTGTGTTTCCGCATTGATGTATAAAGTAATAGTTTCAATTCCTTTTTCGGGTAGCTGTTTGGTAATACCTGTATCACCAATCATTCCTTCTTTTCTTCCAAATGCAATTACATCATTTTCATGTGCTCGCAACATTTGTACTGCTTTGTAGCTATACCTTTCCGGGTTTTCAGAAGCACCAATTACCAATGTTTTATTTGCCATTTTTATGATTTTATTTTTTTATAATCAACCACCCGATGTAGTAGTATCTCCATTCAATAAGGTACGAATACTTTCCAATAAAATTTCACTTTTCTTCGCTTCAAAAATTGCTATCCTGTCATTACTCAGCCTCAACTGATATTTTTTTCCTTCGGCTAATTTCTTATCAAATCCGGGATTCCACTTCTTAAATTGATCAATATCCATCAACAAAAAATCAGTTATTACAACACTCAAATACCTTCCACTCACTTCAATCAAAGTAGTATTTTTCAATTCTTGCTCCGTTAAAGGAACGCCCAAAGCATTGGTAGCAGATACTTTCGCTTTATACTGCTCTGTTTCTGCAGCAGTCATTGTTGTCCATCCGCCGCCACCTTCAAAAATATAATGTGTACCAATATATTTTTTAACATGCGTTCTTGTTTCCTCTGCCAGATAATATTGTAAATCCCAAAAATTTTTACTGCCACTTTTTTTAATCGCCTGTTTCACCCTTCCCACTCCGCCATTGTATGCTGCTACTACCAAAAGCCAATCCCCAAATGTTTCATACAATTCTTTAATCAATTTTGCAGCAGCATGCGTACTTTTATAAAAGTTCATTCGCTCATCATAACCTCCATTCACCATCAACCCAAATCGTTTGGCTTCATAAGGCATCAATTGCCACGGACCAACAGCACCTGCCCATGAAATTGTTCCGGGTTGCAAACTACTTTCAATCACACTCAAATATTTCAATGCTGTCGGAATTTTATACTGCGTCAAAATATTATCATACAAGTCAAAATATGGTTTGCCCCAAACTTTCATTTTTTCATACTCCTTCGTTTGTTTAAGTGCATATTGTTGTGCAAACGATAAAGCATCAGCGTTCATTGGAATTTTAACCTCCAATGATTCATTGTTATTTTCCAATAAGTTTTCTGAAGTAGTATCAATTGCAAAATTGTATAGTTGATGGCGGTATTCTCTTGCATGCATCGTAATACAAACGCCCGGAAATAGCATCAAAATAATGATGTACATTTTCAGCAATTTGTTACGAGAGAAATTCATTTTTTTGATTTTGCTTTTTTATTATTGGGTGTTCACCGCCGGTTGCGGGTCGGGCTTTTCGTTGCAAGTCCTCATGCTGCAAGCAGCATTGCGGGCTTTCCACTACAATCCCTAACACAAACGTTTCATTCAGCAGCACAACAACAAAAGAAATTATTTTAAATGCATCAACACTTTGCTAAGCTGGTGCAAATGTACTTCTTCAAAATGAGAACACATTACTTGTAGCCCAAAAGGCATGCTATTACTGTGTTTGAATAAAGGAAGCGAAACAGCAGGTATGCCAACAAGATTTGCAAATACAGTATAAATATCAGCCAAATACATAGCCGTTGGATTGTCACTTTTTTCGCCAAACTTCCATGCCGTAGCAGGAACTGTTGGAGAAATAATTGCATCATAATCAGCAAATATTTCTTTTGATCTTTGATACAATAATTGTCTTACCTGTTGCGCTTTTGTAAAATAAGCATCATAATATCCCGAGCTTAAAACAAAAGTGCCAAGCATAATTCTGCGTTGTACTTCTTTGCCAAAACCTTCGCTCCTGCTTGCTTTATACAACTCAGTTAAATCAATATTTTTTTGTGCAGTTTGATGTCCAAATCTTACGCCATCAAACCTCGAAAGATTGCTACTAGCCTCAGCCGTAGTTAAAATATAATAAGTAGGTACAACATAATCCAACCACTCAAAATTGATTGGTTCAACGGTATGTCCTTGTGCTTTTAATAATGCAATAAACGAAAGTATTTGCTGTTTTATTTCAGCATCTAATGCTTCATTTTCTAATGCTTCTTTAAAATAAGCAAGCTTGTATTTTTTATTATCAGAATCCAATAAAGCAGCATAAGAAGGCACTTCTTTTTGCGAAACGGTGCTATCATAATCATCAACACCAGCAATTACTTCCAATGTTAATGCAGCATCTTCAATTGTATTTGCAAAGATCCCAATTTGATCAAATGAAGATGCATAAGCAATCAAACCATATCTCGAAACCCTTCCGTAGCTTGGCTTTAAGCCTACAATACCACAAAAGTCTGCTGGTTGCCTTACCGAACCTCCGGTATCGCTTCCCAGGCTTACCATGCACATTCCCGCCTGAACTGCAACCGCACTTCCTCCAGATGAACCACCGGGTACACGACTTTCATCCAAGGCATTTTTTACCACACCAAAAGCCGAGTTTTCGCTGCTGCTACCCATTGCAAATTCATCGCAATTATTTCTACCAATAATAATTGCGTCTTCTGCCAATAATTTTTCAACAGCTGTTGCATGATAAATTGATGTAAAATTTTCTATCATTTTTGAAGCAGCAGAAACCTTATGACCATTATAGCAAATAACATCTTTTATAGCAACTACCACTCCATGCAATTTCCCTAAAGGCTTTCCTTGTTTTCTTTTTTCATCCAACAAAGAAGCAGCTTCCAATGCCTCATCTGCAAATACTTCTATAAAAGCATTGAGCTGTTGGTTGTTTCCTATTTGTTGTAAATAATGCGTAACCGTATCAACACAAGTAACAATACCTGATGATAAACTATTTTGATACGCCTGTATAGAACTAAATGGGAACAAGATTATTTGAAATTATAAAATTAAATGTATGCATTAATCAATTATTACTCCCATTCAGCTTCAACTTTAGCTTCTTTCTTTTCTACTCTTTTGCAAATAATAATACTTATCTCATACAATAAAATAAGTGGAATGCTGCAAATGATTTGACTAAACATATCAGGTGGGGTAATTACTCCTGTAAGTACCACAATAATCAATATGGAATATTTTCTGAATTTTTTTAATGAGGTTGCACTTACAATTCCAATTTTTGCCAAAAAAAACAAAATCAATGGCATTTGAAAAGCCAACCCACAACCCAATGTAAGCGGTAAAACAGTATTAAAATAACTAGATATAGTGGGGATATTTTTTATTTTATCATCCAAAGAAAAATTGGCAAAAAAGTTAACAGTGTATGGCGATAAAACAAAATACCCAAAACATATCCCTATAAAAAAAAGAAAGGAAACCCAAAAAATAACTCCACGAGAATTAGATAATTCATTTTTACTTAGCGCAGGTTTAATAAATTTCCAAAATTGCCATAATACGTAAGGAAAGGCAAGAATAAACCCTCCAATTACAATTACATCCAAATACACATCAAACTGTCCGGTAAGTGTTGTGCTTTGCAAATCAAGATGAATTTCTTTCATGCAAAATTTGTTGCCAAAACCAAAATAGTTGCTCAGTTTGCATAAGTATTTATATGTCGGAAAGTCCGGTCTTGTTGGTCCCAACAAGATTCTTTGAATAATAAAATTATTGTAAATAGCCACTACTACGGCACCAATTACGGTAGCTACGGCGGCTCTGAATAAATGAGCCCTCAGCGCATCTAAATGCTCAATAAAAGTCATTTCTGCTTTATCACTCATATTAGATTTCTTAAATGGTATTTAAGAATGAAAAATTATTTACCACAACTTACCTGTAAAATAAAACCTCGCAAATGAACTGCGAGGTTTATAAAATATTATTTACTTTTTAATAGAATTAATGCTTGGTAGTAGAATCTTCTTTGATTGAGTTTTCTATTTCACTTTTCACATTATTCTTTGCATCATTAAACTCTCTTATTCCCTTACCTAAACCTCTCATTAATTCAGGAATTTTTTTACCTCCAAACATCAGTAATACTACTAAGAATATTACAATCATGTGTTCAAAAGAAAGGGCTAAAATTGTAAAACCAAGAATTGAAGTAATCATAACGATTGTTTTAGAATTACCGTAAAATTAAGCTTAAATAAATTAAACTAGTTAACTCTTTTTTCTTTGATTCTTGCACTCTTACCACTTCTTTCTCTTAAATAGAACAATTTGGCACGACGTACTTTACCTCTTTTATTCAAAATTACACCATCAATATTTGGAGAAAGTATTGGAAACAAACGTTCAACACCTATACCATCTGATATTTTACGAACAGTAAATGTTGCAGTTGCACCACTACCTTGTAATTTAATAACATCGCCTCTAAAGCTTTGGATACGTTCTTTACCACCCTCTACAATTTTGTAGTTAACGGTAACATTATCACCCGCTTTAAATTTCGGGGTTTCTTTTTTGGCTGTTAATTGCTCATGCACAAATTGAACTGCTGATTGCATAACTTAATTTTTTTTCGGAGAGCAAAAGTAAGGAGATTATACTATAATCAACATTGTTTTTAGTTTTTTTTTGAGAATTAATCATTAAATGGCCATTAAAGTGATTTAAAACGGGAAGAAATTGGCATTTACAGCACTACCTCAAACTATATTTGCGTTATGCAATTGCCTTTTTTTTACGAGCCTACATTAATTGAAACTTATTCACTCTTTACACTCAGTGAAGAAACCAACAAACATGCCATTCAGGTGCTTCGCCTAAAATTGAATGATGCATTGCACCTTACCAACGGAAAAGGGTTATTATGCAGGGCTGTTTTATCCAGTGCAGATAAAAAACAAAGCATTGTAACCATTCAATCTGTTCAGTTTTTTGAAGAAAATCCAATCAAATTATCATTAGGTATATCATTATTAAAAAATACAGCAAGATTAGAGTGGTTTGCTGAAAAAGTGACTGAACTGGGAATTGGAAGTATTCATCTTTTACAATGTCACCGAACAGAAAAACAACATTTTCGTTTTGACAGATTAAATGGCATTTTGATTGCTGCAATGTTGCAAAGTCAACAAACCTGGTTGCCCATTTTACATGAGCCCAAACCCTTTTCTGAAATACTACAATTAACTGATTGCCCCGTTAAATTGATTGCACATTGTGAAGAAGGTGATAAAATTCCGGTTCAAAAAATTAAAATGACAGCAAATTGTTTGATGCTGATTGGACCCGAAGGTGATTTCACCAACGATGAAATATACCAAGCTCTTAAAAATAACTTTTTAGCAGTCAGTTTGGGCAGCACAAGACTTCGTACTGAAACCGCAGGTGTTGTTGCAGCTACAATGCTTGTATTAAGCTAGAATCAGGATTTTTTTATAGTCTGTAAACCCATTGCCAACAACTATCATCTTTATTTTAAACACAAATCAGTTGGGTTACTTAAATATTAGAATAATATAGCTGCAAGAAAATAACAACTTCTTTTTTCTAAAATCTAATTACCTTCTTACTCCAGCATTATTATGAAATTTATTTTGATTGTGTTATTTATTTGTGTACTGAAAGTATTTGGAAGTTGCAAGAACAATAAGCCAATTGAAATTGTAAAAACTGATACAAGTATCAATGTAACCAACTCATTCAATACATTGTTTTTAGATAGTGTACAACTTTCCGTTTTTTTAAAAGAACACATTTTTTTAAAAAAATTTTCGAACCAGTTTTTCGATTTTTACAAATCAAGAAATTATCAATATGCTTGGTTTGATTCAATTGGACATACACAACAAGCATCTAATTTTATCAATCTCCTACAAACAACTGTAGAAGCCTTGCAGGACAGCAGTTTGTTCATCAATGAATTTAATAAAATTCAAGAAAAAATTCATCAAGAAAAACGAAAACTCACAAATGAAGAACTTCTACAAATAGAACTAAACCTCACAGGTCAGTTTTTTGTTTATGCAACAAAAGTGTACAAAGGAAGCAACATCAATGCCGAAGAATTGGGTTGGTATATTCCAAGGAAAAAAATTGATTTAAAAAAAATATTGCATTCCACATTGGAGTCAGATACAGCTGCACAACAACATTACGCACCAGTAAATCCAATGTATTTCAGACTGCAATCTGCACTACTATTATATCATAAACTGATAAAAAAAGAAAATTGGAAACCAATTTTCATTCCAAAGAAAGCGTTGAAAAAAGGTGATACTTCTTTCATAATTCCTTTCGTAAAATATCGCTTAAAAATTATTGGGGATGCCGCAACTGAAGATACTGCTAAAACTTATGACAGCAGTTTGTTGATTGCAGTAAAATCTTTTCAGCAACGAATGGGTTTAGAAGTAAATGGAAGCATCAATAAAGCAACAATCGAAGAATTGAATGTTTCACCGGAGAAACGTATTCAACAAATTTTAATAAATCTGGAACGTATTCGTTGGATGCCTGCACAAATAGACAGCAATTTTGTAGTTATAAATATTCCGGAATTTAAAATGCATGTCATTGAAAACGGAAAGCAAATATTTGATATGAATGTAATTGTAGGAACAACTGCTAATAATACCGTCATATTTAACGGATCAATAAAGTTTATTGTTTTTAGTCCATATTGGAATGTGCCTCAAAGTATTACTATCAAAGAAATTTTGCCATCTATCAGAAAAAATCCTGATTATTTGGAAACAAAAGATATGGAAATAACAAGTTATCAAAACAGCATTCCTGTAATCAGGCAAAAACCAGGAAATGATAACGCTTTGGGAGGAGTAAAATTTTTATTTCCCAATAGCCACAGTATTTATTTGCACGATACTCCATTTAAAAATTTGTTTTCTCAGCCAACACGTACTTTCAGCCACGGCTGTATCAGAATTGCAGAAGCGAAAAAGTTTGCTCAGTACTTATTACGAGATGATACTGCTACTATTTGGAAATCAGAGGTAATTGATAGCTGCATGCAATTATCAAAAGAGAAATGGATAACCCTAAAAAAAGCAATTTCCGTTGCAATTGTATATTTTACTGCTTGGGTAAATGAGGCGGGACAATTGAATTTCAGAAAAGATATTTATAAGCATGATGAAAAGCTAGCCGCTAAATTGTTTGTTCAATAATCTATATGAATGTTTATTTTCGTGACAAGACAGAAATATCATTTATGCAGATAATAGAAGTTAACAATAAAGCTACTTCCAACGAATTTTTAAAAGTGAATGTAATTCTCAATCAGAGTAATCCATTTTATATACAGCCATTGGACAAAGACATCAATGAAGTTTTTGATGCAGCAAAAAACAAAAGTCATAAGTATGGCGAAATCAAAAGATGGATTTTAAAAGATAAATCAGGAAATTTAATTGGCAGAATTGCAGCATTTGTTCATAATAAATACATCAATAAAGGCACTGAATATGCAACAGGCGGTTGTGGTTTTTTTGAATGTATCAATAATCAAGCAGCCGCAAATATTTTATTTGATACTGCAAAAAATTGGCTGCAAAGCAATGGTATGCAAGCAATGGACGGACCCATCAACTTTGGCGACAGAGACAAATGGTGGGGTTTATTGGTGGAAGGTTTTGAAGATGAACCCGTTTATGGAATGCCTTTTAATCCACCTTATTACGAAGTTTTATTTGAGAATTATGGTTTTAAAAACTACTACAATCAGTATTGGTATAAAATGATTGTTGATGAAGTTTTACCACCAAGGTTTCAGGAAAGATTTGCAAAATTTTCTGCAAAGCCCGGCTACGAAGCAAGACATCTGAAATTAAATGAATTGGAAAAATATGCTCAGGACTTTGCAACTGTATATAATGCAGCATGGGCGCAACATGGTGAAGCGAAAGAAATTACACAAGAACAAGTTTTGAAATTATTTAAAACCATGAAACCAATCATGGATGAACGTGTAGTATGGTTTGCTTATTACAAGGATGAACCTATTGCAATGTTTATAAATATTCCGGATGTAAACCAATATTTTAAACACTTTGGTGGCAAGCTACATTTGATTAATAAACTCAGATTACTTTGGATGAAAAAAACCGGTCAATGTAAAAAATTAACTGGATTGGCTTTTGGAGTTGTGCCAAAATACCAGGGATTGGGAATTGATAGTTTTTTAATACAGGCATGTGGTAATCTTATTCAGTTTAAAGGATGGTATCACAATTATGAAATGGGATGGTCAGGAGATTGGAATCCCCGCATGATTAATATTTACAAAAGTTTAGGCGGTGTTCAAAATAGGCGAATGGTTACTTACAGATATATTTTTGATACTGAAATTGAATTTGAACGTCATCCGGTAATGGAATACAACTAAACTAGCACGATTTTATTTACTAACAACTAAAATTTTATCTACCGGAATTCGGTTCAAATATCTTCTATCTTCCTAAATTGCCGTCGTATGGACAAATTCGTTGTTTCCGCCCGTAAATATCGCCCACAAACTTTCAATACTGTTGTGGGGCAAGCTCATATTAGTACTACATTAAAAAATGCAATTAAGAACAATCAACTTGCACATGCATTTTTATTTTGCGGTCCTCGTGGCGTTGGAAAAACAACCTGTGCAAGGATTTTAGCCAAAACAATCAACTGCGAAAATTTACAATCAGATGGCGAGGCTTGTAATACTTGTCCGAGTTGTAAAAGCTTTAATGATGGCGGTTCGCTGAATATTTTTGAATTAGATGGCGCAAGTAATAATAAGGTAGAAGACATGCATGAGGTGATTAACTCTGTAAGGGTTCAGCCATCCAGCGGAAGATATAAAATTTATATTATTGATGAGGTTCATATGCTTACCGCAAGTGCATTTAATGCATTTCTAAAAACATTGGAAGAACCACCGCCTTATGCCATTTTCATTCTTGCAACAACAGAAAAACACAAGATTTTACCAACCATATTAAGTCGTTGTCAAATTTTTGATTTCAAAAGAATTACCACCAACGATACGGTAGAACATTTACAGGAAATTGTAGACAAAGAAGCAATCAAAGCCGATAAAGCTTCGCTGCAAATCATTGCACAAAAAAGCGAAGGTTGCATGAGAGATGCATTGAGCATTTTGGATAAAATTGTAAGCTTTACCAATGGTGAAGTGAATTATACCAATACTTTAGAGCACCTTAATATTCTCGACCACGATTATTATTTCAAACTGCTAGAAGCTTTACAACAACAAGATATGGCAGGATCCATGTTGTTGTATGATGAAATTAATAGAAAAGGCTTTGAAGGAGATTTGGTATTAAATGGATTTGCCGAATTTCTTAGAAATATTTTGGTTTGTAAAGATGAAAGAGCGTCACAATTACTAGATGTTGTAGAGGGAATGCAAAGCAACTATTTGTCTGTTTCAAAAAGTGCAAATGCCAGTTATTTAATTAGCGCATTGAATATTTTAAACGAAGCCGAAATAAATTTCAAAGTTGCACGAAATAAAAAATTGCATGTAGAATTAACTTTAATCAAACTCAATTTTTTACAACAAGCAATTGATCTTTCCCTCAGCGAAAATGGTACTGTAGTAAAAAAAAAACGAATTGATACACCGGTAGCTGTTCGCTTTAAGGCAATCCCATCTTTTCAAATAAATAATGCTACCACACAAGAAGCGAAGTTGTATGTTCAGGATACCACTGTAAAAAAAGAACAACAACCTGTTGCTAATAAAGCAACAACAACTACAGAAATAAGTCCTTCAGTTGTAGCAGAACAGCCTGTAACCATTGTAAATACGGCTGCTCAACCCATTAAAAAAGTTGTTGCTTCATCCAATGGTCCAAAGAAAAATTTATTAGAGCTTCTCAGAGAAAAAGCCGGTGATCAATATACCGTAGAAGCGGTAAAAGAAGCAGAATTGCTGAACATTGAAAAACTGCAACAATGTTGGAACGATTATCTTTCCCTGTTGCAAAACAATAACGATAAACTAAGTACGGCTAGTACTTTTAAAATAGCAAAACTGGTTATTGTAGATGATATTCATTTTACCATAACCGTAAATGCACTTACACAACAGAAGTTTATAGAACAAGAAAAACTTTTACTTGCCGACCATATCCAAACGGCATTCAATAACCGCAATATTTCATTCTCTGTTTTAGTAGAAGATACAGAAGAAAAAATGGAAGTTCCTTTACACTTAAAACTCAATAGCAGACAACGTTTTGAGCGTATTGCAGAACAATACCCGATGATAAAAGAATTAAAAGATCGTTTGAAACTTGAGGTAGATTATTAATCAGCTCCTTTTCCGATTTTCAAATTAGTATCAATAAAAACTCGTTGTTAAAATTTAGTTGCATAAACAACTTTTATTTACATTTGAGTACTAAATACATATTTATGCAAGATGCATTGATAGTTGCAGGTTTTAGAACTGCTGTTGCCAAAAGTAAAAAAGGTGGCTTTCGTTTTTTTCGTCCCGATGATTTAGCTGTTGAAGTAATCAAAGAAATCATGGCAACCGTTCCGCAATTAGATTATAAACGAATTGATGATGTGATTGTTGGCAATGCAGTTCCCGAAGCAGAGCAAGGACTTCAATTTGGAAAAATCATTGCAGCAAAAGCATTGGGTATTGAAGTACCCGGAATTACGATCAACAGATATTGTGCAAGCGGCTTAGAAGCAATTGCAATGGCTACAGCCAAAATTCGTACCGGCATGGCAGATTGCATAATTGCAGGAGGTACAGAAAGCATGAGTTTAGTGCCCACAGCAGGCTGGAAAACAGTTCCATCTTATGCAATTGCAAAGGACGAGCCCGACTTTTATTTGAGCATGGGATTAACAGCCGAAGCGGTTTCCAAAGAATTTAATATTAACAGAGCAGACCAAGATGAATTTGCTTATCACTCTCATCGAAAAGCAGCAATTGCCATACAAGAAGGCTATTTTAAATCGGGCATATTACCCATTACTGTTGAAGAAACTTACTTGAATGAAAAAGGAAAAAAAGCCCTAAGAAATTATGTAGTTGATACCGATGAAGGTTTGAGAGCAGATACAACAGTAGAAGGTTTATCAAAATTAAAAGCTGCCTTTGCAGTTGGCGGAAGTGTTACCGCAGGCAACAGCTCACAAACGAGTGATGGTGCGGCTTTCACGATAGTGATGAGTGAAAGAATGGTCAAAGAATTAAACCTGCAACCCATTGGAAGATTGGTGAATTGTGCAAGTGCCGGAGTACATCCACGTATTATGGGTATTGGACCTGTAGCAGCTATTCCCAAGGTTTTGAAACAAGCCAATATGACTATAAATGATATTGACTTAATTGAATTAAATGAAGCTTTTGCAGCACAGGCATTGGCAGTAATCAGAGAATTAAAATTGAACAACGAGATCATCAATATCAATGGTGGTGCAATTGCATTAGGACACCCATTGGGTTGTACCGGTGCAAAACTAACCATACAATTATTGAATGATATGAAACGTCTCCATAAAAAATACGGAATGGTCAGCGCCTGTGTGGGCGGCGGACAAGGTATTGCCGGAATTATTGAAAATTTATAACCACAACTCCAACTTAACAATTAAATATCGTAGGGCGTTACCCCGTGGTGCGGGGTCGGGCTTTGCATTACAAGTCCGTTGGCTGTAAGCCATACGGGCTTTTCATTGCAATCCCTAACGCGATAAAAAAAGCTTCATTAAAAAAAATAAACTATATTTTATTTATATCAATAAAATGTATAATATTGTGATTAGAAAATTTGTTATACAACCAATAAATATACGCTACCAACTAGCGACAATACACTCCAAAATGGGTGAATATGCGAATGTTTGTTGCGGCAATATTAGAGTTGCAAGCAATGCCGCTTATTAAAAACTAAAATCATATAACATGACAAACATTTCAAAACTAGCCCTGTTACTTCTTGTTGTTGTTTTACAACTATCATCCTGTAAAAAAGTAGACAAAAGTATTCAACAAAACGAAGAAGCACTTTTTCAACAAGCCACAGCTTATTTGAAACAAAAACAAGTGGGTACATCACCTCATCAATCAAAAAAGATTGACACCCTTTTAAGTAATCTAATTAATCAGAATGTTCGCAAGTTCAAAGCTGGCAAGACAGACGTTTTTATCTGTGATTTAAAAACCTACAAAAATGTCACTATACCCGGTTATAACCATTCATTTTATAAAGCATACTTTCAGTTTCGAGATGGAATAATTGAAGATGCTTATATTTATACTATTCATACCAACCTTTCAGAAGAACAGGTTAATGCAGACATTGAGAATACACTACTAATGAAATCTAAGAGTTTTAGTGGGCAAATTGTAACAAATGCCATTAATGACAAATTCATCTTGGCAGCTAAAATTAATAATGGAAGACTTGAAAACATCTTTGAGTTACAAACCAAGTCTAAATCACCCGCTTGGCGTAGTCTCCAGACTACGTCATGGCGTCAACAAATCTCTGATTTGTAGTACAACAATATTTTAATATATATTAAACATTTGTAACTTAGTTTGGTATTCTAGTTATTGCAGAAAATTATTTAATCAGCAGTGCAAGAAATTACTTTGATTGCTGAATTGCCTTTTCATTTAATTTTTGAATTAAACTCAGCACTTCTTCCCTGCCTTGTTTTTTCTCGGCACTTGTAATAAAACTCTGAGGCAAAAATTGCCAGGTCTCACGCATTTTATCTAAAAATAATTTTTCATTTCGTAGCACCACCGTTGGTTTTTCTTTATCTGCTTTTGTAAATATCAATGTAAAAGGAACTTCCCATTTATCTAATTGATTGATAAATTCTAAATCGTTTTTTTGAGGCGTATGTCGTGCATCTATCAACACAAAAACATTAATCAGATTTTGTCTTTTTCTAAGATATTGCTCAATCATTTGCTGCCAGCGATTTCTATCGTTTTGGCTTCGTTTTGCATAACCATAACCCGGTAAATCTACCAAGTACCAACTTCCATTTACAATAAAATGATTGATCAATTGTGTTTTACCCGGCGTGCCCGATGTTTTAGCCAGATTTTTTTGATTCACTAACATGTTTATCAGCGATGACTTTCCTACGTTGCTTCTACCAATAAAAGCATACTCTGGCTTATTGGGTTCGGGGCAAGTATCAAAACTTGGAGAGGATATTACGTATTCGGCAGTTTTTATTTGCATGCTGCAAAGGTAAACAATGTAAAAAGAAACTTTGGCATCAACTATTCGTTGGTTTTTTCTTTCTGATTAAACTATCCAAAGGATATGTTGCTTTCATGGTATCCATAATTGCAGTAGCCCAACCAATGATTTTATTTTGTTGTTCTGCACTCAAATTTGCATTGCCATGTATCCAGGTATAACTACTTAAAGGCATTTCCTTTTCTTTAATTTGCTCAACTACTTCTTCTAATTTATGGTATTGCTTACGCAAGCTGTAAGCACCAAATTCACTCATATTAAAATGTTTCTTACCATCTTTAATATGGTCATTCAACCACCAATCAACCGGCTGTATGGAAGCATACCACGGATAATTGGTATTGTTGGTATGGCAATCATTACAAGCAGTTGCAAGTATTTGCTGAACATCCTGACTAGTAGCATACTTATTATAAATATGCGTTGCAGGCATTTCAGTTGATTGATTTTTTGCAGGATGAATAAATTGTATAGCTACTAATACAATAAATAGAATAAGTAGTATTTTTTTAAAGATGGTCTTTTTCAAGGTGATAATTTTTAATTTATGTAATTGCAAATTATTTTATCAAAACAACACCCGTCATTTCTTTGGGTATTGGCAAACCCATTGTATGTAAAATAGTTGGTGCAATATCGCCCAATTTTCCGCTTTTCACTTCGCCTTTCCATTCTTTATCAATAACAAATAATGGAACTAAATTTAGAGAGTGCTGTGTGTTTGGACTTCCATCTTCATTCAACATAAAATCGGCATTGCCATGATCAGCTGTTAAGAAGATAGTATAGTCTTGTTTTAATGCAGCATCTACAACTCTGTGTACACAAGCATCCACTGTTTCAACAGCTTTTACAACAGCATCAAAAACGCCTGTATGCCCTACCATATCAGCGTTTGCATAATTCAAACAAATAAAATCGGTAGTGCCTTTTTCAATTTCAGGAATCAATAAATCTGTTAATTCAACTGCACTCATTTCGGGCTTTAAATCATACGTTGCAACTTTTGGAGAAGGCACAATAATTCTCTTTTCATCTACAAATTCTTTTTCTCTACCACCACTAAAAAAGAATGTAACATGCGGATATTTTTCAGTTTCTGCAATCCTGATTTGAGTTTTATGATTTGCAGCCAACACCTCACCCAAAGTATTGTTTAAGTTATCATTCTCAAACATGACATGAATGTTTTTATAAGTAGCATCATACTCGGTGATTGTTGTATAATGTAAATTCAAAGAACGCATGTTGTACTCAGGATAATTTTCTTGTGTAAGTACTTGCGTAATTTCACGACAACGATCTGTTCTGAAATTGAAACACAATACCGCATCTCCATCTTTTATTTTTGCATCATCTGTATTTATAGTTGAATTAATAATAGGCATCATAAATTCATCGGTAACTCCATTTTCATAAGAAGTCTGAATAGCCTTAACAACATCATCGGTATGATTTCCTTTTGAATGCACCATTGCATCATAAGCAAGTTGAACCCTTTCCCAGCGCTTGTCTCTGTCCATTGCATAATACCTGCCCGTAACTGTTGCAATTGCACCAACATGTTGTTTGGTATATGCTGATAAATCCTGTAAAAAAACTGCACCGCTTTTAGGATCGCAATCTCTACCATCTAAAAAGGCATGAATAAATACTTTTGATAAGCCGTTTGCTTTACAAACATCAATAATTGCTTTTAAGTGATTGATGTGAGAATGCACGCCGCCATTGCTAACTAATCCGATTAAATGCAATGATTTTTTATTTTCCTTTACGTATTGAATAGATTGTAACAGAGCATCATTTTTAGCAAAAAACCCATCACGTATAGCAACATTAATTCTTTGCAGTTCTTGATATACCACTCTTCCGGCACCTAAATTCAAATGTCCTACTTCGCTATTGCCCATCTGCCCATCTGGCAATCCTACAGCTTCCCCACAAGTAACCAAAGTGCTGTTTGGATAAGTATGATACAATGAATTTACAAATGGCACATTTGCTTTCTGAATGGCATCGGCATTTTTTACTTTCCCCAAACCCCAGCCATCCATAATAACTAAAATTACTTTCTTGTTCATGCAGTAAAATTAAGCTTTTTGTAAGTTTAATAAAAGGAGTTAACTTTAAGTGATCATAATCTTTTATCAGTAATTTTACTATTTAAGGTCACAATAATACAATCATGAAAAACATCTTTCTTATAAGTTGTATCGCATTTATTTCATTTGCCTTTAAATTTCAAGGCAGGGCTGATGCTATCATCAATGCTTTAAAAAATGGCAATGCCGGAGAAGTTACCAATTATTTTGATAGCACAGTAGATATAAAATTACCCGAGAAAGAAGAAGTAAACCATATGGGTAAAAGTCAAGCTACAACTGTATTTAAAAGTTTTTTTTCAAACAATGCTATCAAGGGATTTGAAGTAAGCAGCCAACGTCAAATTGGAAATACAATGTATCTGGCTGGTAAATTAAAAAACAACGGAAAAGGATTTACCATAACAATGATGCTGCAACAACAAGGAGGCAAAGAAGAAATAATTTCTGTAAGAATAAATTAAAAGATGATAACTAACTTTGAATCGGGTTTCCAAATTGGAAACCTTTTTATTTTGTATAAACAAAAGTCAAAGCAATGAAAAATGTTGATGAACAACTGAAAGCCTTACTGAAAAATGCTTTGAATGAAGATATTGGTGATGGAGATCACAGCACAATCAGTTGTATTCCTATAGAAAAAAAGGGGAAAGCAATTTTAAAAATAAAACAAGAAGGCATTTTAGCCGGAATGAATATTGCAGAAATGATTTTTAAATTATTAGAACCGAACTGCACATTTACAACTTACAAAAGTGATGGTGATAATATGCAAAAAGGTGAAGTAGCTTTTGAAATTGATGCTTCAATACATACCATACTGAAAGGAGAACGTGTTGCATTAAATTGTATGCAACGTATGAGTGGTATTGCAACACTAACAAATACGTATGTACAAAAACTGAATGGTTACCGTACAAAAATTTTAGACACTAGAAAAACAACACCCAATTTCAGATTACTTGAGAAACAAGCTGTTGCTATTGGAGGAGCCACCAATCATCGCTTTGGATTGTATGATATGATTATGTTGAAAGACAACCACATTGATTACTCAGGCGGAATAACACAAGCAGTTAATAAAGCTTTTGACTATGTATGTTCAAATAATTATCAATTAAAGATTGAAGTAGAAACTAGAAACTTAAATGATGTTGAAGAAGTTTGTACAAATTGCCTTGATAAAGTAGATAGGATTATGTTGGATAATTTTACACCGGAACAAATTACAGCAGCGCTTAAAATCATAAAGCAAAGAATTGAAACAGAAGCAAGCGGTGGAATTAATTTAGACACTATACTAGATTATGCAGCTACAGGGGTAGATTATATAAGTATTGGAGGATTAATACATCAGGCAAAGAGTTTAGATTTGAGTTTAAAAGCACTGATCGTTTAAAACAGTCATTATGAATAAAAAAATAAAGCCAATAGGTAATGGATTTGTATTTAGCACCAACCCTGATTTTAAATTACAAAATGATGAAGCCGTACAAGAAACATTAGCTCCCAATAAACAAAAATTAAGGGTTCAATTAGAAACAAAACACAGAGGTGGAAAAGCTGCTACAATCGTTTTCGGTTTCATTGGAAATGAAAGTGATTTGGAAACACTTGGGAAAAAATTGAAAACCTTTTGTGGTACGGGTGGCACAACAAAAAATGGTGAAATCATTATTCAAGGAGACCAAAGAGAAAAGATATTACAATGGTTGTTGAAGAATGATTACACCAATTCTAAAAAAGCAGGAGGATAAATGCTTAATCCTTGAAGTCAATTTTTTTGTGTGCTCCATCACAGAAAGGCTTATTGGCAGAAGCACCGCAACGGCATAATGCAGTTACGCCCGTTTTAATTTCTTCTGCACCATCTACATGTTTAATTGTAATAGTTGATTTGATTAATATTGGACCGCCTGGTTTGATTTCAATATTTACAACTGGTGAATTTGTTTCCATAGTTTATTGTTTTACAAATAATTTAAAGATGTGAATGTAGGAAAGTTTGAGTTGTAAATTGATGATACATTAACCATACTAAGCCTTTATAACATTTAAGAACAATGATACTTAGGCTAATTAAAAAAATATTTCTGAAAAAACAAAAAGTGCCGCAAGGGCGACACTTTGTATATAGATGGGTTAGTAAGTAATGGGAAATAAATTTCCCTACACAATATTAAATAGACTTTTGACTGCAACAAAAAAAAAGTCAAAGAATTTTATTCACATTTTTTTTAAGAGTGTGAATAGCGATTGAGTAAAAAATAACAAACAAATACAAATCTGAATCTTAAACTCATGATAAAATTAAAAAACAAAAACACTATCATTGTCTGAAACTATTATGAACAAAGGATTTAGGCGTAAATAAATTATTTAATAAAATAAAAAATTATTTCATTTTTCTACGATTTTACAAGAAAAAAATAAAAAATATTGTAAAGAAAAGATCAAAAGAAAAAATTATTTTTTAGAGCTATGCCGGCATATAAGAAATTAAAAATTGAAATGTAGCAGTTGCTTGAAAGGGTTAAAGAAAATAAATTGATAATGAACTAAAAAAATTATTTTCAAATCCTAATATATCTTTCATAATTATAAACAAATAAATTGTTATTCTATTGGGCTGACAACCTTGTGAATATTCAGTTACACTTATTGAGGTACTGTATATTTTAAATGTAAATAAAAAGTATTTCTGTCATTATTTTGTGTCAATGATTATTTTGCCAAAATAATACCACAATAAATATTGTACAATTACAACACTACATTTGCTAAAACAACTATCATGAATTTTCCATCGCCGATAGCCATACAATGGATTGCTAATTTAATTGATGCTGAAATTGTAGGAAATACAGACGCCTTTACAACAGGTATCAATGAAATACACAAAGTTGAGACTGGAGACTTGTGTTTTGTAGATCATCCAAAGTATTATAGCAAGTGTCTTGAAAGCAATGCAACCTTTATCATAATTAATACGAAAGATGTAACAATACCAACAGGCAAAACAATATTAGTTGTTGCTGAACCATTTGATGCTTATTTAAAAATCGTTCAGCATTTTCGTCCGTTTGTACCTCAATCAAATAGTATTAGTAGTACTTCAATAATTGGCGAAGGAAGTTATATTATGCCAAACACATTTATTGGCAATCATGTAAAAATTGGAAAGAATTGTTTGATACATCCAAATGTTTCAATTTTAGATTACAGTGAAATTGGAGATAATGTTGTAATTCAATCGGGCAGTGTAATTGGCAGTGATGCATTTTATTACAACACAAAAAAGACCAGAGCAATATGGTATAAAAAAATGGTGAGCTGCGGCAAAGTAATTATACAAGATGATGTAGAGATTGGTGCGGGTTGTACAATTGACAGAGGCGTAACAGCAAGTACAATTATTGGTAGTGGCACTAAAATGGATAACATGGTTCATATTGGTCATGATACCGTTGTTGGTAAAAATTGTTTGTTTGCTGCACAAGTTGGAATTGCAGGTGCAACTATTATTGAAGATGGCGTAACTCTTTGGGGACAGGTAGGTGTGAGCAAAACATTAACGATTGGCGCAAATGCAGTAGTACTAGCACAAAGTGGCGTTCCTTCATCTTTAAAAGGCGGTAAAGTATACTTCGGTTATCCTGCAGAAGATGCTTCGATTAAAAGAAGAGAATTGGTTTGGATAAAACGTATTCCTGAGTTATGGAAAAAAGTTATGGAATTATAATTACAGTTGATGGATTTGCTTTAACTCCATACAAATTCTATTGATTGATGTTTCTAATGGCGTATAAGAAAAATCACTGATTTGCTTCTTAAGCTTGGTATTATCAAAACTAACTTTTGCTTGAGCAGTTTTTGCTGTTTCTTTTGTCAACAATGGTTCAATCCCTGTAACCATTGATTTAATTGCTTCCCAGCGCCATACAAGTGCAGCAATTATTGGCGTAACTTTTTTATAAGGAGGCTTTTTATTAAATCCGGATGCAATCAGCGTAAATAGATTTTTATAAGTAGCGGTATCACCACTCAGTATAAAACGTTGTGCACTGATATCGCTTTCCATTAATAAAAGCATTGCCCTTACTACATCTTGCACATCAACAAAACCCGTTGTACCTTCTGTATACCAGGGAAATTCATCATACGCAGATTTAAAAATTTCAGAGGATCCTTTATGCCAATCGCCACTTCCTAAAATAATACTTGGATTTACAATTACAGCATTCAAGCCTTCGCCAATACCACGCCACACTTCCATTTCAGCCAAATATTTGGTTTTGCCATATTCACTATTACTTGTTTCTTCAGACCAATTCATTGTTTCATCAATTGCCTTTCCTTCTCTGATTCTACCGAGTGCTGCAACAGAACTTACAAATAAAAGTTTTTGTACATTGGCTTCTATACAGGCATTTACAATATTGGCTGTTCCTTGAATATTGGTTTGATGTAACTGCTGCTTTTTCTTGGGATTAAATGATACTATTGCTGCACAATGAAATACCTGCATTACGCCTTTCATTGCATTTTCCAAAGCAACCACATCTAAAATATCAGCCTGCATCCATTCTATATTTTCATTACTGTTGGCTGCCGGCAATGTATTACAATACAAAGCTCTTACCTTTTTATTTTGTGCAACCAATTGCTGAATTAAATGAGAACCAACTAATCCACTAGCGCCGGTAACTAAAATCATGAAAAGTATATTAATTGTACAAGAAAAAATGCATTAATTACAACGATTACAAATTCCACTTACAACAACATCACTGCGTTTTGGTGCAAACCCTTTAGGCAACTTTAATACTGGAATCGTGATATGATCCATGCAAATAGTGATATTACAAGTATCACAGATGAAATGAATGTGGTTATCGTGATGATGTCCTTGCTCACATTCATCTTTACATAATGCATATAAAACAGAATTGTCGGCAGTTGGTATTGTATGAATAATTCCTTTGTCTACAAATGTTTGCAGCGTTCTGTAAATAGTTACCCTGTCAAATTGTACTCCAGTATTTTTTTCAATATCCGCATGAGCCAATGCGCCAATATTTGCCAAAAACAAATCAAGAATTTTTTTTCTGCTTTCAGTAACACTAAGATGATTGTGTTTTAATATTTCAAGTGATGCACCTTTCATACTCAATTAGTTGAACATATTATTTGAAAAATTTTTACCTACTGCTTTTTCCTCTAACAAACTTTTAATGTCTTTTTTGAGTTTTTTTAATTCATCTTCTTTCAATCCATCATATACCTGTCCTCTTACAATTCCTTGCTTATCTACCAAAGCAAAAAATTGCGAATGCATAAAATCATCATTTATATCTGCAACCTGATTTTTGGGATCATCAATTCCGTAACTAAACCTTGCCATATTGTATAAGCTGTCTTTTCTTCCTGTTAAAAAAATCCATTTTCTTCCATCTACTTGCATAGAATCTGCAAAGCGTTTGATTGTAGCCACAGAATCTTGTTTTGGATTACAGGTGTGTGACAGTATTAAAAAATCAGGTTCATCTTTATATGCCTCATAAATCTTTTTCATGTTGTTATTCATTCTCGGACAAACACTTGGGCATGTGGTAAAAAAATATTCCACTACACATACTTTTCCTTTGATATCATCATTAGAAAATGAAACCCCTTCCTGATTGAAAAATGAAAATACCTGCACATTACCACGTTTAGGCAAATAGCTCTGGTTAAAAGTATCGGTGTACTTTGCAAGCATTGCCCAGAATGCCAAAACCAACAAAGCAAAAAAACCAAGGTAAAAAAGTAATTTCTTATTCATAATTGTAGTAACAAAAATACAATAGCTTTAGTTGATATTGGTAAGAATAGAAAAATTTTTGCAACAAAATTGCAATTATTATATTTGCATACTTTATGAAATTTAAAATAAACTGGGATGCTTTAGGAATTGTAACATCTGTAGCTTGTGCAATACACTGTGCTATTTTGCCTTTATTATTGAGTAGTTTACCATTATTCGGCATCAATATTATTGACAACATTTACTTTGAATATTTCATGATAATCATCGCCTTTGTAATAGGCGTTTATTCATTGTACCATGGATTTAAAAAGCACCATCACAGCTATTTTCCACTCAGCATTTTCAGCATTGGATTTGTATTGCTGTTTGCAAAACAATGGTGGCATAATCAACAAATATGGCTCCTGATACCCGCCGTAATACTTATCATTACTGCACATTTTATCAACTTTCGATTTTGCAGAATACACAATCATGCCCATAAAGAAGACTGTAATCATTAATCAAATTTGAAAATATTGATGATAAATAAAATTCATCTAGAAATGAATTAATTTATTGTGGTTCATTATCTTCAAGTATGCAAAAAAATAAATACCTACCTTATTTCAATTTATTTTCTTTGTTCGATACCAAAAGAACAAGAGATATTTTTCAGGTAAATCCAACTTTGCCTGTTGAAAGAAAAGAAGCCGAAAACCTTGTCATTGAAGTATTTGATTATACCTCTGAAATATTAGAACATCAATCAATTTCTGATATTAAAGTATGCACGCCATATAAAAACAATGGACATATAACATGGATAAATATTGATGGCATCCGCAAGACAGATGTAGAGGCTATTTGCAGCGATTACAACATACATTATCTAATTGCTGAGGATATTTTGAGCGTAGGTCAACGACCAAAAATGGACGAGATAGATAATATATTATTCTGTCTTTTAAATATGCTTTATTTTAATGAAAAAACGGGTGATGTAGAGCAAGAACAAATAAGCATTGTACTTACAAAAGATACAGTTATCTCTTTTCAAGAAGATGCAAATAGAGATGTGTTTAATAGTTTAAGAGAAAAACTAAAAATAAAAAATAGTAAGCTTAGACAAAGCAGCGCAGATTATTTATGTTATGCCATGTTGGATATGATTGTAGACCATTATTTTATTGTAATGGAAAAACTAGGAGAAAGAATAGAATTATTGGAAGAAAAAATTATTCGCAACAGCAATAAAAGAACCTTAGCAGAAATTAATGATTTGAGAAAGGAACTGATTGTTTTAAAAAGAAATGTAGCACCTGTAAGAGACTTAATTAACGGCTTTATTAGAAGTGACAGTCAGTTAATTGATATAAAAACCAATAAGTATTTTAAAGATGTACATGACCATATTTTACAAGCCAATGAATTTGCCGAGAACTACAGAGATATGATGATGAACTTACAAGATCTTTATTTAAGCAATGTTAATTTGAAAATGAATGAAGTGATGAAAGTGATGACAATTGTTACCTGCCTTCTTGCACCAGCAACTGTAATTGGCGGTATTTTCGGAATGAATTTCGAAGTGATACCCATTGCACATCAAGCATATGGGTTTTATATGGCTATCGGACTTATGTTGATTTTTCCACTATTAATGGTATATTTTTTTAAACGGCGCGGTTGGTTTTAATTGGCATTGCCATCACAATCAAGACTTTTCATTTTAGAAAATCTTTTTTATTTTGAATACTTCTATCACTAATTTGGCATCATGGCAATACAATTCAAAAAAAGTATGCAACGAGTGTGGCAGTTTATAAAAAAAGCATTCATCATAATGTTTGTTTCATCATTGTTGTACCTAGTCGTATGCAAATGGGTAATGCCGCCAATTACTATCACTCAAATCAGTAATACATTTGGTTATGGTTTAAAAAGAGATTTTATCAGCTATGATGCAATGGGCTACAACATAAAGCTGGCAGCTATTGCAAGCGAAGACCAATTATTTGCCGACCACAATGGATTTGATTGGGATGCAATTGAAAAAAGTTTCAAACCAAGAAAAACTAAAAAGAATAAAAAATCCAAAATCCCTTTAGGCGGTGGCGCAAGTACGATATCTCAACAAACTGCAAAAAATATTTTCTTGTGGCAAGGAGGTGGAGTAATTAGAAAAATTCCTGAATTTTATTTTACACAGATGATAGAATGGGTTTGGGGAAAGCAAAGAATTTTAGAAATTTACCTAAATAGTATTGAAATGGGGCCCGGCATCTTTGGTGTTGAGGCTGCTGCACAAAATTATTTTCATAAACCGGCAAAAAAATTAACCCGTTCTGAAGCTGCAATGATTATTGCTTGTTTGCCCAACCCTAAAATATTTACTGTTGTGCCAATGAGTAACAGGGTTTCATGGCGTTACGCTCAAATAGTGCATCAAATGGCTTTAATAGAAGATGATGAAGATTTAATGGCTATCATAAAATAATTGAAAATGTTAATCGCACAAAAAATGCCCTATAACTCAACATTATAGGGCATTTGTATTTTTGAAAAATAAATTAAGATGCTTCTGATTTCATGCTTTTACTTATTTTATTTCTTTCATTTTCATCCAATACAGTTTTACGCATTCTGATATTTTTAGGCGTAACTTCAATACACTCATCTTGTTGAATGTATTCCATACACTCTTCCAGTGTAAACTGTGTTTTAGGAGTAATACGAACGCTGTCATCACTACCACTTGCACGGTGATTGGTTAGTTTTTTCTCTTCTACTGAATTTACATTCAAATCTCCCGGCTTAATATGTTCGGCAATAATTTGACCAACATACACTTCTTCTCTTGGTTCAATGAAGAAAGTACCTCTGTCTTGTAATTTATCAATAGAATAAGCAGTTGTAGTGCCACCAAACTTAGAAATTAATACACCATTGTTTCTTCCCGGAATTGGACCTTTCCAAGGTTTGTATTCATTAAAGCGATGTGCCATTACAGCTTCACCTGCAGTTCCTGTAAGCATTTGAGAACGTAACCCAATTAATCCACGAGAAGGAATATCAAACTCTAAATGTTGCATTTCACCTTTACTTTCCATGATCAACATTTCACCTTTACGTTGCGTAACCAGGTCAATTACTTTACCGCTGAACTCACTAGGAACATCAACCACCAATATTTCAAAAGGCTCATGTTTTTTTCCATCGATTTGTTTTACCAAAACCTGAGGATTTCCAACAGTCAATTCATATCCTTCTCTACGCATGGTTTCAACCAAAACGCCAAGGTGTAAGATTCCACGACCAAACACTAAAAAGCTGTCTGCACTGTCTGTATCCTCAACTCTTAATGCAAGATTTTTTTCTGTTTCTTTCATCAATCTGTCACGCAAGTGACGAGATGTTACAAACTTACCATCTTTACCAAAAAACGGTGAATTGTTGATGCTGAAAGTCATGCTCATTGTTGGTTCATCAACACTAATGATTGGTAATGCATCCGGAAATTCTGCATCACAAATTGTATCACCAATACCAAAATCTTCCAACCCTACAACCGCACACAAATCGCCGCAAAGTACTTCTGTTACACGACGTTTGCCCATTCCTTCAAATACATATAATTCTTTAACACGACTTTTCTTAATACTTCCATCAGCTTGAACCAATGCAATTGGCTGAGCTTCTTTGATACTGCCACGTGTTACTTTTCCAATTGCAATTCTTCCTAAGAAAGAAGAATAATCTAATGAAGTAATTTGCATTTGCAAAGTTCCTTCGTCAATTATTGGAGCCGGAACATATTTAACAATACCATCCATTAATGGCATAATATCTTCTGTTTGAGTAAGGCTATCATTAAACCACCCATTTTTACCACTACCATAAAAAGTAGGGAAATCCAATTGCTCTTCAGTTGCATCTAAGTTAAAAAACAGTTCAAAAACTGCATCATGTACTTCATCAGGACGACAGTTTGGTTTATCAACTTTATTAATTACAACGATAGGCTTTAGCTTAAGTTGTAATGCCTTTTGCAATACAAAACGAGTTTGAGGCATTGGGCCTTCAAAAGCATCAACCAATAAAATAACCCCATCAGCCATTTTCAATACACGTTCTACTTCACCACCAAAGTCGCTATGTCCCGGTGTATCAATTACATTGATTTTAATGTCTTTATAAGTTACAGCAGCGTTTTTAGAAAAGATAGTAATACCACGTTCTTTTTCTAAATCATTGCTATCCATGATTAATTCACCTGTTTCCTGATTGTCACGAAAAACTTTTGTTGCATGTAAAATTCTGTCTACCAAAGTTGTTTTGCCATGATCTACGTGAGCAATAATGGCAATGTTGCGTATTTCCATAAAATGAGATATTGAATTGCGAATAACCGGAATAGGAACACCCTACTAAAACTATTAGCTTTTAAATTTTGTGCAAAAGTAAGGGTTTGTAGCGGAGAGGCAAGTCTATTTAGCTTTGTTTACGTTTTATCATACAACTTTGTGCTTTTATTATTCTTTTTACTACGATTCTTTATGAAAAAAATGATACGTTTTGCTTTGATAGGATTTTATCTGTTTGCAGGTATCAATCATTTTATTAATCCCAATTTTTACAAACCCTTATTGCCATTGTATTTGCGAGATTGGAGTATTGCCATCAATTATATTTCAGGCATTAGCGAGATAACACTTGGATTATTAATGTTATTTCCAAGAACAAGAAAATTAGCAGCTTATGGAATTATTGTAATGCTGATTGCATTTGTTCCGGCACATATTTTTATGATACAAATAGGAAGTTTTTCATTGGGAAGTTTTGAAATGACACCAATGATTGGTTGGGTAAGATTGTTAATCATTCACCCATTATTAATGTATTGGGCATGGAGTTGCAGGCGTTGAGATTAAATTTTAGTTGATTAATAATATTGATACCACAAAAAATATTTTTCATAGTTTTATCAAAATAAAAAATATGCGTTGGATAAAAAGAATCACAATTGTTTTTGCAGTTTTAGCAGTAATTTATTCATTAGGTCCATCTCCGGCAACACCAAAATATAGTTCCAAAATGCCACAAGTTCCAACAACGGGTATTGATTTGGAAAAATATGTGGCTGCAAATGAAAGCTCTCATCATCTGCGTGCCAACAACGAAGCAAGAATTGTTTGGGCAAATGATTCATTAAAACAACCAACTGAATATACTATAGTTTATTTACATGGATTCAGCGCAAGCCAAGAGGAAGGCAATCCCGTTCATAGAACAATAGCTCAAAAATTTGGTTGTAATTTGTATTTAAGCCGACTTGCAGAACATGGCATTGACACATCAGAACAACTGTTAAATTTAACTCCTGAAAATTATTGGGAAAGTGCAAAAGTTGCTTTGGCAATTGGAAAACAATTGGGTAAAAAAATTATTTTAATGACCACAAGCACCGGCGGAACACAAGCATTACAACTGGCAGCAGCTTTTCCAAATGATATTGCCGGATTGTTGTTGTATTCGCCCAATATTGCCATTAACGACCCTAATGCATGGTTGTTGAATAATCCCTGGGGGTTGCAAATTGCTCGTTTGGTAAAAGGTGGAAAGTATAATAATCCAAATGATGAAACACCAATTTACAAACAATACTGGAACAAGCCTTACCGATTAGAATCAATTGTTGCTTTGCAAGAAATGATGGAAACAACCATGAATAAAGAGACTTTTAAAAAAGTTAACCAAAAAACTTTATTGCTTTACTATTATAAAGACGAAACACATCAAGATGCAGTGGTTAAAGTAAGTGCAATGCAAAAAATGTTTGAAGAAATTAGTACACCTGCTACGCTCAAAAAACAAGTTCCAATGCCACTTACAGAGAATCATGTTTTGGGAAGTCCTATTAAAAGTAAAGATGTAGCCGGAGTTATCAGAGAAACTGAAAAATTTTTAGTTGATGTAATGGGAATGAAAGTGAAACAATAAAATTATATCACCTAATATCTATTAACATTCTTGCAGAAAATAAATTTGTAATTTACCCCCTTAAATAAAACGATTGATTATGCCACGCAGCAAAATAGCAGGTATTGGTATGTATGTACCTAAAAATATTTTTACCAATAATGACTTAACTAAATACATGGAAACAAGTGATGCCTGGATTCAGGAAAGAACAGGCATCAAAGAAAGAAGATATGCAGATAGGACTGAGGAAACTACCACAACAATGGGTGTAGAGGCTGCAACAATTGCCATTGAAAGAGCGGGTATAACAGCGCAAGATGTTGATTTCATCATCTTTGCAACGCTAAGTCCGGATTATTATTTTCCAGGATGTGGTGTATTGTTACAACGTGCCATGAAGATGAAAGAAATTGGAGCATTAGACATCAGAAATCAATGTAGCGGATTTGTCTATGCAATCAGTGTTGCCGATCAATTTATAAAAACAGGCATGTACAAAAATATTCTTGTTGTGGGAAGTGAGAAACATAGTTTTGGTTTGGACTTCAGTACCCGTGGCAGAAATGTGAGTGTCATTTTTGGAGATGGTGCAGGTGCTGTTATATTGCAGCCTACAGAAAATACAAATCAGGGAATTTTATCTACACATTTGCATAGTGATGGTGAAGCTGCAGAAATTTTAGCAATGTATAATCCGGGTACACATGCCAATCATTGGGCAAATAAAAATTATGCAACCTTTCCTGAAGCAGAAATTGGAGAAATGTTTATGAGCCATGAAATGATTGACAATGCTGAGAATTTTCCTTACATGGATGGACCAAGTGTATTTAAAAAAGCCATTGTAAAATTTCCTGAAGTAATTATGGAAGCATTACAGACAAATGGCTTACAAACGAGTGATATCAATATGCTGATACCACATCAAGCTAATTTACGTATCAGTCAATTTGTACAACAAAAATTAGGATTGAGCGATAATCAGGTTCACAACAATATTCAAAAGTACGGCAACACTACGGCTGCAAGTGTGCCAATTGCTTTATGCGAAGCCTGGGAAGAAGGAAAAATTAAAGAAGGTGATTTGGTTTGTTTAGCAGCTTTTGGAAGCGGCTTTACATGGGCAAGTGCATTGTTGAAATGGTAATTTTTTTGAAGGAATAAAAAATAATGTAAGATGAAAAATATATTTTTATTAGCAATCCTTTTTGTTAGCACCACGCTATGGTCACAGGAAGAAATTGCCCCAATAATTATTTGTGCACAAGGAACAACATTAAAAGCAGATGTTCTTAAAGACAATACAACAAATTTGTTATTACTTGATTCCCATAAAAAAGAGGGAAATTTATTGATTGAAAATAAAAATATCCTTAATGAAAAAAAGATGATTAGGAGGTATATGCTACTAAAAGAAAATGATCAAGAACTATCTATTGAATTTACAAATAAACAAGATGGAATAAGTTTTGTTTTACTAAAAGATGTATTTAAAAAAACTGAAAAAAACAAAACCTATAATTTATATACAATAGCCACACCGGCAGATCCTACAGAAGCTGCTTATGTAAGAATGAGAAGATTTTTACTTTGTAAAGTGGTAATAAAATAATTGTATGAACAAAAAAATTGCTTATTTAATTAATCCAATTTCTGGAACAAAAGGAAAAGAAAAATTAAAAGCCTTAATAGAATCTGAAACAAACAAACAACAAATTCCTTTTGAAATTTTAGCAACTAATGCTGAAGCAAATTATGATTTTGTAAAAGATAACATTGCAAATGAAGGATTGACACATGTTGTTATTGTTGGCGGAGACGGAACTGTAAATCAAATTATTAATGCACTTCGATTTGAGCCAGTAATTTTTGGCATTATCCCTATGGGTAGTGGCAATGGGCTAGCAAGGGCTGCAGGAATTTCAATGAAGCCTAAAAAAGCATTGGCTCAAATTTTTAATGGCAATGCAAAAAAGACTGATGCTTTTTTAATCAATAATCAATTTTCTTGTGTACTTAGTGGGCTTGGATTTGATGCGAAGGTTGCATATGAATTTAGCACTAAAAGTGCAAGAGGTTTATTAACTTATACAACACAAGGATTGATTGAATTTTTTAAAACGCAACCTTATCAGTTTGAGGTAACTATTAATGGTTTTTCATTTTTTACAGATGCTTTTTTTATCAGTGTTGCCAATTGTAATCAGTTTGGCAATAATGTTACTATTGCTCCAAAAGCTAGTTTACAAGATGGATTATTGGATATTGTTATTGTTCAAAAAATGAGCAAAAGTATCTTGCCATTTGCTGTATTAAAACAGATAAGAGGCAACAATGTATTACAAGAGCAAGTAAATCAAGTTACCAAAAAAAATATCCTATATTTTCAAGTGCCGCATTTGAAAATTAAGAATTTAAAATATGCTCCTTTGCATATTGATGGTGAGCCAAAAGACACTGCAAGTGAATTTAATATTGAAGTAATTAAAGGCTGCTTTGATTTAATTCAATCTTAAAATTATTTTGGAGTATTTTCTATTTTTATCAAATCATTAGTAGCTTGTTTGTTAATATTATTTTTAAGTGCAATTACAATTTCTTTTTTTTCTCTTGCAGTTAAATGAAAACTCAAACTTGCTGCAGCATCCTTATTGGTTGGTATATATTGAAAATTAATTTTTACTAGTTTATCGCCGTAATTTTTACTAAAATAATCTAGTTGATCATTTTGAGAATAGTCTTGAAGCTTATACCAATTGTTTTGTAATAAGAAAGCGGGTTTTGTAAACAAATCAATCAAACTCTTTTGCTCGATCGGTTTTTCCCAATCACCAATTGTTCTATCTCTGATTTGAATAATGACAATTTTGCTTGTGTTTTCCCGTAACCAATTTTTAAACACCTCAATAAATCTGAGTGTATTTTCTTGTCCAAAATTATCCCTCAAACCGGCATCCATTACATCAATTACAGGATTGGTTGGTAGTTGTGCATTGGGTAATATATATGGAAACGTAGCATTGATACGAAGTGCAGATGTTACCTGTATATTCAATGGATTTTGTTTTATAAAAAAGGAATTAAAATCAATAGCGTCCGGATCTTGAGAAACGATATTATTAGAGTTTTTTGGTGCACGCATCAAAAATCTTACCGACTGCGAACAGAGAATCATTTTACGACCATCACGTGTAATAACAGCATTATAAAACATAGTTGGCATCAATGCTGTTTCTTCCGCAACCCGATCTGCATCCATACTTCTATCTAATAACCCGTGGGTATTTACATTCAATTTTTTTTCAAATGCATAAGCTCTATCTTTTACATAAGTATTGTTACCCAACATAAATTTTTGAACCGGTGCAATAATATCTCTTGAAACAAAAGAAGAAAAAATTGGATTCAGTAAATCTTTGCTGATATCATCTAAATAAGTTGCAGACTGCAAATTAATTGTATCTTGATTTAATTTCTTAAGGTACAATGCTCTGTAATATGCAGCACCCAACATACCTCCGGATGCGCCGTTAATGAACATTGTTTTAGACATCAATTTCCCATTCATCAAACTATCAATATGTTGTAAAGTACGAAAAGTAAATGTGGCGCTTCTTATACCGCCACCACTCGTATTGATAATGTAAAAAATCGGCTTATCATCATGCTGTCTTGCTTTCCAGGCATTTAATCTTGCAATAAATTTTTGTTTGTCTATTGCTATTGCAGAATCATTGGCCAATGCAATTATTGTTTCTTTGCTGTAAATAGGTTTATCTTTTAGTTCATTTGTATAATCCAATCCGAAAAACTTTGTTCTTGGATCTATAATATCATGCTCATATAAAATATTGAACATTAAGTAAATCAGTGCAATTACCGGTAGACTCCAGTTTTTTAAAAACACTGAAAATGCGCCTACTACAGCAATGATTAAAGCAAAAAAAATTGTAATACTGGCAGCGGCAGGTATTTGAGATAATCTTGCATCTGAGGTATAACCAATTCCAATTAAAAATAAAAAAGCAATAAAGTATGCAATAACAGCAGCAAAGTGATGACGCTTAAAAATGGTATCTAAAAAATCTTGTGTGTAATGTCTTACATCGCGGGGTTTTCGTAATGCAAATTTTGCAGTGAAAAACCAATCAACTCTCATCTTATATTTTTCAGTAGCAAGAATTTTATTTTTAATATTATCCAAATATTGTTTATTGGCATCTATTATAGTATTGCTCATGGTGCTATAAATAGTTTTATCAGCGCCAAAAAAGTAAGCAAATGCAATAAATATAGCAAGCGAAAAACCGCCTAAAAATCCAATGATTAACAATGTAATTTCTGCAGCACTCATCAACTCCCGATAAGTATCAAAATAAATTAATTCTGAAAAATAGTTCACTAAAAAGATAATCGGCAGTATCCCATTATTGATACAATACTTTAAAAAGGGCTGAGCAGTAGTTGCTAAAAATTGGAATTCTCTGTGATGTAAAATAAATGTGGTAATGTTCCAACTCATGATAAATATTCCAATTGCTAAGCCCACAAATGCTGCACTCAATAGGTTCACATTATTAAAATATTCGGGAGATAGAAAAAGTGAATTTGCACCAAATTTTTCGAGAAAATGCCCATTGATTGTTGCAAACAATACATACCAAAAAATCAAAAATATTTGATACTTTCTAAAGTGTAAAAAGAATAGTTGAACAGGCATTGAATACCAAAAGCCAACTAGAAATTTCTTCATTTTGATATTTTATTTGTAACATTTATAACCCATTAATAAGACAACAGAATACAAGAATAGTTGCTTGATTTAATTTGGAGATTAATAACAGTTAATTCAATTTACTGCAATTTCAATCTAAATGCAAACAAATTAATGATCAAGATACTTGAAAACAATAAATGCAGTGGCTGGGCAATTGCAGGAATATGTACATAATTCATCACCACACCCAAAAATATCAAAACCCCCACCAGTATTAAATTCAATAAGGCAACTTTTGATAGCTGTGTAATCATTTTACTTTTTAAAAATATGCCAACAACAGCCGCAAAAATTACTAAACTAAATGACCGATGAATTTTAAAAAAAACATCCAACCGATCAATCCAAAGTTCTCTTTGAGTATAATTCAACGATTTTGCAACAATATCTATTTGCTCCCTTACTTCTGTACCCAATACAATCTGAAGTACCAGCAAAATCAGTGCTAATGAAGTTAATTTTTTTAAAGTGGCATGTTTTACTTTTTCTCTTTCACGCACCAAATAAATAATATATACCGGTATTGCAGCAATCAGTAATGCAACCAGCATATGTGTAGTAATTTTTACAACAGCCAAATTCGCATCAACTACTTTTTTACCTAACCAGCCCTGAAACCCAACAGCAACAACCAATCCAAGGCTCCACAAAAAAACAGAACGTTTTGTATAAAAAAACTTACGAAAACTCCAAACTGCATGAATTAAAATAAAAATACCTAATAATGCTCCCAATAAACGGTTGATATATTCTATCCAGGTATGATATACGTTGAACGTATTGTCAATATCCTGTTGTTTTAAATATTTTTCAAAATCGGGCGGTAATTGACTTACAGTTGTAGGCGGAATCCATTTACCAAAACATTTGGGCCAATCTGGGCAGCCCATTCCACTTTGCGTCATACGAACAACGCCACCCGCAATAATTACCAAAAAAACTAGCACAACTAAAAATTGGGTATATCTGATATATGCGGAGTATTTCATCTTAAAAAATTTGATACGCAAAAGTAAGTTGGTACAACAGGAAGTTTGATATTTGATTAAAAGAAATTGAAACCTTGTTAGAAAACTTTTATCAAAACAAATTTATTGAAGCCGGTTGCGACGAAGCCGGACGTGGTTGCTATGCCGGACCAGTATTTGCAGCAGCAGTTATTTTGCCAAAAAAATTCTATCATCCATTACTTAACGACAGCAAACAAGTAAAAGAAAAAGATAGAAATGAACTAAGATTATTTATTGAAAAAAAGGCAGTTGCATTTGCCGTTGCAAAAGTTGATAATGATGAAATTGACAGAATTAATATTTTAAAAGCAAGTTTTAAAGCCATGCATTTGGCAATAGAACAATTAAAAAAAAATCCTGAATTATTAATTATCGATGGTAATCGTTTTAACACTTATCAAAATATTCCGCATCATTGCATTATTAAAGGGGATGGGAAATATGCTTCAATAGCCGCTGCCAGCATACTTGCAAAAACATACAGAGATGCCTATATGCTTGAATTACATCAAACTTTTCCAATGTATGGCTGGGATAAAAACAAAGGCTACGGAACATTGGTTCATCGAAATGCAATTGCCGAATTTGGTATTACCAATTATCACCGCAAATCATTTAATATTTTTTCAGAGAATCATTAATTACAAAACTATTACTCTTCCCATATACCCAACCCTTCCCTGATTAAAGCATTTTCATCTGATGTACAATCGATAATTGTTGAGGGAATCATTCCTCCTACACCACCATCAATTACAATATCTACGAGATGTTTAAATTTTTCATAGATGATTTCCGGATCTGTGTATTCTTCTACCATTTCACCAGGAAGTGAGGCAGATAAAATAGGATGCCCCAATTCCTGCACAATCGTATTTGCAATTAAGTTGTCAGGAATTCTTAAGCCAATAGTATTTTTTTTGCTGTTCAAAATTTTTGGAACTTCTTTGCTTGCCGGCAAAATAAATGTATAGGGTCCAGGTAAATATTTTTTTAGTACTCTGTAAACAGGTGTTGGAATACTTTTAGTGTATTTGCTTAAATCACTTAAATCATTGCAAATAAAACTTAGCTGTGCTTTTTGCGGATCTATATTTTTTATTCTCCCAACTTTTTCAATTGCTTTATGCTGAAAAATATCGCAACCCAAACCATAGATAGTATCTGTTGGATAAATAATTACTCCTCCACTTAAAAGGCAATCAACTACAATTTTAATATTCCTGGTATTTGGATTATCGATATGAATAGGTAATAACATCTAATGAAATTACAACAATTAATTGGGTGGATTGCATAAAAAAGGGCAGCTTCCCCAAGCTGCCCTAAATAATACCCCAAAGAAAATATCACAGCGATTAAAAAAAAGCTGTTTTAGCACATAACCAATTAACTAACGTATCGGTTAAGGAACAAATTTGTAGTTTAAAAACTTACGAAAAAAGAGTGAAAAAAAGTAAAAATGAATTTTTTGGCAATACTTCAGGAAAAAGGCGTAAAAAAACCCTGTATTTGTTTTATGAAATAATGAATATTAGGCGATTTCCCATACCTCTTTTCCTCGTAGTAATTTGTCCAAATTACCTCTGCCTTTTGTTGCAATTGTTTCATCAATTTGCATTGCCATAACATCTTCATAGCAAGCCCGTTCTGTTTGATAAAATACACCAAAAGGTCTTGGAAAATGGCCTTCAGTTTTGGTGTCATCAAACATCCTTGTTAATATTTGGGCTTTATAAAAATCATGTTCATCATGTATCCATAAATCATCTGCATTTACACCATCAGACAAATTAACAACCACTGGTCTTAATCCTTCAATTTTAATTCCTTTATCTTGATTTACTCCAAAAATCAATGGCTTCCCATGTTCTAAAAATAAGGCTTCATCTGCCTTCGTACTTTTCTCAGTAAATACTTCAAAAGCACCATCGTTGAAAATATTACAATTCTGATAAATTTCTACAAATGAAGAACCTTTATGTTGATGACTTCTAGTAAGTACCATTTGTAAATGTTTCGGATCTCTGTCCATACTTCTGGCAATAAAAGTAGCATCTGCACCCAAAGCCAATGCCAATGGATTAAAGGGATGATCAATGCTTCCCATTGGTGTACTTTTTGTTACTTTATTTTCTTCTGAAGTAGGAGAATATTGCCCTTTGGTTAAACCATAAATTTGATTATTGAATACCAATAAATTCACATCAAAATTTCTGCGAAGCATATGAATCGTATGATTCCCGCCAATACTCATACTATCTCCGTCTCCACTCACAATCCACACACTCAATTCTGGTCTGCTTGCTTTTAAGCCGCTTGCAATAGCTGTAGCACGTCCATGAATGCTATGCATACCATACGTATTCATGTAATAAGGAAAACGAGAACTACAACCAATACCGCTGATAATGACAATATTTTCTTTAGGCACACCAATTCCGGGCATAATTTTTTGAACCTGTGCTAATATGGAATAATCTCCACAACCGGGACACCAACGTACTTCCTGATCTGTAGCAAAGTCTTTGGCAGTAAGCGTTATAGGTGTTATAGTAGTTGATGTGCTCATAAAATAAATTTCAAAATAAATTACTCAACCAAAAATCGAATGGTTGATTAAAAAGAATGTTACAAAAATAGAAAACTTAACCGTTATAAGTGGTTAAATGTAGTATTTCAAATTCCTAATTCGATTTTATTAATTCTTCCCAATACTCTGCAGCTCGGCGTGTATGCGGTATTACAATTGTTCCGCCTACGATATTAGCTACTGCAAATATTTCATAAATCTGTTCTGTGGTAACCCCAAGTTCATAGCTTTTGCCCAAGTGATATTTAATACAATCATCGCAACGTAGTACCATACTTGCAACCAAGCCCAACATTTCTTTTGTTTTTTTATCTATTGACCCTTCATCATAAGTATTGGTATCCAAATTCCACAAACGCTTCATTACTAAATTATCTTTACTTAGGATTACTTCGTTCATTTTTGTACGATAATCATTAAACTCCTGAACTAGATCACTCATAATATGTATTTTTTGTAAAGTTAACAAGCTAAACTGTTTTTTGTTGATACATGAACCTTAAAATACAATAAAGACAATCAAATTCACTTAAGAATTCATTTTACAAAAAAATAAACTAACAAAATCTTTCTTTTAAGCAAACGTTTGTTAGTGTATTTTTGTACCTATGGGAAGAATCAAAACAAACAATAATGCCAGCCGAAAAGATATTATTTTACAAAAGGCTGCAATTCTTTTTAAAGAAAAAGGATTTAAAGCTGCGAGTATGCGAGAACTTGCAGAAGTAGTGGGTGTAGAAGCTGCAAGTTTGTACAACCATATTAAAAGTAAAAATGAATTACTGCACGAAATCTGTTTTAGTGTTGCTAATAAGTACAATGAAAAACTTGAGCAGATTGAATCAATGGATGCATCTGCACTAAAAAAAATAGAGGAATTATTGCGATTTCATATCATCAGCATGGTGCAAAATTTTGATGAAGTATTTGTAAGCGACAGAGAATGGAAATATTTAACAGATCCTTATTTATCAAACTTTCAAACGCAGCGACGTACGTATCGTAAACGCTTTGCAGCAATCATTGAAGATGGTATTAAGAAAAAAGAAATTAAAAAAATTGATGCTACAACGGCTGTACTCATTATGCTTCATGCAATTAGTGGAATTGAAAGCTGGCATAGAAGCAAACAAAAAATCAGTGGTGCCGAGTTAGAAGAAAATATGATTACAATTTTAGTAGGTGGATTGAAAAAATAATTTTAAGGCAAGCGAATTACAACAATACTTTTATGTCTCTACATTTTTATCCACTCACGATTAAGCAAATTACAAAAGAAACAAGCGATTGTGTTTCCATTGCATTCATTATCCCTGAACATTTAAGAAATATTTTTGCGTACAAGCAGGGTCAATATATTACTATCAAAACAATCATTGAAGGTGTTGAGGTTAGGCGTAGTTATTCATTATGTTCTTCGCCATTAGATAATGAATTTAAAATTGCCATTAAAAAAGTAGAAGGTGGTTTGTTCTCATCATTTGCAAATGATGTATTAAAAGCCGGCGATGTTTTAGAAGCAATGCCACCAATAGGAAAATTTTTTACAGCCCTAAATCCTACAAACAAAAAAGAGTATGTTGGCTTTGCTGCAGGAAGTGGTATTACACCAATGTTATCAATTATTAAAACGACTTTGCAAACAGAACCTAATAGTTCGTTTACACTGATATATGGAAATAAAAATAGTACCTCCATCATTTTTAAAGAACAGCTGGAAGCCCTTAAAAACAAGCATCTTAGCCGTTTTCAATTAATCCATATTTTAAGCAGAGAGAAAACAGATGCTGATATTAATTATGGCAGAATTGATCATTTCAAATGCAATCGTTTATTTGAAAATTTGCTGAACATTAATTCAGATGAATTTTTTATTTGTGGTCCGGAAGAAATGATTTTTTCGGTAAAAGATTTTTTAGAAAGCAGACTGGTTGAAGAGCAGAAAATTCATTTCGAACTTTTTACTTCAGCAAATTCTCATACGTCAAAAAGTAACAATCAAGTTGCGATAGACAATTCCCCAAAAAGCAAAATCACAGTTAAAGTAGATGGCAGAACTTTTGATTTTGATTTGACATTTAAAGGAAATAATATTTTAGACGCCGCATTACAAAAAGGTGCTGATTTGCCTTATGCCTGTAAGGGTGGCGTTTGCTGTACTTGTAAAGCGAAAGTATTGGAGGGAGCGGTTAGTATGGATGTGAGCTGGGGTTTGGAAAAAGAAGAAATTGAACAGGGTTTTATCCTTACCTGTCAGGCACATCCTACAACAGATAAAGTAGTAATTGATTTTGATATCAAATAATGAATACTAGTTTTGATTTTTTAAACTAACAGCCGTTAGCGTTGTTAATTAATTTTGTACTTTTGACATTCTAAAAACGTTGTTATGCAGATTCAAGATTTTGAGAAAATATTTCAAGGTAAAATTGATACTGAAGTAAAAATTGAACCTAAAGATTGGATGCCGGATGCATACAGAAAAACCAATATAAGGCAAATCAGTCAGCATGCACATAGCGAAGTAGTGGGTATGTTGCCAGAAGGAAATTGGATAAGCAGAGCACCATCATTAAAACGTAAAGCTATATTATTGGCAAAGGTTCAAGATGAAGCAGGACATGGATTGTACCTCTATTCTGCCGCAGAAACTTTGGGCATGAGCAGAGATGAAATGATTGAGCAATTGTTAACAGGCAAAGCAAAATATTCATCTATTTTTAATTATCCAACACTTACCTGGGCAGATATGGGCGCTGTAGGTTGGTTGGTAGATGGTGCTGCAATTTTAAATCAGGTAATGCTTTGCAGAACTTCTTATGGTCCTTATGCAAGAGCAATGGTTCGTATTTGTAAAGAAGAAAGTTTTCATCAACGTCAAGGTTTTGAAATATTATTGGTATTAAGCAAAGGAACACCTGAACAAAAAGCAATGTGTCAGGATGCAATCAATCGTTGGTGGTGGCCAAGTTTAATGATGTTTGGACCAAAAGATACCGAAAGCACCAACAGTGATCAAAGCATGAAATGGAAAATCAAACGCAAAACAAATGATGAACTAAGACAACAATTTGTAGATATGGTGGTAGGTCAGATTAAAGTATTGGGAATGACATTACCTGATGCAGATTTGAAGTGGAATGAAGATCGTAATCATTATGATTTTGGTGAAATTGACTGGAATGAATTTTGGGCAGTAGTAAAGGGAAATGGTCCTTGCAATAAAGAAAGATTAGATGCCAGAAACCAAGCACATGTAGAAGGAGCTTGGGTTAGAGAAGCTGCAATGGCTTATGCAGAGAAGAAAGCAAAAAAATTAGAAATGAAAGTAGCGTGACACAATATTAAAATAATCTTTTAAATACAATCACGCTTCAATTATAAAATACAATACAAGTTTCAAATAATGAATAATCTAATAATTAAACAATACTACGGCGATTACGGCGAAATAGAAACAGGTGCTGCATCAACCATATCTACAGAAACAGCCTGGCATTTGTGGGAAGTTTTTATCAGAAGCAAACAAGGATTGGATCACAAACATGCGGGTAGCTTGCATGCTGCAGATGCACAAATGGCAATTGAAAATGCAAGAGATGTTTATACCAGAAGAATGGAAGGTGTAAGTATTTGGGTTGTGGAGAGTAAACATATTACAGCAAGCAATCCTGATGAAGCAGGTGAGCTATATGAACCTGCAATAGATAAAGTGTATCGACATCCAACATTTTATGATTTACCGGATGAAGTTGGGCACATGTAGTTTTGGAATTAGGTATTTGGAATTAGTGATTAGCAAATGATATATTTATGAATTATAAGGGCTATAAAGAATTAGAATCTTATATAAAAGCCAGAGAATTGAGAATTACTATTTCAGACCTTGTAAAACAGTTTCCAAATTCTGAAAAATTCTTACTTACAAATCAAATTATTCGTTCCTCAAGGTCAATAACTACTAACATTGCAGAAGGCTACGGACGTTATACATATACTGATACTAGAAATTTTTTATTATTGCAAGAGGCTCTACAACTAAAACAATGGAGCATTTAACAACTGCATTTGATGAAAAATATATCTCAGAAATAACTTTGAATATACTTGATGAAAAATTTGAAATTGTTATAAAACTAATTAATGGATATATCAATTATTTAGATAAATCAAAAGCAACAAAAAAGTAATGCAACAACCAATTCCCAATTCCAAATTCCTAATTCCTTACTGTCTTCACTTAGCCGATACAACTTTAATACTCTCACAAAGAAATAGTGAATGGTGTGGTCACGGACCCATCTTAGAACAAGATATTGCAATCACAAATATTTCATTAGATTTATTAGGTCAATCAAGAAATTTTTACCAATACGCTGCAGAATTAATCAGCCAAAAAAATGGAAATATTGTAACAGAAGATTCTTTGGCTTACTTACGTGAAGCAACTGAATTTAAAAATTTATTATTGGCAGAATTACCAAGAGGTGATTGGGGGAATACAATTTTAAGACAATATTTTTTCAGTGAATTTCAATTTATTTTATTTGAACAATTAAAGAATCATTCAGATACTCAGCTTGCTGCTATTGCTGCAAAAGGTATCAAAGAAACCACCTATCATATTCGTTGGAGTAAAGAATGGGTGATTCGTTTGGGCGATGGTACAGCTGAAAGTCATGACAGAATAAAAGCAGCATTACCAATACTTTGGACTTATACAGAAGAATTATTTATTCCTGCTGAATATGAAGTAAATCTGGGAATTGATTTTGATATTATGAAAAAAATATGGCTTGAAAAAGTAATGGCAGTTTTTGAAGAAGCCACCTTATCTATCCCCGAAAATATTGTGATGCATACCGGAGGAAAAAATGGATTACATACTTCAGAACTTGAATTGATATTGGCTGAAATGCAACAATTGCAAAGAACATATCCCGGAGCAGAATGGTAAATAATATCACTATATCAACGGAAAAAATCTGGGAAATACTTGGCACAGTAACCGACCCTGAAGTTCCGGTATTAACCATATTAGATTTAGGAATTGTAAGAGATGTTGTTGTTACAAATGATGCTGTTGAAGTGGTAATTACCCCAACTTACACTGGTTGTCCGGCAATGGATATGATAAGCATGAACATCAGAATGGCATTGGCTGAACACAGGGTTAACAATGTAAAAATAACTTCTGTTTTATCCCCTGCCTGGACAACAGACTGGATGAGTGAAGCCGGCAAACAAAAACTAAAAACATACGGAATTGCAGCCCCTAATAAAAATTTTGAAATCCCTGAAGATGGCGTTGAATGTCCACTGTGTAACTCAATAAATACAAGGCTTATCAGCGAATTTGGAAGTACCGCCTGTAAAGCATTGTATCAATGCAATGATTGCAAAGAACCCTTCGATTATTTTAAATGTCATTAACTTTCATTTTCATAAAAATACACCATTATGCCTTCCATCCATTTTGAAATAAAAGATGCAGTTGCATACATTACCTTAAACCGACCTGAAAAATTTAATGCATTCAACAGATCAATGGCATTGGAATTACAAGCTGTTTTAGACGAATGTAATACCGATAAAAATATCCGTGCAGTGTATTTATCTGGGAATGGAAGGGCATTTTGTGCCGGTCAGGATTTGGGAGAATTGATTGGAGAAAATGCACCCGGCTTTGAACAAATTTTAAGTGAACATTACAATCCAATCATTACAAAAATAAGAACCATTAATAAGCCTGTAATAGCTGCTGTTAATGGCGTTGCAGCGGGTGCAGGAGCCAATATAGCATTGGCTTGTGATATTGTAGTTGCCACTTCATCTGCTTCGTTTATTCAAGCATTTTCTAAAATTGGATTAATACCCGATAGCGGTGGCACTTTTGTTTTACCAAGATTAATTGGATTACAAAAAGCTACTGCATTGATGATGCTTGGAGAAAAAGTAACTGCAACAGAAGCAGAAAAAATAGGCATGATTTATAAAGTATTTGATGATGCTGAATTTGAAATAGAAAGTAAAAAAATAGTATGCACTTTAGCAGCAATGCCAACATTGGGCTTGGCTTATACCAAACAAGCGTTGAATGCTTCCATGCAAAATAATTTAGAGCAACAATTACAACTGGAAGATACTTTACAATACAAAGCTGCACATACCAAAGATTATGCAGAAGGTGTAGCCGCATTTTTAGAAAAACGAACTGCAAATTTTATTGGTGAATAATTGTAAAAAATAATTCTCAAGTCAATCAGATAATCTAATAATCATATCAATTAAAAAACATGACACCAACACCACAAGCAGTTGTATCACAAATGATGAAAGATGATTTATTCTCTCAATGGTTGGGTATTGCTGTAATAGAAATTAGTGAAGGTTACAGTAAAATTCAAATGACCATAAGACCAGAAATGATGAATGGATTAGGGATTGTGCACGGAGGAATTGCATTCAGTTTGGCAGACAGTTGTTTTGCATTTGCCTGCAACAACAGAAATAATTTATCAGTTGCATTAGACACAAGTATCAACTTTACAAAACCCGTGCAAATTGGTGATGTGTTGATTGCTGAAGCAAAAGAATTACATAACGGAAGAAGCACAGGATTGTACCATATAACCATTACCAATCAGGATAATATAGTAGTTGCTTTGTTTAAAGGAACTTGTTTTAGAACAAATAAAAAGTTGATTGATTAAATTTTTTCTGCTAAGGCTTGGAAATAAATTAAAATAGTTGAACCTTAATTTTTATAAAATATCAGTATTACTATGATCTATGCTTTTAATAATTTCATTCCCGTAATTCATGAATCTTCATTCATTCATCCTCAGGCTACTGTTACGGGAAATGTGGTGATTGGTAAAAATGTTTATGTAGGTCCGGGCGCTGCGATACGTGGTGATTGGGGACAAATTATGATTGAAGATGGTTGTAATATTCAGGAAAACTGCACGCTGCATATGTTTCCGGGAAAGATGGTTGTTTTAAAAGAAGCTGCACATATTGGTCATGGTGCTATCATCCATGGTGCAACAATTGGAAAAAATTGTTTGATAGGTATGAATGCAGTTGTAATGGATAATGTAACATTAGGAGATGAATGTATTGTTGGGGCATTGTCATTTTTAAAAGCCGATGAACAATTTGAAGCAAGAAGTTTAATCGTTGGCAACCCCGCTAAAAAAATAAAAGACGTAAATGATGAAATGATTTACTGGAAATCGGAAGGAACGAAATTGTACCAACAATTACCCAAAGCAATGTTTGAAACCTGGATTGAAACTGAACCATTAAGAACAATCCCGGATAATTTTAAATTACAGGACTCAGGTCATAAAACTTGGAATGAAAGTAAATAGCTGTATTGATAATTAAAAAAATTATTCCCATTCTGCTGAATAAAATTACAACCGTACAAGTGTGCGACGCAACAACAGTTTCAACAAAGTATCTACAGACGGAAAACAAAAAAATTACAACGGGCAATTTTCGTGATAGTTGATTAATTCAATTGGTGCACGTTCTATTTCAATGCCATCGTAATGTGCAAATACTTCATCGAGTACAGATAAAACTTCTTCCATTTCACTGATGGTAACCAACCTTCCTCTAAACTCTTTTATGTTGGGTAAGCCACGCAAATAATTGGCATAATGCCGGCGCATTTCAAAGATGCCCACTTTGGGTCCTTTCCATTCTACAGATTTTATTAAATGCTTTTTACAAACTGCTATACGCTCTGAAAGTGTTGGTGCTGCTAGCTCTTCGCCGGTTTGCATAAAGTGTTTAATCTCTCTGAAAATCCATGGATAGCCAATTGCAGCCCTTCCGATCATGATGCCATCTACACCATAACGCTCTTTGTATAATTTTGCTTTTTGTGGACTATCAATATCACCGTTTCCAAAAATTGGGATGTGTATGCGAGGGTTATTTTTCACTTTTGCAATCAAACTCCAATCAGCTTCGCCCTTGTACATTTGACTTCTTGTTCGACCATGAATTGCCAATGCTTTAATGCCCACATCTTGTAATCGTTCGGCAACTTCTTCAATGTTTTTAGTGCTATCGTCCCAGCCCAATCTTGTTTTTACAGTAACCGGAAGTTTGGTACTTTTTACAACAGAATCTGTTAAACGAATCATTAAATCAATATCCTTTAAAACGCCTGCACCTGCACCTTTCAGAGCAACTTTTTTTACGGGGCATCCAAAATTGATATCTAATAAATCGGGGTTGGTTACTTCTACAATTTTTGCAGCCATGGAAAGGCTGTCTTCATCGCCACCAAAAATTTGGATACCGATGGGGCGTTCATAATCAAATATGTCTAACTTTTTTCTGCTCTTGATGGCATCACGAATCAATCCTTCACTGCTGATAAATTCTGTGTACATTAAATCTGCGCCATTGTCTTTACACACAGCCCTGAAAGGTGGATCACTTACATCTTCCATAGGTGCTAATAAAAGCGGGAAATCGGGCAACTGTATTGAATCTATTGTAACCATATATTTTGTGTTGAAAGAAAACGATGCGAAAATAAATTTGTTTTTCTGAATATTATTTACCAACGGCATACAGTACTTAACGCATCTTCATTATCTTAGCTTGCAAATTTACAAGCTTCTCAAACAATTAATCCATATCATGCAATTAGACAATATTTTTTCGAGTTCAAATGCGCTTGCTGAAAAGCCAAAAATGAAATATGGCGCACAATTAGCATTATTACTGGGTTTTGTGGGGTTGGCTTTTATGGTTGCAGGAATGGTGCAAATAGTAGTAGCTTTCAGCTTGTTACCCAAAAATATTTCATTTACCCAAATGGGTAGTGAAATGATGAAAGCCATGGAAAAGCCCGAAAATGCAAATACCATGCGTTGGTTACAACTGGTAAGTGCAGGAATTATGTTTTTTGTTCCTACAGTTTTGTGGGCTTTAATTATTAGCCGCAATTCATTTAAATTTTTAGGATTCAATACTAAATTAAATGTGAAGCAAATCGCAATAGTATTTGGTATTTCCGTTTTTGCATTGATACTAAGTGGGGCTTTGGGAGAACTGAATCAAATGATTCCAATTTCTAAACATTGGGCGGCAAAATTTAAGGAAATGGAAACTGCTTATGCTGAACAAGTAATGAGCATTGCACGGATGAATAATGTTGCAGAGTATTTGTTTGTATTGGTTGTAATTGGATTTGCTCCTGCGCTATTTGAAGAAGTTTTATTCAGAGGTGGCTTGCAACAATTATTAACGAATTGGAGCAAAAAACCTTTACTTGCAATAATATTAACAAGTATTATTTTTAGTGCAATACACATGAGTTATTATGGCTTTTTGCCAAGATTTGCATTGGGATTGATGTTGGGATTAATTTATTATTACGGTAAAAATATTTGGCTAAATATTTTAATGCATTTATTGAACAATGGTATTTCTGTTACGGTGATGTTTTTAACAAGCAAAGGCGGTAAACCTTCGCAAGAGATTATGGATAGCACTTTTCCTATTTATTATGGCATTGTGCCACTTATTGCAATCATCTATTTCATGAGTCAATTTAAAAAAGAGAGTGAAGCAATTGCTCCGGAAAATACTTTTGTGTATTTGAAAAAAGAAGAAAATCCTTTTGCAGAAAGATTGCATACAAATAATGATCAATCCTCCGATTCAACCAATAATACTTTAAACGATGGCGCTGAACAAACAAGTATTTAAACAACGTGCAACTACTGCCATTGTTTTTGTTGTAATTATGCTGGCTGGTTTGTTGATAAATCAATGGACATTCTTTTTGTTATTTTCCTTTATACATTTTGGATGCTGGATGGAGTACCAGAAAATGGTTGGGCTTATTGATAAAGAATACACACATATCAATCCATTTCATAAATACGGAGTTATGATTGCGGGTTTTTGTTTTATGTTGTGGATGCTGAATGGTACTTATTCTTTTGCCGGTTTTCAATTACAAGAATTGGGTTGGTGGGCACTGGTTACGTTTGCATTGGTACTGCCAATGAGTGAAGTGTTATTAAGCAAAAAAAATAATCCGAGGCTAATGGGTTACTCCTTTATTGGTTTATTGTATATTTCTTTAAGTTGGGGATTGATGATGGATTTGAGAAATAAAGGATTGTATTTGAGTGCTGTAAAAACGGGTTGGTGGGATGCCGGTGTTTTTCTTCCGTTGATAGTTATTGGTTGTATGTGGGTGAATGATACGATGGCTTATTTGGTTGGATCATTGATTGGCAAAACGCCTTTGTCGAAAATTTCACCTAAAAAAACTTGGGAAGGAACGATTGGTGGAATAATACTTTGTATCATCATTATGGGATATGTTGGGAGCAAATTTGTAGATGTTAGCTTCCCCATGCAAGGTTATCATTGGTATATTATTGCTACTGTATGTGCTATCACAGGAACTGCCGGGGACTTATTGGAAAGCAAGCTGAAACGCATGGCAGATGTGAAAGACAGCGGTTCAATTATGCCTGGTCATGGTGGGTTTTTAGACAGATTTGATTCTTTAATACTGGCAACACCAATTGTTTGGTTGTATATAAAATTATTTGTAGACTAGTTTAATATTAGCAAGCTTTATCAAACAACAAATAAGTCATTACAATTAATATTCGGTATTTACTTATTGCAATGATTATCCGATGAAATAATGCCCACACAAAAAACATTTCCTTTGGTTTATCCGTATTACATTTGCCGTATAAACATTTACACATGACTGTTCATAGAGAAGGTTTTCAAACCATTGGAATTACAGCTTTAATTTTTGGGATTCTAAATGTTACTTCATTTTATTTTTTAAGTGAGTGTTGTCCTTGGTTGGCTTTGATAATTTTTCTGGTGAGTTTATTTTTTCTGCTTTTTATTATTTCATTTTTCAGAATTCCCAATCGTGTATTGACGATTGATGATAACAAAATCATTTGCCCTGCAGATGGTAAAGTAGTTGTGATAGAAGAAACAATTGATGTAGAATATTTTAAAGACAAGCGCATTCAAGTAAGCATATTTATGAGCCCTGCAAATGTGCATGTGAACAGAAATCCGATGAGCGGAAATGTAATTTATAATCAATACCACAAAGGAAAATATTTGGTAGCCTGGCATCCAAAAAGTTCTACTGAAAATGAGCGTTGGAGCGTAGTGGTTGAAAATAATCACGGTACAATTTTATACAAACAAATTGCGGGTGCTTTGGCGAAAAGAATTTGTAATTATACCCATGTAGGTGAGCAAGTAAAACAATGCAATGAATATGGTTTTATCAAATTTGGCAGCAGGGTTGATATTTTATTGCCTGTAGGTACAAAAATAAATGTACAATTGAATGAAGTAGTGAAAGGTGGAGTTACTGTTTTGGCTAGCTGGAGCTAACTCAAAAATTTTAACAAAAGAGTGTTTTTATTTTGATTTGAAAAAACTATCTTTACAATCCATATATTTTAAAAATTTAAAACAAGTAAGTATTATGAAAAAGATTCTAATTTTAGCTACAGCAGCTTTTTTATTTAGTGGTGTAGCGTTTGCAGGTGGTGGTGAAAAAAAGAAATGTGCAAAAGGTAAAGAGTGTTGCAAAAAAGATAAGGAAGCAAAAGATTGTGGTTCTAAAGAAAAAACTACAACAGCTGCTCCTAAGACTGCTGCTCCTGCTGCTAAAAAAGCATAAGGATAAAGAAGTAACAAAATTGGCTGGTGCTATTGGCATCAGCTTTTTTTATGCTTATCCTTTTTAAAATCGATTTTTTGTAAAACAACATTGTGATGAAATGTACATTTTTTAAAAGTTGATTAGTAGTACATTTGTCGGCAACAAAAACTAGCTTATGAAACTTCTTTCCGGAAAAACATCTATTGTTACAGGTGCGGCACGTGGTATTGGTGCAGCAATCGCTATTAAATTAGCCGAACAAGGAAGCAATATTGCTTTCAGTTATGTAAGTGACAATAGCAAAGAAAAAGCCTTGGCATTAGAAGCTGAATTAACTGCTTTAGGCGTTAAAGCAAAAGCTTATCAAAGCAATGCAGCTGATTTTGCACAGTGCGAAACTTTTGTAAATGATGTTTTAAAAGAATTTGGTACTATAGATGTTTGTGTAAATAATGCCGGCATCAGTAAAGATAATTTATTGCTACGCATGACTGCCGAACAATGGGATGATGTAATGGATGTAAACCTGAAAAGTGTTTTCAATATGACCAAGCAGGTAATTCGTCCAATGATGAAAGCAAAGCAAGGCAGCATCATTAACATGAGCAGTATTATTGGTATTCGTGGTAATGCCGGACAAAGCAGTTACGCTGCAAGTAAAGCAGGCATCATTGGATTTACAAAAAGTGTTGCACATGAATTGGGAAGCAGAAACATTCGTTGCAATGCAATTGCCCCTGGATTTATTGAAACCGATATGACTCATTATTTACAAGATGGAGATGCCTCTGCAGAGTTTCTTAAAAAAATTCCTTTAGGCCGATTTGGCAAAGCAGAAGAAATTGCCAATACCACATTATTCCTTGCGAGTGATTTAAGTAGCTACATTACCGGACAAGTATTAAGTGCTTGTGGCGGATTAAATATTTAGTTTCATAACAAAAGAATTTTAAAAAGTCATCTCTTGTTAGATGGCTTTTTTTATTGCATTCATTTACAGCAATAACAAATTCACTACAAGTCCTTTACTATTATCTTTACAAATAGAAATGACGAATATTTCAGATAAATATGAAACGGTTATCGGGCTAGAAATTCATGCTCAATTACAAACACAAACAAAATTATTTTGTGGTGATAGTATTGCTTTTGGTGCAGCACCAAATACACATGTTAGTCCAATTACCTTAGGGCATCCTGGTACATTACCAAAGACCAATAAAGTTGCAGTAGCATATGCCATAAAAATGGGTTTGGCTTGTAATTGTAAAATTGAACGAGATAATTATTTTGCACGTAAAAATTATTTTTATCCTGATTTACCAAAGGGCTACCAAATATCACAACACACAACGCCTATTTGTGTAGGTGGATATGTTACAATTAACACATCTACAGGACAAAAAAATATTGAGCTGAACAGAATACACATAGAAGAAGATGCAGGCAAAAGCATGCATGATTTAGATGAACAATTTACTTGCATTGATTTAAACAGAGCCGGAACACCATTGATTGAAATTGTTACAGAACCTTGTATCCACAGCAGTGATGAAGCATTTGAATATGTAAGTGAAGCAAGAAGACTAGTTCAATGGATTGGTGTTTGTGATGGTAATATGGAAGAAGGAAGTTTGCGTTGCGATGCCAATATTTCTATACGACTAAAAGGTGCCACCACTTTAGGAACAAGGGTTGAAGTAAAGAATTTAAACTCTATACGCAATGTAAAAAAAGCAATTGAGTTTGAGGTACAACGAATGATTGAGATTGTTGAAAACGGAGGAACAATCATACAACAAACAAGAAGTTTTGATGCATCCAACGATACAACCTTTTCAATACGTGACAAAGAAGATGCCAATGATTATAGATATTTTGCCGATCCCGATTTGGCTCCTTTTCATTTAACGGAATCATTTATTGAAGATATCAGAAAAAGCTTACCAGCATTGCCTTTGCAGCTGATACAACAGTTTCAACAATCATTTGGATTAACAATATATGATGCAAATAATTTATGTGCTGATACAGCAACTGCTGAATATTTTTTAGAAGTATCCAGATATTCAACACATTATAAAGCTATTGCAAATTGGATGCTAGGACCAATTAAGCAACAATTGAATGAAACTGCAAAAGACTTTTCTACATTACTTTTATTGCCACAAACCTTGGCTGAATTGATTGCAATTGTTGAAGCAGGAAAAGTAAATTTTTCAGTTGCATCATATAAAATATTACCCGAATTATTGAATGGTAATAATAGTCCGTTAGCAATTGCCGAAGCGATGAATTTATTACAAGTAAGTGATACCAAAGAGCTGGAAAGATGGATTGATGAGGCTTTGGAAGGCATGCCCGATAAAGTAGCTGAATATAAAAGAGGCAAAAAGGGATTGATTGGCTTATTTGTTGGTGAAATAAAAAAGATAAGTAAGGGCAAAGCTGATCCTAAAATGGTAACTACCTTATTACAAGAAAAACTAAAATAATTTTATGAAAAAAATAATCATTGTTGCGGGTTTATTTCTAATGATTGGTTCGTGCAAAGAAAAATCAAATGGCGTATTTACAGTTGCAGGAACCATCAAAAATGCACCAAGCAGTAAAGTATATTTAAAAGAACTTCCTTTTGGCGGTGCAAACCCAATAGTAGTGGATAGTGCCACTTTACAAAATGGAAAATTTGAACTTAACACCAATACACTTGAAGAAGGATTGTACAGTATTGGATTTGAAACCTTTCCCAATGCAGTTTTGCTAATTAATGATGCTAAAAAGATTGAAGTAACACTTGACTTTAATAATTATAAAAGCTATGAAACAAAGGGTTCTAAAGCCACTACTGCATTGCATGAATTATTTTCGGGCTATGAAAAAAGCTATGGCAGTTTAGAAGAAAAAATCATGTGCTTGGATTCTTTACAAGAGAAAAAAGCCGGTGATAGCTTGGTAACTATTGCACGTTTACAAAAGAATAAAGAGAAAGAACAATTAAATAAATTGTTGAATAATTTCATTAATAGCACAGAAAGTCCTGCTGCATGTTTACAAGTGCTTGCAATGGCAACAAGAACAATGGACACAGATGAATTAAGTGCCATTATAGATAAGTCTGTAACAAAGTTTAGCAACTATGCAAATATCAAAAAATTACAGCAAATCATTATTGGTAAGCAATATCCTTTATTAGGAAAACAGGCCCCTGCATTTGCTTTAGGCACTCCAACCAATGATACAATTACATTAGATAGTTTTAAAGGGAAGTATGTATTAGTTGATTTTTGGGCAAGTTGGTGTGCACCTTGTCGGGCAGAAAATCCGAATGTAGTAGCTATGTACCATAAGTACAAAGACAAAAATTTTACAGTTTTGGGTGTATCGTTGGACAGAGATGTAAAAGCTTGGACAGAAGCCATAAAGAAAGATAGCCTCATCTGGACACATGTGAGTGACTTGAAACAATGGGAATCTCCATTGGTTAGTTTGTATCAATTTGATGGAATACCTTTTAATGTATTGATTGACCCAACCGGAAAAATAATTGCATCAGGTTTAAGAGAAGAAGGATTGGATAAAAAGTTGGGTGAAGTTTTGAAGTAGAAAAAATGTAGATTACATAAAAAAGAGAGGCCTCATAAATTATGAGGCCTCTCTTTTTGTATTCAAAAATTTGAATCAGAAATATTATCTGTTTAATACAATTTGGTAACCTGAGTTTGCACCAGTAGATGCAGAAAGGATTGTACCAGCAGCGTTTGTAATATCTAATCTTAGTGTAAATGATCCATCACAAGATGAAAAAGTACTTGCAGGAGTAGATGAAGTTTTTACAAATGCAGGTTGACCACCATAAGATTTACCAATAGACTGAGATAAAATCACTACTTTAAAGTTAGCAGGATCAGTCCAATCTAATGTTCCATTGATAGGCGCCCAACCATCATCGAATAAATTGGTAAATGTACATGTTGCAGTAGTTGCACCAGTTGCTACCAAGTTTATTACAGTTGTAGTATAAGGACCATAGTTAACTGCAGTAGAAGATGCAGATGTATATTCTTTTGTGTTTGCAAAAGTACCAGACAAAGCAGATAAAACTACATCACAATATTTAGTTAGATAAAGGGTTACAGAATCAGAATATCCTGTAGCTTTTACATAACCATCATTAGAAGTAATTTTTACTTTTACAGTATCTCTGCGACCTGTAGGATAACCTGCAAATAAACCACTGAAAGAAAGTGTATCAATCACTTGACCAGCTTTCATAGTTAAAGTAGCAGGTGCAGTGTATTGAACACCACTAGCAGCTCTTAAAGAAGTATACGTAAATTGTATTTGTCTGTCTACATTAGAAACAGTAGTTACAGATACTGGTATTTTGTATGCATTTCCAGTGCTTCTTACATAGTAAGTATTGATTAATGGATTAATCAAAAATCTTGCACGTTCAGCAACAACTGGATCTTTATCAACAACCAAATTGTTTTTCTTACAAGATAAAAAACCTGTGATTGTTATTGATAGTAAGACAATTTTTAAAAAATTGTATTTCATAATTATATTTTTAAAATTTTAGTTCAACTTTAATGGTTACTAGTTTTATGGATTCTGATCCGCTGGAGTCATAGATGTATTATTATCCAATTCTCTTTTTGGTAATCTTAAAATAAATCTTGGATCAGCATCAGCCATTGTATAAACAATAGGATCTAAACTTGGTGAACCATGATTACCTGCACCCGTTAATCTATTTAAACCAGTTTTCAAACGCTTAATATCAATCATAGAGAAACCTTCACCCCAAAGCTCAATTCTTCTTTGTAGTAAAATCTCTGATAATAGTGCCGCACCTGATAATGAAGCTGCAGAATAAGATGCATTTCTAGCAACTACCAATGTTTGTAATGCCGTACGTGCACCTGCGTCATCAGCTTTTCTAGAAAGTGCTTCTGCTTCAATTAAATACATTTCACTTGCACGCATGTACGTATAATCAGCAGCCCAACTTCCAGCAGTAGGTACCCTCATTTTAATTTGATTATAAGCAGGGTTACTTGTAGAAGTACTTGTAGGCAAAGTAAAACATGATTTTCTGATATCAGTTGCAGGCATTAAATCATACAATGCTTTGGTAATTTTCTTTTGTGTTCCCAATGCAGCATAACCACCAGTTGACACATCAACATGAGAATAAAAAGATGCATAAATCGTAGCCTCAGAAGCAGGAATTAAAGAACCCCACATACACTCAGGGCCAGCAATTGAAGAGAAAGCACTAGTAGCAGTGTACTGAGTAGTAGTCATTAAAGTACTACCAATTCTTGCTTTAGCTGCATAAGTAGCAGCATTAGTCCAATCTTCCATTACCAAAGCAACTCTTGCTCTGTAACCTTGTACCACTTGTAAACTCATAGCTACTTTGCTTGTAAAAGTTTTACCAGTTAACAAAGTTTCAGCAGCAGTTAAATCAGCAATAATTCTGTCGTATACATTTTGAACAGTACCACGTGGGTTTCCAGTTATTTGAGCTGTCAAATAAATAGGCACCCCAGGCTTGTTTTCATTGCCTTTGTAAGTTTGTTGGAATAAATTTATTAAATGATAATAAGCATAAGCCCTTAAGCCCAAACACTGACCTTTAATTGATTCTTTCTCGAAAATAGTACCAGTTGCATTGTCAAGACCAGCAATAATTTGGTTAGCTTGTTTAATAATATCATAATAATAATACCAAAATTGATCAGGTTGAGCAGTTGTAGCATCTGAGTTTATCCAATTGGTATATTGGTAATTGCTATTGAACCAGCCATAACCAGCAGTATGTACCACCATGTCAGCACCAGCTAAATCACATGCCAAGTCAACAGACTTTTGTCCAAAACGGTCGTGACGTGATACAAAAGCAAACAAAGATTTGTATGTTCCATTTAATACGGAAGACAAACTTGCCGTTGTACTATAAATCGTTGTTTCGATAATACCATTACTAGGCTTGGTATCGAGGTAGTCTTTTTTGCAAGAAGCAAAGCTGATTGCAAAGACAACGATGCCTATTTTTAGAAAATTTTTCATGTCTCTTATTTTTTAAATTTTAAAATTATAATTTAACATTTACACCTGCAGAAATAATACGATAAATTGGATATGTTGCATCTGAAGTACCAGCAAAACTACGTTGCGGGTCCATACCAGATTTTGCAGTAAACAACCAAGCATTATCAATAGTTGCTGTAAATTTCAATCCGGATAGGTGTAATTTTTGAGCATCTTTGGTTGACAAAGAATACCCTAAAGAAATATTCTTAATGTTAAAATAAGATGCATCAAATAAAAATCTTGAAGATGTTCCGTCTTGAGTTGCCAAAGTTGAAGTATTCAACTTAGGTACATTGGTAACATCACCTGGTTTCTGCCATCTGTTCAAGATGTCTGTTTGCCATGCAATACCATAACTGCCAGAGTGCATGATACCGGCATAGTTACCATCATAGAACTTACCACCGTAAGCAAATGTTGCTAAAACAGACAAATCAAAATTTCTATATCTGAAAGAATTGGTAATACCACCAGAAATTTTTGGTAACGCTGAACCACCAACATAATAATAACTAGCATTTGCAATAGTGTTGGTTAATACTCTTTGACCAGTTGGATTACCACCTGTTCCTAAAACATCTCTATAGTACATTGCTTCTCCTGTTGCAGCATCTACACCTGCAAATTCACGCAACCAAAAATCATAAATAGATTTGCCTTCCATTAATTTTTTGGTACCGCTTATGATACCTGTTTTTTGTTGTGCAGGAGGTAATTTTGTAATTTCATTTTTATAAGTAGAGAAATTTAAATCTACTCTCCAATCAAAATCTTTCTTTCTAACGGCGTTGTAACCAAAAGCAAATTCCCAACCATAGTTTCTCATAGAACCAACATTTTGATATGCTGTAGGAAATGCTGTAGAAAGCGCTAAAGGCACATCAAACAATAAATTATCAGATACTTTATTAAAGTAATCAATAGTAACTTGTAATCTATTGTTGAATAAAACCGCATCAACACCAAAATCTGTTGCTTTGTTTTTTTCCCATGCTAAATCAGCATTTGCTGGTCTTGTATAAGCAACAAAATTACCAGTTCCATTTGCATAAAAATAATTGGCATACTGATAGTACAAGCCAATATTTTCATTTCCTTGCTCACCATAGCTTGCTCTCAATTTCAAATCATTAACCCATTTAACATTCTTCATAAATTTCTCTTGAGAAACTCTGTAACCTAAACCTACAGAATAGAATGTACCCCAACGAGCACCAGGAGAAAATCTTGAAGAACCATCGGTACGTACACTTCCTGAAACCAAATACTTTTGATCAAAATTATAATTTACATTGCTGAAATAACTTTCAAGCGTTTGGTTATCTTCATAAGAACCACCAGTACTTTCAGTTAAAGTTGCATTGTCTAACTCAGTTTGACCAGGGTATTGAAAACCTGTTCTTGTTAAGCTTAAACTATTGTATTTGTATTTGTAGTTTTCATGGCCTGCCAATGCAGCTAACCCATGTTTCCCAAAATTTCTTTTCCAGCTTAATACTTCATTCAATGTTAAAGAAATTTGACGACCATTTGATTTTGTAGAACGACCTCTAACACTTTGCGCATCAGCAAACTGGTTATTTTGGTAAGTAGTTGAATTATTATCCCAAATATTGATACCAAAACTAGTTTTGAAAGAAAAATCGTTTAAAAATTTAACTTCAGCAAAAGTATTTGCATTTGCATTAATGATATCAGAATGTCTGTCATCTAACGCTAAACTACCCACTAAATTAGAGTTACCCGCATAAGGTCTTGTACCCATTTGAGAAGGAACACCCCAATCTAATTTTTTATCACCTACTGAATCAATGAATGTATTACCTGTAGGACCATATTGGTAAACAGGATAAATAGGACCCATTTGACGAGAGTAGTAGAAAGGATTTGTTGTAGCAGTACCACCGTTAGGTACGTTTTGGTTTCTGCTCATTGCTCCGTCAATATTTAAACCTGTATTCAACCAGCTAGTTGCTGCAGCGTTTACGTTTAAACGGAAATTATATCTTTTATAGTAAGAATACTTCGCAGTTCCTTGTTCATTTAAATAACCAACAGACAAGAAGTAATCGCTTTTATCGCTACCACCAGCAAAGTTGATGTTTGCATTTGTTCTTTGAGCAACTTGGAATAAGGCATCAGCCCAATTATCAGTCCACAATAAACTTGCATTAGGATTTAATTTACCAGTTGTCGCATCTACTAAAGATGTACCCGGTACATTATATGCATTATAAACTAAGTGAGAAGCATCGGTTAATTGTGCAGAAGCTTTTGTTCCTGCAGATGCATAAGAATCACCACCTGTTAAAAAACCGTTTCTGATACCTTCCCAAAATAATTCATAGTAAGCTTGAGGACCTACTCTGTCATATTCAGGAATACCTCTTGTTTCATAACCTTGGTTAATTGTAGCACTTACTGTAGATCTGCCTCTTGCACCTTTTTTAGTAGTAATCATGATTACACCATTAGCAGCACGAGAACCATATAATGCAGATGCAGCAGCATCTTTTAATACTGTAAGAGATTCGATATCATCTGGAGAAATTGATGAAATAGATCCATCATAAGGGAATCCATTTAATACATATAAAGGACTAGAACTTGCATTAATAGACCCAATACCTCTGATTCTGATATCAGCACCACTACCTGGGGCACCACCACCATTTGTTACTTGCACACCTGGAATTAAACCATCAATTGCTTTTGTAACGTTGGTAACTTGTTGTCTTGATAATGTAGCAGCACCAATGGTATTTTCAGCACCGGTAAATGCTTTTTTCTTTACAGTACCATAAGGTACTTGTACTACAACACCTTCTAATTCGCTTGCGGTAGAAACCAATAAAACGCTGATGGAAGTTTTTCCAACAACATTTACGTCTTGTGCAACATAGTTTAGAGAGCTTACTACTAATGTTTTAGCAGTTGGAGGAACAGAAAGTGTAAAAGTACCATCTGTACCAGTAGCAGTTCCGGTTGTAGAACCTTTAACAGTTACCGTAACTCCAGCTAAAGCCTCACCTTTTTCGTTGAGCACTTTTCCTTTGATAGTACGGTTTTGTGCCCACAATTGACTGATAGTCAATAAGAAACACAATGAAAGCATCATAATTTTTCTCATAATCTCAGGGATTTTTAAATTTTCAAGTCGCAATATACAATGAAATGTTAATTAATAACATCATGACAGCTAAATATTTTTTTTCGCTGCAAATATTCTAAATAAAAAATTTTGTTAAGCGAAATCAGGTTTGAAACGGGGATGTATACAAATAAGGCTGCCTTTGGTAAGACAGCCTTATAATTGAATTAGTAGAAATTATGAAGCCCTAATTGTTTTGTGTCATCAAACTATTGTATAATAACTCGGAAGCAGGTATTGGCCAAACATATTGAACAGTAGTTGGAGCAACTGCTGCTAAACTACCCTTACCAGGAAAAGCAATATTTTGTCTCATTATATCTAAGCTTCTAATGCCTTCTCCTAAAAATTCAATTCTTCTTTCATTTAAAATTGCATTGATTAAATCTGTATTTGTTGTAGGGGCAAAAGTTGTTGTTGCATCAGAACGTTGGCGAACTGCATTTAATAATGCTACAGCTCTGGCATCTACAGTAGTGGTAGAAGTTCTGGCAATTGCCTCCGCTAAATTGAGCATTACTTCAGAGTAACGAATGATCGGAACATAATTATTTAAGTCATCATTAAACTTACTGTATCTAAATGGTGCTACTGTGTTTACAACCAGTGCTCTTCTCGCATCTGTTGTTTTCCAAGCTGCATCTGCAAAAATGCCGGTAGGATTTAATGCAAATTCAGCATTATGGTACAATGCTAAACCATTTTGTGTACCGGGAGAATTTAAATTAGTCATTGGCAAACTAAAGATAGATTCAGTAGTATTATATGTACGAAAAGTGGTTAAAAAAGCAGTATTCAGTTTATGTGGCACACCTGTTGCTGCTTGAAATGGAGCAGCTGTTGAAACTATTTTATTAGCTTCTGTTATAACATCTGACCATCTGTTCATATGCATATAAACCCTTGATTTCATTGCTATAGCTGCATTTTTATGAGCTCTTACTACATTACTATCACTAGTTCCTGCATATGTTAAGGGTAAATTTGTTTCTGCATAATTTAAATCATCCAAAATTGAATTATAAACTTGACTAACAGTGCTTCTTGCTAATGCTGCTCCAGATGATCCAGTTGCGGCAGATGTTCTTAAAGGAATCCCTGCACTTGCTCCAGCATCTGCATTAAATGGTCTTCTTCCGTAGAAGTTTAACAAATAAAAGTTGGAAATAGCTCTGCAAAACCTTGCTTCACCCCTATACCTATTTGCCGTACTTGCAGGAATAACAGTTGAATTTGCATCAAGCCCTTGTAACAATACATTTGCTCTATTTATAGCAGAATATGCTGCAGACCACTGACTTTCGACTTGATTATCTGTAGATATAAGGGTGAAATTCCAAACACCAACTGCTGTAACTCCATTACCAGTTACATTTACCCAATCCTCACCTCTTACATCATTGTACACAATAGATCTACCTCCCAAAAAATTTCCATTTTTTACTTGAGAGTAAACTCCAAATACTTGTTGTAAAATTCTATCAGGACTGCTAAATGCACTTGCGTCTGATAGTACAGTTTGAGGAATAGGATCTAATAATTCTTTTTGACAAGAAGTAAAACTTGCAATCACTGCTATTAGTGCTAAGATTGCCAATTTGTTTTTAATATATTGTTTCATACTTTGTTATATTTATTTTAATTAAAAAGTTACATTCAAACCAACATTAATTGTTCTTGCTTGGCCAATTGTATTTCTATCTACACCCGGTGTTAATCCACTAGCTCCGTTTACAGAGATTTCAGGATCGGCTCCAGGGTAATTCGTTATTACAAATGGATTAAATGCTTGTACATAAAAACGTGCTGCACTTAATTTAATTTTTTCTGTAGCTCTTTCAGGTAATGAATATCCTAAAGTAATAGATCTGAATTTTACGAAATCTGCATTATATAAATTGGCATCCATTGGTATAGAAGATCCGTTAGAAATATTATCATTAAACACCACTTTAGGAATATTAGTAACATCACCTGGCTTTTGCCAACGATTTAAAACATCTGTTGTATTATTCCAAAAACGTTGGTCTAATAACCCTGCTCTTGAACCAAAATATACAGAATTACCTAGGCTATAATACATATCTATCGCTAAATCAAAATGTTTATAAGAAAACGAATTATTGAACCCGCCATATACAGTTGGTAAGGCATTTCCTGCTATATAACCATCTTTAGATAAGTCAATCGCAGGAGCAACAGTTCCGTCTCTAAACCTCCAACGTTGGGCAGCTGTAGGGTTAGAAAAATCAAATAAAACTTCTTGTCCAGCTGCATTTACAAATACCCTTCTTCCTGTAGCAGGATCTACACCATTTGTTCTCACTAAAAAGAAACTACCTAATTGATACCCAACTTTGGTAATATTTGTACGCTCTAATTGAGTAGTCCCTACAATTTCAGGAACACCCGGAGCTAATGCAGTTACTTCATTCTTTTGTGTTGTTAAATTAAAGTTTACATTCCAAGAAAAATCTTTCTTTTCAATTATAAATGCATTAATTGCCAATTCAATGCCTTTGTTATACATCGATGCGGCATTTGCTGAAATAGTATTTCCTGGAATACCTAATGAAGGTGGGGTAGGTACATCTATTACTAAATCTGTAAGATTGGTTTTATAATAACCAATTTCAATATTAACCTTGTTTTTTAAAATAGCAAAGCTTGCGCCGATATCAAATTTTTCACTTTTTTCCCACTGTAAATCTTTATTTCCTGCTTGAGAGAAGAATAATGTTGGATTACCAAGACCATATTGACCTGAACCAAAAGTAGATAAAGAAGCAAAATTACTTACGCTGGAAACACTTCCAACCTCACCATAACTTGCACGTATTTTAAAATTATTAAACCATTTATTTAAATTAGAATTTTGCCAAAACTTTTCTTGTGAAATTGTATAACCCAAAGAAGCTCCGGCAAATGTGCCATATTTTTTATCAGGTGCAAAAGCCGAGTATCCATCTCTTCTTACATTAGCTGAGAAATAATATTTATTACTGAAGTTATAATTCAATCTTCCAAAGTAAGACAGTATATAATTTTCTGTAATTGAATTACCTACCGGAGCATTATTTATTGTAAAATTGCCCTGAAACTCATTGAAAAAATTGTCAGACAATCCTGAACGACTTCCGCCCCAACGGTCTGTTTTCACACTTTGTTCTTCATGCCCAATTAAAACATCAAAATTATGTTTGTCGGCAACTTTAAAATCATAACTCAAAGTATTTTGAAAGTTGCTTATGTTGTATTTCCCGATTACATTAAATGCCAAACCATCGTCAGTTGTTGCAGATGTTTGTATACCATCTCCGTGTAATGCATTATAAAATGTTTTATCTTCTCCTATTTGATAATTAACGCCATATTGGGTTCTAAAGTATAAACCTTTGTACAACTTAACTTCTGCATTTAGATTGGCTGTTATTTGATCTATTTGTGAACTGATAATATTTAAATCCCTAACCATTACTGGGTTAACAAAACCTGAATTTGTTAAATTACTATTTCTACCGATTTGGTTAAAATTATTTCGAAGAACTGGATCGTCTATACCAATTATATTGTATCTGCCATCAGCTGCATATGGAGACACATTTGGTGCTGTAACAAATGCCAATCTTGCTGAACCAGCTGTTGCAAATGGAGTTCCTGGTATAGACCCGGTACTTGGAGAAAATGTTGTTCCCCTACTATAATTAAAATTACCACCCAATTTTAAAAAGCTATTGGCTTTATGCTCAATATTCATTCTCATTTGTTTTCTCTCAAACGTATTAGTTTGAAGAATTCCTTCTTGATTATTATAGTTTGCACTGAAATAATATTTGGTTGACTCATTTGCTCCTGAAATACTTAAATTATGATTTTGCTGTCTGCCGGTTTGATAGATGTAATCACTCCACTTTGTATCAACAGGTTGGCCATTAATAGTTGAAGGAAAAAACAATGGAGCACCCGCAGGTTGACCGCTACTATTAACATTTGCTTGATTTAAATTTAATAAAGCTTCATTTTTGATAGATATGTACTGTTGTGCATTCAGTACTTCAAATACATTGAATGGCGATGTCCATCCTGTATTCACATCATAAGTAACTTTTGCTTTACCTTGTTTACCTTTTTTTGTAGTAATTAACATCACTCCATTTGAGGCACGGCTACCATAAATTGCTGTAGCTGCTGCATCTTTTAAAATTTGTATGTCTTCAATATCGCCCGGATTTAAAGTAGCTAATGCATTATTTGCAGAAATATTTGTAGAAAAATCGCCCTGAAATGTTGGTACCCCATCAATAACAATTAAAGGCTGAGTACTCCCTGTGATTGAGTTGGCCCCTCTAATTCTAATGATTGCTGGATTATTCAATACTCCATTAGGCAAGCTAACATTTACACCTGCAGCTTTGCCCGATAAAGCTTGATCAAAACTTTGAACAGGAATATCCTTGATTTTATCACCCTTAATAGTTACTACAGCACTTGTTACATCTTTTTTCTTTTGGGTACCATAACCCACAACTACTACTTCTTGTAAACTTTCCAATAAAGATTTTAATGAAACAACTATTGCATTTTTGCCTTGAATACTAACTTCTGTGGTATTATAGTTTAATGAAGAAATTATAATTGTTTTTGCTGATGCAGGAACTGACAATATAAAAACACCACTGACATCAGTTGTTGAACCTAAATTACTTCCTTTAACAACCACGGATGCATTTGCAACTGGTGAACCTTTCTCATCTATTACCTTACCGGTGATGTTTTGGGAATTTTGTGCAAATACTGCTCCCAGTGTGAAACAGAAAGACAAAATCAGAAATACATTTTTTCTCATAGTTTGTTTGTTTTTAAATTAAATAATCAAACACTAAACCAATTGCAAATAAGCTTTATTTTTTGAGGTTTTATTTGAAATATAGCCTACCGGAATAATTTCAGTATTTTATATAGCTCAATAGAATATTCGGTATAAAAAATGTTCGCTAAATACGACATATACAACAAAAAAATTGCTGCAACTAACAAGAAAATAACTGAAATAGCCCCAATAGGTTGGAAGTAGATTCTACGTAGAATGATTATTATTTGGATTACCTGTAATTTATTATATCATTTTTTTCGATAACCCCAAAATCAACACCGGCAACAATACCAAATTTGTTATAGTACCGACAACTAATGTAAAAGAAGTAAGCCAGCCCAATGATTTGGTACCTCCAAAATCACTGAAGCAAAAAATCACGAACCCGGCAATTAAAACCATCGATGTGTAAATAATACTAATGCCCGTATGTTGTATGGTTTGTATCAAAGTTTGTTTTACCTGATGGTTGTAATGTGGCAATTCTTGTTTGTAATTGATCAAAAAACGAATTGTAACATCAATTACAATTCCGAGTGCAACACTAAATACCAACACAGTTGAAGGTGTTAATGCAACACCCATCCAACCCATAAGACCGGCTGTAAATACCAGTGGAAGAAGATTTGGTATGAGAGAACAAAACAATATTCTTGCAGAGCGAAATAAATACAACATACATAAAGTAATCAGCAAAAAAGCATACAAAATACTTTCTTTTAATCCTTTAATAATAAAACTACTGCCTTCTAAAAATGTAACACTACTTCCTGTATACGTTACTTTATATGCAGCAGTATCAAATATTTCACCCGATTTTTTTTCAAACTCCTGTAATAATATTGGTAATTGTACACTCCCAATATCTTTCATATTTACACTAATCCTTGCTACTTGTCTGTTGCTGTCAATAAAGCCTTTTAGCAAGTTGGCAGGACTTTGTTTTTTCTCTGAAACATTACCTTCTTCTTTTTTTGTTTTTAAATACGGAGCTAAAAAAGCCAAATCTCCTTCATAAGGAACGGTATAGCTTGCACTATCTCCATCATAAAAAGCTTGTTTGGCAAATTTCAATCCTTCCACAAAACTCAATGGTCTGCCGGTTTCACTCTTATTAGCAATAAATACAGATAACTCATCCATTTTATTGATTGCGGCAGTGTTGCGCAATAACCCATTTTTCTTTTTGGTATCTACAATAATTTCTAAAGGCATAATGCCATCAAAATTTTTCTCAAACCATTTAAGGTCTGTATAAATTTTATCGCTTTTTGGTAAATCATCTACAATAAACCCTTCACTTTTTAATTTAAATAAACCTACAATAGCAAAAACAGAAGTAATGATTGCAATGCCATAAATCCAGATTTTATGATGGAATACCCATCGTTCAATTTTTGCCAATATTTTTTCTATCGTCTTGTTTTCTAAGTATTGTACGTGTCTGTTTTTTGGTTCGGGCAAATAACTTAATACCGCAGGAATAAAAATTAAAGAGATAAAAAATAAGAGCATAATGTTGATACCCGCAACTGCTCCAAATTCTTTTAACAAAGCACTTCTTGTAAGCGCAAATACAGCAAACCCAATAGCTGCAGCGATATTGCAAAACAATGTTACTATGCCCATTCTGCCAACCATTGTAATCAATGCAAGCTGTTTGTCTTGCTTTTCTTTGTAAGCAGTATGGTATTTGTTTAAAAAATAAATGCAATTTGGCACACCAATTACAACTATCAAAGGAGGAATTAATGCAGTTAACAAAGTAATTTTATAACCAAGCAAAACAATTGTTCCCAAACAACATACAACTCCTGCCAATACTACAAACAGGCTAATTGCAGTAGCACTTATCGAACGGAAAAAAAGCAACAGTGTAACTGCAGATAATAATATTGAACCAATTAAAAACCAGTTCATCTCTTGTTTTATTCTATTACCAATTGTTGTTCTGATATAAGGTAAGCCGCTTAATACACAAGTTAATTTAGTATTTTTCTCAAACACTTTTATTTGAGTTAATACATCATTGATTAATCGTGTACGGCTTTTGCTGTTAACGCTGTCTTTATTCAATTGTACACCTAATAAGTAAGCATGTGTATCGGGGTTGTATAATAATGTTCTATAAAAAGGCAAGTTTTCAAAAATCTTTCTTGCGCTGTCTAATTCTCGCTGTTGAGCGTATGGATATGAAAATATTTTTTGAGGTACTAATTTTTCTCCTACAGAATCTTTTATCAAAGTAACCGCCTCAGGGATGCTTAAAATATTTTGAACTCCATTTACATTTTTTAAATTTTGGTGCAATAATGCTACTTCATTAAAAATTGTTGTTGCATAAAAATCTTTTGTTTCAATACCAATCACCATGGTACTTCCATCTTGCCCAAATTTTTCTTTAAAATTTTGATAGTCTAGGTACTTGGGATTATCTACAGGAATTGCTCTACTAAATTCATAGCTCAACTGCACTTTTGATGCCTGATAACCCATGAAAACAGTAGCAGATACTACAAATATCAAAAGTGGTAAACGATTTTTTAAAATAAATGCTCCAAGTTTGTACCACATAAGCTGCGTAAAAAATGAATGGTATTAAGGCATAAAAGTGCCTATGAAATAACTGCAAAGAAAAGGTTATTGAAGTTTAGTTGGTAGTTATTAATTCTTGCACAAAAAAGTTGTCGTGTTCTAAAAGTATTTACATCATTACCCAATAACCTAGTAATTGACAAAAAAAGCCTAAAGCAATACCTCCATACATTTCCTTGTTGGTATGAGAACCGGCAATAAAACGACTTGTACCCACTAATCCTGTGAGTAATGTAACAATTGTAATGGGAAGCCCAAGTCCTTCGTTATAATAAAATGAAAATAATAAAATAGCACCCAATGCACCGCCCATTGCCATGCCATGTAAACTGATTTTAATATAATTATTTATCACCACTCCTATTGATGTTGCTGCACAAATACCAAAGAAAAAAAACTGCAACACTTTTGGTTGATCTTTAAAATTGCGGCTTAAATAAAACATCCACCAATAAAAAAACATGGTAATAAAAAAGGGGATGATTCTTTCTTTTTGTGTTTTTAAAAAAATGCTGTCTACAAATTTCAATCGCCATAATAAAAAGACAGAGATTGCAGGAAAAAAAGCTGTCATCCAAAACACACTAAATACACGAAGTTTCAATTGATAAACTTCTATCCCAGGAAATTCGTATGGAAATACTGAAATCAAAAACCAAAATACATAAGTGGGTATAAATAAAGGATGAAAAATATAAGAAATAATTTTGGCAATAAAGAGCAATAATTTATTGGGCTGATAAGGCGTGATTATTTGATTCATTACCGAAAAATTGATTTTACTTTAAAACTCTTTCCGTAACCTAGCTACGGGTAAATTAAGCTGTTCTCTGTATTTAGCTACAGTTCTGCGTGCAATATTATAGCCTTTTTCATTGAGCATGTCAGTTAATGTTTCATCAGCTAATGGATGGTGTTTATCTTCTGCTTCAATAATATCACTCAATATTTTTTTTACTTCACGTGTACTTACCTCTTCGCCTAAATCTGTTGTAAGACTTTCGCTGAAAAAATATTTTAACCGGTAGGTTCCAAACTCAGTTTGCACAAACTTACTATTGGCTACACGACTTACGGTGCTGATGTCTTGACCAGTAACTTCTGCAATGTCTTTTAAAATCATTGGTCGCAACTCAGTTTCATCGCCTGTAGTAAAAAAAGCTTCCTGGTGTTTCATAATAGCATGCATGGTATTGTACAAAGTTGCCTGCCGTTGTTTAATCATATCAATAAACCATTTTGCACTATCAATTTTTTGTTTGATAAACATTACTGCATCCTTCTGTCTTTTATCTTTTTTACTGCCTTTATCATAATCCTTCAACATGTCTCTATAACCTTCGCTGATACGCAAATCGGGCGCATTTTTACTATTGAGTGTCAATTCTAAAATGCCTGCATTATTCAAAATAAAAAAATCAGGTAAAATATAACTCTCAGCTTTATTAATTTCGCCAACATGCCCGCCCGGCTTGGGGTTTAGCTTAATGATCTGCTGAATTACTTCCCTCAAATCTTCGTCAGATAAATCAAGAGAATGCTGAATTTTTTGGTAATGTTTTTTGGTAAATTCTTCAAAATATTTATTCAATATTTTTATAGCAAGTTGTACACTTTTATCGTTTGTTTTTTTTCTTTTTAATTGAAGCAACAAACATTCTTTTAAGTCTCTTGCGCAAATACCCGCAGGATCAAAATGTTGAATTTGTTTTATCAACGCTTCTACTTCTTTTTCATTGGTAATTATGTTTTGCCTGAAAGCCAAATCATCTACAATGCTGCTTAGTTCTCTGCGCAAATAACCATCATCATCTAAACTGCCCACAATTTGTTCGGCTACTTTAAATGTCCGTTCGTCCAAATCAAGCATCCCCAATTGATTGACAAGCATTTCATGAAAACTTGCTTCATTTTTAATGGGCATTACTTTTTTATCGTCTAATTCAGGATAGTTTTCATCCTTCATTCTATAATCAGCAATTTCATCGTCAGTATCATTTACATACTCTGTAATATCAATGTTTTCATACTCTTCCTCGCTACCTTCCAATGGCTGATCATCAATTGTTTCAAAATCATCTTTTAATTCATCTATAAATTCATCGCCGTCATCTTCCTGACCTTGTTCCAATGCCGGATTTTCTTCGAGTTCTTCTTTAATCCGTTCTTCTAAATTAGCAGTAGGAACCTGCAACAGCTTCATTAACTGAATTTGTTGGGGGGATAGTTTTTGTAAAAATTTCTGTTGTAGTGTCTGACTTAAACTCATCTCTGTATCACTAAATATATGATTGAATTAAAGTTATTGTCGCAATTAGAAGTTTGTAATTTTTTACCGTTGTTTCAGTTCAATTTTTACACCAACCCATTGAATAATAACTCAATTTTATTTCTTTACACAATCTACAAATAATTATTAAATAATCAATTGCTTATTTTTACTTGCAAACTAAAAAAATATTTGAATTGAAACCTAATTGTTTGATTGCAATTTTATGTATCTGCTGCTTTAGTGCAGCGAAAGCGCAACTGTCTGCAGATAGTTTGCAATACCTACCAAAAAGAATATTGTATAGTAAAGTAACTCTTGTAAAAAATACAGTTCCCGCAAACTACTATTCAGACAAATTGGGATTTTTTTGTAAAGAAGAATTGAAGTTGGAAAAAAAGATAAAAATTCCTTTTCGATTTAGATTGGGGAGTCTTAATTACGTAAATCAATTAGAAGGGAAACGCTATTAATTATCTCCAAACAGAGAGCAATGGCGTATACCCTTTTATTAAAAAATTATACTTTCTGCTTGCATTATCAAGATAAGCCCCTCGCTTTGTATAAATAGCAATGGCACCACCATTTGTAGGACCTCCTTCCCCTGGCCTGAAAACTTTAATCATTGCAACATCCGCAGGGTTTACCATCATTGGGTCTGATGCATCTATTTTAAACTCATCCAAATAAATATCTACGTTTGAATTGCGCCAGCGTACTGAATAACCACCCGATTCTGCCGAAAGTTTTATATCTAATCCTGCAACTTGCCCCTGTAAAAAACTAAAAATATCTGTAGCACTTGCAATTTTAGAATCTGTAAGTCCGTCAAAAATCTTCGCATACCCCTGAAACATACCACTGGCAACCTCTTCATCAAATTGATCTATTTTTTTCTTTCGTGTTGCAGTAACTGTTACATTTTCTAATGTCAATCCCTCAACCAATTTTGATTCATCAAAAACATAAGGTTTTATAGTATCTGCAAGTGATAATTTGGGGTTACCAACCGTAATTATTTGTGTAGAAACAAATACCGGAGTGAATGCCGAATCAAGTGGTGTAACAAGATCAATTTGTAAATCATTTGTTCGTTTGCCAATTGGTGAAAAAACAAAACGAGCGGTATCCGGAAAAGCCATTTTACCAATTTGAAAATCGCCACCTGCATCTGGTAATAAATTACCAATGTAATTGGCTTTTCCTTTTGACATCATTAAATACAACAACCCTTTTGATTTTGCATTATACTCTCTTACTTTTCCTTTTATATTAAAAAATTCTTTTTGTACTAGAAAATTAATCGCGTATTTCCCTTCGGGTATATTTTCATTTAATACCAAATCTGCCTGTATTTCTCCATTTAAAATTGGATAGCGAAATTTCCAGATTCTTGTTTTTTCAATATTTTCAATCCATACATTTAGCGTTACTGCTGCAGAGGACTTATCGTGGTATTTATAAAAGCCATCAATACTAATAGTATCTCCTTTGGCAAATTGTACTTTATTTAATTCAACAATCAAAGAATCAGATGCCTTAACGGATTGTTGTATTGTAAAAAGACAAATAAGAAAACAAACTAGTTTTAACATGCAATAAAAGTAAAGTAGATTGTATTAAAATATTAAATAGTGTTATTAATAATTAAGAAATTAATTGAGAAGTATCAAAATAAATCACAAACAGGTCATACTGCTTACTTTTGTTGATTATGCGTATTGCAGTAAATACAAGGTTTTTACAAAAAAACAGATTAGAAGGTTACGGCTACTTTATACAGGAGCTGATGCAACGCATTACCATCAAACATCCTGAGCATCAATTTTTATTTTTATTCGATCGTGATTTTGATAAATCTTTTATTTACAATACAAATATTACTGCAAAGGTTATTGGCCCCAAAGCCAGGCACCCATTGAGTTTCAGATATTGGTACGATGTACAACTTGCCAGCGCTTCAAAAAAATTTAAGGCAGATGTTATTGTAAGTTTAGACGGATTTTGTAGCTTAACGAGCAGGATTCCACAAATACTGGCGGTGCATGATTTAGCTTATCTGCATTATCCTGATTTTATTCCATGGTATCATTTATGGTTTTATAAATTGTACCAAAAAAAATTCTTACAAAAAGCCAAGCATATTGTTACTGTTAGTGAATTCAGTAAACAAGATATCATCAACAATTTTAAAATACCTGCAGAAAAAATAAGTGTTGTACCCAATGGAATAAGAAATAATTTTAAACCACTTTCCTATGAGCAAAAAGACAACATAAAAAATGAATATACACTTGGCAATGAATATTTTTTAGCGGTTGGTGGTATTCATCCAAGAAAAAATATTTTGCAATTACTAAAATCGTTTTCTCAATTTAAAAAGTGGCAACAAAGCAATATGAAATTGGTTATTGCCGGTAGGTTGGCATGGCAATCTGAAACATTTATTGAAAAGCTGAAATCGTATAAATACAGAAATGATGTGGTGTTAACAGGCTACATCAACGACAATACGTTGGCTGATTTAATGGGTAGTACATATGCATTAGTTTATCCATCATTATTTGAAGGATTTGGAGTGCCTATAATTGAGGCAATGCAAAGCGGAACCCCTGTTATTACAAGCAATACAAGTAGTATGCCTGAGATTGGAGGTGATGCAGTTTTGTATGCAAACCCAAATGATGTTGATGAATTGGCAAAACAAATGATGCTAATATATAAAGATGAAAATCTGAGAAGTAATCTTATTGAAAAAGGATTAATCAGATCAAAACAATTCTCTTGGGATGCCTCAGCAGAACAGCTTTGGAAAAAAATTGAAATCATTACAAAAAAATAATCTCGCTTACATTTGCCAAACAATAAATTTTTCACAGAAAGTATAAATTAAAATGCATCAATCAACAATTAAAATAGACGTTCATTTAGACAATGAAAAAGTACCTGAACAAATTATTTGGACAGCAGATAACAGCAGTGCCGATAGTTTACAAAAAGCAAAAGCAATGATGGTTTCATTTTGGGATGGGGCTGATAAAAGTGCTTTGCGTATTGACTTGTGGACGAAAGACATGATGGTAGATGAGATGGCAGATTTTTTCTATCAAACATTTATGGGTATGGCCGACAGTTACAACAGAGCCACACACAATACTGAAATGGTCAATGATTTAAAGAAGTTTGCGAAAGACTTCTATCAAAAATTTAAAGACCAGCAATTAAAAGAAAACAAAGCCTAATTATAAATTACGTTTACATAGTTAAATTTGATTATTATGAATTTAGAAACACAAATAATGGCTGAAATGAAAGATGCCATGAAATCGAAGAATGAAGCTGGTTTGAGAGGATTAAGAGCTATCAAAGCTGAAATAATTAAAGCCAAAACTGATCCAGGTGCCAATGGAATAATTACCGAAGAAGGAGAATTAAAATTGTTGCAGAAATTGGTAAAACAAAGAAAAGACAGCTTGGAAATTTTTACCCAACAAAACCGTCAGGATCTTGCAGTAAAGGAACAAGAAGAAATTGCAATCATTGAAAAGTTTTTGCCAAAACAAATGAGCGAAGCTGAACTAATTGAAAGTTTAAAAGTAATTATTGCAGAAGTGGGTGCTGTATCTGCTGCCGATTTAGGAAAAGTTATGGGAGTGGCAAGTAAGCAACTGGCAGGTAAAGCAGATGGTAAAGCAATTAGTGCAGCAGTAAAACAATTGTTAAGTAATTAATAACAACTGTTAATATGATGATAGACGGAATTTTCCTAATCCTTTTAATAATTGCTATCATCAAGGGTTATAGCCGTGGGCTTATTGTTGCATTGTTTTCTTTTTTAGCCATCATTATTGGTTTGGTAGCTGCAATAAAATTAAGTGCTGTAGTTGCTGCTTATTTAGAAAACAATGCTCACTTGAATGGGAAATGGTTACCAATACTTTCATTTTCACTCGTAATGTTTGTAGTAATATTGCTTGTAAAAATGGGCGCAAAAATGATTGAAAAGATTGCCCAAATTGCACTCATGGGCTGGGCAAACAAACTAGCCGGAATTGTATTGTATGCTGCGTTATATACAACAATTTTAAGTATCCTACTTTTTTTTGCCGACAAAATACAACTACTGAAACCCGAAACAATTGGCACATCAAAATGCTATGGATTCATACAACCCTGGGCACCAAAAATTATTGATAGTTTCGGAATTATTATACCAACATTCAAAGGATTATTTATTCAATTAGACCATTTTTTTACCCTTATGGCGACTAAGTCAAAGTAGTATAAAATAATAAAAAATAGGTTTTATATTTTCTTTTTTATTGATGCAAAAACAAACGCCTTAATTTTAAGCTAAAATAAACGTAATCATTAACTATAAAAAGGATATCTTAGCCAATGTTCAGGTTAATCTTGTGTAAACAACAAGCTTAGGCTGATGAAATATACCTAATTTTCCTTTTATTTGTAAACAAGACAAAACAGCCTTATTAAGTAAAGCGAATGAATTACGAAATAAAACAACACGATAAATTTAAATATTTGGAAGAGGGCGAAGGTGAGCCGTTGATGTTGCTGCATGGCCTTTTTGGTGCATTGAGTAATTTTGCTGATTTAGTAGAGCATTTTAGGCATACCCATAAAGTGATTGTTCCGCTTTTGCCTTTATTTGATTTAGATTTGTTTCATACCTCTGTAGGCGGTTTAGAAAAGCACGTTCATAGATTTATCGAAACAATGGATTACCAAAATATTCATTTATTGGGAAATTCATTGGGTGGTCACGTAGCATTGGTGCATACATTAAAGCATCCTGAAAGAGTTAAAACACTTACACTTACTGGAAGTAGTGGTTTATTTGAAAACGGAATGGGCGATACCTATCCAAAACGTGGAGATAAAGAATATATCAGAAAAAAAACTGAACTTACTTTTTATGATCCGGCAGTTGCAACTGAAGAATTGGTGAATGAGGTATTTGAAATTACCAACAACAGAATAAAAGTAATAAAGATAATTGCCCTTGCAAAAAGTGCAATTCGCAATAATTTAGGGGAAGAATTAAATCAGATAAAACAACCCACTTTGCTTGTGTGGGGTCAAAATGATATTATTACTCCTCCATTTGTTGCCGAAGAGTTTCATAAATTAATTCCCAATAGCGATTTACACTTTATTGACAAATGTGGTCATGCACCAATGATGGAGGTACCGCAAGCTTTTAATAAAATATTAGAAGAATTTTTAGCAAAGCACTAATCTGCTGCAACTTTTAGGTTAAAATTATAGTCTGTTAATTAATGCTAGCAAACAAACTAATACAATCTCAGTATCCTTCTGTCAATTTTTTTGATACTATTTCATTTGCACTACAGTTAATGGAAGACAATGATTTGTTGCACATAGCTGTACTTGAATCAAATAAATTTAAAGGAATCTTAAGCAAGGAAACTTTATTAGAATTAGATGAAAATATTCAAATTGAAACGCTTGAAAAATACTTTATACCTGCATCAATTAATGAAGATGCTTATTTTTTATCCGCAATAAAAGTAATTACCCAGCTTGATGTTTCATTTGTTGCAGTTGTTAATGAACAGTCTGAAATGGTTGGTATCATTCCAATAACAACATTGATGAATCAAGTATCTACTTTTTTAGGAAATGAGGAGCCCGGTGGAATTATTGTTTTAGAAATTGAGAAACGAAATTTTTCATTTGGAGAAATCAGCAGATTAATAGAAACCAATGATGCCTATATTACACAATTGAATACCAGTACAGATGCTGAAACCGGCTTATTACTTGTTTCTATAAAAATTAACAAATCTGAAATCAGTGATATTATTGCAACCCTTCAGCGGTACGAATACTCCGTAAAATACTATTTTGGTATTGAACAATATGCCAATGAACTGAGAGAAAATTATAATGAATTCATGTTTTACTTAAACATATAAATTCATTTATTCTGTTTTTAAATAATTGCTTTTCATTAACCCTTGATTCGCCCTCAGCAATTTCTTACATTTACATACTCAAATAGAATTTTAAAAGTTGATGAATCGTGTATTCTTTTTTATATCCATCTTTTTTTGTTGTATAGTTAACATTAGCTATGCACAATTAAGTGCTGATTTAGTAGATTATTCAAAACTACTCCTTTCAGCCGATTCAACTACTCAGTTTAAAATTGGAAGCATCAAATTATCCGGCAATAAAAGAACCAAAAGCTATATTGTTTTCAGAGAAATCCCATTTAAAGAAGGTAATTATTTTTTTCCGAAAGCACTTACAAAACAACTAGAATTGGCCAAGGATCAAATTATGAATACTACATTGTTCATTGATGTAACTGTGTATGTATCAAATTTAGTTAGCGGAGTTGTAACTATCAATGTGGATGTAAAAGAACGCTGGTATTTATTTCCATTACCCTATTTTAAATTGGTAGATAGAAACTTTAATCAATGGTGGTCTGACCAAAGTGGAAATTTAGAAAGGGTAAATTATGGATTAAAATTTTTTCATAATAATGTAAGTGGCAGAAATGATAAATTGAATATTGATTTAGTAAACGGTTACAATCAGCAAGTAGCATTTGGATACAATCAACCATTTGCCGATAAAAGTTTGAAACATGGTTTTTCAGTTAATTTTATTTACTCACGACAAAGAGAAATGAACTATAATACCCTTGATAATAAACAAGCCTTTATTAAATTGCCAGAGTTTATCAGGGAGTTTCAAAGAAGTAGTTTTACTTATTCTTACAGACCGGATTCAAAATACCGATTTAGTGCACGTATTGGATATACAAGAGATAATGTAAATGATACCATACTTAAACTAAACCCCGAATACTTTCCTACAGCTAATAGCTCGCTTAATTTTTTTGATGCTGGTGCAAGTCTTCAATACTATGCGGTAGATTATATTCCGTTTCCAAAAAAAGGATTTATGTATGAAGTTAATTTGTATAACCGTGGATTTAGTAGCAAAATGAATATGTTATCCCTATCAGTTGAAGCTACAAATGCAATTAAACTTTCTAAAAATTGGTTTATCCAATTACACAACGTAGGTGTGGTAAGAATGAGTGACGATCAGCCTTATTATAACAGAGGGTTGATGGGTTATGGTGATTTTTATTTAAGAGGAATGGAATCTTATGTAATTGACGGCACAGCAGGATTCATTAGTAATACAACATTATACAGAAAGTTATTTACTTATGTTTTTCGACCTCCTTTTATCAAAACAAAAACGCACGACAAAATACCTTTTACATTTTACCTAAAAGCATTTGGTGACGTGGGCTATACATACAACAAACAACAAAATATTAAGAGTTATACAAATAGCTTTTTGCCAACAACAGGCATTGGCTTAGATATTGTTTCTATTTATGATTTTGTATTTAGAATTGAATATAGTTTCAATCAATATGGCGATAAAGGATTTGCGTTTAGAACAAGAGGTGATTTTTAAATATCAGTGAGTATCTTTAAACTAAATTTAAAATTATTCATTTGGAAATATATTCCGGAGAATAAAAGTTGAACTAAACTATTTTAATGAAAGTAGCAATTTATAGCAGGGGTCTTGATATTGAACAAGAGAGTTCTTTTCAATACTTATTACAAGAGTTGTCAAGACATCAAATTCAAATTGTCGTTTTTCGTCAATTGATAGATATTTATACTATTCCTGAGAGTATTAAACACAAACTTGAAACATTTGAAAAAGCTGCTGATTTGGATCAAACGATCAATTGCTTGATTAGCTTAGGTGGTGATGGTACTATGTTAGATGCAGTAACGCTGGTAAAAAATACTGGTATCCCTTTATTAGGAGTAAATTTTGGACGACTTGGTTTTTTAGCAAACATTAATAAAGAAGAATTGACACAAGCCGTAGATGCCATTCTCAACAGAACTTACGTAATTGACAAAAGAACATTAGTACATGTAGATGCGAATATTCCTTTGTTTGGCGATGCTCCATTTGCACTCAATGAATTTGCAATCCACAAAAGAGATACTAGTCCGATGATAAAAATTCATACTTATTTAAACGGGGAATTTTTAAACTCTTATTGGGCAGATGGTTTAATTGTTGCAACACCAACAGGTAGCACAGGGTACAATATGAGTTGTAATGGGCCCATTCTTTTTCCAGATTCTTCCAGTTTTGTAATCACGCCTGTTGCTCCGCACAACTTAAATGTTAGAAGCATAGTGGTGCCTGACGATAATATAATTTCATTTGAAATTGAAGGAAGAACAGAAGAGTTTATTTGTGCAATGGATGCCCGAAAAGAAATTGTTACAAAAGATATTCAACTAGCTGTAAAAAAAGAAAATTTCCATATTCATTTGATGAGGTTAAATGAAGGCAGTTTTTTATCTACCCTAAGAAATAAACTTACCTGGGGTATGGATAAAAGAAATTAAAATCTTGTTTTTTAAATTAAAAAGAATTAACTTTTGATAATATAATAAAATGCAGCATTTTCGTTATTAATCAGAAGCAAATAAAGGTTATGTTTAAAAAGATTATATTAACAACAGGTATAGCATTTGTTTTTTTCCTTAGCAATGCGCAAGGATTAGATACTTATGTACATGAGGGTGAATTTGGTGTGAGTATAGGCGCAGGTCATTATTTTGGAGATTTAACTACAGGCATGAAAATTTATAATTTAAAACCAAAACTTGCAGCGGGCGCATACTTTCAAAAACAGTTTAATAATTATGTTGGTTTAAAAATAGGTGCTAATTATTGTTTTTTGGGGTACGCTGATAAGTATAGTAGTTACATTAATGATAGACCTAAAAAATTTAGAAACTTAAGTTTTAATACAGATTTGTGGGAATTAAATATTAGCGGAAGTTTCAATTTTTTCCGATTTCAGCCGGGATTCAGAGAGTATAGTTTTACTCCTTATGTTTCATTGGGTATTGGCGTATTTTCTTATGACCCTTATGCCTACTTAAATGGTACACAGTATATGTTAAGGCCATTAGGCACCGAAGGTCAAAATGATAAAATAAATTACCCCAACTTAAATCCTTACGGAACCATGGCTATGTGCTTTCCCTTAGCTTTTGGTATGAAATATAATATTTCGGACAAGATAAATATTTTTGGAGAACTTTCATACAGATTTACAACTACCGATTATTTAGACGATGTAAGCGGTAATTATGCTCCCGATGCATTTCCTAATGATGCCAATGGAAATTCAAGTGTAGGATTCTTATTGCAGGACAGAAGCTATGAATGGGGTGTATCTTCTGGTATTAAAGGAAGACAGCGTGGCAATAGCTTACAAAAAGATGGCTACGCTACTGCGCAAATTGGAATCAGCTTTAATCTTTCTTCTTATCGTTGCCCAACTTATTAATCAAAATAAAAACTCCGAAGCAAAAAATTACTTCGGAGTCTAACTATTAGAAATCTGCCAACTTTGGTTTTGTTTGCATGATTGATTCAATTTTTTCAACCACTTCTTTTGTAAGTAACGGAACTACTTCCAACGCTTTTAAATTATCATTTAATTGCTGAACTTTAGTAGCTCCTAAAATAGCAGTAGTAACATTTGGATTACTAATACACCATGCAATACTTAATGCTGGTAAAGTAACATTCAATTCTTTAGCCAATAATGCCAGAGATTTAACCTTGGCAATTTTATCATCACTCACCCATCTTTCTTTCAACCAATCAAACCCTTGAATAGCCAATCTGCTATCTGTAGGAATGCCCTCATTGTATTTTCCTGTTAAAAGACCTGCAGCCAGGGGGCTCCAGATTGTTGTACCCAAACCTTCATTTTTGAAAATTTGCAAATACTCATTTTCAACTTTATTTCTTTCAAATAAATTGTATTGTGGTTGCTCTACAGTAGGGCCAATTAATTTGTACTCTTTTGCAATTGCATGCGCCTGCATAATTTCTACACCGCTCCATTCGCTTGTTCCCCAATACAATACTTTGCCTTGTTGAATTAAATGATTCATTGTCCAAACTACTTCTGCAATTGGTGTAGATTTATCGGGACGATGGCAATAATACAAATCAAGATAATCAACCTGTAGCCTTTGCAATGCTTCATTACAAGCTTCTACCAAATGTTTTCTGCTCAATCCTTTTTGGTTCGGTTTTGCAGTATTGCCTGTTTTTGTTCCAAAAAATGCTTTACTGCTTACAACGTAACTACTACGTTCCCAGTTTTTTTTCTTTAAAATTCTGCCCATCATTTTTTCACTCTCACCCAATGCATACACTTCTGCATTGTCAAAAAAATTGACACCATTATCATACGCAATACCCATTAATTCATCGGCGATGCTATCATCAATTTGTTTGTGAAAAGTAACCCAACTACCAAAGCTTAGAACACTCAATTCCAAGCCTGTTTTACCCATTTTTCTATATTCCATTTGTATGTTTTTTTAAGGTTTGTAATCAAGAAAAATAGGAACAATTTTGTTGCAAAAAAGTTTAGTAAGTACTATCCGGAACAAGCATATAAGAGCCTTCGCCAATATTGAAAAAAGTTATATTATTCAATCCCTGATCGGCTCGTAAACCATGATACCCTAAAATATAATTTGCATTGAAACCTTTCTTTACTCTCACGAATTTATCTGTATAAAATTCTCCCCTGATCTGATCCCAATACAATTCATCCGTCCAAAGTGTATCTCCTGTTCTGTTAAATACTACCACGCTGTCACGCAAATACACTTTATTGTCATTTTCAAAATACTTACCATACTTGCAATCCATTTTACTTTCAATTGCAGCAGTATCATCATAAAAATCTACATGCATATTTGCAGGAAATTCAACCTTCGGTGTATCTAACAAATACCTCAACATTAATGGGGCTGTTAGCTTTGCTTTAACCTTACCACTTTGACTCAAATAACTTTCAATATTTTTTCCTTCTTCAATCCCAATTGATTTTTTACCAAGATTTTGTACTACCTCAATTTTATTTTCACAACCAATCATAAAAAAACAGCCCATAATTAAGGCTGTTGTAAAAGCTTTTATATTAATTGTTGAATTAATCATATTTACGCTTAATAAACCAAATATCACTAATGCTTAATGCAAATGAAAGTTTGAAATAATTTTCGGTGATATTATTTACTGCACTTCCTCTTTTTCCATATTCAAATGCAGTATGGATAGTAGTAAACTGGTAGCTGAATCTTGCCGGACGAACCGGTAAGCCTAATCCAAAACTAACGCCATACGTTTTTAATTCTTTGCCATCGGCATTGATATAATCTTTTCCAAAATTGAAGCCTGCTTTATAATTGATTCTACTGAAATAATTGTCAAAACTTTTTGGATCAGGAACCCAACTTCCCCCCACTCTCACTTGCCATGTATTAATTAGGGCATCTGCTTGATTGTAAAAACGGTATTCACTCCATTTTGCTGTTGTAAACTCTGCTCCAAAAGTCCATATATCATAAACCCCTGATGCATCGCTTGCCGTTTTTTGTATCAATGCCCCAGCGGTATATGTTGTAGGTATTGTAATAGATCCTTTATTATTGCTACTCGAAAAAACACTATCTACTTTAAATATGCCTCCTGAGTTATCATATTCATAGGTTTCTTTAGATATATTTTGGGAAGCATTTAATTTTTGACCTAAAGAAGCATTTGCACCCAATCTTAGATAATATTTATCTTTCATCCCCTTACGATATCCCTTGGAACTATCTAACAATGTTTCAAACTGAAAACCTCCCGAAACAAACATGCCACCGAAAGATGTTGTTGTGCTGTAATTTGATTTGTAAAAAGCAACGGTATCATTAATAAATGCACGCTTAGTGTTGCTTTCTCTTTTACCAAAATTATAACCCGAATTAAACCCAATACTTAATCCATTTTTCCATTTTTTGCCTAATCCAAAATAAAACTGATTCATCCCTCCACTTCCCTCAAAACCGGTTTGTATGCTGTCATTTGAACTTACGCTACTTAGTCTTTCAGATTTTACAACAGAATAATTGATTCTGGTAATTGGTCTAAATCCAAATGAAGCACCAATATTTTTCATTTTATCAATAGGAAACCCAACACTCAAATAAGTTGGAGAAAAATTGGTAGAATTGTATTTAGAAAGAGGCGTATTGCTTCTTAATGTTCTGCTGTCAATTGTTATCCCTAAATCGTAGGTAACAATTTTTAAATTAGCATAAGAAGCCGGATTTGAAAAATTCACAATCTGACCATCTGCATAAGCTACTGCTACACCACCCATTGCTTTTGTAACTACATGTTGGCTATAAGTGAAATCTCCTAATCCAAAACGTGAATAGGGAGAATTTTCCTGTGCGGAAACAGATGTAATGAATATAATGCAAATTAAAAAAAAACTTGCTCTATAAATTGTACTCGTTGATTGCATAAAGTCCTTTAAAAATTAAATAAGGGTCGGCAAATATCTTGTTTTTAAGGTGAGTCACAAAAAAAGGAATATCTCCCCCTGTTATTAGCACGTTAAAATTGTTGTACTTTTTCGAATAAGCGTCAATAATTCCATCAATTTCCTTTGCCATGCCCAATAATACACCACTTAACAAATTGGTTTTGGTATCATAGCCAATCAATGGAAAATCGTAAGCAGGCTCAATAATAGGCAATAAAGCAGTTTGTTCGTGCATTGCCCTGAAACGCATTTGCATTCCGGGAGAAATGCTGCCTCCTAAAAATTCATGAAATTTATTGGTAAAATTATAAGTAATACATGTTCCCAAACCTATTACAAGATTGTGTTGATTGGGATATAAATGAACAGCAGCTGCACACAATGCCAATCGATCTGCACCAATAGTTTCAGGTTTTCCAACAGGAGTGGTAATAGGTAATTTGCTGGTATGATTGAGTTTATGAAATTTAGTTTGTTGCGCTAAGATTGTTTCAATTTGGGTGTCATGATTTATGACCGAAGATAAAATAGATTGTTGTGGCTGGTATTGATTGATCAAATTCTGAATAGCATCAATGCTTCCGTTGTCCAATACCACAACAGTTTGCAGTTCAGCATCATGAAATACTGCCACTTTTAATCGGGTATTACCAAAGTCAAAACAAAGGGTTGTAGCCATAGTTATTTGATGCTGCTAAATTAACTGAATTGTTTTCAGTAATGTGTTTTAATGTTTATAACTCAACCAATATTACTTCACCTCTTGCATTTCTACAAGATTTTTATAAATACCATTTTGTGCCAACAAGCCTTCGTGCGTGCCTCTTTCAGCAATTTCACCTTTTTTCAAAACAATAATTTCATCTGCATGTCGTATAGTACTAAGGCGATGTGCAATTACAATACTTGTTCTGTTTTGCATCATATTATTAATAGCATCTTGTACTAACTTTTCACTTTCGGTATCTAATGCTGATGTTGCTTCATCTAAAATTAAAATCGGTGGGTTTTTTAGGATTGCTCTTGCAATAGTTAATCGTTGTCTTTCTCCGCCACTTAATTTGCCGCCACGATCACCGATGTTTGATTGGAATCCATTTTCTTTTTGAACAATAAAATTATACGCATTGGCAACCTTAGCTGCATCTTCAACTTCTTCATTAGAAGCATTTCGTTTGCCTAAAGTGATGTTGTTATAAATGGTATCATTAAACAACAAAGGCTCTTGTGTAACAATGCTGATTTGTTGTCGTAAACTTTTAAGCGTATAGTTTTTTATACTTACGCCATCAATCAATAATTCACCGCCTGAAATATCATGAAATCTAGGCACCAAATCAGCTAAAGTACTTTTACCTGCACCGCTGCTTCCAACGAATGCAATGGTTTTTCCTTTTTCTATTACTAAATTAATATTCTTTAAAATGGGCGTATCGTTGTAATAAAAATTTACATTTCTAAATTCAATAGAATTTTTAAAACTGTTCAATTCTATTGCATCCGGTTTATCTATAATTGTATTGGGTGCTTGCATTATTTGATCTATTCTGTTAAGTGCGGTAGTACCTCGCTGCATGCTATAAAATGCGGTAGTCAAACTTTTTGCAGGACTAATAATTTGACTAAACAATGCGATATAAACAATAAATGAAGGACCGCTAAGTCCCAGATCTTTATTTTGTAAAATAATACTTCCGCCAAACCAAAGTATTACACACAATACAACAATACCAAGCAATTCACTTACCGGACTTGCCAAATCTCTTCTGTAATTCAATTTATTTTTGATGTTAAATAATTCCTGATTAACAGTAACAAATTTCTTTTGTATCAAATCCTCTGCGGTAAAGGCTTTGATGATTCGCATACTGGAAAGTGTTTCCTCTAAAATGCCAAAACCTTCCGCCGATTTTTCGGCAGCAAGGTTGCTGTTTCTTTTCAAACTCTTACTTAATTTGCCAATAATAAAACCTGCTACTGGCAGTAATATCAACAAAATCAAAGAAAGTTTAGGACTCAAAAATAACAGCACAAACAGATAGAAAATAATTGTAATCGGGTCTTTTATTAATCCTATCAAAGTGTTGGCAACAGCCCCTTCCAGCTCACCTGTATCTTCTGTCATTCTGCTCATCAAATCTCCTTTACGTTGTTCTGTAAAATAGCCAATTGGTAAGTTGAGAATTTTGTTATAAATATCATTTCTCAATTGTACCATCACGCCATTACGTATGGGGCTCATAGCATAATAAGTGAGATAAACAAACAAGTTTTTTAAAAAAACTGAAACAATAATAAAAATACAAACAGCACCAAGTGCATATAATTTATCGTGGGCGATAATGATTTGTGATAAATAATATTGTAGTGATTTCAGCATAGAAGCAGCATTTAAGGCGGCTTCCGGTTTTTGTGTAACCAATGCCCCACCTGTAAAAATAATATCCATAAAAGGAAAAAGCATCCCAATAGAAACAACACTGAAAACTATTGAAAGCAATGTGAAAAGAAAATATAAAAAAATATTTGTCCTGTATGGTTTGCTATACTTTAAAAGCCCTAAATATTTTTTCATGTATGTAATAATATATTGTCAATATAAAAATTCAAAAGTAACTAAAACTATGAGTTGAACTATTTATAATTATTTATTTACGCAACTTGATAGATTTGACTCAAAACTATGCTGCATCTTTCTTCCATAAAAATGCAGTTACCCAGGCATGCAAAAAAATACCATATTGAAAGTTTAGGGTACTTTCTACAAAGCAAGACGCAATCACAACCAATTGCCAAGCTACTAACATCGTATTTCTTTGCTTTATACCAATAGCAACTGGAAATAACAGCCATACAACAAATGCCATACAACCCCACCAACCTGCGCCAATATACCAAAACAGAAATTGATTAAAGGGCCAACTGTAAGTGGGTTTTACATTAGAATATTGGATTGAAAATTCAGCTTCAATTGCTTTAGGAATATTAACCCATCCAACATGTACGTTTGGATTTTTATCAATAATATTATACGAAACTTTATTGATTGCAAACCTCGTTGCATCGGAGTAATTTGATTGATAAGTAGTACTTTTTGAATTTTTCCAATCATAAATACTATAATCAATTTTGCGTTGAATAGTTGGGAAAATAAAATAAGCTGAGCCAAGTATAGCAAAGATTACAGCAACTTGAATTAAAAATGATTGTACATTTTTATAAGTTTGTGTAAATACAATTATAGTTGTTAGAATCAGTAAAGCAACCCAACCGGTTCTTACAGATAAAAACAATACAATCACACCCACCAAACAGCTGAGCATAATTTTTCGAAGCTTACTCCACTGACTCATTTTCCAGATAATTGGCAAAGCCGAACAAATAAACAAACTATATCTTACATGGTCTGTATCCATTGGAGTTACCATACTTTGCCCCCTCCCAAATGCATCTATCGTTTCTTGAATATGCATTAAAAAATGGAAGAGTGGGTAACAAACACTAGCCAAACAAATAACCAACCATGCAATCATTAATTTAATACAAACCGATTTATCAGCAATAATTGTAATTGCAGCAACTGAATAAGTAGACAGGCTTAATAAGTAATCGTATGATTTTAAATCATTCAATGATTGCAAGGCTCCCAGCCAAAATAAAAACAATGGCGCTATGCTCCAGATAAACAATTCTTTTTCAAATTGTATTTGATTTTTTTTCAAAAAAGCCAAAGCAAAAAATAACCAAATAATATGTGTAATAGACAAGACTGCTCTGCTAAACAACAAACCAACAAGCATTACAATCAAAGTAATGATTGCAAATAATGGTAAATTAATATGCTTGAAAAATTTGCTCATCAGGTATAGAAGTTAATTCGGTGGTTGTATTTGATTTCTTTTACATGAATTGTTTTTAAAAAAATAAACTCAAATGAACGGTAAATTAACTAATAATTTTATTAGCAATCTGCTGTTACAACCGTTTCTTTGAAAAGGTAATAGTAAATAACAATAGCGGATTGAATTTTTTAAAATTGATTTTATACATTTGTTATCAGCAAAAGTTAATCATGACCGCTTCTTCAAATAATTCCTTTACCATATTTTCAGCTTTTTTTCAACAGGGATTTACTATTCCTGCAATTCCTTACATACATCCGATTCAAGCAGGTAAAGCTTTGGCAAATTTTGATTTAGGAATTGAAGGAGATAATACGGGTATCAATATTTCAGAATGGAACCCAAATTTTTCTGAACTTACAGTCGCATATTATATTTGGAAAAATCATACGGCTCAACAATTACCATTTTGGGGTCTATGTCATTACAGAAGATATTTTTATTCGCCAGCCTATTCAATTCCATTCAAAAGAGAATATATTTTCAAGGACCATTCAAAAGCATTTAAAAAAGTATTTACTGATAAACCGCAAAAGGAAATTGAAACAAATTTGTTAGCCGGTAAAGTAATTAGTCCTGTTCCTTACAAGTACATAAAGCTAAAAAAATGCAGCATCAAAATACAATACATTAAAGATCATGATGCTGAATCTTGGAATTTAATGGAACAAGCATTATTAAAATTATATCCCGATTACAAGGATGCCTTCAATCAATTATCTTCCGGCATTACTTGCTCGTGGTACAATATGTTAATTGCAAGTTGGGGTTTTTGGGATGGATACCTGCATTTCTTATTCAACATTTTACTGGAAGTAAAAAAAGATTTAATTCCATCAAAAGATGCTGGTCAGATACGCATTTTTGGTAACTTATCTGAACGTTTGTTATACACTTATCTTATCCATCATAAGAATCACAATAATTTAGAAATTCATTATATGCCTTTGGCTAAACTGATGTAATATAGATTTATTATAGCCTCTCAATTTATACCTTTTTTATTTTTTTGTTATTCATACATTCGCTCATGCCTTACGAACATCTTTTTTTCGATTTAGACCACACCCTCTGGGATTTTGAAGTAAACTCAAAAGAAACTTTACATAATTTGTATGAAGAGCAAAACTTGCTTGCAAAAGGGGTTGATGATTTTGATGCTTTTTTTAACCAATATAGTCACCACAACCATCGCTTGTGGGATAGATATACTAAGGGTTTTATCAAACAAGATGAATTACGCTGGAAGCGAATGTGGCTAACTTTATTGGATTATAAAATTGCCGATGAAGTATTGAGCAAAACAATGTCGGTAAGGTTTTTAGAAATATTACCAACAAAGAAAAACTTGTTTCCACACACTATAGAAATTTTGACTTATTTGACTAATAAAAATTACAACTTACATCTTATTACCAATGGCTTTGAAAATGTGCAGCACAATAAACTTCGGAATAGTAATCTCACACAGTTTTTTAAACACGTTATTACATCTGAGGCGAGCAATAGCTTAAAACCCAATAAAGAAATTTTTGATTTTGCTTTGCAGAAAGCAGGAGCATCATTAGATAAAAGTATTATGATTGGCGATAATTTGGATGCTGATATACAAGGCGGAATAAATGCTGGAATGGATACTATTTTTGTCAACCATATCAATGCACAACCACATATTAAATCCACGCATGAAGTTTTTCATTTAAAAGAGCTGGAAAATATTTTATAAAATTCTGCAATTATCTTTGATATATATGGGGCAAAAAAAATTAATTCGTTTTGAAGCAATCAAAGCATTTCCGAATGTGATGGAATATCCGGAAAACATGAAAGGCAACTGGCATATTTATTTTAAAAATAACAATCCAATTACTTTAGAATTGGCTTGTGGTAAAGGAGAATACACTACAGGATTAGCAAGTATGTACAGCGACAGAAACTTTATTGGTATTGATATTAAAGGCAATAGGATTTGGCGAGGAGCAAAAACTGCAATTGATGAAGGGCTACATAATGTTGCTTTTTTAAGAACTGAAATAGATAAAATTACAGATTACTTTGCGGCAGATGAAATAGCTGAAATATGGATCACGTTTCCTGATCCGCAATTGAGAATGTCAAAAGCAAAAAAGCGATTAACGCATCCTAAGTTTTTACGATTGTATCAACAATTTTTGCAAGCGAATGGAATAGTTCATTTAAAAACAGACAGCCCAGTTTTATATCAATTTACCAAAACAATAATTGATTTATATACATTGGAATGTGAAGTAGATTTTGATGATGCATATCGCCAAACGACAATTTCAAAAGAACTTGCCATACAAACACATTATGAAAAATTGGATATTGCCAATAGCAACAAAATACACTATTTACAGTTTAAAGTAAACAAAGTGCTGCCCACATTGTTAGATGTTACATTAAACGAGCGAATTCATGAACAATCAGATAGTGGAAGGGGTTGATTTTTATTATGAAGATGGATTTATGGTACTTACTGAAAAGTATCACCTGGAAAAGGGCTATTGCTGTGGTCATGCTTGCAAACATTGCCCTTTTGATTTTGAATCGGTACCCGAACCTAAAAAAAGTATTGCTTTAGAAATACGCAATGCGGATGCAGTGAAACTTTCTGCTTAATATTATTTTGAAAAAATTCAATACATTGTTTTAAAAAAAATTCTGTCTCCTTTCTAACTAGCTATACGCTTCTTTCTTTTACTTTTAAGTCAAATTATTTTCATTTTGGCAAAGAAAAATGCTACCAATAATCTGTCACTTCCAAGATTCAAAAAAGAATATTCCTTTTTTGAAGATGTGTATGATGTTGTAAGACAAATACCCAAAGGAAGGGTTACAAGTTATGGTGCTATTGCCAATTATTTAGGCACAAAACTCAGTGCAAGAATGGTGGGTTGGGCAATGAATGGATCGCATTCTGTTTTGCCTTATGTACCGGCGCACAGAGTAGTAAACAGAAACGGAATGCTTAGCGGTAAAGCACATTTCATCACACCAACCCAAATGCAAGAATTATTAGAAAAAGAAGAAATCAAAATTGTAAAAGAAACAATAGCTGATTTTGAAAAACTATTTTGGGATCCCAGTAAAGAATTATCTTTCTAAGTCTTTTTATTATTTCGGACCAAAATAATAATTACCCATAATAAGGGCTGATCATTAAATAAACTATAGGACCGGTAACTGCTACATAAAACCATAATGGCCAGGTGATTTTCGCTAATTTTTTATGCGTTTCATACTCCCCAATTAATGCCCGATAAGCTGTAAATAAAATAAAAGGCAAAATAATTGCCGCCAAAAAAATATGGGTTATCAGTATAATGTAATAGATTGTTTTTAAAACCCCTTCTCCTCCAAATTTAGTTTCACCAGCAAATAAGTGATGTGCTATATAACTTACCAAAAACAAAATTGATAGCAACAATGCAGACATCATCATTCTTTTATGCAATAAAAAGTTTTTGTTTTTAACCGCTATTAATGCCAATACTAATAATACTGCAATTACAGAATTGATGAATGCATTTATGGTGGCAAATACGTGTACATTAAATCCTAAATCTACCTTGAGTTGTATTTTGCCTAAACTTACCACAACTGCAAAAACGACGAATGAAAATATGCCAATCAGCAACTTTGCTCGGCTATCATTTTTTTTAAGAGACGGTTGTAACATAAATATTTAATTAAAACGCATTTTTAAAATATCATTCAAATGAACTGAATTATCTAACCATTAATTTTTCTTCTATTGCTCATATACCAAACAAAGCCTGTTACTAATACCACAATCAAAAGCCATAACCAACTCAGATCAATAATTTGAGTGAATATTGTACTTCGTTTTGATCTGTCTTTTTCTAACATTAACAAGCCAATATCTCTTGATAATGCCCCAAGTGATGCAGAATCTAATCCGCTGTATGGCTGTTCCAATCTGCCTCTTACCACATAATCTTTATCCAACAAAACAAACCTTGCAGTATGCGGAAAATCAGGACTCACTGGTTCTTTAACAAGCTTATCAATTTTAAGTTCATTGAAAATATAATCATAAATAGTATCTCTGTTTCCGGTAAGTAACCACCAATTATCAGGGTTTACACCATTCCTGTCTGCATATTCTTTTAACACTGAAACAGAATCTCTTTCCGGATCAATTGATAATGAAATAAACTGAACAACAGAGGTATCAATTTTTTGACGCACATTTCCTCCGGTTATAAAACTCTGTTGTAGTTTGGACATACTATTGGTAAGTCTAGGACAAATACTGCCACACTTTGTAAAGAATAAATCTATTACAATTGCTTTGCCTTTAATACTATACAATTGTACTGTATCTCCTAGCTGATTGATTAATGAAAAGTTTGCACTTTTATGCCAGATCGTATCAGACTTTATTTTTCCATTTACCTCTTTTGTAATAACCGAATCAAAAAAATATTTTTTAGGAACCGTAACAGCACTATCACTAGCTGATTTTAGCCATAAATAACAGATTACAGGAATAATTACTGCAATTAATAAGGCTAATACTGCTTTTTTAGTCATGATATAATCAGTGTAGTTCAAAAAAACCATTGCTGCATGCAATGGTTAGAAAAGTTGATATTCTAATTTTATGTTTTAGAAAAACAAATTAGTGCTCTTTATGCTCCTCAGTTGCATCATGTGTAGTTGCGCCGTGTTCTGCATTATGCTCTTTCGCTTCAACTTTTTGAGTGCTTTTCTCTTTAAAATGAGGATCATAATTATTTCGAAGATTTTTAAATGAATTTCCATCGTATAAAAAGGCAGCAATAAACCAAACGAACAACATTAAAGGAACAATAATGGTCATTATTAAATTCTTAATCTCATGTTTCAAGTGCATGAAATAACCAACAATATAAAATGCCTTAACAAGCATTAAAATCACAATTGATCCTTTAATAGCAAGTCTTAAATTAGGTTGATCTATTTTCATCATCCAAAATCCAAGTACTAATTCAACTATTGTTAAGATGGTAAGAATAATGGTTACATTTCTTACTTCATTTTTATTTTCGTGATGTTCTAACTGTACTACTTCTGATTGTTCCATATAATTATTTTGAAGAAATTTTTAAATTAAATAAGATAAAAACAGGTGAATACAAATACCCAAACCAAATCTACAAAGTGCCAGTACAATCCTGCTTTTTCAATCATTAAATAATGGCCTCTTTTTTCGAATGTATCATTCAATGTCATAATCAACATGATGATATTGATAATTACACCACTAAATACGTGAAAACCGTGAAAGCCTGTTATGGTAAAAAAGTAATTGGTAAAATTAGTAGACGACTGAGAACCATCTGCATTTAAGAAAGGATTAGCACCCCACCAAGCACCTTCATGGTGTAAGTGTGTCCACTCCCAAGCCTGACAGCTTAAAAACGCAATACCCCCAATTATTGTCCATACTAAATTAGTAACAACTTTTTGCTTGTTATTTTCATGACCTGCTTTTACAGCCAATACCATTGTTACTGAACTGATGATTAGGATGAAAGTCATTAAACTTACAAACATCAAAGGCAATCCGCTTCCTAAAAATGGGAATGATTGAAATACTACGTTGGGGTCGGGCCACCCATTTGTACTAAAACGAATTGTGCCATAAGAAATAAGGAATGCACCAAATGTAAATGCATCGCTCATTAAAAAATACCACATCATTAATTTTCCGTATTCTACATTAAAGGGGCTTTTGCCACCATTCCACCATTTGGGATTTGCTGTTGTTGCAGTTTGCATATTGACTAATGAAATTTCGTTTACAAAAGTATTGTGTAATGGGTAAAAAAGGTGAATAAACTTCAACTTTTTTTAGATGATTAGATAATAATTATTTTTTTAGCGAATCCATATAAAAAAAACAAGTAAGTACAACCATAAAACATCTACAAAATGCCAATAAATACTCACTACTTCAATAGGAATACTGCTATAGTTTTTTGTAGTGCTAAAATAGGCTTTCAAAAACATCACCAATAATGACACTACGCCACCAAGTACATGTAGTGCATGTAACCCTACAATAATTAATATGAAAGATGCCGATGCATTGCTTTTTGGCCCGGTTAAATGAATTCCATGACTTTCTAAATTCATGAAACCCATTGTTTGTAGAGCTGCAAAGCCAACACCAAGGATTGCGGTTATTGTAATTAAAATACGATACCGACTCATTTCCCGAGCCTTAAAACTCTTCACTGCCAATTGTATAGAAAGGCTGCTAGCCAATATGACTAATGTGCTGTACCAAAAAACCAATGGCAAACTGAATTCCAGAAAATTGCTTTGATTTCTTTTTACAATGTATGCACTAGTCAATCCCGCAAACATCATACAAATACTTCCCATAGCTACCCATAATAAAAATTTATGGGGGTGAATTCTTTTTCCTTTTTCATTCAATGTTGAAGTGCTCATATATTTTGTATTTGAAAAATAAATTTTTACTGTTAAATAACTAAATACTAATGGCTTAATTAAGTTTATCTGCTAACAAAGCCAAAAAAACAATTGGTAAATAAATATAACTGCTAAACATCACTCTTCTTGCTGCCTTAACATCCATTTCAAAATATAATCGAACACATTGAATAACCATAAAAAGATTACAAGCTATCAAAACCCACATACTAATTGTACCGGTTAATCCAATAAAATGTGGTAAAATACCAATTGGCAACATCAATACGCTATACATAATCGCTTGAACAGCAGTAAACTTTGTGGGTCCTTCATTACTTGGCAATAATTTAAAACCGGCTGTTGTATAATCTTTGTGAGAAACCCAGGCAATTGCCCAAAAATGTGGAAATTGCCAAATGAATTGAATGCCAAATAATATCCATCCGCCTGCACTAAAGTCATCCTGACCAGCCACCCAGCCAATTAAGCAAGGCAATGCACCAGGAATTCCACCAACTAAAACGGCAATTGAATTTATTTTTTTTAATGGTGTGTAAATAAAAGAATACAGAAACAAACTGAATGCACTTACTAACGCTGAGGATAAATTAAAAAAATACCACATCATCAATACACCAATGATACCAGCAATAGCCGCAAAAGTGAAGGCTTCTTTTTGACTCATTCTTCCACTTGCAACTGGTCGGTTGGCGGTACGTTTCATCAGTGCATCTGAATTTTTTTCTACAGATTGATTGATAGCATTTGCACTTCCGGTAATTAACATGCCTGCTAAAAATAACAATCCAATCATCTTCCAATTATAACTGATAACATTGGGCGCTAATAAATAACAAATAACACAAGTAAATACCACCGTAAAACTTAGTGTAAACTTGGTGAGCTCTTTATAATCTTTGAGCTTGGATGCGATTGATGCGTTGTTTTTATTCATTATATATTTAGAAAAATAATGCTCCCGAATATTCGGGAGCATTGCAAAGTATTGTTCAACTGCATAAGGATTTACACAGTACATTAATGATGATTAATGATGACTTTCATCTGCTCCTACCGGTGTAGTTTGAGAAGTATATTCTTTCCCGTCTTTACCATAATCGTAAGGCCAGCGATGAACTTCAGGGATTTCTCCTACCCAGTTACCATGACCAGGATTGATTGGTGTAGTCCACTCTAATGTATTTGATCCATATGGATTTAAAGTAGTTACTTTTCTTCCTTTCCAAATGCTATAGAAGAAGTTTGCGATAAATAATATCTGTGCAGCAAATACAATCATAGCAACGGTACTGATGAATCTGTTTAATTCACCGAAGTTTTTGAAACTTTCCCAGATACTGTAATCATAATATCTACGAGGCATACCTGCTAAACCTTCGTAATGCATAGGCCAGAAAATTAAATATGCACCAATCATTGTAATCCAAAAGTGAATATAACCCAACGAAGTATTCAAGTATCTGCCATACATTTTAGGATACCAGTGGTAAACGCCGGCAAACATTCCAAACATACTTGCAACACCCATTACAATATGGAAGTGTGCAATTACAAAATAAGTATCGTGTAAGTGAATATCTAATGCTGAGTTACCCAACCAAATACCTGTTAAACCACCAGAAATAAATAAACTTACAAACCCAATTGCAAACATCATTGCAGGTGTAAAACGAATATTACCTCTCCACAAAGTTGTAAGCCAGTTAAATACTTTAATAGCACTTGGTACTGCAATTAACAATGTAAGTAATACGAAAATGCTTCCTAAGAAAGGATTTAATCCCGTTACAAACATATGATGCGCCCATACTAAGAATGCAAGAATTGCAATTGCAAACAAGCTACCAATCATTGCCATATAACCAAAGATTGGCTTACGGGAATTGACAGATAATATTTCACTTACCATACCCATTGCAGGTAATAAGATAATATATACTTCGGGATGACCTAAGAACCAAAATAAATGTTGGAATAAAATTGCACTTCCACCTTCATTAGGTAAAGCTGTATTTGTTGTAGTTAAGAAAATATCAGACAAGTAAAAACTTGTTCCAAAATTTCTATCGAAAATTAAAAGGATAAAACCTGAAAGCAATACAGGGAAAGAAAGTACCCCTAATACTGCAGTGAAAAATAATGCCCAAATAGTTAATGGCAATCTAGTCATGCTCATTCCTTTGGTACGCATATTTAATACTGTAGCGATATAATTTAAACCACCCAATAAAGATGATACAACAAACAATGCCATAGCAACTAACCACAAATCCATACCAGTTTTACTACCAGGAGAAGCGTCTCCTAATGCAGATAAAGGAGGATAAGCTGTCCAGCCACCACTGAATGGTCCTGTTTCTACAAAAATGGATGAAACCATTACTATGCTTGCAGCAAAGAAAAACCAATAGCTCAACATATTCATAAAAGGTGATGCCATATCTCTTGCACCAACTTGTAATGGAATTAAGAAATTTGCGAAAGTTCCGCTCAAACCGGCAGTTAATACAAAAAATACCAACACAGTTCCGTGCGTTGTTACCAATGCATAATAACCCTGTGCTGTGATATGTCCTTTTTCAGCCCAAAACTTACCCAACAAATCCTCCAACCAAGGAAATGAAGTATCGGGATAACCCAATTGCAAGCGGAAAAGTACACTCATTAACCCACCAATTACCGCCCAAACCATTCCGGTAATTAAAAATTGTTTAGCAATCATTTTATGATCCATGCTAAACACATATTTACTTATGAAAGTTTCTTGATGGTGATGGTCATGATGTTCACCATGAGCTTCGTGGTGTGTAGCTATCGCTGACTCTGCCTGAAGTACTGCTTCGTTACTCATATCAATATTGTATTAATATTATTTTCTTCTATTTTTTTATAACAACTATTTGGTAAAACAGTTGCGTTTTTCTTAATTTTTTACTACAGATTTTACTGCGGTTGCTATTGCAGCGCTGGCAGGTTTTGTTGAATCTGCTTTCGGATTTTTTTCAGGATGGGCTGATACATATGCCGCTGGTTTTGAAGCCATCCATTTATCAAATTCTGCTTGTGTTACAACTTCAATGTTTCCTTTCATAGAATAATGTCCATTACCACACATCTGATCGCAACTAATTTCATATGCGAAGTTTGGATTGTTGGTAATTTTCTTCATTTCTGTTGTTGTATATTTTGGAGTAAACCACATAGTAGTTGGTATTCCTGGTACAGCATCCATTTTCATGCGAAAATGTGATAACCCAACATCATGTATTACATCACGACTACCAATAATTAATTTTACAGGACGGTCTTTTACGATGTACATTGTTTGGGTTAAAACAATATCATCATGAGATTTTTCATCATCCTTCAAATTTAATTCAGCATTATCATTCCATATTAAACCTAATGGATTATCTACATCATTAATTAATTTGTAATACTTTTTTCCAAACTTTTTATCAGCTCCTTCATATCTGAAAACCCATCCAAATTGTTTTCCTACCACTTCAACTTGCAAAGCATTATCTGGAGCTTCACCGGTAAATGAAAACCAATTTTTAAGACCAATAATTACCAATACAGCTAAAACAATTGCCGGAACTACAGTCCATAAAGCTTCTAATTTATTGCTATGCGGAAAAAAGAAAACTTTGCGTTTATCACTCTCTTGATATTTGAATGCAAACCAAAATAATAGAATTTGAGTAGCAACAAAAACACTACCAGTAACCCAAATTGTCAGCCAAAGCATCTCATCTACTTTTTCACCATGATTACTAGCTGCAGGGTAAGCCAACAATGTTTTTTTGAACAACAATTCGTTGCAATACCAAACACCAATCAAACCAAGTATCATAAAAGCAAGCATTAAAAATCCATTGATTTTATTGTTTTGTTTTCTGGCATTTTCTTCGCCTTTAATTACAGATACATACTCACTCACTTTTGCAATCTGAAAAACGACTACAAAAAATAAAACGATTACTGCTATGATTAAAAAAGTTGTCATGGTCTATAAACTATTTTCTTTTCTTCAATTAAAAATCCTTTCGATTTTGTATTTAAAACTATCTCTGATTTTCAGAATTTAATTTTAAAATTTATTAAGTATGATGAACAATACTTTCTTTTAAGAACGGATGATATTTAGGTATCAAAGGTTTACTTGCCAATGCTTTGCTTACTCCAAAAATCATCATACCTACAAATAAGCTTAGAATTCCAAAATCTAACCAACCCATTGTTACATGTTCTTTGCTGATGCTTCCCATTATTTGTTGGTAATAATCAATCCAATGACCAAAAATAATCAATACTGCCATGAATGTAACAAGTGTGTAATTTCTCTTCGCAGAACGCTTCATTAATATCAACAAAGGACAAATAAAGTTGATTATTAGGTTTAGGAAGAATATTCCTTTGTATGGTCCTTGAACTCTGTGTTTGAAATAAATTGTTTCTTCGGGTTGGTTGCTATACCAAATAAGCATGTATTGTGAAAACCATAAGTAAGTCCAGAATACAGAAAATGCAAACATGAATTTACCTACATCATGCAGATGTTCTTGGTTAGTATATTCTAAATACCCTTTATTTTTTAGGTAAATTACCCATAATGCAACAAGGCTCATTCCTGCAACGAATGTGCTTGCAAAGTTGTACCAGCTGTACATGGTGCTATACCAATGTGCATCGATACTCATCATCCACAACCAAGGTACTGTGCTACCAACTGTTAATCCAAACCAAACTAAAAAAGTTGCAGCACGAACAGTATTGCTTAAAATAAATTTTGCTCCGGTTTCACCATCCATTGCTGCTTCATCTGCTTGCGCACTTAATTTTCTCATTCTCCAACCTAAGAAACTCCAAAGCACAATTGCTAGGACTGTCCAAATAGTAAAGAATTTAATATTTAGAAACCCGGATTTCCCTTTCAGAATCGGATCATTTGCTACAGCAACAGTATCTGTCCAATGATAAATATGACTTCCAGAAAATGCTACATACAAAAGCACTACTAAAGTAATAGCACCAAAAATTGGCACCATAGTAGAGATTGCTTCAGGAATTCTTCTGAATGATTGTTGCCAACCACCCCAAGCCATAGTAGTAACACATAAAAAGAACATACTGGCATTACAAACTAATGTCCAGAATATCGTATTATACATTAATGTTCCTAAAAAAATGTCTTGTTCATGGTGATCCTTACTCATTCCTTTAGTAACAAACCCTGCAATTAATGCAACGATGCCAATGCCCATTAAAGCAAATGACCATGTTTTCATTTTACCGGGAATCTCAAAACTTTGTCTAATAGATGCCATTGTAAATTATTTTTTCTTGTCAGCCTGAGTTGTAACACTCATTAAATCTATTTCTAATTAATGTGTACCCTTTTTATTTTGTTGCCATTGCATCTGTAGCGGGTGCAGCAGTTGCTTTAGCAGCTTTTTGTTTTGCTTTGATATAAGCAATCACTTGCCAGCGTTGCTTTTTACTCAATTGAGAAGCATAACTACCCATTGTGTTTTTACCATAGGTTAATGAATAAAACATTTGACCGGCAGGCATTGCCTCGTATTTTGCATCACCTACTAATGTAGCAGGTTTTGCAGGATAAGGACCTTCACCACCTTTATACAAAGGACCATTTCCATCCAATGCTTTTCCATGACAAATACCACAATTGATTAAGTATATTCTTTCTGCTTCAGTTGTTTCAGCTTTAGTTAATGAATCAATTGGATTTACAATTGACTTTGATGCTACGTAATTTGCAGTATCACCACTTGCATCCATTTCTAACGGGAAAGGCATTTCTTCCCCACGTGCAATTGTTCCTTTTACAGGTCGGTTGTTGTAAAAAATTCCTTTATCTGCAAGATTGCTGTGATCTGCATACGTTTCATAAGCTCTGCTATATGCCATATCGGGCATATAAATACTATTCGGTTTACGCTTAATGTCGCTGCAACTAACTATTGCAATTACTGTAATTAAAAATGCTATGATAGATATTTTTTTCATCTTCAAATTAGTTATAAAAAATATACTGTTTATGCTGTTGCTCCTTCAAATAATACTTCATCCTTATCGTATCTTCCTATCCACCAACCTTCTTCTGCCATTTGTACATCAGTTTCAATTGCGCCATTATTGGTAAGGAATGCTTTTAAATCTTCGGTATTCGTATTCTCTGTACATTCTATTACCATTACAAACAAATCATCAGTAGCTCTTAAATGAAAATGATGCTTTTTTACAAAAGGAGCTAATTGACATAAGTAACAAAATGTAAGAACCATTCCAACTGCTGCAAATAATACAGTCAACTCAAACATAATTGGTATCCAAGCTGGTAAAGCGAAATGTGGTTTACCACCAATATCCAAAGGCCAGTCTTTTGTAAAAATCCAACTGATACAACTCAATGCTGTTGTCGTTCCGGTAATACCATAAATAAAACCGGCTGTGTGTAAACTTGTTTCTCTCATTCCCAATGCATGGTCCAAACCATGTACTGCAAATGGTGTGAACACATCTTTAATTTTATATCCGGTAGTTCGTACTTTTTTAACTGCAGGAAATAATACATCCTCGTTATCGAAACAGCCAACTACAAATTTCTTTTTTGCCATATTGTTTATTATTCAAAAGTCAAATGTTATCAGTTCAAATTCATATGTTCAACGACATAAGTTCTCACGGTTTAATGTGCGTACTCATGTGCAAATTCATCTGCTTGTTTTTGCTCAATAGTCGCCATGTTATCCTTATAGCTTTCTCCAGTTGTTTTCAATACATACTTAATCTCTGCAATTGCAATAGTTGGGAAATATTTTGCAAACAAGAAGAAGCAAGTAAAGAACAATCCGAATGTACCTAAGTAAAAACCTATCTCCCAGATAGAAGGACTATAATACACAGACCAGCTACTTGGTAAATAATCACGATAAATTGAAGTTACAATGATTACAAAACGCTCAAACCACATACCAATATTTACCAACACACTCATGAAGAATGTTACGAATAAATTTCTTCTCATTTTTCTGAACCAGAAAATTTGTGGGCTCAATACGTTACAAGCCATCATTCCCCAATAGCTCCAGCCATAAGGACTGAATAAGTTTGCACGGCTATACCAGAAGGTGTATCCCTCATATTTATTTTGAGAATACCAACCCATGAATAATTCAGTTAAATAGGCAATACCTACAATTGATCCTGTTAATACAATTACTTTATTCATTGCCTCAATATGACCCATTGTGATATAATCTGTCAATCCAAATACTTTTCTTACCACAACCATTAAAGATTGTACCATTGCAAAGCCCGAGAATATCGCACCCGCTACGAAATAAGGAGGAAAGATAGTTGTATGCCAACCCGGAATTACTGAGGTTGCAAAGTCAAAAGATACGATTGTATGTACCGATAATACCAACGGAGTACTTAAACCAGCCAACACCAATGATAAACTCTCATGACGTTGCCAATGCTTAGTACTACCAGTCCAGCCAAATGCTGCAACACCATATAAATGTTTGCGTAATTTGGTTTTTGCTCTATCACGAACAGTTGCAAAATCCGGAATTAATCCCGAATACCAGAATAAAAGTGATACTGTAAAATAAGTTGAAATCGCAAACACGTCCCACAACAATGGACTATTAAAGTTTACCCATAATGGACCACGACTATTAGGATAAGGTAATACAAAGAATGCCATCCAAACACGACCCATGTGAAATATCGGGAACTGACCCGCACACATTACCGCAAAAATGGTCATCGCCTCAGCAGCACGGTTTACTCCTGTTCTCCAACCTTGTCTAAACAACAATAAAATCGCAGAAATCAATGTTCCCGCATGACCAATCCCTACCCACCATACGAAGTTGGTAATATCCCAACCCCAACCAATTGTTTTGTTCAGGTTCCACTGCCCAATACCATAAGTCACCTCACGGTAAACGCTGTAAACACCAAACATCAATAAACATACAGAGATATAAAAACCAATATACCAAAGTTTACTGGGTTTTGCTTCAATAGGGCGTACAATGTCTTCTGTAACATCATGGTAAGTTTTATTACCATAAACCAATGGTTCCCTTAATTGTGATTCGTACTTTACACTCATATTAAATCAACTTTTTTTCTCATCACCAACCCAATTTTTCTAGTTGGAGATTCTGAATTTTTTATGTTTATGAACCGAGCTCGTGAACTACTATGTTCCTTTTGTTGCGTCGCACACTTCAACACTTTATTCTTCATTCAACTTTTACATTGAATACAAAATTTTAACCTTCGTGTACTTCGCTTTCAATATTTCTAACTTTAGCCATATAGCTAACATTAGGCAATACATGCAATTGTTCTAATGAATAGAATAAACGATTGTTGTTTGTTCCTCTATGCATAGAAACCGCACTATTCTTATCATTCACATTACCAAATACAATCGCTTCTGCAGGGCAAGATTGTTGACAAGCAACTTTCAAATCCCACTCATTATTTTCACCGGTTTTCAATGGACGACTTTCTTTCTTCGCTTTCAATTTACCTTCTTGTAAACGTTGAACACAGAAAGAACATTTTTCAATTACACCACGAGAACGAACAGTAACATCAGGGTTCAACACCATTCTTGTTAAATCTTCATTCATGTAATGAATTGTATCATTCAACTCGCCTTGATTATTTGCGAAGCTATCAGCCCCTGTATAATCAGCCCAGTTAAAACGACGTACTTTATACGGACAGTTGTTAGCGCAATATCTTGTACCAATACAACGGTTGTAAGTCATTTGATTCAACCCTTCACTGCTATGATTGGTTGCTGCAACCGGACAAACGTTTTCGCAAGGTGCATTGTCACAATGTTGGCACATCAATGGTTGGAATACTACTTTTGGATTTTCAACATCTCCGCTGTAATATCTGTCAATCCTTAACCAAGCCATATCATGAAAACGCAATACTTCACTCTTGCCCACAACCGATACGTTGTTTTCGGCACTACAAGCTACAACGCAAGCACCACAACCATTACAAGCATTTAAATCAATGCTCATTCCCCATTTAATTCCAGGCTTGTCAATTGGTTTGTAAATACTTCCGTCTTCTTTAAAGTTTGCCAAACCTCCATAAGGTGCCAATTCCTTTTCTCTCTCTTCTAATACTTCTTTAGGATTGTGCTTTAGTTCGGCAAGTGTCAATTCTTTCATCACCTCAGTACGATTACCTTGAGGTGTATCATAAATATTATGTGTTTGCGTTAAAGCAACAGGATGTTTTTCTGTAGTAGCGGTTAAAGTAATATCACTAACATTATAACTCACAGTTCCATCAACGATTCCGGCTAAAGGAAATACATTAACACCTACTGATTTGGTTTCATCTTCCATTGCAGCACGTCCAACTTTCGCATCTCTACCATAACCAACTGCAATACCAACTGTTGAAGGATGTGTACCCGGAATAATTAATGCAGGTAATTGTATTGTTTTACCATTTGCTTTAATTGAAACAACCTTTTTAGGAGGATTTACTTCGTAACTATCTGCTTGACCATTATTGCTTAAATCTATTCCCAATAAAGTTTTAGCCATTGCAGGAGAAACAATCAGGTAGTTATCCCATGTTGCTCTTGTTATTGGATCTGGCATTTCTTGTAACCAAGGATTTGAAGCACCTTGTCCCGCACCAATTGCAACCTTTTGATACAATTGTAATTCTGTACCAGTGCTAACTTTATATGCAGTAATTTTTGCAACTGCACCAGCAACAGAAGAACTGTTAAATGCAGCACCTGCGTTAGCTTCGGCAACAACATTTACACCATCTTGTAATAATTTATCCCAGGCATTTTCACTACCTACTTTTGCAATCCAGAATTGTTTTACAAAAACAGCATAATCAACCGATGCACCACTCCATTTCAACAAATTGTCCTGCCATTGGCGAGTTTTGAATAATGGATTGATAGTAGGTTGAATAAATGAATAATGACCTGTTTTTATTTCAGCATCTCCCCAAGATTCTAAATAATGATGAGATGGAATTACATATTTACACAATTGTGTTGTTTCATCTGCTTTTTCGCTGAATGAAATTTTCACTTTTACTTTATCTAAACCTGATTTTACTTTCGAAGCATCAACCCATGAATAAACAGGGTTTGCGCCATAGATCATTAAAGCGCCTACAGTACCTGCATTCATCGCATCTACTAAAGCTGCAAATTCTGCATCAATACCCGCACGAACTGTATTTGAAACGCTCCAGTCAATTGTTTTACCATTTGATTGAACAGCTTCATTAATAGCATTTACAACAATTTGTACATTCACATCATTGCTGCCAGCAACCACTAGTGATTGGCCTTTATTCGCAAGTAACGCTTTTGCTGCTTTTTCTATTCCTGCTTTTAATTTACTATCAGAAATATTGATAGACCCCCCATTTACAGCAGCCAATAAAGCATTTGCTACAGCTCCTATTTCACTTGGACGGTGTAAAAATCTTTCATCGGCATTACTACCGGTTAAACTTGCTACACTTTCAAAATGATAGTGCTTGCTCATTTCTAAATTGGTATCAGATAATTTTTTACCTTTTGAATATTGTTTTGCAAATTCAACAGGACTAATCCAGGTACCTAAGAAATCAGCACCTAAACTTACAATTACTTTGGCGTTATCAAACTTATAATTAGGTATTGCTTTTTTACCGTAATTGGCTTCATTTGCCAACAAGATGCCACTGTATGAAACAGCATCATAAGTAACGTGTTTACCGGTTGGATATTTTGCTAAAAATTGTTGTATTACTGCTAATGATGAAGGAGAATTTACAGTGCTTGTTAATAACACAGGATTTGAAACACCACTCATTACAGTAGCAATTGCCTGATCCATTGCTTCAAAAGTTACTTCCTTTCCATCAATTGCAGGAAAACGTAATCTTGCTCCATCATATAAATCTAAAACAGAAGCCTGAACTCTTGCAGATGTACCACCTTTGGTAATTGAAGACATTTCATTTCCTTCAATTTTAATTGGACGACCATCGCGTACTTTGGCTACAATGCTTACTGCATCACCATCTTGTACATAAGTAGTTGCATAATAATTACTAACGCCAGGAACGATATCTTCTGGTCTGTTGGCGAAAGGGATTGCCTTTTTTACTGGCACTTCACAACTTGCTGCAACAGCTGCAGCAGCTGTACTAAAGCCCAAATATTTTAAGAAATCACGGCGTGGTGCTTTGGTTTCTAAGAAGCCATTATCCGCTGCTTCAAAAGGCAGTTCTTCACGAAACTCATCTTTTGCAGATTGCTGAAACGCTTCAGAGTTATTCAGCTCACCGAAACTTTGCCAATGCTTTTTCTCCATAATTATTCAATGTGATAATTCGATAAATGAATGATTAAATATTACTGTAAAATTTTTCAGAATCTACAGCTATTCAACAATCCAACTTTAATAATGACATTTTTGACACTCTGTACCACCAATCTTTTCTACAGTTATTCCTTTCGTACTATCTAATTTTCCATTCTTTAATTCGTTGTGGAATTTTTCATAAATACTGTAGAAACCATTCTCTTTAAACTGCACTTTGGTTTCTCTATGGCAATTCACACACCAACCCATACTTAAATCAGTGAATTGTTTTACTTCACCCATTTTAGTTATTTCACCATGACAAGTTTGGCATTGTACTTTACCCGCTTTTACGTGTTGGCTATGGTTGAAATAAACATGATCAGGTAAGTTGTGAATTTTCACCCACTCAATTGGTTTTGCTTTAGAAGCATCCCACTCGTTCGCTTTATCAGGATTGAATCCGGCGTATTCGTATAGTTTTTTAATTTCTCCGGTTCCGTTGATTTCATTGCCTTCTTCATCAACAATTTTTTCCCCCTTGTATTCCTGAATAGCTTTATGACAGTTCATACAAACGTTTACTGAAGGAATGTTGGCATGTTTGCCTTGCTCTGCACCACCATGACAATACAAACAATTGATTTGATTGATGCCGGCATGAACTTTATGGGAATAATAGATAGGTTGAATTGGTTGATAATCCTTATTTCTACCCAAATCAATAGCACCTTTGGTAGTAAGATAACCACCTGTTACAAATAAAATAATGATTACAATTGCGATATAGGTTTTGTTTTTCCAGAAAGCTACCGGCTCTGGAGAATCAATTCCAGATTTTTCATCAGATAATTTTTTAAGATTACTGTTGATTTGCAATAATGCCAAAGCAACTATTGCCAATACTAATGTAAGCACACCATACAATAAGGTACTATCGCTGTCACCTGCTTTAGAAGCTTCTCCAGCTGCTCCGCCGCCTGCAGCTGGCGCAGCTGTTGGTTTCCAGTTTTTGATATAATCTAATACCAAGTCAATTTGCTTGTCATCAATTACACCTTCAAATACGTTCATGGCAGATTTGCCATATTCGTTGTACAATGCAATTGCATAAGGATCATTGGTGGCTTTCATGTAAGCCTGTGTATTTTTAATCCAGGCTCGTAACTTTTTTCTATCCCCACCCCAGCGTTCCTCCACGCCCATCAAAGCAGGGCCTGTTAGTTTCTGGTCTATTTTGTGGCAACTGGCACAATTGGCAGTATACAAAGCCTTCCCATCTTGGGCTGCACTTTGATTACTGTAACTCACACCCAAAAATATGAGTGTACTTAAGAGAATTGTTTTGGCTATACTTCTGTGACTCATCATATTCACATTCTGTGGTTCTAAGTGTGGAAAAATATCCTTGAACGGGTGCAAAAATATGGCAGTACGATGACAAAAACACAATGTTAAAAAAAAATTTTTAGCCTTACTGGTATTGGGTTTCAGCGAATCGATTGTTTTTGTAAAAATAATTGCCCTGTAATTTTTATGAAATCATCAATTTGTAATGAAAAAGATTTTAAAATTTTTCAATTGAAAATTTTGTTCCACCTTCGATGCATGTTCAATAAACTAAAACAAAAGTGGAAAGTAGGATGGTTGCAATTCACACTTATCTTCTGCACATTTGCCCTAGGAGGTAGCTCTTGCGCAAGATTGGGTAACTATTTACTTGGATTTTTACTTACCGAAAAAAGTGTAGCATATTGGCTTATATATGTGCCATTAATTACTTTACTATGGCCTGTTTGTGTTTTAATTATGAGTATTCCGTTGGGGCAATTTGGGTTTTTCAAAAATTATTTAATCAGAATTTGGAATAAAATAAAAGGGGGAGTTCAATAATGAAACGCATTGCCATTTTTGCTTCGGGTGCAGGTAGCAATGCTGCCAAGATTATTGAATATTTTTCTACCCGAAATACGATTGAAGTAGCCGTTATTGTTTGCAACAAACCCGATGCAGGCGTTTTAAAAATAGCAGCCGATCATGATATTCCCACCATTTTAATAGGAAAAGAAACGTTTTTTAGAGGTGATGCTTATGTTGCTGAATTAAAATCTTTGAATATCGATTTCATTGTTCTTGCCGGTTTTTTATGGAAGATTCCACAACAACTGATTGCTGCATATCCTAATAAAATGATCAATATTCATCCTGCATTATTACCCAAATACGGAGGCAAGGGCATGTATGGCAATAAAGTACATGAAACCGTAATTGCCAATAAAGAAAAAGAAAGTGGCATTACCATTCATTTTGTAAATGAACATTTTGATGAAGGTGAACACATTTTTCAAGCAACTTGTAGCATTGATGAAACAGACGATGCAGCAACATTAGCTGCTAAAATACATTTGCTGGAACATGAACATTTTCCAAAAGTGATAGAAAGTGTTGTTGATGAAAAAAATTAGAGATTTGTTGACGAATTGACGCAGTTGGGAAGACTACGCCAATCTAGGCCGCTACTCTGTAGCGTATTTTTTATATAGTTATATTTAATATTATTTATCAAATGTATTTTTAATTGGTTACATCAATTTTTACTTCTCCTCTTTTCTTTTTACCACCAACAGCCAATTGTTTTCCAAAGGCAAATAACCGTAGTCGTAACAAAAAAAATAAACTTGTTCTTTTTTGTTTTTATAAGTGTGGGTATGGTATTTAAACACAAAGCCTTTATCCAGTAATTTTTGTTGGGGTATTTTTATCAGTTCCTCGGTTTCGGGTAAAATATTTTCCAAAATTTTACGATTCTTCAATAATGTGTTGTTGATATTTTTTACATACACACTATTTTGATTTTTGCTCTTTTGTAAATTGTTGTAATTGTTGCGACAATAATCATCGCAAAACTTTTTATCAACTCTTCCTTTCAATATTTTATTACAAGCAAGGCAGTTTTTATTTTCCATGTAAAATTTTATTTAAAATTAATAATTTTTATTCTATTTATTGACAGCAAAGCCTTTCAGGCAGTTAAAACAACAAAATTACCCGTTTTTAAACGCTTACAATCGCTTAACATCACAAGTAAACGGGTAAAAACCGACTCTCCCTTTTTGGTGATATCATCTTTGCCCTGTCAAACAATCGGTAAGACGTCGCCGAAATATTTGATTGAAATAAATTAATCACCGCAGTTAAAAAAACAAACACTGCACAAATTTTAAAACCATGTACGCATTAAAAAACAAAGTTCAATTGATTGGTAACTTAGGTAACAACCCAGAAGTAAAATCCTTAGACGGAGGTAAAAAAGTAGCACGCTTTAATGTAGCTACAAGTGAAAGTTATCGCAACACCAAGGGCGAAAAAATTACAGAAACACAATGGCACACATTGGTAGCATGGGGCAAGGTTGCCGAAATTGCTGAAAAGTTTTTGCAAAAAGGAAGCGAAGTAGCTATTGAGGGAAAACTCATCAATCGCAGCTACAACGACAAAGAGGGTAATAAAAAATATATTACCGAAGTTCAGGTAAATGAAATATTGATGTTTGGTAAAGAAAACAAAGCCTAAACCAATTCAATAACATATTTGCCCTTAAGACACATAGCGCTTGTATGCTATGTGTCTTTTTCTATTTAATTCTAAATCAAATTCAATCCATGTTATCCGTGCTATCCGTGAGAAAAAAACGTTGCTCACAAATAAAAAAGATCTCACAGATATTTTTTTATTGTAAGCAATTTGTAAAAATCAAATTCGATACATGTTATCCGTGCTATCCGTGAGAAAAAAAACGTTGCTCACAGATAAAACAGATCTCACAGATATTTTTTTTGATTGTAAGCAATTTATAAAAATCAATTTCGATCCGTGCTATCCGTGCTATCCGTGAGAAAAAAAATGTTCACCAATAAAACCAGATTCAACAGATATTTTCTATTCAAAAATCCGTTTACATTTAATACACTATTTTTAATTTTATATGACAACCGACCCATCGAATATTAACTTTCAACTCGCTGCCGATTTTATAAATTATACCAACCGTTCTGTTTTTTTAACCGGAAAAGCAGGTACCGGAAAAACAACTTTTTTAAAACACATCAAGCAACACAGCATCAAACAAATGGCTGTTGTTGCTCCCACAGGAGTTGCGGCTATTAATGCAGGTGGTGTTACCATTCATTCTTTTTTTCAATTACCCTTCAGTCCATTTATACCACAAACAAGGGGTTTTAAAAAAGATGATTCTTTGGATAAACATCAACTGATTGGCAGACTAAAAATTTCATCCGAGAGAAGAAAAATTTTTCAACAATTAGAACTTTTGGTAATCGATGAAATCAGTATGGTTCGTGCCGATGTGCTTGATGCGATAGATGCGGTGTTGCAGCATTTTAGAAATAATTTTGTAGAACCGTTTGGTGGCGTGCAGGTTTTGTTCATTGGCGATTTATTGCAATTACCGCCCGTTGTAAAAGAAGAAGAATGGAGCTTGTTGTCGCCTTATTATGAGACGCCCTATTTTTTTAGCAGCAAAGTAATCCAACAAAAAACGCCGGCTTTTGTGCAACTAGAAAAAATCTATCGCCAAAAAGACGAACGATTTATCAATGTACTCAATCAGGTTCGCAATAACGAACTAAACCAATCCGGTTATGACATTTTGCACCAACAATACAATCCGAATTTCCAAAATCCGAAAGAAGATAGCTATATAACACTCACCACACACAACCACAAGGCCGATACAATTAACGTTGAAGAATTGGTAAAATTGAAAGCGCCAATCTTTACTTACAAAGCAGCCATAGAACAGGATTTTAGTGAAAAAATGTTTCCGGCAGATGAAACATTACAATTGAAATTAGGAAGTCAGGTAATGTTTATAAAAAATGATGCCGATAAAGCAAAGCGTTATTACAATGGCAAAATTGGAATCATTGAAAGTATTGAAGATGAAAAAATAATGGTGTTATGCAAAGGTGAAACCGAAGCGATTGAAGTAAAGAAACATCGCTGGGAAAATATTCGTTATTCGCTTAACAAACAATCTCAAAAACTGGAAGAAGATGTGGTGGGGTCATTTACACAATATCCATTACGACTTGCATGGGCAATCACCATTCATAAAAGCCAGGGATTGACTTTTGAAAAAGCCATCATTGATGCAGGACAAGCATTTGCACCGGGACAAGTATATGTGGCATTGAGCAGATGCACATCCTTGACGGGAATGGTTTTGCTAAGCAAAATAACAACAAATAGTCTTTCTGTAGATCAGCGCATTATTGATTATTCTGCACAACAACAAAACACACCATTACCCGAAACATTACAAAGAGAAAAACACGATTATCAATCAACGATTGTATCTCGATTATTTGATTTTACTCCAATTAAAAAACAAACAGCATCCTTTCAGCAAATGCTGCAAGAAATTGCGCCATATTTTAATGCCGAAGCCATTTCATTTGCAGATACCCTTCATGAAAAAATGGAACAGCTAAATGAAGTGGCGATAAAATTTAATTTTCAATTACAACAATTATCAGCGCAACAAACCCTACCGGAAAACAACACAGCTCTTCAAGAAAGATTGAAAAAAGCAGCGATATATTTTGAACAACAGTTACAAGAGATTACTCAATTTATTTTATCTTCTCCGGCAACTACAGACAGCAAACAACACGCCACTACATTCAATGAATTATTAGAAGAAATATTTGTTGCATTGTCTGCAAAACAAAATGGAATTGCCTCTTGTATCAATGGATTTAATGTGGAAACTTTTCACCAACAAAAGAACAAATATATTTTAGCAAAATTTTCTGTGAATGCTTATGCAAGCACAACGAACTATAAAAAAACAGATGGCCCAAATCCTTTGCTGTATATGCAATTGAAAGAAATGAGAGATACGCTTTGTGATAAACATAATCTTGCTATTTATATGGTTGCAAATGCTGCAACACTAAATGAATTGGCAACTTATTTGCCGCAAAATTTACAGGAATTAAAAAAGATTACCGGCTTTGGCGAAGCGAAAATTAAAAAATTCGGACTGCTGTTTATTGACATTATTCAGCGATATTCTAATGAGCGAAATTTAACTTCATTAATTCATGAGAAACCCATGAAAGAGGTAAAGAAAGAAAAATCAACAACTGCAAAACCAAACACCAAAGAAGCAAGTTATACATTGTTTAAAGAAGGAAAAACAATAATAGAAATTGCCACAATCAGAGGATTTGCTGCAGCAACAATTGAAGCTCATTTGGCTCATTATATTGAAGAAGGATTTTTAGATATTGAGGCGTTGGTAAGCGCTGATAAAATAGCTTTGATACAACCGTTATTAAAAACCCATGACACAACACTTGGCTTGACACTGATTAAAGAAAAACTTGGTGAAGCCGTAAGCTATGGTGAAATAAAAATGGTGCAAGCTTCAATCAAAAGAGAAGGATAGATTTCAGAATTGAAGATGATTCAGTAGCTCCACAAATTGAAAAAAAGTCATTGCAAGGCACGAAGCAATCTGTTTTTACAGAAATATTGGTAATATGGCCGGACGTATTTAATAAAAATTAAAAATTAATCCCAACAAAAGACAACCCAAAACCACCAATGGAGCTCTTAATTTGGTAAAAGCCAATACAACAAATACCCCAATCATTACAAATACATCCACTAAAAATTCAAAATGTGAGACAGGAAAAGTATGGTAATAATTTGCGGTAGATAAAAACAAAATTGCGCCCAACATAATACCCACAGAAGCTGCGTTAATGCCTTCTAATGACCGATACATTACCGCATATCTTTTAATATTATTCCAAACCGGAAAAAAGAAAAGTACCAATAATGCACTTGGTAAAAAGATTGCAACTGCACCTAAAAAGCACCCGGTAATTTGAGACATTGTATTATTTTCTGATTGCATCACCATACCGCCTGTAAAAGCCCCAATACTAAATACAGGTCCCGGAATAGCGCGTACAATTCCAGAACCGGTTAGAAAGTCTTCGCTGCTCATTTTCAAAACATCTCTTTTGTTTTTTAGTACGACAACGCTTTTCGGACGTACTACAAATTGCTCATACATTACTGGCATTAACACATCACCCCCACCAAAAACCAAACTTCCAAAACGATAACTATGTTCAAATAAGTTAATATATTTTCTATTCTTCCAGTTTTGTTTCGTTGCTGTTTCAGATAAATAACCGGCAGTTGCAAAAAGCAGTAAAAACAAAATTAAGTTTCCCCAGTTTATTTTTTTTGGTAACACTTCTTTTTGCGGAATTCGTTTATGGCTGAAGTTGGTTGCTATCCCTGCTGCAACCATTAATGCAGGAAAAACCCAAGGGGTTTTAAAATATAAAAAAGTAAATACTGTTGCTATAATCAGCACAACCGTTGTAATGGTGTTGGTTATAGAAATTTTAAACAACCGATAAGCTGAAAAAGCAAGAAATCCGATTGCCATTGGCTGAATAAATCTTAACCCTTTTGTGCTGATAGAATTATCTGCAAAATAATCCAGTAAAAAAGAAAGGCTGCCCATTAACAAGCAAGCTGGAGTAACCCAAACAATTAAAGTGAGCAAGGCTAAAATAAATCCACCACGCTTGTAACCAATCAGCGCAAGTGTTTGTGTGCTGCTTGCTCCTGGAAGCATGTTGCAAAAACTAACAAGTTCTAATAACTCTGCCTCTGTAATGTCTTTACGATTATTTACAAATGTTTTCAACATCATACCATAATGACCCTGTGGACCACCAAACGCAGTAAGGCTGTGTAGAAAAACAGCTTGTAAAAAATGGATATGTCGTTTTAAAATCAATGTGAGACAATTATTTTTTTATGCGGCTACAAGATAAAACAAAATAAAATGAGGTGTTAATTAAAAGCAATATCGAAAAATTATTTTACAACATCACCTATATTTAGACAAATATTTCATCCGTTGTACAAACACATTTAGTAAATAAAAAATATTCCGCATCTTTATTTTATGAAAAAAATATTTTCCCTCTTGATTATCATTATTGTAGCAACAAGTTGTTCCAAAGGATATATCAAATTTGCAAGTCAATACACATTCAAGTCATCTGATGGAAAGCCACATTATGAAAATTTAGATTACTGGGCAGCCCATCCTTATAAGCATGATACAAGCGACAGTATTCCCAAACCGCTTCAAAAAAATACGTTTCAAGATTCTACTGTTGATATTTTTTTTCTCCATCCAACTTCTTATCTGGATAAAGCAAAACCATTCGGCTGGAATGCTTCCGTAGACGACAGCACCCTGAATGCAAAAACCGATTACAGCAGCATTCTATACCAGGCAAGCGTTTTCAACCAAGCGGGAAGAATTTTTGCACCTCGTTACAGACAAGCAAATATTGACGCTTATTATCCAACATCAACAGAGGAATATACAGCCGCTGTAAAAGCTTTTGATATTGCTTATGAAGATATTAAACTCGCTTTTGAATATTACTTAGAACATTACAATAACGGAAAGCCTATTATCATTGCTTCGCACAGCCAGGGAAGTACACACGCAAAAAGATTGCTAAAAGAATTTTTTGATGGTAAACCTTTACAAAACAAACTAGTAGTAGCTTATGTTATTGGAATGGCTGTAGAACCCGATTATTTAAAGGCAATAAAACCATGTGCCAATCCAAATCAAACGGGATGCATTTGTTCCTGGAGAACATACAAAGAAGATTATAAACCACCATTTGTATTGAAAGAAAATTTTGTTTCCGTTGTTACTAACCCATTAACCTGGGATATTACACAACCCGGTGCACCAAAAGAAAAAAATACGGGTGCCATTCTAAGGGACTTTAATAAACTGATTCCCGGTGTTACAAGTGCAAGCATTGATGGCGGTGTGTTATGGGCAGAAAAGCCACATTTTTTTGGTAGCTTTTTACTAAGAACAAAAAATTACCACATTGCTGATTATAATTTTTACTATTTGAATATCCGTGAAAATGCAATGAACAGGGTTAAAATGTTTTTGGGGAAATAGTAGTTTTTCATTGCTTCTGAAAACGAATTGATTTAATAAAAGTATCGCCCATAAATGCGTTGATAATATAATTACCTGTTGCTAGTTCGCCTAGTTGTAAATCTAGTTGATGATTTCCTTCTGGAACTTCTGTTGTCAGTTTTTTAGCAATCATGCCACGTACATCTACTACTTTAAAAGTAAGTTTGGCCATTTGATCTGCAATAATGTTGAGATAACTTTTTTCGTCGGCAGAAGATGATTGTAAATTTTGGATGTACATAAAATCAATTTTTAAAAAAGTAAAACAGCCAATTTTTAATATTTATTTTGTGAGGATAAAAGTGCTAAAAATTAAAAATTTGAATGCTTACGCCAATCAATTTTGTACATGATTTAAATCATATAAAAAAGAATAAAAAATTTCATATTAATGGTTTACCGCATAGTTTTTTTCTTCAACGGAATTAATAAATCCTGCAAGCCATTTAGTTGTATTTCGTGCATTGTTTGCAACAACACACCCATCTTCCCTTTCGGAAAGCCTTTGCGTGAAAACCACTCGAGATAAGCATCCGGAAGGTCGCAGATCAATCGATCCTTGTATTTACCAAAAGGCATTTTTGTTTTTACCAAATCCAACAACAACTCGGGTTTGCCTTGTAATCCTTTATCCATTAGGGTCTATTAAGATTCTTCATCAAAATATAATTTATAAAATCTCTTGCCACTTGTTTCATCTACCCCACGTTCTATCAAATCTCTTCTGCCATGTATATACACGTGAAAATTTTTATCAAGCTTCAATACACTTTTAAAACTTTTTACTTGCTTTTTCACCGCACTTAAATGTATGTCAAATGCAGCATCCAATTGAACTTGCTTAGCGCTTTCATAAGTTTGTTTGTATTGTGTAAAAGCATCAATCACATCTTCATGGTGAATAACCTCTTTTGCAAAATCATCAAAATCAAACTGTTCCCTTGTTTTAAAATATTCCATGCTTCTGTTCAGCATATCAATCTGCTCACTTTTATTTACTTCAAATTTTTCATTCATTTCATTATGAATAAAAAGTTTGCACATGCTAAGCATATCGTTTGTATGATGGTAATTATTGGCAAGCCTTTCTATTTGCAAAAAGTCTTTCATCCAATATTGCGCATCATTGTTTTTATTGGTATTATCTATTGCCAAAACGATGTAACCCTTACTAGCGTTGAGTTTCAGAATCAGACAACCCTTATCCAGTTTGTGAATATCAATCCCTTCTTCAACCGCCACCTCCCAGCCTTGCCCATGCGGAAACACTTTCAAAAAAGTTTCTTTGCTTTCACTTTTAAATAATCCAATTGCTTCAACACTTTCGTTGTTAAACAGCACATCATTAAATTGTACCACATACAATTCGCCTTCTTTTATTTTTACATGATTACTTTTGCTGTATAAAATATGCGCAAGCAATGCACTTTGCGATACAAAACTTTTTGGGTTGGCAAATATTTCCTGCACATAAGTATATACCTCATTCATCGCCACATTGCTGATGTGTGTAAAATGGTATTGTTCGTGCTCATTAAAAGGATGCAAAAAATAATGCGCCAACACATCACGAACATCTGTATCATTCAACAACAAACTATTCGAAGATAATTTCAAATCCTCCGCCCTTGTTGGGTTACCAACTTTGTGTACAATTGCCTGTACAATTTCTACATTTTTTATTCCCGTCATATTGCGGTGAAGATAAAACCAACCAACTTAAAGTAAAAACATTTTGGGGCTATGGGCTGTAACGCTTATCCCGTCTGTATTTCGTGCTGTACGTTATTAGTCCCGATTGCATCGGTCGCTAACCACTTCCATCACGCAGCCATTGAGCGGGGCAATAAGATTGAACAAAAACTTCCGTTGCTATTAAAATAATTGAAGATACAAATCTGAGATTTGTTTACACGGTGACGAAGTCAGAGACTACGCCAAGCGTCAGTGTTATTAGAAATAAAAGTTAACTTATATACAAAACTGAGATCCTTTTTATTCAAGCCCCAATATGTCAAAACTATTTATTTAAGGTGCACGGAACTTTTCCTTAATGTTTGAATATAATCAAGCAGATCAAGCAGATTATCCTTTTTATAAAAATCAATTTTAGTCTTCTTAATAAACGCTTTGATTAAACTTACATACCTAGGAAATGCAGCATATAAACTTGATTTTTTTGCAGGAAATAAATTATTTAAAGTATCGCATAAATAAAACTCTTCCCCTTTTTCATAAAGCAAGTTTTCATCTAAAGCTAAATAAGTTGTTACTTGGTTATCAGTAGAAAAAGTAGAAAGTGAGTTTGCTGCTGTAGCTCCTGAATAGGTTCCGTATGCTCCTCTTTTTTCTTTCCCAATATATTTCATGTTTGGTTTAACATACAAGTTAGGACCACTCACATCATGTGTAAACTTTTTAATAAAGCCTTTTTGGTAAAAGTAAAATGTATCTGAGTTTATGGTTATATCCAATGTGGTTTCCGGATGTGCAATAATTAAAGTGTCTCCCTTTGGATTAAGAAAATAAATTTGATTGGTTATAAGGTTGTAATTCATTTTGGCTTCTCCGCTTGAGTTGTCTTTAAAACGGACCGTACCATCAAGATAACCGGGATACATAAACTCTATTTTGAAAAATCCTTCAGCAATATCAAATGAATTTATTTTTACTATTTTATTCTTTTGAGAAAATAAAGAAGAGGTACTTAAAAAAATTAAAATTATTGACAAAGCTATTTTCATGAGATAGTTTTAATAAATACGAAAGTACTAATGATATATTTAATAAACTCTAAATTTGTTATAAGATTGTACTGATTAATTGGAATGTTTTTATTCAATTACCCCTCCAAAACAAAAACACTTATCCAGCTATCATTCACTAGTTGTGTTGTTTTTACAATACACCAATGTTCAAGTTTTTCAATAAAAGATTTTGCTATCAGTCGTTGAGGGGTTGCCAAAATAATGGTCGTATTGTTTTGAATTAATTTATCCAACATCAAATAAAGTGCATCAAATACAATAGGGTCATAATTGATATCACTTAACAACAACACATCGGCATTAAAATCATCGGGCAAAAAATTCCAATCGATAATCGTTGTTGAAATATTTTTTAATGGATTTAGTTTAATGGATGTGTTTACAAAATCCAACGGCTGTTGCAAATAATCACTACAAATAACTTGAGAAGCAACATGTGCCGCATACAAAGATGGCAAACCCAATCCGGCTGCAACTTCTACCACTTTTTTATCGGCAATGTATTCAATATTTTCTGACAAAAAATTACATAGCCCTATAGATGCGGGCCAAACTTTTGCCCAAAATGGAAATGGAGTATTATTATTATTTGTTGTTTCGTAATCATTCCGAATGCTTTTTGCATCGGGCATACACAACTCAATAATGATATTGCCAAAAATAAATTGATGTGTATTTGTTTTCAATGAAGACAAATTTCGGATAAAAAATCACTTTTCAACGGGTTACTTTTTTATGAAATGCGTATATAGAGGCGACTACTCAAAATTTTCTATATAAAAAACAAATCAATGACAACTAAAGTAACTTTTCAACTTTCTCCAAATATTGTATCATCGGCATCAGAAGGAATATTGGTAGGAGATTTTAATAATTGGGATATCAATAACGCCATCAAATTAAAAAAGCAAAAAGATGGCAGCCTGAAAGCAATCGTCCCTTTAGAAAAAGGTAAAACATATAGCTATCGTTATTTGTTAAATGATGGCAGATGGGTAAATGATGATTCGGCAGATGGATATCATTTTGTTTCGGAGTTTCAAATCGAAAACTGCATGATTACTGTACCAAACGAAGTAAAAAAAGCAGCGCCAAAAACAAAAAAAGTAACAACTCCCAAAGTTGAAACTGCAGCAAAACCAACAAAATCAACTAAGGCAACAACGAGTAAGTCAGCAAAAAAAGTAACGCCAAAGGCAAAAAAATAATATTGTTTACAACAAATTGCCTTTCATAAATTGGTTGGCTTTCATCCATAAAAATACATTTTCCATCCACGGCGAAGGTTCGGCTTTGTTCAACAAACCAAACCCATGTCCGCCTGCTTGAAAAAGATGTAATTCCGCTGGAACTTTGTTTTGAAGCAAAGCGAGGTAAAACAAAATGCTATTCTGCACTTTCACTGTTTTATCATCTGCTGCATGCATGATAAATGCAGGTGGCGTATTGGCTGTTACCTGAAGTTCGTTGCTGTACAAATCAATTTTTTCTTTCATGGCATTTTTGCCCAACATGTTTTCTCTAGAACCTTTGTGCATTAAACTATCTTGAAAACTAATTACCGGATAACCCAGAATAATAAAATCTGGTCGGAGCAATGCATTGTTTCCAAAGTGTGTTGCAATGGTAGATGTTAAATGTCCACCCGCTGAAAAGCCCATCATGCCTACATTTTGTGAGTTGATGTCAAGCTCGGCCGCTTTTGATCTTACAAGCATCAAAGCTTGTTGTGCATCTTCGAGTGCCACCAACTCTTTGTTTACAACGCAAGCCGAATCAATAGGATTTCTATATTTTAATACAAATGCGGCAATGCCTTTTTTATTCAAACCTTCTGCAACTTTAAATCCTTCATGATCAATTGCCAATCGGCTGTAACCGCCACCCGGACAAATTATTACAGCTGTTTTTAATGAATCTTTTTTCAACGGTAAATAAGCAAATAGCATCGGTTTTGTAATGCCGGCCACACGACCTTCTGCCGGAATTTTTTCCTGCACTGCACAAGGTTTGCTATTGGCAATATTGCCTGCATACAAAGGAATCATTGTTTGTGCATAACTAAAATGAATAAGCGATGAGAGAACAATCAGCAAAAAAAAATTTTTCATAAAATTGATTGATTGCATAAAAATAGAGGGCTTACCGTATTATACAATATTTTCGCAGTCTAAATATTTTCTTTTGCCTGCAACCGTTTATTTAATAACGCCACCTTTTACACAATTGAATACGCCCTACCCCGGAACGGCTTATTTAAAAGGATTTCTTAATACAAAAAATATTTCTTCATTTCAAAGTGATTTAGGAATTGAAGTGATGTTGAAATTATTTTGTAAAGAAGGCTTGCAAAATATTTTTGAACAATGTGCATCTCTTGATAAACAATCGATTTCGCTATCAGACAATGCAAAAAGAATGATTGCTTTGAAAGATGCATATATCCATGAGATAGATGCGGTGATTGAATTTTTGCAAGGCAAGAATCCTACACTGGCACATTTAATTTGCAGTAGAAATTTTTTACCAGAAGCATCAAGGTTTGCGCAGATTGATGATTTGCAATGGGCGTTTGGAAACATGGGCGTTCAGGATAAAGCAAAATATTTGGCAACGATGTTTTTAGAAGACATCAGCGATTTAATTAAAGAATGTGTAGATGATAAATTCGGGTTCAGCCGATATGCAGAACGACTTGGAAGAAGTGCCAATAGCTTTGATGAATTATATGAAGCATTACATCAGCCTTATAGCCACATTGATGATTTGTTGATTGAAATATTAGAACAAAGAATACAAGAAGTGCAGCCAAAAATCGTGGCATTGTCTGTTCCTTTTCCCGGAAATTTATATACTTCTTTTCGTTGTGCACAATACATAAAAAAAAATTATCCAACGTTTAAAACCGTTATGGGTGGCGGCTTTCCGAATACTGAGCTTCGTTCATTAAAAGATGAGCGAGTATTTGATTTTTTTGATTTTATTACTTTGGATGATGGTGAGGCGCCAATAGAAAATTTGATTGGTTTTATTGAAGGAAACAAAACACAGGAGGAATTAAAACGAACCTATTTATTGGTAAACGGCAAAGTGCATTACCAAAATAACGCTTCTTGTAAAGATTATAAACAAGGGGAAGTTGGTACGCCGGATTACAGTGATTTTTTCTTGCATAAATATATACAAGCCATTGAAATTATTAATCCCATGCACAGTTTATGGAGCAATGGGCGATGGAATAAATTAACAATGGCACATGGTTGTTACTGGGGAAAATGTACTTTTTGTGACGTCAGTCTAGATTATATCAAACTCTACGAACCAGTAGCAGCAAGCCTTTTATGCGATAGAATGGAGCAAATGATTGCGCAAACCGGCGAATCGGGTTTTCATTTTGTTGATGAAGCTGCACCTCCTGCATTAATGCGTGCACTCGCAATAGAAATTATTAAACGCAAGTTGGTAGTTAGTTGGTGGACCAATGTTCGTTTTGAAAAAAGCTTTACCAAAGATTTGTGTTTGCTGTTAAAAGCAAGTGGTTGTATTGCTGTTTCAGGCGGATTGGAAGTTGCAAGTGACAGACTCTTGTTGTTGATTAATAAAGGAATAACCGTAGCTCAAGTAGCTCGTGTAAATAAAAATTTTACAGAAGCCGGAATTATGGTGCATGCATATTTGATGTATGGATTTCCTACACAAACTGCACAGGAAACTATTGATAGTTTAGAAATGGTAAGGCAGTTATTTAAATCGGGCGTATTACAATCTGCATTTTGGCATTTGTTTACCATGACAGCCCATAGTCCGGTTGGATTGAACCCCGAAAAATTTGGCGTTACAAAAGCAAAAGAAGTAGCAATTACGTTTGCCGATAATGATGTAGATCATATAGATACAAGTGGGGCTGATCATGATACATTTAGCTTCGGCTTAAAAAAATCTTTGTTCAATTATATGCACGGATTGTGTTTGGATGATCCTTTACACAAATGGTTTGATGTAAAAACACCCAAAACTACCATTGCACCGGATTATATTATCAACATCCTTCAAAATGAGGAAACACAAGCATTTCAGCCGAATAACAAGCTTGTTTGGTTAGGGAACAAACCAGAAATGGAAATAATTACCAAATCAAAAAAAGGAAATCAATGGGAGTTGGCATCTGTTACTTTTCAAACAAAAAAAGAAACAGTCAATATAAAAGTTGATAAAGCCCAGGGAGAATGGCTGTTACAAATTTTGGAAAAAGCGGCTATTCAAAACGAACCGATGATTACTTTACAACAAGTAAAAGCAAATTATGAAACCGCAGGTTTAGAAGATTTTGAATTGTTTTGGGATAATAAACCGGTCAATACTTTGAACAAAGTGGGGTTATTGAGTTTATAGTTTCTATGCAAAATCGGCCTAAAAAGCTGTCCAACAAAAAATTTAGCAAAAAAATACTAAAAAAATTAGTGTTGATAATAAAAACATCCTATTTTTACACCCTCAATTAATTTTATAAGACTAAAACAGTATCAGACATGAGTAACGCAGAAAAACTAAAAGCCCTTAAACTTACTATTGATAAAATAGACAAAGATTACGGCAAAGGAAGTGTAATGATGATGGGTGATAAGGCGGATAAAGAAATGGAAGTCATCAGCACAGGTTCAATTGGATTAGACGCAGCATTAGGTGTTGGCGGTGTTCCTAAAGGTAGAATTATTGAAATCTATGGTCCTGAAAGTAGTGGTAAAACAACAATTGCCATTCATATTATTGCAGAAGCGCAAAAGAAAGGCGGCATGTGTGCTATTATAGATGCTGAACATGCTTTTGATAATAGCTATGCTAAAAAATTAGGTGTTGATGTAGATAATCTTTTAATCTCTCAACCAGATTACGGAGAACAAGCTTTGGAAATTGCAGACAGATTAATTTTATCCGGAGCATTGGATGTTGTTGTGATAGATTCTGTTGCAGCATTGGTTCCTAAAAGTGAGTTAGAAGGAGAAATGGGCGACAGCAAAATGGGTTTACATGCAAGATTGATGAGTCAGGCTTTGCGTAAACTAACTGCCACAATCAATAAAACAAATACCGTTTGTATTTTCATCAATCAATTGAGAGAAAAAATCGGTGTTATGTTTGGTAATCCCGAAACTACAACTGGAGGTAATGCTTTAAAGTTTTATGCTTCTGTTCGTTTAGATATTCGCAGACAAGCACAAATTAAAGACGGTGACGCTGCTGTAGGAAATCATGTAAAAGTGAAAGTAGTAAAAAACAAAGTTGCACCTCCATTCCGTTCTGCAGAATTTGATATCATATTTGGTGAAGGCATCAGCAAGGTTGGTGAAATCATTGATATGGGCGTTGAACTGGGAATTGTAAATAAAAGCGGAAGTTGGTTTAGCTATGATACCAATAAATTGGGTCAAGGTCGTGAAGGTGTAAAACAATTGTTATTAGATAATCCGGGACTTGCCAATGAAATTGAAGCAAAAATAAGAGCGAAGTTGGCAGAGATTCAAGGTGGCGCAGGCGCAACAGTGCCGGCTGAAGCAGCTGAAAAATAAATTGCAATAATAAATTATGAAATCAAGGCTCCATTTCTGTTGGAGCCTTTTTTTATTGCCTTTATTTGCAAAAGGTGTAACTATTTATTTCATTCCTATTTTTTTTATATGAGCAATCTTATACTTCGCCCATGGCAAAAAGAAGACGCACAACAACTTGCTGCAATTGCAAATAATAAAAGTATTTGGAATAATGTATTAGATAGTTTTCCAAGTCCATATACAGTAATGGATGCGCTGCAATGGATTGCAAAAGAAAGTTCAACAACACCCGTTTCAAAATTCGCCATTCATTACAATGGGAAAATTGTAGGAAGTATTGGAATGAACATGCAGGAGGATGTTTATAAAAATGCTGTCGAACTTGGCTATTTCATTGGTGAAACATATTGGGGCAAAGGAATTGCAACAGAAGCAATCAAAGTTTTGGTAACACATATTAAACAAAACAACAAAATTGACAGGATTTTTGCAAGGGTTTTCAAACACAACAAAGCAAGCATGAAAGCCTTACAAAAAGCCGGATTTTATTTAGAAGGCATTCAAAGAAACGCAGCTATTAAAAACAATGCAGTACTAGATGTTTATGTTTGGGTGAAGTTGTTGTAACTCAAATTATATTCTAAAAACAATTTCAATATTTTCCTTTCATTTGAACTTCTCTTTTTAGTTTATCTTAGCAAATATTATTCATGGTAATTCCTTCATCAATGCGAAAAAAAATTATTCTTTTTGTACTTCCATTTGTTGTTTTTTCTTGTAAAGAATCCAGACAAAAAGATGCCAAATTAAAAGCAGCTCCAAACCAAGCAACGATTGTAGATGTAATGATAGCACAAAAGACGAGTTTCATGAATACGGTTGAAGTAAATGGATCTGTAATCCCCAACGAATTTGTAGAAATTCATCCTGAAACAAATGGCAGATTAACCTATTTAAATGTTCCAGATGGAGCATCTGTTAAAGCAGGAACATTATTGGCTAAAATTAATGATGCCGAATTAACTGCCCAACTAAATAAAAGCAAAGTACAACTGGAATTGGCAACAAAAACAGAACAACGCCTTAAAAAATTATTAGACATTAGCGGCATCAACCAAGCCGATTATGATATTGCATTAAACAATGTAAACAACATTAAAGCAGACATTGTATTACTACAAGCACAAATTGAAAAAACCAATGTTAAAGCACCTTTCAGCGGTGTTTTGGGGTTAAGACAAACAAGTCCGGGAAGCTATGTTACCACTGCTTCTACCTTAGCAACTTTACAACAAGTAGATAAAGTAAAAATTGATTTTTCAGTTCCTGAATTGTATGCCAATAAAATAAAAATGGGTGCAAACGTGAGCGTGATAACCAATGGAAGTATTGCTAAAAAATCTGCAACAATTGTTGCAACACAAGCGGATATCAATACAACAACCAGAAATTTAAAAGTTAGAGCAACATTAAATGGTGCTCCAATACAGCCGGGGAGTTTTGTAAAAGTGATGATAGAATCTGGCAACAGCAATAATATTATTTTACCAACCAATGCCATCATTCCGGAAGCAAGTTCTAAAAAAGTGGTGATTGTAAAAGACGGAAAAGGAAAATTTGTAAATATTGAAACCGGCATGCGCACTGCATCGGGCGTAGAAATTTTGAAAGGTGTAAATGTTGGCGATTCGGTTGTAGTAACGGGTTTGTTGTTCGTTCGCCCCAACGCAGCAGTTAAAATAAGAAGCGTAAAAAAAGCAGAAGAAATCATCAAATAATTTTCCGAACAGGAATATATGAATATATCAGAACTATCACTTAAGCGGCCCGTATTAGCAACAGTCATGAACATTTTAATTGTTCTCTTTGGCACGGTTGGCTATTCTTTTTTAGCAGTACGAGAGTATCCTGCAATTGATCCGCCTACGATTAATATCAGCACTGCTTATGCTGGCGCAAATGCAGATATTGTGGAGAGTCAGGTAACCGAACCGATTGAAAAAGCAGTGAATGGAATTCCCGGAATTCGTTCTATTATTTCATCAAGCCAAGTTGGTAGAAGCAACATTACAGTTGAATTTAATGTAGGCGAAAAATTAGAAGCCGCAGCCAATGATGTTCGTGATAAAGTTGCACAAGCAGTAAAAAATTTACCTCAGGATATTGATGCACCTCCTGTAGTTGCTAAAAGTGATGCCAATAGTGACTTCATCATTTTTATGGCCATTCAAAGTCCTACAAAAAGTTTATTGGAATTAAGTGATTATGCCGAGAATATTTTGCAAGACAGATTGCAAACAATTCCGGAAGTAAGCAGCATCAATATTTATGGCCAAAAGCGAGCAAGCATGCGCATTTGGAACGATCCAAGTAAAATGAATGCATACAATATTTCATTTGCCGATATCCGCAATGCATTGAACAAAGAAAATGTCGAAATCCCTTCGGGAAAATTGTATGGCGATAAAACAGAACTAACCATCAGAGCTTTGGGCAGATTAACTACAGAAAAAGAATTCAGCGATTTAATCATCAGAGAAGATGCCAATGGAATTGTTCGTTTGGCAGATGTGGCAAAAGTAGAAATTGGTCCGGAGAATGATGAGCAAAGTTGGCGCTTGAATGGTGTGCCTGCTGTGGGTTTGGCAATTACGCCACAGCCCGGTGCAAATTATATAAACATTGCGAATGAGTTTTATAAACGACTAGAGGATATCAAAAAAACACAGAAAGGAGATTTTATTTTAACCACATTAATCGATAGCACAAGCAACGTAAGAAAAAGTATTGCAGAAGTTGGAGAAACATTGTTGATTTCTTTTGGCTTGGTGGTGCTGGTAATTTTCTTTTTCTTCAGAAATATTTTAATTGCCATTCGTCCGTTAATTGATATTCCAATTTCATTGATTGCTACTTTCTTCATTATGTATATTGCCGGATTTAGTGTTAATGTACTAACGCTTTTGGGCATTGTCCTCGCAACGGGTTTGGTGGTGGATGATGGCATTGTTGTCACGGAAAATATTTTCAGAAAATTAGAACAAGGATTGCCAATTCACAAGGCTGCATTAGAAGGCAGCAAAGAAATTTTCTTCGCTGTTATTTCAACATCTATAACATTGGCGGTTGTATTTATGCCGGTGATTTTTTTACAAGGATTCATCGGAAGTTTATTCAGAGAATTTGGAATTGTTGTTGCCGCAGCAGTACTTATTTCTGCATTTGTATCATTAACAATTACGCCCGTTTTGAATGTAGTTTTGAACAGAAAAAAAGCCGGTCATGGTTGGTTTTACGACAAAACAGAACCTTTCTTCAAAGGCATGGAAAATGGCTACAGAAAATTATTAGAAGGGTTTTTGAAAATACGATGGATGGCTTGGGTGATTATTTTGGTTTGTGCTACGCTAATTTATTTTTTATACAATAGTTTACAAACCGAATTAGCGCCATTGGAAGACAGAAGCAGCGTACGTTTTCAAATGACCGGACCCGAAGGTGCGAGCTATGATTACATGGTAGAAGCCGGAACAAAACTCACCAATTTTTTAAGCGACAGCATTCCGGAAAAACAATTTGTTTTCGCTGCAATTCCGGGCTTTGGCGGCGGCGGTGTAAACTCGGGCACAGCAAGGATTCGTTTTGTAGAACCTGATCAACGAAAGCGAACGCAAAGCGAAATGGCAAAAGACATTTCAAAGAAATTAGCAAGAATAAATAACGTTAGAATTTTTCCGGTAGAAGAACAAACAATCAGCGTAGGATTGGGCAGCAGAGGGGCTTTACCGGTACAATACATTTTACAAAACTTAGATTTTGAAAAACTAAAAGCAACCATTCCCAAATTTTTAGAAGAAGCAAGAAAAGACAAAACTTTCAGCAACGTAGATGTAAACTTAAAGTTCAGCAAACCCGAATTACAATTAACGGTTGACAGAATTAAAGCCAAAGATTTAGGACTCAGCATCAGCGATGTTGCCGAAGTAATACAAAGTGCTTTCAGCGGAAGAAGGCTTGCTTATTTTACCATGAATGGCAAACAATACCAGGTAATCAGTCAGGTTGAATATAAAGACAGACAAGCGCCAAAAGACATTTCAAGTTTGTATGTACGAAACAGTCGTGGCGAAAATATTTCATTGGCGGCTGTTACAAAATTTGAAGAAAGCACCAATCCACCAACACTGTATCACTACAATCGTTTCAAGGCTGCAACAATCAGCGCTTCACTTGCCGAAGGAAAAACAATTGGCGATGGTGTAAAAGCCATGCAAAATATTGGCGCTAAATTATTAGATGAAAGTTTTCAAACAGCATTGTCCGGACCAAGCAGAGATTTTGCCGAAAGCAGCAGCAACACAAGCTTTGCATTTGGTTTGGCATTGATTTTAATCTACCTCGTTTTGGCTGCACAGTTTGAAAGTTTCAAAGATCCTTTTACCATTATGCTTACTGTGCCATTGGCTTTGGCGGGTGCATTAATCAGCCTTTGGTTATTCAATCAAACCATCAATATATTTTCTCAAATTGGAATGATTATGCTGATTGGTTTGGTAACCAAAAACGGGATTTTAATTGTAGAATTTGCCAACCAAAAAAGAGAATTAGGTTTATCCAAAAGACAAGCAGTATTAGAAGCAGCACAGCAAAGGCTTCGTCCAATTTTAATGACAAGTTTGGCTACTGCATTTGGCGCATTACCAATTGCTTTAAGCCTCGGAGCAGCAAGCACAAGCCGCATTCCACTGGGTATTGTAATTGTAGGCGGAATTATTTTTAGTTTGTTCTTAACCTTGCTTGTAATACCTGCTGTGTATACATACATGAGCGGAAAGCACGAACCGAAAAAAACAAATATAACAGAATAATCAATGCACAACATTGGTTTTTTGTCGAAATAAATTGAACAGAAACATGAAGAAATTATTTTTTCTATTGGCATTAATTGCTGTTAAAACAAATGCACAGGAACTTACTTTACAAGATGCAATCAACCTCGCATTAAAAAATAGTTTTGACATACAAATTACAAAAAATGTAGCAGATGCCAATAAAATAAACAACAATATTGGTGTTGCCGGCGGCCTGCCAAGCATTGCTGCCACTGCTTCTAATCAAGAAAGCGTTGTTAACATCAATCAAAAATTAAATACCGGAACAGAGATTACACGTGATGGTGCTACAAGCAACAACCTCACTGCAAACGTTTCGGGCACCATGTTGCTGTACAACGGTTACAGGGTTGTTGCAACCAAAAAAAGACTCGAAATACTACAACAACAAAGCGAACAAAATTTAAACAGCCAAATACAAAATACCATTGCCAATGTAATGGTCAATTATTACAACGTGGTAAGGCAACAGGGATACATCAAAACGCTGCAACAAAGTATCGATTTAAGCAAACAACAATTAGAATTAATACAAAACAAGCAAGCACTAGGTCTTGCCAATAATGCCAATTTGTTTCAATCACAAATCGATTTAAATACAAGGGTTCAGGAAATGCAAAGCCAGCAATTAATTTTGGCACAGGCAACCACCGATTTGCTCAATGTATTAAATGTAAAACCCGATTCTGTCATCCGAATTAAAGACAGTATTGTGGTAGATAAAAATGTACGCATCAACGATGTGTTACAGGCAGTAAATGCCAATCCGCAAATTGGTGCACTAAGCAGCCAGATTAAAATAAATGAATTTTTAGAAAAAGAAACACTCGCACAACGCTATCCTTCTTTAAGAGCAAATACCGGCATCAATTATGGCCGCAATCAAAGCAATGGCGGACAGTTGTTGCTCAATCAATCTTACGGTCCGTTTCTCGGGCTCACACTTTCTGTTCCATTGTACAATTCGGGCATTGTAAAACGCCAACAACAAATTGCAAAAATCAACACCACCAACGCAAAGCTTCAAAAAGAAAACATCGAACTCGACTTTAAATCAGGCGCCATAAAAACCTATCAGGCTTATACAAGCAGTTTACAACAAATTACAACACAGCAAAACACGTATCAGTTGGCACAGCAATTGGTGCAGCTTTCATTGCAAAGATTTCAATTAGCCGCCGCTACTATTATTGAAGTAAGAGAAGCACAAAAAAGTTTTGAAGAAGCTGGTTTTCGCTTAATCAATTTAAGCTATCTGGCAAAATTGGCGGAAATAGAACTCAAAAGAATCAGCAACGGTTTAGCAAATTAATCTATTGCAACGCTCCGTTTTAACTTGGTGTCAAGACGCTTACAAGGCGTCAGACACCTTTAACGTAAACTCCTCAAAACTTGTGCGTTACACCGTGGTGCGGGGTCGGGCTTTGCATTACAAGTCCGTTGGCTTTAAAGCCATACGGGCTTTCCATTGCAATCCCTAACGCAAACGTATACTAATTGGCAAAGAATTTATAAATGCTAAATCTATTGTTGTACTACAAATCAGAGATTTGTTAACGCTATGACGTAGTCGTGGAGACTACGCCAAGCAGGGCGGTTCGTTGTTTTCTGTTAGTCTATTTTTTTATTATGTCTTCAATAATGTCTATGTGATGTTTAGTATGAATTTCAAGAAAGGTAATAGTCTGCTTTAATTTAATTTTTCCAAAAAATGGATGCTGGAAATATTTATCTTTTGAAAGAGACTCTAACTCTTTAATTTTATTTCGTGTCATTGATAAATGTGTCACCAAAGTATTTTTGTTGATATTCCCTTGTGGTTGCAAAACTTTTGGTGCTTTTGCTCTTCCTCTGGGAATTTTTTTCATTGTTAAAACTACAATTCTAACAAAATTAAATTTCCATTTATAATCTTTAGTATCAGATTTAATTAAGAAGTCTGTAATTCCATTTAGTGTCAACAATGAATGTTCAATATGCCATGCCACATTTGCTTGAGATATATCTTGATTTGAAGTTTCGCAAAATGAAATTTTTCTTTCAAGTTGATTTAATAGTTTATCTAAATTATTCATTTTGTCACACGTTTTTGTCAGCTGTATTGAGATTTCAGTATCGTCCTACAATGACCGCTAACGTTTTGCGGCTTGGCGTAGTGGTGGCATTCTGTTTTACGTCAGTTTAAGTTTAGCAATATAGTTCAATAGTAGAACAATTGTTCAGCACATGTTCTTAAGCCACCATATTGCAAAACCGATGTTAGCAGATGTTTAGTCCCCCTGATTAAAATCGATTAGGTCTTTTATACGAGCTTTTTTATTCCGCTTTAGAAATTTCTGCAGTAACTCTTCTGCTTTTTCTTTTGTTTCCGCTGCACAAAGGCATTCTTTCCATTCCAGCGGGGTCTTATCGTCGATCCAAGAAATTCGAACCATTAAACCATTTTCTTGAAAAATGTCCCCTAAAGTAAAAAATGTTCTATAGTCTGGAAGTTGTGCTTTAAAACCAAATGTTTTGTACGACGATCTGATCTCTAATTTCTCAACTTTGTACTCTTTAATATCGTCATCTCTAAATTTTTGTGTTCTTATAGGTCCAGTCACCTTAACGATATCCTTGAAGGAAAGTCGTGTTTCTGGAATTGGAATACCCTCTAACAGCCCAAACCCACTTTTGACTTTTCCATACACTTGGTCATTGTCTGGAAGAAGTAATGCCGCAAACCAGTTGTCGGGGTTATTCCAATCTATTGTGTTCACTTGTCTATTATGAGGTTTGAAAATATCTGCTAACTTGTATACATGCGCTACTCGGTAGCGTATTTTCAAATGTATCAACTTTATAATAAATCAAAAAATATACATTTATATTGTGCCGCTAATCACTGCCAATTGGAATAAACTTACTGTTGCATTGTGATAATGTGCAGGTAATCCTTCTGTATGTTTAAGTTTCAATAATCCCAAAAAGTCAAAACCACATTTTGTGTAATGATTAATTAGTCCGGGATTGTCGCCAACGGTGTCCATTCTAACAAATTGTTTTTGATTTTCTATGGCAAAAATTTTCACCCATTTTACAATTTGTACAACTAAGTTTTGGCCGCGAAAATCAGGGTTTGTTGCAATTCGGTGAATGTAAACAGATGGGTCTTCGTTTCTTTCTTCCCAAATTTGAGGGTCATCAAAAGTGGTTGCCCAAACACAAGCAATTTTTCCATCAACAACTATTTTCCATTGTCTATTTTCTGAAATTTCCATTTCAATAAGTTTTCTGTCAAACTCTGGCCAATGATTGGTAAATCTTGTCTTTTGAAAATCGGTAGCGATTTTGTATAAACGGAAAATTTCGTCTATGTCGTCAATATTGCTGTTTTGTATTTGAAAGTTCATTTTCAATTTGCTTTTTTGTGTATGTTCAGATTTTAGAGGTGTATTTTCAAATGTATCAATTTTTTATAAATCAACAAATGATGTTTTGTTATAAAAATAACTCTAGCATCAAACGAAGAATAAAAATCTTTTGTAATCAACTTGTGTGTTGCAAGAGAAGAAAAAATAAAAATAAACTAAAAAAATTCTTGCAGAAGCGGCAACTTTTGTATAAAAAAAGGGCTCCTCCGTAGAAACGGAGCAGCCTCTAACGATTGCTTGCCATATGAAAAAAATATAATGCGGTGTTGTTGGTAATTAATTGTGCTCTTTATTTTCCTCAAATCTTAACTACTATCGGCTTAATTACAAAGTAAAAATAGCTTTGGATTTGTGTTTGTACAAAACAACTTCTGCTTGTTTTTATCATCCCAAAAAAAATTTATGGTGCTGTAACCCTTGCTGCTATTGGAGTTTATTCTGTAAATGATATTATCTCCAAGGCTAAAAATGCGGGTAATTATTGTGTAAATAATGGTAGTATCTAGTAATATTTACACCATTTTCAAAAATGTAACCCTAAAAAATTATTTTTTTAAAATCAAATCATCCTATATTGCAGCGCCAAAAAAATGGCTCCTCCGTGGAAACGGAACAGCCTCTAACGATTGCTTGCCATATGAAAAAAATATAACGCTGAGTTATTTGCAATTAATTTAGCGTTCCGATTTAGCCTCTTTCCTTTGCTAACTGCCAAAAATTCTAACGGTTGCTTGCCTACTAACGGCTTAATTACAGAGTAAAAATAGATTTGTGTTTATCCGTATACAAAATAAGTTATGCTTATTTTTATCATGCCAAAATGAATTGTTTTTTCTGAAAGGCATACTGCCATTGGTTTTTAGCTAAAAAATGTTATTATGTCCAACCGGTTTACCGACATATTATTTCAACTAATTCAATCTTTAGAAAAGGCTGAAAAGCGACATTTTAAGCTTTATATCAACAGAAGTTCTGCAAAAGAAGATTTGAAAATTGTGCAGCTATTTGATGCAATGGACAAACTACCCGAATATGATGAAGTGCTGTTGATGAAAAAACTTCCTTTTGTTACAAAGCCTCAGCTTGCCAATTTAAAATCTCATTTATACAAACAATTGCTTGCAAGTTTGCGTTTGCTGAAAACTACCGAAAACATTGACTTACAACTGAGTGAACACCTAGATAATGCAAGGCTTTTGTACAACAAAGGATTAAAAATTCAAGCCCTTAGAATATTAGATCGAGCTAAAGAATTGGCAAGAGCCAATCAAAAATTTAATTTTTTGGTACAGGCAATTTCTCTGGAGAAAAAAATTGAAACACTGCACATTACCCGAACGACAACAGATAAAACAGAGTTATTGGCAGAAGAGGCTATGGTGGTTAGCGATCATATATACAGGGTTACAAAATTGTCTAATCTTGCGTTGTTGTTGTACAGATGGTATTTAATAAATGGGCATGCAAGAAATGAGCATGATGAAACGGATATCAAAGCCTATTTTAAAACCCAACTTCCTGTTGATGTTAATGCAATCAGCGGTTTTTATGAAAAACTGTATTTGTACCAAAGCTATTGTTGGTATGCATTTATCCGTCAGGATTTTTTAATGTATTATCGTTACAGTAAAAAGTGGGTGGATTTGTTCCGAGATCAACCCAATATGGTTTCGGTAGAAACAGGGCATTATATTAAAGGCGTTCACGCTTTGTTGAATGCACATTTTGACCTTCGCAATTTTCATCAGTTTGAAGGAGTTTTGAAGGAGTTTGAACTCTTTGAAAAAACTCCCGTATCTCAGCAATACGATAATTTTAAAACCCATACTTCTATATACATCAATAGCGCAAAAATTAACCAACATCTGATGCAGGGAACTTTTAAAGAAGGCGTTGCCCTGATTCCGGTGATAGAAAAAAAGCTAAAGGAATATGAATTGTTTGTAGATGTACACCGGATATTGGTTTTCAACTACAAATTTGCCACCTTGCATTTTGGCAATGGTAATTATGGAACCTCTATCGATTATCTGCAAAAAATCATCAACGGTCCGCTCGATTTACGAATAGACTTACAATGCTATGCCCGCTTGCTTCATATGATGGCACATTATGAACTGGGCAATTTTGATATCATGGAATCTTTAATTAAATCGGTGTATCGTTTCATGGCAAAAATGAAAAACTTAACCGTGGTTGAGGAAGAAATGTTTAAGTTTTTACGCCGTTCGTTTCACGTTTCTCCTAAAAAGTTAAAACCCGAATTTGAGCAGTTGTTGTACAATATCAAACACCTAGAAAAAAACAGATTTGAAACAAGGGCATTTGCTTATCTCGATATCATTTCGTGGGTAGAAAGCAAAGTAAACCAACAACCAATGGGTACAATTATTTATAACAAATACCAACAGAGTAAGCGAAAATAAATTTCAATTTCTTTGTATCGAAACAAGTTCTTTCAGATTACCTTTATGTAAAGATTTGAAATGTTTAGATGGTTTTGGATATTGTTTTTAAAAATAAGGGGGTGGAATACAAAGATTACTTTTCCTGTTTCTTTACCCAAATGTATTATCGTTGTTGCACCTCATACCAGTAGCTCTGATTTTTTAATTAGTGTGGCTTACAGAAGTGTGATGAGAATTGAAAGAACAAAATTTTTGGGTAAAGCCGAATTATTTAAACCACCATTTGGTTTCTTTTTCCGTTGGTTTGGCGGTATTCCGGTAGAACGATCTTCCAAGCATAATTTAGTAGATCAGGTGGTTAATTATTTTAACAACAATACCAACTTTCGTTTAGCATTATCTCCCGAGGGAACAAGAAAAAGAGTAGAAAAATTAAAAACAGGATTTTATTATATAGCCAAGCAAGCAAAAGTGCCAATCGTAATGGTGGGCTTAGATTACAAACGCAAGACAACCATTATCTCTGAGCCATTTTATACAACTGAAAATATAGAAAAAGACCTTCAGCATATCATACATTTTTTTTCAACCATTCAGGGAAAGCATCCTGAGCTTGGATTGTTGCACTTAAAATAGGATAACTCCTGATTATCGATAGTTGAGGAATTAATTAAGTAACAACCAAACATAGTTTTCATTTCTTTTATTTTCAATCTTATATATTCTACTTTCGCTGAAATTAGAATATTATGAAGCTTGTATCATACTTACGTGATGGACACGACCAACTTGCCTTTTTAGTAGATGATTTTTTATATGATTGCGATGCGTTGCATCCTGACTTACCCGGAAACATGAATATGTTTTTGAACTATTGGGATGATATGTTTGAAACCGCTAAAAGCGTTAACAATGCTATCATTAAAGGGATTATTACCAAAGACAAAGGCATTGATATTAATATCATTCAACTATTGGCTCCAATACCTTTTCCTACAAGTTGCAGAGACGGATACGCATTCAGACAACACGTTGCAGCAGCAAGGCGCAACAGAAAAGTAGAGATGATTCCGGAGTTTGACCAGTACCCGATTTTTTATTTTACCAACCATCATAGTATTCAGGGTCCAGGAGATATATTGTGTATGCCCGATCATTTTGAAAAATTAGATTTTGAATTGGAAGCAGCAATTGTCATTTGTAAACAAGGCAGAAATATACCTGCCTCTGAAGCCGATACATACATTGGCGGATTGATGATTATGAACGATATGAGTGCACGAAAATTACAAATGGAAGAAATGCTATTGAACCTGGGACCAGCTAAGGGAAAGGATTTCAGCACAGTAATTGGTCCTTGCCTCGTTACATTGGATGAGCTTGTTGATTTTGAAATTGCTCCCAAAGAAAATCATGAGGGGAAAGCTTGGAATTTATCAATGAAATGTTGGGTAAATGGTATTCAGGTAAGCGAAGGAAATGTGGGCGACATGGATTGGACTTTTGCTGAAATTATTGAACGTGCCAGTTATGGCGTAAACTTACATCCCGGTGATGTAATCGGCAGTGGAACTGTAGGCACGGGTTGTTTTTTAGAACTGAATGGCACAGGCAAATTGAACAATCCGGATTATCAGGAACAATGGTTACAGGAAGGTGATGTAATAGAAATGGAAATTGCCTGTTTGGGGAAATTGGTAAACACCATTGTAAAAGAAGAAAGTGAGTTTAGTATTTTGGGGAGGAAGAAGTAAGAAGTTCGCTGCAGAGAGCAAAGTTGTTCACCGCAGAGACGGAGAGAACGGGGAGTTAACGCAGAGAATTTTAATATTTATATTCAAGATTGGTTATAGTGAGGAAATTAACAGAAGAGGGTTGCCGAAGAGACGGAGAGAACGGGGAGTTAACGCAGAGAATTTTTATTTAAAAAAGATATGGATAGAGATAATTTAAATAAACTCGGGGCAATTATTTTAGACTCATGTATTACCGTTCATCGGGAGTTGGGTCCTGGTTTGTTGGAGTCGGCGTATTCGTTAGCGTTGTTAAGGGAATTCGAGTTGAGAAATATTTTTGCATTAGGGCAATGTGCAATTGAAATGAACTACAAAGGCGTAAATTTAGGTAAGGTGTATGTGATTGATATTTTGGTTGAAAATGAAATTGTTTTAGAATTAAAATCTGTTGATGAATTGCATCCCATTCATGAAGCACAATTAATTACTTATTTAAAAATTGCTGATAAAAAACTTGGGTATTTAATCAACTTTAATGTACCACTTTTAAAAGACGGTTTTAGGAGAAAGGTAAACGGTTTCAAACTCTGCGAAACCTCCCCGATCTCTGCGACTCAGCGGTAAAAACAAAAGAACGTAAAAAATAATTATAAAAACAGAATGCTTAAAATATGAATTTCAGAGAAAGGTAAAATGTTTCAAACTCTGCGAAACCTCCCCGATCTCTGCGACTCAGCGGTAAAAAATTATGCTAATTCATCTAAATCAACTTCCAATTCAACAAAAGCAAGTTTGGCTGCAACATGCTATTGCGCCAAGACCAATTTGCTTTGCATCAACAATTGACGGTAATGGAAATGTAAACCTAAGCCCGTTTTCATTCTTCAATTTGTTTTCTACCAATCCACCTGTTGTTATTTTTTCACCTTCACGCCGTGCAAGAGACGGCAGCACAAAACATACATTGCAAAACGTAATGGAAGTACCCGAAGTGGTAATTAATATTTGTGATTATGATATGGTGCAACAAATGAGCCTCAGCAGTTGTGAATTTGAAAAAGGGGTTGACGAGTTTATCAAATCAGGCTTTACAAAAGAAGCTGCGAACATGATAAAGCCACCAATGGTAAAAGAAGCCAAAATAAAATTAGAATGCACTGTAATAGAAATAAAAAGCCTGGGTGAAGGCAATGGTGCAGGGCAATTGGTGATTGCAGAAGTTTTATGCATGCATGTAGATGAAAGTATTTTAAATGAAGCGCAGACAATGATTGATCAAGCAAAACTTAATACAATCGCAAGATTAGGCGGTGATTGGTATTGCAAAGTAGATGCTTCCAATTTGTTTGAAGTAGAAAAACCGAATACTAAAATTGGTATTGGAATTGATGCTTTACCATTAAGCATTAAAAACAGTTTAGTTTTAACGGGTAACAATTTGGCACAATTGGCTAACGTGCATTCCTTACCAATTGTTGACAATACATTTGAAGACCAACGTTTGAAAAATATTGTGCAGTATTTTTCAATTAATCCAACTGAGATGGAAATGGAGTTGCATACTTTTGCCAAAGAGTTGTTGTTGCAACATAAAGTGCAAGACGCTTGGCAAGTATTATTAGCAGGAGAAGTTTTATAAAATAAGATTAGATATGCCTCAGATTAAAACATGGAATCAGCTATTGTTGTTGATAGGACTGCGTTATTTTATTATTGCAGGAATTGCATACTTAATTTGGTACATCATTCGCAGACGCAAAATTGCCTTTAAAAAAATTCAATTGCGATTGCCTGCAAATAAAGATTATCAGCGTGAAATTTTTTATTCCATACTGAGCATTTTTATTTTTTCATCGGTTCCTTATTTTTTATTGAAATCATCCGTTCGACAGTATACTTTGTTTTATGATGAAATAGACAAGTATGGAATACTTTGGTTTTGGTTTGCATTTCCCGTAATGCTTCTTGTACATGATGCCTATTTCTATTTTACCCATCGTTTAATGCACCACCCAAAATTGTTTAAGTGGTTTCATTTGATACACCATAAAAGCACCAATCCATCGCCGTGGGCTGCTTTTGCTTTTCATCCTTTAGAAGCTGTTATAGAAGTTGGTATAGTTGTTCTGTTTCTTTTTATTATACCAATTTGCAATTTGCATTTATTCTTCTTTTTCTTTATCATGATGGCGTATAATGTATACGGGCATTTGGGCTGGGAATTGTATCCAAAGGGATTTAGTACTTCAAAAATTGGTAAATGGATTAATACAAGTGTAAATCATAATCAACACCACCAATACTTTAAGGGCAATTATGGGTTATATTTTTTGTGGTGGGACAGGTGGTTTAAAACCATTCGGGAAGACTATGATATTAAGTTTGATGAAGTAAAAAGCAGAACAGACAATTTAAAAAAAGTATAGTGCTTTTTACAAGATATAAACCCCATAAAAAATCCCGCTTTTTATAAAGCAGGATTTAAAAAAGTTGATAATTACTTCTAAATTATTAAGAAGCTTTTACAGCAGCTGCAGGTTTTTTATCGATAGCAATTTTGTGTGGTCTGCTTTTACCAAAAGAACCTTTAAAGCGTTTGCCTTTTGCTGTTTTCTTGTCACCTCTACCCATGATAATATTTTTTGTTTAAATGATGTGAACTGCGAAAATAAAAAATCCTACCCAATAAGGCAGGATTTTTTAATAAAATCTGAGTTTATACTTAGATTTTAGCGCTTAATTCTTTCCCAGCTTTAAAACGAGCTACTTTTTTAGCTTTAATTTTAATAGCTGCCCCTGTTTGAGGATTGCGACCCATACGAGCTGCACGCTTAGTAACAGAGAAAGTTCCAAAACCTACTAAAGTAACTTTATCACCTTTTTTCAAAGTTTTTGTTACTGTAGCAATAAACGAATCCAATGTTGCATTCGCTTGTGTTTTTGTAAGTCCTGCGTCTTCTGCTAATTGTGCAATTAATTCAGCTTTGTTCATAGTTTTATTTTTTAATTTTTAAATGCAAAACAAATTTATCGGGTTTTATCAATCATCAAAATTATTTTATTCAATATTTAATTTGTATAGTAGTAACGAAACTCTTATTGGTAAAGGGTTTGCTGAATTTTTTTTACAAATAAAAAATAAAAATTACTATTGTAATTCGCTGAAACACTTTATTTCATTGGCTTTCAGGTTTGTTGGTATTGAAAATCAATGCTGATGTGCATTGTAGATGAATATAGGGATTATCGTCATTTGCAAAAACAATAATAAAAATCTATCCACACTCAATTCACAACCTGCATTAAGCTGCGAAATGCTATGAATTGGTTGCCCCACAATTCAAAAGAATCCTTACGGAATATTGTTGCAAAATTTTGGATGTAGTTATTATAGTGTTTATAATCTGCTGCATAATATTGAGCCGCATAGGTAACACCTTCTGTTTCATCAACCTCCAATAATCTTACCAACTGACATTTTTCAAAGCAAAGGGTATTCATAATTTCAGGCATGTGTTTTTCCTGCATCCATTTTACCCATGCCTCATGTATGGAATGTTGTAATTGAATGGTAATGTTATAAATTAACATACAGGGTTATTTTTTAATCGTTAAAAAAACTGGGCAATGGTCACTGTGTTTTACGTCGGGTAAAATTCCTGCATCTACAATTTTATTTTCCAATGTACTTGTAACACAGATATAATCTATACGCCAGCCTTTGTTTTGTAAACGCACAGTGGGAAACCGTTGACTCCACCAACTATACGCACCAGTAACAGTTGGATGTTTGTATCTAAAAGTATCGATCCATCCACTATTTAAAAACTTATCCATCCAGGCTCTTTCTTCGGGCAAAAAGCCGGAAGAATTTTTATTTCCCTTAGGATCATGAATATCAATAGGGGTATGCGCAATATTATAATCGCCAAGTAAAATAATATTTGGTCGTTGTTTTTTTAACTCTTTTAAATAATCAAACATTTCATCCAGCCATTGGTATTTATAAGCCTGTCGCTCATCTCCACTTGTACCACTTGGAAAATAGGCATTGATTAAAGTAATGTCTTTAAAATCAAGACGAATGGCCCTTCCTTCAAAGTCACTTTGATCTACCTTGTGTCCGTATTCTACAAAATCCGGTTTAATTTTTGTAAAAATGGCAACGCCACTGTATCCTTTTTTTTGTGCAGAAAACCAATATGTTTCAAAGCCAAGTGCTTCAATATCTTGATATGGAACATCTTCTTTATTAGCCTTCGTTTCCTGTAAACAAATAATATCTGCATCACTTGTTTTCATCCATTCTAAAAACCCCTTTTTTAGTGCCGCTCTGATGCCGTTGGTATTATAAGAAATAATTTTCATGTGTGTTTTTTCATCTGCAATATAGTTAGGTTTGTAATATAAAAATGGTTTCATTTTTGTTTTGATGTAACAATAGATCTATGGCTAAACAGTCTAAAATAATTTCATTTGAACAAGGTCCAAAGTCAAGATTTCATGAGTTGAAATTTGCATGGAGTGTTTTTTTTCAATTCATCAAAGGCTTTAGACAACTTCATTTTGTAGGGCCCTGTATTACTGTTTTCGGGAGTGCAAGATTTACAGAAGAACATGAATATTATATTGCTGCAAGAGCATTTGGAAATCGAATTGCTAAATTAGGATTTACAACAATGACCGGCGGCGGTCCTGGAACAATGGAAGCTGCAAACAGAGGCGCATTTGAGCAAGGCGGCAAATCAATTGGGTGTAATATAAAATTACCATTTGAACAAAAACCCAATCCTTATGTTCAAAAAACAATTACGTTCAATTATTTTTTTACTAGAAAAGTATTGCTAGTAAAATATTCCTACGCATTTATCATTATGCCGGGAGGCTTTGGTACAATGGATGAATTATTTGAAACCTTGACATTAATACAAACCAAAACAATTCATGATTTCCCGGTTGTATTGTATGGTAAAAAATATTATCAGCCATTGATGGATTATATTCACATTATGGAGCGGGAAAAAACGATTTCTCCCGAAGATTTGAAGCTGTTGTTATTAACGGATGATATTGATGAAGCAATTCAACATATCACTACTTATGTAGACAAAAATTATAAAACCATAGTTGCCAGAAAAAAATGGTGGCTTTTTGAAAAAGTTTAATGCAATCATTTAAGGCCAATATTCCCGCATTCAGTAAACGATTGTCAAATATAGATGCCGCAAGCATTACAGCGGATGCTTATGCGCAGCAATACTTGAATATTCTGCTGAAATACAAAACGTATTATTTAAATATTTATGCTACTGTTTTAGATGCTGCATTTGCCGATATTCAAAAACCCATTGACGAAGTTTCAATGTTAGATTTTGGTTGTGGTAATGGCTTGCTTGCTTTATTTGCCAAATTTTCAGGAATTGGTTTTGTAGCTGCAAGCGATATGAATGTGCCTTTTTTATTATCGGCACAGCAACTGAGCAAAGAATTTGATTTGCCCTTAGATCAATGGGTTATTGGCAATGAAAATACGTTACCACAAGCTTTTCAATCCCATAAATTAGACATTGTAATAGGCACCGATGTTATTGAGCATATTTACAATCTCGATCATTTTTTTACAATCATCAGTCAATTAAACAACAACATGGTTACAGTTTTTACAACTGCATCGGTTGCCGAAAATCCAATCAAATCAAAACAGTTACAATCATTGCAACGCAAAGATGAACTTTCTCAAAGCAATGCGATGCACAGCAATTATCAAAATGAATTTGTAGGGTTGTCTTTTTTAAATATCAGAAAAAAACTCATTCAACAGAAATACAAACAATTAGATAACGATACTATTGATTGGCTTGCAAGCGCAACAAGAGGTTTGCAAGAAAATGATATTTATATTACTGTAGATGATTTCATTCGGAATAAAACATTACCAATACCTATTCAGCATCCAACCAATACTTGTGATCCGATTACTGGCAGCTGGACAGAGCGATTGTTATCACAAAAGGAATACAAAACATTGTATCGTAAATATGATTTCAAACTCAAAATTTCTTACGGTTATTTCAACGAGTTTGAATCGGGATTCAAATCTTGGGTTGCCAAACAACTCAATCTGCTCCTATATTTATTTGGTAACCATGCAAAAATTCTGAGCCCATTTATGATTCTGGTTGGCAAAAAGTAACGTTAATTTTTGTAGTTAAAATCAATTTTTTCTTTGCTTAACGAGATGTTATTATGATTAGAAAAAGGTATATCCAAAATTTACAAACTCCTTAATTCTATTTATTATACCAATAACCCGCTCAAATTGTTACTTTTGCAGCCATCAAAAGAATGTGCATCATGCAGGATTTGATAGATAAGATTGACAAACAAAAATTACCACGACATATTGCCATAATAATGGATGGCAATGGAAGGTGGGCGGAAGAGAAAGGTGAAGACCGCTTGTTTGGGCATTTTCATGGTGTGGCGAGTGTAAGAAATATCATTGAAGGAAGCGCAGAGTTAGGCATAGAATACCTTACACTATATGCTTTTAGTACCGAAAATTGGGATAGGCCTCAGCAAGAGGTTGATGGGTTGATGTCATTATTAGTAGATACAATCAGAAAGGAAATTTCTGTGTTGAATAAAAATAATATTAAGCTGCATGTGATTGGTGATATGCAAATGTTACCTGAATTTGCAAAAGAAGCATTGCAAGAAGCATTGGAAATGACGAGCCAAAATACAGGGCTTAATTTAATTATGGCATTGAGTTACAGTAGTCGTTGGGAATTGGAAAATGCAGTAAAAAATATTGCTTTTGATATTGAAGCCGGAAAAATTAAGGCTTCGGATATTAATCAAAATACATTGCCGCAATATTTAACAACCAGTAATTTCCCTGATCCCGAATTAATGATAAGAACGAGTGGAGAATACAGAATTAGTAACTTTTTATTGTATCAACTGGCCTATGCCGAATTGTATTTTACCAATACAAGATGGCCAGATTTTAGAAAAGAAAACTTATATGAAGCAATTCTGGATTTTCAGGGAAGAGAAAGGAGATTTGGTAAAACTGGCAGACAAATTCAAGCAACAGAAGAGCCATCATCATAATTAAAGTACAAACTGATTATTTAATTTAACAAAGAGTTTTCATAAATGCCTTTAATTTGCCCTTCTTTAACCAAATAAAACTGCTGAAAAAGCTATAATGCAAATTCAGTTCCAAATAAAAACTTATGCGGATGCCTAAAATGTACAGAATTTTAGTACTTACAATCGGAATGGCTTTTGTGTCATTGTTTTCATATGCCCAGGAAAAAAATACAGATACCACGATTACTTCTGTTGATGTGGATTTGGTAAATCTATTCAACCAAAAAGTGCCTAAAAAATACAAGGTTGCCGGAATTTCTGTTACAGGGAACCGTTTTTTTGATGAAACATTATTGATTTCAATTGCAAATATTTCTATTGGCGATGAAATCATTATTCCCGGTGGCGACAACTTTGCAAAAGCAATTAACAAGCTTTGGGGTCAAAATTATTTCAGTGATGTACAGATTTATGTTACCAAATTAGAAGGTAAAAATATTTGGCTAGAAATAAATGTTACCGAAAGACCAAGATTGTCTAAATATGAATTTACGGGCATTAACAAAAGCGACAAGGAAGACTTGATGGGCAAATCGGGTTTGGTACCCAATCGTATTGTTACAGAAAACATGAAACGTAGCGCTAAAGAAGCGATTGAGAAATATTATGCGGAGAAAGCGTACAAAAATGTACAGGTCAATATCAACGAAAAAAGAGACACTTCTTTTGGTGATGCTGTGGTATTAATTTTTGAAGTAAACAGAGGGCAGAAAGTTAAAGTAAACAACATTGATTTTGCTGGTAATACCCTTGATCCTTTAAAGTTGAAAAAACAAATGAAGGACACTAAGGAAATGAGCAGATTAACACTTCACAAACCCGATGATATAAGTGCTTTTGGCTCAGGAAAAACATACACATTCAATGAATATCTTGCAGAAACAGGTTATCTAACTTATAGCAAAACAAAAAAAATATTAGATCCATATTTACGAATCAAAATATTTTCTTCTGCAAAATTCAATCAAAAAAAATATGAAGAAGATTTAGATAAATTATTAGAATTTTACAACGCCCAAGGATTTAGAGATGCCGCCATTAATAAAGATTCTTCAAAAATAAAACCTAACTCAGCAGGAAATTTGAATATTAGTATTAAGGTAAATGAGGGTCATAAATATTATTTCGGAAATATTCAGTGGAGAGGAAATACTAAATACTCTGATTCTATACTTACCGCAATTTTGGGCGTTAAAAAAGGAGATATTTATAATTTAGATGTACTGAACAAAGGATTGGGGAAAACACTTTCTCCTGAAGGTGGGGATATCAGCGGGTTGTACATGGATGACGGATATTTGTTTTTTAGAACAGACCCAATTGAAACTGCAGTTTACAATGATACAATCGATTATGAAATTCGTGTAATTGAAGGGCCTCAAGCAACGATCAAACATATTCACATTACAGGTAATGATAAAACCAAAGAATATGTTATCAGAAGAGAAATCAGAACAATTCCCGGTGAAAAATTCAGACGTAGCGATTTAATTCGTTCTCAACGTGAAATTGCTCAATTAAACTATTTCAATCAGGAAAAAATTGGTATCAACCCCCGTCCAAATCAGGAAGATGGAACGGTAGATATTGATTACTCTATAGAAGAAAAAAGTAGCGATCAATTAGAATTAAGTGCGGGCTGGGGCGGCGGTATTGGTTTGACAGGAACTGTTGGGGTAACCTTTAATAACTTTTCTTTGAAAAATATTTTAAAGAAATCGGCTTGGGATCCATTGCCAATGGGAGATGGCCAAAAGTTAAGTTTGCGTATTCAAAGTAATGGACGTGCTTTCCGTAGTTATAATTTTTCATTTACCGAACCATGGTTGGGTGGTAAAAAAAGGAACGCATTTACATTTTCTATTTTTGATACCAAGTTTGCCAATGCATACGACCCCTACACCGGAACGTATACAAGTGATGCTGCAAATAATTCTTATATCAAAACAACAGGGGTTTCTGTTAGTATAGCCAAGCAACTAAAATGGCCTGATGATTATTTTTCTTTGAGTGTGGGCTTGAGTTATTCTAGATATCAATTGAAAAATTATTATATAGATCAGGTGAATTTGCCCGGTTTTAATAATGGGTTTTCCAATAATTTAAATCTAAAAGTTGCATTGCAACGTTCATCTGTTGACCAACCATTGTTTCCAAGAACAGGATCAACATTTTTGTTAAGCTTACAAGTAACGCCTCCCTATTCCTTATTTGATAAAAATATTGCGACATCCGATAACCCTTATCAATGGATAGAATACCATAAATGGCGTTTCAATACAGAATGGTATGTGCCATTAGGTCGCCCTGCGGGTCCTGAAAAAAACAAACAGTTTGTTTTGAAAGTTGCTGCAAAATTTGGCTTCTTAGGCAGATTCAACAGCGACTTGAAAATATCACCGTTTGAGCGTTTTCAAGTGGGTGATGCAGGTTTAAGTAACCAGTTTGCTTTATTGGGTTATGATATCATTGCTCAACGTGGTTATCCAGTTTATCAAAATTCCAATCCAAAAATTAATCCAGATCAGCAAGGTGCGTCAGAATATTTTACCATGTTTAATAAATATGTTTTGGAGTTGCGTTATCCTTTAAGCTTAAATCCTAGCAGCACTATTTATGCTTTAACATTTTTTGAAGCAGCAAATGGTTGGTTCAACTTTAAAGAATACAACCCATTTCAATTACGCAGATCAGTTGGTGTAGGTATGCGTTTCTTCTTGCCAATGTTTGGATTACTTGGTTTTGATTATGGCGTAGGATTGGATAGATTTACACCTAATAATAAATTTAAAGATGCTGCAAGGTTTACCTTTATGTTAGGTTTTGAACCGGAATAGTATTTAAACAAGACAAACTACTAAACATATTTAACATGAAAAAATTTGCTTTGCTTTTCTGCAGCCTATTATTCATAATGGTTTCAGCCAATGCCCAACGATATGCGGTAATAGATACAAAATATATTTTGAACAAAATGCCCGAATACAAAGAGGCAGATAAAAAATTACAGGCAACTACAGAATTATGGCAAAAAGAAATAGACGACCAGCAAATTCAGTTGGATAAAATGTATAAAAATTACGAAGCAGAACAATTTATGCTAAGCGATGAGCTAAAAAAGAAACGAGAAGATGAATTGTTTAACAAAGAAAAAGAGCTGAGGGATTTGCAAAAAAAGCGCTTTGGTTACGAGGGTGATTTGTTTAAAGAAAGACAAAAATTAGTAAAGCCAATACAAGACAAAATATTTACAGCCATTCAAAAAATTGCAACTAGCCGCGGATATGATTTCATATTGGATAAAAGTGAAGGAATTACCGTTATATTTGCCGACCCTAAAATTGACAAGAGCGACGATATCTTGAAGGAATTAGGAATAAAAATTTAGTTAATTAGATTTTTTAAATAAACCAAACAATGAAAAAACTCCTATTCGTAAGCATGGCTTTTGCATTAAGCCTTTTTGCTACAACACAAACAAACGCACAGGTAAAAATTGGAACATTTGATGAAGAAGCCATTTTATCTTTAATGCCCGGTATTCAAAAAGTAGATACCCTTTTACAGAAATACGTTGCCGATTCTTTAAAACCGGAGTATGAGTATGAAATCTATCAGTTTCAAACAAAAGACAGCACTTTTAAAAGAGATTCAGCTAATATGAATAGCTCTGTAAAAGCAATTGTAAAAAAAGAAATTGGTCAGCATTTAGCAAAAATTCAAAATTGGCAACAATACCAACAACAAATGTTGCAAGCGAAACAACAAGAGTATTTAAGACCATACTTAGAAAAAATTTATGCTGCCTTACAGGTAGTATTGCAAGAGCAAAAATATACACACGTTTTTAAGAAAGATGTGTTTATTTATGCCGACAAATCAGATGAGTTAATGTTAAGAGTTATTCAAAAATTAAAAATCCCTGTACCTAGAGATGTTGAAGAACAAATAAAAGCTTTAGGTGGTGCAGCTCAAGGTGCTCAGGCTCCTGCAAAAGCTCCAGCTAAAAAAGGATAATTTTTATTCAAAATAATTAAATATTTTAGAAACCATCACCATTTAGTGTGATGGTTTCTTATTTTTATACAATGCAAACAAAAGGACCAATTGGTGTATTTGATAGTGGCTATGGCGGCTTAACCGTTTTGAAAGAAATTGTACAGCAACTACCACAATATAACTACATGTATTTGGGCGACAATGCCCGTGCACCTTACGGAACAAGAAGTTTTGAATCCGTTTATCAATACACATTGCAAAGTGTTCGGTGGTTATTTCAACAAGGTTGCCCATTGGTAATATTAGCTTGTAATACTGCATCTGCAAAGGCTTTGAGAACAATTCAGCAGAATGATTTACCACAATTAGATCCACACAAACGAGTACTAGGTGTAATAAGACCAACTTCTGAAACGGTAGGTAATTCTACCAAAAGCAAACAAATAGGCATATTAGCCACCAATGGAACCGTACAATCCAATTCATACATATTAGAAATTGAAAAGTTTTTTCCGGATATAAAAGTGTATCAACAGGCTTGTCCAATGTGGGTTCCGTTAATTGAAAACAACGAATACGAAGCCGATGGTGCTGATTATTTTGTTGAGAAATACATACAGGAACTTTTACAACAATCTCCCGAAATTGATACTTTTTTATTGGCTTGTACCCATTATCCTTTGTTGCTGAATAAGATTAAAAAGCATACTCCATCGCACATTAATATTATTACGCAAGGATCCATTGTGGCTAAGAGTTTGGAAGATTATTTACAACGACATCCCGAATTAGAAAACCTGTGTTTGCAAGAAAACAGCAACATTTCTTTCTTCACTACCGATGCTACTGAGTTTTTTGATGTGCAAGCCACCAAGTTTTTTGGTAAAAATATTCATTCTACTCATGTACAATTAATCAATCAAAAAGAAGAATAATTTTTATTTTACAGAGCCAATTAAAGGAACCCACTTTAGGTCATATTTCAATGAATAGCAAATGTTTCATTAATTGTTTCAATTGCTGTTTGCAATCTTTCTGCATAATCACCATTGATTTGAACCCAAGGAACATTTTGGTGAATCAAAATATCTTTATAAATATTGAATAGCTCGAGGCGGGGTTGCTCATCGGGGTATTCCCTTAATTCATCTTGCTTCCAGGGCAGATCGGTGTTACACAATAGATACAAGTCGTATTTGCGGGTAACTATTTCATCTAATATCAATTGATGACATTTCCCAAAAACATATTCACACCAAACTTTCATTACATACATGTCTGTGTCTACAAAAAGTAGTTTTTTTGCTGTTTGATTATCAGCTAAATTTTGTGGTGCCCCCTGAACAATTGAAGCAACTTTTTCTTCCAATTCAATTTGTCCCTTTGCTATGATTTCTAAATCATCATAACTATATTTTTTTCCATGATATAGCAAGTAATCTCTTGCAAATTCAGGACACCATTCTGTATTATAATGTTCTGCCAGTAACTTACACAAACTGCTTTTGCCTGTGCTTTCGGGTCCAATGATTACAACTTTTCTAAGATTTTGCATATTTTGCTTTTTGCATCCAAGAATATAATCCTGCAATGGCAAGTATTAATAATAACAAATATTGAAAACTAGTAAATACCAAAGATTTTACAAAGTATAATGGAATAGATGCAATGTTTGTAGCAATCCACCACCACCAACTTTCTACCTTCTTTTTTGCCATTAACCACATACCAGTATAAGCCGTAGCACTCGCAAAAGCATCTGCCCATGGAATTGCTCCCTCGGCAAAGCTTTTTTTAGCAAGGGTTAATACAAAAAAAATAACTATATAAAATGAACCAAAAAACAATAGCTGCCATACCCACTCTCTTTTAGTACTGTAGGTAATTTGTAAAACGCTTTTTTGGTTGTGTTTGTCTTTTTTGGACCATAAAAACCAGCCATAAATACTCATTATTGTATAATAAAAATTTACACTTGCCTCGCCCAACAAATGATATTTAAAACTGATGAAAATATAGATAGTTGTATTTATTAAACCAATTGGATACACCAATATATTTTCTTTACGGCTGAACCAAACACTTACTACGCCTGCAATTACAGCAACAAATTCATACCAGCTTGTTTGCTGTATCCCTGTAATAAATTGCTGGGTAAAATAAGATACATTCATTAATGATACAATAAGTAGGTCGTGTGCTTCTATAAAATTTTATATAACAACACAATAGTGCAAAAATCTTGAGCGAAATTGCAACATTAAAGTGAAAAACTAACTTTAAAAATAAGTTATTGTAACGGGGTACTGATAAATCAAAAAATCTGTAATAAAAATAACAGTAACTTTTTACAAAACTTTTATTGTACAAATACAAAACATGCGTAACTTTGAATAGTTGCATAAACAACTATATGCCAAACAACCAATTTAAACGAGGAGAATTATACAGCGTCATTAATGCAATGGCTGCTGCTGCTATTGCAAGACGCATGCAGAAGAATTTTAGAAATGCAGGACTAGATATTACCATAGAACAATGGAGTATTTTATACCATTTATGGAAAGAAGATCACCTTAGCCAGCAAGAATTATGTAACAGAACATTCAGAGATAAACCAAGCATCACAAGACTTATAGACAATTTAGAAAAACAAAAATTAGTTATAAGAAGTGCCAGTAAAAACGACAGGAGAATTAATCTTGTTTCACTAACAAATACTGCAAGAGAATTACAAAATCAAACAATTGAATTGGCAAATCAAACGATGGATGAGGCATTGGTGGGGGTTACAAAATCTGAAATTGAAACAGTGAAAACCGTATTGCAAAAAGTGTATGATAATTTATCGAGTTAAGTTTATTTGTCTTGCTTAATAAAGTTCCAAACTTACAAGTGTGCGACGCAACAGGTATTCAATTGATATTCTACAGGCTGGTAAAAACAAACAAAACATTAATTTAAAACAAGTTTGCTATGAATACTACACAACAAACAACGGCATTAAAAGGTGGCGAATGGATTATTAAAGAAAGCAATGCTTCTGATACTTTTATTCCGGAAGATTTCAATGAAGAACAACGAATGGTATTGGATATGTGTCATCAGTTTTTACAAAATGAGATACTTCCAATTGTTGACAGAATTGATCAACTAGAACCCGGCTTAATGCCATCATTACTGGAAAAAGCAGGTGAACAAGGATTACTTTCTACTTCATTTCCGGAGGATTTGGGCGGCTTGGGGAAAGACTTTATTACCAGCACAATTGTGAACGAAGGATTGGGTGGAGGTCATAGTTTTAGCGTTGCCGTTGCAGCACATACCGGTATTGGAACTTTGCCAATTTTATATTTTGGTACAACACAACAACAACAAAAATACATTCCAAAATTAGCAAGCGGTCAATGGAAAGGCGCTTACGGATTGACAGAACCCAATAGTGGTAGCGATGCGTTGAGTGCAAAAACTACTGCCATATTAAGTGATGATGGAAAGTATTATTTATTAAATGGGCAAAAATGCTGGATTACCAATGGGGGTTTTGCAGATGTATATACTGTATTTGCTAAAATTGATGGCGATAAATTTACTGCATTCATTTTAGAACGAGGAATGGAAGGATTTACACAGGGACCCGAGGAACACAAAATGGGCATTAAGGGTTCATCTACAGTTCAGTTGTATTTTCAAGATTGTAAAGTACCTGTAGAAAACATTTTAGGAGAAGTTGGTAAAGGACACATAATAGCATTTAATATTTTAAATATTGGTCGTTTAAAATTATGCGCCGCAGCATTGGGAGGCAGCAAAGGAGCAACTACCATAAGTGTACAATACGCCAATACAAGAGAACAATTTAAATTACCTATTGCAAAATTTGGTGCCATCAAACATAAGCTGGCAGAAATGGCAATTCGTATTTGGGTAGGCGAAAGTGCTTTATATAGAGCAGCTAAATGGATTGATGATAAAGAACATGAAATGATTGAAGATGGAAAACCTTTTAATGAAGCGTTATTGGGTGCTGCCGAAGAGTTTGCAATTGAGTGTGCTATGTTAAAGGTTTTTGGAAGTGAAGTATTGGATTATGTAGTAGATGAAGGTGTACAAATACATGGTGGTAATGGTTACAGCGATGAATACCTTATCAGCAAGGCCTATAGAGATTCTCGCATCAATAGGATTTATGAAGGAACCAATGAAATCAATCGTTTACTTACTGTAGATATGGTGTTGAAACGTGCTATGAAAGGGAAATTAGATTTAATGACACCGGCCATGAATGTGCAGAAAGAATTAATGAGCATTCCTGATTTTGGAAGTGATGATGAAGGTGCATTTGCAAAAGAAATAAAGTACATCAAGAACTTTAAAAAAGCCATTTTAATGACTGCCGGTGCTGCTGTGCAAAAGCTCATGATGAGTTTGGATAAGGAACAGGAAGTGTTGATGAATATTGCTGATATGGCAATTGAAACCTATCATACCGAAAGTGCTTTGTTACGTGTAATGAAACTAGTAGAAAAACAAGGTGAGGATGCAACTGCCTTAGAAATTGATATAATGCGGACTTATTTATACGATGCTGCCGACAAAATTAATAAAGTAGGAAAAGATGCTTTAAACAGTTTTGCAGAAGGCGATGAATTAAGAATGATGCACATTGGCTTAAAAAGATTTACTAAAGTAGAGCCATTTAATACCAAAGAAGCTAGAAGAAGAATTTGCAATAAAATGCTTACTGAAAACAATTATTGTTTTTAATTAGCGTTTCTCCTAACTTTTTAAAAAAATTTACTTTTCAGAATAATTAATTTAAATTTACATTCAACGATTGACAGCAAGGATATATTCATAAGTACTTGAGTAGTTTATATGACTACAATCATTCATTAGTTTGGTTTTACAAATTATAATTTCATTTTCTAAACTAAAACTTCTGCCATGGGTTCACGCGAAACAAATTACAAAAAACAAGACAAAACATTTGCAATTGCAATGTCTGTTGTAATGATTACAGCTTTAGTGATTATTGCAGTTTTGCTTATTACCGGAAAAATCAAGGCATAATATACAAATAATGCTTTGATTTGTAAATGTTGCCAATCCGTTTCATACTTAAATAGTGCTAAGGAGGGGGTTCTTTTTTCAATATTTTTCCTTTATCTCCTAGTAATGCTTTAGTTTCGCCGCCAATAATCAAAACCTATTTTATGAGTTTAGTTGTAGTGGGTTCAATGGCGTTTGATGCTATTGAAACTCCATTTGGAAAAAGCGACAAAATTATTGGTGGAGCGGGTACTTACATTGCTTGGTGTGCAAGTAACTTTACTCCAATTAAGCAAATTAGTGTAGTAGGTGGGGATTTTCCACAATCTGAATTAGATGCTCTTGCTGCAAGAAATGTAGATTTAGAAGGTGTGCAAATAAAGAAAGATGAAAAAACATTTTTCTGGAGTGGTAGATACCACATGGACATGAACTCTAGAGACACCTTAGTTACAGAATTAAATGTATTAGAAAACTTCCAGCCCGTTGTTCCTGATAATTTTCAGGATTGCGAATTTTTAATGTTGGGTAATCTTGTGCCTGCAGTACAATTAAGTGTAATAGAGCAATTGAAAACCAAACCAAAATTAATTGTGTTAGACACCATGAATTTTTGGATGGAAGTTGCTATGGATGATTTGAAAAAAGTAATTGCTAAAGTGGATGTATTGATGGTGAATGATGGTGAAGCAAGACAGCTGAGTGGTGATTACAGTTTGGTGCGTGCTGCCAAAACAATTATGGCAATGGGACCCAAATATTTGATTATCAAGAAAGGTGAACATGGTGCTTTGTTGTTTCATGAAAACAATGTATTCTTTGCACCGGCATTACCTTTGGAAGAGGTATTTGACCCAACAGGAGCTGGCGATACCTTTGCAGGTGGATTTATTGGACATATTGCCAAAACAAAAGACATCAGTTTTGAAAACATGAAAACTGCTATTATTATTGGCAGTGCAATGGCAAGTTACTGTGTAGAAAAATTTGGTACAGAAAGATTAAGAGAATTGAGTCAAGCAGATATTGACAGCAGACTTAGTCAGTTTGTAGAGTTGGTGAATTTTGATATCAACTTGGTATAATCTTTTGTAAAATATAATAAAAATGCCACTGAAAATTCGGTGGCATTTTTGTTTTGTTATAATTCCGATATTTTATGAAATTATTTTTTCCATTTCTTTACTTGTAAATTCCATTAATGTTTTAATGTGGGCAGGTGACAAATTAAATTTCAATCCTGCAGCAGCATATAGTTCAGGCAATGTTTTAGTACCTCCTAAACTCAAAGCATTGATATAATTATTTAACGCAGTTTCATTGTCTTGTTGGTATTGCATCCATAAACCAATAGCACCTAATTGTGCAATGCCATATTCAATATAATAAAACGGCACTTCAAACAAGTGCAATTGTCTCTGCCAGCTGATTGCTCTGTATCGCTCAAGCCCTGCATAATCAATAGTTGCAGGAGAAAACTCCTGAATAATTTCAAGCCATTTGCTAGTGCGTTCCTCTACAGTATGTGTAGGATTACCATATACCCAATGCTGAAATTTATCAATAGTAGCAATCCATGGGAAAATAGTTATAGTGCGTTCTAGCTGATGTTCTTTGGCTCTCTTTAAATCCGGTGCATTATCAAAAAAACTTTCCCAATGGTTCATGCTAAATAATTCCATTGCCATACTTGCAACTTCGGCAATTTCCATTGGATATTCTTTAAACGCACTTAATTCTAAATTATGACTTAAGAAAGAATGAATTGCATGCCCCCCTTCATGAACCATTGTTGTTACATCGCTCATTTGCCCGGCAGCATTCATAAAAATAAAAGGCGCACCACTTTCGGTTAACGGACAGTTGTAACCGCCCGGAGCTTTGCCTTTGCGACTTTCCAAATCGAAATGTTTTAGTTCATTCATTTTTACCAAACAGTCTGCAAAAAATGGATGTAATTGTTTAAAACAAGCCACCGTTTTTTCAAATAAATCTTTGCCAGTTGTAAAAGGTTTCAGGGGCTTAATCCCCGATGGTTCTGCTTCTGTATCCCAGGGTTTTAAAGTGCTTAAGCCTAATTTATTTTTTTTCTTTTCATAAATTTTTTCAATTAATGGAAGCACATGCAATTTTACCGCTTCATGAAAATTAAAACAATCTTCTTTGGTATAATCAAACCTGCCCAACTCTGCAAATTTATAATCAACGTAATTTTCGAACCCCGCATTGACAGCTATTGCATGGCGCTTGGCAATAAGTGCAGAATATAAATCTTGCATAGTTTCCGCATCTTGCAACCTGCGTTCATTAATTTTGATATATACTTCTTCGCGTAAACTTCTATCCTCATTTTCTAAAAATTTTGCGGCTTGTTGTAAAGTATATTCTTTTCCGTGTAATTCTACAGACATCTTACCTGCAATAGCACCATATTGTTGTTGTTGCACACTCATTTCAGCCTGAATGGAAATATTTTCTTCTCTGAATAAATCAATATTTTTTTTCACGCTACGCAAGTAAGTAAAGAACTTTTGCTGATCCAGTTCTTGGGTAAATGGACAAGCAATTAATTTTTTATTCAATGCATCGGCATAAGGTTGTAATTGCGGCTGAATCTGCATACAGAAATAAGTAAATGCATCTTCTAATGTTTTATCTGTCGTGTCGCAAGTCATTTTTATCTGGCGCCAGCATGCATCTTCACTTACAATAGCTTCTAACTCGCTCATGTCTTTTAACCATTGCTCCAAATCTTGTTTGCTTGCAATAGTTCTATCCAATAATTCTTTAAAAAAGGGTTCTAAATTATCCCAGGTAGTTACTACAAAATCTGCGGGGATAAAATGTCTTTGTAATTTTTGAATATCAGCACTTAATGTCATGAATTTATTTTTTGTAAGGTAAAGGTACTTGAACAAAAATGAAGATTTTCAAGTACAATGATTAATAACTAATTATTATAAAGGAATTGTTAAGTCTAAAGTTCTTTAATCGTAATCGTAACGTTATGAGGCGCCAACTCATCGCCTCCGAAATAAGGATATAATTTATATCCCCTTCCGGTAGTTGTGGTACTTGATCTGGGAATATTTACAGGGTTGCCGTTTACAGTAAAAACATATTTATTGCCATCCACTTTAATGCTGCAATTAATTTCGGATCCAATAGGTACAGTTCTTAGCGGTTGAAAAAAGACAACGCTTTTATTGTAAACATATGCATACAACCAAAGCGCATTGTTTATCCAGTTCCAGCCGAATCTTGCACTAAATGAGTGGTGCGCACTATCATTATCAGAAAAGCCATACAACTTGTTGATGTCTCCTTGATTTGCAGGATTTATATTCGTATAAATAGCGCTACTATCAAACTTTACAATAAATTTTTGTTCGGTATAATTTACAGAAATATAGTTGTTTAAATCTGCGAATTGCTCCCCTTTTTTGATTGTATAGGTGATAAACTTGGGCGTATCTGCAGGTGTAAGAATATCAAAACCCCCACCCATTTGGATGTCTACCGAATTATTGCTTTTGGTACATGCAATTAATAAAATATTCAACAATAAGAACGAAAAAAATATTGATTTTAAATTCATTTTAATACCCAATTGTTTAATTGCCAAACTTTGCATTAGTCAATATCCGAAATTAAATGATCAAATAATAATAGGGTCATTATAATATCTTAAATTCAAACTAAAATTTCAGATATAATACTATTGTAGACTGTTTATAATCAATACAGGGATTAATGTGCCAACAACCAATTTTCACCAAAACCTAATTCAGCATCTACCGGAACTTCATTTGGTAAAATTAAAGCAGACTTCATGTTGTCAAGAATCAATGGCTTTAATACTTCCAGCTCTTCGGGCACTGCATCAAATACCAATTCATCATGTACCTGTAAAATCATTTTGCTTTGCAAATTTGCTTGTTGCATTGCTGCATGAATCTTAATCATTGCTAATTTAATCATATCAGCTGCAGTACCTTGTATCGGACTATTGATAGCATTTCGTTCTGCAAATCCACGTACCGTAAAATTGCTAGAATTGATATCAGCCAACCATCTTTTTCTTCCCATCAATGTTTCTACATAACCATGTTCTCTTGCAAAATTTATTGTTGCATCCATGTACTTTTGAATACTGCTAAATTCACGTTTATAATTTTCAATAATTTCTTTTGCTTCCGTTCTTGAAATACCCAAATTATCTGCCAATCCAAATGCACCTTGTCCGTATATAATTCCAAAATTTACACTCTTAGCTTTGTACCTCATTTCTTTCGTAACCTCTGTATCTGCTACATTGTACACTTTTGCAGCTGTTGCTGTATGAATATCTTTTCCGGTTCTGAATGCTTCACACATATTAATATCACCACTCATTGCAGCAACAATACGTAACTCAATTTGAGAGTAATCGGCACTTACCAAAACCCTGTCTTTCGATCTTGGAATAAATGCCTTTCTTATTTCTTTTCCACGTTCTGTTCGTATAGGAATGTTTTGAAGATTGGGGTTGTTGCTACTCAATCTTCCGGTAACTGCAATAGCTTGTGAATAGCTGGTATGCACTCTGCCAGTTTTACTATTGATCATCAAGGGCAAAGCATCTACATAGGTATTTTTTAATTTGGTGAGCTCTCTAAAAATTAAAATATCATCAACAATTTTATGTCCTTTCACAGCCAATTTAGAAAGCACATCTTCACCGGTTTGGTATTGTCCGGTTTTTGTTTTTTTAGCAGATGGATCTAATTGTAATTTATCAAACAATACTTCGCCCAATTGTTTTGGAGAAGCCAAATTAAAACGAACACCGGCTTGTTGATACACACTTTCTTCTGCCTGATTGGCTTCTGTTTCTAAGGTTTTGCTGTAATCATTTAAAAACGCCTCATCAATTTTCACGCCTTCAAACTCCATGTCTGTCAACACTTTCACCAAAGGATTTTCTACTTCATAAAATACTTTGCTTACTTTTTTCTCTTCTAATTGCGGATGTAGTTTTTGTTTTAATTGAAAGGTAATATCTGCATCTTCAGCTGCATATTCTTTAATAATATCTAACTCCACATCCCGCATATTGCCTTGCTGTTTTCCTTTTTTGCCAATTAATTCAGTAATGGAAACAGGCTGATAATTTAAATATTTTGCACTCAGTACATCCATGCTTCTTTTGCCTTCGGGTTCTAATACATAATGCGCAAGCATTGTATCGTAAACATTTCCTTTCAATGCAATATTGTACCATTTTAAAACCAACAAATCGTACTTGATATTTTGTCCAATCCAAACTTTAGAAACATCATTAAACAAAGGTTGCAATAGCGCCAAAATAGCTATTGTTTCAGTTTTGTCTGCAGGACAAGGAATATAATAAGCTTCATGTGCCTGACAAGCAAAACTCATTCCAACAAGTTCGGCCTCATTGGCATCTAAAGCTGTTGTTTCGGTATCAAAACAAACTTCCTGATGCGGCATTAAAACCTGAATCATTTGTTGAATTAATTCCGGTGTATTGGCTAAAATATAATTGTGCGCAACAGTAGAAATATTGTTATCTGCAATTGTATTATCTGCTTGTGTTGGTGCTTCTGTAAATTGTGATGCAACCACCGGTTCATTTTCAGAGCGATGAATAGTAGTTGATTTTTGAGGTACAATATTTCCAAACAAATCAGTTTGTACACCCGTTGTTTGTTTGGGAGCTACTACAATGTCTTCGCCCAAAATTCTTTTAGCCATTGTTTTAAATTCCAACTCCGTAAATACTTCCTTCAATGCTTCTTTATTCCAATCTTTCAATTTGAAATCTTCTTCATGAAAAACAACTGGGCTTTTGGTAATAATGGTGGCCAGTTTTTTGCTCATGATTGCTCCATCTTTACCGGCTCTTACTTTTTCACCAATTGAACCTTTGATGTTATCGGCATTCGCCAATACATTTTCCAATGTGCCATATTCCTTCAATAATTTAGCAGCCGTTTTTTCACCTACACCTTTAATGCCTGGGATATTATCTACCGCATCGCCCATCAATCCCAACATGTCCACAACCTGATCTACTCTTTCAATATCCCATCTTGCACAAACTTCTTTTGGTCCTAAAATTTCTACATCGCCTCCTTGATAACCGGGTTTATAAATGCTGATACCATCTCGAACCAACTGTCCATAATCTTTATCGGGAGTTACCATAAATACATCATAACCCGCATCATGTGCTTCCCAAGCCAGTGTGCCAATTACATCATCTGCTTCATAACCTCTTACACCAATCACGGGAATATTAAAACCTTCAATGATTTTTTTGATATCGGGAACAGCAGCCAATAAATCTTCGGGTGTTTCTTGACGGTTGGCTTTATAATCTGCAAAATCAGTGTGTCTTTCTGTTTTGCCATCCATATCAAAACAAACGGCAAGATGTGTAGGTTTCTCTTTGTTCATCAATTCTACCAATGCGTTGGTAAAGCCAAATTGGGCATTGGTATTTTTGCCACTTGTAGTTACTCTTGGGCTACGTATTAATGCATAATATGCTCTGAAAATAAGTGCATATGCATCTAATAAAAACAACTTTTTTTGCATTTGGCTAAGGTAGGTAACAGTTGATGTTTAAGCAAATAGAATACAAGATAAGTTGCTAAAATTATAACGATTCCTTTCAAAAAATAAAATTACTTACTTAAAATACATTAATTTAAATTTGATTAAATACGTGACAAATGAAAAAAATAATAATTTTAATTTCCATCATTTCTTTATCTGTTTCTTCTTTTGCTCAGACAGAAAAATCAACCTATAAAATAGTTGCAGACAACTTTGAAAAAAATTATAATGCAAATAATTTCGATTCAATATTTGCTTCATTTTCAAACGTATTGCAGAAAGCATTACCGCTTGATAAAACAAAAGAGTTTTTAGAAGGATTGAAAAATCAGGCGGGGAAAATTACCAAAAGAACCTTTGTAAAATACGAACAAAAATATGCGTCATATAAGACAACATTTGAAAGGGCTTTGTTTGCAATAAATATTTCAGTGGATAATGATTCGAAGATTAATGGACTTTTTGTAAAACCATTTAAAGAAAATAATTTACCAAAAATAGAACGCAACATCACCAAATTACAACTTCCTTTTAAAGGCGATTGGACAGTAGTTTGGGGTGGTGATACAAAAGAATTGAATTACCATGTTGAAAGTGAAGCACAAAAAAATGCTTTTGATATTGTAATAAAAAACGAAAAAGGAAAATCATATAAAACTGATGGCATTAATAATGAAGATTATTATGCTTTTGGAAAAGAATTATTGGCTCCCTGTGATGGTGAAATTGTATTGGTAGTTGATGGAATAAAAGATAATGTTCCGGGAGATTCAAACCCCATTTATGTTCCGGGGAATACCGTTATTATTAAGACAAAAAACAATGAATATTTATTTTTTGCTCATTTCAAACAACATTCTATTGTAGTAAAACAAGGACAAAAGGTAATACAGGGGGAGGTTTTAGGGCTTTGCGGCAATTCAGGAAATTCATCAGAACCACATTTGCATTTCCATATACAAAATGTAGAAGACATGAATATTGCAACAGGCGTAAAATGTTATTTTGAAAGGATAATGGTTAATGGAATAAACAAAACAGATTACTCACCAATTAAAAACGAAAAAATCAGCAATTAAAAAAGCTTTTTATTTCAACAACTGTGTTGCTTTTTCCAAATCTTCGGGAGTGTCTATTTCTACCCCCATGTATTCGGTAACAACCATTTTTAATGGAATACCATTTTCAAGGTAGCGCAAACATTCTATTTTTTCTGCAGCTTCCAATGGTGTAATGGACCAAGAAGAAAAATTCAGTAGTGCTTCTTTACGAAATGCATACACACCAATATGTTCGTAATAAATAGGAACAATATTTTGATCTCTGTGATAGGGAATTGGGCTGCGGCTGAATAACAAACTATTCCAATTTTTATCTACTGCAACTTTTACATAATTAGGGTCTGCTATTGATTTTGCATCGGTTAAAACCTGCATCAAACTTGCTACCTGTACAGAAGCGTCTTCAAAAGTTTGTAACAGTTTTTCAAGTGGGGCTGGTTGTACAAAAGGTTCATCACCTTGCACATTAACAACAATATCAACATCCATAGTTGCAATTGCTTCTGCAATTCTATCGCTACCGCTTTCATGTGGGTTAATGCTCATGATTGCATTGCCGCCATTATTTACAATTTCATCATAGATAATGCTGCTATCTGTTACCACCCAAACTTCATCAAACAACTCTGTAGCAACAGTATTATCATAGGTATGTCTGATAACAGTTTTGTTACCTAGTAATTGCATCAGCTTTGCAGGAAAACGAGTAGCAGCATAGCGTGCAGGAATCATTGCAACTTTTTTCATCAGATTTATTTTTACAAAGATGCAGTTTGAAAATGAAATAGTTGTTACATAGTATTGTTGCAGTACAAGTGTGCGACGCAATAATTGCCCAATATTTATTCAAAAGCTTGTAACATCAAATTATTCCATTTTAGTAAAAGGCTTTTTTAATAATAACAGAAAGTCTTCATCTTTTTCATTGGGATAATATCTATCCAATCCGTATTTAATTTGCTGAGCATCGAGGTGTGCAAATGTTCCCAAAAGTCTGTCCCAAATACTCAATATTGCACCATAATTGGTATCGGTGTAAGGTTGTTTCCAATGATGGTGTACTTTGTGCATATTGGGGCTAACTAAAATATAACTTAAGGCAGTATCTAACCATTTTGGTAAACGAATATTGGCATGTGTAAATGCTGTTGCAACAATTAATATTGTTTGAAAAATCATTACAGCATACATGGGTGCACCACTGAGTAAGATACCCATAAAAAAGAAGCATCCTCGCAAAATACTTTCTATTGGATGATGCCTAAGGCCTGTAGTAACATCAACATTATTATCTGCATGATGCACTACATGAAATTGCCACAAAAATTTTACTTTATGCTCGGTAATGTGTACCAACCATCCGCCAAAAAAATCCAATACTAAAAAAGAAATAAGAATAGTTGAAACAATGGAAGCTTGCAGCCAATACACCAATCCAAATTGTTTTGCTTTGCACCAATCACTTAGTTGAATGATGACAATTGCCAAAAAAGTATGAATGAGCAAATGAATGAGTGTAAATGAAAAATTAACTACAGCATGACGAAGCTTTGTTTTTTTATATTGATTTTGAAACAAAGGAATTGCGCCTTCAATTATCCAAAAAATCAATAGACCACCTACTAAAAAAGCCAATCTTTCTATAGGGCGTTGGTCTAAAGTTGAGAAATGTTGAATGATGTTTTCAAGCATTGCAATCGTTTTTGAAACGTGAATATACAAACAAAAAAATCCCTTTGCAAGTGCAAGGGGATGCTATTTATTACTTGAGAATATTTTAATTATTCAACATCAAAGGCATTACCAACATCAATAAATCTTCGCCTTCTGCTTGTTCAGTAGGTTTTACCAACCCTGCTTTTGTAGGTGTTGAAAGTTCTAAACGAACATCATTTGTATCTGCAGCATTCAACATTTCAATTAAAAATTTTGCGTTGAAAGCAATTTGTAAATCTTCACCATTATATTGGCAACTCATCCGTTCATTCCCTTCATTACTAAAATCTACATCCTGAGCTGTCATTTGCAATTCGCTGCCGTTAATATGTAATGCAACCTGATTGGTGCTTTTATTGCTAAAAACATTGATGCGGCGTAATGCATTTTGAAAATCATTTTTATTTACAACCAAATGATACGGATTATCTGCAGGGATTACCACTTTATAATCCGGGAATCTTGCATCAATTAATCTGCAAATCATTTGTACGTCGCCATGACTTACAAACAAATGATTTTTGTTGTAGCTGATTTTTATTTCATCGTCATTATCAGGTAATGCATTTTTTACCAGGTTCAATGGTTTTTTAGGAACGATAAAGGAATCGGCTTTTGTTGCTTTTGCATCGGTTCTTTTATAACGAACCAATCGGTGAGCGTCTGTTGCAACAAACTGAACACTTTCTGGTGTTAATTCAAAAAATACACCAGTCATTGCCGGACGTAAATCGTCGTTACTTACAGCAAAAATTGTTTTGTTAATTGCAGTTACCAAAGCTCCGCTTGACATGGTAAACCCTGTAGCGTCATCTGCTGTAGGTTCTTTTGGAAAATTATCCGGATTTTCACCCATCAATTTATACTTACCATTATCACTTGTGATTTCTATGCCATAATTTTTGTCAATACTAATAGTTAATGGTTGGTCTGCAATGTTTTTAAGAGAGTCCAATAAAATCTTTGCAGGTATACAAACCTTACCGCTTACTTTACTTTCAATATCCATTTGCACACGCATTACCGTTTCTAAATCGGTTGCAGTAATACTTAATTTTTTATCCTGAATATCAAATAAAAAATCTTCTAAAATTGGCAATACCGTATTGGCATTAATAACACCGCTAATTTGTTGCAGGTGCTTTAAAAGGGAAGATGATGAAACAATAAACTTCATTGTTCTGTTTTTTAAGATTATGACAAACGTACTGTAAAATGTTAAGATTACACCATACAAATTTTACACAAATTCGTTAATGTCAAAATTGTTGATGACTTGTGAATTGGACGTAGATATTATCGTTTTTTTGAAAACCGCAGATTAGTAATACAAACAAAGAAAAATTGTATCCTTTGGTTACTTTTGTAAGTAAAAATTCATTTTGTTTAAACAACATCTTACAGTCGAGCAGGCATATCAAAAAGGAAAGCATTTTTGCAGTTACCAGGAGCGCTGTCATACAGAGGTAAAGGAAAAACTATATGGATTTGGCTTAAATAAACAAGAGGTAGAGATGCTGCTGAGCAGATTAATTGAGGAAGATTATTTGAACGAAGAACGATATGCACAACAATTTGCAGGTGGTAAATTTAGAATGAAGCAATGGGGAAGAATTAAAATAAAATATGAACTGAAGCAAAAAAAAATTAATGATTACGTAATTAAAAAAGCATTCAAAGAAATTGATGAGTTAGACTATACGACAACTTTAAAAAAATTAACCATTACCAAATGGAACAGTTTAAAACAAGAACAGTATATCAATCGTCAGGTAAAAACAACAAATTATTTATTACAAAAAGGGTTTGAATTAAATTTAATAAAAGAAGCAATTGCAAATATCCAGTCTAAATAAAAAACTACTCGAACATATTTATGCAGAAAAATTACAAAACAATTGTAAAGTATATTTTCATGAATTATTCAGTATAAAATATTTATTTATTTTATTTTTTAGTCTTCTTGTAAGTACATGTAAAGCACAAATCAATAAAGTTTATAAAAATACTTTTACTATTACAACAGACAATGATGCGTACTTGTTTACCTCAAAAGATGGTTATTATACAAATGGAATATTTTTTCAGTTCAGTAAAGCTTTTGATAAAAAGAATTTAAAAATTATCAAACGAATAGAAGTCGGACAGGCATTGTACAATAGCAGAGACCGCCTTTCTATTATTCGTCAATTAGAAGATGCAGATAGACCTTATTGCGGCTATTTATTTACAAAATATACCAGAGAGAAATTTATCAATTCCAATCAATTGTTAGGCTATGATATTGAGGCTGGCGTTACCGGCAAATGGTCACTTGGCGAACAATTTCAATCTTGGTATCATGGAAATATTGGGGTTAATAATTTTAAATATTGGGCAATGCAAATTCCCAATTCTTTTGGTATGAATGTTACAGCAAGATATGCAAGTACCATGGCATCTTCCGACAAACAATATCAATTGTTTAAAATTGTTCCTATTGCTGAAGCTACATTTGGTAATTTTTTTATCAATGCAAAAGCAGGTGCTTATTTCTGTATGGGTGTGTTTGAAAAAAACGAAAACAGTGTTTTATTCAATGCAAGAATAAGCAGCAAAAAAGAATCGGAATTTTTGAAAAAAGAATTTTTCGTTTACGCTTATCCGCAGTTAACCCTGCAAGGATACAACGTAACGCTACAGGGTAATTTATTCAATCAACCAAAAGATACAACTGTATTTACCGCAACACCAAAAGCATTCGTATTTCAACAAAAATTAGGAATGCTCTACGCAACAAGAAGGTGGCAAGGACGTTTTGAAATGGTGCTTCAATCACAAGAAGCAACAACTCAACGAAACCCAGGCAGTTATATCCGTTTACAAATTGGTTACAGTTATTAAAAACTAAAAAAGTAACTTCATCATATGAATGCACCCTTAACAATAACCCTTATTCAAACCAATTTATTTTGGGAAGATAAAGCTGCTAATCTTACTATGTTAGAAGCAAAAATCAATAGCATCAATCAACCCACTGAAATAATTATTTTACCTGAAATGTTTACTACCGGTTTTAGTATGAAACCAAAAGAATTGGTCGAAACGATGGATGGAAATTCTGTAAGCTGGATGCGAAAAATTGCCACCGAAAAAAAAGTAATTCTTACCGGAAGTATGATGATTGAAGAAAATGGAAATTATTACAACCGTTTAATTTGGATGTTGCCCAACGGGCAATTGGGCTATTATGATAAAAAACATTTGTTCTCTTTTGCTCAGGAAGAGAAACACTATTCATCGGGCAATAAAAGATTGATTGCAAGTGTAAAAGGCTGGAGAATTAATTTACAAATTTGTTACGATTTGCGTTTTCCAATTTGGGCAAGACAGCAGCAACAAAACGATGAACCCGAGTTTGATATTTTATTGTATGTAGCTAATTGGCCACAACGAAGAGCACATGCCTGGAAAACATTGCTTACCGCAAGAGCCATAGAAAATCAGGCTTATGTAATTGGTGTAAACAGAGTGGGGAATGATGGCAATAAAATATACCATAGTGGAGATAGTATGGTAATAGATGCATTGGGAGAAGTATTGTTTCATCAGGCAGATGATGAAACTGTTTTTACCATTACACTTCACAAAGAAAGTTTGCAGCAAACAAGAAATAAATTTCCTTTTTTACATGATGCAGATGATTTTACAATTTTGGCAATGTAACCATGAAAAAAATTGAGCCATGAAACAAGACGGAATTTATGCAGCACAAAAAATTTTTACTGGAACAAACTGGTTATATGATTTTTCTGTTGTTGTAAAAAATGGTTTTATTGTTGAATTATTACCTACTCATCAACTTAATGAAAAGCCTAATCAGGAATACCATACGTTAATTCCTGCATTGATTGATTTGCAAATTTATGGCGCATCCAATCGGTTGTTTTCTATTTATCCGGATACAGAAACTTTGCAAAAGCTTTATAAATACTGTATTTCAGGCAAAACAGCTTTTTATTTACCAACAATTGGTACCAATACTTATCAAGTAATGTATGATTGTATTGATGCAGTTAAAACATACTGGCAACAAGGTGGCAAAGGTTGTTTGGGATTGCATATTGAAGGTCCGTGGATACATTCATCAAAAAGAGGAGCACATATTGAATCATTAATTCATTCGCCGAAAAAAGAAGAAGTTTTACAACTACTGGAATACGGAAAAGGAGTGATTAAGATGATTACATTGGCTCCTGAAGTTTGTGATTCAGCCATTATTCATTTAATAAAAAGCTATGGAATTGTAATTTCTGCGGGACATAGCAATGCTACTTACGAACAAGCAATAAATAGTTTTAACAATGGGATTACAACGGTTACACATTTATACAATGCTATGAGTGGTTTACAGCATCGGGAACCTGGAATGGTTGGTGCTGCATTCAATCATCGTGAGGTAATGGCTAGTATTATTCCCGATGGATACCATGTAAATTTTGCTGCTATCAAAATTGCTAAAAGAATGATGGGTAACAGATTGTTTGTCATTACAGATGCCGTTACACATACCACAGAAGGACATTACCAACATACTTTGATGGGCGATAAATACGAAAGCAATTTTATATTAAGCGGCAGCGCATTAACCATGGAAAAAGCAGTAACTAATCTGGTAAATTATTGTAGTATTGAAATAGAAGAAGCAATTAGAATGTGCAGCTTGTATCCCGCTATGGTATTAGGTTTGGACCAACAACTTGGAAAAATTGAAAAAGGATTTCAGGCAGCATTTACATACTGGGAGTAATGTCCTCCCAGCCAATCTTAATTGCTATTTAGTAAACGCATTCCAACCCTGTGCAGTAATCGGATGCGTATTACCACCTTTGGTTAAAAATTTGCAGCCTTCTTCAATATCAGCCATATAGCCAATTACGCTGATTTCTTCATTCAAAGTGATTTTATCGTAGTCTTCTTGTTTCAAAGTAAATATCAACTCATAATCTTCTCCGCCATTCAATGCACAAACAGTTGGGTCTAAACCAAACTTAAATGCAGCCATGCGGGCATCATCATGTATCGGTAATTTTTCTTCATACACTCTGCAACCAAGATTGCTTTGTTTGCACAAATGCAATACTTCACTGCTAATTCCATCACTCACATCCATCATACTAGTAGGTGTGATATTGTTGTTTGCAAAAAACTCAATGATATCTTTTCTTGCTTCTGGTTTCAGCAATCTCCCAACGATATAGTCTTCACCTTCAAGGTCAGGTTGAACCTTCGGGTTTTCAAGATAAATTTTCTTTTCTCTTTCCATAATGGTAAGTCCTAAAAAAGCACCGCCAACATCTCCACTTACACATATTAAATCACCCGATTGTGCTGTACTACGTAATACCTGTTTATCAGGCGTTACTTCGCCAATAGCAGTTACCGAAATTACAAATCCTTTTAAAGAAGATGAGGTATCTCCGCCTACCAAATCCACGCCATATTTTTCACAAGCAGCATAAACACCTTCATAAAATTCATCCAAAGATTCTACACTAAATCTGTTACTAAAAGCAATGCTGATTGTTATTTGCGTAGGCGTTGCATTCATTGCATAAATATCACTCAGGTTCACTACCACACTTTTATAACCCAAATGTTTTAAAGGTGTGTACATCAAATCAAAATGAACGCCCTCCAACAGCATATCAGTTGTTACAACCGTTTGTTTTCCAAAATGATCTATTACCGCAGCATCATCGCCAACACTTACAATTGTTGAGGCGTTTTTAATTTCAAAGTTTTTGGTGAGGTGATCTATCAAACCAAATTCACCAAGTGTTGCTATTTCTGTACGTTGTATTTCTTCCATTGTTATGTATTAATTGCATTAGCTCAATATTTTTTTGAGCTGTTAAATATTCAATTTATAAATTTCCACCTTGCACTATGCGCAATAAATCGTCATGAATTTTTCCGTTTGTTGCTACAATGCCAGGCTGATAAGGGTTGTAATAATCGCCTTTCATGTCTGTTACTTTTCCACCTGCTTCTTCTACAATAATAAAACCTGCAGCGCTATCCCATGCACTTAGTTTATGCTCATAAAATCCATCAAATCTGCCTGCTGCCACCCAGCACAAATCAATTGCGGCACTTCCCAATCTTCTTACCGGCACACCTTTTCTGATAAATTTTTCAAATACTTGTAGTGGTCCATTAGGCTCATCTAAATAAGTATATGGAAAACCTGTAACCAAGCAACTTTTTTCTAATTCAGAGGTATCGGTTACACTAATTTTTTTCTCATTCATGCTTGCACCATGTCCAAGTTCGGCAAAAAACAATTCATTGATAAATGGGTTGTAAACAGCGCCCATAATCATTTTGCCAGCTTTTTCTATACCAATACTAACACAACAAATTGGAATGCCATTGGCATAATTCACGGTGCCATCAATCGGATCAATAATCCATTTGAATTCGCTGTCTTGTTTTATTTCCCCCGCTTCTTCACTCAAAATAAAATGCTCGGGAAAATCATTTTTGATAATGGAAATGATTGCAGCTTCACTTTTATGATCAATTTCTGTTACCAGATTATTGATCCCTTCCTTGTTGGAGATGGTAAATTTTTTATCAAAATTTTCCTGCAAAATAATACCGGCTGCGGCAGTAGCCTTTAAAAGTGATTGTTTCAGCATACCGCAAATATAAACTAGAGCCTAAGTAAAAAAATGAAATGATTTGGAGGTATCTTGTTAAAATGATTACTTCGTAGATTATAAACTTGTCCTTGCAATTATCTATTATCATAGTAAATTATAATGTTAAGTACTTTCTGGAGCAATGTCTTTGTTCTGTAGAAAGTGCAATTGCATCTTTACAAGCAGAAGTAATTGTAGTAGACAATCATTCTACTGATGGAAGTATTACTTATTTGCAGGAAAGATTTCCCTTTGTTCAATTTATTGCAAATAATGAAAATGTAGGATTTGGAAAAGCCAATAATCAGGGATTGACAATTGCAAAAGGAGACTATGTTTTATTTTTAAATCCCGATACAATTGTACCCGAAGATTGCTTTACAAAATGTATTTCTTTTTTTGAAAAAAACAATGATTGCGGAGCATTGGGCATCAGAATGTTGGATGGCAGTGGTAATTTTTTACCTGAGAGCAAACGATCATTTCCCACACCGATGACTGCATTTTTTAAGTTGGTAGGACTGGCAAAATTATTTCCCAATTCTGCCGTTTTTAATAAATATGCATTAGGCTATTTAGATGAAAATAAAAACCATGAAGTAGATGTTTTGGCAGGTGCATTTATGATGGTTCGAAAAGAAATTATTGAAGCTACCCAAGGGTTTGACGAAGTTTTTTTTATGTACGGTGAAGATGTTGATTTGAGTTATCGCATTCAACAAGCAGGGTATAAAAATTATTATTTTGCCGAAAGTGCTATCATTCATTTTAAAGGAGAAAGTACGAAAAGAGGCAGCCTGAATTATGTAAAAATGTTTTATCAGGCAATGAGCATTTTTGTAACCAAACATTACAAAAGCAGCACCGCAACTGTGTTTTCAGCTTCAATAAAAATTGCTATTTGGATTCGAGCAATTATTGCAATCATCAGCGGACTGGCAACAAAATGGGGGTTGATTATTGTTGATTCTATCATCATTTTTTCTTCTTTACATTTGGTAGAAAAAACCTGGGTACAATATGTTCGAGACGGAAAACATTTCGATGATAAATTTTTACAAATTTTTATTCCGGGATTCACAATACTTTTTTTATTGTCTGCTGCGCTTTCGGGCATTTACGACAATTTATACAAGCCTTCAAAGGCTTTGTTGGCTAGCTTTTCAGCGATTATTATATTATTGGCAGTCTATTCTTTGTTGCCCGAACAGTATCGGTTTTCCCGTGGCGTAATTTTAATTGGTGGTTTTGCTGCAGGATTGGCAATTACATTGGTTCGATGGTTTCTTTTACAATTGAATTGGATTAAAGAAACAGATGAAGAGAAAAAATTTCAGCAAACGGTAATTATAGGTTCATTGGATGAATTTAATCAAACGATGGATTTGTTACAACAAGCCGATTTACAAGAACGTGTTTTGGGTCGTATTAAAATTAATGGTGATGATGACCAAGCAATTGGACCTATTACTCTGATAGAAACTCTCATTAAAAATTATCGCATTAAAGAAATAATATTTTGTATCGGTCAGCTTTCCTACAGCGAAGTTTTGCAACAAATTCAAACATTACCCAAAGGGGTTTATTTTAAATTCAAAGGGAGAATTTCACAAAGTATTATCAGCAGCGACAGCAAAACTACTACTGGCGAAACACTTACTGCAGAAGGGTTTTACCAAATTGCACAACCTTATCAAAAACGAATGAAGCGATTACTAGATGTTGTTTTTTCTTTGCTTATTTTTATCTCATTTCCCATTCATTTATTGCTCTTAAAAAAAGGCTATATCGTATTGTCAAGAGCTTACTGTGTTTTGTTGGGAAAACAAACATGGGTTGGCTATATTTTTTCCAATCAAATGTTACCTACTTTAAAACCTTCTTTTCTCAACCACACCTATTTACCCCTTGCTGCTCGTGAGAAAATGAAATCAGAAAATTTGCAAAAACTAGATATGATTTATGCAAGGGATTATGACTGGATGCAGGACTTTAAAACCATAGTACAACAGTACAAAAATTTAGGTAGCTGATAGTTTCTTTTATACGCTTACTTTTGAAGTTCATATTGAACCGAATGATTCTTAACCAAAAGATATTGTAGCCGATGCCAATTATAGACATCAAGCTTCCAAAAACAATTACAAAAGCATTGGGTTTGCCTGAAAACAATCCCAGAAGACAACAATTGAAAGTGTTGAAGAAATTGTTGCGTAAAGCAAGATTTACCGAATTTGGACAACAATATAAGTTTGATGAAATTTTGATGAGCAATCATCCAGGTAAAAAATTTCAAGAATTAGTTCCCACTTTTAATTACAACAGCATATACCAAAAATGGTGGCATAAAACAATTGAGGGCAATGCAGATATTTGCTGGCCCGGAAAAATTAAATATTACGCACTTTCTTCGGGTACAAGCGAAGCTGCAAGCAAATACATTCCAATTACCAACGATTTATTGCGCGGTAATAAAATGGTAATGATTAAACAATTGCTCAGTCTACGCAATTATGAAGATGTGCCTTTTGTCTCTTTAAGTAAAGGCTGGCTTACCCTGGGTGGCAGTACCGATTTACAAAAAAATTCGGATTATTATGCAGGTGATTTAAGCGGCATCTCCCAAAAGAAAGCGCCGTTTTGGTTTCAGCCTTTTTATAAGCCGGGTAAAAAAATTGCAAAGCAAAAAGACTGGAATAAAAAACTAGAAGAAATTGTAGAAAAAGCACCGCAATGGGATATTGGTTTTATTGCAGGTGTTCCAGCATGGATTCAAATGCTAGTAGAAATGATTATCAAAAAATACAAGCTCAACAACATACATGAAATGTGGCCCAACTTTGCATTTTATGTGCATGGTGGTGTAAGTTTTGAACCCTACAAAATTGGTTTTGAAAAACTATTGGGCAAACCAATTAACTACATTGAAACCTACCTTGCAAGTGAGGGATTCATTGCTTATCAAAATAAGCAAAATTCTAAATCAATGAAGTTGGTTACAAGCCAGCATATATTTTTAGAGTTTGTTCCTTTTGATGATAAAAATTTTGATGCAGATGGCGAGATGATTCAAAATCCAAAATCATTGATGATACACGAAGTGGAAGAGAACAAAGATTATGCATTATTAATCAGCACATCTGGTGGCACTTGGCGATACCTTATTGGCGATACGATTCGTTTTGTAAACAAAGAAGAATGTGAGATTGTTATCACCGGAAGAACCAAACATTTTTTAAGTTTGGTAGGCGAACATTTGAGCGTGGAGAATATGAATAAAGCTGTAGAAGAAGCAAGCAGAGAATTAAATATTTCGATTCCGGAGTTTACAGTTGCGGGTGTTCCTTTCGGCAATTTTTTTGCACATCATTGGTACGTTGCTTGTAATGATACTTTAGATAAAGAGCAATTAAAAATATTGATTGACAATAAAATCAATGCATTGAATGATGATTATGCGGTAGAAAGAAAGAGTGCATTGAAAGAAGTTTTTTTAGATGTTTTGTCGGAAGAACAATTTTTAAATTTCATGAAATCAAAAGGAAAAATAGGCAGTCAGCATAAATTTCCAAGGGTGTTAAAAGGAGAAATGCTAAAGGATTGGCAGACATTTTTAAAAAAAAATAATTAACTTAAGATTGCTAAAAACAGCCACACATTTTTTAGTAATTACTTTTTTAATCTAAATGATAGAAGCAATTATCAGCGGTTTAACCTTGGGTGTTTTTCTTGCCATTTCGGTAGGACCGGTAATTTTTGCCATTATCAAACAAAGTATCACAAATGGTCGCAAGGGCGGATATGCTTTTGTAGCAGGGGTTTCATCAAGCGATGTTGCAATTGTTTTGGTATGTAATTTATTAAATACTGTTTTTCAAAAAGCAATAGATAACAAAGTAACCATTGGAGTAGCGGGTAGTATTTTTTTAATCGCGGTCGGTATTTATACTTTGTTTTTTAAAAAAGCTACTGTTGCAAATGAAGTTTCAAACGTACCCAAACAGTTTAGAAAAAGAGAATTATTGGGAATTTATATTTCAGGTTTTTTAATGAATACATTAAACCCTGCCGTATTTATTTTTTGGTTGGCGGCAACTGCAAAAATTCATGCACAAGCCGAAACCCAGATGAATCCGTTGGCTTTTATTTATACAGTATTTATTGTGTGTCTTCTTTTTGTATTAACAGCCGATGTTGCCAAAGTATTATTAGCCGGAAAAATCAGAGATAAACTAACAACACGCAATATTCTTATCATCAATAAAATTTCAGGATTAATACTTATAGGGTTTGGGGCAGTATTAATCTGGAGTTTGGTATTTCATAAACCTTTGGGTCATTAGTAGTTTTAAAATTTGCAAGATTAATTTCAAATGGATTTTTCATCATTATGGCTACAACATTTTCATATAGCAAGGAAGAAAAGCTAAAAAGCAGAAAGCTGTTGGAACAACTGTTTGCTACCGGAAAATCATTCAATGCATTTCCCGTAAAAGTGTTGTATTTGGAAGTAGAAGAACCACTTGATTTTCCAATTAAAATAGGCGTAGGTTGCAGCAGCAGAAATTTTAAAAAAGCAACCGACAGAAATAGAATTAAAAGATTACTCCGTGAAAATTATAGATTGAACAAAGCATTACTCCACACCACGATTGCAGCTACGAATAAACAAATTGCAGTATTCTTTTTGTACATAGATAAAACAATGCCCGAGCAGCAGATACTAAAAATAAAAATGCCAGTTGCCATTGATAAATTGACTAAATTAATTCAATGAAAATAATACAACGCATTCTCAGTTTTCCTTTCCTTGCATTAATTAAAATATACCAATATGGCATCTCACCTTTGATTGGTCCTAAGTGCAGATTTACACCCACTTGCTCACAATATGCAGAACAATCATTAAAAAAATATGGCTTGACCAAAGGCACATGGTTGGCTATAAAACGCATCAGTAAATGCCACCCCGGCGGAAGCAGCGGATATGATCCCGTTCCTTAATAAAATTTATTTTTTATCCGAACTAAGGGTGTCTTTTACCCTGTCTGCAATTGTCTGTCTGATTTCTTTGATGCTCCAAAACCTATATACTTCGGGGGTTTTACCATCTTCAGTACTTGCAATTGAAGTCATTTGATGGTAAGGAGCAACAATTGTAGCATTAGCATTGTTTGTAATTTTCGCAGCAGTATAAGGAAGAATAAAATAATTACGATTTGCTGCGCTAATGTTTTTTCCTTCAAGCAATTGTTTCAAAGAATCTATACCTTGTTTTAGTTTGGCTTGTGTAATAATAACAGCACTAGCAGCCGGTGCACCGTAATTCTGATAGCTTCCGATAATCGTATCATTTTTTGCATTTAACACATAATATCCACTCTCCGGAATAGCGATAGCAGACTTTGTTTCGGGAGTGGTGAGTTGAATTGTTACAGGATCGCCTGTACTAAAATTCATTTCCTTTTCGGTGTTGCCAACTCCATTTTTTACAACAACTATTTTTGCTTTTTCATCAACTTCGGCATCACCTTTTATCAACACCATTACTTTTTTTTCATTGCCCGAACAAGCGGTTAATAAAACAATCAGTATAGATAAACAGCAGTTGGTAATTGTACAAAAGCGCATTGCAGTTGGTTTGTAAGATTAAAAAAATCCCCTCCAATTTTTGGAGAGGATTTAAAATTAATAGTTATTGGTTAGAAACCTCCAATAGAAGTTAGATAATTATTTTGCAGCAGCAAAACGCTCAGCAATTTTGCTCCAGTTAATTACATTCCAAATTGCTGCTAAATAATCAGGGCGTCTGTTTTGATACTTCAAATAATATGCATGTTCCCAAACATCAACACCTAAAATTGGCGTTCCTTTTGCTTCAGCAACATCCATCAAAGGGTTGTCTTGATTGGGTGTAGAAACAATTTCTAGTTTGCCTTCTTTCACAATTAGCCAAGCCCAACCGCTACCAAAACGTGTAACGCCTGCTGTTGCTAATTTTGTTTTAAATTCATCGAAGCTTCCAAATGCAACATTGATAGCATCTGCAAGTTCACCCGTAGGTACGCCACCTGCATTAGGTGCAAGGCTTTCCCAAAAAAAAGTATGATTCCAGTGTCCGCCGCCATTGTTACGAACTGCGGCTGAAATAGACCCTGCATATTTTACCAGCTCTTCAATGCTTTTATTTTCATTTTCTGTACCAGCAATTGCTTTATTCAAATTATCAACGTAAGCCTGATGGTGTTTTCCATGATGTATTTGCATGGTCAATGTATCAATATGCGGCTCTAAAGCTTCGTGTGCATAAGGTAAAGGTGCTAGTGTAAACGACATAAATTGATTTTTAAGGTTGAATTTTATTTTATAATGTAAGGCTACAAAGGTAATTAGGGCTTACTGATAACACATCAATCATTTGAATTTCTTTTTAAGGAATTATGATGATTGTAGTTAGTATTTTACTTTATCAGCGTTTGTTTTTGAAAAAATTTTTCATCAGTCCTGCACAACTTTCCTGTAAAACGCCATGCGCCAATTGTGTTTTAGGATGAAAAGGATGTTGTGATTTCAACAATCCGTCTTCATCTAAAAAAAACCGAAGTCCGCCACTTTTGGTATCTCTTGTTCCAAAAACGACTCTGCCAATTTTGCTCCAATACAAAGCACCGCAGCACATTAAACAAGGTTCTACAGTTACATACAAAGTAGCATCGGGTAAATATTTAGATCCTAAATGATTGAAAGCAGAAGTTAATGCAATCATTTCGGCATGAGCCGTAGCATCATTCAGCATTTCAGTTTGGTTGTGCCCACGGGCAATGATGGTATTGTTCATAACCACAATAGCGCCAATAGGTATTTCATCTGCTTCATAAGCAACTTCGGCTTCTTTCAAAGCTTGCTGCATAAAATATTCGTCACCGTGTGGAATTATCATAGAGGTGCAAGTTATTACAGTTTCATTGATTAAGCCTAACTTTTAACCCATTCATTGCTTATTTAATAACTACTTTGATACTATCAATGATACCTATTTATGAATTTCCATTTTGTATTATTTAATTTGTTGCTGCTACATAAATAAACTTGGGAGAAGTAAATGTGCGATATTTAAACAGCAAAAAATTGGCAGCCGTAATTAATATTGAATCAACAGCCTTTATTTTGCTTATTATTCTTTTTAAATGATAAAATATATTTTACCAATCGTTGCAATCTTTTTTTCAACAAATATTTATACACAAACCTGTTTTAAAATAATTGTAAAAGACAATACAAAAAATGAAATCTTAACAGGTGTTACGGCTTTCATTAAAGGCACAACAATTACTGCTGTTTCAGGTTCTTCAGGACAAATTACTTTACGCAATATTCCCAATGGTAAACAGACAATTGTATTTGCTTTTGTTGGCTTTGAAACTTTAGAACAAGAATTTATTTTTCCAGTTGCCGATAGTTTGCAAAACACCACTGTTACCCTCTCTGCTTCGGAAGAAGAACTGGAAGAAGTGGTGGTGCAATCAACAAGAACAAGCCGCACCATTAAAAACACCCCCACCCGTATTGAAACAATTGACGGTGAAGAATTAGACGAAAAAAATAATATGCGGCCTGCAAATGTTTCAATGCTATTGCACGAAAGTACAGGCTTACAAGTGCAACAAACATCAGCAACTAGTGGAAATGCAAGCATAAGGGTGCAGGGCTTAGACGGAAGATATACACAACTTCTAAAAGACGGCTATCCAAACTTTGGAAATTTTGCCAGTGGCTTGAGTGTTTTAGAGATCCCGCCATTGGACCTTAGACAAGTAGAAGTTATTAAAGGACCTGCATCAACCTTATACGGTGGTGGTTCTATTGCAGGGGTTGTAAACTTTATAAGCAAATCACCAAAAGAAAAATTTGAAGGAGATTTTATTTTAAATCAATCTAATATTGGACAGACTAATCTAGGTGGTTACGTTTCACATAAGAAAGGCAAGTTTGGCTACTCACTTTTAGGATTGATAAATCTTCAAAAAGCTTATGACGTTGACAAAGACGACTTTTCGGAAATACCCAAAAGCAACAATTTTACAATTAATCCAAGATTGTTTTATTACATCAGCCCTTCAATTACTTTAATGTTAGGAAACAGTTTTACCAAGGGAACAAACACAGGTGGCGATATGGAAGTAATAAAAAATAAACCAAGTCTAAATCATACGTATTTTGAAAAGAACAACACAATCAGAAATATCACAACTTTTGAAATTGATAAAATATTTGCCAATAAAAGCAGTGTAAAATTAAAACAAAGCATTAGCATTTTTGACAGAAAAATAAGTATTCCAATTTATAGTTTTTCAGGAATAAATACAAACAGCTTTACAGATTTATCGTTAATGTTTTTTAAACAAAAGCATACAATGATAGCAGGTGTAAACTTTATATTTGACAGGTTCAAACAAAAAAGTACAAATACCCAAAATGCACAATTGTTTTCTAGTGGTATATATTTCCAAGACACTTGGGATATTACCGAAAAAGTGAAAATTGAAAGCGGATTAAGGATTGACAATGTGAGTTATAAAAACAATAACTACAATAAAAATCAAACTTTTATTTTGCCCAAGATTTCAACACTGTTTAAACTTTCTGATAAAATTACTTCCAGAATTGGCGGTGGGTTAGGTTACAAAATTCCAACCATATTTACAGAACAAACTGAAAGTATGCAATATCAAAACGTCTTATCATTAGCCAACGTAAAAGCAGAACAAAGTATTGGCGGCACGGCTGACATAAATTACAGGACAACTATATTTGGCAATTTGTCGTTTAGCATAAATCAACTGTTTTTCTATACCAGCATTAGTAAACCTTTAGTTTTACAATCAGACATTTCAGGAAATTATTTTTTTGCTAATACTTCAAATCCCATTGTCAGCAATGGTTCTGAAACTAATCTTAAACTTATATACAAAGAGGATTTAAAACTTTTTATAGGCTACACATTTACAAATGCAAAAGCTACTTACTTAAATACAAATCAGTTTTTACCATTATTGCCTAAAAATAAATTGAACCTTACAATGATGTACGAAAAGGAAGGCAATTTTAAATTTGGGTTGGAAGGTTATTTTACTGACAGGCAATATTTATATAATGGTAATAGGACACCATCCTTTTGGGAATTTGGCTTTATGGCACAAAAGACTTTTAAAAAAGTTTCAGTATTTATAAATCTTGAAAATTTTACTGACCAGCGACAAAGCAAATATAAAACAGTTGTAAATCCACCACATAATAATCCTACGTTTGACGACATTTGGAATCATACAGAAGGCTTCGTAATAAATGGTGGTTTCAAACTAAAATTTTAAATACTTTAATTAAAACCCGGTTGGCGTAGTTTTGATATTACCAATTTCTACTGAATACAACTTCAAAAATAAAATTATTGCATGTTGTATTAAAATGGTTGTTCTTCAAATCCTGCATCAAAATCTCCTTCATTCATTTTACTGCCTTGTACAAAAAACTTACCGCCGGCATTGGGTTGTCCTCCTGGTGTAGGGGTTGTTGGAGGAACGGCTTTCCAGTTGCCTCCGGGAGCCTTGAAACCGTTGCTGTTATCGCCATCCCAAATTTCAAATTTTTGTATAGAAAGATTTGCCCTTAATTGTATGGTATCGAGTGAACCATTTCTGTGTTTGGCAATTTTTATTTCAGTTAAGCCTCTGGTATCTTCTCCTTGTTCATTGGTATTTACTTCATAATAATCGGGGCGATAAATAAACATTACCATATCGGCATCCTGTTCGATAGCACCGGATTCTCTCAAATCGGCAAGCACCGGAATTTTGCTTTCTTTACGGGTTTCTACCGCACGGTTTAACTGAGAAAGTGCAATAATTGGCACGTTCAACTCTTTTGCCAATGCTTTTAAATTACGGCTGATAGAACTGATCTCTTGTTCACGGTTGCCGCCTCTTTCATTACTGCCGCTCATCAATTGCAAATAGTCGATAATGATTAATCCAACATTGTGTTTGTTTACCAGTCGTCTTGCTTTTGCCCTAAATTCAAAAATGTTTAATGCGGCCGTATCATCAATATACAAAGGAGCAGTTTCTAAACGTTTGATGCCTTTGGTGTGTAATTGCTGGTATTCGTAATCTTCGAGTTTTCCCCTGCTGATTTTTTCAAGCATGATTTCACTTTCGGCACTTAAAATACGTTGTACCAACTGGCTAGCACTCATCTCTAAACTAAAAAAGCCAACGCCTACTGGCTTTACAGGGTTTAATGCCGCATTACGTGCAAGGTTTAGCGCAAATGCAGTTTTACCAACTGATGGTCTTGCGGCCAAAATAATTAAATCGGTTGGCTGCCAGCCGTAAGTGATTCTATCTAAATTACTAAAGCCACTTGGCACACCGCTTACATCTTCTTCACGGGTTCTTAAATAATCAATTTTATTGATTGTTTTTGCCAATACATCTCGGATATCTTCAAAATTTTTCTTCAGGTAATTGTTGGTGATGTTGAACATTTTTGTTTCGCTATCATCCAACAAATCAAAAACATCGGTGCTGTCTTCATAAGCATCGCCAATAATTTCTCCACTGATTCGGATTAATTCTCTTTGTATAAACTTTTGTAAGATAATTCTTGCATGTGCATCAATATGAGCCGTGCTTACCACTACATTGGTGAGTTTGGTAATGTAATATGCACCGCCTACAGCATCTAATTTTTCTTGTTTTTTCAATTCTTCAACAACAGTCAAAATATCAATAGGTGTTCCGCTTTGTTGCATATCACGCATGGCAGAAAAAATAATCTGGTGTGCTTCTACATAAAAACATTCCGGTTTTAAATTGGTGTCGATCACATTATCAAACGCAGCTTTTTCGAGCATGATAGCACCCAATACTGCTTCTTCTAATTCTCTTGCTTGTGGCGGAAGTTTTCCAAAAACCATCGTATTAAGTTCTACGCTGGTCTTTCTTCTTTTCTTGTCTCGGTTAGTACTATTAATGATTTCCATATAATGAATTGGGTATTTTGAAAATTAATGTGCCCAATTTTAGTAATTAACTTTTGCTTGAAGCATAATTTATCAACTATTATGGGGGAGCGAATATGAACAAGAATATGGTTACTTAAAAATTTTTTTCTAATAATTTTAGTCCACAGTATTTCACAAGCTCATTCACATAAAAAGCTAATTCATTCACATAAAAAAAGGGATTATGCACAATTTACAAAAGTTATACTATTGAAAGCGGGTTTATTTCACAGTTTGTGTGCACAAAAGTTTTGAAAGAAAAAAACGAGTTCCTGGGTAATAAGTTGTAAATAATGGGTTTATAATTATTTACAGATTTTCATGGGTATTGCGGGTTTTTCTCCCGGGTATTAAGAGAAGGATGTTTCTTTTCTCGCAGCTAGCACAGATAATAATTTTTGTAAAATATCTCTAGGAAACACTGCATTTGAAAGCCTATTCGTATAAGAGCAATGCTTCAATTATATTTGCAACTATATAATACCCTAAATACATGACGATTAGTTATCATTGGCTAAGTGAATATTTACCTGAAATCATTGAACCGGAAAGACTTTCTAAAATTCTTACTTCTATTGGTTTGGAAGTAGAACACATGGAAACATATGAAAGTATCAAAGGCGGTTTACAAGGATTGGTTGTTGGAGAAGTAATAGAATGCGAGCAACACCCTAACGCCGACAAACTAAAAGTTACCAAAGTAAATATAGGCGCAGAATTGCCTTTGCAAATTGTTTGTGGCGCTAACAATGTTGCTGTAGGACAAAAAGTTGTTGTTGCAATAACGGGCACAACTATTTATCCAATGAGTGGAGAACCCTTAACCATGCGGGTTGCCAAGATTAGAGGAACAGAAAGCCACGGAATGATTTGTGCGGAAGATGAAATTGGATTGAGCGCTAACCATGATGGGATATTGATTTTACCAAATGATATTGCCCCCGGAACCAGTGTAGCAGATTATTTTAAACCATATACAGACATCATTTTTGAAATTGGTCTTACACCCAATCGTATGGATGCGATGAGCCATTATGGCGTAGCCAAAGATGTTTGTGCTTATTTAACCCATCAACAGAAAAAAGAAATAAAGCCCCAAAATATTTTTTCAAATGGCTTAAAGTCTGATAACAACAACGGTGCAATTCTGGTGGCTATTGAAAATGCAGAAGATTGCCCAAGATACAGTGGCATCAGCATTTCGGGGATTACAGTTGCTGATAGTCCGCAATGGTTGAAAGATAAATTAACTGCAATTGGCGTAAGGTGCATCAACAATATTGTAGATGTTACGAATTATGTTTTACACGAAAGTGGACAACCATTACACGCATTTGATGCAAATGAAATTGCAGGTAAAAAAATTATTGTCCAAAAAGCTACAGAAGACACGCTCTTTACAACTTTAGATGATAAAGAAAGAAAATTAACTACCAACGATTTAATGATTTGTGATGGCAACGGAAAGCCTATGTGCATTGCCGGAATTTTTGGTGGAAGCACAAGTGGTGTAAAAAAAACAACAACGAATATATTTTTAGAAAGTGCCGTATTCAATGCTATTACCATTCGTAAAAGCTCGGTACATCATGGATTGAGAACAGATGCCGCAACAAGATTTGAAAAGGGGGTTGACATTAGCAATGCGGTAAATGTTTTAAAACGTGCTGCACAATTGATTCAACAAGTTGCCGGCGGAACATTTAGCAGCGAAGTAATTGATGTATATCCGGCACCAAAGCCTAAAACAGAAATTGCCATTAAAAATCATTACCTCAAAAAATTAAGCGGTAAAAATTATCATGCAGATGCGGTAAAAAGAATTTTATCGAGCCTTGGTTTTGAGATCTTAAAAGAAGGATTGGATGAACTAAGGGTTGCCGTTCCTTACAGTAAGCCCGACATTAGTTTGCCTGCAGATATTGTGGAAGAAATTTTGAGAATAGACGGATTAGACAATATTGAAATTCCGGCGAACATTAATATCACCCCTGCGGTTGACGAATTGAGTTTGAAAGAAAATCTAAGAGAAAAAATTGCCAATTACCTTGTGGGACTTGGGTTTCATGAGATTTTCACCAACTCAATTACCAACAGTAAATATTTTGCCGAAGCGGAACAAGATACATTGGTAAAAATGATGAATAACCTCAGTGCCGATTTAGACGTGCTTCGTCCGAGTATGTTGGAAACGGGTTTGGAAACCTTATCTTACAACATTAACAGACGCAATACCAATTTACAGTTTTTTGAGTTTGGCAAAACATATCATACCAATGGCGTTGGCAATTATTCCGAACAGGAGCATATTGTTTTGTATATTACAGGTGCCAATCACGAAGATCAATGGAATGAAAAAAGCCATGCATTCAGCTTTTATACTGCCAAAGGAATTGCCCATGCTTTGTTGAATTTGGTAGGACTTCAGCAAATACATTTTGAAAACGATGCAACGAAAGAAAATCCAACTGTTCAAATTAGCAACCACCAAAAAGTATTGGGTGTTGTGCAACAGGTTAGCAGTAAAGTTTTAAATACATTTGATATTAGACAAGGAGTTTTTTGTATAGATATCAACTATGAAATGTTGTTAGACGAAGTAAGCAAAAGAAAAATTTCTTATACAGAAGTAAGCAAATTTCAACCCGTACAAAGAGACCTTGCAATGGTAGTAAACAAAAACATTACCTACGCAGCTATTGAAAATGCGGTGAAGAAAACCAAAAACAACAAGCTGCAATGTATTCGTTTGTTTGATGTATTTGAAAGTGAAAAATTAGGCATTGATAAAAAATCGATTGCCATTAACTTTACATTTATTGATGAAGAAAAAACTTTAACCGATAAGGAAATTGATACGATGGTTAATAAATTGATTCAAACATTTGAACAAGAATTAACCGCAGAAATAAGAAAATAAATATTGTAAGCCGGCTGCCATGAATGATACAATAGACAACCAACTAAAAAATATACAAACCAAACTTCAACAAATGTTGAAGCAATACCGGTTGGTAGTAAAAGAAAACGAACAGTTGAAAAAACAATTAGCAGAAAATTCCCTTCAGGCAACCACAAAACAACAACAAGTTCAGGCATTACAACAACAGGTCGATATTTTGAAAATGGGTACAGCTGCCTTTGATTCAAAAGACAAAGCTGCTTTGGAAAAAAAGATAGATCTGTATATCAAAGAAATAGACCGTTGCTTATTAATGCTGAATATTTAACCACAGAAATTACCAGATTTAAAAACCATGTCCGAATTAATCATTGCCAACATACTAATTGCAGACAGAACCTACCGCATAAAAGTAGAAGCTGCAGAAGAAGAACTGATTAGAAAAACCGCAAAAATCATCAACGATAAAATTTTAGAGTTTAAAGACGTTTTTGCCGGCAAAGACATGCAAGATTACGTAAGCATGGCATTACTTTGGTTTGCCACCGAACAAAATAAAACCGGAGCAGAAATGATTCAACTAACTGAAACTTCAAAAAAATTAGCTTCGTTGGAAAATTATTTGGATAAGGCGATAGAAACCCTATAACCCCCTGCAATACAATGCCCCCAATTACCCTATAATCTGCCGTTTAATTTTAACGCTAATTCTTTAAGCTATTTAATTATCTTCGCAACGTATTGTACGCAAATTCAACAAATTAGAATGAACTGTGCAACGGAGAACCTGATTTTGAACCCTTAAAAAACATTCCAACAATATGGAACCAACTGTATTATTAATAATTACCGCTTCTGTTTGCTTAATTGCAGGTACACTGGCAGGTAAATTTGTTTTCTCAAAAGACACCAAAAAACAAGTTGCTGATGCTGAGGCACAGGTGCAAAACATCATCAAAGAAGCAGAATTAAAGGCAGAAAACATTAAAAAAGAAAAACAACTTGAAGCAAAAGAAAAGTTTGTACAATTAAAATCTGAGCATGATAAAGAAGCGTTAGAGCGCAACAGAAAAATCAACGAATCAGAAAACAGAATCAAGCAAAAAGAAACTTCAATCGTACAAAAGGAAGCCAATCTAGATAAGCAAACCAAAGAAAATGATGCTATCAAAGAAAATCTAAACCGTCAAATTGAAGTAGTCAATCAAAAACGCACCGAACTGGAAAAACACCAGGAAGAACACATTCGCAAACTGGAAAAAATTGCGGGATTAAGTGCAGAAGATGCCAAAAAACAATTGATAGACAGCCTTAAAAGCGAAGCACATACGCAAGCCCTTGCTATACAGCAGGAAATTATTGAAGATGCCAAACAAAAGGCAAATAAAGAAGCTCGTAAAATAGTTATTCAATCTATACAACGTACCGCAGCTGAACAAACAATTGAAAACACCGTAACTGTTTTTCAATTGGAATCAGATGAAATTAAAGGACAAATTATTGGTAGAGAAGGAAGAAACATCAGGGCTATTGAAGCTGCTACAGGCGTAGATTTAATTGTTGATGATACACCGGAAGCCGTTATCCTTTCTTCATTCGATCCATTGCGCAGAGAAGTTGCACGTCTTAGCTTGCAACGCTTGGTAGCCGATGGTCGTATTCACCCAGCTCGTATTGAAGAAGTGGTTGAAAAAACAAGACGTCAATTAGAAGATCAGGTTATTGAAATTGGTGAAAGAACCGTAATAGAATTGGGTATTCACGGCTTACATAAAGAATTGGTAAGAATCGTTGGTAAAATGCGTTTCCGTAGTTCTTATGGTCAAAACTTATTAATGCATAGTCGTGAAACTGCAAATCTTTGCGGCATCATGGCAGCAGAGTTGGGTATGAATCCTAAGCTTGCAAAACGTGCCGGATTGTTACACGATATTGGTAAAGTTCCGGATGAAGAAACAGAATTGAGCCACGCATTATTGGGTGCTAAATTAGCAGAGAAATATGGCGAAAATCCAGCGGTTGTGAATGCAATTGGTGCTCACCATGATGAAATGGAAATGCAGTTTGTAATTTCTCCAATTATTCAGGCTTGTGATGCAATTAGTGGCGCAAGACCGGGAGCAAGAAGAGAAATTATGCAACAATATTTGCAACGTATCAAAGACCTTGAAAATATTGCTTGTTCTTATCCGGGGGTTGAAAAAGCTTATGCTATTCAAGCCGGAAGAGAGTTGCGTGTAATAGTTGAAGCAGATAAAGTAACCGATGGTGACAGCGATAGATTGAGTTTTGAAATTGCACAAAAAATTCAAACTGAAATGACTTATCCGGGACAAATTAAAGTAACCGTAATCAGAGAGAAAAGAGCAGTGAACTTAGCGAGATAAATTATTTTTTAAATCCTATTTCAATCCCAAATTTCTGCAGAGAAGTTTGGGATTTTTTTTGGAGAATAAAGTTTACAATAAATAGATATACAATACGCTACTTTTGACAATTAAAAATACAGCACAACAAAATGGACACAAGCCTTAATAAATACATCAGCGAATCAGGTTTTTGCTCACGCAGAGAAGCAGATGAATTAATTGAGCAATGTCGTGTAACAATCAACGGGAAAGATGCTTTCAAAGGAAATCGGGTAGGCGAAAAAGATGTGGTTTTAATAGATGGCGAACCGCTGAAAAAGAAGAAAGCTGCGGTTTATATTATGCTGAACAAACCCAAAGGCGTTACCTGTACTACCGATCAAAAAGACAAAACAAACATCATTGATTTTATCAATTTCAAAACAAGAATTTTTCCTATCGGACGATTGGATAAACGAAGTGAAGGACTTATTTTTTTAACCAATGACGGCAATATCGTTAATAAAATTTTACGTGCAGGAAATCAGCATGAAAAAGAATATATGGTTAGTGTAAACAAGCCTATTGATATTGATTTCATTAATCGAATGAGAAGCGGAGTAAGAATTTTAGGGACCGTAACACAAAAGTGTTTTGTAAAAAAAGAAACAGAAAGAAGGTTTAGAATCATACTTACACAAGGCTTGAACAGACAAATAAGACGTATGTGTGAAGCTTTGGATTATGAAGTAGAATCCTTACAACGTATCCGAATCATGAACATACAACTCACCGGTTTGCCAGTTGGTAAATGGCGGTATTTTACTCCTGCAGAAATGGAAACAATTCATGCAATGGTTGCCAACTCTAGCAAAACCGCCGATGGTAGTGATGGTATGGATGAATAATTATTTCCTCCTTTGTGTTTGATAATAAAAAGAAATCAATACTTTTCAACTTCAATTTGACCTATGAAAAAAATGGTATGCATTGTTGCATTATTAACTGCTCAGTTTGTACAGGCACAAACAAAAACGGTAAGTTCTACTATTGATAATTTAAAATCAGAAGCAACAGCCGATTTACAATCGAAATATGAACAGTATAAAAAAACAGCATTAACCATTTGGGACTATGCCGAAATGGGTTACAAAGAAGTAAAGAGCAGTGCATTACACCAACAAACATTAAAAGATGCAGGCTTTAATGTGCAAGCGGGAATAGCCGAAATTCCAACTGCTTTTGTTGCAACCTACGGCTCCGGAAAACCAGTGATCGCAATACTTGCAGAGTATGATGCATTGCCCGGTTTATCACAAACCAATGCTCCGCAAAAAGAATCTGCGGGTAAAGATGCCGGACATGGTTGCGGACATCATTTATTTGGAACAGCAAGTGTTGCCGCAGGAGTTGCTATTAAAAAATTAATCGAAGAGAAAAAATTAACGGGCACAATTAAAGTATTTGGTTGTCCGGCAGAAGAAGGCGGAAGCGGGAAAGTGTATTTGGTTCGTGCGGGTTTTTTCAATGATGTAGATGCAGTTATTCATTGGCATCCGGGAGATGCAAACAGCGTTACCATGACAAGTGCATTGGCAAACAAATCAGCTAAGTTTAGATTTTATGGTTTAAGTGCGCATGCAGCAGCTTCACCTGAAAGAGGACGAAGTGCTTTAGATGCAGTAGAGAGTATGGATTATATGGTAAACATGATGCGTGAACATGTGCCTCAGGAAACAAGAATTCATTATGTAATTACCGATGGCGGTAAAGCACCAAATGTAATTCCGGATTTTGCAGAAGTATATTATTATGTGCGTCATCCAAAAAAAGATGATGTAGTTGCGATATTTGACAGAGTGGTGAAAGCCGCTCAGGGTGCGGCTTTGGGAACAGAAACTAAAATGGAATATGAAATTATTGGCGGAACACACGATTTGTTGCTCAATAAAACACTGGCTAAAGTAATGCAACAAAATTTAGAAAAAGTTGGAGGCATCAATTATACAGATGCTGAATTTGATTACGCCAAAAAAATTCAATCAACATTTACTTTTAAATATCCCGATTACAATAAAGCAAGTACCGTAAACCCATTAAGAATTGAAATGAATTCGGGTGGTGGGAGTACAGATGTTGGAGATGTAAGCTATACCGTTCCTACTGTTGGAATCAGAACTGCAACATGGGTACCCGGAACGCCTGCACATAGCTGGCAAGCAGTTGCATGTGGCGGAACAGAAATTGGTACAAAAGGAATGATGGTAGCAGCAAAAACAATGTCGTTGAGTGCAATAGATTTATTTACCAATGCAACGCTAATACAACAGGCAAAAGAAGAGTTTATTAAAGCCAAAGGAAGCTACCAATACAAAGCATTATTAGGTGATAGAAAACCGGCATTGAATTATAGGGATTAAAAAAGGTTGAAGAGTTTTCTTCAACCTTTTCAAGTATAAAACAATTAAGGTGTCTGACCTTTTAAAAAGGTCTTGACACCCCTAGAAGTTCTCCGGTCGCATTTGCGGAAATAGCAATACATCTTGTATGCTTGGTTGATTGGTCATCATCATCACCAAACGGTCAATGCCAATGCCAATGCCACTTGTAGGTGGCATACCATATTCTAAAGCACGTAAAAAATCATAGTCTATAAACATCGCTTCATCATCACCACGTTCCATTAATTTCACTTGTTCTTCAAAGCGTTCACGTTGGTCTATCGGATCATTCAGTTCAGAATATGCATTGGCAATTTCTTTTCCGTTGACCATCAATTCAAAACGCTCTACCAATCCCTCTTTGCTTCTATGTTTTTTTGTAAGCGGACTCATCTCTACCGGATAATCAATAATAAATGTCGGTTGTACATATTTTGATTCACTTGTAGCACCAAAAATTTCATCTATCAATTTTCCTTTACCAATTGTTGGTGAAACATCAATATGCAGTTGTTTACAAACATCACGCAATCCTGCTTCGTCCAAATTACTTACATCGATTCCTGTGTTTTCTTGTATGGCATCTAAAATACTGATGCGTTTGTAAGGTGCTTTAAAGCTGATTGTTTTATCGCCTACCTGAAGTTCTGTTGAACCGTGCAATGCCATTGCAATTTTTTCAATCAATTGCTCGGTAATGTCCATCATCCAAAAATAATCTTTGTATGCAGTGTACCATTCCAATACCGTAAACTCAGGATTGTGTGTCCGGTCCATTCCTTCGTTTCTGAAGTTTCTGCTAAATTCATATACCCAATCAAAACCACCAACAATCAATCTTTTCAAATACAATTCATTGGCAATTCTTAAATAAAATGGAACATCCAAAGCATTGTGGTGTGTAATAAATGGTCTTGCGGCAGCACCACCCGGAATGGCTTGTAATACAGGCGTATCAACCTCTAAGGCACCACGAGCATTTAAAAACTCCCGTATGGTATTCACCAATTTGGTGCGTTTTACAAATACGTCTTTAACATCGGGATTAATAATTAAATCCACATATCGCTGACGATACCTGAATTCGGGATCGGTTACTTCATCAAATACATTTCCTTCTTCATCACGCTTTACAATAGGCAATGGTTTTAAGCTTTTTGTAAGCAATGTAAGTGTTTGTGTATGCAAAGAAGTTTCGCCAGTTTTTGTAACAAACACATAACCTGTAGCTCCAATAATATCGCCAAGGTCTAATGGTTTTACAACATTGTCCCAAAAGCTTTTGTCATCATCGGGGCATAGTTCATCTCTTTTTACATACAATTGAAAAACGCCTTGTGCATCCTGAATTTTTATAAAAAAAACTTTGCCTTTGTCGTTGATGCTCATTACCCTTCCGGCAACACAAACTTGTGTAAAGGAATCTTTGGTTTCTTCTGAAAAATTATTTTTAATGGCTTCAGAATAATGACTTACCGGAAACAAAGGCGCCGGAAATGCGTTGATTCCTGCTTCTGAAAGCTTTGTTAGTTTTTCTCTGCGGATTATTTCTTGTTCACTTAAGTGCTGGCTCATAGCTGTTTATTAAAGGCACGAAGATAAGTTTTGAAACAGATATTCAAATTAATTGAATCAATCAAAACAGCAAACTGCTATTTAATTCTACTATTGGTATTAATTGTTCAACAGAATAGTTACAGCACAAGTGTGCGACGCAACAGGCGATGCCATGAAAAAATATTGTTGGTAACAAAAAAATTCAATCCTCTTCAATTATCAATCCTGCTTACCTTTGAAGCATGAGTACAGCCTCGTCTTTTATTGCCAAAAGCACTATTAAAGCTGCCGATTTAGAGCATCGTAGAAAAATTAATTTCAACATTGGTAAATACAATGCGGTGGTGCCAATGGGTAAAGCACAGTTCAGCCAATTGCCTGAAGCAAGAGAACGTGCAAAAAATATTAAGTGGGATGCTATAGAACATTTAGATAAATATTTACTGGAGTTTGAACAAAAAATTACAAGCCGCGGCGCAACAGTTATCTGGGCTGAAAATACACAACAGGCTTTGGATGAAATTGGAAAAATTTGTGCTGCCAAAAACTGTAAAACTTTGGTGAAAAGCAAAAGCATGGTTACCGAAGAAATTCACTTGAATCAATATTTGGAAGATTTGGGGATAGAAAGTGTAGAGACAGATTTGGGGGAATACATTCAGCAATTAGATGGCGAACCGCCTTACCATATTGTTACGCCGGCAATGCACAAAAGCAAAGAGGATGTTGCAAAATTATTTGCCGATAAATTAGGCGTTCCAAGTGGTTTATCGCCCGAAGAACTTACACAGGTTGCAAGACAATTGTTGCGGGAAAAATATGTTCAGGCCGAAGTTGGGGTAACCGGCGGCAATTTTATTTTGGCAGATATAGGCGGCATTGCTATTACAGAAAATGAAGGCAATGCAAGGCTTAGTTGCAGCATGCCGAATACACATATTGTAGTTGTTGGAATTGAAAAAGTATTGCCTTCTATTAATGATTTAAGTTTGTTTTGGCCATTATTAGGTACGTATGGTACAGGACAAAAAGTAACCGTTTATAACAGCATTATTACGGGTCCGAGACAAGCCAATGAAACCGACGGACCACAAGAAATGTATGTGATTTTATTAGATAATGGCAGAACCAATTTGTTGGCAAATCCCACTTCAAGAGAAGCGTTGTATTGCATTCGTTGCGGGGCTTGTTTGAATGCTTGTCCGGTGTATAAAAACATTGGTGGTCACAGTTATGAAACCACTTACAGCGGGCCGATTGGTAAAGTAATTACTCCATACCTCAGTGGTATGCAAGATTACAAACACTTGAGTTACGCTTCTTCGCTTTGCGGTAATTGTACGGAGGTTTGTCCGGTGAGAATTAACCTGCACGAACTCTTATTAGACAATAGGCACGAAGCTGTTTTGCAAGGAAATAGTTCATTGGCGGAACGCATTGCATGGAAAACTTGGAAGCAATCTTCGCTAAATAGAAACATGATGAATTTGGGTAGCGGCAAACTGAAAAACTGGGTAGTAAATAAAATATTTAAAGGTTGGACTACCAATAGAAACAATTTAGATTTCAGCCCAAAAACATTCAATGAAATGTGGCGTGAATACCGATCAGACTTATAGCCCATGATTTTAGTTTACCACCAACATAGCAGCGAAAGACTAACTTATATTCTTCAAGTATTGTTTCAACAAGAATACAAAGCAACCAATAGTACTGAAGAATTTTTGCAGTATCGTGGTGTTAAAATAAACTACTCATCAGTTCCTGTTGATACAAACGAAATTCAAATTATTCCGCACGAAATTTTATTTGAAAAAAACATTTCGCCTCAAATTGTGGAATGCTTTGAATGGCAAGGGTTACAGGTTTTTTTTAAAACCAATGGCAGCATTCCGTTTGATTTGTTTGCTGCTTCATTTTATTTGATTTCCCGGTACGAAGAATACTTGCCTTATGAAAAAGACATGTACGGCAGATACGCTCATACAAACAGCGTTGCATTTCAAAATAATTTTTTGCATTTACCAATGGTCAACTTGTGGTTGCTGGAATTAGAAAAAATTTGCCAACAAAAAATAGTAGATTTTAAATTATTGAATTCTCGATTTTGTTTCATCCCAACTTATGATATTGATATTGCTTTTCGGTATCGGTATCATGCAGTATTCAGAAATATCGGTGGTTTTTTTAAAGATTTTATAACCGCCAATTTTGAATCAATTACAGAAAGAGCGTTGGTATATAGTGGCAAAAGCAAAGACCCTTTCGATGTATATGATTGGTTGCAAGAGATTCATTCAACCTATCAACTAAATCCTGTTTACTTTTTTTTAATGGCAAAAAAATTAAAAGGATACGATAGAAACATTGCAACAAATAGTTTAGGGTTTAAAAAGTTGATACAACAGATTACAACAAAAAACTCAGTTGGTATTCATCCATCTTGGCAAAGTGGTGAAGATGAAAAATTATTAGGAGAAGAAATACAAACATTGCAGCAAGTTTGTAACAATAAAATTAAAGACAGTCGGCAACATTATATCAGATTGAAATTACCCAATACTTATCGTTTGTTGATACATAATAAAATTGCAAGCGATTACAGCATGGGATATGGTAGTATCAATGGTTTCAGGGCATCTTATACTTTGCCATTTAAATGGTTTGACCTTGAAAAAAACGAAAGCACATCATTGATGTTATATCCATTTTGTTACATGGATGCCAATGCTTTTTTTGAAGAAAAATTAACTGCAGAAGAAGCTGCAATTTCATTGCAAGCCTATCATGATATAGTTAAAAAAGTAAACGGAACTTTTATTACTATTTACCACAATCATTTTTTAACTAAACAGCCTCAATGGTTGCGGTGGAGAAATGTATATCTCGATTTTTTGAAAAATAATTTTCTCATACACTAATCAACCTATTCAGGAATTATCTTCGCAAACTATGTACCCCTTATTAAGAGACCTTTTGTTTTGTGTTTCGCCCGAAAATGCGCACTACTTTTCAATGAATTGTTTGCAGGAAGCCTGCAATTTTGAAATATTGAAACAAGCAATCCGTAAACATTTTTCATATGATAACCCTTCATTAGAAAGAAATGTGTTTGGATTACACTTCAAAAACCCTGTTGGCCTTGGTGCGGGATTTGATAAAAATGCAGCCTATCTAAGAGAGTTGTCTACATTGGGTTTTGGGTTTGTAGAAGTAGGAACTATAACACCAAAAGCACAACTTGGTAATCTTAAGCCGAGGTTGTTTCGTTTGCCAAAAGACCAAGCATTAATTAACCGGATGGGCTTTAATAATGATGGTGTAGAAACAATCAAACAAAGATTGCTTCAGTGGAATAATTACAAAAGTAAAAACGGAGGTAGCCCAATTATTGTTGGGGGAAACATTGGTAAAAATAAAATCACGCCCAACGAAACGGCTTATAGGGATTATGAAATTTGCTTTACAGAATTGTTTGACTATGTAGATTATTTTGTGGTGAATGTGAGCAGCCCCAATACGCCTGGCTTACGGGAGTTACAGGAAAAAGACTCTCTAAGAAAAATTTTGAGTCAGTTACAAAATATCAATCAAGGAAAAACAAATCCCAAACCTTTGTTGTTAAAAATTGCTCCAGACCTTACTACCACTCAATTAAATGATATTGTAGAATTATGTTTTGAAGTTCAATTGTCCGGACTTGTAGCCACCAATACCACTATTGATCGCGGTCAATTACAAACGCCACAAGTGATGCTGGAAAAAATTGGTGCGGGTGGATTGAGCGGCAAACCGCTTACGGATAAAAGCACATCGGTTGTAAAATATTTATCACAACAAACACAACAAAAAATTCCGATCATTGCAAGTGGTGGCATTTTTAATGGTGATGATGCAATTGAAAAAATAAATGCCGGTGCAAGTTTGGTTCAAGTATGGACCGGCTTTGTATATGAAGGTCCGGGTATTGCAAAACATATTTGTAAGCAAATAGTTGGATGATATTTTAGGAAACAACTTTTTCAGCTCCTACCCTTTTTAAACCTTCTCCAACTTCATCTCTCTAGGTTTATCTTTGTCGTTCAAAGCAATCCGCATGAATCATTTGTTTACTTCAGAAAGCATCATCAGCCTTGTCGTTTTAATCATTTTGGAAGTTGTATTGGGAATTGATAACGTCATTTTTGTAAGCATTATTTTAAACAGGCTTCCCAAAGCTTTACAACCCAAAGCAAGAATAATCTGGATGGTTACAGGCATATTCACCAGAACGTTTTTGTTGTTTGGCTTAACATGGTTGCTTAATCAAAAAGGCAAATCTTTATTTACATTATTTAACAAAGACTTTGATTTATCCAGTATTGTAATGTTGGGTGGAGGGTTGTTTTTAATTTATAAAACCGTAAAAGAGATTCACCACAAATTAGAAGGCGAATCAGAAAATACCTATGGGCCAAAACCAAAGCCGCTATCATTGGGCAATGCGGTTATTCAAATTATATTGATAGATATGATTTTTAGTTTTGACAGTATTATTACAGCCGGCGGTACTGCAAAATTTGTTGAAATAATGATTTGCGCAGTTGTAATCGCAATGGTAGTAATGTTTTTGTTTAGCGTAAAAATTGCAACGTTTGTTCACCAACATCCAACAGTTAAAATGTTGGCTTTGTCGTTTTTGGTAATGATTGGATTGACCCTGTTAGTAGAGGGCTGGGATCCTCGTTCTGCCGAACAATTGCATTTGAAAAACTACGTTTATTTTGCAATGGCATTTTCATTCAGCGTTGAACTTTTGAATATGCAATTAAGAAAACGAACCACAAAGCCCGTTGAACTAAGAGAACCAATACTACAAAAAGAGGAAGATGGTGGGGATATGGCAAAATAAATGCTATACGATGTTGGTAAAACTGCCTTCTTTCAACTCGTTTTCAACATGCATTTTCTGCAACTTCTTTTTTTATAGGTTTGTTACAAACATTACCCAATGAGTTTAGATACCCTTGTTGATTTTTTAGAGCCCATCAATATTTATGAACTCAGCGATGACCTGGGCTATGCAGATACTCAATTAGGCAGTCATATTGTTTTGAACGAAGACTCATTTCCCGACCTCACCAATATTGATATGGTGATTATTGGCTGCGGAGAAATGCGTGGGGCGGGGCTTGAACATACACACACCGATGCTCCTAATGCAATCAGAAAAGAATTTTACAGTTTGTTTCATTGGCACAAAAATGTACATATTGCCGATGTTGGCAACATCAAATGTGGCGCTACTTTACAAGATACTTATGCAGCTTTAAAAAGCGTTGTGAGTGAACTAATAGAACAAAATAAACGTGTCATTATTTTAGGCGGCAGCCATGATGTTTCCCTTGCACAATACCATGCTTATGGCAATCTCAATCAAATTATTGAATCTGTTGGGGTTGATGCAAGAATTGATTTAAACCTGAACAGCGTTTTGCCTAGTGATAATTTTTTACTTGAAATGTTGTGCGGAACACCCAATTATATCAGACATTACAACCATATTGGTTTTCAGAGTTACTTAGTTCATCCAAGCATGTTGGAAACAATTGACAAATTGCATTTTGATTGTTTTCGAGTAGGAAAAGTAAAAGAAAACATGGAAGAGATGGAACCTGTAATAAGAAATTCACAGATGCTGAGTTTTGATATTGCAGCTATTCAACATGCTTATGCTCCCTCAAACAGATTAACACCAAATGGCTTCACAGGCGAAGAGGCTTGTACGCTGATGCAATATGCAGGCATGAGCCCAAACATAAGTAGCATCGGTATTTACGGACATATTCCGAATTATGATGAGCATGAATTAACCGCAAAACAAATCAGCCAAATGCTTTGGTATGTGATGGATGGAATTTATAAAGGAAAACAAGAGGCTGCTTTGGATAATAATAATGAGTTCAACGAATTTCACCTTGCCTTTGCAGATGTGGAAACTACTTTTTTACAAAGCAAACGCACCGGCCGTTGGTGGATTCAATTACCAAATGGCAAATACATCGCATGCAGTAAACAAGATTATTTAATTGCAGCAAGCAATGAAATTCCTGAAAGATGGATGCGTGCTGTAGAAAGAAGTTAATCATTCACAATAATTACCAAACCATGAATTTCATTCAAAAAAAGTTGTTGCATCAGATTTATTTTGTTGGTACAATTATAATTTTTTGTGCTTCATGTAGTATCGAAAAAAAATTAAAAACACAAGCCAAACAAATTATTTTAGGCAACAGCCAATTAGCCAATGCACATGTAGGCATCAGTATTTATGAGCCTGTTACCAAAAAATATTGGTACAACTATCAAGGTGAAAAGTTTTTTATTCCGGCTAGCAACACTAAAATATTTACATGTTATGCAGCAATGAAAAATTTAGGCGATAGCTTGGTAGGTTTAAAATATATGGAAGAAGACAGCAACTATGTGGTTCAGTTTTGTGGTGATCCTACTTTTTTACATCCCGATTTTGAGCAACATCCTGCAATGGATTTTTTGAAAAATCACATCAATCATATCTCTGTTATTAAAAGTAATTTTTCAAGTAACCGTTGGGGAAGAGGTTGGGCGTGGGATGATTATAATGCAGACTATATGGCTGAACGTAGCGCTGCGCCTATATTTGGCAATGTTGTTGGATTTGCAAAAAATGGAAATCAGCTGCGGGTAACTCCAAAATATTTTAAAGATTCTGTTACCATTTTCAGCAGCATGCAAAACAATAATTTTTATGTAGATAGAAATTATACCTCGAATAATTTTTCAATTCAAAAAAGTAATAAAAAATTTACCGGAGACGATATCCCGTATATAACATCTGAACCATTGACCATAACATTATTGGAAGATAGCTTGCATCAACCGATAGCATATATTGATGCAACAATCGAAAAAACAAACTGGAAAAAATACTATTCGCAACCAACTGATTCCATGCTTAAAATTATGATGCATCGAAGTGATAATTTTTATGCAGAGCAAAGTTTATTAATGATTGGCAATGAAAAATTAGGCAAAATGGATGATGGAAAAACAATTGATACATTGCTGAAAACTGATTTTAAATTATTACCACAAAAACCAAAATGGGTTGATGGCAGCGGATTAAGCAGATATAATTTAATGACTCCGCAAGATTTTGTTTGGGTGTTAAATCAAATAAAAACAGAATTTGGCTGGCAACGAACAAGTACCATTTTTCAGGAAGCTAACTCCGGAACATTAGGTGGATACTATAAAAATATCAACGGAAAATTATTTGCCAAAACAGGCACCTTAAGCAATGTTGTTACCCTCAGCGGTTACATTACCACTGCAAAAGGAAAAGAAATTATTTTTTCGGTGCTGGTAAATCAGCATCAATCTAGCGCAAGCGAAATCAGAAGAATTGTTGAGCAATTCTTAGTGGGTGTTATTGAAAAAAATTAAATAGCAATTTTAATTTTATTGTTTATAAAGTAAGCAATACCGTCTCAACGCCTTTCACAGCAGCACTTACAACAGATTTTCCTTTGTTCGTTTTGATGCGGATGATACTTGTACCGTTGGTCATTTGTACATATCTCGAACCCGATGACGTTCCCTGGTTTTCAATCAATTGTCCATCACCTGCAATTGAATATCTTACCCAATTGGTTGCATCAAGACAGGGGGTTCCTTTGCTGTCAAATAATTTTACTTGTACAGTTGTAGTATCTTTTGCAGTAGCAATTTTTTCAAGTGTAGCATAACTTGGTTTACCCCAAACATCTGTTTGATACATGAACGTAACGGTATCTGAAATAGTAGTGTTTAATGCTTTTGCAACAACAGTGTTCATGCCTTTTTTAAATGCCGCATTCCATCGCAATCCGGCAGCCGGAAAGTCCTGGCTGTTTCGTTGATGAATACCTAAAGATTTGCCATTTAAAAACAATTCTACCTGCAAACAATTGGAATAAACTTTTATTATTTTTTCTTCATTTTCTGCACCCCAGCGTGTTGTGAAATTATGACCAAAAATACGCAGCATTGGTTCTTTGCTCCAATAAGATTGAAAAACAAAATAGCCTTCTTTTTTAGTAAAGTCTCTTTCTACAACACCTTTTTGATTAATATAGGGCACCGGATTTTCGGGTCTTAGCGGAGTTGCAAAATCTTTGAAAACCCATTGGGCACTGCCTGATAGCCATGGCATTGTTTCTTGTTCTTTCAAATGCCAGTCAAACAAATTACAAATATAATTCTCATTCCAATCACCATCTTTTGTGGTGCCGATTGCGGTTTTATACACTTCAATATTGTTTTGTCTAATTTCCAAAGTATTAGAATCAACTACTTTTTTCAATTCATTATCGGTTATTTCAGAAAATCTTTTTGCATGACTATCGCCACCCCATTCTGCATGAAAAAAACGATTGACTTTATCAAAGTCTAATTTAGTAAATGCTTTATAATCTGTAAAAATTCCTCTGTACCAGCCCGCCCATATTGAAGGAGAATATACATCAACAATGTCTTTGCAAAAATCACAACGCCTGATTGCTGTTTTACGTGATGCATCCAATGTGTGCGCAATCGTATTCATCTGACTCATAAATGCACGAATTTTTTCTTTGTCAAATTCAACAAAATCTCCCGGCCAATCATTTTCATTTCCTAATCCCCAAATAATAATTGACGGATGATTGAAATGTTGTTCAATCATATTGGTGAGCGTTGTTTTGGCTTGTATTTGATAGCCTTCGCCTCCAAGTCCGCCTCTGCACCAAGGCGCTTCTTCCCAAGCTAAAATTCCCAAACTATCACAAAGATGTAAAGTGGTTTTCGATTGCTGATAATGACCCAATCTAATAAAGTTGGCACCCATTTGTTTAATCATGATCATTTGTGTGCGTTGCATTTCTTCGGTCATTGCAGCACCAACATTTGCATGATCTTCGTGAATTTGAGTGCCTTTTAATAACAATCTTTTTCCATTGAAAATAAAAGGACCTTTCGTTAAAAATTCAAACCCCCTAAATCCTACTTTTTCTGATATAGTAGCAGTATCCATACTATTGATAACAGAGGCTTCTACGGTATATAGTTTGGGATTTTCTGTGAGCCACAATATTGGATTTTTGATGTTTGTTTTAGCAACCAAAACATCTCCATTACAACTAACGTTTGATAGTTTGTCTTTAAAGATTTCTTTTCCGTTTGGATCTTTTACTACAACTGCAATATTTGCTGAAGCAATTTCTTTTGGATGAACAATTCTTGCAGAAATTTCTAATTGTCCTTTTGATAAAGTGCTGTCAACGGTTGCTTTCACAAACAATTTATCAAAATACATTTTGGGATTATATACCAAATGCAAGGGTCTGTAAATACCGCCATAAATATTAAAATCAGAAAGCTGTGATGGAATACTTTCCAAATCTCTTGTATTATCTACCCGAATAGAAATTGGTATCTGCTGATTGAATTGTGTTTTAACAACATCGGTTTTTTTGAATGCTTCAACTGCCTCTGTAATGTTTACATTCCACTCATCATATCCACCTTTGTGTGAAGCTACTTTTGTTGTATAAATATATACGTCTGTTTTTTGCCCGGAACCCTCAAAATACAATAAGGTTTGTCCGCCATTGTATGGATTGTTGATTTTAATTTGACTCTTGTACCAGGCCGGGCCTTGATAATAATTTTTATCTGGATCAACGCCATCCAATGCATTGACACAATGTGGCAAAGAAACGGGTGACCATGCAGGAACATTCTCCGGATTGCTTTTATTGTACAAACGAACGATTTCCCAAATACCACCCACATCAGATTTTAAGAAAGACCAGTTATTGGAAAGTGTTGTTGTTTGTTGCGCAATTCCGATTGTGTAATTCATCATGATTACGGCAATCAACAATAATTTTTTATTTGACAAAGCAGTTTGTTTTAGAGTGAAAGTTGGGGTAAAAATAATTAAGCCAAAATAAAACTACAAGATTTTAATTTGGCATTGAAAAGCTTAGTTAAAAAAGTTTAATGAAACGTTGGTTTAGATGAAGGAGAAGAGATAATAGATGACAAGATTAGATGGCAGATGACAGGAAAAAACTTCTTGAACTTCTTCAACCTTTTGAACCTCTTGAACTTTCCAAACTAAAAACTAATTAGCTATATAACCAACCACTTTGCATACGTTGTTTTCTTTGCTTCGTTGCGTTAAAAATCTATTAATTCAAAAAAGCACCCACCGTAGCCAACCATTTTGTATTTTCATTCTTACACAAACTAACATGCCCGCAGTTTTCATATTTTACCAACTGCTTTTGTTTGCTTGAAATGTTTGCAAAAATGCTATCTGTTTCTGCTTCTGTAACCCGAGGATCTTGTTTGCCCCATTGCAATAAAACCGGTGCAGTAATTTTTTTTGCATACTCACCTGGGTTGTGGTTAAACGCATTCAAACCCAATTCAACACCACCCCAAACACCTAGTAATGTTTCCATTGGTTGTACGGGAAGTCCCATAATTTTTAATCGTCCTTTTATAGCATTGCTTAAACTTCCAAAAGGCATTTCTAAAATCACTTTGTTAGGTGTTAAAGTGTAATCCTGAATAGATTTTATAATCGATGATGCTCCCAAAGAAACACCCCAAAGCACAATGTTTTTTTCGCCTCTATTTTTTACAAAATCATACGCAGCTTTTACATCTTTACTTTCATAATAACCAATGCTGCACATATTTCCGTCGCTATTTCCATGAGCTCTAAAATCCACCATCAGCACTTCGTAGCCCATTCTATAAAATGCATTTGCTTCACGAATCATTCCGCTTTTGCTGCTTCCGTGTCCATGAAACATAATGATAGTGCCCTTATGCACAAAGCTGGAAGATGTGGTAATATTTTCTTTAATCAACCATGCACTTAATTTTAAACTATCTTCTGTTTTTAAAACCAACGTTTCGTGTGGGATTAACAAAGAATCTACAACTTTACTTTTTGGGTATTGAACACCAAAAAATATTGCTGATGCTTTTTCGCCAAAACCCATTTGCTCGGGCTTTTTAATTGGGGGAGCATCGGAATAAAAATGGGTAAACTTATAGGCATGAAATGCACTCATGATGTTCAGCAGAACAAACAATACCAAAACGGTAAAACCTATTCTTTTCACTATTTTTTTCATAAGCAAGAGAATATAAATTGAAGAACTATTTTATGCTACGGGCTTGGTCAATACTTGCCACAAGGCATCTTTCAATTCCACTAAACCATTATTGGTTAAAGAAGAAATAAAATAATGCGGAATGTTTGGTGGCAATTCTTTGCTGATTTCGTTTTTCAATTCGTCATCCAACATATCGCTTTTGCTTAAAGCAATTAAAAAGTCTTTTTGCAGCATTTCAGGGTTGTATTCCTTTAGTTCCTGCAATAAAATTTCAAACTCTTTTTTATGGTTGGCGCTATCCGCCGGAATTACAAACAGCAAACAACTATTTCGTTCAATGTGCCTTAAAAAACGATGACCCAATCCTTTTCCTTCGGCAGCACCTTCAATAATTCCGGGCAAATCGGCAATACAAAAACTTTTGCCATCTCTGTATTCTACCATACCCAATTGTGGGGTTAACGTGGTAAAAGCATAGTTGGCAATTTTTGGTTTTGCAGCAGTAATGACACTCAGCAATGTTGATTTTCCGGCATTGGGAAAACCCACCAAACCCACGTCTGCCAATACTTTCAGCTCTAATTGTTTCCAGCCTTCTATTCCGGGCTCACCGGGTTGTGCATGTTCGGGAACCTGATTGGTTGGTGTTGCAAAGTGTTGATTACCTAATCCGCCACGACCACCCTTCACCAATATTTCCTCTTGGCCATCTTCTAAAATTTCAACCAACACTTTTCCTGTTTCTTCATCTCTTGCAATTGTTCCCAATGGCACTTCAATGATAATATCTTGACCGTCTCGTCCGGTGCTGTTGTTTTTGCTACCGCCTTCACCATCATCTGCCAATACATTTTTATAATAACGCAAATGCAGCAATGTCCATAATTGTGCATTTCCCTTCAAAATAATATGTGCGCCTCTGCCGCCGTCGCCACCATCCGGGCCACCCTTTGCGGTGAGTTTATTGCGCATAAAATGTTTAGCGCCTGGTCCTCCATGCCCGCTTCTACAAAAAATTCTTATGTAATCAATAAAATTATTTCTTTCTGACACGCTTTAAAAATTATTAAACAAAAGTAAACGAATAGTTGCGAATTGAAGATTTAATAAGTTGAGGGGTACGGTTGAGCGACATGGTGACTAATCTGTTTTATTGACAGGTAATAATAAAATAATCGTTGCTTTTTTTAAAGTATACCGAAAAATGAAAAGCATTATTACGAAGTTGTTACTTAAGCACTGATATAAACAGCCGATTGAAAATGTATATTAATGTTACTATATTTGAAAATAGAGCGATTCTGCATTATATAATATTATCAGAAATAGTATTTTAACATACAACAAACCTTGAATATAAACAATGGAAACGATTTTTATTGAAGATAAAATATATGATAAAAGTGATTTTACTCTAAATCCGTTGAGGAAGGGAGAATATGAAAACTGCACTTTTATAGCTTGCGATTTTTCAAATTCTGACCTTACAGATATCATTTTTTCGGAATGCACTTTTGTATCTTGCAATTTAAGTTTAGCTAAGCTCACAAAAACAGCATTTAGAGAAATAAAATTTAAAGAATGTAAAATGTTGGGGCTTCGCTTTGAAAATTGCAGTCAATTCGGATTATCATTCAGCGTTGATGATTGTAATTTGACACATGCTTCATTTTACCAGACAAAACTCAAAAAGACAACCTTCAAAAATTCTCATTTTCATGAGGCGGATTTTGTGGAATGTGATTTAACAGGAAGTGTTTTTGATAATTGTGACTTTTCTAGAGCAATATTTGAAAATACGATTATTGAAACCACAGACTTTCGTACTTCCTTCAATTATTCTATAAATCCGGAAACAAACCGAATTAAAAAAGCCAAATTTTCTTTATCAGGAATTCTTGGCCTTTTATACAAATACGACATTGATATTGAAAAATAAAATCGCCATGCCTTTTTCTTTAAAAAAATATTTTACGCTTTTCTTTTTGCTTGTTTTTCAAGCATCTATTTGCTTGGCGCAAGAAAAAATTTTATACAAACAAATTGATACCACTAAATTATTTGTGGAAGTTTATTATCCCGAAAAGAAAGAATCATCTATAGCTCTTCCGGCTATTATTTTCTTTTTTGGTGGTGGTTGGGTTGGCGGGGATAAATCTCAATTTGTAAACCACGCTAACTATTTTTCTAAAAGAGATTTAACCTGTTTTTTGGTTGATTATAGAACAAAAAACAACAACAATACAACACCTTTTGAATCGCTTAAAGATGCAAAATCTGCGATAAGATTTATCAGAAAAAATGCAACAACCTTTGGAATAGATGCAAGAAAAATTATTGCTTCAGGAGGATCGGCGGGTGGTCATCTTGCAGCTGCTGCTGCATTAACGGATCGTTGTTTTGAAAATACTGATGATTTGTCGGTTAGTAGTATTCCAAATGCTTTGGTATTATTTAACCCAGTAATTGACAATGGACCGGGAGGTTATGGTTTTGAAAAAATTGGAGAAGCGTATACCTATTTTTCTCCGATTCATAATATTAAAAAAGGAGCTCCTCCTACGATTATTTTTCTTGGTACAAAAGACAAACACATTCCTGTTGAAACTGCATTATTGTATAAAAAAGAAATGGAAAAAGTAAATAGCAGGTGCGATTTTAAATTATATGAAGGAGCAGCACATGGTTTCTTTAATTTTAAGAATACAGAGTACTATGCAAAAACAATTCACGATGCTGATGAATTTTTGGTTTCTCTTGGTTACTTAAAAAAAGAATAATTGGAGTTGAATGTGTTAGTAAAAAAGAATTTTTAATTTTAAATAACTACCCAATCAACCCAGCTTTCTTACTTATTTCCATCATTCTTTTAATCGGTTGTAAGGCAGCAAGTCTTAAATTTTCATCCATTGTTAATTCGGGTTGCTCGTACTGCATACACACATAAATTTTTTCGAGGGTATTCAGCTTCATGTGCGGACAATCGTTGCAAGCGCAGGAATTGGTAGGTGGCGCAGGAATAAAGGTCTTATTGGGGCTTAATTGCTGCATTTTATGCAATATGCCGGTTTCGGTGCCTACAATAAAAGTACTTGCATTGCTTTGGCTGCTGTATTTTAATAATTGAGTAGTGCTTCCTATAAAATCGGCAATGTTTAAAACAGCATCTTCACATTCGGGATGTGCAATAAACTTCGCTTCGGGATGTCGAACTTTTAACTGAATAAGTTTTTGCAGACTAAAAATTTCGTGTACCATACAGGCCCCATTCCACAACAACATTTCTCTTCCCGTTTTTTTGTTCAAATAAGCTCCTAAATTTTTATCTGGTGCAAATAAGATGGGCTGATTTGTTGGAATGCTGTTGATAATTGCTTCGGCATTGCCGCTTGTGCAAATGATATCGCTCAAAGCTTTTATTTCGGCAGAGCAATTGATATAGCTTACCACCAAATGATCGGGATGTTTAGCTTTGAATGCTTTGAACAAATCTGCCGGTGCACTGTCTGCCAAACTGCATCCTGCTTTTAAATCGGGTAATAATACTTTAGTATTGGGATTTAATATTTTGGCTGTTTCTGCCATAAAGTGTACTCCGGCAAACACAATTATTTCGGCATCAGTTTCTGCGGCTTTTTGTGCAAGTCCCAAACTATCACCAATATAATCTGCTACATCCTGTATATCGGGCTCCTGATAATAATGTGCAAGCACAATCATTTTTTTTTGTTTCTTTAACTCGTTTATTGCTTCAAACAAATCTAATGTCGGCGGCACATCAATATCTAAAAAACCTTTTTCTAAAATTTGCAATTGTGGATTGTTAATAATCATTGTAATAGTATTTAATACTACTTATTTATATAAACACCTAATACTATTACGGGTGTGTATATCGTGAAAAGTTATTTATAAACAATTGTCAAAGTTAATAAAGCAAGGTTTATTAACGGCTAATTAAACATTAATACACAAATACTTTTCAATAATAGAAAGGATATGTAATAGTTTCAAACATCTGTTTATTATTTACAAGTGAGATATCAACATTGTCAATCCACCGGTTTTCCACTGTTAATAAACAGAAAGTAATTTGTTTAATTTTCTGATGGTTTGAAAAAAAATTCTTTAATCGGCTTAGTTATTCTATAACTATCCACATTTTTTTTTAGGATATTGTACTTTTCCACCGAAAAATGTATGTTATTCATAAATGCTTGTGTATAAAAATTTAATTGGCTTTTCTGCCATGTGATTTTTAATTCTGCTACTTTTATTTTTAATTGGCAGTAATAGAATATAAGTGTGGTGCGGATTGGTATATGTTTTCCACAATTTGTTCAATAATTTTATTCCCCTATTTTTGCCAACCTAATTAATAAATATATAATAGTATGTCTGTTATTCAAAGAATTCGTGATAAAGGAACTTGGATCATTTTTGCTGTAATTGCAATTGCATTAATTGCATTCATTTTACAAGATGGAATGGGCCGCAGAGGCGGTAGTATTTTTGGTAATTCTAATACTGTTGGTACTGTTAATGGTACATCAATCAGTAAAGAAGATTTTGATCAAAAATTAACGATGTACAGTCGTGGTCAGGATAAATCTACGATCATTCCTCAATTGTGGAATATGGAAGTAGAAAAAATATTGATGGAAAGTGAATACCAAAAACTTGGTTTACAAGTTAGTGGTAAAGAATTATCTGATGTATTGTTTGGTCCACAATCTCCTTTGAGCAGAGAACAACAATTTGTTGATGAGAATGGTCAGTTTAAAGCAGAAGAAGCAAGACAAGCATTTGCACAATTAAAAAAGTCTAAAAATACTGAACAAATACAAGGTGTAATTCAAGGATATATTGAACCAACACAACAACAAATATTAAGCAAGAAATACCAGGCACTTACACAAAATGCTGCTTACGTTCCATCTTGGTTGGTAGAAAAACAAAAAGCAGACAACAGCGCTATTTCAAATATCTCTTATGTATTTGTTCCTTACACAACAATTTCTGACAGCACTGTAAATGTTAGTGATAATGAAATTGAAGCGTATGTAAAAAAGCATCCTAGTGGATTTGAAAAAGAAGAAGAAACAAGAGCAATATCTTATATCAACGTTGATGCAAAACCAAGCGCTACTGATAGTTTAAATGCATTGAATCAAGTAATGAGTTATCAATCAGAATTTGAAACTACAGCTGATGTAAAATCTTTCATTGCAAAATCAGGAAGTGAAATCCCTTTCCTTGATGGTTATGTAATGAAAAGCGGCTTGAAAATGCCTAAAGCCGATAGCATTAAAGCATTGGCAGATGGAAAAACTTTTGGTCCTTATTTAGATGCTTCAAACTATACTTTAGCAAGAATGTTGGGCAAAAGAGTATTACCGGATAGTGTAAAAGTGAGACACATATTGGTTAAAACACAAGATAAGCGTCAACTAGTTTTAGCAGACAGCGTTGCTAAAAAAAGAATGGATAGTGTTGAAGCTTTATTGAAAGGTGGTGCAGACTTTAATAGTATTGTTCAAAAATACAGCGATGATGATGGCAGTAAAAAAACAAAAGGCGAATACGATTTTACATTACAACAATTTACTGGAATTAGCAAAGAATTTGCAGAAGCAATTTTCTATGGTAAAACTGGGGATAAAAAAGTTGTAAAAGTCGAAAATGATCAATATGCTGGATTCCATTACATTGAAGTATTGAATCAAAAAGCAATTGGTGAAGCAGTTAAGGTAGCTTATTTAGCGAAGCCAATTTCTGCAAGCAATGAAACAACAAATGCAGCAACAACGGCGGCCTTACAATTTGCATCTACTGCAAAAAGTAAAAAAGATTTTGATGACAATGCAAAGAAATTAAATCTGACGCCACTAGTTTTTACAGAAGTAAAAGAGAATGATTTTACGATTCCTTCTTTTGGACAAGCACCAGTAAGAAATTTTATACGTTGGGTATATGAAAATAAAGTTGGAGCAGTAAGCGAACCAACAGAAGTGGGCGATAAATACGTTGTTGCAATTATTACCAACATCGGTAAAAAGGGTTCAATTAATGTTGCTGAAGTAAGACCTAGAGTTGAAGCATTTGTAAGAAACGAAAAGAAAGCAAAACAAATTATTGAATCTAAGTTTAAAGGAAATAGTTTAGAGAATTTTGTTGCATCTTCTGGTACAACAATACAAAAAGCAGATAGTTTAAGTTTTGCCAATCCATCAATTCCAAACATAGGATATGATGTAAAAGTATTAGGTGCTGCTTTTAATAAAGACAATTCCGGAAAAGCAACCGAACCAATCGCAGCAAGCTCCGGAGTAATTTCTTTAAAAGTTGAATCTCTGGGAGCAAAACCAAGCATGCAAGATGACGAAAGCATCAGACAGGGGTTATTACAAGGACAAAAAAATGCGGCATATAGAGGCTCTGAAGCATTAAGAAAAGCTGCAACAATAAAAGATAACAGAAGTAAATTTTATTAATAGTCTTTCAATTTTTTAACGCCACTCTTTTAGGGTGGCGTTTTTATTTTACGTAAACCGAAAACAAAAATTGCATCTTTGTTTTAGTTTTAATAAACAATTATATTATGGCAGAAATTATAAATAAAGTTTCAGAAAGTGGAATAATCAGCTTAGATCTTGAAACTTATTTTCCTTTAGAAGAGCCCATGTTGTTTGATTTAAAAGAATTTTTATTCATGGGCTTAATCTTAAAAGAAAAAGATTACAGAGCTGCATTGTTGCAAATAGATTTTTCTATTTATCAAAATAAATATGTTGGGATTGTTTGTTCTGTAGATGCAATTATTCCTATGTGGGCTTATATGCTTGCTGCAAGCTACTTACAACCATTTGCCAAAAAAGTAATGATGGGTACAGAAGAAAAAATTGTAGAACAAATTATGTTAGAGCAGATTAATGAAATTGACCCAACACAATTTGCAGATAAAAGAATTGTAGTAAAAGGTTGCGGAGAAAAGAAAATTCCGGAATCTGCTTATGTTGCAATTACCAATAAACTAAGGCCTGTTGCAAAAAGTATAATGTACGGTGAACCCTGCAGCACAGTACCGATTTATAAAAACAAAAGCGTGTAATTGTACACGCTTTTGTTTTCTTTTTTAATTTCCATAAACACTCAGAAACTTTATTCTCATAATTTTTAATTGTTCCCAATTATAATCGTATTCAGCCAATTCCTTTTGTGCAATATCCAAAGAAGACGTTTCACAATTTTTAAAATATTCCAGAATTTCTTCCTGGTCTACTTCATCCAACCAGTCATCAATGGCGTAATCTAAGTTTAGCTTTGTTCCGCTAGCTGCTATTGTTTCCATTTCCTCCAACAATTCACTTAGTGTTAAACCCTTTGTTTTAGCGATGGTTTCTAGGTTTATTTTTTTATCTACATTTTGAATAATAAAAATTTTGTTGCTTGCTTTATTAGCAACGCTTTTCATAATAAAATCATCCGGCTTTTCAATCTCATGTTCTTCAACATATTTAGAAATGAGTTCTATAAATGGTTTACCATACTTTAATGCTTTTCCTTTGCTTACGCCCTGGCATTTATCCAACTCTTCCAATGTTGTAGGATATAGAATACTCATATCTTGTAATGAGTTTTCTAAAAATATTACAAACGGGGGAAGCGCTTTTTTCTTTGCTTCCTTTTGTCTTAACTCTTTTAGCATTTCAAATAATGCTTCGTCTACTGTTTTTTCGGGTTCGGGTTTATTTTCTGTGTCCTCTTCGTCATCATCATCAGCACTACTAATCACATTATTTAATACAATTTTGAAAGAGCTTGGTTTTTTTATCCAGCTTTCTGTATTTTCTGTAAACTTTAATAACCCATATTCTTCTATGTCTTTTGTTATCAAGTCTTCTAATAACATTTGTCTGATAAGGCTATTCCAAAAGTGCGCATCCTTATCTTTTCCAATTCCAAACTCTGGTAATCCTTCGTGTCTGAACATTGTAATTTGAGGGGTAAGTTTACCCATAATTACATTAATCGTATAATCTGTAACAAATCGTTCGTCTAAAGCTTTTATTACTTTTAAAGCTTTTATTACTTCCTCTTTTGTTTCAATTTTTTCTTTCGCATTTTTGCAATTATCACAACTTCCACAGTTTTCAGTATTCCATTCTTCTCCAAAATAATGTAACAACACCTTTCGTCTGCATACGCTACTTTCAGCATAAGCAACGGTTTCGTTAATAAGTTGAGCCCCCACCTCTCTTTCGCTAAGTGGTTTATCTCTCATTAGATGTTCAAGCTTTGAGACGTCTTTGTATGAGTAATATAAAACACAAATTCCTTCAAGTCCATCTCTTCCCGCCCTTCCTGTTTCTTGATAATAATTTTCTATCGATTTTGGAATGTTGAAGTGAATTACAAAACGGATATCTGGCTTATCGATGCCCATACCAAATGCAATGGTTGCAACAATTACTTGTACTTCTTCATTCAAAAATTGGTCCTGTCTTCTTGCCCTTAATTTTTGGTCTAACCCTGCATGATATGCCACAGCCTTAATATTATTTGCCATTAATACATCGGCTAGTTCCTCTGTAGTTCTTCTGTTTAATGTATAAATGATACCGCTTTTTCCTTTGTGGGAAGTAATGAATTTTACAATGTGTTTAATGGTGGCTTCTTTTTCTTGTTTTGGTTGTATCTCATAAAAAAGATTGTCTCGGTTAAAGGAAGAAATATAAATATTTGGATTGCGCAGCATTAAATTTTTAATAATGTCGCTTTGTACTTTTGGTGTTGCGGTTGCAGTTAATGCAATTACCGGAATTGCAGGATTAATAATGTCCATCATTTCTCTGAGCCTTCTGTATTCGGGTCTGAAGTCGTGACCCCATTCGCTAATACAATGTGCTTCGTCAACGGCAAAAAATGATATATTTAAATCACTGAAAAACTCAAGATTCTCTTCTTTTGTTAATGTTTCTGGGGCAACGTATAATAATTTTGTATTTCCCGAAACCAAATCGTCTTTTACAACCTTTATCTGCCCCTTGTTTAATGAGGAGTTTAAAAAGTGAGCTACATTATCTTGTTCGCTGTAACCCCTAACTAAATCAACTTGGTTTTTCATCAATGCAATTAAAGGAGAAACAATAATTGCACACCCCTCCATTATTAACGCGGGTAATTGGTAACACAAACTTTTTCCGCCACCGGTTGGCATTATAACAAAAGTGTCTTGCCCACTTAAAAGGCTGTTGATTGATTTTTCTTGTGTTCCTTTAAATTCTTTAAACCCAAAATAACGTTGTAAGCCATCGTGAATGTTGTATTTAGTAACTACGCGCTTTTTTTTGATTGAACTGTCTCGTTTGTTGATCTTTGTAGCGGCTATATTGGTTTTCGTTAGTACAATTTTCTTTTTAGTCTTTTCCATGATTGTAAATCAAAATTACTTATCCTTTGGGTCGGTTTATTGTGTTATTTATGAAAAGATACAAATAAATTTACAATTCCTATCTTCAATTTAAATTTTTTATTTAATACAAACTTAAATTTTTTTTTTACATAAACAAGCGTAAATATTGATACAATACATTTGCTGAATATGGAACAATCAACTATTATAAAATCTGCTATAGAATCTATTAGGCTGCAGGCAGAATCAATTAATTCTCTTCAATATTTTATTGATGAAAATTTTGAAAATGCAGTAAACACGATACATCAATCTTCCGGGCGTGTTGTAATTACGGGAATTGGAAAAAGTGCAATCATTGCTCAAAAAATTGTTGCAACACTAAATAGCACAGGAACCCCCTCACTATTTATGCATGCTGCAGATGCCATACACGGAGACTTGGGAATGATTCAGCCCAAAGATATCGTTATTGTTATTAGTAAAAGCGGAGAAAGCCCCGAAATTAAATTGCTGGTTCCGTTTATTAAATCAACCAAGAACACCTGTATTGCTATTGTGGGTAACATGACTAGTTTTCTTGCAAATCGGGCAGACATCGTATTAAATAGTACTGTTCAACAAGAAGCGTGTCCAAATAATTTAGCACCAACAACCAGCACTACAGCACAATTGGTTATCGGCGACGCGTTGTCGATTTGTTTAATGAATTTGAAAAACTTTTCAGGAAATGATTTTGCAAAATTTCACCCGGGCGGCAATTTGGGCAAACGATTGTTCTTAAAAGTTTCTGATTTATATATTCTAAACCCCAAACCACAAGTTTTACCAACAGCTACAATAAAAGAAGTTATTTTGGAAATCACCAAACATAGGCTTGGTGTTACTGCTGTAGTTAACGAATCTGACGAGTTGTTAGGAATAATTACAGATGGAGATTTGAGAAGAATGTTAGAGCAAAATGATTCTATCGCAAATATTCTAGCCAAAGATATAGCCACACCAAATCCGAAGTTTATTCAACCCGAGGCTATGGCCGTTGAAGCCCTAGCTGTTTTCCAAAAATTTGATATCTCTCATTTACCTGTAGTAATGAACAACCATTACCTCGGGGTTATACAATTGCACGACCTAATAAAAGAAGGAATATTGTAATTATTTCCGTACTTCGCAACACGAAGTGTTATTATGAACAAACATCAATATGTAGCTATTATGGCTGGCGGAATAGGAAGCAGGTTCTGGCCACAAAGCCGCACATCCTATCCCAAGCAGTTTTTAGATATTTTAAATACAGGCAAAACGCTGATACAACAAACGTTTGAGAGATATGCATCCTTTATTCCTGTAGAAAATATATTTGTGGTCACCTCTGTTGATTATGCCAAAATCGTAGAACAACAACTACCGAATATACCAACTATAAATATTTTAACTGAACCAAGTAGAAAGAATACGGCACCCTGTGTTGCATATATTTCATTCAAAATATTTCAAAAAGACCCAGAAGCAAGTTTAATTGTTGCACCAAGCGATCATATAATAATGGACACACTAGGGTTTGTTAAAACAACAAACACCGCTTTGGGTTTTGTTGCAAACAACGATGCTATGATAACCTTGGGCATTGAGCCAACATATCCTAATACCGGTTATGGATATATCCAATATGATACATCTAATGTTGCTAACGACGTTTTTAAAGTCAAAACATTTACTGAAAAGCCCAATTTAGAGATTGCAAAATCTTTTATTCAAAGTGGTGATTTCCTCTGGAATGCAGGAATATTTATTTGGAAAATACAAACAATTTTAAGGGCCCTTCGGCTTTATCAATCTGAGATGTATGAGTTGTTTGAAGCCGAACAATCATTTTTTAACACAGCATCAGAATATCAGGCAATTGAAAGAATTTATCCTTTGTGTATCAATGTATCAATTGATGTTGCTGTGATGGAAAAAGCCAATAATGTTTATGTAATACCATCCTCTTTTGGTTGGAGTGATCTCGGAACGTGGAATAGTGCTTATGAAAACCTGGAAAAAGATTATTTAGGAAACGCTGTGGCTGGTAAAAATGTAATTATAATAGATGCTACAAAGTGTATGATTTCTGCCCCTGCTGATAAGTTGGTGTTGATTCAGGGATTAGATGATTGTATTGTTGTAGATACAAAGGATGCGCTATTAATTTGTAAAAAAGACAAAGAACAAGACATTAAAGAATATGTTGCAGAGGTAAAAAGAAGCAAGGGGGATTATTATTTATAATAATTATTTGTTTCAACTTCTATTCTTACCGCATCGGTTAGCAAGTATCTGTTTGATACGTTCTCTCTAATGTTTTTTCTTATCTGCGTTGAAGATATTTCTACTATTGGAGCATCTAAATAATTAATATTGCCCCTAATGCTCTCCTTGGCTTCAAAGCCCAACCTGTCGTATATAAAAAAAACGAAATGTTTTATTAATTGGTCATAGTTTTTCCATTTGTGTAAATTCAACAAGCTGTCACTGCCCATAATAATGCTGAATTCGTGTTGAGGATACCGCTCATTTAGGTAGCTTAGGGTATCAATAGTAAATGACGGCTTTGGTAGCTTAAATTCAACATCACAAGCCCTAAATCTGTTGTCTCCCTCAATAGCAAGGTGAACTAGGTTTAATCTGTTGTATTCATTGAGTAAAGAGTTTGCCGGTTTAAGCGGATTTTGCGGACTTACTACAAACCAAACCTGATCTACCAATTTTGTGTTTGCAACGTGACTTGCAACAATTAAATGTCCAACGTGTATCGGATTAAAAGAACCAAAATATAGTCCAACTTTCATGCTCTCTTTATTTAAATAATTTCAACTAAAATTTGATCCGCCTCTGTAATTCGAAGGCTTAACGAATAACCAGAAACGCGAATAGAAATTGGATCGCCTAAAGGAGCCCTTTGTTCTACTTTTATAATTTCGCCGGGTACACACCCCATTTCTAATAGTTTGATTAGCAAATCACTATCCTCAAAAGAGTGGATAATACCACGTTCTCCTACCCCAAGGCTACTTAGCTTTTTAATTTCTTTCATCATTACAAAAATAAACTCATCTGCTATCAATAATTTACGAATTTTGACACAATATTAAACATGACACCGATATTCTTTAATTACGCAGATGCAACTTTGTATTATAAAGGCAAGACGCGGCTTAAAACAGATTTATTTAATCTCTTTCGGCAGGAAGGCGTGTACATTGCTAGAATAGATTATGTTTTCTGTTCTGATGAATATCTATTACAGCTTAATCAGCGTCATTTACAACACAATACCCTCACCGATATAATTACCTTTGACTTAAGTGAACGGGGCGGTGTTGTTGGTGAAATATATATTAGTGTTGAAAGAGTTAAAGAAAATGCTACAATTCACAAGACAAGCTTTGAAAATGAGCTGCAACGAGTGGTTTATCATGGAGCGCTTCACCTTTGTGGATATAAAGACAAGACGCCCAATCAAAAAGCGGCAATGCGCGCCAAAGAGGACAAATATTTAAAAATGTTTCATGTGGAACACTAATTCTGCATCATTAAAAGTGTTCCACGTGGAATGTTATTTGGTGAATTAAATTAATAAAGGGGGAAAACTATGTTTCAAGAATATGATGTAATTGTTGTTGGCGCCGGACACGCTGGCTGTGAGGCCGCAGCTTCGGCAGCAAACCTTGGTAGTACGGTGTTATTAATTACCATGAATATGCAAACAATTGCACAAATGAGTTGTAATCCGGCAATGGGTGGTATTGCCAAAGGGCAAATTGTACGCGAGATTGATGCTTTGGGTGGTTACAGCGGCATTGTTACGGATAAAAGTATGATTCAGTTTAGGATGTTGAATCGTAGTAAGGGTCCTGCTATGTGGAGCCCAAGAGCACAAAGCGACAGAATGTTGTTTGCTACTACGTGGCGGGAAATGCTAGAGCAAACCGAAAGAGTAGATTTTTATCAAGACATGGTTCAATCTATCATCATCAAAAACGATAAGGCTTGTGGTGTTGTGACCGGTATGGGTCATCGAATTCATTCAAAGTCTGTTGTTGTTACAAGTGGAACTTTTTTAAATGGGGTAATTCATATTGGTGAAAAACGATTGGGCGGAGGACGGATTTCTGAGAAAGCAGCAACGGGAATTACCGAACAACTTGTAGAACTTGGTTTTGAAAGCGATCGTTTAAAAACAGGAACACCGCCAAGGGTTGACAGCAGAAGCCTAGATTACTCCAAAATGGAGGAACAAAAAGGGGATGATGAAATTGTTGGCTTTTCATATTTACCAGTAGAAAAAATAAAAGCCTCACAACAAAGAAGTTGCCATATAACTTACACCAATTCCGAAGTTCATGAAATGTTGAAAACGGGGTTTGACAGAAGTCCAATGTATCAGGGAAGAATTGAAGGTGTTGGTCCAAGGTATTGCCCAAGTATAGAAGACAAAATCAATCGTTTTGCCGAAAGAGAGAGGCATCAATTGTTTGTAGAACCGGAAGGCTGGAATACAGTAGAAATTTATGTAAATGGCTTTTCCACCTCATTACCCGAAGATGTTCAAAATCAAGCACTTAGAATGGTTCCTGGCTTTGAAAAGTGTAAAATTTTTAGACCTGGTTATGCCATAGAATATGACTTTTTTCCACCAACACAGCTCACCTATACATTAGAAACAAAATTAATATCAAATTTATTCTTTGCCGGCCAAATCAATGGGACAACCGGATATGAAGAAGCTGCTTGTCAGGGATTAATGGCAGGAATCAATGCACATCAGAAAGCTGCAAACCTCTCTCCTTTTGTATTGAAAAGAAATGAAGCATATATCGGCGTGTTGATTGACGATTTGATAAGCAAAGGAACCGATGAACCCTATCGCATGTTTACGAGCAGGGCAGAATACAGAACTTTATTGAGACAAGATAACGCAGATTTAAGGTTGACCGAGCTAAGTTATCGTTTGGGGTTGGCTTCACAAGAACGAATGGAAATGGTTAAAATAAAAAATGATTCCGTTTCAACGCTTAAAGCAATTTTTGCATCTTTCAGTATTGAGCCACAAGAAATCAACCCTTATTTTCAAGAAATTGATTCGGCTTTGGTAACAGAAAAACAGAAAGCTGCTAAATTATTATTGAGACCCAATGTTACCTTATCTACCCTTTTACAATATGTGCCACGTTTGGCTAATGCACTTCCAGATGTGCCTTTTGATATTTTAGAACAAGCCGAAATTCAAATGAAGTATGAGCGTTACATAGAAAAAGAAGAAGAATTGGTACAACGCATGAGCCAATTGGAAAATATGATTATTCCCAACGCTTTTGACTATGATAAAGTAACCGCTATTTCTAACGAAGCATTACAAAAATTTAAAAAAATTAAACCACAAACATTGGGTCAGGCATCCAGAATTTCGGGCGTAAACCCAAGCGATGTTCAGATCTTGATGGTATTTATGGGTAGGTAATTTTTCTTTCGGCTTGTTAAACTTCTTGTTTTAGCTTAACCCAACTAAGTTAAATTTGAATTCTGCTGCACACAATATAAAAACAGTGTTCTAATTTTATAGAAACCTCAAATATTGTATATGCAAAAAAAAAATTTAATTCTATCGTTGTTATCATTCATGGTGATTCTAGCTTCATCCTTTGCCAATAAAATCAAGAGTGTAGCAAAACCCGTATTATCTACAACCAAAGCAATAATTATCGATACTAGTAAATTTAGTTTGTATGATAGCTTACATTTAGAAATTAAAGGGCTTAACAGGCAGGTGTTTGATTATGCAATTCAGGGCTATCAACAACTCTTGCAATTAGGCCAATTAAAAAAGCTAAACACGCTTTCTATTATAGATTTTAGTATGCCCTCCAAAGTAAAACGTTTGTTTGTGCTTGATCTTGTACATTTCAAATTGTTGTTCAATACATATGTAGCTCATGGCAGAAATAGTGGAATACAAACTGCAACAGCCTTTTCAAATCAACCGGAGAGCTTTAAAAGTAGCCTAGGGTTTTATAGCACAGAAAATATTTATAACGGAAAACACGGATCTTCATTACAATTAAATGGATTAGAAAAAGGCTTTAATAACAACGCATTAAGCAGAGGAATTGTAATGCATGCAGCAAATTACGTAGATGAAGATGTAGCAAAAGCGCAGGGTTATATCGGAAGAAGCCTTGGGTGCCCAGCTGTTCCAGAGAAACTACATGCTGCAATCATTGGTGCAATTGCAAATGGAAGTTGTTTGTTTATGTACGCTAACGATCAAAATTATCTTACACATTCGCACTTTATCAATTAAAAAAAATATTTCAATACAAACTTTCTAATAAACTCTTTAGGCAAGCTTTACCTTTACCAACTTATGAATGTATTTAAAGAAAAAGCACCAATCATTATTACTTGTCATAAACGCATTGTGCCTTATTTGTCAAAAGAAGTAGAGGCACTTGGTTTTGTTGTTGAAGATAGTTTTGTTACAGGCGTAAGATTAAATGGAACTGTCAATGATTGCATTAAATTAAACTTGAACTTGCGTTGTGCAAGCCAAGTTTTATATAGTTTACAAAGCTTTATTGCGAAAGATGCAGACAGCATTCACCAGCATTTAAAATCTTTTCCATGGGAAAAAATAATTCCAAATCCCGGTTATTTTTCTATAACAAGTAACGTACAAAACGAAACTATCAATAATAATTTGTTTGCCAATTTACGAGTTAAAGATGCTATTGTAGATAGAATGCGAGAAGTGAGAGGCAACAGGCCAAGCACCGGTGCTGAATTAATTGGAGCGGTCATCCATTTGTTTTGGAAAAACGATGAAGCCGAGGTTTTTATAGATACGTCAGGAGATTCTTTGGCAAGACATGGCTATCGTAAAATTCCAGGACTTGCTCCAATGTTAGAGGGACTAGCTGCCGCAACAATATATGCAACTAATTGGGACAGGACTTCTCCGTTTGTAAATCCCATGTGTGGTTCGGGAACGCTTGCTATAGAAGCCGCTTTAATTGCTACCAATCGAACTCCTGGTTTGTTTAGAACAAATTATGCTTTTATGCATATTGAAGGATATGATAAAATGGTGTATGAAAAAGAAAGAAAACGATTGGATGATCAAATAAAAACAGTTCCAAATTTAAAAATATTCGCTACAGACTTAAGCAACAAAGCCATAGAAAATGCGAAAAAAAACGCCACTACAGCAGGCGTAGAAGATTTGATCCATTTTGCAGTATGTGATTTTGCAGCAACACAAGTACCCCAAAATAAACAAGGCGTAATGATGGTAAATCCCGAGTATGGCGAACGCTTAGGCGACTTACAGGAACTGGAAGAAACTTACAGTCGAATTGGTGATTTCATGAAACAACAATGTGGTGGATATTTGGGTTATGTTTTTACTGGCAACCTAGACCTTGCAAAAAAAATTGGCTTGAAAGCAAAACGAAGAATTGAATTTTATAACAGTACAATTGATTGCAGATTATTAGAATACGAATTATATGCCGGTACAAGAAGAACAGAAAAAATAATTGAAACAACGTAATTTAATTTATTTGAGATTAAATTCTCATCCTGAGAGTATTAAAACTTTGCCTCTTGAATTGATAAAGAATTTTTTATTTCTTTAACGCCTTAACAAAATTTGTTTTTATTCCAAGACTGATTTGGTTGCAGGTAAAGAAAAATCCATTGTTATAATGATAGTTTACCTGAACAGATGTTTTTGGGTTGACGGTATACAATGCCTGAGCTTTTAATTCAAGCGGCATAAATGTTTCATTGTAAATCCTTTTATCAATAAACGGTTTGTTTACATCAAGGTTCACATAATTGATAAAGAAATTAAGAACATCTCTGCTTGCAATAAATCCAATACTACCATTTATACTCAATGAAAAACGGGTTGAAAAAACAGCATTAATGTTTCCCAAAATAGAATGAGCAACCTGATGCTGTGGGGTGAAATATGTTGGATAATATACTGTAATGGGCTTGTCGGGAGCTGCAGCAATTATTGCTGCCTGGCTTAGCTTGTGGGCACATAAATTTTTTGATGAGGAACTATAATTATAAGCATAGCCAAAACTCATTTCAAAAATAGAAAATTTGAATTGAGGTCCCAAAGCCCAGCCAAAAATAGCATCTACATTGTTATTGTCTTCAAATACATTGTTTTCATATCCAATCTTAGCAGTAATAAAATTTTCTTTGTTGTAACTTCCGGTAAAAGCAAACTTGTTGGCGACAATATTTTTTGAAACACTTTCTGCTGAAATAAAATATTGATAACCCTCTCCTGCAATTGAAAATGACAAACGAGGCGTTAATTTTTTTTCAACTGCAATACTTCCAATAAAATTATGACTCCCTAAAGGACTCATAATAAAACCAAGCGATGTGGTAACAACGCTTTTAAGTTTATACAAATTAAACCGGTTGCTTAATTGAAACGTGTTGGCACTTCTTACTGTATCATGAACGGTAAATTGAGTATTTTGAAAAGAAAAAATTGGCGAAAAATTTGAATTGAAATGTTTGCTAACAGTAATGCCATCGCTCAATATTTGCATGGGCTGATCATCGCTGTAATAGCTGCTTTTAATTTCAAGTTGTGTGCCTTTTAATAGGGCTATTTCATTGTTGATTTGATTGGCACCTTCGTGATTTGGATTTTTTGCAATTATTTTTTTTGTCCAGTTTAAAGCATCGTTGTAATTACCTTGCCAGTAATTTAGTTTGGCTAGATAATACAAAGACGTTGTGTCTTCGGGATCGTAAGACAAATATTTTTTTAATAAAACTTCGCCCTCATTATAAGCACCAATCTCTATCAACATTTTTGCATAATCAAGTTGCAGGTAATAATTATCGGGGAATAATTGCATGGCATTCTTATAACATGCTTTGGCCGCAGTAAAATTATTTAACCAATAATTGCATTGAGCGTTTAACCACAAAGTGTTCAGCTCCTTTGGGTGTTTTGATATGTAAAGAACCAATATCTCATTTGCTTCTTTAATATTTCCTTTAGCAATTTGTTGTTTGGCTTGTGTAAGAGTATCAGGAATATTGTTTTGTGCAGAAACAAACGAAACAAAAACAAAAGATAAAATGAATACAATAGATTTTTTTGAAAACATTAGGAAGAAACTTTTTGTAAATAAATAATCATCTGGTGCAAAACTTGGTGGGATTAAAAAAATAAAATTAGGCTAAACTGTGATATAATATTTATCAAAAATGCGCCGATAGTTTGTTACAAAAATGATGCACCTAATCTTTTTATCCGAAAGAAAAAATTTAAATAAAGATTAAATCGGGCTTTAATATTGTTTTATCAAGCTAAAATATTCAATGCTTTTTTTCAGTTTGTAAAATGGAAGTTGTTGCATTAATTCTTTTACCTTTTCTTCATCAAGATCTTTAAAAATTAATACTGCACCATTTTTGGTTTGTCTTAAAAAGAAATGGTCTAAAAATCCTTGCTCTTTCCATAGTGCTACGACTGCCTGTTCTTCTTTTAATATTTCAGGAAAATTATCCGGAAGGTTATCTGTGTCGATGGTTAAAATTGCTTGAACCCTGTTCATAATATTTTTGTTTGATATTGTGTTATCTAATAATGCTTCTTCGCAAAATTATACTTTGCTGCGACTTATAAAAAATGAAATAGAGTTGTTGCAACAATATAAGTTCTTGGTATTTAATTTTATTGTAAAAAACTACCCCTGGCTATTTAAAAACGTTTTGCACCCCTAGCCTTTATTCAAAAATTCTTCACGAAAAATTCTTTAATTAATCTAATTTGCATACATGCTTTTCCAGTTACAATCTTCTTATCAGCCAAGCGGCGATCAGCCAACAGCAATTCAACAATTGGTTGAAACGATTCATTCCGGCGAACAATTCCAAACTTTATTAGGCGTTACCGGCAGCGGAAAAACATTTACCATGGCCAATGTAATTACCCAATTGCAACGTCCAACATTGGTCTTAACACACAACAAAACACTTGTGGCGCAATTGTATGGAGAGTTTAAACAATTTTTTCCGGATAATGCAGTGGGTTATTTTGTAAGCTATTATGATTATTATCAGCCCGAAGCATACATGCCGGTAAGTGGTGTGTACATTGAAAAAGATTTAAGCATTAATGAAGAGCTGGATAAGCTTCGTTTACAAGCCACATCCGAATTGCTCAGTGGCAGAAGAGACATTATCATTGTTGCAAGCGTAAGCTGTATTTATGGTATGGGCAATCCTACTGAATTTGAAAATGGAATTATTCGCATTCAAAAAGGACAGGTTATTTCAAGACAAGGTTTTTTGCATGCGCTTGTGAATAGCTTGTACAGCAGGTCTCAGGGAGATTTTGCAAGAGGAAACTTTCGTGTAAAAGGGGATACCGTAGATATTAATTTACCTTATGTAGATTATGGTTACCGCATTACTTTTTTTGGAGACGAAATTGAAGAGATTGAAAGCATTGAAAAAACAACTAGCAAGCGCATTGCAACTTTAGAAACGGCTGCAATTTTTCCCGCTAATTTATACCTTGCTCCTAAAGACATGATGCAGCAAGTGATTCATGAAATTCAGGATGAGATGATGGCGCAGGTAGAATACTTTAAGGGCGTAGGAAAATTTTTAGAAGCACAACGTATCAAAGAAAGAGTAGAATATGATTTGGAAATGATTAGAGAGCTCGGCTATTGTAGCGGCATTGAAAACTATTCCCGTTTTTTTGACAGACGAACGCCGGGCACAAGACCCTTTTGTTTATTAGATTATTTCCCCAAAGATTTTATTTGTATGATTGATGAAAGCCATCAAACAATTCCACAAATTGCTGGTATGTACGGAGGCGATAGAAGCAGAAAATTGGTGCTTGTAGATTATGGCTTTCGTTTACCATCGGCATTAGACAACAGACCGCTCAATTTTTATGAATTTGAAAACATGATTGGTCAAACCGTTTTCGTAAGTGCCACTCCGGGAGATTATGAATTGGAAAAAACCGGTGGTGTGGTAGTTGAACAAGTGGTAAGACCAACGGGATTAATTGAACCGCCAATTGAAGTACGACCAAGTGTAAATCAAATTGATGATTTGCTCGATGAAATTGATAAAACCGTAAAAAAAGGAGACCGTGTTTTGGTAACAACTTTAACCAAAAGAATGGCTGAAGAAATGGATAAATACCTGGGCAGAATCAACATAAAATCAAAATATATTCACAGCGATGTAGATACGCTGGAACGCATAGAAATATTGCGGCAGCTGCGGTTGGGAGATATTGATGTATTGGTGGGTGTTAATTTATTAAGAGAAGGATTGGATTTGCCTGAAGTGTCTTTGGTTGCCATTTTAGATGCCGATAAAGAAGGGTTTTTAAGAAACGAAAGAAGCCTTACACAAACGGCCGGTCGTGCTGCAAGAAATGTAGATGGTAAAGTAATATTTTATGCAGATAAAATTACCAAAAGTATGCAGCGTACGATGGATGAAACCGACAGAAGACGAGAAAAGCAAGTAGCATATAATTTAAAACATGGAATAATACCTACAACCGTTAAAAAGAACATTGAAGAGATTATGAAGCAAACCTCGGTGTTAGATATTAAAGGATTTGACCCAACCAATCCATACGCTATCACCGGAGAACCAGGTGCAATAAACATTGCAGCCGAAGAGCAGGAAACCTATCAAACGATTCCACAAACAGAAAAAGCCATTGCACAAATAAAAAAGCAAATGGAAAAAACCGCAAGAGATTTGGATTTTATGGAAGCCGCAAGATTAAGAGACGAAATGTTCCGACTGCAAAAAGAACTAGAAAAAATGAAAGTATAAAAAAACAACTCCACACAAAGTTGTTGTATCGGCAACATTTGCTTAATTTTCCTACCGTAAAACCCATCCCGACCAATGAAGCATCTGCTCCAATCAAAGCAGTTGTTCTTTTCATTAACCGGATAAATAAAAAACCAAAAAAGACAAAATATGAAAACGCTTGCTTTTTATAACCTCAAAGGTGGAGTTGGAAAAACCGCTGCCGCAGTAAATTTTGCTTACTTAGCCGCAGCCGATGGAATTAAAACGTTGGTTTGGGATTTAGACCCACAAGGCTCTTCCTCATTTTATTTGCATGTAAAAAATGATAAAAACGAAAGCGAAAAAATATTTTTAGATAAAACAGAAATCAAAGATTCTATCCAACAATCACCTTTTGAAAATTTGTATGTCATCCCCGCAGATATATCGGCAAGAAATGTAGATCTTGTTTTAGATGATGTAAGACAAAGCAAGAAAAAAATAAAATCACTATTAAGCGGATTGAAAGATTTTGATCTGGTAATACTCGATTGTCCGCCGGGAATTTCTTTGTTGCACGATAGTGTTTTCACTGCATCAGACTTTGTAATAATGCCCAATATTCCTACTACACTTTCTATCAGAAGTTATGAAATGGTTGCAGCTTATTTCAAAGAAAACGAGTTAGACAAATTAAAACTAAAATGTTTTTTCAGCATGGTAGATCACCGCAAAACCTTGCACCAAGAAACTATTCAGGCATTTTACAATAACCGACTTTTCTTTAAATGCTATATTCCTTATTTGAGTGATATTGAAAAAATGGGTATTCATCAACAACCCCTATTTGAATTTGCCAATACAAGTTATGCAGCCCAATGTTTTAGAGATTTGTGGAAAGAAATTAAAAAACAATGTCTTTAAAACAGCAAAAATATACCAAGTAATTTATTCATGAACAGACAACTAGCTTCTTGGTATAGCCAAGCATTGCAAAAAGAAATGCCTATCGTCTCTTATGGCTATAGTGGATTTGTTTTGTTGCTGGTTCCAACAGCTGCTGCAGATTATTTAGAGTATGAAAGATTTCAGCTGATACAGTCTTTGGCAACACAAATACACGCCGGCAAGTTGCGTATTTTTAGTATCAACAGCATTAACAACGAAAGTTGGATGAACAACGAAATTCTGCCCGAGCATAAAGCCATACGTCACAATGATTTCAATCATTATGTATTCAATGAAACGATTCCGTATATACGAAATATTGTTGGCAGCAATACCATGATTTATACATCGGGTGCAAGCTTTGGTGCACTGCATAGCATGAATTTATTTTTAAAACGCCCCGATATTATCAACGGATGTATTTGTATGAGCGGCGTGTACGATTTAACTGAATACACCAAAGGCTTTTGGGACGAGCAAGTGTATTACAATTCTCCTGCGCATTATATTCCCAACCTAAATAATGAATGGTATGTTGACAAAATAAAAGCAAGTCGCAACATACACATATATACCGGAAGCGGCAACTACGAAGCTCCTGATGCCAACAAACGGTTCTCTCAAATCCTTTGGGACAAAGGCATCTGGCACGATTTTGATATTTGGGGAGGTGATATTCACCACGATTGGTCTACTTGGTGTAAGATGTTGCCATACATTATTGACACAAAATTTTAAACAAAAATCAAAAAAATTTTGGGCTATCGGCTGTATCGCTTACCCCGGCTGAATTTCGTGCTGTGCGTTAATAGTCCCGATTGCATCGGGTGCTAACCACTTCCATCACGCAGCCCTTGCGCAGGGCAATAAGATTGAACAAAACTCTTTATCTCAACCCTGTCATTTAAGAGTATGTGGTAATATAATCATAATTTAGCCCTATCGTTGGATTTTATTAAAACAACCCCCAATTGGTTTTCAAAACAGTAACTATGAAACAATTTTTATTGGCTTTAATGCTAGCGTTGTCATTAAACATTTTTTCTCAAGTAGGTATAGGTACTTGCACTCCCGATGCATCTGCAAAATTAGATATAACATCAACCACCCAAAGCCTTTTGCCACCACGTATGACCACTGCTCAGCGAGATGCTATTTCCTTACCTGCCACCGGCTTGCAGATTTACAATACAGACAAAAAAACGATAGAAACATTTACAGGTACTACTGCGAAAAGCCCTTACAACAGTTGGGTTGTCAACTTTTGCTGATAGCTACCAATCATTTTACTAATAAAAATAAAATTAACGAAACGATGAAACTTGCTACGAAAATGATACATGCCGGAATGGAGCCCGACCCAAGTACCGGATCGGTAATGGTGCCTATTTATCAGACAAGCACTTATGTGCAAGAGGCTCCGGGAAAACACAAAGGATACGAATATGCACGCAGCCAAAATCCTACAAGATCTGCGCTGGAAGCGGCTTTTGCAGTAATTGAAAATGGAAAACATGGTTTGGCTTTTAGCAGTGGTGTGGCTGCTACCGATGCGGTAATTAAATTGCTTTCTCCGGGTGATGAAGTGGTTGCTGCAAATGATATGTATGGTGGCACTTATCGATTGTTTACAAAAGTGTTTGAAAAATTTGGAATTGTATTTAAGTATGTTGATACTACGAACGTAGAAAATATTGCAAATGCAATTTCTGCTAAAACGAAATTAGTTTGGCTTGAAACACCTACCAATCCGTTGATGAATATTACGGATATTGTTGCTGTGGCTGCGATAACAAAAGCACATGGTTGTTTGCTTTGCGTGGACAATACTTTTGCGTCGCCGTACCTTCAAAACCCATTGGATTTGGGCGCTGACATTGTAATGCACAGTGCTACAAAATATTTGGGCGGTCATAGTGATGTAATTCAAGGATGCCTTGTAATGAATGATACTTCATTGAGAGATCAATTGTATTTTATACAAAAAAGTTGTGGTGCAGTGCCTGGTCCGCAGGATTGTTTTTTGGTGTTGCGAGGTATTAAAACATTGCATGTCCGTATGCAACGACATTGTGAAAATGGGATTAAGATTGCGCATTGGTTGCGCAATAATCCGAAAGTTGCAAAAGTATATTGGCCAGGTTTTGAAGACAGCAAAGGCTATGCAATTGCAAAGCAACAAATGCGTGGATTTGGCGGTATGATTAGCTTTGAGCTGAAAAATGATAGTATTGCAGAAGTGAATAGGGTGTTGTCTTCTACACATTTATTTTCATTGGCAGAAAGTTTGGGTGGGGTGGAAAGTTTAATTAATCATCCGGCAACAATGACGCATGCAAGTATTCCGAGAGAGGAAAGACTTAAAAACGGATTGAGCGATGGATTGATAAGATTGAGTGTTGGTATTGAAGATGCAGATGATTTGATTGAGGATTTGAACAAAGCAATTGGATGATTTTTGCTTTAATTGAATAATATTGGTGGGGTGGCATTGGCTTGAAAATTGGACTATATTATTCTGCAAAAAAATTATTATTTTATTTGGTAGTATGTTTAAAATGTAGGAAAGACAACATTTTGGCTGTTTCAATATCTATGTCATTACCATTACCACTTACAAAAACTCCTTTGCCGCCGGTTGCTGATTCTATTGCATAAACGGTAGCTTCATCTCCGGGGTCTGAGTTGCCTTCATAATGGTAAAGGTCAATTATTTCAAAAGCTTCAGGATCAAAAATCTTTTTCCCTGAAGCGTTAAAAAAATTATCTTTTAAATTAAAATCAATTGTATAGCCTTGTTTTGCGAAGTAGTTGATTGCTTCGGTAACGGTGCCGTAGTGAAAATGCCGAATCATAAACTGATTTTTTTGCAATCATTATTTTGCCAAATAAGCACGATACATCCAAGCAATTTTTTCTTCTGCTTTAATAACATCGCCAAACAATTGGTATGTTCCGGCATCTTTCATTTCAGTAGCAAAAGATAGAATTTCTCTTTCAATGGCAATTACTTTGTATAGTGATTCAACAATATCTTCTGCTGCAGAAATATCGCCTTCAACATCTGTTTGCTCTATAATTCTAGACTCTAAATGATATACTGAAAAATTATGGTTTGCAATAAAACCCAAGGTTGCAATTCTTTCCGCAATGACATCAATTTTCTTATACAAGTGGCTATATAGTTCTTCAAACTTTACATGCAGTTCAAAAAAGTTTTCTCCCTTAAGATTCCAGTGATAGCCTCTTACATTTTGGTAAAAAACAGAATAGTTGGCTAGTAGAACATTTAGTTTTTTGGCAAGTTCTTTCGCATGTTTTTTATCCAATCCAATTGTATTTAGGTTGGTTTGTTTTGCTTCCAGGATTGTTGTTTCCATGATTTAATTTTTTTGTTTGTATAAAATTAATCAAGGCTTTTAGCAATAGAAATGCAGGTAATAGGCGTTTGTTATGATTGATGTCAGCAAAAAAAATTGCCCAATATTATTGGGCAATTTTTAATCGTAATAAAATAAATTATTCTGATTTTAAATCTTCTTCTGATTGGATAATGATTTGTGGTTTGCCCTTGTATTCTTTAATTACACCTTTAATGCAAACTGTTTTGTTGGTATAAAAATCTTCTGGCGCATTTTTAAAGTTTTTACGGTCATCTGCATTAATAACAATAGTTAATGGAGATTTAGGAAAAGCAGCACCCATGTTTAATAGGGTCATTTTGTTTCCATTGTCAAAATATTTTCCGCCATAAATTTTTCCACAAATGGTTACTGTTTCACCAATATGTTTTGCTGCTTCATCGGGTGTTAATTGTTGTGCCGAAACAGATATTGCAGATGCACAAACAATCATTAAACTTAGCAATAATTTTTTCATCTGTTGTTTTTCATTTTATATAAAAAGGGGTTAATGAAGAAGTAAATGTATTGAATTAAGCGGAATTACAGTAATTCATTTCTGTATAATAATGAATAACTTTTTTGTCTGTCATTTATCTAAAAACAGAAGTTGTTTTTTGAAAATGATTGGTATCACTTTGTTTATGCTTTGCAATCATATTCTGTGCATAGTTGTAACAATATTTTCGTGTTATAAATAGCAGATTCATCAGTAAGATTTTTTGCGGTCAATAAAATATTACTGAACCAATATTGATAAAACCATGATTCAAAAACATTTCATTTATTTAATGACATTTCTTGCTTTTCTACAAAACTCCTCTTGTATCACTACGAAAAATGCAAGCTACATAAATAATGCAGCGGATGCTACGTATTTACAAACAAACAGAGACAGTGTTGTATTGATTCAAAAAAATGATATACTCAGTATTGCAATCAGCAGTTTAAATCCGGAGGCTTCTGCCATATTTAATACCACCAATAATTTTGTAATCAGTGCATCAACAGCTTCCGGAACCAATACACAATCTGCTGGTTATTTAGTAAATGCGGATGGCTACATTCAACTTCCCATTTTAGGAAACATTAAAGCAGACGGAATGTCTAAAAAACAATTAAAGGATAATATTACCAATACTATTTTAGAAAAAAAATTACTGATAGAATTGTCAATAATTTTTATCCCATCAATCACCACATATTGTTTTGAACTGATATTGATAATATCACTTACCGCATTGTTAAACTCGGGTAAATTTCCCGTTCCATAATTCCCATACACAATTGGGCTTGTAGCCGTTCCGGATCTGGGAATACTCAGTTTTCCCGAAAAGGTTTGTCCTCTTTTAAAGAGCACCATGTCTCCAGGATTTAATGCTGTTGCACCGCTGTTTACCTGTGCAATTGTTTTCCACGGACTGGCTAATGAGCCATTCGCTGTGGCTGATGTTGATGATGGATCAACATAATAAGTTGTTGCAAATGTTCTATGGCTCATCAGCACGAACAAGCATAGAATGGACAGGAAAATACCTACTGGCTTTTTCATAATTGAATATTGGATTTTAAAAAATGAAGTTGCCAGTTGAAAAACAAATATTAAGCCAAGGCATGCCAAAATAAATGGTAGAAAAATGGATTTATTTTTTGTCTTTGTTTTACAATGCTTTACGCATTGGTAAGTACTTGTTCTTAACAATTATTTTAGAAAAAACAAAATTCCGAAGATTAAAAAACAGAAAAGTATCAAAATAAACTTGTCCTTGAACGAATCAATAAAATTATTATTTATCTGCAAAAAATTTGGCTCAGAGAAATTAGGTCTGTTTACTATAAAAACTTACCAATAATTGGTAAACTCTGAAACTCTCTTCTTTCTGCTGATAAAATAAATTTTAGAAAAACAAAGAATAAAATGGAACCAGCTACAAGGCTGAACCAAAGGGGCTGATAGAAATAAATAATCGTTTGGTGTATACCAAAAATGACAACAACAATTATAATATAAGCTACTAATTTCTTCCAGGCATAAGGAATTGGGTATTCTTTTTGTCCCCATAAAAAACTAATAACCATCATACTTCCATAACAAGCAAAGGTTGCCCAAGCGCAAGCCAAATAACTAAAATGCGGAATGAAAAAGTAATTAATGGTAAGCGTAATTGTTGCTCCTATTAATGTAATATAGGCTCCTGCAATAGTCTTGTTTCCTAGCTTATACCAAATATTCAAGTTGTAATAAATGCCTAAAAAAATATTTGCCAATAATAAAATAGGCACCACTCTTAATCCTACCCACATTTTTGGATTACGAATAAATTGTTTCCAAATATCTAAATACAATACCACTGCTAAAAACATACAACAAAGTGTAATCACAAAAAACTTCATTACCCTTGCATATGTTTTTGGTGCATCTGTTTCTTTTGATTGATTGAAGAAAAAAGGCTCTGCACCCATTCTAAAACCTTGTACTGCCAAGGTAATTAAAATAGATAATTTATAACATGCCGAATATACGCCAACCTCTGCTTTTGCAGCAGCTACAGTACTTACAGGCGCCCACCAGCCAAGCATGATTCTATCAAAAGTTTCATTAATCATACCAGCAAAACCAGCAATAATCAATGGCATACCATACCACATCATTTGTTTCCATAGCGCCGCATCAAACTTCCATTGGAAACCAAAAAATTCTTTTGACAACAATAAAAGTGCAACACCAGATTGAACAACATTAGCCAACAAAACATAACCAACCGCCCAGTTGGGTTTAAAAAAAGATGCACACCAATGTGCAGGATTTTCTGCCAACCATTTTGGACAAAGGCTTAAGAAAAAATAAATGCAAACAATATTTATTAAGATGCTGCCTACACGTACTAATGCATATTTTACCGGTCGTCCGTCTTGTCGCAGTTTTGCAAAAGGCACAGATGACAGGGCATCTAGCGCAATAATAGCAGCAACATACAAAAAATAATCGGGGTGTTCATTGATTTGTAGTAAAGTAGTAATTGGTGTTTTTAAACCCACCAAAACAAAACAAAGCAAAATAGTAGAAACAATTATGGAAATACTAGTGGTGCTGTAAATTGTTTGTTTATCATTGGTATTTGCAAACCGAAAAAAAGCCGTTTCTAAGCCATACGTAAAAATGATATTCATGAATGGTATAAATGCATATACCATACTCATTTCACCGTATTGTGTATCAGAAAATTTATACGTTAAATAAGGCGTGAGCAAATAATTTACAAACCTTGCAGCAATAGAACTTATTCCATACCACATTGTTTGTCCGGCTAGTTTTTTTATTTTGCTCAACTTGTATTATTTATTTAATCAAAAGTAGGGATAGAATGTTGTTAATGCTCATGTGTGGATGGTTTTACAGTAAAAGCAGGCGGAGCAAACATTGGATTTTTTAAAAATGAACTGTCTGTTAATGTGTATAAAAATGCAGTAAGCTGCCCAATTTCGAAATTGGATAAGAACAATTTATTTTTAAATAAGGAATCTGTTGTTGGCTGCACATCCATATTTTTTCTGTAGTGTTCAAACACATGATGCAAACTAAAAAATCTTCCATCATGTCCGTAAGGCATTGTCATTGCTATGTTTCGTAAAGATGGAATCCTGAATTTTAGTGAATCATTTTTGTTATTCGTTGCTTTCATTCTTCCCAAATCATTTAACAAATTGTCTTGTCGCATTCCATTGTTGCGAAAAGTATAATCTGTAAACATGGGAGCAGTATGACAGCTATTGCATTTTTGTAAAAATATTTCATAACCCAATTGTTGCGGAAGGTTGAAGGAATCTTCTTTACGCATTACTTTGTCGTATTTACTATTGCTGCTAACCAATAGCAAAATAAATTGGCTCAAGGCTTTATTCATGCGGGTTGTAGTAATAGCTTCATCACCAAAAGCTGCTTTAAATAAAGAACGATAATTAGCACTTCGTTGTAATTTGATAATAACATTTTCGATGGTTTCACCCATTTCATTTGTTGCAGTAATAGGATGAATGGGTTGATCATCTAAGTGAGCAATACTGCCATCAGCCATAAAATTGGGCTGCCATGCCAAATTCTGTAATGCAGGTGCATTGCGGGTTGTAAAGACATTATTGTAGCCGTGGCTAAGAGCATGATCGTAAGTTGAGAATGCTGCAAACTGTTGATGACAACTAGCACAACTGATGCTGCTGTCTTTGCTTAAAATTTCATCATAAAATAATGTTTTGCCCAATAAAAAACCTTCTTCTGTTAAGGGATTATTTTTAAAATCATACAAAGGCTTTTTCCAACCTTTTGGGATTTTAAATTTGATGGGCTTGGGTTTATGCAGCACAATAAAACCCTCTCCCACAAAAATGAGTATGCATAAAAACAAAATAACTTTCAGCATTTTCATGATTAATATTCTCCGAGCTTTAAACGTTTTCTTCCTTGTTTGTGTTGTGATTTTCTCTTTTTACTTTCAATTCTTTTTTCAATTTCAACTTTCGGAATTTTAGTTGCAATCCTGCTTTTCTTTTTTACTAAAGCCATATTCACCAGGTCATTCATCTTCTTAATCACAATTTCTTTATTGCCAAGTTGCGTTCTTGTTTCTTGTGATTTTACAAGTAAATATCCTTCAGCAGTAATTTTATTTTTTAACTTTTCAGCAATCAGGTTTTTTTGATCTTTAGTAGTAATAATACTTTCAGCAACATTCCACCTGCCTTCTACCATAGTTTCTACTTTATTTACATTTTGCCCACCACTACCCCCACTGCGTGCTGTTTTAAAAAATATTTCATTTGTAATATCTACCTTCATTTCATAAAATTAAATGTAAAAAATGAGAGTTGTGTTACAACGTGTAAGTGAAGCCAAAGTAACAGTTGATGGGAACATTATCGGACAAATAAATCATGGGCTATTGATATTGTTGGGTGTTGAGGATGCAGATACTGAAGAAGACATTATTTGGCTGAGCAACAAAATAAGCAACATCAGAATATTTGATGACGAAAATGGTGTAATGAATAAAAGTGTTTCGGAGGTTGATGGAAGTATATTATTGATTAGTCAGTTTACTTTATTTGCAGCCACCAAAAAAGGAAATAGACCATCTTACATCAAAGCAAGCAAACCCGAATTTGCCATACAGATGTATGAAAAAATGATTGCTCAATTGACAGAAGATAGTAACAAACCTATACAAACCGGCACCTTTGGTGCAGATATGAAAGTAGCTTTGGTAAATGACGGACCTGTAACAATAATTATTGATTCTAAAAATAAAGAATAATGCAAGAGATAACACTACACGAGGCACAACAAAAAGCAGATGAATGGATAAAAACTATTGGTGTACGCTATTTCAGCGAATTAACTAATATGACTATACTTACCGAAGAAGTTGGTGAATTAGCAAGAATAATGGCAAGAACTTATGGCGACCAATCCTTTAAAAAATCGGATTTGGAAAAAAATTTACCCGATGAAATGGCCGATATTTTATGGGTATTAATTTGCTTAGCCAACCAAACTGGTGTAAATCTTACAGAAGCATTGCATAATAATTTTGAAAAGAAAACAAACAGAGATGCAAATAGGCATTTAGAAAATGAGAAGCTGAAGGGATAAAATGTTGAACAGTATTTCATGGTGTACAAGTGTGCGACGCAACAGGTGCTGAATTGAAATGCTGCTGTTGGGGTAATAAAAAACCCAATCATATATGCCTTTAAAATCCACTTGCATACAATTATCTTTGCAGCCTTATGAGCATACAATCTGAGAATACGTTTCAAGCAATTATTTCGCATGCCAAAGAATATGGCTTTGTTTTTCCGTCAAGTGAAATTTATGATGGGCTTAGTGCCGTGTACGATTATGGTCCGTACGGCAGTGAATTGAAAAAAAATATTCGTGATTACTGGTGGAAGAGTATGACGCAAATGCACGAAAATATTGTGGGTATTGATGCTGCAATTTTTATGCATCCGACAATCTGGAAAGCAAGCGGGCATGTAGATAATTTCAGTGATCCGATGATTGATAACAAGGATAGCAACAAGCGTTACAGAGTAGATCATTTGATTGAAGCAAAAGCTGACCAATTAACAGCTGCTGGTAAAAGTGAAGAAGCTGCAACATTAATTGCAACAATGGAAGCCTTGCTTGCTGCAGAAGATTTTGGCGGATTAAAAAAATTGATTGAAGATCATAAAATAGTTTGTAGCGTAAGCGGCACAGGCAATTGGACAGATGTGCGTCAGTTTAACCTCATGTTCTCAACAGAGTTTGGTGCAGTATCTGATAATGAAGAAGACAATAAAGTATACTTACGTCCGGAAACAGCACAAGGAATTTTTGTGAATTTTCTCAATGTGCAAAAGACAGCGAGAATGAAAATTCCTTTTGGTATTGCCCAAACAGGGAAAGCCTTTAGAAATGAAATTGTAGCCAGACAATTTATTTTTAGAATGCGTGAATTTGAACAAATGGAAATGCAGTTTTTTGTTCGCCCTGGCACCGAAGGAACTTGGTATCAATATTGGAAAGAAGAAAGATTGAAATGGCATTTGAGTTTGGGGTTACCTGCAACAAAATATCGTTACCATGATCATGTGAAGCTGGCGCATTATGCAAAAGAAGCTTGTGATATTGAATATGAATTTCCTTTTGGTTTTAAAGAAGTAGAAGGCATACACAGCAGAAGTGATTTTGACTTAACACAACACCAACAATACAGCAAAAAGAAACAACAATATTTTGATAATGATATTGATGAAAGCACCGGAAAGCCTTATGGCAACTATGTTCCGTATGTTGTAGAAACATCTATTGGTTTGGACAGAATGTTTTTATTGTTGTTGTCTAATGCCTATGAAGAAGAAGTATTAACGAAAGAAGATGGTACAACAGATACAAGAGTGGTATTGCATTTGCCTGCAAAACTTGCTCCGGTGAAATTGGCAGTTTTGCCTCTTACCAAAAAAGATGGGTTACCCGAATTGGCTCAACAATTAATGAGGGAGTGTAAGCCATATTTTCATTGCTTCTACGAAGAAAAAGACGCAATTGGAAAGCGCTACAGACGACAAGATGCTATTGGTACACCGTTTTGTGTTACGATAGACCATCAAACAAAAGAAGATGGAACAGTTACTATTCGTTACCGAGACAGCATGTTGCAAGAACGTGTTGCCATGAGTGCTTTGAAGGATTTGGTAATGAAAGAAATATTTTAATTACAAGAAAAAAGTACAAATATTGAAGATAAGCCTTGACTAAAATCGGGGCTTATTTTTTGGATGTATTTGTCCACCGAAAAGTATTGATCATGTGTTTTAAATCAGCTACTATAAAACGATTCACAATGCTAAGAGAATCTTCATTGGGGGTTGCATCAAAATACAAAGCCCCACGTAAAAAATGTTTGGTGCTGTCTGTTAAAAAAAACTGATTGGCTGTTGCCACTTCACCTCCAACATTAAAATAAATACCATGTACTCCATTTAGGGTAGCAAAAGCTGAATCATCTATAGAATAAGCCTTTTGAGCATGTTTCCCCGTAAGTTTAAATGCATCTGTTACCAAAGTGTCGAAACTATTTTTCCCAATTTCTTTATAGCTTATATAAATTTTGCTGTTGAACTGCGGGAAGTTGATATTAATCCACCAGGGATTTTCGGTAGCACCACCAAAGAAAGTAGAGTCTTTGACAACCTCTGCATAAGTGGGATATTCGAATGAATACGGGTAGTTTGCTGTATTAAAAGTTTGGTATTTTTTTTCGGGGAAATCAATTTTAAAATATCCTTTCGGCTTCGGTGTAAATGGACTGTTACATGCAATAACAAAGAAACAAAATAAATAAAGTACCTGCTTTTTCATGATATCCAATTTCTGCAAAACTATGGCTCCTATTGCGGTTTGATTGTAATCTTAATTTTATTAATTCTGTTGCGTTCCATTTCTATAATTGTAAAATCAAAATCGCCGCAAGAAATTACAGAAAGTACTTTTGGGATTTCACCTGCAATTTCTAAAACTAAACCTGCAAGTGAATCGCTTTCCCCTTTTACTGCATCGAAAGTTTCAGTGGGAAGCTCCATAAAATTACATACATCATTAATCATCGTTCTGCCTTCAAAAAGATAATTATAGTCATCTAACTTTTTGTATTCTGCATCATCTTCATCAAACTCATCTGTTATTTCACCAATCACTTCTTCTAAAATATCTTCCATGGTTACAATGCCGCTTGTGCCCCCAAACTCATCTACTACTACTGCAAAGTGTATTCGCTTACTTTGAAATTCTTTTAATAAATCTTCAATCATCTTTTGCTCATGCACAAAGTAAGGCTGACGCATAATCTTGTGCCAGTCAAATGTTGCATCTTGTTGTAAAAAAGGCACTAAATCTTTGGTATGTATCATTCCTACAACTTCATCTAAATCTTCTTTATACACCGGAAGTCTGCTGTAGTGAAGTTCTCCAACTTTTTCAATTAAGTCATTAAAAGCAATATCATAATCAACACCATGCACATCTAATCTGGTTTTCATGATTTGCTTTACACTTGTGTTACCAAATTTTAAAATGCCTTTTAAAATTGTTTTTTCTTTTTCATTGGTACCAGTATCGGTAATATCAATAGCATGATACAGCTCTTCATTGGTAATAGATCCATTGGTTCTGCGTGCCAATTTTTTTTCAATGATATCGCTATATTTTACTAGCCAACTGCTGATGTTTTTGAAGAGGTAAAATATTAATTCTACAATTGGTCCTACATCTTTTGCAAAGCGAATATTATTTTGTGTAGCCAAAACTTTTGGCATGACTTCTCCAAACATCACCAATAAAAAAGTGACGGAAACAACTTTAATTAAAAATTCTATCCATTCCAATGTTTGTCCGGCAGGAAAAAAATTATTAATCAATAAATTACTGATGATGATAATTGCAATGTTTACAAAGCTATTTGCAATAAGCAGTGTGCCCAATAAAATTTTGGGCTGTTCCAGCAGTTCTACAATGCGCTTGTAACCCGCTTGCTGCTTAGCTTTTAAAGAATTGATGTCTTTATAAGTCAAAGAAAAAAAAGCCACTTCGGCGCCACTCATCATAAAAGAAAAAATGAGTAAACATAAAAGAAGTATAATTAAAACGGTAGTCCCTTGTACATTAATAATTGCAAGGTGAAATGGTTTAAATAAAACCGAATGATAATCCAAAGCAGTGATTTTTATTGAACAATAACAAGTGGCTTTTTAGTAACCGCTTGTATAAACCTAAAACGAAAATACTTTTAATTTCAATTAAAACGGCAAAGATTCACTTGGGTCTGTTAATGGCGGCTCATCATTACTTGTAAAACCTTCCAAAAGTTCGGGATGACTACCGCCTCCATCACTTTTTTTCTCCAACATAATTAGATTGTCGCCAACAATTTCTGTTGCAAATTTTTTATTGCCTTCTTTATCTTCCCAGCTGCGAGTTCTTAATCTGCCTTCTATATATACCAAGCTTCCTTTGTGTAAATACTTTGCAGCTAAATCTGCTAAACCCCTCCATAATACCACAGTGTGCCATTCTGTTTGGCTTACCAATTTTCCATTTCTATCCTTATATGTTTCAGTTGTAGCCAAAGGAAATTTGGCAACACCAATATTTCCATCTAGGTAATCTACGTGCGGATCCTTCCCTAAATTACCAATTAACATGACTCTGTTTACACCTCTCATAGAAGTAGTTTTTTTAATGGCAAAATTGTTTTCTCCGCCTAAAATAATTTTTTTTATTCAATTAATGAAAAATTATTACGATTACTTATCACGAATTTCTCCGGTTTACCATAAAAACACCACCAAATATTAAAAATGCAGCAATAATTTTTATGGGAGTAAGCTGTTCATTATATAGTAGCATTGAGGTAATTGTTGCAAAAACAGGTTGTGTATAAATATAGGTGCCTACTTTAGGCGCTCCTAATTTTCCAATGGCATAAACGATTAGCAAATAAGCTGAAAAGGTTGCACCAAATACTACAAAAGTCAATGCAACCCAATGCGTCCAATTAAATAACTCCCAATGAATTTGTGTGAAATCATGTAACCCAATTGGAATAATAATAATCGAGCCTATTAAAAATACCCAGCGAATTACATGTATTGGTTTGTATGACTGCATTAAAGGGGCAACCAATACCAAATAAAATGCATAGGAAACAGCATTCAGAATGATTAATATATCACCTAATGCATCACTGTCTGTAACAGATTGTGTTTTTACTAAAACTAGAGTTGCAGCACCACTCACACCCAATAAAAGCCCGATTAATTTGTTGGTTGTGATTCTATCTTTTAACAACCAAGCCGCAATAATGGTAATTGCAATTGGTGTACATAATCCTAACAAAGACGCATGAATGCCACTTGTAAGCGCAGTGCCTTTTATAAATAAAATTTGATTGATAGCAACACCGGTACAGCCGCATAATAAAAATAATGGAATGTGTTTTTTTTGGATAGAGACTTTGCCGGGATTGAATAAATACGATACCCAAAATAAAATCAATGCAATGCCAACCCTTAATACATTCAATGCCAATGATGGCATTACTTCTGGAATTAAATGTTTTATTGCAACAATAGATGCGCCAAAAAAGAAGTTGCCAAGTAAAGCGGCAATATGTGCTTTTGTTGTGTCTTTCATTTGGAACAAAATAATGAAGCTAATTTTTGATTTGCTGTATTAATTTGAGAATAGTGGAGGATAATGTTTCGTTGTTTATCTCGGGTAATTGATAATCAAATTGTTTTGCATCAATCATTGCTGATTGAATATTGAAATGGTGTTGTGGCGCTGTATAGCACCATTGCTGTTGATGTAACTTTTTGGCTAAATATTCTTGCTCTGTTTGTGCTGGTGTAGGTATAAGAATTGATTTTTTTTGTAAGCACAATAACTCCATTACTGTAGTATAACCGCTTCTGCTAATAATGTATTCGCTTGCTTGTATTATATTGTTTAAAGCTTCTCCGGAAAGATGATTATAAATCGTGAGCTTATCAGAATCGCTTAAAATATCTGTTCTGTTTGGTTTTCCTCTTACTAAAATAATTTTTTCGTTAAGTGTAGCAATCTCATTTAAAATAATTTTTTCTAAAATTGTTCTTTGTGGTTCAGGACCTGAAAGTAATATGCAAAAAGTATATTGAAAAGCAACTTTTTCTTTTGTTGTAAATCTTGATAGCGGACCAATATAATTTATTGGAATATTGGGTAATATTTTTGGATGAGATAAAATGCCTGCAATATTTTTTGTACCGGCAAAGTCAGGCACCCAGCATTGTGTAAATTTTTGAATGTAATGGTAATTGATTTTTTGCACCCAATTTTCCAACCAAGCAAATGGCATTTTAATGGTAAGTTGATGGGTAATAAAAACAGAAGGTATTTTGGAAGAATGTAAGCCATAACGATTGTCGCTGATTACTAAATCTATTTGATGTGTATCAATTTTATTTTGAAGCCAGCGGTATTCATTTTTTATGGCACAAAGTATTTTGGGCACTTGGAGTAAAATGGTAAACGGAAGCATCCATTTTTTTGTAGAATAATAAATGTTGTAGCCCTTTAATGAAAGTAACAAAAGATCCGGGAATTCATTTTTTAACAATGTTGCTGTATTTCCATCGGCTGCAAGTATTACCCGCCAGCCACTGTTATTCATTATTCTGATAATTGGGATACACCTTGTTGCATGACCCAAACCCCAATCTAATGGTGCAATTAATACGGTAGCTATTTTAGATTTTTGTTCCAAATTTTAATAAAAATAAATTATTTCAAAGAAATACTAACTTAATTTCGAGAAATGAAAATAAAAGCAAACCAAATAATTTTTTTTCTGTTATTTCTAATGGTATTTGTTTCATCTTGTGGTGTAAGTAGAGAAAGGACCCAATGTATGTGTCCAACAAGAAAGGTTGTTGGATAATCAAATGAGCTTTATGAATAATAGCAACAGAGATATTTTAATACTTTCAAAATCATTTCACTGGAGTGAAGATACTATGGCATTAGAAGTTGCCAGCCTTCACAAGATTTTTTATGAAATGGAAAGCACTTTAAATTTTTGTATTGCCAATGAAGTCATTGATGTTAATCGCTATAAAATTATCAGTAAGCCATTGCTTGTTCAGCAAGCCATTAAAGAACGCGGCAATAAACCATTCATTTTTATTTGCTGTAAAAATTAATTTTTAGTGTAACGCTACTAAAGCATTCTCTAACATTTCCAACATTTCAGGTATTTCTTCTTTTTTGCAAGTCCCTACACTTATTCTATACCAAGGACTTTGCTTTCCCGCTCCAAACGCATAAAATGGAACTATGGCAAGTTTTGCATCACTTAATAAATAAGCAGTAACATCTGATTGCGTTGATAATAATTTGCCATCGTTTGTTTGCTTGCCAACTAAATCAATTTTTACGGTCAGATAAATTGCTGCTTGTGGCGTTACGGCATCAATTGCAAATCCTTTTTCTTTTAAAGCAACAATGCCAGCGTAAATATTTTGTAAGCGGTATTCTAATTCTTGTTTGTAGTGGTATAAATAATTTTTGATAGCTGCGGTATTTGACAAATATTTTGCAGTTGCTTTTTGTTCTGCCAATGGGCTCCATGCCCCTATATGACTTAGTACTGCTTTCATTTTAGAAATAACAGCTGCAGGCCCCATACTCCAACCTACACGTACACCTGTTGCACAAAATGCCTTAGAAATTCCATCAATAAAAATAGTATATTCTTTCATTTCCGGTCTTAAAGTAATTGGGTTGTAATGTTCTGTATCGCCATAAGTAAGTGTCCAGTACATTTGGTCATACATCAAATACAATTTCTTTTCATAATCGACTCTGCGTTTATTTTCTTCTAAAATTAAATCACAGATTTTTGCAAGACTATCTTTTGAAAGTGTTGTGCCTGTTGGGTTTTGAGGGCTACATAAACAGATTAATGTGGCCCCTTTAATGTGTGTTGCCACATCTTCAACTGTTGGCATGAAATTATTTTCGGGAGTACATTCAATTACACAATGTTCGGCATCAGTTAAATGAACATAATGATTGTTGTTCCAGCTTGGTACACCATAAATTACTTTGTCACCTTTATCTACAATAGCTTTGAATAAAGTATAAATAAGCGGTCTGCCGCCTGCTGCAATTTGAATTTCATCTGCCGAATAATCCAATCCTTCCCATTCATGAATAAATGCAGCTACAGCTATACGCAATTCAAGTACACCATCTGCCGGAGGATAACTTGTACTTCCATTTTGATATTCTGCAATAATTAAATCTTCCAGCTCTTTGGGTATTGGGAAAATGGAAGAGTCAAAATCACCAATTGTATAATTGAAAATCTTTTCACCATTACGAATGCGCTCACTAATTGCATTGCCGAGTTTTACAATTTCACTCCCAATCAAAGTTTCTGCTAACTGGCTTAATTTGCCCATAAATGAATGTTTGAAACAAAGGTATATTTTGCAAGTGTAACTGAAAAAACAACTACTCTTTAAATAGAAATTTTTTACTACAAAACCCTTGTATTTATTTTTACTAAGCTTCCTTATTTCTGTATTTACTTTTTCTAAAAAACAGTAATTCTGTTATAAATATCAAGAGTAAACTGACAGCTGTTGTTCCCAAAACCTTACCCAAAAACTGTAAAAAATTACCAACTTGCAACCATTCAATTAATACCAAATAAGTATGGTGCAACAAGGTTAATAGTGTAATATATAATCCATATGGCATCCAACCCATACTGCTTGGACTAGGCTCTATATAACTCTGTTCAGATGTTTCTTGCGGAATTAAAAGGTTAAGTATAAAAGGTCTTATATAAGCAATTAAAACACAAGGTGCCGTATACATTCCATAATTACCTGTAAATGCATCTAAAGTAAATCCATATACAAAAGAGAGTATTAATAAAAACAATCGGTTGATAGAAAATGGCAACCATAGCAAGAATAAAAAATATAAGTAAGGGATAAAAAAATGATGTAATGGCGGTACGTGATTTAATACAAATACTTGTATTAAGATGAATAAAACAAACCGAAAAATATTTTTTATTACACTGCTCATTATTCTTTATTGTCTTTCTTGTTTGTCAAGGTAGTCTGCTCTACATAACGAATGTTTTCAACTAGATATACATATTGCAAACTGAAAAAATTTGTTGCAACTTTTACTTTTATATTATTAAAACTTGAACCCACTTCAGGCTTTACTTCTACTACTGTTCCTATCAAAATATTGGAAGGGAAATTAGCAGAATAGGTGCTTGTTACAACAGTATCTCCTATTGCAACGGCAGCGCTTTTGCTTACTTTTTTCATGGTAACAAAATGAGGGTCTGATCCGTCCCACTCAATATCGCCGCTCGACTTTGATTTTTGCATCATCGCACTTACCCTTGTGTTGCTGTGCAACAAACTCATTACCTTACTATAATTATCACTAACCTCTACCACAACGCCAACAATACCCTGAGGAGAAACTACACTCATTCCTTTTGTTACGCCTTGTAAAGAGCCTCGTTCTAATTGTAAATAATTGGCTCTTAAATAAAGGGAGTTGCCAACAACTTTAGCTGGCAGGTATGTATATTTTCTAACTCGGTTTAAGGTGTCTCTGATAGATGAATCAACAATTGTTTTTTTACTGCTGTCAGTCGACAAAATATCTGCAGCTAATAAATTTCTGAGTCTTGCATTTTCATCAGACAGTTGTTTGTTTACTTTTTTCAAAGAAAAATACTCAATCCAATTATCATATTGATGATCTACTTTACCAGTTATTTCATTTGTGTATGCTGCAAAAAAAGCCTGATGTGTTTTGCTGCTATTGCTCAGTAAAACAATACATACAATCTGCAAAATTATAAAGCAGATAAAAATAAAATAATGACTTATGAAAAGAAAAATGTTTTTCAACAGAAGCAAATTAATGACAGACCAAAAATAATGTTCCGATTATATGTAAGAAATTATTATTCAGTTTTTATCTCATGATAAAAGGAAATCTTTGATAATTTTTTAAAGCCAAACCTGTACCACGCACCACGCTTTTCAAAGGATCATCTGCAACATGAACCGGTAACTTTATTTTGGCACTTAAGCGTTTGTCTAATCCACGCAACAAAGCACCGCCACCAGTTAAGTACAATCCTCTTTTATAAATATCAGAAGCCAATTCCGGTGGAGTTGTTTCTAATGCTTTAAGAATTGCTTCTTCAATTTTAAAAATACTTTTATCCAATGCCTCAGCTATTTCTGTGTAGCTTACCATGATTTGTTTAGGAATACCTGTTACCAAGTCTCTACCATTTACAGGCATGTCTTCAGGAGGGTTTTCTAAATCTTTCATTGCCGCCCCAACGTGTATTTTTATTTGCTCAGCAGTACGCTCACCAATTAATAAGCTATGGTATCTGCGCAATGCTTCCATAATATCGGCAGTAAATTCATCACCCGCAATTCTTATACTTTGATCGCATACAATTCCCGCTAATGCAATTACGGTAATACCTGTAGTACCTCCACCAATATCAATAATCATATTTCCAACAGGCTCTTCAACATCAATACCAATTCCTAATGCTGCTGCCATAGGTTCGTGAATCATATATACTTCTTTTGCACCTGCTTGTTCGGCACTATCGCGTACGGCTCTTTTTTCTACCTCGGTAATAGATGACGGGATACAAATAACCATTCTCCAGCTTGGCGGAAATAAAGGTTTTTTTGGATAAACCAATTTTATCAATTCTCTGATCATCAGCTCTGCAGCATTAAAATCTGCAATTACACCATCACGTAAAGGACGAACGGTTCTAATGCTTTCGTGGGTTTTTTCGTGCATCAATAATGCCTTCTTTCCAACTGCGAGCACTTCCTTCGGATTGTTCCTATTTAAAGCAACAATACTCGGCTCATTTACTACAATTTCATCATTGTGTATGATTAGGGTGTTTGCAGTGCCCAAATCCATTGCAATCTCTTGCGTAAAAAAATTAAAAATTCCCATGTATATGTTATAAAATTAAATGAAAGTTAAGTTAACAAAGGTCATAGAATAAATTGAAAAAACAACAATTTAACAGCAGATTTTTCATGGTAATATTCTTTACTAACAAAGTAAGATAAAAACTTTTGTATTGCATACTTTAAAAACGGTTTTCTTTCAAAATATAAATCACCAATTTTTACAACGTTTAAAATTGGTGATTGTACTCAATGCACATTCATTATTTTTCTACCCTTACCTTTGTCCTTTTAGATTTAATTACAATGGTGTACCTTACAAGACAAGAACATTTTAACGCAGCACACAAACTATATAATCCAAAATGGAGTCAGGAGAAAAATGAACTGATGTTTGGGGTTTGTGCCAATGAAAACTGGCATGGGCATAATTACGACCTTTACGTAACTATTAAAGGGGAACCAGATAGTGAAACTGGCTTTTTGTATGATGTAAAAAAGCTGAGTATGTTAATTAAAGAAAAAGTAATTGACAAACTTGATCATAAGAACTTGAATCTTGATGTAGATTTTATGAAAGACCAAATGTGCAGTACCGAAAATCTGGCAATAGCTATTTGGCAGCAATTAGCGCCTTTTTTACCATCTTCTGTTCAGTTACATTGCATTAAATTGTACGAAACTCCAAGAATTTATGTGGAGTATTTTGGATAATTTTATGTTACAATGAACTAAATCCTTTTTAAATCGTTATTCATACACTATAATATTTGTAGTATTGTATCACCAAATTTATTTCAGGATTGTTATCAATTTTATGGTTCTCTTCAATTCCGGGACACTTGAGCAACACACTTTTGCCGCAGTACCTGTAAATTAATAACAAGAGTTTTAGTTTGTATTTATTTTATACTTGGTATTCAAATAAAATTCTATTCAAACAAAAAATTCTTTCGTTGAATAAATAAACCTTTTATAAAAGTAGTAATGAATAAAATTGCCATATACCGTAAGGAACATTTTAATGCAGCACATCGCTTAAACAATGATGCATGGAATGATGAAAAAAATGCAGCAGTTTTTGGCAAATGCAACAACAAAAACTTCCATGGTCACAACTATGAGTTGATTGTTAAAGTTGTGGGTATACCGAACCAAGATACCGGCTATGTGTTAGACATGAAAATATTAAGTGATCTAATTAAAGAAGAAGTATTAGACCGCTTTGATCATAAAAATTTAAACCTAGATACTAAAGAATTTAAACATCTAAACCCTACTGCTGAGCATATAGCAGTTGTTATTTACGATTTGCTGAGAGCCAAGCTGGATAAGGATTTGGAACTTCAAATACGACTATATGAAACAGAAAGAAACTATGTTGAATACCCCGCATAAAAATGCTTTAAATATTGAATTAAGTGATATTATGATAGATGAAATTGGTGATAACCACATAAGTACAAGTATTGATACTCCTATGAGGGCTGATGCTTTTGATATGTCTGATAGTGATAAAATAAAAGCAATTGAAAAACACTTTGAAAGCATCATGGATATCATGGGCTTAGACCGTGCGGATGATAGCTTAAAAGGCACACCACACAGGGTTGCAAAAATGTACATCAAAGAAATTTTTCAGGGGTTAAATCCTGCTAATAAACCTAAAATGGCATTGTTTGAAAACAAGTATAAGTATCAGGAAATGTTGGTTGAAAAAAATATATCTTTTTATAGTACCTGCGAACATCATTTTGTACCAATCATCGGAAAAGCACATCTTGCTTATATCAGTAGCGGTAAAGTGATTGGTCTAAGTAAATTAAACAGATTGGTAGAATATTTTGCTAAACGTCCTCAAGTACAAGAACGATTAACCAATCAAATAGGAACTGATTTACAAAAAATTTTGGAAACAAACGATGTTGCCGTAATCATTGATGCCAAACATTTATGTGTTGCCAGCAGAGGCGTAGAAGATGATACAAGTAGCACTATAACTGCATTTTATGGTGGTGTTTTTAAAACTGAAGACAAGAAAAATGAGTTTCTAAAATACCTTTCTTTTACAACTGAATTTTAATCAACAAATTGTCCTAAAAAAGGCTACCAATTTGGTAGCCTTTTTTGTATATTCTAAGTTTCTTAATATTACAATAGCATCCTTAAAGGCTCTTCTAACAAGCTTTTCAGTGTTTGTAAAAAGGCAGCACCTGTGGCACCATCTACAACTCTGTGGTCGCAACTTAATGTTAATTTCATAATGTTTCCTGGCACAACAGCTCCATTTTTTACAACAGGTACCTGACTAATTCCGCCAACCGCTAATATACATGCGTCAGGAGGGTTGATGATTGCAGTAAATTCATCAATACCATACATACCTAAGTTACTAATGGTGAATGTGCTTCCTTCCCAATCTGAAGGTTGTAATTTTTTATCTTTTGCTTTTTGGGCAAAATCTTTTACCTGTGCATTGATTTGTTTGAAACTTAATGTATCTGCAAAACGAACAACAGGTACTAATAAACCTTCATCTACAGCAACTGCAACGCCAATATTTACATGATGATTGTATCTTATTTTATCGCCTAACCAACTGCTATTAATTTTTGGGTGAACTTTTAATGCCAATGCTGTTGCTTTCAATACCATATCATTAAAGCTAATTTTTGTTTTACCATCAGCATTCAAAACTCCTCTGGCTGCAATTGCTGCATCCATATCAACACGCATGGTTAAATAAAAATGCGGAGCAGTAAATAAACTTTCACTTAAGCGTTTTGCAATTATTTTTCGCATTTGGCTTACAGGAACTTCATCAAAACTTACTGTACCTGAAGCATAAGTTACAGCAGGAGCAACAACATGTGCAGCTACAGATGTTGTAGTTGCAGCTTGCGCTTGCGGTGTAAAAGCATCTACATCGCTTTTTGTAATTCTGCCATTATCTCCACTCCCTTTCACATATTTTAAATCAATACCTTTATCACTTGCTAATTTTTTTGCTAATGGGGAGGCAAAAATTCTTCCTTCATTTACAACTTCTTCTATCGGAGAAACCAATGCCGGAGTTTCCATCTTTGGATTTTCCGTTTGCTTACTTACTTCCTTCGGACTTTCTGATGCAACGCTTGCGCCAGCTTTTACTGCTGCAATAATTGCATTTACATCTAATCCTTCTTTACCAATAATACACAACAAATCATTTACCAATATTTTTTCGCCTGCTTGAGCACCTTGGTATAATAAAACCCCATCTTTATAACTTTCCAATTCCATGGTGGCTTTATCTGTTTCAATATCGGCTAACACTTCACCTTTCTTTACTATATCACCCACTTGTTTTTGCCAGCCCGCAATAACGCCTTCAGTCATGGTATCACTTAAACGGGGCATCAACACCACTTCATCCATTTTACTAATATCAAGAGCGGAAGGACTCTCATTAGCCGCTGAAGCCGGAGTTTCAATTTTATTACTTTCTTCTTTTGGAGCTTCTACATGAATCTTGCTCACACCAATGTGTTGTGCAACCAAAGCTGAAATATCTTCACCCGCATTTCCTATGATTGCCAATAAATCGTTTACTTGTAATTTTCCACCAATTGGTGTGCCAATATGCAACAATGTTCCCTGCTGATAGCTTTCTAATTCCATAGTTGCTTTATCAGTTTCAATTTCTGCTAAAACATCTCCTTTTTTTACAATATCCCCCACTTTTTTATGCCATGCTGCAATTACGCCTTCGGTCATGGTATCACTTAAACGGGGCATTAAAATAACTTCTGCCATAGTATTATCTGTTGCGCTTTAAAAATTGAGCCGTGAAAATACAGTAAAATGATTTTGTGGCAAGTATTGTATTCAAATTTTCTTATGAAAACACACCCTTTTTTTCCAAGATTAAATGTTTTTTGAATAGTTATGACAATAACCGTAAAATATCATTGGCATTATTAACACCTATTAATAACTTTTTACAAAAAAACTATTGGTATATCCCTGCACATTCATCAATTTTGTATTACTACAAAGTACTTCACTTTCCATACTTCGTACACACTTATGTCGGTTTACAATCAAAGCAGAAGCAGAAGCATACAAATCATTTTTGTATTAGTATTCATTGTAATTATTGGTCAGTTAATTCACCTCCAAATTTTTTCGAGCAAGTATGATGTTCTGGCTAGAAACAATGCTATTTTTAGAAAAGTAATTTATCCCGACAGAGGAATTATTTTCGATAGAAAAAAACGTGCTATTCTAGAAAATAGTATCATGTTTGATTTAGTGGTTACGCCCAATGAGGCTAAAGGTATTGATACGGCTGCATTTTGTGCGTTACTCAATATTGATACCGCTAATTATAAAAAAAGAATTCATGATATTATTTTTAAAAACACAGCCGTAAAACCAAGTGTTTTTGAACCATTGCTTTCTCCTGAAATGTATTCTAAAGTGAATGAAAATTTGTATAAATTTCCGGGCTTTGTGTTGCAAGAAAGAAGTATCAGAACTTATCCTTACAATGCAGCAGGAAATATTTTGGGATATATACAAGAAGTAGATACCGGCTTTCTAAGAAGACATAAAGATGAAGGCTATGAAATGGGTGACTATGCAGGTTATACCGGACTAGAACGTAGTTATGAAAAAATATTAATGGGCCAACGAGGAATCAAACAATTAATTCGCGATAATAAAAGTCGGATACAAGGTTCTTTTGCAAATGGAGAATATGATACAGCTGCTGTTGCCGGAAAGAATTTGTATTCAAGTATAGACGTAGAGCTACAACAACTTGGCGAAAAATTGATGACCAACAAAGTAGGAAGCATTGTTGCCATTAATCCAAAAACGGGCGGGGTATTGTGTATGGTTAGTGCACCAAACTATAATCCCAATTACATTACAGGAAGTCAAAGAAAAAAACATTTAGGAGAGTTGTTATTGGATCCCCGATTGCCTTTAATCAATAGAACTATTGGTACAAAGTATTCTCCGGGTTCTACATTTAAAACAATGGTTGGCATGATTGGGTTGGCGGAAGGAGTGATTGATGTAAACTCAACGATTGGTTGTACGGGAGCCTACTTGGGCTGTGGCACAGGAAAACCCAAATGCTTAGACCCCGGCACATTTAAACTTACCGAGGCAATTGCACACAGTTGTAATACCTATTTTGCAACCGTTTTTAGAAGAACATTAGATCAACCAAAATTTGGTAGCGCAGATAGTGGATTAACGGCATTCAACCGATATGCTGCTTCTTTTGGATTGGGGGACAAGCTAGGCGTTGATTTACCTTCTGAAAAAAGAGGGAATCTGCCTACTTCAAAATATTATCGAAAAATATTTGGCAGCAAATGGCAAACTTGTAATATCATTAGTAATGCAATTGGGCAGGGAGAAGTAGAAACAACTATTGTGCAACTTGCCAACGTAATGTCTACCATTGCCAATAAAGGCTGGTATTACACACCGCATTTAATTGATTCAATTGAAGGAGGTGATGAATATGCATTATTGGAAAAATTCAAGGAAAAACATTATACAAAAGGGGTTGCGGATACTGTTTTCAATGCGGTACAAGATGGGATGCAAGCCGTTATGGATTTTGGAACGGGAAGTGGATTTAAAATTGACGGAATTACTGTTTGCGGAAAAACAGGAACAGTTGAAAACTATGACAAAGGAATAAAACAAAAAAACCATTCCTTCTTTGGCGCATTTGCTCCGAGGGAAAATCCAAAAATTGCTATAGCGGTAATCTGCGAAAATGCCGGTTTCGGAGCAGCTTATTCTGGTCCAATTGCTAGCTTATTAATTGAAAAATATTTAAGAGATTCTATTGCAGGAAAAGAAAGAAAAGACAAAGTGGAATCTATGACCAAAACCAATTTAATTCCGCCTAAAATGCAAATGGCATTAGAACGTATTGATTCGATTAAGCGTGCAAAACTAAAGCCTGTTGATGAACCAATTGAAGAAGACAGTATTTCTGTTGAAGAAGAGGTTGTGCCTTCTAATTTACTTCAGGAAGGACTTCCTAATATTCCTGCAAAATCTCCTGAAAGCAATAAAAAGAAATCTCCCGCTATTTTACCTAATGCCGATAAGAAAAACAGTTTGAAGAAAAATGCAAAGCCAAAAAGATAATGAACGATAGAAAAAAAAATAGTACACAAAATTTTGATGCTACTGTAATGTGGCTATATGCCATCTTAGTTGGCATTGGTATTCTTTGCATTTTTATGGTAGAGTACAAACCCGGAATTGATGTTTTCCAAAGTTTCATTAGCGGCAAAACGAATTATGGTAAACAACTTATTTTTTCGGGGATTTGTGTAGTACTTGCAACGTTTATTTTGCTGGCAGACAGTAAATTATTTACCGCATTTGCCAACCTGATGTATGCATTTGGAATTGTATTAATGCTTGCAACATTTGTTATTGGAAAAAGTATTAGTGGTAGCAAAAGTTGGATACCCCTGGGCGGAGGTTTTAATTTACAACCTGCCGAATTGTGTAAAGTGTTTACTGCACTTGCAATTGCAAAGTTTTTATCTCGTCAGGAAACAGATTTTACAAAATTGAAATCGCAAATTATCGCAGCAGCTATTGCTTTAATGCCGGCTGTATTATCTATTGCACAACATGAGCTTGGATTGGCATTGGTTTATCTTACATTTTTTATTGTAATGTATAGAGAAGGACTTCCACCTGGGATATTAGTTATAAGTTTTTCATTTGCGGTTTTAGTAGTTGCAACTTTATTAATTGAACCCAATGTTTTGGCAATTCTACTAACCATTATTGCAGCAATTACAGTATATACTTTACGCAGACAGATTAAAAGAAAGAAAAATCTACTGCCAATTATTATTTCTATTTGGATGATTTGTGTAGGCATTCAGCGTTTTGTTGTGCCTTATATTTTCAACAACACATTCGAGTGCTACCAAAGCACTAGAATATATAGCATGGTGGGAAAAGAATATGATTGTTCACAAAACAAAAAAGCACAAAAAAGCAGCAAGCCACCTAAAAAAACGGATGATTATAATGTGCGTCAAAGTATCATTGCTATTGGCTCTGGAGGTTTTTGGGGCAAAGGATTTTTGAAAGGAACACAAACAAGGGGCAAGTACGTACCCGAACAACATACCGATTTTATTTTTACTTCACTTGGCGAAGCTTTTGGTTTTGTAGGGTGTACAGTTTTTTTAGGGTTGTATCTTTTTCTGTTGTTTAGGATTGTAAGAATTGCAGAACGGCAACGAAGTACATTCAGCAGGGTATATGCTTATTGTGTAGCGAGTATTTTGTTTTTTCACATAACGGTAAATGTATGTATGACAATTGGTTTATTTCCAATCATCGGAATTCCTTTGCCACTCATTAGTTATGGCGGTTCATCCTTGCTCACTTTTACCATACTACTGTTTATCCTGCTTCGTTTAGATGCAGACAGACAAATGGTTTTGAGATAATCTTATTATTTCAACGAATTATAAATTGCTTCCTGAATATTTGGCCGCACATTCATCTGCCCTAATTTGTTGTTAGCTCGTGTAGGAGTTACTCTGTTGGAGAGAAAAATATAAATCAATTGTTCTTTTGGATCAACCCAAACACAAGTACCCGTAAACCCTGTGTGGCCAAAGGTTTCAGCAGAAACAGATTTGCTAGGATAGGGTTCTTTTCGAGTAGTATTATCTTTTTCTGGTTTATCAAAACCCAATCCTCTTCTGCTGTCATTCGTTTGATATGCTGTAAATTTTTGTATAGTTGAAGGTTGTAAAAAAGTTACCCCATTCATTGTTCCGCCATTCAACAACATTTGATATAAAGTTGCCAAATCATAGGCATTGCTGAATAATCCGGCATGTCCTGCAACACCACCAAACATTGCTGCACCTTCATCATGCACATCTCCATGCAATAATTGATTGCGGAAATTTTTTTCTAATTCTGTTGGTGCTATTAATTGTGTTGTATAGTGTTCTTTAGGACTAAATGTGGTACTCATCATTTGCATAGGCAAATAAAATTGTTCTCTTACATAGTCTTGTAACCCCTTGCCTGTAAGGGTTTCCACAATTTTACCTAAAAAAATAAAATCATTATCGCTGTACACATATTTACCGGGTGCAGATAATTTGCTACTCAAAATACGTTGGTACAAAGTATCTTGATAATCTTGTCGTAAGTATAAATTTTCTGCAACTCTTATCGGAAAATTTGAACTATAACTTGCAGTAAAAAAATCTTTTTTAGGAACGCCGTTGTTGTCAATCACTTCTTTGTAAAAAGGAATAAACGGAGTTAGTCCGGCTTGGTGCAAAAGGATATCTTTTATTTTCAATGGCGCTTTGTCTGTGCCTTTGGTCCAGGATAAATAATCACCTAATGTTTTATCCAAATCAATTTTATTTTCTTCATACAACTTCATCACAGCAATGGTTGTAGCAGAAATTTTTGTAACCGATGCAAGGTCATATACCATATCTGTGGTAACTGATTGTTGTTTATCAAAGTTGGTATAACCATACGCTTTATGAAATGCAATTTTTCCATTTTTAGCTACTAAAACAACGCAACCGGGCATTGCACCATTGGCAATTGCGTTATTGGCAATCGTATCAATTGCATTTAATTTTGAACTGGTTAATCCAACTGATTCAGGTGTTGTGTAATTGAAATTGGCTTTCGTTGTAATGCCACTACCGAAAGGGAATTGCTCACAAACTGTTACAGGAAGCTTTCCTGTTGCATTACTTTTTCCTTGTAATAATCCAATAGCAGCAAGTTGTGTAAAGGCATCATCTTCATAACAAGCCACTAGATTTTGTGCATTGCAATAGTTTTTAATAGCATAAGGATTCCCAAATGAAAATATAATTGCATTCTTTTTTTGTTCTACTGCTTGTAACAATGTAACAGCATCTTTGCTTAAGCCAAAGTTGTTGGCTGGTCTGCGATTATAATTGTGTAATCCAACAATTATTGTTTTCTTTTTGCCTTTTATTTTTTTAAGAATATTGTTCAGGGAAGTAGAATCTTTATAATCCATCAACAAAATTTTTGCATGGTAATTCTCTTTTAATTCGGCTGCAAATGCATTCATTTGATTGACACCAATTCCTACATAAATAATTTTCTTTTTTGATAATAGCGGCAATAATTTTTTGTTTTCTAATCGCAACAATGTAAGTGCTTGTTCACTTAATTTTTGTTTGATAGCATTTGTTGCAGCGTTCAAATCTTCAGCAAGATTATCCAAAGCAATTGGGGTGTTGGTATGTAAACCCAAATGGTATTTGCTAATTAATACTTTTTTTAGTTTTGTATCTATATCGGCCTGTGTAAGTTTTCCGGTAGCAATTGCCTCCATAATTTTTTGAATGCTATTGGCTACATCACCAGGCAAACACAACATATCATTTCCGGCAATCAAACTCTGAACCGCAGCTTCTCCTGCAGGATAAAATTTAGCAACGCCTTTCATTTCAAGCGCATCAGTAAAAGTAAGTCCGTTGTAGCCCAATTCATTTCTTAATAAATCTGTTACATTTTTTTTAGACAATGATGTAGCCTGATTTGCCGTGCTGTCAATTGCAGGAATATACAAATGTGCCATCATCATACTGCCAACACCGGCTTTGATTAATTCTCTGAATGGATATAATTCCAGACTATCTAATTGTGCCCTTGATTTATTGATTACCGGCAAATCAAAATGACTATCAACTGCAACATCACCATGACCTGGAAAGTGTTTGGCACAAGCCATTACGCCCATGTCTTGCATACCTTTCATGTATTGAATGCCAAACAATGCAACCTTGTATTTGTCTTCTCCAAAACTTCTGTCGTTGATAACAGGGTTATTGGGATTGTTGTTTACATCAATATCCGGAGCATAATTTACCTGTATACCCATTCGTTTGCATTGTTGACCAACAGCTTTACCAAACTGATAAACTAATTGTGCATCGGCAATTGCACCCATCATTAATTGACGAGGAAAATTAATCACACTATCCAAACGCATACCCAATCCCCATTCACCATCAATAGCAATCATGAGTGGGGTTTTAGCAATATTTTGATAGTAGTTGGTTAGTGTTGCTTGGCGAATAGGACCTCCTTGAAAAAAACACAAACCACCTACATTATACGTTTTAATTAAGTTGGTAACTTGATCTATATGATCTTTTCCAAGATTGCTGTGTGCACGGATGATCATTAATTGAGCAATTTTTTGCTCTGGTGTTAAAGTATTGGCAACACTGTCTGCCCAATGAATTGCAGCAGGGGTTTGTTCAGAAAATTTTTGTGCAAATGAAACAGGGATACCGACACTAAACAGCACTAGGGCAAGACAAATTTTTTTCATACAGGAATTTAAAGAAGCAATTTAATATAAATTGGCAAGTATGAAATTTTTTATGGGGAATTCAACCCAAAAAAATGCTAATATTTGAAAATGTATTTAAGTGTGAGTTTATAGGGCAACCTCATAGCGATTTTTTCAAAAATAGCATTGTTATAAATCATCTAATATCATTGTTAATTTTTAAGCAATAAAAAAAGCCACCCTAAAAAGAGTGGCTATATATTTTTCAATAAGAAAATTATGCTTCTTCATCCGCAGCTTCTTCATCAGGTACTTCAGTAATTTTTAATTCAACATTATGTGCTTTTAAAATAGCAAACCATTTCACCATTTTCTTCATATCGCTCGGATACACTCTGTCAAAATCCATATTGGGATATACTTTTTTCATGTATGCCGTTACTGCTTTTGCATCCTTTTCATCAGGTAATTTTTCTTTGCTTGCATCCATTGCCTGCAATACTTGTATTAGATTTTCATTTTCTCTGATGGTATATACTTCTATACTTTCCAAGTGCGAAAAGTTGTGTACTCGGCTACTCACAAATTTGGTAGTACCGTCTTCTATACTTTTTACAATTGCACCATCGGTTTTACTGGCTACTAATTCAAATAAACCCGGTAAACCTGTAACTGATATTAATTTACTGTATTCCATTGTTCGTTTTTATAGGACTGCAAATATAGGCTGCCATTTGAATAAGCAAAGTGAAAATTGCTACAACACTATAGAAGGCTCTTGTTGGCTAAGGCAATGAAAACTTCCCAAGCCCCAAATGATTTCGGTAGAATCGATGCCAATTACTTTTCTATCTGTAAAACAAGATTGTATAATTTGTAAAGCAACATCATCTTTTGCACAACGAAATGTAGGGACAATTACATTTTTATTACTGATATAAAAATTGGCATAAGAAGCCGGTAATCTTTGGTCTTCATAAATCACGGCATCTGTCATTGGTAATTCTACAATGTTCAATTGCTTGCCATTCAACAATCGCATGGCTTGCAGCTGTTTTAAATTATGCTGGAGTAATCCATAATTTTCATCGTTTTTATTTTGTTCAACCACAGTGAGCACGGTGTCTGCATTCACAAATCTTACTGTATCATCAATATGTCCATCGGTATCGTCACCCACAATACCTTCTTCTACCCACAATATTTGTTCTACGCCATAATAATGAATGAGGAATTGTTCTATTTGTGCCTGATTCAAATGCGGGTTTCTATTTTCATTCAGCAAACATGCTGTAGAAGTTAATAAAGTTCCGGCTCCATTAAATTCTACCGAGCCGCCTTCCATTACTATCCCCGGATAAAACACCGGAAGATTGTAGTGTTTTCCAATTAAAGTTGGAATAACATCATCTAAATCAAATGGAGGATATTTTCCACCCCAGGCATTGTAACCCCAATCTACAATAGCTTTCTTTTTTTCGGTTCGATGCAATAAAAAAGCCGGACCATGATCTCTGCACCAAGCATCATTGGTAGGGTGTATAAAAAATTCAACTTTTGAAACATCAACATTTGCTTGTTGTAAATGATTCAAAGCAAATTGTTGCATCGCGGTATCATTCACATTTATACATACTCTTTCACTTTCTGCAAGATGTTTTACAAACGTGCTGTAATATGGATAAATCGTATCAATTTTTCCGGGCCAAGATGCTTCTTTGTGAGGCCAGCTTAACCAGGTTGCATCATGTGGCGCAAACTCTGCGGGAAAGTAATAGCCAAGGTTTTTGGGCGAGTCCGAAAGACTGAAGTCAGGAAGACCGAGGTCGGAAAGTTTTGAGTTCGGAATATTGTCATTAATGTGATTCATAAATGTTTTATTTTAAAGATTTACGGAGTGCTGCAGTCATTACTAAAATTTCTTCACACATGTTTTAAATCTTATCGAAATCTTCTTGTTTTATAATGTTTCTTTTTTGAGCAACATATATACAACTTACTACTTCAACATTTGAGCGAAGTGCATATCCTAAAAACTTATTGAACTCCGGATTTGATTGTCCGGTAGAGCCTTCTGCAATATTTAATGCGACAGAATCAGCCGCCCTTTTTATTTGAGAAGTCAAAATATATAACTCATCTTTTGGAAAAGACCGAGTTACTTCATTTACAAAAGCTGATAACTCCAAAGCCTTTTGCCAAACGATTAACTTTTCAAATTTGAAGGGCATAGATAAAGTTTAAATTAATTTGTATTTATAATTAACTACTCAATCAAAATATGAGAGCATTTCTTTAACGAAACCCCAAATTTCTGTCTTCCCTAAACTCCCGACTTTACTGACTTTCCCGTCTTTCCCCTCACTCCTCCCCATCTATGAATCGCTTCGTAATCGGCTGATAACTGTCAATTCTTCTGTCTCTTAAAAATGGCCAATGTGTTCTGTATTGATCTGTTTTTTCAGTATCTATTTCAACCATAGTAGTTTCTTCATCGTCGTGTGATGCTTTGTACAAAAGGCTTCCAAAAGGATTTGATACAAAACTTCCGCCCCAAAATTTCATTAATCCATTTTGTTCCAAACCAACTCTGTTTACACTTACCACATGCACTCCGTTTGCTATGGCATGACTGCGTTGTATCGTTTGCCAAGCATTGTATTGTTCGATATTAGTTGCTTCATCTTGTGCAGTTGCCCAACCAATTGCAGTAGGATAAAATAAAATTTCTGCACCCATCAAAGCTGTAATTCTTGCTGCTTCCGGATACCATTGATCCCAGCATATTAACACACCTATTGTTGCAAATTTTGTTTCGAAAACTTTGTAGCCTAAATCACCCGGTGTGAAATAAAATTTTTCGTAATAAGCAGGATCATCAGGAATATGCATTTTACGATACTTGCCTAAATAATTTCCATCGGCATCTATTACGGCAGTGGTGTTGTGGTAAAGTCCTTGTGTTCTTTTTTCAAATAAAGAAGCAATGATAACAACGCCCAATTCCTTTGCTACAACACTTAATGCATCAGTTGATGCACCAGGAATTGATTCTGCCAATTTGAAATTTTCATAATCTTCTACATCGCAGAAATACAAAGAAGTAAACAACTCTTGCAAACAAACAATCTGAGCTCCTTTTGCAGCAGCATCTTTTATTTTACCAATTGCTTTTTGCATGTTGTCGTTCTTGTCTGCAGAACAACTCATCTGCACCAATCCTATTTGAACTTTACTCATAGTAATACAATTAGGTTGCAAATGTAACTATTGGGTATTAATTTATATTTTTATGCTCCTATAAAATCATTTGAAACAATGGCATCAGCAGCAACAAGCATTCAAGCATATTTAGAAACAATTCCTGACGACAAAAGAAATACTGTTGAAAAACTTTGTTCTATTTTCAGAAAAAATTTACCCAAAGGGTTTGAAGAAGCAATGTGTTATGGCATGATTGGTTATGTAGTTCCGTATAGTATTTATCCCAAAGGATATCATTGCAAACCCAATCAGGCATTGCCTTTCATCAATATAGCAGCACAAAAAAAATTTATTGCTGTGTATCACATGGGTATTTATGCAAATCCGGATTTATTACAATGGTTTATAGATGAATATCCCAAACATACTTCTGCAAAATTGGACATGGGCAAAAGTTGTATTCGCTTTAAAAAACCTGAAACGATTCCTTACGAATTGTTTAAACAATTAGCCAAAAAAATGAGTGTTGCAGATTGGGTTGCGTGTTATGAAAATAGTTTTGTTGCTAAATCAAAATAAAATGGCTGCCCTTTATCCAATATTGTTTTGGTTCATAAAATGAATCAGGCGCTGCTTTGCTTTTTTGTTTACTTTATTGTGCATGAAACCGGTCCAGCCAAAAATTAATCCCCTCAAACCCAATGCTTGCCTGCACCAGCGGTAATAATTAAATGCATCTGAATGTTCTAAAATAACACCATCATTCATGCGCATATAAGCTTTGCATTTATTGATAACCCTTCTATTGGTAGTAGAAAAAAGATATGATGCCGTCCAGTCGCAAGTATAATATTCACCATCATCAGTTTCAATATTGCTGAATTGTAAAGAAAAATCTTTGGCACTCGTACACAACATTTGCCACATTGCTTTGGTTTCGTTGCCAACCAACAAACCAAAAACTGGGTCATTAAAAGGAATATTATCTGCATAACAACTATTCATTGTAGCAAAATCTTTCTGTTGAAATGCAGTGTAAAACTTTTGAATCGTAAGCATGTTATTATCCATAGTTCAATATTAAATAATTATCTTTAATAGCAGTCACTATTCATTTGTTTTAGTGCTATTTACTTTGAGAAATATGGAAAATAAACTTTCAGAATTTTTAAATAGTAAAGTCTTATTATACAATCATCCCAATTTTATTGCAGATGATCCCGTTTGTATTCCGCATAAATTTAAAAAACAGCAAGACATTGAAATTGCCGGTTTTTTTGCAGCTTTATTAGCATGGGGGAATCGTAAATCAATCATTAATTCGTGTAACCATTTAATGAATTTAATGGATAATGCTCCGTACGATTTTATCATGAATAAAAATGGCAAAGATTATATTCCAATGATGAAATTTGTACATCGAACATTCAACGCTACCGATTTATTGCATTTGCTAGATTTCTTACATTTTCATTATTACAAACAATCCGAAAAAAGTTTGGAAACAGCTTTCAGTAAATGGCTACAACCCAATGATGACAATATTGAGCGAGGATTGAATGGATTTTATCATTACGTTTTCAATGCTGAATTTTTTGAAGATTATCCAACCCGAACACAAAAACATATTGCAGCCCCATTTAAAAAATCAGCATGCAAAAGATTGAATATGTATTTGCGTTGGATGGTACGAAAAGACAATTGCGGAGTAGATTTTGGCATCTGGAAAAACATACAACCCAGTCAATTAATTTGCCCAATTGATGTACACGTTTCAAGAGTTGCAAAACGGTTTGGATTGTTGCAAAGAACACAAACCGATTGGCAAGCAGCAATTGAATTAACCCAATGTTTAAAACAATTGAATACACATGATCCTGTGAAATATGATTTTGCATTATTTGGTTTGGGCGTAGTTGAAAAATATATTTAACACTATGGAAGATTTGATCAAATCAGGAATTGAAAAAGAGGCGGGCATTGAATTGGCATCAGACTGGCATCAGCAGTTTGTAGATTATATCCGTTTTTTAATAGACACAGATTTTGAAAAGTTGGTCTATTTATTGTATCGTATTGATGTTAGTGAACAAAAAATCAAACAGTTACTAGAAAATAAATCTACCTCCGATGCGGGGGAAATAATCGCCAATGCAATTATTGAACGGCAGAAAGAAAAAATGGTTTCCCGTAAGCATTTTAGGTTTGATGATACTGAGTCAAAAGAAGAAAAATGGTAGAAAAACACCGGTATTTTAATGAACTTATTCACTACCTGATTTTTGAAGTTGTACTATCTTAAATTGCACCCATGATTGATATTTTAAGTGGATTGAATGAACAGCAAAAAGAAGCTGTAACACATATTAACGGACCGCTGATGATTATTGCCGGTGCAGGAAGCGGTAAGACAAAAGTTTTAACCACACGTATTGCTAATTTAATGGCGCATGGGGTAGATTCATTTAATATTTTGGCACTTACGTTTACCAATAAAGCCGCTGCCGAAATGAAGGAGCGTATTGAAAAAATATTGGGCAATAATGAAGCAAGGAATTTATACATTGGAACTTTTCATAGTGTTTTTGCAAGAATTTTAAGAGCAGAAGCCAATCGTTTGGGATATCCCAGCAATTTTACCATTTATGATTCTGATGATACCAAGAGCGTATTGAAAACGGTAATCAATGAATTGAATCTGGATGACAAACACTACAAGCCAAACGTAGTGTACAACAGAATTTCGGGAGCAAAAAATGCCTTGGTTAGTGCTGCAGAATATGCAACGGATTATTACATTCAACAAGATGATATGCGGGCTAACAGACCTGCAATTGCTCAGATTTATGCTGCGTATGCTGCACGTTGTTTTAAAAATGGGGCAATGGATTTTGATGATTTGTTGTTTAAAATGTATGAGCTTTTAAAGCATCATAATGAAGCATTGGTAAAATACCAACACAAGTTTAAGTATGTGTTAATTGATGAGTATCAAGATACCAACGCCGTTCAATACCAAATTACAAAACTCTTGTCGGCCGTACATGAAAACATTTGTGTAGTGGGTGATGATGCACAAAGTATTTATAGTTTCAGAGGCGCTACCATTGAAAATATTTTACAGTTTCAAAAAGATTATGATGATGTAAAAGTGGTGAAGCTGGAACAGAATTACAGAAGCACACAAAGTATTTTAAGTGTTGCCAATGAAGTAATCAGTAAAAACAAAGGGCAATTACCAAAAGAATTATGGACAGAAAATGAAACCGGTGAAAAGATAAAAGTAGTTCGTACCATGACGGACAATGAAGAAGGAAAATTTGTTGCCGATACTATTAAAGAACAACAATTACGCAATCATTATCACAACAACGAATTTGCTATTTTATACAGAACAAATGCACAAAGCCGGGCATTTGAAGAAAGCCTTCGCCGACAAGGAATTCCCTATAAAATTTATGGCGGATTGAGCTTTTATCAACGTAAAGAAGTAAAAGATTTAATTGCTTATTTACGATTGATTGTAAATACCAAAGATGAAGAAGCATTGAAAAGAATTATTAATTATCCCGCCCGTGGAATTGGTAAAACAACAATAGAAAAATTGGTAATCATTGCCAACGAACAAAGTATTACAATGTACGATGTAATACAACGTGCAGGCGAGTTTGGCTTTAAAGCAGGTACATTGGAAGCGTTGCAGAATTTTGTTACCATGAACCGGTATTTCCAAAGTTTACTCACCGATAAAAATGCGTATGATGTAGCGGTACAAGTGGGTAAGCATACCAATATTGTAAAGGAATTATTTAACGATAAAACCACCGAAGGTTTAGCTCGTTATGAAAATATTCAGGAATTGTTGAACTCTATTAAAGAGTGGACTGAAAGCCCTGATAATGAAGATGGAGAACTCGTTAGTAAAAACTTAGGTGCTTACTTACAACAAATTACTTTGCTTACCGATACAGACAATGACAAAGAAAATGCAGATGCTGTAAAACTCATGACTATCCATGCTGCAAAGGGTTTGGAGTTTAGTTGTGTTTTTGTTGGCGGCATTGAAGAAACTTTGTTTCCAAATGCAATGAGCATTAACACAAGAGAAGAATTGGAAGAAGAACGCAGGTTATTTTATGTGGCTGTTACCCGTGCTAAAAAAATGTTGTGGCTTACCTATGCCAATGCGCGCTATCGTTTTGGGAGTTTGGTACAAAATGAACCAAGCAGATTTTTAGATGAAATGCCTGAGCAATATTTAGATAAAAGTTATGCCGGTGGCGGAGCAAAAAATCAAGGCTTCAGCAATATGGGTTCGGCATTTCAGCGAATGCAAAAAGGATTTGGCGGCAATGATTACAATGACAATGCACATACAGAAAAAAAATATGGAGCACCGCCTTCTAAAAAAGAAGCGAAGCCTGCATTCTTAGCGCAAGTACCTCCGGTACAAAAAGTGGTTAACCATATTCCATCAACCAACTTTGAACCAAGCGATACAAGCGATTTGCAAGAAGGCCAAAAAGTTGAGCATCAAAAGTTTGGCTTTGGTATTGTGAAAAAAATGGAAGGTTCTGCACACAATCCTGTTGCTACCATTGACTTTGAGAACAATGGCGAGAAAAAAATTATGCTAAATTATGCCAAGTTGAGAATTGTTATTTGAGGTTGAAGAGGTTCAAAGAGTTGAAGTAGTTTAAAGAGTTTAAAAGTATAGGAGTTCGGTAAGTTCATCCAAATATTTTCAACCAAAAAATAAATTCTTATGGGTTTACGATTAGGTGATATTGCTCCGAATTTTCAGGCGAACACTACTTTGGGATTCATTGATTTTTATGCATATCTCGGAAATAGCTGGGGGATTTTATTTTCACACCCCGCAGATTTCACACCCGTTTGTACAACCGAATTAGGGAAAACAGCTTTATTGCAAGAATCATTTGCAAGCAGGAATATAAAGGTTATGGCAGTGAGTGTAGATGATATTGATAGCCATCATAATTGGATTAAGGATATCAATGAAACACAACAAGCAACTGTAAATTTTCCCATTATTGCTGATGAAAAAAAAGTAGTAGCCGTGTTGTATGATATGATTCATCCCAATGCATCAGAAACACAAACAGTTCGTTCGTTGTTCATTATTGGTCCGGATAAAAAAATAAAGTTGATTATTGTTTATCCTGCTTCTACTGGAAGAAATTTTTATGAAATACTTAGAGTAATAGATTCATTACAACTTACCTCAAATCATAGTGTAGCAACACCAGCAGACTGGAAGCAAGGTGAAGATGTAATTGTAGTTCCTGCAATTAGCACAGAAGATGCCATAGAAAAATTCCCAAAAGGAGTAAAAGTTATAAAGCCTTATTTGCGATATACGCCGCAACCGGATTAGGAGTAAAACTCCAATTCCTCATTTCGTTTTAGAATTATAATTTGTCCGATTTTATAATCCAAAACAATATTCTTTCCTTTTAATTAAACACTTCATCTGTGAAAGCTGGTTTAAAAATGCTTTACACACATTAGAAAAAATTTTTTCATTTTTTAAATATTATTCATTAAAATTGCTGTTATTAATTTCTAATAAATAATGGAGACCAGAAACCATTCAAACGGGGCGTATTCTGAAAAGCCATATGAGTAGGGAAAATCAAAATCAAAACTAGATTATGAAATTAAAAAAATTTCTTGCAGGACTCTCTCTTTTTGCCTTGGTAATCACTTTAACTTCAGCTGTACCATCTAATGGTTACGACAAATCCAAAATTGAAACAATTAAAAAATTCAACATGGATGCTGCGTATGAAAAGTTTGATAATTTTTCAAAAGATGGAAAACTTTCATACAAAGAACTTTCTGAAGTTGCAGCTACTGCAAAAGGAGAAAAATTATCATTCAAAGAAAAAGTAGCAATTAAACTTTTTGGAAAGAAGATTTCTAACAAATTCATGGAACAAAAATCTGCTGGTGGTGAGGGTAAATCTCAATTAATTGCCTTGCTTCTAGCTTTCTTTCTTGGTGGTTTAGGAATTCATAGATTTTATTTAGGTTATACATGGCAAGGTGTTGTTCAATTATTAACAGCTGGTGGATGTGGAATATGGGCATTAATTGATTTTATTAGAATTATTACTGGAGATCTTAAACCAAAAGATGGAGAATATAGTTCAAAACTTTAATCAATTTTATTAATTTATGAAAAAAAGGATAGTAATTTCATACTTAAAATTATTTTTTTTAACAGGGGTTCCTATCGTTTTATTATGCCTTCCGGCAAATTTTTTCGATAATGGTCAATCACTTTGTATCTCAAAATTACTTTTTAGTATGGAATGTTATGCCTGTGGACTCACAAGGGCATGTATGCACCTAATTCACTTTGAATTTGAAGAAGCATTTGCATACAACATGGGAAGTTTTATTTCATTTCCTGTACTTGCTACTTATTGGGGAGTTCTGTTTTATAAAGAAGTAAAAACATTTAGTCGTTTAAGAAAAAACTTCTCATAAATTTATTTATGAGAAGTTTTTTTATTTAATAATCTACTGCTTGCAGATAGATTTGAATATTAGACCTAAGATAATTTATTTATCAATTTATTAAATGCGTTAATAAACCATCTCTTAATTTAGGTTCAAACCAGGTGCTTTTTGGTGGCATTACATTTCCACTATCAGAAATATCAAACAACTGATTGATTGTTACAGGAAATAAACTAAATGCAACTTTCATATCACCACTATCAACTCTTCTTTCCAATTCTTTTAAGCCTCTGATACCACCTACAAAATCAATTCGTTTGTCGGTACGTTGGTCAGCAATTCCTAAAATTTTGTCTAAGATTAAATCAGATAAAATTGTTACATCCAATACCCCAATTGGGTCGTTAGTATAAGTTCCTTCTTTGGCAACTAGCTTGTACCAGTTGGTATCTAAGTACATTCCAAATTCGTGCAATGTTGTAGGTGTAACAATTTCATTTCCTATTAATTCTACATCAAAACTTTTGCTTAACTCAGTTAAAAAATGCTCGTTATCCAAACCGTTCAAATCTTTTACCACACGGTTGTAATCCATGATGTACAACTGATTGGAAGGAAATAAAGTGGTTAAAAAATAATTACTTTCATAAGTAATATCGTTACCTAACGCTTTACGAACTTTTGCTGCTGATGCGGCCCTGTGATGCCCGTCTGCTATGTAGGTGCAAGGAATTTGTGTATCAAATATTTCTGTAATTGAAGCAATTGTTTCGTCTTCATTTACAATCCAGATTGTATGTTGAATAGTATCATCAGCTATAAAATCGTACACCGGACTTTTTATTTTTTTCCAGTTTTCAATAATGCTGTCGATGCTATCATTATTCCGATAAGCTAAAAAAACATTTCCTGTTTGTGCACCGGTAGTTTTGATGTGATTAATTCTGTCTAATTCTTTTTCAGGACGAGTAAATTCGTGTTTTTTAATGATATCATTTTCATAATCATCTACACTGCTTACGGCTACCAAACCCGTTTGGCTTCTTCCGTTCATAATCAGTTGATAGATATAATAACATTCTTTGTTTTCTTTAAACAATACATCTCTTTGCATAAAAGCTGCCAAGTTTTGTTTGGCAGTTTCATATACTTCTGGTGCATGTATATCTGCACTTTCAGGCAAACTAATTTCACTTTTTGTAATGTATAAAAAAGAATGATTGTTGCCTTGTGCTTCTACTTTTGCTTCTGCACTATTCAACACATCATAAGGGCGGCTTGCTACTTGTTTTGCAAATTGTGCTTGAGGACGTAAGGCTTTAAAAGGTTTAATAATACTCATGAATATGTTGATTGATTTGAATTAAAATGCTGTGATAATTAACTATGCTTTGCAGCAAAGTTTTTCATTAAATCGGTAATGGCTATCACACTTTCCATTGCCAATGCATTGTACATGCTTACTCGAATGCCGCCTACTGTTCTGTAACCTTTTACACCAACCATACCGTTGGCTTTGCACTCTTCTAAAAATTTATTTTGAAGGTCTTCGTTGTCTATAAAAAACACGGCATTCATATTACTGCGAGATGCTTTATCAATTCTGCAATTAAATAATGGTAAGCTATCAATTGTGTCATACAACAAAGTTGCTTTTGCAATGGCATTTAGTTCCATTATTTCTAAACCACCTTCCTGCTTAATCCATCTTAATGTAAGCATTGCTACATAAATTGCAAATACAGGTGGTGTGTTTAATAAACTACCTGCTTCAATATGATTTCTGTAATCCATGATAGCCGGAATTTTTCTTTCAATTTTACCAAGAATTGATTTTTTTACAACTACCAAATTCACTCCAGCTGCACCCATGTTTTTTTGTGCACCGGCATAGATTAAAGAGAATTTTTTAAAATCGATTTGCCTGCTAAAAATATCGCTGCTCATATCGGCAATCAAAGGAACATCTGTAGTTGGAAATTGATGCCATTGTGTTCCTTCTACGGTATTGTTTGAAGTGATGTGTAAATATGCAGCATTTGCAGGAATATCAAAATTTTGGTTGATGTAGGTATGTTTTTTATCCGCAGAGCTTGCAATTACATTTATATTTCCAAATAAACTAGCCTCTTTAACCGCTTTGTTTCCCCAAATGCCATTATCTATGTAAGCTGCAGTAGCATTGGTGTCTAGCAAGTTCATCGGAATTTGCATAAACTGTGTAGTTGCACCGCCATGTAAAAAAAGTACTTCGTATTCATCATTCAACTGCATCAATTCTTTTACCAATTGTTTGGCTTCTTCAATTACTGCAACAAAATGAGGTGTTCTGTGACCTACTTCCAATAATGATAAACCGATACCATTAAAATCAATGATTGCTTTTGCTGCTTCCTGTAATACCTGTTGTGGTAAGACTGATGGACCTGAATTAAAATTATGTTGCCTCATTATACTTTAGTAAGTGCTGCAAAATAACATATTTGCAAGGATGAATGATGTGATTTATCAAATGAATATTTATTTAACCTCAGTAATATCTGCCACTCCACCACTCACTGTAAATTTCATCGCATCAGCTGCGGATACATTTACCAATGGTTTTATTTTTTCTTTGGGTACAAAATAAGTAACACCACTAATAGCATAAGAATGTGGTACATAAACAGTTAGGTGTTCTAACAACTCAAATTCTGATGCATCTAATCTTGTAATAAAGCCAACCCGCCAAATATCAGCACCATCCACATTTACTAAAACGGGTTTGTCAAACTTTTTTTTGTTGCCCGTAAATGCTTCTAAAAAATCTTTTACTGAACTGTAAATAAATTTTATTCCGGGTGTTTTTTCTAAAATGGTATCTAATAAAGTAACCAATTTGCCTACTACAAATAAATTAGACAACCAACCAACTATTAATACAATTATGACTTCTACTAAAAAACCAAGTCCCGGAATACGATCAATATTTCCTTCTGCATCTTTTTTTATCCAGTTTGGAAAAACGGAATGAAGCAAATTGGGTAAAATACTATCCACCATATTAAACAAAGAAATAATCACCCAAATAGAAATTCCGATTGGTGCCAACACAATCAATCCTTGAAGAAAATACCTGAATACTTTTTTCAGTTGAAAATTATAGGCATTTTTTATCTGTTGCTTATCCATTGCTCCATTTGATTTGTTGCAAAAGTAACCAACAATGCATTAAGGCTCGAACAGAAATAAAAGTAACTACAATGACTTTGGTTCTACTAACGAATGAAATTAGTATTAAATAATAATTTTTTTTGTTGGAAACTTTGGTTACAAAAAAAGTTTCTTTAGTTTTGCATACTTTAATTATGGAAACGAAAGAAAGAATTGTTAAAAAAGCACATGAATTGTTTATGCTGTATGGCATACGTAGTGTGAGTATGGATGAAATTGCGGCTCACTTAGGCATGAGTAAAAAAACAATTTATCAATATTTTGAAGATAAAGATGCCATTGTTGATGGCGTATTGAATATTGAAATTGAAATGAATGAAAAAAACTTTACGCAACAGCAACAAAATGCCGAAAATGCGGTACACGAAATTTTCTTGGATATTGATTTGATACAGGAAATGCTTAAAGGAATGAATCCATCTATATTATTTGATTTGGAAAAATACCATCCTACAGCATATAAAAAGCTTAACGACCATAAGAATAATTTTTATTATGGCATTATGTGCAATAATCTGAAACGAGGTATTGCAGAGAATGTGTACAAAGAAGATATTAATATTGATATCCTCTCAAGATTTAGGGTTAGTTCCATTTTTTTAATTTTCAATCCCGAAGTATTTCCATCCCTTAAATACAATTTAACAGAAACATTCTGGGAAATAACCGCCAACTTTTTGCATGGTCTCGTTACGGTAAAAGGCAATAAACTAATTGATAAATACAAGGTACAAAGCAAAAAAAGTAAAGCTTATGATAAATAAAAATAGAATACAAAGATTGGGATTAGTTTATATCTTATTCTATACAGTAACAGCAGCAACCGCACAAAAAAATTATGTGCTTACTGCCGACAGTGCTGTAGTTGTAGCATTCAACAATGTTACAGAACTGAAGAATCTGCAAATTGATTCTTTTATTCAGCGTCAAAAAAATAGAGAAATTACAGGTTCGGCATTGCCTCAAATAAGTGGTTCAATTACGTCGTCTCATTACTTCAATATTCCAGTAACCGTTTTGCCCGATTTTATTTCACCTTCTATTTATTCTGTATTGAAAAAAGAAGGGGTTAAAGATGCCACTGGTAATCCTATTCAAATGCCCAATTCATTTGGTAGTTTTCCTGCACAATTTGGAGTACCCTGGACCGCAGGGGCAGGATTTACAGTTAGTCAATTATTATTTCAGCCCGATGTATTTGTAGGCCTGAAAGCAAGAGACAAATCTCTTGATTATGCGGGTAATAATATTAGAATGATGAAAGACAGCGTTAAGAGTAACGTGTATAGAAGCTACTATGCTGTATTAATTGCAAATAAACGATTGGGCTTTTTAAAAGATGGGGTAAAACGTTTAGAAAAATTGTATGCAGATCAGGAGGTAATGTTTAAAAATGGTTTTATTGAAAGACTGGATTTAGATAAAACACAAGTTAATTTAAACAACATTAAAGCCACTCAAAAGCAAGTAGAGAACGGTGTTGGATTGGGTTATGCTGCTCTGAAATTTGTGTTGGGAATTTCTCAAAAAGATACGCTGACACTTGTTGATACCCTGAGCAATGAAAGCATCAAAAAGGGTGTACTTGGATTTGAAAATTTTGTATATGAAGACAGACCTGAAATTAAAATGCTCGGAACGGTAAGAGATCTGCAAAAACTAGATGTTCAAAGAAACAAACTACAATATATTCCTACAGTTTCAGCATATTGGAATTTCAATAAAAACGCACAACGTCAGGAGTTTAATTTTTTTAATAATGGTGATTGGTTTACAACAAATTTAGTTGGCTTAAACATTAATGTTCCTATTTGGAATGGCGGACAAAGACTAGCAAAAATTAAACAAGCACAATTGAACTTAAGTAAAACAGATAATACCATCAACCAAGTAAAACAAGCAATTGACTTGCAACAACAGGTTTCTAAAATTACTTTGGTAAATGCTTTAAGCTCACTTGATATTCAAGATAGAAATGTGGCTTTGGCTGAAAGAGTATATCAACTAACCAAGAAAAAATATGAGCAAGGTTTGGGTAGCAGTTTTGAATTGTTACAGGTAGAGCAAAGCTTGCAAGATGCTCAAAACAATTATTTCCAAAGCCTTTATGATGCAGTAATTGCAAAGGTTGGTTTGCTAAAATCAATTGGAAAACTTTAATACAACTTATAATAATAAAAAACAAATCTTATGATACGAACTATAAACAAAATCACTGCTTTAATGCTAATTGTTTCTTTGGTTGCCTGTTCTGCAAAAGATGAGCTCTCAAAGAAAAAAGCAGAATTGGAAAAATTAAAATCTGAGCAAGTAAAAACTGCAGATAAAATTAAATCACTTGAACAGGAAATTTTAAAGTTAGATACCTCTGCAGTTAAAGAAGATATAGCAAAGTTGGTTGCTGTTCAGCCTGTTGTTACACAAGACTTTTTTCATTATATTGATTTACAAGGCAGGGTTGATGCCGATAATATTTCTTATATCTCTCCACGTTTAGGTCCGGGACAAGTGAAAGCATTGTATGTAAAAAAAGGTGATAATGTAAAAAGGGGTCAGTTATTGCTAAAGTTAGACGATGCTGTTATTAAACAAAGCATTGCAGCTGCAAAACAAAATTTAGAAACTGCTAAAATTCAACTTGCATACGCAAAAGATATTTATAATCGTCAAAGTAATTTGTGGAAACAAGGCATAGGAACAGAAGTGCAACTAATTAGTGCAAAAACAAATGTTGAAACCATAGAAAAACAATTACGTGCAGGCGAAGAGAATATTAAAACAATTCAGGAACAAGCAAGTGCTACAAATATTTTCAGCGATGTAGATGGTGTTGCTGATGAAGTAAATGTAAGAGTTGGCGAAACCTTTAGTGGTATGGGTGCAATGGGTCCGCAAATTAAAATTGTAAATACAAGTACCTTAAAAGTGATTACGGATGTTCCTGAAAATTATGCTTCTAAAGTAAAAGTAGGCAGTAAAGTAATTGTGAATTTACCAGATGTAAATAAATCGTTTAATACCAATATCTCTATTTCAGGAAAAGTAATTAATCCAAGCAACAGAAGCTTTGCAGCCGAAGCAAAATTGCCGGCTGACGGATTGTTGAGACCGAATCAAAATGCACAAGTACGTATTGAAGATTATGCTGCTAAAAATGCGATTGCAATCCCTGTAAATACGGTAAGTACTGACGAAAAAGGAAAGTACGTATTTGTTGCAGTTGCTGAAGGAAATAAAACAGTTGCCCGTAAAAAGAACATTATCATTGGTGAATTATACAATCAAATGATTGAGGTGAAAAGCGGATTGGCTGCCGGCGATAAATTAATTACCGATGGTTATCAGGATATTTATGAAGGACAAGTTTTAAAAATTCAATAAGCTGGTTATTGCTGAATATAGCACCAACCGTACAAGTGTGCGACGCAACAGGTGTTGCATGTTGTTCACTTGTTTGTTACCAAAAAAAATAATTTGACTGTATGCAAATATTAAAAGATGTAGCTGCAAAGTTTAAACAGTTTAAACCCACAAGTTGGGCGATAGACAACAGAACGGCTACTTATATAATTACGATTTTGATTTCGTTGTATGGGCTAACCAAGTTCAACACATTACCTAAGGAACAGTTTCCGGATATTGTGGTGCCTACGATTAGTATTAATACGATTTATTTTGGGAACTCTGCGAAAGACATGGAGAACCTTGTTACAAGGCCCATTGAAAAACAATTGAAAGGAATTAGTGGAGCAAAAGTGAAAAAAATTCAGAGCACTTCTCAGCAAGATTTTAGTTTGATTATTGTTGAGTTTGATACCGATGTAAAAACTGAAATTGCCAAACAAAAAGTAAAAGATGCAGTTGATAAAGCAAGAACTGATTTGCCAAATGACCTTACACAACAACCAAATGTGCAGGAATTTGACTTTAGTGAAATGCCTATCATGTATGTAAATGTGAGTGGTGATTATGATGCAATTACTTTGAAGAAGTATGCAGAAAAAATGCAGGATAAGTTTGAAGAGTTGACCGAAATAAATCGTGCAGATATTGTTGGTGCTCCGGTAAGAGAAATTCAGATTAATGTAGATCCGTTTAAAATGCAAGCTGCAAAACTTTCATTTAATGATATTGGAAATGCCATTAATTATGAAAACAGAGACATTAGCGGCGGGTTGGTTGAAGTGGGTAATATGAAGAGAAGTATTCGTGTAAAAGGACAGTTTACATCGGCATTTGATTTGCAAAATATTATTGTAAAAAACTTACAAGGCGGACCAATTTATTTGCGTGATGTAGCACAGATTATTGATACCGTAAAAGAAACAGAAAGCTATGCCAGATTGGACGGCAGAAATGTTGTAACACTAAACATTGTAAAACGAAGCGGAGAGAATCTGATTGAAGCTGCAACAAAAGTAAATGCAATTGTTGACGAGCTACAAACCAATGGGCAATTGCCTCCTAAAGGAAAATTGAATATTGTAATTACCGGTGATCAAAGTAAAAAAACAGCCACCTCATTTAAAGATTTAGTTAATACCATTATCATTGGATTTATTTTGGTATTGTTGGTGTTGATGTTTTTTATGGGTGTAAATAATGCCTTCTTTGTGGCATTGAGTGTGCCCTTATCGGTTTTTGTCGCATTACTATTTTTACCGGCAGCCGATTACATTGTAGGTACGCATGTAACATTGAATTTCATTGTATTATTTGCATTACTTTTTGGCTTAGGAATTATTGTAGATGATGCCATTGTGGTAATAGAAAACACACATCGTATTTACAATAATGGAAGGGTAAAAATTGAACGAGCTGCAAAAGAAGCTGCAGGCGAAGTGTTTATACCTGTATTAGCCGGAACATTAACTACATTGGCTCCTTTCTTTCCGTTGTTATTATGGAAAGGATTGATTGGTAAGTTTATGATTTACTTGCCTACGATGTTGATTTTAACTTTAGCGGCTTCGCTTATTGTTGCCTTTATAATCAACCCAGTTTTTGCAGTAAGTTTCATGAAGCCCGAGGGACGAGCATTTGAAAAACCGAAGAATCAAATTTTCAAAGCAAATTGGTTTTGGTTGTGTTTATTGCTTGGCATCATATTCAATATTGCAGGATGGCATGGAACAGGAAATTTTTTAATTTTTATGCCATTGGTAGCCATTTTAGAAAGGTATGTGTTGAGAGATATTATACACTTCTTTCAGGAAAAAGCCTTGCCTAAATTAATGAATCGTTATGAGACATTATTGAAATGGATTTTAGTAGGCAAACGTCCAATGAAAGCATTGATTGCGTTGTTTATTTTATTTCCAATTTCTTTAATCTTATTAATTGCAAGAGGAAATAAAAGTACTTTCTTCCCTAGTGGTGATCCAAGTTTTATTTATGTATATATCAAAATGCCAGTAGGTACAAAAATTGCTACCACGGATTCTGTAACGTCTATTTTAGAAAAATGTGTGCAGAAAATCTTAGCCAATGAATTGCCTACAAAACCGGGCGGTATTGTAGAAAGTATTATTACCAATGTTGCGGTGAGTGCCAATAACCCAAGAGACAATAACAGAAGTACACAAAGTAATCTTGGAAGAATACAAGTAAGTTTTGTAGAGTTTGAAAATCGTGAAGGCAAAACTACAATGCCTTTTATGGAAGAAATCAGAAAACAGATGACGGGCATTCCGGGAGCAAATATTCAAGTTGCACAGGAAGATGCTGGCCCACCAACAGATCCGCCGGTTAACATTGAAATTACCGGAGATAACTTTGATGAAATTTCTAAAGTTGCTTATGCACTTCAAAACCATTTAGATACCAATAGAATTTTTGGTGTGGAAGGGTTGAAAATGGATATTGATTTGAATAATCCTGAAATATCTATTTTAATTGACAGAGAAAAAGTAATGCATGAAGGTTTGAGTACCGCACAAGTGGGAATGGAAATTCGTAATGCTGTTTTTGGTAAAGAAGCAAGTAAATTAAAAGATGGCGAAGAGGAATATAAAATTCAAATTCGTTATGCCGATTTACAAAGAAATAATATTACCGATTTGATGAACATGCGGATTACATATAGAGATTTTAGCAACAACTCTATCAAGCAAGTGCCATTAAATGCAGTAGCAACAGTAGATTATACAAATACTTCGGGAGCAGTAAAAAGAAAGAATGTAAAACGTACCATTCAAATACAATCTAATGTTACAGAAGCTTCTTTAGCCGGACCTGCAAATAAAGAAATTACTAAGTTAATTGAGGTGTTTAAAACCAAAATAAAAATACCTGCTGATGTAAGTATTAAACAAACCGGACAAGGTGAGCAAGAAAAAGAAACAGGGATATTTTTAGTTACTTCATTGGTTTCAGCTTTGCTCATTATTTTCTTGATTTTGGTTTTACAGTTTAATGGATTGAGTAAACCATTTATTGTATTAACAGAAATTTTCTTCAGCATTATTGGAGTTTTCATTGGGTATGCAGTAACTGGTATGACCGTTGCTACCATAATGCTTGGCGTTGGTATTATTGGTCTTGCAGGAATTGTAATTAAGAATGGAATTTTATTAATAGAATTTACAGATGAATTAAGAGCAAGAGGCTATAAAACAAAACATGCAGCTATTGAAGCAGGTAAAATTCGTATCATTCCTGTAATGCTTACTGCATTGGCTACAATGTTGGGTTTGTTTCCACTTGCTGTTGGTTTGAATATTGATTTTGTTTCTTTATTCCAACATTTAAATCCACATCTTTTCTTTGGCGGAGACAGTGTTGTATTCTGGGGTCCTTTAAGCTGGACAATTATTTTCGGATTAATTTTCTCATTCTTCTTAACACTGATCATGGTGCCAAGTATGTACATATTAAGTGAACGTTTAAGAAGACCAATGATTAAATTCTATGGAACGAAATTTGTGGCATTACTTGGATTTACGGGACCATTTTTCTTCATCACAGTAGGCATATTATTTAGCGTGAGAGCCTTACAGGGTAAGAAAGTTTGGATGGGACAATTAAAGCCTATAAAATCCTAAAGCATAATATTTTAATTGCAATTTTTAAAAGCCGTTACAATTTTTGTAGCGGCTTTTTTACTGCTATCCTTATAATTTTCCGTTTAAATAATTCAAATAATGAATTTGGTTTGAACTCGTTTAATTTTGACCCATTATTTTAAAACAAAAACAAATTATATGATAAACAACCATGAAATAGACTACCGAATTTTTGGTGAAGAAATGCAATATGTAGAAGTAGAATTAGATCCTAATGAAACAGCCGTTGCAGAGCCTGGTGCATTTATGATGATGGATGATGGCATTCAAATGGAAACTTTGTTTGGCGATGGAAGTCAGCAACAAGGAGGGTTTATGAATAAACTTTTCAATGCAGGAAAAAGAATGTTGGTAGGAGAAAATTTATTCATGACAGCTTTTACCAATGTTGGTCAAAACAAAAAGAGAATCAGTTTTGCATCACCTTATCCTGGTAAAATTATTCCACTGGATTTACTGCAACTTGGAGGAAGGGTAATTTGTCAGAAAGATGCATTTTTATGCGCAGCAAAAGGTGTGAGCATTGGCATTGAATTTCAGAAAAAACTAGGAACCGGATTGTTTGGCGGTGAAGGATTTATTATGGAAAAGCTGGAAGGCGATGGGTTGGCTTTTTTGCATGCTGGCGGACATGTACAAGAACGTGTTTTACAAGCAGGAGAATTACTTAAAATTGATACCGGATGTATTGTAGGATTTACTGCCGGAGTGGATTATGACATTCAGTTTGTAGGAGGAATTAAAAATACTTTATTTGGTGGCGAAGGATTGTTTTTTGCAACCTTAAGAGGACCCGGGAAAGTTTGGATACAAAGTTTACCAATCAGCAGATTAGCAGGAAGAATATTAGCGTATGGCACTTACCAACGCAAAGAAGAAGGAAGTGTTTTAGGCGGTTTGGGTAATATGCTCGATGGTGATGGCTGGAAATAAGCAGTCCATTTTTTAAAAATTAACAAATTAATGATACTTTAATAATCGTAAAAATGCGATTATTAAAGTATTTTTTTTACTTTTACATCATTGTATAAATACGATAAATAAATGGCAATACACAAAACAGAATCATTTAGTAAAAAAGAACAAGATTTAGCTGCGTTTGCAAAAGCAATTTCACATCCTGCACGAATTGCAATCTTAAAAATATTAGCCAATCGTAATGAATGTGTTTGTGGTGAAATTGTAGAGGTATTGCCTTTGGCTCAGGCAACTGTAAGCCAACATTTAAAGGCATTAAAAGATGCAGGTTTTATTAAAGGAAACATACAAGGCACAAAAAGTTGCTATTGTATTAATTGGAAAGCCGTTGAAAAATTACAAGTAAATCTCAATTTTTTATTTTGTAACTTAAATGAAAAGCGTGAACAAAAATGTTGTTAATAAATTGATTGTTTTCTAACTTTTAAAAATAAAACGATGCCTACAGAAATAGAATTAAAAAAAATAGTACAAGATAAATACAGTGAAATTGCATTACAAGATAAAGCGATCAATCAATCATCTTGTTGTGGTGCAGGGGGATGTAGCACAGAAGTATACAACATTATGAGCGATGATTATACTTCGCTTCAAGGCTATAACCCCGATGCAGACTTGGGTCTGGGATGTGGCTTACCAACACAATTTGCTAAAATAAAACAAGGAGATGTTGTGGTGGATTTGGGAAGTGGAGCTGGCAATGATGCATTTATAGCAAGGGCTGAAACCGGCAATATAGGTAAGGTAATTGGAATAGATTTCACACCGGCAATGATTGAGAAAGCAAGATACAATGCAGAAGTGAGGGGATTAAATAATGTAGAATTCAGACAAGGAGATATAGAAAAAATGCCATTAACCTCAAATATTGCAGACGTAGTTGTAAGTAATTGTGTATTGAATCTTGTGCCTAATAAAAATGGGGTAATGAAAGAAATTTTTCGGATATTAAAACCTGGAGGTCACTTTAGTATTTCTGATGTTGTATTGGTTGGTAACCTTCCGGAAGCATTACGAAAAGATGCAGAAATGTATGCCGGATGCATTAGTGGCGCAATACAAAAAGAAGTTTATATCGAATTAATACATGCAAATGGCTTTATCAATGTTGTAATTCAAAAAGAAAAACCTATTGTAATTCCTGATGATATTTTAAATAATTATTTGAGCACTGAAGAACTCAATCATTTTAAACAAGGCGATACAGGAATATATAGTATCACTGTATTTGCTGAAAAGCCGTTGGTTGAAAAAAACACAATTTGCACCCCTGGTGGTGGCTGTTGCTAAAAAAAATTAAATTCAACTATGTCTGCCAATAACTGCACACCAACAACCAACAGAAAGCAATTAAGTTTCTTAGATCGGTATTTAACGCTATGGATATTTTTAGCAATGGCTATAGGCGTTGGTATTGGTTATTTTTATCCTAAGTCATCCTTATTTATTAATTCAATCTCTTCGGGAACAACCAATATTCCTTTAGCAATTGGATTAATCTTAATGATGTATCCGCCATTAGCAAAAGTTAAGTATGAGCAAATGGGAAAAGTATTTCAAAACACAAAAGTCTTGGGCATATCGCTTTTTTTAAATTGGATTGTTGGTCCAATATTAATGTTTTTATTAGCCATTATTTTTTTGCAATCTTATCCCGAATACATGATAGGCTTGATTTTGATTGGTCTTGCTCGTTGTATTGCAATGGTAGTTGTTTGGAACGACTTGGCAGAAGGCAATAGAGAATATGCAGCAGGATTAATTGCATTGAACAGTATTTTTCAAGTATTCTTTTTTAGCGTTTATGCTTACGTTTTTATAACAGTTTTACCTCCAATTTTTGGTTTAAAAGGGTTGGCTGTAAATATTACAATTGCATCAATTGCAAAAACAGTTGGCATCTATTTAGGTATCCCATTTGCAGCAGGCATTATTAGCAGATATGCATTGATAAAATGGAAAGGTGAGGAATGGTTTCAAAAAAAATATGTTCCTTTCATTTCCCCAATTACTTTAATCGCATTGTTATTTACAATATTGGTAATGTTCAGTTTGAAAGGAGAATTGATTGTTCAAATTCCAAAAGATGTGGTGCTTATTGCCATTCCTTTGGTTATTTATTTTACAATTATGTTTGTTATTAGTTTTTTCTTAGGCAAATATTTTGGCGCAGATTATTCACGTGCTACTTCCATTGCATTTACTGCAACAGGCAACAATTTTGAATTGGCGATTGCAGTGGCAATTGGTGTATTTGGAATCAATAGCGGTGAGGCTTTTGCAGGCGTAATTGGACCTTTGGTAGAAGTGCCTGCATTAATTGCATTAGTAAATCTTGCTTTTTGGTTCAGAAAAAAATACTTTTTAAATCAATCTTAATTTTTTAAAATCATGAAAAAGAAATTACTTTTTGTTTGTATTGAAAATAGCAATAGAAGTCAAATGAGTCAGGCATTTGCAACAATATTAGGCGGTGAAAATATTGAAGCTTATAGTGCAGGAAGCAAACCAAGTGGAATTGTAAATCCAAAAGCAATTGCAGCAATGAAAGAACTTGGCTATGATCTGAGCACACATGACAGTAAAAGTTTAGAAGAGGTAAAAACCTTTGCTCCATTTGATGTAGTAGTAACAATGGGTTGTGGTGATGCTTGTCCCTGGATGCCGGCAAAAAAATTTGTAGATTGGCGTATTCCTGATCCCAAAAACATGGAACCTACAGCTTTTAATGAAGTAAGAGATTATATAAAACATCAGGTACAGCAGTTGTTAATGCATCTCTAAAAAATGCTGCTCTGTTCAAAAGCTTATCCCTGAATTACCTTAATTGCATTTTTTAATCCTTCCAAAAACTCATCAATTTGCATTTTAGTAATGGCGAGTGATGGTAACAAACGAATTACATTTGGTTTGGCTTCGCCAGTAAAAATGTTTTGTCCAAATAATAATTGTTTTTTTAAATCTTTCAGTTCATCACTCAAATCAAAACCAATCATCAATCCTCTGCCACGAATATTTTGAAGCCCTTCAATTGCAATCAATTGCTCCATTAAATACGCTCCCAATTCGTTTGCATTGTGCATGAGTTTTTCCGTTTCAATTACTTCCAAAACAGCGAGTGCTGCCGCACATGCCAAGTGGTTGCCACCAAAAGTAGTACCCAACATTCCATGCTTTGCTTGTAAGTGTGGAGCAATTAAAATACCACCAATCGGAAAACCATTACCCATACCTTTTGCCATTGAATAAATATCAGCATTTACACCAGCATAATCATGTGCAAAAAACTTGCCGCTGCGGCAATAACCACATTGTACGCTATCTGCAATATACACAGCATTGTATGTATCACACAAATTTCTGATCAGCTGTAAGAAAGAGTTATTGGCAACATTAATACCACCAACTCCCTGAATGCCTTCAATAATTATGGCAGTAATTTCATTACCATATTGCTCAAAGCATTGTTGCAAAGCATTTTCATCGTTAAAAGGAAGAAAAATAATATTGTCTGTTTCATTTACCGGCGCAACAATATTTTTATTATCCGTTGCTGCAACAGCCAAAGAAGTACGACCATGAAATGATTTGCTAAAAGCAACAATTTTCTTTTTGCCATTGTGAAAACTTGCAAGCTTCAACGCATTTTCATTGGCTTCTGCACCACTATTGCATAAAAATAATTGATAGGTATCTTTTCCACTTACCCTTCCCAATGTATCTGCCAATTGTTGTTGTATCGGAATAATTACAGAGTTAGAATAAAATGCAATTTCATGTAATTGTTCTTCAATACTTTTTACCCAATGCGGATGTGTATGACCAATACTTATCACAGCATGACCCCCATACATGTCTAAATATTTCACTTGATTGTCGTCCCAAACATAACTGCCACTTGCTTTTGTAATAGTAATGTTGTTCAATGGATATACGTCGAATAGTTTCATGGTTGAGAAGTTGTAGGCGGTAAGTTATAAGTTATAGGTTGTTGGTTATAGGGTGTAAGTTTAAAATACTAGTTCAAGGTCTTACTTTATTGATAAGTTTTATCAGCATTGCTTTTATTTCATTGATCAACAAAAACAATGCAACATAATTTTCTTCAGATAAATATTTTAAATCTTTTGATAACAATAAAAAATATTCAGATTCGTTTGCCGACCCCAAAGCTATATTCAAGAAATGTGCAAATTCAAGATTACTTTTTTTACCACAACCTTCGGCAATATTCGCCGCAATTGAAGATGCAGATCTCCGAATTTGATTGGTCAAACTATACATTTCTTCTTTAGGAAAATCTTTCGTAGCAGCATAAACTTGTAAAGTAAATGAATGTGATTTCTCCCATACTTTTAAGTCCTTATAATTCTGCATATTTATAACTTAATACTTACCACTCAAAACCCCACCGCTTTCAAATTAAGTCCCGCAGACTCCTCCAGCCCAAACATCAAATTCATATTCTGAACTGCTTGTCCCGATGCACCTTTCAATAAATTATCTATCGCAGAATGTATTACTAGTTTGTTGCCAACTTTTCCCAATTGTATCACACACTTATTGGTGTTAACAACTTGCTTTAAATGAATAGGGAGTTTGCTAACCATTGTAAAAAAATATTCGGCATAAAACGATGTGTACATTTCATTCAATGCTTCAGCAGATAAATCACAATCTACTGTTGAGCTTACAAAAATACCCCTGGTGAAATCGCCCCTCCAGGGAACAAAATTCACCGCAATATTTTTATTGTGTTGCAATTGCAATAAAGTCTCACCAATTTCTCCCAAGTGTTGGTGCGACAATGTTTTATAAGCCTGTATATTATTTGCTCTCCAACTAAAATGTGAAGTGGCACTTAAGCTTTGTCCCGCACCTGTGCTTCCTGTTATGCCCGTGGTATATACTTCCTGCAATAATCCTGCTTTTGCCAAAGGCAGTAAACCCAGTTGAATAGCCGTTGCAAAACAACCCGGATTGGCAATACTGTTGGCAGTTTTAATTTGCGTCCTGTTTATTTCCGGTAAGCCATAAATAAATGTTCTTCCATTGCAATGTGCATCAGCTTGTAATCTAAAATCATTGCCAATATCAATTACTTTCACATGGGCCGGAATATCATTTTCTGTTACAAATTTTTTCCCCTCACCATGTCCGGCACACAAAAAAATTACATCAATATCAAAGTGGTGTTGTGCCGCAAAAACCAATTCTGTACTTCCAATTAAATCGCCATGAACTTCATAACAATATTTTCCTGCATTGCTCTTGCTTTGTGCAAATGCAATAGCAACATTTGGATGATTGATCAATATTCGAATCAATTCTCCGCCTGTATATCCTGCAGCACCAATAATTCCGGCTTTAATCTTCATGTGTTGTTTTATTTACCTGATGATAAATGGAAGTTTGATTACCAAAAAGTTTACTGAAGCCTCTTACATCCGCTCCTGTAAATCCTGTATTCATTTCGCCATATTTTCCAAATTTGGCACTCATCAAATCATGCACACTTGCAATTCCTAAAATCTGAAATCGGTATGGTTGTAATTGAACAAACACTTCGCCGGTTACATTTTGCTGGCTTTGTTGCAAGTATGCTTCAATATCTCTCATCACAGGATCCAATATTTGTCCTTCATGCAGCCAGTTGCCATAAAACTGTGACAATGTATCTTTCCACTGCAATTGCCATTTGGTTAATACATGTTTCTCTAATGCATGGTGTGCTTTAATAATGACCATTGGCGCAGCAGCTTCAAATCCTACTCTTCCTTTAATGCCAATAATTGTATCGCCAACGTGTATATCCCTTCCTATTGCATAAGCGCCGGCAATTGATTGTAAATATTGTATCGCTTCCGTTGGATGATTGAACGCAACACTATTCACTTTTTTCAACTCTCCTTTTTCAAAATATAAGGTTACTTCTTCTTCGCCATGCTTTGTAATTTGTGTAGGCCATGCCGCTTCCGGTAAAACGCCTTTGCTACTCAATGTTTCTTTCCCGCCAACACTTGTACCCCACAATCCTTTGTTGATAGAATAGGCAGACTTCTCAAAATTCATGTCTACATTTTTACCTTTCAAATACTCAATCTCCGCTTCTCTACTCAATTGCAAATCACGAATTGGTGTTATAATTTCTACTCCCGGAATTTCAATATGAAACACCATATCAAATCGTACCTGATCATTTCCTGCACCTGTGCTGCCATGCGCAACAGCATTGGCTTCCAGCTTTTTTACATGTGCTGCAATGTGTAAAGCCTGCGCCAATCTTTCGGCACTTACGCTTAGTGGATACATATTATTTTTCAGTACATTTCCAAAAACCAAATACTTCAAAATGCTGTCGTAGTATGGCTTTACAGCATTTACGGCAGTATGCGATTGCACCCCCAACTTGTAGGCATGTGCTTCAATTTGTACTAATTCTTCATCAGAAAATCCACCTGTATTTACCACAATACTATGCACTTCATAACCCATGTCTTCCGACAAATATTTTACACAAAAACTCGTATCCAATCCGCCTGAAAATCCTAAGACAACTTTTTTACTCATCTAAATAAATTTATACTTACCAATTTTTTTAGTCAACAATTGTTTGGGCGTTCCCACGTGGTGCGGGGTCGGGCTTTTCATTCCAAGTCCGTTGGCCGATGCAGCCATACGGGCTTTCCATTACAATCCCTAACGCAGGTTTCAATTCAGCTGTATGTTTCAATAAAAATATATTTACAAAGATTTTCTTTTTATAACGCCTTTGCCATCTTCTTTTTTAATGAAACGTTTCAAAAAGTTTTTTTCTTTCAGCCGTTGTAATCTTTCAAACACTTTTCGTTTCTTTTCAAAATATGCTTTTGTTTCTTTTGGTTCGTAATGATCTGCGGGATCAAATAACATTGCCGTACACATACAATTTTTTCTTTCCTTGCTCATCAAAATATCATAGTTCACGCAGCTTTTACAACCTGCCCAAAACTCTTCATCGTTGGTTAATTCACTGTAAGTTACCGGCTCGTAACCCAGTTCGCTGTTGATTTTCATGACAGCTAATCCCGTTGTCAGTCCAAATATTTTACTGTTCGGATATTTTTCCCTGCTCAGTTCAAATATTTTTTTCTTAATCAATTTGGCGATACCGCTTTTTCTATATTCGGGAGCAACAATTAAACCGCTGTTTGCAACAAAAGCACCATGTTGCCAGGCTTCAATATAACAAAAGCCCACCCATTGTCCGGTATTAGTAACGGCAATCACTGCTTTGTCTTCTAATATTTTGGTAGCAACATATTCGGGTGTTCTTTTAGCAATACCGGTTCCCCTTGCTTTGGCACTTGCTTCCATTTCGTCGGTAATGCGTTTGGCGTAGTGCGTATCAAGGGTTGTAGCCACACGAATAATAATATTGTTGATTTCCAAGGGTTGAATAATTAAATAAAGAATGAAAAATTGGCATTGCTAAAATGTTGTGGGAGAATTTCACTGATAGGGGCAATTGCCAACTGCTCGTCCTATCAGCAACCACGTCGCAGCAGTTGCAAATAAGAATGCGTTTTATATAATTGATTCTTTTCCATTTTGAAACGTAAAAGTAGTATTGTTTATAAAATTTGCAAGATTTTTTTTATGAATAACTACATTACAAAAATCGTCTTAATATTTGAGTACTTTGCATTGCCAAAAACGAATGACAATATTCTAAAACTATCTTATCATTTGTATGTAATACTTTAGTCAAACATTTTATTCTTAGTGCAGCACATTCATGAAAAAACAAGCTAAAAAAAGCAAAAGCCGAAGCAAAAATAAAAGCAAAAACAAGAAATGGATATGGGTTGTTGCCATTGTTATCGTTGGATTGATTAACGCATTTATTCTTTATTCTATTTATGTTCAAAAGACCAATCCAATGGAAGCGAAATACAATAGTTTTGGCATTGTAATACCCGCCAGTTACGCCATTCATGGCATTGATGTTAGTTTTTATCAGGAGAATATTCATTGGCCCGCCGTACAAGCAATGCAGGTAAATAATGTACGATTACGCTTTGCATTTTTAAAAGCAACCCAGGGGTTAGATAAAACGGACAAACAATACCAGCGCAACAGAATTAAAACAAAGGAAATTGGCTTTCCTATTGGTGCATATCATTATTTTATTGCTTCCAAAAATGGTAAGGAACAAGCCAATCATTTTATCAAAATTGCGCAATTACAAAAAGGCGATTTGCCACCCGTTGTAGATGTAGAAGAATTGTATGGCACCCCTCCTAATACCATGAGAAAAGAATTACAGGAATGCTTGCAGGTATTGGAACAAGCCTATCATGTAAAGCCTATTATATATAGCAGTGCATCTTTTTATAAAACTTACTTAGGTAATTTGTTTGATGGTTATCCTTTATGGGTGGCGCATTATTTTGCAACAGAAAGGCCCCGCATAAACCGCCCATTTTTATTTTGGCAACACAGCGATCAGGGTAGGGTTAATGGTATTCATGCAAAGGTTGACTTTAATATATTTAACGGCGATGAAGCTGCGTTTAATGATTTGCTGATGAAATAGCGGAATAAAAAATTACGAGAAAAAAGCGTAGTTTGTTCTTCTAGCGCAAAAATGCACTGACACAAAAAGAGCATGATCTGTGCTAGTCACTGAAAAAAAATCATCAATAATCTTATTTAATACAAAAGGGCAAAAAGAAAAATCTTTCTGCCCTTTTGTTAATTCGTTAAATAAAAATATTTTACCCCTCAAACGTACTATAAAAATAAGGTGTCTTTGCTTCAAATTCAGCAGCACAAGTATCTACCATTTTATAAACCCTTGTAATACCTGCTGCTTTACGTTTTTCATATACTTCATCTTCGGTACAATCGCCGCTTAATATTTTTGCTATTTGCTCATCACCAAATCCATTGCGTTTTGCTTCTTTCATTAATTCATCAGGCAAGGTTTCTAAAAAGCATTTACCTAATTCTTTTTCAATGGTGCATATTTTTTGAATTTGGTACAAAAACCATCTGTCTATTCCGGTTGCTTGTGCAATAGTTTTTACAGTAACGCCTTGCATTAAAGCATCTTTAATTCTAAATATTCTATCCCACTTCGGAACCTTAATGTATTCTAAAATCTCCTCACTCTTCATCAAACTTTTGCCATAATATCCAAGTCCTACGGCGTTGTTTTCCAAACTCTGACAAGCCTTTTGTATCGCTTCAGTAAAGCTTCTTCCAATAGCCATTACTTCTCCAACGCTTTTCATTTGTAAGCCCAATGTGTCATTCGCCCCTTTAAACTTATCAAAATTCCAACGAGGAACTTTTACAATTACATAATCTAATGCAGGTTCAAAATAAGCAGAAGTAGTTTGTGTAATTTGATTTTTCAATTCATCCAAACTATAGCCAATTGCCAGCTTTGCAGCAATTTTTGCAATCGGATATCCTGTAGCCTTACTTGCCAATGCAGATGAACGACTAACCCTAGGATTAATTTCTACCGCAATCAATTCTTCTGTTTCAGGGTTTAATGCAAATTGCACATTACAACCACCGGAAAAATTTCCTAAGCTGCGCATCATCAAAATTGCTTTATTGCGCATATCTTGAAATGCAGTGTCACTCAACGTCATAGCCGGTGCAACGGTAATACTATCACCAGTATGAACTCCCATTGGGTCTAAATTTTCTACTGTACAAATAATTACAACATTATCATTTTGATCACGCAATAATTCAAGTTCAAATTCTTTCCAACCCAAAACTGCTTTTTCTACCAACACCTCATGTATCGGGCTTGCTTCCAATCCGCGTTTCAAAGCTTCATCCAATTCGCTTTTGTCATGTACAAATCCGCCACCGCTTCCGCCCAATGTAAATGATGAACGAATTACCAAAGGAAACCCAATTTGTTGTGCATATTCTTTACCTTCTAAAAAGCTGTTGGCAACATGGCTTGGCGCAACTTGAATACCAATTTTCACCATCAATTGTCTAAACAAATCTCTATCCTCGGCAGTATTAATTGCAGCAACATCCACACCAATCATTCTACAATTGTATTTCTCCCAAATGCCCATTTCATCAGCCTCTTTGCAAAGGTTCAACGCAGTTTGTCCGCCCATTGTTGGCAATACCGCATCAATTTGATTTTCCTGCAAAATTTGCTCAATACTTTCTACGTTTAATGGCAATAAATACACTTTATCTGCCATCATTGGATCGGTCATAATCGTAGCAGGATTGCTATTGATTAAATACACTTTAATACCCTCTTCACGCAAACTTCTAGCCGCTTGAGAACCACTGTAATCAAACTCACAGGCCTGACCAATAATGATGGGTCCAGAACCTACAATTAAAACCGATTTTATTGAATTGTCTTTAGGCATAATATTGTTTTTAATCAACTGTAGAATTTCTATTTTGCTTCCGTTGCGTCGCACCCTTCAACTGTATCTCTTTATAAAGCAAGGAAGTTTAAACTATACTAAACTATTAGACTAGACTCTTTTAACCTTTTCAACTCCTCGCACCCCTTCAACTTTCTAAAAAAACAAATTGTGCAAATGTAAGGTCTGTTCACTTTTGAAATAGATTTTATTTAGCAATCAGCATCAAAAATTTAAAAAATAATATCATTAAAACAACAAAATTCGTTTAGTACATTTGATTATGCGTAAGTTGGTATTGTTTTATGTGCTTTTTTATTGTGTAGGTATTGCTTTTGCGCAGGCCCAATCTTTATCCAATCAATCCTATCCACAAAATTTTTTCAGTAACCCTTTGGGTATTCCTATTCAATTATCCGGAAATTTTGGTCATTTACGAAAAGACCATTTTCACATGGGGCTTGATTTGAGAACGCAACAAAAAGAAAACCTTCCCGTATATGCGGCGGCAGCTGGTTATATCAGCAGAATTAAAATAGAACATTATGGTTACGGTAAAGCAATATATATTACCCATAACAATGGATATACGAGTGTTTATGGGCATTTGAATAATTTTTATGACACCCTGAATCATTTTGTAAAAATCAAACAATATCAAACGGAAAAGTGGGAACAAGACATCACGTTTTTACCCAATCAATTTCAGGTAAATAAAGGTCAATTCATTGCTTTGAGTGGCAATACAGGCGGTAGTCAAGGACCACATTTGCATTTTGAAATTCGAGAAGATATTGGTAATGCCACAAGAAATATTAATCCGCTTTTATTTGGCTTAAATGTTGCCGATCATACACCACCAAGAATCAAAGGCTTGTATTGGTACGACAGAAGATACAGCACTTATTTTACAGACAACCATGTAATTGCTTTGCACAAAGAAGGTAATGATTTTATTACTTTTGATTCTGTAGTAAAAATTGGGAGCAATAAATTTAGTTTCGGTATCAATGCCGATGACAAAACAGATATTTCTCCTAATTATTATGGCATTTATAGTGCCTCGGTATTTGTAGATGGCATTATTAATAACGGATTTGAATTCAATACCATCAATACCAACAAAAGCAGCTATATCAATGGTTCTATTGATTATCCTTTTTTAATTCATAATCAAAAAGGCATTCAGCATATTGCAAAAATTGGTAACAATATTTTGTATGATGAACTCTTGCAAAAAAACAAGCCCATAACCAATCCCCTTTTCATTGAACTAAAAGATACACTCATTCATACTATATCAATTGATGTAAAAGATGTTGCCGGAAATAATTCTAATATCCATTGTTCCATTCAATACCAACCTGATTTAGACAAAGAAAAAACAGATGCTAAAATTCCATACGCAATAAAAAAATATTTCAATACTAATTATCCTGATATAAATTCTGATGCAAGTATTGCCAATGTAAAAGTCTGGAGCAACGAACAATCAACAACTTTATTTGATACAGCATTGATTGCAATTACACAAGAAATAAGAAATGGGTTTCCTTATGCATCCAATTTATTGCACATTGGCGATTATCAAATACCTGTCGAAGATCCTTACTACATCAGCATTCCATTGGATTCGATTGCGTTGAAATATGAAAATAAATTATTGGTGAAAGTAAAAAATCCAATTGGCGGACAAACCAAAAAAGTTGTCATTACAAAAGAAAATTCTATTGAAAAAATTAATGGAAACCCAAATTTAATAATTGTTGCAAACACAACATTAGATGCATTTGGAGATGTTGAAGTTGTTATAGATACAATTCCTCCAACAATTACACCAGTGAACTTTCCTCAAAAAATGTTGTTTAACAACGAGCAGCAAATAATTTTGAAAGTAACGGATAACAGCAGCAGCATCAAAAAATTCAGTGCAGCGTTAGATGGCAAATGGTTGATGTTTAGCAGAAAAAATAGTTACTTTATGTACACTTTTGATGAAAATTGTGCATTGGGAAAACATGAATTAAAAATTTCAGCTGCAGATGAATGTGGCAACATAAGTGAACAACAATTTGAGTTTACAAAAGGCTTACCAATTGTAAAATCAAACCACAAGAAAAGTAAAGCGATTAAAAGAAAAAAGACATCAAAAAAATAATACAATGGCAATATTAATAGAAGGCATGAAAGCCCCAGCATTTAAAGGAAAAAATGAATTAGGAAAAACAATTTCTCTTGACGATTTTAAAGGTCAGAAAGTGGTTCTTTATTTTTATCCGCAAGATGATACACCGACTTGTACCGTACAAGCTTGTAATTTGAGAGACAATTATGCCCTTTTGCAAAAAGAAGGATTTACCGTTGTTGGTGTAAGTCCGGATGATGAAACTAAGCACAAAAAATTTCAGACAAAACATAATTTGCCTTTTACTTTAATTGCAGATATAAAAAATGGAATCATTGAAAAATATGGGGTTTGGGGCGAAAAGCAGATGTACGGAAAAAAATACATGGGCTTATTGCGTACCACTTTTGTGATTGATGAAAAAGGGGTTATCCAAAAAATATTTCACAAGCCAAAAAGTAAACAACACGCCGAAGAAATTATAGAAGCATGGAAAATGAAGTAAGCCTGAACAATAAAATATTTTTGAACTTTATTTTTTGATGCTCATTATTTGCAAGCTACCATTTCCATTAACAGTAAAACTTTGTGGTGCATTACCTAATATTGAAATTTGGTTCTCTCCCTTTTGTAATGGGATTCTGATGTAGTCTATATAAGCCGGTAAGCTTTGCCAGTTGCGGGTATCGGCTTTTTCGGTAGCATTGTTAATTAAGTTCATTACCAATCCAGCTATTTCACCATCTGATTTTGCTTTGCGTTCCTTTTTCTTATCATCTGTTTCTTTACTATTACTTTTTGAAGCAGACTCAGTGCCTTTTTGCGCAGCATATTCTGTTAATCGTTTTGTCATTTGCCTTGCAATTGCATTTGCCATTTCTGTCAAGAACCTTTCTTTTAAAACCTTAACAGCCAATGTATTAAAATCCTGTGCTGTTTCTGTTGTGTATGTTTTTTGTTGAACCATAATACCAACCGCCATTTTATTGGTATATGTAAGTTCATAATAAGGAATTGCTATTCTGAATATTCTAAAATCCTGTAAGGCATTGTTGTTACGGTGGCTCAATGAATAATATCCATAATCAAAGGGCACATTTACCTGATTACCAAATTCGTCAAAATAATAATACCCATTAATACCATTTTTGTTTTGTGTAAGTGTAAAGTTTTGTTCCTTCTTTACAGGTGCTGTTCCTTTTTCAACGAATACAATTAATGAACCGCCATCTGTTTTTGTACTATTTAATGTGGTATTCAGCAATCGCTCATATCGTTGTACTTCATTGTCAAAACCCATTTGGCTTGCCGTTCTTAATACATCTTGTTTTAATTGATTTGGCATTGCTACTCCATAGTAACTGTTGCCATTCGCTAAATAAATATCAGCTGCATTTCTGTAGGCAATAAATGCATTATTAATATCGCCATTCAGTTCATACAACATGCCTTGTAGGTTTGTTGCAAACGCATCTTTATTGTATTTTTTTTTATTCGTTTGTTGGTCAGACAATGCGTTGTTAGAGAGTGTTATTCTTCTTGCTTCAACTATTGCATCATCTGTTTTATTCAATGCCAAATAATTCAAACTTTTGTAATAATGAATCAACAGCCTTTCAAAACTTTCGCCCAAATAGGTTTGCATCATGGGATTTAAGAGATAGCTTTTGCTTACATCTCCCAAAGATTTTCGAGTTGTTTCTATAAAATAATCTGCCGTATTAAAGCATACATTACTGCTATCGTATGATTGCATTAAATGAAAGAGGTTTCCTTTTTCAAGAAGATAAAGCAGCTTATTTCTTTCTTTTTTCAGCAGCTTGTTTTTTTCCAACAAATGCAAGGCTTTTGCATATTGTCCATTTTGTAAGCTACTATAATAATCGGCAACCCTGGTATTATAGCTAGCACAACTACACAACAAAACAGGCATCAATAGCCCTACTATAAATGCCTGTTTGCTGTAATTTTTTATGCGCATTGTTCAGCTTAAATTAATTCTTAACGAGCTTAGCAATTTTCTTTTCGCCAATCCAAACCACTTCATTGGTTTCAATATTGGTCAACTCTAAATTGATTTGATAAGTAACTGTTTTCTTTTTCTTGTAGGCATCTACAATAGAGTTGATGCTTCCTTGTAAAATATAATCAGCACCTTTTTCCAATCCAAATTTTTTCATCGTGCTTACAGATGCATTGGTTTGCATATCTGCTTTTTCAGCACGCATTTGGTCTCGCTTTTTACCGCTTTGTACCAATCCAACTTTATCTGTCATAATAAAACTTCTTTCCAAATCATTCATAAAAGTTTCCGCTTCAATGTGTTCGTGACTTTTGTTGGTTACCATTCCTACAATTACCACAGGCTTTTTGCTTTTTTCCATCAAATGATTGGATAACCATTTTTCAGACAATGATTGTTTAATCATTTCTTCTGCAGTTAATCTGCTGTCTGTATTATTCCAGCTGCCACTGATATCAGGCGTTTCAGAAGGATCAATACGGGATACTTTACGATTGCTGCAAGATGCAAGTACTAAAGTAAATCCAAGAAAAAGAATGCTGATTTTTTTCATTTGGTTATGTTTTGGTGATGTGTTTTTTTGTAGTATAAAACTTGAAATTGAAAAGATGCATTGGGTTAAATAACAGAAATAATTTTTCTACCATCTAAACCACCAATTGCCTGTTCTGTATGCTATTGAAGGAAAAAAGCGTTGGTAACCCCAACCCCAATTGTTGTTGTAATTATAACCATAGTTGTAATTATAATTACTGTTTTCGGCTCTTATCAATCTTGCCTGATAACGGGTATTAATTCTGTTTTGTTTTTTTTCCAACTTAGCCTCATACCAATCGTATGCTTTATAGGTATCCTGAACAGTAGTATTCATTGTAATTTGCAAAGAGTCTAAAATTCTTGTGTAATGATGTTGGCTTACAATGTAATTTGGATTTTGATCCGGCACTAATTGTGATTGTGCATTTGCTGTATAAATCGCTGTGGTAAAAAAGAATAGTAAAAAGTATTTCATCTTTTTTAGTTTTTGGTGAATGATTCCTGCATGTTGCAGGTTTACAAGAATGAAAGTACAGAAGTGTTATTAATTAAAATTCAACACAAACAAAAAATAAAATTAAAGTATCGTTAAATCCTTAGCTACCAAAACAATCATCAGCATATCGTTCAAATATTACTCAGCCTCAGCTACTACTTCCTTTACTTCTGGAATCATACGCTTCATCATTCCTTCGATTCCTGCTTTTAAAGTAATCATGCTACTCGGACAACCACTGCAACTTCCCTGTAACACCAGGTTTACAGTGCCTTCATGATAGCTTTTAAATTGTATTGCACCGCCATCCATTTCAACAGCAGGCTTTACATAATTTTCCAATAATTCTTTCACACGTTTTACAATATCATCATCATCTGCACTTACAATATTGGTGGCTTCTTGCTTTATTTTAGCAACCTCTTCGTCATTTACAACAACACCATTGTTTTCTAAATAATCTTTTAAAAACTGTTTAATAGTTGGTATCACATCCTGCCAGTCATCGGTATCAGCAGTTTTTGTAAGCGTAATAAAATTGCTTGCAATAAACACACTTTTGATAAATGGAAAACTAAACAATTCTTTTGCCAAAGGCGAAGGTTGTGCATAGCTTTCATCTGCAAAATCTATACTCTTGCCGGGATACAATAATTTATTCGCAACAAACTTCATTGTCTCCGGATTGGGAGTCATTTCAGTATAAATACTAATAATTGGATTGCCGGTTTTAATCATGATCGTACATTTAATTGTACACGAAAGTAAACAATTGCTTCAGTTTACAGGGCAAGTTTTATTTGCTTTTTCGTTTATCGAAACTTAAATCTTGCTGCAACGCTTTGTATATTAGCATTTCCAAAATAAATTGGTTAACACCAAAAGATTTTTATTTGGTTGTAATTGTTTATTTTGTAACACGAATTTGCTTGTTTATACCACATCCCAATACACAAAAGGATGATAGACAATCAAGTTTTACTGTATTTGTAGTATCATTTTAATTTAAATCGTATGGCAGACTATCCAAATTTCAGATTGTTTGATGTGTTGGAATATCAACTGGACAAATTTCCAAAAAGTGATATGTTGAATGCAAAAGTGAAAGGCATTTGGCAACACCATAGTACAACCGAAGTAGCAGATACCGTAAATAAATTATCTGCAGGACTTTATAAATTGGGGGTTCGTTGCAACGATTGTACAGCAGAAGGCAGTGATAAAGTTGCCATCATCAGTGCCAACCGCCCCGAGTGGTTGTTTGCCGATTTTGCTGTTCAGCAATTAGGTGCAGTATTTGTACCTATTTATCCAACCACAAATCCTTTGGAACTGGAATTTATTTTAAATGATGCACAAGTTAAATACATATTTACTGGTGATGCTACTTTGTATGAAAAAGTAAACAACATCAAAAAAAATGTTCCGTCTCTTCAAAATATTTATACGTTTGATGAAGTAGAAAATGCCGATCATTACACCAAAGTAATTGAACTCGCAGATGCTGCTTCTTTAGAAAAAGTAGCCGAAATAAAAAAAGGAATTCCTACATCACACACCGCTACCATCATCTACACATCAGGCACAACAGGCGTTCCGAAAGGAGTGGTATTAAGCCATACCAATATTGTAAGCTGTGTATTTCTTGCCAAAGCAAGTTTTCCTTTTGCAGACAATCCGCAAAGTAAAGTGTTGAGTTTCTTGCCACTGAACCACATTTTTGAAAAAGTAGCAAGCTACATTTATATGTACAGCGGCATCAGTATTTATTACGCCGAAAGCATGGAGACAATTGCCGATAATTTAAAAGAAGTACAACCCGATGGTTTTAGCACCGTGCCTCGATTGTTGGAAAAAGTATATGAAAAAATCATGCTGAAAGGCAATGAACTCACCGGGATTAAAAGAAAATTATTTTTCTGGAGTGTAGCACTAGCTGAAAAATATGATAATTTGGTAGATGGTGGTTTCTTCTATAATCTTCAATTGGCAATTGCCCGAAAATTGGTTTTTGTAAAGTGGAAAGAAGGATTGGGCGGTCACATCAACTTTATCATTACCGGTGGTGCAGCTTGTCAGGAAAAACTATTACGCATTTTTAATGGCGCAGGAATCCCTGTGTACGAAGGATACGGACCAACAGAAAACAGCCCAGTTATTTCTGTTAACAGAAGAGAAAAAGGCGGCAGCAAATACGGTACCGTAGGACCACCAATGAACGGGCTTGAAGTAAAGCTTGCTGAAGATGGAGAGATTTTGGTAAAAGGACCAACCGTAATGGATGGCTATTACAAACGCCCCGATTTAACAGCTGAAGTGTTGAAAGACGGCTGGTTACACACCGGCGATATTGGCATTTGGGTAGACAATAAATATTTGAAAATTACCGACCGCAAAAAAGAATTGTTTAAAACAAGTGGCGGAAAATATGTTGCCCCGCAACCTATAGAAAACAAATTAAAAGAAAGTGCTTTTATTGAGCAAGTAATTGTTGTAGGCGCCGATAAAAAATTTGTAGCCGCATTAATTGTGCCTTCTTTTGCTACGCTAAAAGATTGGATGAAAACACAAGGCATACCATTTACCACCAACACCGCTGCCATACAAGAACCCAAAGTGTTGGAATTGTTTAATACAATTGTTACAGAATTCAATCAATTGTTCAATCATGTAGAGCAGGTGAAAAAAATTGAATTATTACCCAACGAATGGACAGTTGAAACAGGAGAAATGACACCAAAGCTTAGCGTAAAAAGAAAAGTAGTGATGGATAAACTGAAAGACGTCATTGAAAAAATGTATAGCTAATTGTGAAATAAATCTCCCCTAAAAAAAAGCCCAACCGATTGAATCAGTTGGGCTTTTTTTATCTATAAGTTTGTATTAATCTTTTGAAACTTTTAAGTACAATACTTGCTTAGGACCCGGTCCTTCTGCAGGAATATTGAACACTAATTTCCCATCTTTAAAAGAAGTAACAATTTCTTTTTTGTCGCCTGATTTTTTGTTGGTCATAGTGATAGTTTCGGTAGCTTCATCAATAGAGTATGTTCCACCTTCTGAGCCTTGTGGTCCGCCATTTGCTTTAAATGTGCCATCAGCTAAAAACTCAAAACCCAACTCTTTTACTGCACCCAATTGTCCTTTCATCATATCAACAGCACCTGCGCTGTCTTGCCCTGCTGCAGCCAATTGCGTCATAATAGCTGAACCTAAAGACAATGAATCTTTGTCAATATCATAAAATAACATACCATCAATATCCATTGCAGCTAAACTCCATTTTCCAACTATGGTAGTTTTAGAAACTTTTGTTTGTGCATTCGTTGCAAATACTGCAACCATTAATACTAAAGAAAGCAAGATTTTTTTCATAATTTATTTTTATAATTCAAAATTAGCAGATGTTGGGTCTAAAAAAAATTTTCTGTATGTTAATTTTTACAACTGGCAAAATCATCAATTACATTTCGACAAGCTCAATGTAACAAAAAATTACCAACCCAAAATCCATGCAAAAATCAATGGTGCAACAATCGTAGCATCACTTTCTACAATAAACTTGGGTGTAGCAATATCTAATTTGCCCCAAGTAATTTTTTCATTAGGCACTGCACCCGAATAAGAACCGTAAGAAGTAGTGCTGTCGCTTATTTGACAGAAATAACTCCAAAACGGCACATCATGCCACTCTAAATCCTGGTACATCATTGGCACAACGCAAATGGGAAAATCTCCGGCTATACCACCGCCAATCTGAAAAAATCCAACACCTTTTCCGCTACTGTTTGCTCTATACCATTCAGTTAGCCATACCATGTATTCAATACCACTTTTTACGGTGCTTGCTTTCAATTCGCCTTTAATTACATAACTCGCAAAAATGTTGCCCGTTGTGCTGTCTTCCCAACCCGGCACTACAATTGGAATATTTTTTTCGGCAGCAGCTACAATCCAGCTGTTTTTAGGATCAATTTCATAATACTGTTTCAAATCGCCGCTTAAAACTGTTTTGTACAAAAATTCATGCGGAAAATATCTTTCTCCATTTGCTTCAGCATCTTTCCATTGTTGTACCAAATGCTTTTGTAATCTTCTGAATGCCTCTTCTTCGGGAATACAAGTATCTGTAACACGGTTGTAATGATTTTCTAACAAATCCCACTCGTCTTGTGGCGTTAAATCACGGTAATTAGGCACACGTTTATAATGTGTATGTGCTACTAAGTTCATCACATCTTCTTCTAAGTTAGCACCTGTACAACTGATGATATCTACTTTACCCTGACGAATCATTTCGGCAAATGAAATACCCAATTCTGCTGTACTCATAGCACCTGCAAGGGTTACCATCATTTTCCCGCCATCTAATAAATGTGTTTCATAACCTTTCGCTGCATCTACCAATGCCGCAGCATTGAAATGACGATAATGATGTTCGATAAACTGTGATACAGGTCCTTTAATCATAATAATTGGTATTGGTATTCGTTAAAATTTGGTTTTTAAGGGATAAAAACTTTTCGGGTGCAAATGTAATTTTTTTAACGCACCAAAAAATTAAACCTTCGCTATATCGTATTTATAAGCGGCGAATTGTTCTATTTTCGCTTAAACTATTGTATTTGTGTTTGTCTTTATACAATAGTTACTATCAAAATACCGTCAACAAATAAAAACAGGTAAGTTCCGATATGAATAAAAAAATTGCCATTGTTATTCCTGTTTGTAATGAAAAAGGAAATGTACCGTTGATCATAAATCAACTGTGTACCGAAATGGATGCATTGCCTTATCAATACTCCATTACGTTTGTTGATGATGGCAGCAACGACGGTACTAAAGATGTGTTGAAAGAAGAAGCACAACAACGCAACAATATTTTTTATATTTCTTTATCGAGAAACTTTGGACATCAAAATGCATTAAAAGCTGGATTAGATACAAGCAACGCAGATGCAGTAATTACCATGGATGGCGATTTGCAACATCCGCCAACATTATTACCCGAATTAATTAAACATTGGGAAGCTGGTAATGATATTGTTTATACGATAAGAAAAGACCATCAGGAAATACCAATGATGAAACGTAAAACAAGTAATATGTTTTATGGACTGATGAACCGATTGAGCGATATAGAACTCGAAGCAGGCACAGCAGATTTTAGATTAATGGATAAACGTGTGGTTGATATTTGCAGAACTTTCAGCGAAATGGATTTGTTTTGGCGAGGCCTAGTAAAATGGATTGGCTTTACACAAGTGGGAATTGAATACGAGCCGGCAGAACGTAAATATGGAGAAAGCAAATACACCTATAAAAAAATGATGCAGCTTGCATTGAGAGGCATTACATCATTCAGTATAAAACCCTTGAGCATTGCTATTTATCTGGGCTTTACTTTTTCACTGTTATCATTATTGTACATTCCTTATGTGTTGTACAGCATGTATTTTGGACATACCATTAATGGATGGGCTTCTGTAATTGTAACGATTGCCTTTTTTGGTGGTTTGCAATTAATGATTTTGGGAATTATTGGAATGTATCTTGGCAAATTATTTATACAAAGCAAACAGAGACCACATTACGTCATTAAAGAAAGTAATCTATCATGAACCCATTGGTGCTGATGAGTTTTGATGTAGAAGAGTTTGATATTCCATTAGAATATAATTTTAATATTGATGCAAATGAACAAATGCAAAAAGGTAAAGAAGGTCTAGATGCATTGTTGCCAATTTTACAGGAACATCAAATTGCAACTACCTTATTTACTACTGCAAATTTTGCATTGTATTTTCCTGAAGCAATACAACAACTTGGCAAGCATCATGAAATAGCTTCTCATACTTTTTATCATTCTGCTTTTAAGAATGAAGATTTGTTGCAATCGAAAATTACTTTAGAAAAAATTTCAGGGAAAAAAGTAACAGGTCTGCGCATGCCTCGTATGCGTTACGTAGCCATGGAAGAGGTAATAAAAGCAGGCTACACGTACGATTCGTCTATTAATCCAACATGGTTGCCGGGCAGGTACAACAACTTTCATTTGCCCCGTACAAAATATATGGACGAAGGCATGATTCGTTTGCCGGCAAGTGTTTCTCCGAATTTGCGATTGCCTTTGTTTTGGTTGGGATTTAAAAATTATCCTTACAGTTTGTTTAAAAAATTAGCTTTGCAAACATTGAGAAAAGATGGCTATATCTGTTTGTATTTTCATCCATGGGAATTTACTGAAATCAATCATTATAATTTGCCCAATTATGTAAAACGTTTGTGTGGAATAGGTTTGCAAGAAAGGTTACATCGTTTAATTACAGATTTAAAACAAGAAGCAACATTTACAACTATCGAAAATTTTCTTTCAAATAATTAATTGGTTTATGAAAAAACTGTTTTGCATTTTACTATTAGCAACTTCGCTTTTCATAAATGCACAAAAAAGAAATATAGCTATCGCAATCAATGGTGGCAATATTGAAGGCACTTTCAATCAGCCTGAAAAATCAAAAAAATTAGTAATCATCATTGCAGGTTCCGGACCAACAGACAGAAATGGCAATAACCCATTGGGAGTAAAATGTAATACATATCAACTAATCGCTGATACTTTAAACAAAGCGAACATTGCAAGTATTCGTTACGATAAAAGAGGCATTGCAAAAAGCAAATTATTGGTTTTGGATGAAAGCAAAATGACGTTTGAAGATTTCATCAGCGATGCCGTTACTATTTACAATTTTGCGAAAGATAGCCTCGGCTATAAAAAAATATATTTTGCAGGTCATAGCGAGGGTTCACTAATCGGAATGGTTGCAGCACAAAGCGTTCATGCGGCAGGTTATATTTCTATTAGTGGTGCTGCACAATCAATAGATGTAATTATCAATGAACAAGTAAAAACACAACCCGAAAAAATAAGAGAAGAAGTGAAAACCATTATGGAACAACTTCATCAAAAAAAATTAGTTGATAGCGTTCCAAAATATTTATACAGTTTGTTCAGGCCAAGTGTGCAACCCTACATGATTTCCTGGTTGCAATACAATCCGTCACTAGAAATAAAAAAGTTGACTATTCCTGTACTTATCATTCAGGGAACATGTGATGTACAAGTAAAAACAGAACAAGCAACACAACTTCATGAGGCCAATGCTAAAAGTGAAATAAAGTTGATTGATTTTATGACACATACCTTAAAAAGTACAACTGCTGATTGTGCAGATAAAAACAGAAAAACTTATACCGAATCTTCATTGCCATTGAATCAGGATTTTGCAAAATCAATTGTAAATTTTATTAATAAACATTAACACGGATTATATTCGCATACATAAATCATAATATGAAAAAAACCATTTTGTTTTCCTGCGCCATTTTATTTACCACTATAATTATTGCACAACAAAAGCCAACTGAATTAGACAAAAGCCCAATGGATATGAGCTATTGGCCAAAAGATTTTCCATTATTAAAAATGAATGGGAAAATGAAAGATGTTTCATTAACTGCAAGAATCATTTATGGTCGCCCGCAAAAAAGCAATCGTATTATTTTTGATGGAATCATCAAGTATAATGAAGTGTGGCGTATGGGTGCCAATGAAGCAACTGAAATTGAATTTTTTAAAAATGTAAAAATTACAGGTAAGGTTGTTCCTAAGGGGAGATATACAATATTCTGTATCCCTCAGGTAAACAAATGGACCATCATTTTAAACAAAGATAATTTTGCATGGGGTAGTTTTATTTACGATAGTAAAAAAGATTTATTGCGAACAGATATTTCTATTGAAAAAAATACTGAAACTATTGAAGCGTTGACATTGTATTTCGAAGAAACAAAAACTGGAGCTAATTTGCTGATGTTGTGGGATGATGTAAAAGCAACATTGCCAATTAGTTTGTAAGGCAGATAGAATGTACTTCTTCCTTTTTAAAATCCTAAACTAAAATCATGTGCGGTATTGCAGGCATTGTTTCCAATAACTCGTCCTTAGTGCAACAACAAAAGTTGCAACTGATGGCAAACGCATTGCAGCATCGTGGTCCGGATGGTGAAGGCTTTTTCATCAATGAACAACAACAAGTTGGTTTCGCTCACAGAAGATTATCTGTAATTGATTTAAGCAATAATGCAGCACAACCTATGCATTATTTAGGTCGTTACACTATTACGTATAATGGTGAAATTTATAATTACTTAGAGCTTAAATTGACCTTGCAACAAAAAGGATACAAATTTAAATCCGCATCTGATACTGAAGTAATTCTTGCAGCATACGATTGCTACAAATATCAATGTTTACAATACTTTGACGGCATGTTTGCATTTGCCATCTGGGACAATCAAACACAACAATTGTTTGCAGCAAGAGACCGTTTTGGTGAAAAACCATTTTATTATTTCATCGATAATGAACAATTTGTTTTTGCCAGTGAAATAAAAGCCTTATGGGCAAATGGTATTGACAAGTCCATCAATAACACACAACTAATAAATTATGTATCTCATGGATTTGTAAGTAATCCTACTTCCGGGGCAACTACATTTTACAACAACATTTCAAAGTTGCCGGCAGCATCATATTTATATTATTTACCCACTACAAAACAACTCAATGTAGAACGGTATTGGGATATTGATAAAGAATCAAAAACAGCTATAACCAAGATTCATGAAATACAGGAAAAGTTTGGTGAACTATTGCAACAATCTGTCAGTAGAAGATTGAGAAGCGATGTATCGGTTGGCACTTCGCTGAGTGGAGGATTAGACAGTTCAAGCATTGTAGCGATTATTTCAAAACTGAATAATTCAAACTCTAAACTAAAAACTTTCTCTGCTACATTCCCTGGTTTTGAAAAAGATGAAAGTAAATACATTCATGAAGTAGCAGCAAAATTTAGTGTTGAAAATTATACAACTACTCCAACTGCAGTTGATTTTATAGATGATTTTGAGAAGTTGTTGTACCATCAGGAAGAGCCGTTTCAATCAAGTAGTATTTATGCTCAATATAAAGTGTACGAATTGGCAAAGCAGCACGGGGTAATGGTTTTATTAGATGGACAAGGAGCAGATGAAACATTGGCGGGTTATACAAAATATTATCATTGGTACTGGCAACAATTAATTGCTGAAAAAAAGTTTACAACACTTCGTTCAGAAATACATCATACCAAACAACATGGAATAAATGTTACGTGGGGAATTAAAAATTATGCAGCTGCAATATTGCCGGCTTTATCAAGCAAGCAATTAGAAAAAAATGTTTGGCAACAGCAACAACATAATCCATGGTTGAAACGAGATTTTATTGAAGCTTTTTCCAATAAAAAAACAATCTATAAACCCACTGTAGAAAAGCTGAACGACATTTTATATTTTGATACCATGCAATTGGGCTTGGAAGATTTATTGCGTTATGCAGATAGAAATAGTATGGCTCATGGAAGAGAAGTAAGGCTACCATTTTTAAGTCATGAATTGGTAACATTTATTTTCTCATTACCATCATCATTGAAAATACAAAATGGATTTACCAAACATTTGTTACGATTGTGCATGAACAATGTATTGCCTTCATCGATTGTTTGGCGAAAGGATAAAATTGGTTTTGAGCCACCACAAGCACAATGGGCACAACACCCCGAAACAGTAGCGTTTACGCAAGTAGCTAAACAAAAACTGGTCGCTAATGGCATCTTAAAAAAAGAAATTTTAACTCGACCTTCGCAAGCAATTTCGGCACATGCAAGCAATAATATAGATTGGTGGTGCTTGTGTGCTGGAAGTTTGATGTAATGATTTTTTCTAAAATAATTAATTATAAAGTATAATTCAATACTAACTTCGAAATTATGCAAGCCATCAAAAATTATTTCAACTCAGGTGCTACCAAAAGTTATGAATTCAGAAAACAACAATTGTTGCTTTTACAAAGCACCATCAAAAAATATGAATCTGAAATTAGTGAAGCATTGCATCAGGATTTGGGCAAAAGCAAAGCCGAAGCTTACACTACAGAAACAGGTATGGTTTTAACCGAAATTCGTTTGATGCTGAAAGATTTAAAAAAATGGATGCAGCCAAAATCGGTTGCTACCAATTTAATGAATTTGCCAAGCACCAGTAAAATGTATTATGACCCATTGGGAGTTGTATTTATTATTTCCCCGTGGAATTATCCTTTTCAATTATTGTTTACACCATTGGTAGGTGCTATTGCAGGAGGCAATTGTGTGGTATTAAAACCAAGTGAATACACGCCGGCTACAACTGCAATTACAGAAAAAATTATTCATGAAATTTTTGATACAAATTATATACGAATGGTAACAGGTGATGGTGCAGTTGTTGTACCACAATTGATGCATGAGTTTAGGTTTGATCATATTTTTTTCACGGGTAGTATTGCGGTAGGTAAAGCCGTGTATCAATTGGCTGCAAAGGATTTGGTGCCTGTAACATTGGAACTTGGCGGTAAAAGTCCTTGTGTTATTGAAGCTGATGCCAATCTTAAAGTTGCTGCGAACAGAATTGCCATTGGTAAATTTTTAAACGCAGGTCAAACATGTATTGCACCTGATTATTTATTGATTCATGCATCGGTGAAAGATCAGTTTTTACAGTTTTTAAAAGAAAGCATTGCATCATTTTATACAAAGGAAGCTGTGACAAGTGAAGACTACGGAAGAATCATTAATGCAAAAAGATTTGATACATTGTTAAGTTATTTACAACAGGGAACTATTGTGTATGGTGGCAAATACGACAAAGAAAATTTATTTATCGAACCTACTATTTTAGACAATGTCAATGTCAATAGTACTATTATGACCGAAGAAATTTTTGGTCCTGTTTTACCGGTTTTTACCTTCAAAACAAAAGCCGAAGCAGTTGAATTGGTTAATAAGAATCCCAATCCTTTATCATTTTATGTTTTTACTTCTTCAATAAAAAAAGAAGAGGACTGGTTGCAAACAATTCCTTTTGGCGGAGGTTGTGTAAATAATACGGTGTATCATTTTGCAAATGACAACTTACACTTCGGAGGCATTGGAAACAGTGGCATTGGCAGTTATCATGGCAAGCAAAGTTTTTATACATTTACGCATGCCAAGCCGGTAATGAAAACACCAACTTGGTTAGATCCTGCAATAAAATATCCCCCTTTTAAAAATAAATTAAAGTGGATAAAACTGTTGTTGCGATAATAACTTTTTTACATTTTAAGTACCAACGAATACAGCGTTATGCTAAAAAACAAATGGATTAAAAAAGCAATTGTTACTAGTCTTATTCTAGCAATTGCATTGGTCTTTTTAAAACAAAAAAACATGACTTTAAAGCAATCCATTTTAAAAAATTTCTATGCTGTAATAATGTGGGGCAGCCATCTTGCAAATAAGAAATATGCAGTATTGGAAAATGTAAATAATACATCGCCATCACAATCTTTTTTCTCATTAACTGTTACAGATAATTCGGGAAAACGTTTTCAATTGGAACAATACAAAGGCAAAAAAATTTTATTTGTTAATACTGCAAGCGATTGTGGCTTTACGGCTCAGTATGCTGAATTAGAGAAGTTATATCAACAACATAAAGACAAGCTTATAATCCTTGCGTTTCCTGCCAATGATTTTAAGCAACAGGAAAAAGGTACAGATGCTGATATAGCACAGTTCTGTAAAATCAACTATGGTGTTAGTTTTCCAATCATGCAAAAAAGTATTGTAATAAAAAATGATACACAAAACGATGTATTCAAATGGCTAACGAACAGTAATTTAAATGGATGGAATAATACACCACCTAAATGGAATTTCACCAAATTTTTAGTGAATGAAAATGGGGTGTTGACACATGTATTTGCAACAAGCACTTCCCCTTTGGATAAAGAAGTTTTGGCTGCTTTAACTAAATAAAACTGTAACTCACACTGCCATCTTTTTCATCCTTCAACTGAATGCCTAAGCTGAGTAATTCTTTACGAATAGTATCACTAGTAAGAAAGTCTTTATTTGTTTTTGCTTTACTTCTCAAATCAATCAATACTTGTAAAACACCTTCTAGCTTATTGCTGCTTTCCTGTTGAATTTTCAATCCAAAAATATCTTCCAAATACACTTTAAATTGTTGTTGTAGCAAAGTAATTGTTTCACTGCTGATACTTTCAACAGGTATTTGTTTGTGTTTTAAAGAGTTGATTATTGGAGCAATTTCAAACATGTTTGCAATCACTCTTGCAGTGCTGAAATCATCATCCATAAAAGCACCAAAATCTGCAACTAAAGCATTTACTTTTTCATTCAATTCAATATCAGTTGCATGCCAATTTCCTGTTTCTAATTTTTGTAGATTTTCATATGCTTCCCATAATCTTTTCAATGCTTTTTCACTTCCTTGCAATGCTTCATTACTAAAATCCAATGTACTTCTGTAGTGTGATTGAAGAATGAAAAATCGAATTGTCATTGGATGATATGGCTGTTCTAAAATTGGATGGTTTCCGCTGAACAACTCCGTTAATTTAATAACGTTATTATAGCTCTTCCCCATTTTTCTACCATCAATTGTAATCATATTATTGTGCAGCCAATAATTAGCCGGTGCAGTATGATTGCATACAGCACTTTGTGCAATTTCACACTCGTGATGAGGAAATTGTAAGTCCATACCGCCGCCATGAATATCAAATTTTCCGCCCAAATATTTTGTTGCCATTGCACTACATTCTATATGCCAACCCGGGAAACCCTCTCCCCATGGGCTTTTCCAGCGCATGATGTGTTCGGGTGGTGCATTTTTCCATAAAGCAAAATCTGCTTTGTTTCTTTTTTCATCTTGGTTATCTAATGTTCTTGTTGTATCCAACTGATCTTCCAGATTTCTTCCACTAAGCATACCATAAGGCAAACCTTTTGGTGTAAAATCGTCGTTGTATTTGTTTACGTCAAAATACACAGAGCCATTTATTTCATAAGCATATCCATCTGCAATAATTTTTTCAATCATTACAATTTGTTCTACAATATGCCCGGTAGCAGTGGGTTCTATGCTTGGTGGAATTGTATTAAATTCATTCATTGCCCAATGAAAAAGATTGGTATATTTTTGAACCAACTCCATAGGTTCTAATCTTTCTAGTAAAGCTTTTGAGCTAATTTTATCTTCGGCTTGTCTTCCTTCTTCTTCAAAATGTCCGGCATCGGTAATGTTGCGAACGTAACGAACTTTGTAACCTAGATATAAAAAATAACGATGAATAACATCAAATGTAATATATGGTCTTGCATGTCCTAAATGGCTTTCCCCACTTACTGTTGGTCCACAAACATACATACCCACATGACCTGCAGTTAATGGAATAAAATCTTCTTTTGTTCTAGTTAATGAATTATAAAATTTGAGTGACATGATTGAAAAATTTGAAATAAAAAATGAAAACTAAAAAATGCCCATTGGTAGCAAAAGTAGAACATAGCTGAATCAACAACAGCAATTATATTGATATGTAATGTAGTTTTTCATCAGTATCGAAGATAAGCAACCTGTTATTTTGAAAAAATTTATTTATTGGTTGAAATTAATTCTATATCAGATACAAGCATCAAATGATCACTCAGGTTTTCATCTATCAAATCAAATTGCTGAACGTTAAAATGATTATCGGGTAAAATATAATCTATCCGCAGGCTGTAAGCCAAGCCTATAAAGGTTTTGCCAATGCCAAATTGTTTTTCTAAAAATGCATCTTTCCTGTTTTCTTTTAGCATAAAATAAGTATAGCTGTAAGGCACATCATTAAAATCACCGCAAAGAATATTTGGATAGGGGGATTGATTGATACTTTCTTTTACAAGCTCAACTTGTTTGCTTCGGCGGGTAAAAGCCAGCTTCATTTTTTTGACAATATTTTTTGATGCTATAATCGCTTCATCATTGGTGTTTCCTAGATTATCAATTCCATCATAATCTTCTTTTTTAAATTTGAATGATTGAAGATGTGTGGTATAAATCCTGATAGTGTCCGAGTCCTTTAAAATATCTGCATAAATTAAACTTTCTGCCACCGGAAATTTTATTTTACCTGTTGCAATAATTGGAATTTTAGAAAAAATAATACAACCACTTTTATACTTTCCTTTCACTCTCTGATAATCTTCTGAAAAAAAATGATAGGGATAATTTTTTGAGAATAATGCAATGTTATCTGATGCATCACTATTATTCCCTGATGTATTAAATTCTTGTAAACAAACAACATCAGGCTGGTAAGTATTGATAGAATTTTCAATGTCGGTACGAATTAATTTTTTAGCAGATTTACTACTAGTTAATCCATTAAAGCTTTGTACATTCCAATTAACAATTCTGATGCTGTGATTTGATTTAGACATACTGAAAAGCGGTGTACTTTTTGTTGCAAAGTATACCGAAAATTGTTTCCAACCCACTAAAAGTACTATCAATGAAACCCAAGCCAGCTTAGGCTTTGCAATGAGCCAAAAGATTGCAAGTAAAAAAAGTGTGATTACCAAATAGGGGAATGTTAAACCAATCAAACTGATTATCCACCAATTGCTTGGGTTGAGATAAGCAGACAAACAAGCCAATAAATAAAACAGAATGATGATTGCATTTACAACAAGCATTACAGTTTTAAAGGCACGTCTGATAATTGGTTTTCCCATGATATAAATGTAATAAAATTACTGCTTCAATTGAATGTCTGTAACAATTGGAAAATGATCGGAGCAATGTAATTGTGGGGAAGTATATTGAATAGGGTTTAAAGATTTACTCATAAGTACTACATCGATTCTTAGAATTGGTGAAATATTTTGATAGGTTTGACCAAATCCATAACCTTTGGAAACAAAAGCATCGGTTAATCCCTTTTGTAAAGTATGGTATACATAACTTGATGGGGTACTATTTAAATCTGCACAAAAAATAAAAGGAATTTTTGTTGAGTCCATCACAGACTTAATAAATACAGCCTGATTTGCATGCTTTAAATCGTAATGCCTGATTCTTTCATGAGCTTTTGTATGTATTTTTAAAAAAGGAATTTCAATTTCTCCGACACCATCAAGCCCCTCTTTTAAATAATCAAAATTGAGATACATTGATTGAAGATGTGTATTAAAAATCCTAACTGTATCATCACCAATTACTAAATCAGCAAAAGCCAATGATTCCTGTATATTAATTGGATGATAGTTTATAATACCCGAATGAACAATTGGAAACTTAGAAAATATTGTTGTGCCGTATTGATGTAATGCATAAGGGTACTTGGTTTCACTATCAATACTGAATATATGATAGCTAAAATTTCCCGCCTTTTTAATGTCTGTTATTGAAGAATAAAAAGCAGGGCCTTTAAATTCGCTATAATCCTGAATACAAACAATATCTGCATTGGAATTTTTAATGAAGTTGATGATTGCCCTTCTTGGATTTCCGGGTGTATCAGAATTTATTTGTGAATCTGTAAAATCTTTTACATTCCATGAAAGCAAACGAATTGTACCGTTTTGTTTAACTTCTGAAAATGGTTGTTTTGAATGAAAAGAAAAAACAGAAAAAATATTTTTATAGCCCAAAAACAATAGTAATACATAGAGCCAGATTCTATTTCGGAAGAAAATAAAAACAATCAACAGCCACAATAACATTCCGGCAAATAAAAATGGAAACAATAAAGCCAGAAATGTAAACCCGTAAAAATATTTTGGATGAACAAAAGGAGTTAAACAAGATAAGCTATACAATACAGTATAAATATTTCCTAAGAAAAAAAATAGTTGTTTTGTTTTATTTTGATAAACAGCCATAACAGCTAAATTTCTTCTTTGCTTACATTATTTAAAAATTCTTTTTCTTCTGTAGTAAGCATATCATAACCTTTCGTATTTATTTTATCTAAAATTGCATCTAATTTTTGTTGCGTGAAGTTTTGTTTTTTGGTAAAAGGAGGTTTATCTGTTTTATAAAAATGTTGTTCCTTTTTCGATTTTATTTTCTTTTCTGGATGAAATAAATCATTCAGCCAAGCGGCAAATGAATACATCCATTCGCCCCAATCATTTCCTTTGGCTGATTGTTTCATAAATACATATCCAATAGCACCCCCTGATAAATGTGCCAAAGCGATTGCTCCATTATTTCCTGAAACACTTGCAAAATCTATCGCCACAAAAATTACAGTAACAATCCACAAAGGAATTCCTCCGTTAATAAATGGAAAGATTCTGTAGTCCGGCGCTAGTGTGGATGTTGCAACAGCTATAGCCATTACTGCAGCACCGCCTCCAATAAATGATGAATTAAGAAGTTCAGGTTTGTGTAAATATGGAATTAAATGAATGCTGCCAATGAAAACCAAGGCACCAACAAATCCTCCGTACAAATAAACCGGTAATATTTTTTTATTGCCGGCAAGGTCTTGCAAAATATAACCGAAAGCCCATAACCAAAGCATGTTGCTGATTAGCATCCAAACGCTATACGTTGAAAACATATAAGTAATGATAGTCCATGGTCTTGTTGCCAATTTTCCAAAATCAGCGGGTAATACAAACCAGTCTAATATTTCTTTAGTAAAAAAAATTTCAGCAGTAGGATTGGTATCGTATGCCAATGCATAAGTAATCCGTAAAAAATTTAAAAGAATAAATACAACAGCATTGATTGCAATTAAAGTTATTAAACTATTGTTGGTTGCGCCTAATAATGGTCTTTTGTAAGTATTGGAAGAATTGTAACTCATAATTTTTCAATTAATAAAATGTTTTCTTGTTGTTTTTATTCCAGAAATAAACCAGAATAATACCAACCAATGCACCGCCCAAATGTGCCACATGTGCTACGTTATCTCCAGCAGAATTTTGTATCGCTTGTGTTAATTCAATACCAGCATAAATCATTACAAACCATTTTGCTTTTAATGGAATTAAATAATAAACGTAGATGTATGTATTGGGAAATAAATAACCAAATGCAGCCAAACAGCCAAATACAGCGCCACTTGCACCAAGTGTGGCCTCGTTTACTTTATTCAACAAGCCATCACGATACATTTGTTGTTGCTCAAAACTCAGTCCGTTAAAAAGACGAATCGTTTGCTGCATTTCGTAATACAAAACACCCATGTGGCATAATGCAGCACCCAAACCACATACAATATAAAATGTAAGAAAACGCTGTGGTCCCCATACATTTTCCAGTATGCTTCCAAACATCCAAAGCGCAAACATGTTACCCAGAATATGGTAAAAATTTCCGTGCATAAACATGTGTGTAAAGAACTGCCATGGCTTAAACAAATCGCTTTGCCAGGTATGTAATGCAAAAATATCTTCCAGGTTTATTTGCTTGCCTATGGTAATTTGAGCTAGAAAAACCAACCCATTAATGATGAGTAAATTTTTAATAACTGTAGGTAATATTTCAAATCGGGTTGGTCTAAATTCTGTCATGTTAATGATGATTCAGGTAATGATATTATTTTCTGTGAGCAAATTAATAAATAAACTCCGATTACTAATAAAAGGTTGTGTTTATATCAACTTCTTAGTCTCAATTGTACAACATTTTCAATGTGGTGCGTATGCGGAAACATATCAACAGGTCTGATTTTGGTAATTACATATTTGGCATCTAGCAAGGCTAAATCTCTTGCCTGTGTTGAAGGGTTGCAACTTACATAAACAATTAATGGAGCTTCAACTTCCAATAATTTTTGAACTAATTTTTCATGCATGCCTGCACGAGGAGGATCGGTTATAACAACATCAGGCTTACCGTTTTCAGCAAAAAACTGATCATCACAAATTTTAATTACATCTCCTGCAAAAAAGGAAGTATGTTGAATGTTGTTCAATGCAGCATTTTTTTTGGCATCTTCAATTGCTTCGGGCACCGTTTCTACTCCAATAATTTTTTTGGCTTTGTCACTTACAAAAATACCAATGCTTCCTGTTCCACAATACAAATCATACACTGTTTGCGTGCCATTTAGCTCGGCAAAATCTCTGGTTACACTGTATAATTTTTCTGCTTGTTTGGTATTGGTTTGAAAGAATGATTTTGGACTGATAATAAATGTATAGCCTTCCAGTTTTTCTAAAATATAACCTTTGCCAAAATATGCAACAGGCTCTAAATCGTAAATACTATCGTTGAGTTTTAAGTTGATGGTGTATAACAATGTTGTAATAGTTGGAAATTTTTCTAATACAAATTCCATTAATTGCTTAATCAGTTTTTGGTCATCAAATCCCACTACAATATTTGCCATCCATTCACCGGTTGTGGCTATTCGCACCATCATATTGCGTAACCATCCTGTATGATTTTTTACGTCATACATTGCTACGTTATTGTCTTTACAAAAAGCTACAACTGCCTTTCTAAGTGCATTGCTTGGTTCTTCCTGCAAATGACATTGGTTAATTTCAACTACTTTGTCAAACATTCCTTTGGCATGAAATCCGGCATAGTTTCCTTCATTGATAACGGGAAGTCCTTCACTTTTCAATTGATTAAATTCTTGAGTAGGAACAAAACGTTTGGTTGCAAAAGTGTATTCTACTTTATTTCTATAATATTCCGTTTCTTCGGCACCAATAATTGGCAACATTTCCGGTAATAGTACTTTGCCAATTCTGCTTAAATTGTCAGCTACTTGTTTTTGTTTGTATATCAGTTGTTGAGCATAGGGCAACATTTGCCATTGACAACCACCGCAAATTCCAAAGTGTTCACAAAAAGGAGTCGTACGGAGTTCTGCATATTTCTTAAAATGAATGGGATATGCTTCTGCCCAGTCTTTTTTATTTTTGGTGAGTTGTATGTCAACAATATCACCAGGAACTGCTCTTTCAATAAAAATTACTTTGCCATTTACTTTAGCCAAAGATTTCCCTTCGGCTGCATAATCTTCTACTACAATATCTTGTAATATGATGGGTTGTTTTTTCTTTTTCACTGAAGCAAATGTAGTTATGAAAATAATGGATAACAAACCTATCCTGATTTGACATTATCCTCCCAAATATTACTTAACAATGTTTTGCAAATGATTAACGGGCACTATTGTTCATTTGCTTAAATTTACGTTTTTAATTTTCGTACTTTATGATGTATAAATTTTTACTTGCTCCGTTGTTATTTGCTTCAGTTATTTCTGCTCACAGCCAAACAAAAAAAATAGCTGTTGCACCTAAAAAAAATGTTGTTGCAGCAGAAAAAAAAACAACCGCTGTTCCTGTTTTAAAAACAACCGGAAGAAATATCAACATTACGCTTACGCCATTTAAAAATTGCTGGATTTATCTAGGAAGTTATTATGGCAAAGGCAAAACACTTGCCGACAGTGCTTATTTAGATGGCAACAGCAAAGGCACTTTTAAGAGTGAAGCAAAACTTACTGGTGGAATATACTTTGTTGTATCACCACAATACACCATACAATTTGAATTGTTGATGGATGATGCACAACATTTTTCTATTGTTGGCGATTCGGCACAAAAAGAAAAAGTACAAATTATTGGATCACCGGATAATGATTTATTCAAGTCTTATTCTGCAATCAGCGCAGTAAAAGGCAGACAACGATACAATCTTGAAATGAGTTTATCATCTGCAAAAAATGCAAGTGACAGTAATAAAATCAAATCTGAAATTGCAGCAATTGATACAGAAAGACAAGACTATATTGATAATTTTATCCAAAAATATCCTAACTCATTATTGGGAATGTTGTTTACCGTAATGCAACGCCCTAAAGCACCTGCAATACCGATTGTTAAAGGAAAACCAGATTCTGCATATCCCTACCGTTTTATAAAAGATAATTTTTGGAATGATGTAAATTTCTTTGACGACAGATTATTGCGAACACCATTTTTTGAACCAAAGGTTGATGAATATTTTAAATACTATGTAAGTCCCGAACCGGATTCCATTATCAAAGAAGTGAAGTTCATGTTGCTTTCTGCAAGAACGGGAAGAGAAATATATCCATATTTACTGACCAAGTTTACCAACAAATATGTGAACCCTGAATATATGGGTCAGGATAAAGTATTCTTGTATTTGTTCAATGAATTTTATAGCAAAGGAGATACTACTTTCTTAAACCCAGCCTCCAGAAAAATGATTTTCGACAGAGCTTATAGTTTAATGGCAAATCAAATTGGTGAGCCTTCTCCAATACTTACTTTAACGGATACTTTGGGCAAAGCAAAACCAATGTATGATGTAGATGCAAAGTTTACATTGATTGTTTTTTGGGACCCGCATTGCGGACATTGTAAAGAACAATTACCTAAAATAGATTCTTTTTATCAGGCCAAATGGAAAGCATTGGGTTTAAAAGTTTATGCAGTTTATATATATGATGATGCAGTCAACGATTGGAAAAGTTTTATCAATGAAAAAAAACTATACGAATGGACACATGTGTATCAAACCAAAGAAGCAAGAGATGCTGAAATGAAAAGTAACCAAGCGGGTTTCAGACAATTGTTTGATGCAAGAATTACGCCTACCGTTTATTTATTAGATGATAAAAAAAGAATCATCGCCAAACAATTAAGTCTTGAGCAATTTGATGATATGATTGCAGCGAAACTAAAATCACAGACAACTAAATAATTTATGATAAAAAAACTATTGCTACTTACAACATTGGTAAGTAGTTCACATTTATTATTCAGCCAAACTTTATTTACCTACGGCAATAAATCAGTAAATAAAAGTGAGTTTTTAAAAGCCTATTATAAAAATCCAACTGTTGATGAACACAACAATAAAAAGGCTTTGAAAGAATATCTGGATTTATACATCAACTATAAATTAAAAGTTCAAGCTGCTTATAACGAAAAGCTGAATGAACAGCCTTCTTTTAAATACGAAAGCAACAATTTCAGAAAACAAATAACAGATAATTTCATTAATGAAGAAGCCAATATAGATGCACTGATAAAAGAGGCTTTCAACAGAAGCCAAAAAGATATTCAGTTGCAACAAATTTTTGTCGAGGTAAAACCCGGAACTGATGCAAATCAGGCAAACCAGCAAATTACAAAAGCTTATGAAACTTTGAAATCGGGGAAAGATTTTGGTGAAATAAGCATTGCATTTTCTAATGATGAAAGTACCAAACAAAACAAAGGGAAGCTAGGCTATGTCACAGTTTTTACTTTGCCTTACGAATTTGAAAATGAAGCATACAAATTAAAACCGGGTGAATATTCAGCACCATTTAAAAGTAATTTAGGCTATCATGTTTTTAAAAATATTTCTGAAAGACCCGCCGCAGGAAAAAGAAAAATTGCACAGATATTAATCACAGTTCCACCAGGCGCAACAGAAGAAAGCAAGAAAAATTTTGCAGTAATTGCTGACACTGTTTATAATAAAATTAATCGTGGTATTGACTTTGGAAAACTAGTATCCGAATACAGTACAGACAGGGCTTCACTAAATAACTTTGGCATATTGCCTGAGATTTCAGTAGGGCAATTTGATACTGATTTTGAAGAAAAAGTTTTTGGCATGCAGCATATTGGAGATATCAGCAAACCCTTTGTTACCCCATACGGATACCATATTGTAAAGCTTTTGGAAGTAACTCCTGTAAGTAAAGATTTCTCTGAACCTATGACTGCTGCATTAATCAAACAACAAGTAGAAAAAGCAGATCGGTTAACAATAGCCAAGAAAAGTCTTACTAAAAAATGGATGAGTTTGTGCAATTTCAAAACAGCCGTTTTTGATGAACAGGAATTTTTAATATTTACAGACAGTGCTATTAAAGGCATGTCTTTAAATGAATTTAAAAAAGTGACGCCTTCAACTGTTTTATTCTCATTTACCAAACAAAAAATAACTGCGGGCGACTGGTCAAAATTTGTAAAAGCAATCAAACAAAGTAGTAACCCGCTTTCAAATTACAGCACTATTCCTTTATTGAGAGAGTATGAAAAAATTGTTTGTGGTGAATATTATCATGATCATTTAATTGAATTTAATACTGGCTTACAACAGCAATGCAACGAATTTGATGAAGCTAATTTATTATTCGGTGCAATGGATAAATATGTTTGGACAAAAGCAAGTGAAGACTCAGCCGGGCTTAGAAATTTTTATACAACACATCAGCAAAAATACATATGGGCTCCTGGTTTAAGTGCTATTATTGTTACTGCAACAACCAAAAATATTGCAGATGAAGTAGCCGTTAAATTAAAAAATAATGTTCGCCAGTGGAGAGAAATTGTGAGCAGTTATGGCACAGCAATATCAACAGATAGCAGCCGCTACGAAAACAATCAATTACCTATTAAACAAAAAGTTGAATCCCGTATAGGATTTATTTCAATTCCCGAAAAAATCAATAATGACGAGGCTTACACGTTTATTTACGTAACTGCCGTTCACACACAACCCCATGTAAGAACCTTCGATGATGCAAGAGGTTTGGTAATCAATGATTATCAGCAAGTATTAGAACAAAAATGGATTGCTGAATTGAAAAAGAAATATCCCGTAAAAGTGAATGCAGCTGTTTGGAGTACTGTAAAATAAAGCCTTTCAGAAAAAATGAAAGTAAGGAATTGGGTGATTATACTAACTCCTTTACTACATTATAAATTACTTTAGGCTTGCCCAATGTGTAATAATGTAACACCGGAACACCAAAGGCTTTCAACTCTCTACTTTGTTGTAGCAACCATTCTGTCCCAACTTGTTCCACTTCTGAATCCGTTTTGCATTTCATAATAGCATTCGATAAATCGGTAGGTATATCTACATGAAAAATTCTAGGTAAAACTGTTAATTGTTTTTTGTTGGTTATTGGTTTAAGTCCCGGGATTATTGGAACATTAATACCCATATCTCTGCAAGCTTTTACAAAATCAAAAAACTTTTGGTTGTCAAAAAACATTTGTGTCATTACATAATCTGCACCGGCATCAACTTTATCTTTTAAGCGTTGCAAATCAATTTCAAGATTCGGTGCTTCAAAATGTTTTTCAGGATATCCGGCTGTGCCAATACAAAAATTTGTTTTTCCTCCATTTTGAATGTCTTCGTCTAAATATAATCCATTGTTTAAATGAACTACTTGTTTTTGCAAATCAATTGCATACGCATGTCCATCTTTATCGGGAATAAAACTTGGTTCGTTTTTTTCTGCATCACCTCTCAATACCAAAACATTGTCAATACCCAAAAAATTAAGATCTATCAATGCATCTTCACATTCACGTTTGGTAAAGCCACCACAAATAAAATGAGGAACGGTATCAATTTTATAATGGTTCATTATTGCAGCACAAATACCAACAGTACCGGGTCTTTTACGAACTTCTACTTTATCAAAAGTACCATCTGATTTTTTCTTAAACATGCTTTCACTGCGATGGTAGGTAACATTAATCCAACTTGGATTGAAAGCCATTAAAGGATCCAAATGTTCAAAAATTGATTGAATACTTTTGCCTTTAAGTGGGGGTAAAATTTCAAAAGAAACTAAGGTGTCTTTTGCTTGATTAATATGTTCAGTTACTTTCATACTTTCCTATAAATTAATGCAATATACACAAGCAAGCTATTACACAAACATCTGTTAAGTAAAAATACTTTATTAACCGGCATTTCTTTATTCTATATTTTTGTGAAAACAACAACTTTGAATTTAACAATACATACCAAAGACCTTATAAAGACTTACAAAAACCGTACGGTTGTAAATCAGGTCAGCATTAATGTAAGTCAGGGTGAAATTGTAGGATTATTGGGTCCCAATGGTGCAGGAAAAACAACTTCATTTTACATGGTTGTGGGATTAATAAAACCTGATGAAGGAGATGTTTTTTTGAATGATGTGAATATTACAAAGTTACCTATGTACAAGCGTGCTCAAATGGGTATTGGATATTTACCACAGGAAGCAAGTGTATTCAGAAAATTATCTGTAGAAGATAATATTATGGCGGTATTGGAAATGACCAATTTATCCAAAGCTGAGCGTGAAAAGAAATTAGAAAGTTTATTAGATGAATTTAATTTACACCATGTACGCAAAAACAATGGTGATAGCCTTAGTGGTGGCGAAAGAAGGCGAACGGAAATAGCCCGCGCATTGGCGGTTGATCCTAAATTTATTTTATTGGATGAACCCTTTGCAGGGGTTGACCCTATTGCTGTTGAAGACATTCAAAGCGTAGTAGCACGATTAAAATATAAAAATATAGGGATACTTATTACAGACCATAATGTAAATGAAACACTGTCTATTTGCGATAGGGCATATTTATTAATTGATGGAAAAATTTTTCAACATGGTACTTCTGAAGAACTTGCTGCAAATGAACAAGTAAAACGCCTTTACTTGGGTACAAACTTTGAATTAAAAAGAAAAGACTGGATTATTGAAATGGGTAAATCAGATAATATGCCAATGGTTGAAAAATTAGACAATATTGATTTGAATCAATAATTAATTTTTTGTTTGAGTGGTTTCAAAACTAAATTTGAAGTAATTTCTTTGTTTCAATTTCATTTCTTAATTTGCTGTTATCTCCTATGAAGCTGCTCAGCCCTGCAATATCAAGATTGGCACGTATTCGTTATTGGCGAATAGAGCAATGGATACAAAATCCTATTGAGGCACAGCGTGAGGTATTGCAAGAATTGGTAAGTTTTGGTCAATACACTGAAATTGGTCGCAAATACGGCATGAGCAAATTATTCAATGTTCGTGATTTTAAAAAAGCAATTCCTATACATACTTACGAAGATTTAAAACCTTACATAGAAAGATTAATGTTGGGAGAACAAAATCTATTATGGAATACACCAGTGAAATGGTTTGCAAAAAGCAGTGGCACAACAAATGATAAAAGTAAGTTTATCCCTATTACTGAGGAAAGCCTTTCTTACAATCACTTTCAGGCAAGTAAGGATGTGTTGAGCATGTATTACAATTTTAACCCCGAAAGCGATTTACTCACCGGAAAAGGGTTGTTAATTGGTGGAAGCCATCAGATAAATCCACTCAATGAAGAGGCAATGTATGGCGACCTTAGTGCTGTACTTTTTCAAAATACACCCATTTGGGCAAACTGGATTCGTACACCAGATCTTACAGTTGCTTTAATGGACGAGTGGGAAACAAAAATTGAAGCAATAGCCCAACAAACACTATATGATGATGTAACTTCTATGTCGGGAGTGCCAACTTGGACGCTTGTTTTGCTTAAAAGAATCTTAGAAATTACTGGCAAAAAAAATATTCAGGAAGTATGGCCCAATATTGAATTGTACTTACATGGCGGCGTTTCTTTTACTCCTTATAAAGAACAATTTAATAAAATAATAGGCAAGCCAATTCATTACCTCAATATGTATAATGCAAGTGAAGGTTTCTTTGCTGCGCAAAATAATCCGAATGAAGAAGGCATGTTACTTTTTTTAGAACATGGTATTTTTTATGAGTTTATGCCTATTGAAGAATATGGGAAACAAGACCCGCAAACAATTGGGTTACAAGATGTTGAAATTGGAAAAAACTATGCTATTGTTATCAGTACCAATGGTGGGTTGTGGCGTTATCTGGTAGGCGATACGATTTCCTTTACTTCATTATTCCCTTTTAAAGTCAATGTTACCGGGCGTCTCAAACATTTCATCAATGCGTTTGGTGAGGAATTAATTGTTGATAATAGTGATAAAGCCATTGCCATTGCAAGTGAAAAATCTGGAGCGGTTGTAAATGATTATACAGCTGCGCCAATTTATTTCAGTGATAATAGTAATGCTGCGCATGAATGGTTGATAGAATTTGAAAAAGCACCCGAAAATCTTCTTCAATTTACCTATGAATTAGATGATGCTTTAAAAAATATGAACAGCGATTATGAAGCCAAAAGATATAAAGATATTGCTTTGCGTATGCCTGTAATTAATGCAATGCAAAAAGGAACATTCAATCAATGGCTGAAACTAAAAGGCAAGTTGGGCGGGCAACACAAAGTGCCAAGACTTAGTAATGAAAGAAATATTATTGATGAAATTAAACAAATGTCTGCCATTGTATAATGAAATTCTCGACTAACCACCAAATTGTTTTCTGCCGAAGGGCAATGCCAGTTATCGTTTGAGAAATTCCATTTTGTAATGTGTTCAGGTTGGCTCCAACATTGCCATACTTTTTCTAAAGGGGCGTTGATTTTGGTTTCTACAATTATTTTATTCACTTTTTTAGCAAGGGCTTAAAAAGCCAATCTTAATCAAAATATAATTTTAACAATCATCAAAACTATTATTCAAACTATTAAAACTCAACAATCAAACCAATTGTTGGCAACAAAGTTGTTTGTTCATTAATCAAATACATGGGTATTCCATTGCTTCCATCTGGTTTAATTGGTTGCCCATCTGAAGTTATAAATGCTGTGTTATCTAAATTTCGGTTGAATGTGTAAGAATCAACACCCACAGATTTTGCTGAATAAAAATTGGAGATATCAATAAAGAAATCGTAAGTAATTTTTTTCTTGTTCCATTTTTTATCAACCCTTAAATCACCCGAATTAAATGATTGTAATTGAAGCGTATTGATTTTTTGGTAATCAAAAGTTCCTGTACCACTAGTTAAAAAATTTCTTCTGCTTGTTGCTTCATCATAAGGTGTGTAAGGGGCACCACCTTGGTAACGAAATTTCAATCCAATCTCCCAATTTTTAGGAAGCTTGTAACCTGCAGTCATGCTGATAAGGTGTCTGTTATCCCAACTTGCAGGAGCATACGTATTTTTAATTCCGGTAAATTCACTCCAGTACAATGTGTAACTAAATACGCCAAATAATTTATCGGTTAATTTTTGTTGTGCAAATAATTCAAAACCATAAGCCCTTCCTTTTCCAGTTTGTACAATCGGTTCATTACCTATAGCACCTGATTCTGTTCCTTTATTTGCAAGGCTTATACCATCATTGATGCTGACAGGATAATTATTGTATGATTTGTAAAATCCTTCTACCGTAAAGCGAGTGGTATTTTTTGGTAAATATTCAAAACCTGCAACGTAGTGTGTACTTTGAATATATTTTCCGGAATTGGTTCTTTGATTGTTGCTTGCATTACTAAAATTAAGTTGCGTATAACTTGGAAGACGGTAATAAATACCATAGCTCGCATTGAATTTAACTTGAGATGATAATGCAACACTCGCACTGATTCTCGGACTTAATTGTTGCAAAGGATTTGGTTCACTATTGTCTAAATTATTGGCATCAACACGAAGTCCGCCACTTAAAGATAATTTATCATTAAGCAATCTTGTACCTGCTTGTACAAAACCGCCATATCTGATGAAACTACTGCTGGTATTACTTTTCAGCTCAATTGGAACCAGAGGTTGCCCTAAAGCATCAACCATTCCTTTTCTAAATAACTGATAAAAGTTATTGGTAAATTGAATGTATTGGGTTACTACTCCATAACTTAAAGTGATGCTATTTAAATTTTTAGTTACATCCCATTTTAATTTATTTTCAGTTTCGTTGCTGTTGATTTTTAGGGTGCGGGTACTTTCTGTTGGGTTTTGATTGTTTTCATATTTATCAAGCACATTATCTAATGCATTTCTGCTGACACTCAAATTCCAGTAACCATTTGGTATCAATCTTTTGATGGTAGCGCCTACTGTATAACTCCACTGATCAATAAATGGATTGCTGTTTAAATCATATTGATTTTCAGGAGTAATTTTTTCGGGAGTGATAAAACTAAAATTGTCAATTGCACCAATTCCTAAAATGGTCAATGTGGTTTTGTCATCAATGCGAGTAGAAGTTTTGAATTGAAAGTCGGTATATTTTGGAAGAAAAGAGAAGTTGAGTGCCTTTGCCAATAATCCCAGTGAACTCTTTCTTGCAGAAGCAATGAAGGTTGTTTTTTTAGATAATGGTCCGTCGAATGTCAGTGCGGATTCAGTAAGGCTGATGCGGATATTTCCTTGTAATTTATTGGGGTTACCATTTTTTTGTTTGAACTGAAAAACGCTGCTCAGTGTGTTGTCAAATTTAGCATCAAAAGCAGATGAACTTAATTTTACATCTTCAATCATCAACACATTTAAAATTCCTTTTGGTCCGCCACCACTGCCTTGTGTGCCAAAATGATTAATAATAGGTACTTCAATTCCGTCTAAATAAAAAACATTTTCACTTGGTGCACCACCTCTGATAATGATATCATTTCGGTAAGTGCCACCCGATGCACCACCACCAACACCAGGAAGCGATTGAATAACCCTGCTGATGTCGAAAGAACCACCTGGATTGGCTCTGATGTCTTCTGTAGTAAGGCGTTGAATACTTAAAGGACTTTCTAATGTTGCAGCTTTGGCTGAATTTTTTCTGCCAGTAACTACAACATTTTTTAATTGATTAATTGCATCATCTAATTCTATTTGCAAATAATTTTCATTTCCTGTTGTAACAGCGATATTATTCAAAACTTTTGTTTGAATATTTACGCCGGAGATGGTTAAACTATAAGAACCCGGCTTTAGTTGCGTAAATCTGAATTTACCCAAAGAATCAGAGATTGTTTTATTATTCCCAGGTGAAACCTGAACAGTTAATCCTGATAACACTTGCTGAGATGCTTTATTGATAAGGGTTCCGCTAAGCTTACCCATATTTTGAGCAGAAACTGAAAATGATAAGAATAAAACTAAAACGGCTAAAATTTTAATACGAAACATGATTGAATTTGATTTGTAATGGTTAACAATTTTACTAATTAATTGTTTAAGAATTTTTTTTAAAAAATAAATCAATCTAATCAATTTCAAATAAACACTAATTCGTTTTAATATTGTAGTGCAATAAAAAATAATTTTACTGTAAAATTTATATTGTGAAATGAAATTTCTGCAATCACTCATCTTCATTTTATCCATTTCTGTTGCTGCATATGCATTGTTCATTTATGGATTTTTGGAATTGGGTATAGCAGTTCATCCTGCTATGAAAAAAAATTTTCAGGCTCATTCAATTGGCATTTATACTCATATTTTTTCTTCTATGATTGCGTTGCTATTAGGTCCTTTTCAATTTACAAAATCGTTAAGAATAAAAAAACCTACAGTACATCGCTTATTAGGCAAATTCTATTTTGTATCAGTTTTAATTGGCTCTATTAGTGGTTTATATATGTCCTTTTATTCCTTTGGAGGAACTATATCTCATTATGGTTTTGGAACCCTTGCTATATTATGGTTTGTAACAGGAATGATGGCTTACAGCTCTATTATAAAAGGAAATGTAGTAAATCATTTCAAATGGATTTTTATCAATTTTGCACTAACATTTGCTGCCGTAACATTGAGAACGGGTTTAGGAATTGGCTTTGCTAGCGGGTTACCATTTGAAGTTTTTTATCCTTATTTGGCTTGGTTGTGTTGGTTACCAAATTTAATTGCAGCTTTGTTTTTATTGAATACTAAGTTTGTAAGAATTGAGTATTAATTTATTGGATTTCCCAGGTGCTTTTTGTAATTAAATAAATATAATTCAGTCTGCTTGCTTCACCATAATAAGCAACCTCTTCTTGTCCTATATTTTGTGCACCTAATTTTTCCATTGCTTTTTGTGAACGAAAGTTTTGTGCACCAACCTGAAAGTAGATATTATTTACAAACTGTAACATGTATTCAATCATTAACTTTTTTGTAGGGCTGTTAAACGGCTTTCCCCAGCAACTTCTAGCGAAAAATGTATACCCAATATTGATACAATTTTTTTCAGCATCAAAATCATAAAACCTGCTGCTGCCAATGATTTCATTGGTGTTGCTGTTCTTTATCAGCATTGCGCCTCTAGACTCCATTGCACCTTTAAAATAGTTTTCAAAAACTTCTTTTTTATATCTATCCGGATTGGGATGTTGTTCCCAAATCAATGGATCGGAAGCTACTGCATACAATGCATCAAAATCATTTTGTTGCAGCGGAACAAGCTTTACAAAATCATTGAATAAATCGGTGGGTTGTAAATTAGGATTCATAAATTCAATTATTTAGTTAGGAATTTCAAGTAGACAAATAAAATCAAAATCATCATTATCTTCATCAAACAATCAAATGATTTTTGTTAAGTTTGTTTTCGAATATAAAATAAAATTTTTATCAGAAAGATACAAGAAAAAATAAAATCTACACAATTGAAAACATATTTATTATTTATTGCCGTTTTTCTATTTGTTCATTCAGCTTCTTCCCAAGCGAATTCAAACGAACAATTAAAGTTTGATAAAAATAAAAATGTGTATGAGTTAGAAACTGCTTGCGGAACATGTATGTTTAAAATGAAAGGTAAGGGCTGTGTACTCGCTGTAAAATATAATGATAGTGCATATTTTATAAAGGGAACAAATATTGATGATTATGGAGATGCACATGCTAAAAATGGTTTTTGTAATGCTGTAAAAAAAGCTAGAATCCAAGGTGAACTTAAGGACAATATTTTTTGGGTAACCTATTTCGAGGTTTTAAATCCAAAAAAATAACTTAGAAATCAAAGTTTATAATCAATCAATTTTTTTAAAACAAATTGTTTTGATTTACAATTTATACACAATCAATAATCACTTAACAATTAAATAATCGATAAAACTAGTTTTAATGCTTAACTTGGGGAAACCTAAAAATTATGCGTTGGAGAAAGTTTAACGGCGAATCCATTGTATTACCAATTAAGGACGCAGTGGAAGAAGCAATCATCCGAGAAACTGCAAAAGGTACTCGTTTAAAAGTTTGTATTGGCACTGATAGTCAAGTAAAAGGTGCCGAGACTGAATTTGCTACTGTTATTGTTTTTTTAAGAGAACACAGTGGCGGCTTCATGTACATCCACAATGAAAAAACAACTCAACGATATCACATTAAAGAAAGAATGTTGGTTGAAGTAGCAAAAAGCATCGAAATTGCTTATGAATTGTGCGACTTATTTATTGAACATTCAGTTGATATGGAAGTACATGCAGACATAAACACCAATCCCGGATTTAAAAGTAACGATGCATTAAAAGAAGCAATGGGCTATATTTTAGGAATGGGTTTTGCCTTTAAAGCCAAGCCTGAAGCCTTTGCTAGCAGTTGTTGTGCCGATAAAGCTTGTAATTAACAAAATCTCGAATTAAATTTTTATTGATAGAATTTTCCTCTAACTAAACTCGCTACCACATTGAGTCTTTATTGTACAATAATCATAATCATTTTAATGATTGTGTATCATCATGTTTTTTCAACGTGATATACTTGATATTTATGTTGTAAATAACATACAACATGAAGACTATTTTAGTGCCGGTTGATTTTTCTCCAACTTCTTTCAATGCTGCTGTTTATGCAATAGAATTTGCCAAACAAATTGGTGGCGCAAGTATAATAGTTTATAACGCTTATGAGTTACCAATTGCAACTGATAATGGTATGACAGTTCCTTTTTTAATCAATATAAATGATTTAAAAACTGATAGTGAGATTGCTTTATTGCATTTGAAAGATCAACTACAACCTTTGTGTAACAATTCCATTACATTGTCTATTTTAAATAGCTACAATACAGTAATCATAGGGGTTACAGAAACTGCTAAAAAAGAAAAAGCAGATTTAATTGTAATGGGACTTACAGGTTCCAATACAACCGAAGAGGCATTAATAGGAAGTAACACCCTACATTTAGCAAAGCATATAGAATTACCTGTTATTATTGTGCCACCTTTTGTAAAATATAGTCCAATAAAAAATATTTTACTCCTATCCGATTATCGAGATGTGTATGAGACAACTCCAATTGATTTAATTACAGCAGTGCTAGATACTACAAAAGCTACTTTGCATGTATTGTATGTTCAACAAACAAAAAAAGAATTGGTAGGTGCAGAGGTTGCAGAAAGTATTACACTGAATACTTTATTTCAAGGTTATGACCCTCAATACCATTACACACAAAACGATAATTTCATCGATGGAGTAAATGATTTTGTTGAAACTAATGCCATCGATTTATTATTAATTATACCCAAACATCATACAATCATCGATAAAATATTTCATAGAAGTAAAACCAAAATGATGGTATTTCACAGTTATATTCCTGTATTGCTAGTGCACGATAAACGATAAGTTTAACTCAAATATTTTCCTACTATAGGCACTCGTCTGCCAACTCCAAATGCTTTTGGACTTACCCGAATGATAGGACAAAATTGATTGCGTTTGTATTCATTGTTATTCACCATTCTTAATGTTCTGTCAACCAATGCAACATCAAAACCTTGTGCTTTAATTTCATCAGGCCCCTGTCTTCTTTCAATGTATTGGTATAAAATTTTATCCAGTATTTCATAATCGGGAAGACTGTCACTATCTTTTTGATTGGGTCTTAATTCAGCACTAGGTGCCTTTGTAATAATATGCGATGGAATAATTTCTTCGTTTCTGTTAATGTATTTTGCCAATGCATACACTTGTAATTTGTAACAATCACCCAACACACCAATCCCACCCGCCATATCTCCGTATAAAGTTCCGTAGCCTGTTGCAAGTTCACTTTTATTGCTTGTGTTTAAAAGAATATAGCCAAACTTATTGGCTATTGCCATTAATAAATTTCCCCTGCTTCTGCTTTGTATATTTTCTTCCGCTAAAGAAAAAGGTAAGTCATTAAATATTGGCTGAAGCGTTGATAAAAATGATTCATACACATCGTTGATTCTAATGATGTCGTAGGGGTTTTTTAAATTTTCACTCAGCGCTACTGCATCATTAACACTATGCGATGTGCTATATGGCGATGGCATTAATATTGCCCGTACATTCTCTGCTCCTAACGCTTCACAAGCCAATACCAATACTACTGCACTGTCAATTCCGCCACTGCTCCCAAGAATGGCTTTTGTAAAATTCATCTTTGCAAAATAATCTCTGATGCCACAAATCAATGAAGCATGTATTTGTGCAATATTTAAATTTTCTTCCAATGCAGCCGGGGTTAATTCTTTGTCAGGTACTCTGCTTGCAGGTTCTATAATTGCTGCGGTGATAGTACCGTCATCATTGAGTTCTACGCCTTCAATTGCTTCCTCAAATAATGGAAATGCTTTTACCAAATTGGCATCTTTATCAAATATTAAACTGCCTCCATCAAATACAATTTCAGTTTGGCTACCTATTGCATTACAATAAAATAAAGGGAGTTTGTATTTTAAAACATTTGCTTTAATTACTGCTTTTCGATCTTCATCATGTGTGTAATCAAAAGGACTTGCCGAAAGATTTAGCATCATATCCGGTGCTTGTTGCATTAATTGATCCATTGGACAAATACGGTACAAAGGATTGTCGCCCAAATTCCAAATGTCTTCACAAATAGTTACGGCTAATTTTTTTCCTTTGAATGGAATTACTTGCCAGTCGTATGCCGGTTCAAAGTACCTGTACTCATCAAACACATCGTAGGTTGGTAATAATGTTTTGTGTACTTCAGCTTTTATTTCTCCTTCGTATAAAAAAAATGCAGCATTGAATAAATCTTTGCCTTCAACAATCGGGTTACGAGCCGGCGAACCAATCAATACGCCAATAGTATCGGCATATTGTTTAATGATATCAATGCTTTCGTAACATTTATCTATAAAATCCTTAAACTCTACAAAATCTCTTGCAGGGTAACCGCAAACACTCATCTCACTGAAAACAATTAAATCACCACCCTGCGATTTTGCAGATTCAATGGCTGCAATCATTTTTGCAGTATTGCTTTCAAAATTTCCAATATGATAATTTTGTTGGGCTAAGAAAATTTTCATACTACAAATTTGATGATTTATAATGATAGCATACAAATTTCATCTTAACAAATTGATTTCATCTTTTTAATGTTATTTCGTGCATTCAACTTTTTTATTGGATTGTTGAAAGTAAATGGACTGCGAATAAAAACCTATTATGAAATATACCATTACTCTTTTTATCTTTTTTTCACTTGTTGCTTGTAGCAATTCTAAAAAAACGCCGGACGTTTCAAAAATTAAGGTTGAACTGACTACACAAAGATTTGAACAAGATTTTTTTGCTTTGGATAGCAATCATTTAGATGCCGGAATGCAACAACTGTATGTAAATTACCAACAATTTTATGTTGATTTTTTGCAAAATATTTTGGCTAGTGATCCACAGCCGGATAGTGTATTGAAAAACGTACAATTATTTACCAATGCCTATAAAAATATTTACACTGTAAGCCAATCTTTATATGCTGATGTTACACCCATTGAAAAAGAAATCAAGCAAGGATTGAAGCTGATGAAATATTATTTTCCTGATTATCAATTACCAACACAACTTGTTACTTATGTTGGTCCCTGGGATGCAATGTTTATGTTGAGTACAAAAAATGGAGGCAGTGGGGTTTTTCGTGATGGACCTATTCTTGGCATTGGATTACAACTTTTTTTAGGAAGTGATTTTAGCATTTATAAAGAACAGGCAATACAGGAAATGTACCCCAATTTTATCAGCAGAAGGTTTGATAAAAAGTATATTACCACTGATGCAATGAAAGTGTTGCTTGATGATATTTATCCCGATAAAAGTGTTGGTAAGCCTCTGATACAACAAATGATAGAAGCCGGGAAAAGATTGTATATTTTACAAGCCCTTGTTCCCGATGTTGCAGATAGTATTACTACTGGCTATACACAACAACAATTAGATGGTTGTTTTAAAAATGAAGCCAATATCTGGAGCTTTTTTGTAGTGAATAATTTGCTGTTTGTCAATGATTTTAATTTGATAAAAGACTACTTAAACGATGCCCCCAATACACAAGCTTTGGGTGATGAAAGCCCTGGTTTTATTGGACAATTCGTAGGTTGGCAAATTGTAAAAAAATGGATCAAAAAGAATAGTTCAGTTACCTTACAAGAACTATTAAATAAAAGTGCCAAAGAAATTTTTGAAGAAGCAAAATATAAACCCTGATAAAAACAGATTAATTGTTTTTGTGCGGAGCAACCAAATTGAATGTTGGAATGGTAACTTTAAACTGTTCTTTGGTGTTTTGATTTTCAACAATATAATAACCACGCATTTGTCCAATTTCTGTTTTTAAATTACAACCGCTTACATATTGAAATTGTTTGCCGTTGGCGATCATTGGTTGAATACCTACTACACCTTCTCCGTCAACTTCTCTCCATTCGCCATTGCTGTCTTTTATATCCCAGTGTCTGGATAATAATTGTATGGTGAAATTGTTGAAATTTTCAATGGTAATTCTGTAAGCAAACATAAATTCCTGATTTACAGGATGACTGTATTCCGGTTGATAAAAAGTTTCAACAAGAATAGAGATGCCTGCAGAAATGGTAGAATCCATGATTTCTATTTTTTGCTAAGTTAAGGAAAATGGATATCCCCTTTTTTAAAAATGAGGGTAGTAATTTTTATGTTTTTGAGGGCTGCTAAGGTTTATATTTGCTACACTATGATTGCAATTGACAACAAATTAATTAGTGATGAAGTTTTAGAAGAGCAATTTGTTTGCGATCTTACGCAATGCAAAGGAGGCTGTTGTGAAGATGGAGATGCCGGGGCTCCACTTGAAAACTGGGAAAAATTAGAAGTTGAAAAATATTATGCCATCGTAAAACCTTACCTGACACAAGAAGGGATTGATGCTATTGAAGAACAAGGGAAATTTACTTTTGACAGAGAATTTGGCTGGGTTACACCAATCGTTAATAATGCAATTTGCGCATATGGCTATAAAGATAAAAGCGGTGTAATACAATGTGGATTTGAACAAGCCTACAATGACGGAAAAATCGGTTGGAAAAAACCACTGAGTTGCCATTTATTTCCCATTAAAATCAGCAAAAGCAAGCAGGATCCGGATTTGGAATATGTAAATTATGAACCCCGTGAAGACCTTTGTGCTACGGCTTGTAGTTTGGGTAAAAAATTGAAAGTACCTGTTTATATTTTTTTAAAAGATGCTTTAATCCGAAAATATGGCGAAGAATTTTATGAAGCCTTAGAAGCAAGTGCTCAACAATTGAAAAAAGGATAAAACCAGAAGATTATTGTTTTAGGGATAATGTTTTGTTTTTTCAGAGACTAATTTTTAAAGTAATCTCAAAAAAGCCCGTAAAAAAAAATTAGCAACCTTACATTTGCACAATTCTTCTACAATGAGCAAGTTATTACAAGGAAACGAATCCATCCCAACTTCTAAGAAAAAAATAATTGTTTTAGGCAGTGGCCCTAACAGAATAGGTCAAGGAATTGAGTTTGACTATTGCTGTGTACATGGCTTGTTGGCAATCAAAGAATGTGGCTATGAAGCAATCATGATGAATTGCAATCCTGAAACAGTGAGTACAGATTTTGACATGGCTGACAAATTATATTTTGAGCCCGTTTACTGGGAACATTTGTGGGAAATCATTGAATTAGAAAAACCCGAAGGAGTGATAGTGCAATTGGGCGGACAAACAGCCTTGAAACTTTCCAAAAAGTTACATGAAAAAGGTATAAAAATTATAGGTACAAGTTTTGATAATATGGATATTGCTGAAGATAGAGGTCGTTTCAGCGATTTATTAAAAGAACTCAATATTCCTTATCCGAATTACGGAACTGCTTATACTGCTGAAGAAGCAATTGATGTTGCCAATAAAGTTGGATATCCTGTTTTGGTTCGTCCGAGTTATGTATTGGGTGGGCAGAGAATGCGAATTGTAATTAATGATGAAGAAGTAGAAAAAGCCTGCATCAGTATTTTAAAACATATTCCCGATAATAAAATTTTAATTGATCATTTTCTTGATCGTTGCCAGGAAGCAGAGGTAGATGCGATTTTTGATGGAGAAAATTTTCATGTAATGGGCGTGATGGAGCACATTGAGCCGGCTGGGATTCATAGTGGAGATAGCAACGCAGTTTTACCTGCTTTTAACCTTACACCATTGATTGTTGAAACAATGGAATTTTACAGTGAAAAAATTGCAAGAGCCTTGAATATAAAGGGGTTGATTAATATTCAGTTTGCTGTAAAAGGAGATAAAGTTTATGTAATTGAAGCAAATCCAAGGGCTTCAAGAACAACCCCATTTATTGCCAAAGCCTATCAAATTCCTTATTTGAATATTGCTACTAAAGTAATGTTGGGTGCAGCAAAACTAACTGAGTTTACAATGGAGAAAAAACTCGAAGGTTACGCTATCAAAGAACCTGTTTTCAGTTTCAACAAATTTCCAGGCGTAAATAAAGAATTAGGACCTGAAATGAAAAGTACCGGTGAGGCTATCCGCTTCATCAAAGATTTAAGAGATCCATACTTCAGAACTTTGTATAAAGAAAGAAGTATGCATTTAAGTAAATAATAATTTAACTTTTATTTCTGACAAGCATTCAAATTATTATTTGAATGACGTTTTTATTATATATTTACTCCATGTTACGATATGGAAAATCTACATTAAATACAATCCCTGCACTTCGTTTATTGCTGCCTTTGATATTAGGAATATTATTGCAGTATCATTTTAATATTTCAATATTTCCATTTGTTGTACTAGCAATTATTGGTGTGTTTTTTTTAATAATTTATATTTTACAAACGACAGCAAAAAAATTTTCATGGAGTTTGTTAAGCGGATTTGGATTTACAATTTTATTAACTGCACTCGGTGGTTTGTTGGGTTTTGAAAAAAATATTGAACACCAACAAAATTGGATTGGCAAACAATATCAAATTAATATTCCGGTTTTGCTTACTATACAAGAACCATTAGTGGTAAAGGAAAAATCATACAAAGCATTCGCAAAGGCAGATGCTCTGTACATTGATGGTAAATGGCAACCCGTTGTAGGGGATGTTTTGTTGTATTTTAAAAAAGATTCCACCAAACCATTATTAAATTTTGGCTCTCAAATTGTTTTTGTTAAAAACCTGCAACCTATTACCAATGCAGGTAATCCTGGAGGGTTTGATTATGCCCGTTATTGTTCTTTTCAAAATATTTCTTACCAGGCTTTTGTAAATGATCAAAGTTTTATGGTGTTACCAACATCCAATAAAAATTTGTTCAATGAAATATTAATCAAGGCAAGAGTAAAAGTGCTTTCTATATTACGAAATAACATTCATGACCAAAATGAGCTCAGTGTTGCAGAAGCTTTATTGATAGGGTATAGAGACGATTTAGACAGAGAATTGGTACAACAATACAGCAACACTGGAGTGGTGCATATTATTGCAATTAGTGGGTTGCATTTGGGAATGATTTATGGGTTGCTCCTGCTTTTGTTTAAGCCATTCCTGAAATTTAAAATCACTAAAATTATAAAACCACTTGTCATTTTATTGGTGTTGTGGGGCTTTAGTTTTATTGCAGGCGCTGCACCTTCTATTATGCGAAGTGCAGTGATGTTTACCTTTATTGTGATTGGTGAAAGTTTGGGAAAGAGAACCAATATGTACAATAGTTTGGCAGCATCTGCTTTTGTGATTTTGTTGGTCAACCCATTTAGTTTGTGGGATGTTGGTTTTCAATTATCATACAGCGCTGTATTAAGTATTGTTGTTTTTCAAAAGCACATCAACAACTGGTTTTATTTTAAAAATAAATTACTGAAAGGGCTTTGGAGTTTGAATGCAGTTACATTATCTGCACAAATTTTAACGCTTCCAATTGTGTTGTATCACTTTCATCAATTCCCAACATTATTTTTGTTCACCAATATTTTTGCAGTTCCATTTTCGGGGTTCATTTTGTATGATGCATTGTTGTTGCTTGTAACATACTACATTCCATATGTGGGTGCATTTGTTGGCAAGACAGTTGGTGCAGGCGTTGCATTAATGAACTATGTAATTGGCAGTGTAGATGCCTTGCCTTTTTCTGTTTGGCCTGCCTTGCAAATCACTACTCTTCAAGTAATATTTTTATTCGTAGCCATCATAGGAATTAGCAAATGGTTGATACAAAAATCTTATCATGGAATGATGATTGGTTTATTTGGTATTTTATTGTTTACGTTTTTGAGAAGCATAGATTTTTTGGAAAAAAATAACCAAGTAAAAATGCTGGTGTATAATGTTTCCAATCATACTGCAATAGACCTGATTCAGGGAAGAGATTGTAAATTTTTGGGTGATAGTGTTTTAAAAGAAGAGGGCTTTTTGAGAAATTTTCATATCACTCCGTCTAGAATTTTACTTCGTACAAATGAAGCAGATACATTGAAAAACTTCACATTTAACAATCATATTATCAGCAATGGGAATAAACTGATTTTAATCGTAGATGACACATTTCAAATGCCCGAAATACAGCAAAAAATAAAAATCGATGCTATTGTATTTACTAAAAATCCTAAGATCTATTTAAACCGCTTTTATCAATACTTCGATTGTTCGATGTATGTATTTGATTCTTCCAATCCATTTTGGAAAATTGCTTATTGGGAAAAAGATGCCGACAGCCTACATTTGCGCCACCATTCAACTGCTTCGAAAGGAGCGTTTGTAATGAACCTCTGACAAAGCTTGCATAAATACAATATACAATGAACAAAAAAATTCAATCTGCACTTATTTCTGTTTTTTACAAAGATGGGTTAACGCCTTTGGCAAAAAAATTACACGAACAAGGAGTTACTATTTATTCAACAGGAGGCACACAAACATTTTTAGAAAATGCCAATATTCCCTGTGTGCCAGTTGAAAGTCTAACTTCTTATCCTTCTATATTAGGTGGTAGGGTTAAAACCCTTCATCCTGTTGTGTTTGGTGGAATTTTGGGTAAAAGAGATGATGCTGCACATTTAGATGATATGCAACAATTTGCAATCCCTGAAATTGATTTGGTGATTGTGGATCTATACCCTTTTGAAGAAACATTGCAAAGCACTTCAGATGAAAAATTAATTATAGAAAAAGTAGATATAGGCGGACCGTCTATGATTCGTGCTGCTGCAAAAAATTATAAAGATGTGGTGGTAATTGCATCAAAAGAAGATTATGTAACATTACAAGAAATATTGAATACGCAAGACGGAACTACCACTTTAGATCAACGTAAAAGCTATGCTGCTAAAGCGTTTCAGGTGGTGATGAATTATGACATTGCTATTAATAATTATTTCAATCCAGATAATACGGCGGTTCAAACTTCCTCTACAAAACAAATATTGCGTTACGGAGAAAATCCACATCAGCAAGCAATATTTTTTGGCGATTTATCCAAATTATTCAACCAGTTAAATGGTAAAGAACTTTCTTATAATAATTTGGTTGATGTAGATGCTGCCGTACAATTGATTCGTGAATTTTCTAATGAACAATCAACCGGAAAGGAAGTTGTATTTGCAATTATTAAACACACCAATGTATGCGGAATTGCAAGCAGAAATACTGTCAAAGAAGGCTGGGATGCAGCATTAGCCGGCGATCCGGAAAGTGCTTTTGGTGGTGTATTGGTAACCAATGCTGCAATTGACGTTGCAACAGCAGAAGCTATTAATGAAATATTCTTTGAAGTATTGATTGCACCTGCATTTGATGAAGATGCTCTGCAAATACTTCAATCCAAAAAGAACAGAATTTTATTGCAGTTACAACCCAAAGCAGTTGAATTAAATTCACCATCACGTGCATTACTCAATGGCACACTTGTACAACAAGCAGATAAAGGTAATTATACCGATTGGCAAGAAGCAGGCGGAAGACCAACTTCGGCAGCAGAAAAAGAGGATTTAGTTTTTGCCAATATTGTGTGCAAGCATTTAAAAAGTAATGCCATTGCTTTGGTTAAAAATAAACAATTAATTGGCAAAGGTTGTGGGCAAACAAGCAGGGTAGATGCACTTCGTCAATCGATTGAAAAATCAAAACAATTTAGTTTTGATTTAAAAGGTGCAGTATTGGCAAGCGATGCATTTTTTCCTTTTGGTGATTGTGTTACAATGGCCCATACAGAAGGCATTGAAGTATTTATACAGCCCGGCGGAAGTATCAGAGACAAAGACAGCATTGCTTATTGTATAGAAAATAATTTGGCAATGGTACTTACCGGAATGAGGCATTTTAAGCACTAATGAGTCTTTTTAATTGATGATATATGATATTGAATTAATGAAAACCCAACAAAAAGCATATCTAGCATTAACGGCAACTTCTCTTATTTGGGGGACCACCTGGGTTGCCATGAAGTTGGGTGTAAAGCAAATGCCCGCATTGGAAATGGCTGCAATTCGGCAGTTTATTGGCGGTTGTATTTTCATTACTTTTTTTCTGATCAGAAAAGAAAAAATACCAACGTTCAAACAATTTCGTCAGCTTTTTATATTATCTATTTTCACTTTTGTATTAGCCAATGGCGTAAGTACCTGGAGTTTAATGTATATCCCAAGCGGATTGGCTTCTGTAATTGGCGCCTTGTATCCATTGAGTGTTGTGGTGATTGAATATTTTTTCTTCAACAATAAAAACATCAATGCATTAACGATTGTTGGCATTTTAACTGGTATTGCAGGCATCTGTTTTGTATTTTACGAAAATGCATTTTTAGTACATCCCGATGGATATCTGTTTGGGTTGTTTCTTGCAGTAATAGCAATGCTTTCATGGAGTTTCAGCACCATTATGATTGGTAGAGAAAAGGTTAAAGTAAATGCATATTTTGGTATGGGTTGGCAACTCTTATTTGGTTCGGTAATGATGACGGTGATTAGTTATGCTTCTGGGAAAACTATTCCACTTACAGAAATTTCGATGCAAGCTTGGTTGTCTATTTTTTATTTGGTGCTTGCCGGATCTGTGTTTGCAATTATTGCATTCATATACAGTATGAAACATTTGCCCCCTGCAATTGCATCGTTGTACGCCTATATCAATCCGATTGTTGCAATTTCAATTGGTGCAATTTGGTTGAATGAAAAAGTAACCATCAATTTTATTGTAGGAACGATGATTACTTTATTGGGTGTTTATTTGGTGAATAACGCTTTTAAAAAACAATACCTGAAAAATAAAAATTCCGTTGAGGGAGAAAATTAAATACTCATTGGTTCAAGTGGTTCGTATCACCGGCTAACATGTGTAAATAATTTTATTGAATTCTGGCCAAAATAGCACTAGACATGTTTAATAATGTTCTAAAGTACACAAGCACGGGGATTGCAGCAAAGTAGCCCACAGCTTTGCGAGGACTACTTGCAAAAAGCCCCAAATGCAGATGATTAAAGCGTTGTAGCTGATTGCCCAAAAAATATTCAATTCTTTCTGTAATAGTCATACAACCAAGGAAAAAGAGATAAAAACTGAAATAGGCGAAGCAATGGAAATTATTCAAAAAAAATAGCATTAACTTTATTATCATTTATATTTGTAACATGGATTATAATACTTCTAGAAATTATTTGGAGATGCGAGAATATGGCAGACATATTCAGAAAATGGTGGAATATCTGTTAACGATTGAGGATAGAGAAAAAAGAAATATTCAGGCAAAAAGTGTGATTGAATTGATGGGTTTTTTAAACCCGCATTTGAGAAATGTGGAAGATTTCAGGCACATGCTGTGGGATCATTTATTTGTAATCAGCAATTTTAATTTAGATGTGGATAGTCCTTATCCGATTCCTCAAAAAGATACCTACAAGCCTAAGGGTGAAACAATGAAATATCCAAGACGCTATCCCAAATATGCACATCTTGGAAAAAATTTGGAATTGGTAATTGATAAGGCTTTGAAGGAAGAAAATCCGGAAAAGAAAGTTGGCTTTGCCAATGCAATTGCCTATTACATGAAACTTTCTTACAGCAACTGGCACAAAGAACTGGTACATGACGATACCATCAGGGCTGAACTGGATGATATAACAGGCGGACAATTGGAATTTAGTAACACACCGTTTATTAAACATCGCAATCAAAATTTTGAAAGAGATGAATATCCAAGAGGTGGTGCAAGACGTCAGAATTTTGGTGCTAGAAATAACAACAGACCGAGTGGTGGCGGCGGACAACAAAGAGACAACAGAAACAGACCCGGTGGTGGTGGCGGCGGACAACAAAGGGACAACAGAAATAGCAACAATAGAAATTTTAAAAAAAGGTATTAATTGGCAAAATAATCTTTGCTGGGTAACGCAATAATTTAGCACTGATTTTTTCAGTGCTTTTTATTTTTAATAGCATTGATGGTTTTCAATATTTTGATAAAAAAATCGAATAAAACAATGAAATCTTTTGAAGTAATAGGGGGCAAAAAGCTGAGTGGAAGCATTATACCGCAAGGTGCTAAGAATGAAGCATTACAAGTATTAAGTGCTGTTTTGTTAACAGAAGAAACGGTTACAATTGCTAATATTCCTAATATTTTAGATGTTAATTTATTGATTGAATTGTTGCACGACATGGGTGTACAGGTTGATCAAATAAATGCACATACCTACAACTTTACCGCAAAAAATGTAGATGCAAATTATTTGGCAAGTGCTGCTTTCAGAAAAAAAGGTGGAAAGCTGAGAGGCAGTGTAATGCTTGCAGGACCGATGCTTGCGAGGTTTAAGAAAGCATACATACCAAAACCGGGTGGAGATAAAATTGGCAGACGAAGACTAGATACACATATTATTGGGTTACAAAAATTGGGTGCAACTTTTGAGTATGATGCTGCAATCAGTTGTTCGAAGTTTACAACAAGGCAATTGCAGGGTTGCTACATGTTATTGGACGAACCAAGTGTAACAGGTACTGCAAATATTTTGATGGCAGCAGTTTTAGCAGAAGGCATTACAACAATATACAATGCTGCTTGTGAGCCGTATATTCAGCAACTATGTAAAATGCTGAATAGAATGGGTGCAAATATTTCGGGAATTGGAAGTAATTTGTTGGTGATTTCGGGCGTTCAAAAATTGAACGGAACTACACATGAAATGTTGCCCGATATGATTGAAGTGGGCAGTTTTATTGGGCTTGCGGCTATGACACAAAGTGAATTGACAATTAAAAATGCAGGGGTGCAACATTTGGGAATTATTCCTGAAAAATTTCAACAACTCGGTATTCACTTAGAAATAATTGGCGATGATATTTATATTCCTGCACAAGAAATGTATGAAGTAAGTACATTTTTAGATGGAAGTATTTTAACTGTTTCTGATCATCCATGGCCAGGCTTTACACCTGACTTACTGAGTATTGTTTTAGTGGTTGCTACACAAGCAAAAGGGAGTGTATTGATTCATCAAAAAATGTTTGAAAGCAGGTTGTTTTTTGTAGATAAATTAATTGATATGGGTGCACAAATTATTTTGTGTGATCCGCATAGGGCAACCGTTATAGGCTTGGCAAGAAAAAATTCTTTGAAAGGAATTACGATGAGCAGTCCTGATATTCGTGCCGGTCAGGCATTGTTGATAGCGGCGTTGAGTGCAGAAGGAAAAAGTATTATTCAAAACATTGAACAGATTGACAGAGGCTATCAATTTATAGATGAAAGATTAAGAAATTTAGGAGCAGAAATCAGGAGAATGTAAATGATTTTTTAAAAGGCATTATCCATACAATTCCAGATGAATATCTTTTTTATCGTAGCCCAATGCAGCAATTCTTGCTCTTGCTTCATCCACCATATTTTTCCAGCCACACAAATAAAATAAAGCGGGTTGTTTTTCAGTTGTTAGTGATTCATACACGTGATGTACATAGCCTGTATGCATTCCTTCGGGAACGGAAGTTTCTCTTGAGAAAACAGGATGAAAGAAAATGTTTGAATGTTGCTTGGATAATTCGCTGAGTTCATTCATGTATAAGCCATCTGCTAAAGTTCGGCAACCAAAAATTAAATGAATATTTTGATGTGGAATATTGTTGTGATGCATGTATTGAACCATGCTTCTGAACGGTGCAATGCCGGTGCCTGTGCAAACTAGAAATAAATCTTTGTCTATCGTTTCAGGTAATACAAATTTTCCTTGCGGGCCTCTTAATAACAAAGTACTTCCAACAACTACTTCGTTGAATAAATAGGTAGTGCCTGCCCCACCTTCTAACAACACAATAATAAGCTCAATGATATTTGTTCCGTTAGGTGCAGATGCAATGGAATAACTTCTCCATCGTTTGTTTTTCTGTTCATGAATTGGTAAGTCTAATGTGATGAATTGACCTGATGTAAAATTAAAATCGTCAATGCCTTCAACCTCAATCCAGAAGCGCCTTGTGGTGGCGGTTTCATTTTCTATTTTAATTATTGTACCATTTCTCCAGGGTTCAAGCATAGGATTGGATTTAGACACAATATACTGAAATCCTTTTGCAAAAAATATTTATGTGAATTATAATATAGTTAGCAATAAAATTAAAATAAGAATTGAAGTAAATGAATGGATTGCTTATTACCTTGATAGAAGTTAAAACACAATAGTTATGAATTCTTAAGCAATATTCTAGTTGTTTTAAATTACATGAAATTGTCAAAATATATTTCAGATCAAATTTGTTGGGATTTTTATTAAATGAAAGCATTACATTAGTACCTGAAATTTTTTTTAATGAGCAATAAATTTACCGCGATCACATTTGTATTTATTATAGTTCTGATATACAGCAATTTCACAAATGCACAATCAATAAGAAATGGCATAACAGATACTACCCTGATAAAAGTAGATTCTACTTCAGCAGAAAAATCACACTTCAAGTTTGATTTTAATTATGTAAACAATTCTGTTTATTTAGGAAGAGCTGACTCACTTGCTTTACCCTACATCACTCCAACGATTGGATACTATGATAAAAGTGGATTTTATATTTCAGCTTCTGTAGGTTATCTAGCTTCCTCTGCATCAAAGAAAATAGATTATTATTCTTTTGATGCCGGTTATGAATTTTATATTACTAAAAAATTGTCAGGAAGTGTATCTGCTAACAAATGTGTTTATCAGGAAGGGAGTAAAATTGTAAGTAGCGATGTAAAAGGGAGTTTAAGTGCAAGCCTTACTTACGACTTTGATTTTTTTGAATTCAACACAGGCTTAAGTGCATCTTTTGCAAACAAAACAGATATTGGTATTGATGCAACCATCAGTCGTTCTTTTTACTTAGGTAATGATGATAAGCAATGGACCATTACTCCAAAAGCAATGGTTAATTTAAGTACACTTTATTTCTACGAAGGATATACGAGTAAAAGCTTTTCAAATAAAAAGCTAAATACAAATACAACTCTAATTAGTGTTACATCGGTAACAAAAGTTGCCCAAAACAAACTTACATTAATGGACATTGAATTGTTTGTACCAATCAGCTATGATGAAAAAAAATGGGGAATTTATTGCACACCAACACTAGCAATACCGCAAAATCCAATATATACCACTACCACATCTACTTATAAACCAAGAAATGGAAATACCTATGTAAAAATAGAAGATAGTACACCCGAATCTGAAAAAAACTTATCAACTAGCTTTTTTGTAGAAGCCGGTATATATTTTAAATTTTAATAAATTTTTATCTCGTCTTAAACTTTGAATTATATTAGAGTCTATGTTACAATATGATAAATGAGCAAAAGCCAATAAAGCATTACACAAGCATCAGCACACATGAAATTGGTGAAATAAAGCAAGATACATCATCAGGTGCTAAAGCATTTTTTTCAAAAAAAAACTTTGCTGTTGGAGACATAATAGCAGTTTTTGAAATAAAGGAAATTTTAGCAGATCCAACTTACTTAACCATTCAACTTTCAGAAAAAAAACATATTCATATTACTCCAGAGTTTTTACAATACACCAACCATAGCTGTAACCCAAATGTTTTTTTTGATACTGAATCCAAGCAGCTAATTTGCGTAAAACATATCGTAGTTGGTGATGAATTTTGTTTCTTTTATCCATCTGCTGAATGGGATATGGCGCAGGCTTTCGAATGCAACTGCAGTTCATCCGATTGCCTTAAAATTATTAAAGGGGCTAAATACATTGACCGAAATATTTTATCAAAATATCAACTGACTTCTTTTATTCAATCTAAGATAAACGTTTGAACAAATTAAATACCATATTCCATCAAATAAAAGTTTGGGTACTAGCTCCGCATTTAGAAACTGCTGATGCAAATATTGACTACTATTATGATTTTACGCAAAGCATTGAAGAATATACTAAAGCTTTTGCCGAATTAAAGATTGAGTGGCAATGGCAACCGGTAACAATGAATAATTTTCGGGAAATCATTGATACCATCATTCACACATCAACACTATTACAACCCATAATTTTTAATTTGTGCGATGGTGATGAAATGAACGGAACACCAGGAATTTCTGTGATTCATTATTTGGAAGAAAAAAAATTAATTTATACTGGAGCAGACGCATTTTTTTACCATATCACTACTTCTAAGGTGCCCATGAAGCAGGCATTTGATAAATATGATGTAGCAACTGCAAAATGGAAAGCGATTACACACGCTGAAGAAAATGTAGAAAATGTTTTTACAACCCTCGGCAATCCGGTTATTGTAAAACCGGCTGTAAGTGGTGGCAGTATGGGCGTGAGTATAAAAAATGTTGTAAACAATCAAGACGAGCTTAATACACAAATAGAAAAAATGTTTGCGGGTTATAGAGGATGGCAATTAGCAACCGATGGCATTATTGCAGAAGCTTTTATCGACGGGCCCGAATACACTGTATTGATTGTCGGTAATTATCTTCAACCGGAAACTGCAATAATTTTTACGCCTGTTGAAAGAGTATTTCATCCATCATTACCGGCAGCAGAAAAGTTTTTATCATTTGACAGATTATGGGAAATTTATGAAGATGAAACACCGATGCCCAATGATGAAAATTTTTATGAGTATCAACCGGCACCTTCAGAACTGCAGGAGGAAATAAAAACATTGGCTTGGAAGGCTTATGTTTCTTGTAAAGGAACGGGATATACAAGAGCTGATATCAGAATGGATAATATCACCAAAAAAATGTACGTGCTTGAAGTGAATGCCCAATGTGGGCTAAGTGAGGATGAAGATTACACAAGCATTGGTGCAATTTTGAAAGTGAGTAACCAATCATTTACCTCTTTGGTAAGTGAAATTTTATACAATGCAATTACAAAAAATCAATAGCTTTATTGCATACAATATTTTGTTGTAAACCATTGCTATTGTTAAGTTTCAAAGAATATGAAAATTTGTGTACTACTTCCCGATTATTCAACTTCTACTGTAGATTATCGGCATTATGATCCTCCAAGAATTTTAAATCAGCTGATGCCCAATGATGAAGTAGCAACTGTTTTTTTACACAAACTCACCGTTTACAAGCAATTAAAAAAATTAAGCAAAGAAGGATTTGATGTTTTTGTAAATCTTTGTGAGGGCTATTTAGAATGGGATGTACCAAGCATAGAAGTTATTTATTATTTAGAATTATTGCAACTTCCATTTACAGGACCAACCACTTTATTGTATGATCCAACAAAAAAGTTAATGAAGTATGTGTCTTTTTGTGCCGGAGTAGCAACCCCAAAATTTTGTTTAATTCAATCTTCCTATGAAATAAAAAATGCCATTCAATCTTTACAATTTCCATTGTTTGTAAAACCTGCAAAAGCCGGTGACAGTTTAGGTATCGATGAATTTTCATTGGTTCAAAATGAAATACAACTACAAAAAAAAGTAGCAGCTATTATCGATGAATACAATGAAATTTTAGTAGAAGAATATATAGCAGGAAGAGAGTTCACCGTATTAGTTGCAGCAAATGCTGATGGCAAAACTTGCACTACATTTAAACCGGTAGAATTTATTTTTCCGGAGACCAATACCTTTAAAACATACAGCCTTAAAACATCCGATTTACATACCGATGCAAATGTCCCCGTAAATGATGTTGAACTAGATAATACTTTAAGAACCGCTGCAGCAAGCATTTTCACGGCTTTTAATGGCGAAGGGTATGCAAGATTGGATTTTAGAATGAATGCTGAAGGCAAACTTTTTTTTCTGGAAATTAATTTTACTTGTTCGGTATTCTATACTGATGGTTTTGAAGGAAGCGCTGATTATATTTTATACAATGATGGAATTGGGCAAGCTGGGTTTTTACAGCATATCATTATAGAAGGAATAGCAAGGCATAAAAGAAAACAAAAAAAATATGCTGTTGAAGGAAATGCTATTGAAGGTTATGGAATTTATGCAACACAACCTATTCTAAAAGGAGAGGTTGTTTTTAAAGGAGAAGAAAAAGCACAAAGAATTGTTACTAAAAAATATGTATCGGCTAGCTGGAATGAAAGAGAACAATTAGACTTTGCCCGTTACGCATACCCTATCAGTAAAGAAGTATATATTTTATGGAGCGAAAACCCCGCAGAATGGGCGCCACAAAATCATAGCTGCAGCGCAAACACCGCTTACGTAGGGCTCAATGTTGTGGCATTGCGCAACATTAATAGTGATGAAGAATTGACCTTGGACTATAGCAACTTTTTAGATGAAACTGCACAACCTTTTGAATGCCAGTGCGGTAGCACGCAATGCAGGGGTAAAATTTCGGGAGTTAAAAACACTTCAATTACCTAATTTAAAAAATTACCTCTCTCATTTTCGTAATTTTGTTTGTGATAATTTTTATATTAAACTACAAGTTCGTGGTATAGTCTCAAACTTTAGAATTGATAAATAATAATTTATAAACAGCACAGAATTTTACATCAGATTAAGCAATTATTTAAAGACGTTGGGAAATGGCAAGATTGATTATTTTAAAAAAAATATTTCTTAAACATAAGGTACAACTTTTGATTACCTATGTATTGTTTTCTCTGGAAATGATTGGATTGTTGTTAACTCCTTATTTTTTGGGCGAAGCTGTAAACGGATTAATTAATAAAAGCTACAATGGTTTAATTTATTTATGTATTGTTCGTTTTTTATGGATGATTGTCGGCGTTATCAGGCAACGATTTGATACAAGAACTTATTCATCTATTTATAATACAATAGTTACCAATTTTTTAAGTCGTCAAATTAATCACAAAGATGTATCAAAACTCTCTGCACATAGCACTTTGGCAAGAGAGTTTGTAGATTTTTTGGAGCACGATTTGGTATATATTTTAGAAGCTGTTTACAACATTTTCGGCTCTCTTATTTTATTGTTCTTTTATGATATACATGTTGTGGCTATTTGCTTTAGCATCTTAATTCCGGTAATGACTATCAGTTACTTTTATGGTAAAAAAATGAAGCAGCTGAACAAAACAAAAAATGACGAATTGGAAAATCAAATTGATGTAATTGAATCAGGAAATATTTCAGCTATTCATAAGCATTACGACAAACTAAGATATTGGCAAATCAAAATTTCTGATAAACAAGCCATCAATTTTGGAATCATGGAAATGTTATCCATCATTGTTATTGCCCTTTCTTTGATTACCACCCACAAAGGAGCATTATTATTGAATGCCGGCAGCTTGATTGCGATGTATAGTTATGTGAAGAGTTTTGTAACAGGGCTTGACACTATTCCTTATGCAGTAGATAAATATGCATCATTAAATGATATTGCACAAAGGATAGAAATTGAAAAAAGTTCTACCAATTGGTAGAACTTTTTTACATGATTCATTAAAATCAGAAGAATTTATTTTAACCCACGTTCGTCAGAAACGGTTAATTTTTTACGACCCTTTGCACGACGACTTGCCAATACTTTACGACCATTAGCTGATTGCATACGTTTGCGGAAACCATGTACAGATTTTCTACGACGTGTATGTGGTTGGAATGTTTGTTTCATTGTTTTTTATTTACTTAACCCAAAAATATTGTTTCAACTTAACAGCGGCCACCATGCCTCTATTTTGTGAAAGGACGGCAAAGATAAGGTGCAGCAACTATTTGACAAACCATAAATATGATTTTTTTAATTTTACGGATTCAATTTATCCGTATTATGGTTAATTAATTTAATTTCCAAACGTTAATTGTGCTTTAAAAGAGGATAATATCCATAAAAACTGTCATGAATTGTGGTATTATCAGATAAGTAATTACAAAATATGTTACACCATATTCACATACAACTACATTTACTTTGCATATTCAACATACAATTATGATCATAATTATTACAGGTGCATCAAAGGGATTGGGAAAAGCAATGGCTTTAAAATTTGCAGCTGGTGGAAATACGCTTTTTTTAGGCGCAAGAAATATAGAACAACTTAATGCTACATCAGCAGAAATAGTGCATCAATATCCTAATTGTAAAATATATGTTTTTAGTGTAGATGTAAGCAAGAAAGAGGAGCTAAAAGCCTTTGCAGAATGGTGCTTGAAACAAGCAATTCCCGATATTTTAATTAATAATGCCGGACAATTTTTGCCAGGTTCAATACATAATGAAGCAGAGGGTTTGTTGGAGCAAATGATTACAACAAACTTATACAGTGCCTATCATTTGACTAGAATGTTGTTGCCAAAAATGATAGCAGCAGCCAAAGAAAAAAACCAACCCAAACATATTTTTAATATATGTTCCATTGCCTCATTGCAAGCTTATGCAAATGGTGGCAGTTACAGCATCAGCAAATATGCATTATTGGGATTTAGTAAAAATTTAAGAGAAGAACTGAAGCCCCATCAAATAAAAGTTACGGCGGTTTTGCCCGGAGCAGCTTATACCGATAGTTGGATTGGAAGCGGTGTAGACGAAAAAAGAATCATGGAAGCAAATGATGTTGCTACAATGGTATATGCTGCTGCACAACTTTCACCACAAGCTTGTGTGGAAGAAATATTATTAAGACCACAATTGGGAGATTTATAAAAGGATTGAAATTTGGCAAACTTTCTCATTGTTTTATCGTTATTCATTTTCTAACAGATGAGAAGCAATTATCTTTGCTTTCGAAACAAGATAGACATGAAGCAGCTGAAATTTTTATTTTTTACTATTCTGATTTTGGGTTTTTATCAATCCAATGCGCAATGTTCTATTTGTACCAAAACGGCACAGCAATTGGGTGAAGGACCTGCATCTGCACTGAATAATGCCATTGTTTATTTAATGATGATGCCTTTATTGATTATGGGTTTTGTGGGATGGCGTTGGTGGAAAAAAGAAAAAGAATTTCTTGCTGAGGAGCAGAAAAACTAGCCCTACAAATACTTACCAATAAACTTATACAAATTCGATTCCTTATTACTTTCCAGTTCTTGTTTCAGTATTTTTTTATCAACCCCTGTCATTCTTTTTTGTTGAATTAAATGGTAAGCTTTTTCAGCCAACAACCAATATTTTTTATCGGAGCCTTGAATGTGTTGTTGGTGTTTTTCAATGGCATCTCTGAGCTCTTGAATGCCTTCTCTTTTTGAAGCAATTGTTTTAATAACAGCTACTTCATTTGCTTGCTGAAATGTAGGTGCCAACATTAAGTTGAGGTTTTTCACAAAAGTATCTGCATCAGGTCTGTCGGCTTTATTCACAACAAAAATATCTGCAATTTCCATTAGTCCTGCTTTCATGGTTTGTACTTCATCACCAGCTTCAGGAACAACAACAACTATGGTTGTATCCGCTAATCCTGCAATTTCAATTTCACTTTGACCAACGCCCACAGTTTCAATAATGATATAATCAAAATTGGAAGCTTTCAGCACATCTGTAATCTCAATAATTTTAGGATGCAATCCGCCCAAGCTGCCTCTTGTAGCCAATGAACGAATAAATACATTTGGATGATTGTACCATTCACTCATTCTAATTCTGTCGCCCAATAATGCACCTAAATTAAAAGGCGATGATGGGTCTATACATAGCACGGCTACTGACTTTCCCGCTTCTACAATTGAACCAATTAAAGCATCAGCAAGTGTGCTTTTGCCGGCACCCGGTGGTCCGGTAATACCAATTATTTTATTGGATGAATGGGGCAGCGTTTGCAAAAATTCTTCATAGCCTTCATACTCATTTTCTACCAATGAAATAGTACGAGCTAAGCTTTTAATATTGCCTTCTTGTATTTCGTGTAATAATTGCTGCCACATATTGTACAATATAAACAAACCCTGAAGTTTTTAATAATTTATTTTTCAGCTATCGAAAAATCCTTTCGCCACAATTGATAGATTGCAAGGAACCATACTATAAAAATGGGTAAAGCTTTTAGTGCATAAGGCCTTACAAAAGCTTTGTGTAAAAATCTTGGAAATAAATCAGTTGATGATATGCTCGTAAGTATAAGTACCAACCACAATAATGCTGTTAATGTTTTATTGGAAAAATCATTTTGTATTACATACCAAATAGCAAATCCGGTAACTGCAATAACATACGTTGCAGATTCGGCTGAAGAACTGAAAAGAACGGTGCTGAATAATACAACCGCTAAATACGTTAATTGAAAGGATAAATTTTTGTATTGTTTGAATCTTAAAAATGGAAAACAAATCAACACTGCTGCTGGCGCCATAACCCAAATGTTTTTAAAATTTTCCCAATGAAAAATTCTTCTGAACAAGCCCATTGCAGAAATATCCTGCATATTACCTAAAGGTTGTAATGCAATATTGCCCTGGTTTTTTTCTACCAGAGAATGAAACCAATCCTGATAGGTTTGAATAATAAATTGTGGAGAAGACAATAACATTGGCAAACAAAAAAATACAATCATCCAAAAAATATAGGAAAGTATAAACTTGATTTTGTTTTCAGAAAACAGAAAAAAACAAAGCCCTACAATGCCATATATTTTTACCAAAAAGCCCGCAGCAATAAATAGTGTTGCTACAAAATCATTTCCTTTTTTTACATAAACAAAACTCAATAATATCCATGCAGTTAGCATTGGATTGAATTGTACATTATGTATCGATGTCATCATTTCTAAAAATCCAATTAACAAAACAACTTGTTGTTGTTTGTTAGCAATTGGTAATTGTTTGATGGCAAAATATAAAAATGCTGCATTGGCAATGCACCAAAAAAAGCAACCTACATACAATGGCAATAAAGCAAAAGGTGCAATTAAAATACTGAATAAAGGTCCGTAATGATTGGAGTCTGCATATTCTGTAGGATAAAAAGCATATAAATTTTGTTGGTGAATGGTATGCGAAAAAACATTTTTGAATATGAGGTAATTATTAATAGCATCACTGCCACGGCTAATTTCGGCCAATGCAGCAATTGCAGCTAGTGCAAACCAAAGGAATGCAGGAAATGGAATTTGGTAGTTGAAAATGCGTATGTTTTTGAAAAGAAAATTTGTCTTAATTGCAAATTTCATAAATAATACTTTTGTTAAGAGGTATGGTTTTTCTCCTCTTGCTTGCTTTCGAATTTCAAATAAGTTACTAATAAAACTTTTCTTAGAAAATCTAAAAATTGTTTTTTCATGTTTTAATAAAAAGAAAAATAAACGCCATGCGTATTTGTTTTTGCTTTTTAGTTTATAAAGATTGTATAATGTATTTAAGTATTCTTTATTCTTTTCTATTTTGTTTTTTCTTAAAACATCAAGCAATTCTATTTTTTCTAGATAATCCAGATGTCTTTTAGAATAAGTTCTTGATCCACTTTTCGGAATGATAATAGTTTTTGTTACAGTTTCATCATGTTGTCTATAGTGCGTAAGTACTTCGTTCAAATACAGAAGACCATTTTTATTTGCTGCAGCAATTGCAATCCACCAATCATGATAAAAAACTTCAGGGATAGGAAGTGCATCCTCAATTAAGTTTCTGTTAATCATCATTGTATGTCCAGATACAATATTCGATACTGCAAAACTTTTTGAATCATATATACTTTGTAATACTCTAAAATCCGATAGTTTTTTATTTAAACTTTTTCCTTCATTGTTTATTAGTAAGCTATCGCTAAAAATCAAAGAATGATTGCCAATGTTTTGGTATAATCGATCGATTTTATGAGGCAACCAAATATCATCCTGATCGCAGAAACAGATAAATTCTCCTTTGGCAAGTAGTAAGGCTTTTTCAAAATTCTTACTATAACCAATATTTTCGGAATTGATATATAGATGAACACTAGTATTTTCAGTATACTTTTGTAATAATTCTATCGTTGCGTCTGTAGAGCAATCGTCTGATATAATTATTTCAATGTTTTGGTATGTTTGATTAAGAAGCGACTGCATTTGGGCATCTAAATATTTAGCACCATTGTACGTACACAAAACAATTGAAATAAGCGGATTATCCATAAAAGGCTTTTCTTAAAAGGGATAAAAATAGGATAATTGAGTACTAACTCCATAAATTGTTACCAGGCAATTTATAGAAGTAAAAATATAAATAATGAGTGAGTTGATAAGCAATGAAATTAAATTAAATGATGAATATCCATTAATATCTGTGGTGATTGCTACTTACAATGGAGCAAAGTTTATCAGGCAACAATTGGATTCTATTATTGAACAAACGTATCCCAATATTGAAATAATTATAGTAGATGATAACAGCACTGATGAAACAATATCAATTCTGGAAAAATACACTAATCAATATCCCAACATATCCATTTATAGAAGCGAATCTAATTTGGGCTATGTTAAAAATTTTGAAAAAGGATTTAAGCTTGCAACAGGCAATTTTATTGCACCTTCAGATCAGGATGATATTTGGCACAAAGACAAACTGCGTATTTTATTTGAAAATATAGACAATTATGAAATCGTTTATTGCAACTCTGCATTGATGGATGAAAATGGGGATTTAACAGGTAAAAATTTATCTGATATCAAACGTCTGATATCTTTCGACAATCCTTTGATGTATGCTATTGGTAATACAGCAGCTGGGCATGCAATGTTAATACGCAAATCAACTCTGCCAAATTGTTATCCTTTTCCAACAATGGTTCCACATGATTATTGGCTAGGATTTGTGGCAACTTTTAATAGTAAGTTGAATTTTATAGATATTCCTTTGGTGCACTATCGTCAACATCAGTCAAATGTTTTTGGCGTAAAATCAAAAGGAGTAAAAAGAAAAAAAACAAATATAAACAAGCAGAATAAACTCGATTTGATTAGAACAAGAATGCAATTGCAATTTGAAAAATGCCCAGTGGAATTAAAAGAAAAAAAAGTATTTCAACAATTGAATGAGAGCTATAAAAGTTTCACTTTAGCAAACAACTTTAAAAGAATGTTTCTTTTTTTTAAATACAGAAAAGAAATTCTTTCGTACAAAAGAAAATCAAACTTCAGAAAATTTATTTTTTGCTTTAAGATGTTTTTAAAAATTGCTTAGAAGTATAATTAATAAAGCGATTGATAGATTTTTAGATATTGTTCAGCAGCTTTCTCCCAACTAAATTTTTTTGCTCTTGCCTTTACAATTGTTTCTTTGTTGTTCAATGCAAAATCTTTCAATCCGGTTATAAAAATTTCTTGCATATGCTTTGTATCAAATGATTGAAAATAATATGCAGCATCACCTGCAATCTCGGGTAATGAAGTAGCCGTTGATAAAAAAACAGGTTTTCCAAAATGCATTGCTTCTACTACGGGCAAACCAAACCCTTCAGCCAATGAGGGAAATACAAATGCGTTACAGTTTTGGTAATACCAATATTTTTCACCTTCATCAATAGCTCCAGTAAATTGAATTCTATCTTCAACAGATAACAATTTTGCAGCTTCTATGATTTTTGATTTGTAATTTTCATTTTGTGTAATGCCAGCAATAATTAACCTGTAATTGTTATCAACCAATAATGATGGTAAAACATGAAAATTTTTTTTCTCTGTAATTGTTCCAATGGTAAATAAAAAAGGAGTGTCAATATTTTTATGCATCGGTTTTATTTTATCCTCAGCAATAATGTTACAACCATTGTAAATAATACTTGTTGGCTTGTCCTTTAAGTCAATATATTTTTTTACATCCTCCAAAGTGTATTTTGAAATAAAAGTCAAATGACTACTATGGTCAACTTTTTTTTGTAAATCATTCAAGAATATCTTTCTTTTAATACTGTTTTTATTATTATCGTGATAATAGTTTAAATCGTGAATGGTAAGAATAACCGGTAACTTTTTATTGAATGGAAAATAATTGGTGTCTTGATGTGTAGCATGCCACACATTGATATTATTGGTGTTCGGCAAAAAATATTTATGCCAAAAATGTAAGGGAACTGAACCTTTGTTTTCATTGAATAATTCAAGATGTTTTTTTGGTGCAAAAATCTCAATGGAGTTATCTGAATGTGCTACTTTTTGTAATAATGCATTACCCAATTGCAAACAAAAATGATACAATCCTGTATGAGGATATTTCATTCGTTCTGCATCAAAAAATATTTTTTTAGGCAATGTTGTTTTTTTAAGGAATCAATTATTTAATGATTTCATAGTTTTTATACTCACCCATTTTAAACCCTAAAAAATCTTCAATGGGTTGCAGCCATTTATCAAACTTCACCCAAACTGCCTTTGATGTATCATGCTCAAATCGAAAAGAATTTTGTTCAATTTTGTCTTTCATCACCAATGGATGTGTATCTGTAAATTTTGCAACTCGGTCTACCCAGTTTAAATCGTAATCATCGCCAAATGTTTCTGCTTTTTGATCTACAAATTCTTCGGTTCCATAAAACGCCTGAAAATTATTGCTTTTTTTAGCCATTAATTTTTTTGATCTTACGCCATTGTAATGAAAAACAGGTGCATCTATTTTTTTTACATGCAATTTGCTTCCTTTTTCTTCATTGGTTTCATATTCGGCTAAATTGTTGTACTTACGAAAACCCTGTGAATCTTTATAAGAACGTATCACACCTTCATTTCTAAACAAACGTATTTCATAATTGTGTACCCTTCTGCTATTGCGAATATGATAATAATCACCCCAAAAATGTAAGAATGGCAATATGAAACCTTCTATTTCTTTGTTGTTATTATTTGCATTAAGGGCATCTATAATTTTAGGTAAACTTTTTTCGTGGATTACTTCATCTGCCTGAATATGAAATGCCCAATCGCCTGTAATATGATCTAAAGCAATATTGGATTGTTGCGCAAAGATTTTACCCCCTTGGCGCATTTGCATATCCCAAACGGTATCAATGATTTTTATTTTATCGGATTGGATATTTGCAATTGCTTCTCTTGTTCCATCATTTGAATCACCCACTGCAATTACAAATTCATCGCAAATTGGCAAAACAGATTCTATAGATTCGATAATGGGGCAGCCATAATCGAAGCCGTTTCGAACGTATGAAAAACCGGAAATTTTCATGCTTGGTTTTGCGAATTTTAATTTTGTGTTTCTACTTTTAATGATATAAACAACTGTAAAAGTAATAGTTATTTTATCTAACTCTTAGTGAAAGTATAAAGTAAGGTTACCTATGGTTGCCTATGTTAAAATTTTTAGTACTGTTTGATGTTGGTATGGTTTTTTCTATTGACAATCCGTTGTTTTTTTGTTTTTTGTTTAATAAAACAAACGCTTAACTGAAAAAATATCAATACAAATGTGCTATGTAGAATTTATACAGTACATTACACTCCCAAATCAAAACCCCTACTAAAATGGTAGTAATCATTACGTTTTTTCTATTACATTGGTTCTTATCCTTATTTTTTCATACGTTTTTCTTGCATCGATTTGCATCGCATAAAATGTATACAACTAGCAAAAATTGGGAACGCATATTTTATGTAAGTACTTGGTTTATTCAAGGGTCATCTTATTTAGTTCCAAGGGCTTATGGAGTATTGCACAGAATGCATCATGCTTATAGTGATACCGAAGAAGATCCGCATTCACCACACTTTTTTAAAGATGTGTATCAAATGATGAAAAGTACCATTCTCATTTACAGGTCATTCTTAACTAAAAAAGCAATGCCAAGTGATGAGTTTACAAAAGATTACTTGCCTGTTTGGGAAAAACTAGACAAGTTTGGTCATCATGGTCTTACTAGATTATTCTTTATCCTTTCTTATATCGCAGTTTATGTTGTATTTGCGCCAAGTGCATGGTGGTATTTATTATTGCCAATCCATTTCTTAATGGGCCCTATCCAAGGAGCTATTGTAAACTGGTGTGGTCATAAATATGGTTACAGAAATTTTGATAGTGTTGATCAAAGTAAAAACACAGGTCCGTGGGGAATATTTTTATTAGGGGAGTTGTTTCAAAACAATCACCACCACGATAAAACAGATGCAAATTTTGCCAAGAAGTGGTTTGAGTTTGATTTAACCTATCAGGTAATGCGTGGTTTAAACTTTATTGGAATTATTCAATTGGTTCGAACACCTGCCAACGTAAATAATTAATCATTAATTCAAAGAATAATATTTTAAAAAGCTACCAAATACGGTAGCTTTTTTTATTTGCCTCAATCTAATTCCTTTACTTTGCGTTATTAAAATAAATTTTATGAAATGTTCAGATATTGCCCTTTTGAATGAGAAAGAAACTCGTGGTGGTTTTGGTGAAGGAATCTATGAAATTGGGCAGGAAAATGAACAAGTAGTTGTGCTTACAGCCGACCTTGCAGGCAGCTTAAAGCTTGGACCTTTTATTAAAGCTTTTCCCAATCGTTTTGTTCAAGTGGGTATTGCAGAAGCAAATATGATAGGTATTGCAGCCGGCATGACAATTGGAGGAAAAATTCCATACACAACTACGTTTGCAAATTTTAGTACAGGCCGTGTATATGACCAAATAAGACAAAGTGTTGCTTACAGCGAAAAGAATGTAAAAATTTGTGCTTCTCACGCTGGATTAACTTTAGGAGAAGATGGTGCAACGCACCAAATTTTAGAAGATATTGGTTTAATGAAAATGTTACCGGGTATGACTGTGATTGTACCTTGCGATTTTAATCAAACAAAGGCTGCAACAAAGGCTATAGCTGCTTATGAGGGTCCGGTGTACTTGCGTTTTGGCCGTCCCAAATGGGCAAATTTTACCAAAGAAGATGGAAGTGATTTTGTAATTGGTAAAGCACAACAATTGAGCGAAGGAACTGATGTTTCTATTTTTGCATGTGGCCACATGGTTTGGAAAGCAATTGAAGCTGGAAAAATTTTAGAAGCAAGAGGAATTAGTGTTGAAGTAATCAATATACATACAATTAAGCCCTTAGATACTGAAGCCATTTTGAAAAGCATTCAAAAAACAAAGTGTGCCGTAACAGTTGAAGAACACAATGTAATTGGTGGTTTGGGAGATAGTGTTGCACAAGTTGCAGCCAAACATTGCCCAATACCTATTGAATATATTGGCGTAAATGATTCTTTCGGCGAAAGTGGAAAACCGCTTGAACTATTGATAAAATTTGGCTTAGACACTCCATTTATTGTGGCAGCTGCAGAGAAAGCAATCAGCAGAAAATAATTGTAAAGTAGTTTTTTAGGGCGCCAATCTTTCTATCACCCAATTTCTGTTTGTATCTAAACGGTATTGTAAACGGTCGTGTAATCTGCTGCTTCTTCCTTGCCAAAACTCTATTACTGTTGGTTGTACAATGTAACCGCCCCAATGCAAAGGTCTTGGTATGTTTTCGCCAAACTCTTTTTTAAACCTTGCTTCATGGGTTTCTAAAATTGCACGATTGGCAATTACTTCACTTTGCGGACTAGTCCACGCACCAATTTTACTACCCGTTGGGCGACTTAAAAAATAGGCATCGCTTTTTGCGTCATCAATTTTTTGAACTGTTCCTTCTATTCGTATTTGTCTTTCTAATTCTTTCCAGAAAAAAACCAAAGCTGCATGGGGGTTTTCATCAATTTCTTTGCCTTTGTGGCTGTTGTAATTGGTGAAAAATACAAAACCATTTTCATCATAATCTTTCAGTAATACCGTTCTTGCACTTGGTTTCCCTTCTTTAGTAGCAGTAGCAAGTGTCATAGCATTTACTTCATCTATATTGCTTTTAATGGCTTCCTGCCACCACTTTGTAAATTGTTCGATAGGATTTGCTGCAGCATCTGTTTCTAAAAAAGATTGTAGTTTATAATCTCTCCGAATATCAGCAATAGAAGATTGATGCATACTTGTTTTTGCACAAAGGTACTTGAAGCAGATTGCAAAAGAACAACAAGGTTATTCGGTTGCTAAAAAAGAAATGGCTTTATATTCAAATTGTATAAAAAATAGTATTCAAACTTTAGACAGTGCGTTATAATTATTTTTTTATAATTTCGATGTATGGGAGATTTATATACCATTATCGGAATTTTTATTACACTCATATTTATTGGCTTTTTCGCAGGATATGAAATTGCATTTGTAAGTGCCAATCGTTTGGGAATAGAACTTAAAAAAAAGCAAGGTAAACCAAGTGGGATTATTTTATCTAAATTTTTAGAAGAGCCTGCAAAATTTATTGGTAGCTGTTTAATTGGTCTGAATGTTTTTTTGGTAATTTATGGATTGTTGTTTAGCGAATTATTACGCAGATCTTTTTGGAATCCATTTCATATTCAAAATGAGTATTTGAAGTTGATTGTTGATACCTTCTTTTCAACCTTGATTGTATTGGTTTTTGCAGAGTTTATACCAAAAGCAATTTTCAGAGCAAAGAGCGATACATTACTTAGTTTTTTTGCTCCAGTAGCAAATATTTTTCATCATTTATTTAAGCCAATCGCTAATTTTTTTGTAAGCATTGCACACTGGATTTTGAAGTACATTTTTAGTGTACGTGTGGGCGAAAAAGAAGAAGCATTTTCTCACATCGATCTGGAACATTTTTTTCAGCAAACAAAAGAACAGGATGAAGACAATGAAGAGCTAAACAAAGAATTATTTGAAAACGCATTGAGCCTTCCCATGGTTAAGGTACGCCAATGTTTGGTGCCACGTACCGAAATTGAAGCTGTTGACATCAATAGTACAATTGATGAAGTAAGGCAATATTTTATTACTACACAACTTTCAAAACTGGTGGTGTATGATGATAATATTGACAATATTTTAGGCTACATACATCAGCTAGATTTATTTAAAAACCCAAAAGATTTAAAAAGCATTTTATTGCCCATTACTGCTGTTCCCGAAAGTATGAGTGCAACAGATTTAATCAGCCGTTTTACAAAAGATAGAAAGAGTATTGCATGGGTAGTGGATGAGTTTGGTGGCACCGCAGGTATTGTAACAATGGAAGATGTTTTGGAAGAAATTTTTGGAGAAATAAAAGACGAATACGATACCGAAGAATTTGTTGAAAAACAGTTATCTGTTAACGAATTTATTTTTAGTGGTCGTTTGGAAATTGACTACTTAAATGAAAAGTATGATCTGAATTTTCCGGTAGATGGAACTGAAACACTTTCCGGTTACATCATTAACAATCATGAAACGATTCCAAAACAAAATGAAGTAATATTTATTGGCAATTACCAGTTTGATGTATTGAATGTGAGTGATACAAGAATTGAAATGGTAAAAATGAAATTGCTCTAATTAATTTTCAATCCCCCACTTTAAAATATTTTATGAGTTCAACATTTGATTTACAGAAACCAATTTCAATTGGTTGTGACCATGCAGGATTTGAATACAAAGAAGCTACAAAAAAATGGTTGCAGGATAATGGGTATCAGGTAAAAGATGTGGGGACTTTTTCTTTGGACTCTGTTGATTATCCCGACTTTGCTCATGCCGTTGCAACTGATGTTGAAAGTGAAGCTTGTGCATTTGGAATATTGTTTTGTGGAAGCGCAAATGGTGTTGCAATTACTGCTAATAAACACCAGAAAATTCGTGCAGGATTAAGTTGGGAAAATGATGTTGCTAAATTAATTCGCAAACACAATGATGCCAATGTAATTTGTATTCCGGCTCGTTTTGTTGCATTGCCATTGGCTTTAGAAATGATCCAAAATTTTATTACCACACCTTTTGAAGGAGGCAGACATGCGTTAAGGGCAAATAAAATTGCTTGCAGTTAGTTTTATAATTTCTACAAACATTCTCTTTACATTTTTCAAATTGTATCCATGAAAAAAATATTCATCATTTCTGTTTTTTTTATTAGCACACTTGCAATAGCACAAAAAAATAAAGATGCTGCAAAGTTTGCTCAAACCATTACCCAAAAAGATTTGAAAGATCAACTAACCATTGTTGCAAGTGCAGAAATGGAAGGCAGAGAAACTGCAACGCCGGGACAAAAAAGAGCAGCAGCTTATATTGAAAGTCAGTTTAAAGAATTTGGCTTATTACCCGGTAATGGCAGCAGCTATCAACAATTATATCCAGTTTTTCAGGATGAATTAAAATCGGCAATGCTTGATTTATACAACCTCAAGTTTGCTTATGATAAAGATTTTGCCATTAATTTAAGCAATGCAGTAAATGGTACATTTAATGTGAATGAAGTTGTATTTGTAGGCTACGGCAATACTGATAAAGAAAAAGATGATTATAAAAATGTAAACGTGAAAGGCAAGTGGGTAATGCTGTTAGAAGCCAATGCAGCTGATATTGATAAAGATGAAAATTCGACAATGTCTAACCAACGTGCGGTGTTTGCTAAAATAAATGCAGCCACAAAAAATGGTGCAGCCGGAGTGATTGTTGTGTCAAAGAGTTTTCTTAAAATAAACAGACAGCCTGCACAACGAAAAGGCAATATGTACATGAAAAAACAAACCACAGAAAATGCTGTTCCAGTAATTTCTGTATCGTATCAGGCTGCCGCATCAATACTTACAAGGTTTTTAAATAACTACAGCGATTTAAAAAATATTGCACCAGGAAATTATGCTACCAACATCAAACTTACCATTGATAAAACAACCAATAATTTAGAAAGTAGCAATGTCATTGGTTTGTTGGAGGGCACTGATAAAAAAGATGAATACATTATTCTTACCGGACATTATGATCATTTAGGAAAAAGAGATTCTGTAATTTATTTTGGCGCAGATGATGATGGCAGCGGAACAGTAAGTGTGATTGAAATGGCTCAGGCATTTGCAGAGGCTAAGAAAAAAGGCAAAGGTCCAAGAAGAAGTATTTTATTCATGACAGTAAGTGGCGAAGAAAAAGGATTGTGGGGTAGTGAATATTATACAACACATCCAACTGTTCCGTTGAATAAAATTTCAGTGAATTTGAATACTGATATGGTTGGCAGAATTGACCCCTTGTACAAAGGCGATAGCATGAACTACGTGTATGCAATTGGTGAGGATAAACTCAGTACCGAATTGATGAAGATTACAGACAGCATCAATAAAAGTGCCAACTTAGAAATTGACAGAAGATTCAATGACCCTAAAGATCCCAATCGTTTTTATTACAGAAGTGATCATTACAATTTTGCAAAAAATGGCGTTCCGATTATTTTTTATTTTGACGGGGTACACAAAGATTACCACAGACCTACAGACACTGTTGAAAAAATAAATTTTGATTTAATGGAAAAGCGAGTGCATTTGATATTTAATACTGCATGGGTAATGGCAAATAGAAATGAAATGATCAAAAGAGATTTGCCTTTGAATGTAGGAACAAGATAATCTTCAATAATAAATTTAAAAAAATCAGTCAACTTATTGGCTGATTTTTTTATACAATAAATTCGGATAATCCGTAATCAATCCATCTACACCAAGTGAAATCAATTGTTCCATTGTAACAATTTCATTGACGGTCCAAGGAATTACTTTGATGTTTTTTGAATGACATTCAGCAATCATTTTTTCATTCACCAATTCATAAGCAGGGGAATAAATTGTTGGCATAAAGCCAAGTTTATTTAATCTTGATTCAAGTGATTCTAATGAAGGAGGCTCAAATAAATAGGCTGTTTGAATAGTTGGGTAATTCTGATGCAAATATTGTAGCGTACGAATATCAAATGATTGTATCATAACCCTGTCCAAAATATTTTTCTCTTGTAATACTTGTACCAACAGCTTTACAAAAACTTCCGGGTTTGGATGAAAAATTTCATCTGTTTTTGCTTTGGTTTTTGTTTCAATATTGTAATGTATTGCAGGTAAATTATTTTTCTTGGTATAAGCTTCGGCGCTGTCTATAACAGCCGACAATAATGGTTTGGATACTTTTATTTTTTCTTGTTTTATAAATCTTGGATGAGGTTTCATGCCAACATCGTATTTGGCAACCTCATCATAATTCATAGTATAAATATTCAGGCTTTTTTCTTCAGCTTCTGTAACAAATGTTCCATTGGGTTTTGTGGTAATTTCATGGTTGAAAAATGGTTCATGACTTACTATTGCTTGAAGATCTTTTGTAAAAACAACATCCATTTCTAAAGTTGTAACACCTAAGTCAATTGCTTTTATAAAAGCCGGTATGGTATTTTCGGGTAGCAACCCCCTGCATCCTCTATGTCCTTGTACATCAAAGTTGGGAGGAAATTGTAAGTGTATATTTTTAGTGGCATTGGGCATGTGGCAACTTAAAAACAGAAATCCAACGAAGCAAATATTTTTTATCATCGAATAATTTTTTAGTTGGATTTTTATAGATAAACAATTTTTTACAAAGTAAACTTCTTCTTTTGAAAGCAAAGAGTAATTGCTTAATTATTGTCTTTAACTTAATATTCATCATCAATCAATTAGGTAATTCTTTTATCAAAAACTATTTACCTTATTTTTGAGCACTTTATTGATTAAAGGAGGTCCCGTAGTTCAATGGATAGAATAGGTGTTTCCTAAACACTAGATCCAAGTTCGATTCTTGGCGGGACCACACCATTATAATTTATTTGTCTGTTTGTATTTTCTCTTAAAATCATTGGCGTTCTTGCAATCTGTAAGAAAGCCACAGTTATTGAAACTCCCGAACTAGTATTTTCAAAAAAACATAAAATGTATTTCGCTTAATTTTTTCACTAGAAAGCTTTGTAAAGCAGGTTGTTTATATATTACTTCTGAACTATTGTTGTTTTACAAAATCCAAAACCTCTGTTATGGTTGTAGGTTTTGAAACTATGTTTCCTTCTGTATCTAAAATATATATTGTTGGGGTGCCAATTACACCATAATTTTTAAAATTTATGCCATTCATTCCTTGTACATCACAGTAAGCATCTGTCCACGGAAATAGAGTAGCGGTTTTTTTAAAACTTTCGTGGTCTATATCGCCAGCAATAGAAATAATTTTTACCCCCATTTGTACTAAATCTTGATACTTATTTTTCAAACTTTCTATGGTGGTTTTACAATGCCCACAATCTGATTGATAAAACAACAACAAACTGAATTTTGAATTTAATTCGGATGTTTTTAAAACAGTAGTTTTTTGATTAGTGCCAAATGGGTTGGTGATCAATAAGTTGGGCGCTCTATTACCAATAGACACATTATGCGCCTCGATTTTTTTTTGCAGTCTTGGTGTTGGGTTTTTTATTCTGTTGTCTTTTATAACAAAATCTATTATTACGTCTTGATCTGTATTCCAAGAAAACTTTTCGGTTACAGATATACTGGCATCTATCAAATCTTCATACACTTGTTGGTTATTAATGCGGATTAAATTCTTTACTACATCAGTACCAAAAGTTTGATAATAAGCCCCTTCTTTTACATAAGCTTCTATGCAAGAATTGATAATGGCAAACCACATCGAGCTGCCGTATAAGGCCTCAAAATTTATTTCAGATGCAAAATAGTTTTTAGCGTTTGTTCGCTCCTTATTGCTTTCCCATACTTTGGCAAGTTTCTTTTCTTGTGCCATTTTAAATTGCATGTACTTGGCGGCAAATAAATTAGCGTTATTTATAGTATCTATTAGCTTTTGGAGGTTTTTTTCGATAGTATTTTTTTCGCTTTTCAGTAGTTTTGAAAATACTGCCTCGGGCTTGTATAATTTGCTCAATTCTTGATTGAGGCTTATTTTTTGTTTGTATTGTACCATTGCATCAAACCAACGGTTCAAACAATCGTTTTCGGGTGAATAAAGTAGTGTAGTATTTTGACTGTAAACGTATTCTCCATCGCAGATAAGGAATGGGTTTTCATTAGGAGACAATACAAAATCAAAACTTAAATATTCTTTATCTTTCACAGTAAGATTGACCAGCCCTGTAAGTTGCTGTTTGGTTTTATAGGCCAAGGTTCCTTTGCCAGTATTGTCTAGTAGTATGGTGCCAATGGTATCTTTAAGAACGCCATGTACAGCCACTATAAACGCTTGTTTATTAGGGTACTGTGTTAGTAATACCGTTAATTTTTGTGCTGAAAGGTGTATTGAAATTAATACAATGCAAAGAAGTAGTAATTGTTTAGATACTATTTTTTTTATTTTAATTTGGTTAAATTTTTTTGTATAAGTCATTATTAAATAACATATTGGGTTGCCTTTTAAGCACAATAAATTTAATTACTCAGCCACGCAACGAATAGTAGCACCGTGTATATGGGGAACGTTGTAACTTGGATTTACGTCAATAGCATTGAAAATGAGAAGAAATGATTCCGTTGACACGACCGGATTGTTTGTACTGCTCCAAAAGTGGCCTAGTCCAACCTGTCCGTATATGCCATTGTTGCCATTTCGGAAGCCGGTTGCAGGAAGATATAGACCTAAACCTACAGCATAACCACTTCCTGTCCAAGTCCAAGTATTAGTTATAGCTGTGTCTGGTGCACCACTTGTGGTGTTGCCTTTAAAAATGCTTCCCCACTGCGATACGCTTGGCACTTTGAAACCCGCTGGGCAGGGGTCGTTTGTTGCTTTGCCTGGATTTAGATTCGTTCCTCCAGAACCATCGCCCCAAAGGGAGGGGTTTTGTACTGAGCTCCAATCTGCAGAGCTGATGATAAACTTGCCAATAACTCTTGAAGGTGAAGTGGCTTCATTGTTTACAGCTTGAGTTTTTACTGTATCACTATTCTGTTTTTCATGACCGTCAGTTTTGCGGCCCCATTGGTAATAATCTCCGTAGAGAGCAGATGTTTGATTTGCACCTATCAATGGATCAACTGTGGTTGTAACCCCCTAGTTATAGCATCCAAATACCAGGTAAGTTCCTGAATTGTTATAAGCTCCACAGTTAGGTATGATAGCATTTGATGCAACTGAAGGTGCGGAGCTACCTATTGCATTGTTGGCAACAACCGTAAAAGTGTAAGATACTCCATTGGTCAATCCAGATACTATTATTGGAGAACTACTGCCTGTAGCAGATGCTCCTCCGGGTGATGCCGTTACGGTATAGCTGGTAATTACGCTGCTGCCATTGTTAGCAGGGGCGCTAAACGAAATGCTTGCTTTTGTAGAACCTATTTTAGCTACCGGGCTTGTAGGAGGATTTGGAAGAGATTCGCTTGCTGTTCCTCCAATCATATTCGTCCATCTTACGCCATTATAAACCTGTTGTTCTCCACTTGTTCCGCAATTGGTGCACCAAACTTGTAATCCCGCAACCGGAGCTGCAATAGCATTTCTTTGAATATAGGTCATACGCGGAGGCAAAAACCCTTTGTTGGTACTTGTTATATCCAATTTTGCAGAATTAGCAGGTGTAGTAGTTCCAATGCCTATTTGTGCTTGGGCGATAGTCGCTAATGTTAGCAGTAAAAGGTAAATTAAACTAGCTTTTTTTTGAAAAAATATGTAGATTTTTTTAATTACGCAATAAAGATATTTAAATAAATATAAATTTAAATTTTTTATTTATGCAATAAAATTGAACTCTATAATTGCTCACTCTATCTTGTATCACAAGGAAAGCTTATAAAATAAATATTTTAATTTTGGTTTCTGAAAGTTGTAGAAAAGGCTAATCTTTAATACAACGAACTGAAAATCCAAACGCACGATAGTAAGCATTCATGCCGACGCCACTGCTCAGGAAGTCCAGTCCTTGGTAGTTGGTGCTATTAACCGTACTGCTCCAATAGCGCCCTCGGGTACCCACATTATTTAGTGAACCACCACTGTTGCCAACGAAACCCGCCAGGGGTAATTTAAGTGAGTTAAAAGCACCTGTGGTGTTTGGAGAACCCCAAGAGGTGAGTTCTGTATTCCATTCTGTTTCTGTAGGTATGCGATAACCACTTGGACAAGGGTTATTTATGCCAGCTACACCCTGCCATAAATTGACGTTTTGTACACTATGCCAATCATAAGGTGGGTTAGGTGCTAAAATAAAGTTTGTATTGCCAGGAACATCTGTACTTGATAAAGTGGCAGTGTTAGCATTTACGGCTGTTCCACTAGTAGAATTACTCCATGTAATTAGTTGGTGCCCATCTGATCCTCTGCCCCATTGGTATAAACTACCATAAGCAAGCTGATCTGTACTGCTGATAGCTACTTGCGTTGCACCAAGGTTTCGGTCCATCCAAACTTTCCCTGTGGTAATGTTAGTTATTGTATTAACAACACTTGCAGTTCCGCCAACCATATTTACCCAAGTACTACCTTTGTGGACTTGGGTCTCTCCATATAATCCACAATTCGTACACCAAATTTGTAAACCCGGAACCGGAGATACAATAGCATCTCTTTGAATATTCGTCATACGTGGGGGCAAAAACCCTTTGTTAGTGCTGGTAACATCTAATTTTGCAGAACTTGCAGGAGTAGCTGTTCCAATGCCTATTTGTGCTTGCGTAATAGTAGTTACTATTAACACCAAAGAGCAGATTAAACTAGTTTTAACTGAAATAAACATAATAGTTTTTTTTAATTGAGAGAATAAAAATATTAATATAAATAAGAAATTCAAATTTATTTTAAATTTAAAAAATATTTAGTAAGTCTATTTCTTAGTACAAAACATTATGTTGATTTTTTATTTTCTCGTAAAATGATTGGCGGCGTTCTAATTATTGTGTAATTTTGAAAAGTCATTGCTAACTCACCTTGTACCGAAAGTTTGTTTGTATTAAAAACAATCTTTCCGATTCATTCTATTATTCATTAACCTGTTTTTTTATAATAACATTTTAAAACCGGGAACTATTACAAAGCAATGCGACTATTGAAACTATACCTATTTCCGCTGTGTTTTTTACTGATGAGTATTACTGCATTTTGTACAGATGATTTATCTGCAACACTGAAAAAAGTACTGCAAAAAAATATTATTGCCAAAGCGGAATGGGCATTAACACAACCCCCTGTTACAATAACTACCGAACATTGTGAGCGATCTGCCGGAGGCGTTCATGACTTTTTTTCGGAAGGAGATTATTGGTGGCCCAATCCCGATAACCCAAATGGACCATATATTCAAAAAGATGGATTATCTAACCCCAACAATTTTACTGCTCACCGAAAAGCTATGGTGCGTTTCAGCCAAGTCATCGGATATTTGACTTCAGCATACATGATTACTAAAAACAATCAATATGTGAAGCACGCTTTTGTGCATTTGAATGCTTGGTTTTCAGATGAGTCAACTTATATGAATCCATCTTTATTATATGCACAAGCAATCAAAGGAAAAGCAACCGGCAGAAGCATTGGCATAATAGATATGATTCAAATGATGGAGGTAGCACAAAGTCTAAGGGTGTTGGAGAAAATGACTGTTGGACATGAAGCGGAGATAAAAAAAATTAAAGAATGGTTTTCATCCTATTTGCAATGGGTTACCACACATCCTTATGGTATTGAAGAAAGAGAAGCTAAAAATAATCATGGTACTTGCTGGGTAATGCAAGTAGCCGTTTTTGCTAAATTAACCAACAACCAAATATTACTGGAAGAATGCAAAAGCAAGTTTAAAAATATTTTGTTTCCCAATCAAATGGATGCTAATGGTAGTTTTCCGCTGGAAATGAAAAGAACAAAACCTTATGTTTACTCGCTTTTTAATTTAGATGCCATGACTACTATTTGTCAGGTATTAAGTACAAAAGCATCTAATCTTTGGGACTATACTTTACCAGATGGACGCAACATTCAACAGGCAATTACATTTATGTATCCGTTTGTAGCAAACAAGTCTGCATGGACTTATCCTGAAGATGTAATGTATTGGAATGATTGGCCCGTGGCACAACCTTTTTTATTATTTGGTTATCAGGCATATCAAAATAAAAACTGGTTGAAAACATGGAAAAAACTGGAACATTTTCCTGAAACTGAAGAAGTAATCAGAAATCTTCCAGTAAGAAATCCATTAATTTGGATAGAATAAAATTTAAAATAAGAATTTATAATTAACAATTAAAGTTGAACCATGAAAAAAGTGTTTTTATTACAACTCTCGTTGTTTGCATTAACAGGAACGCAAGTTATTGCACAACAATCTTCCAAACCGAATGTGTTGTTTATTGCAATTGATGACTTAAAACCAGAATTAGGCTGTTATGGCAATAAAATGGTGAAAACCCCAAACATAGACAGATTGGCTAAAATGGGAACAGTGTTTTTAAGTAATTATTGTCAACAAGCTGTATGCGGACCAACACGTGCAAGCTTAATGACAGGGATGCGTCCGGATGTTACAAAAATTTGGGATTTAAAAACCAAAATGCGTGATATGAATCCGGATATTTTAACCATTCCCCAATATTTAATTTCTCAAGGATACGCAACAGCAGGAGTTGGAAAAATTTATCATCCAAGCTGTGTGGATAAAAAATCTGATGAGCAATCATGGACGGTACCTTATATCAAAGCTTTTGCTAGTGATTATGCAAACGGACTTGGTGAACCGGCATTTAAACATTATCAGTCGCCTGCTTTAAAAGCATTGGCTGCTGAAAGAGGTGTGGTAAAAGGAAATGGGAAAACTGAGAAAGATGAAGATGGCGATAATCCTGTTTCAGGAAAACCAGGTCCTGCAACAGAATGTTTAGACCTTCCTGACAATGCATATGAAGATGGTGTAACTGCTTTAAAAGGAAAAGCACAAATGATTGCATTTTCAAAAGCAAAGCAACCATTCTTTATGGCTGTTGGTTTTCATAAGCCACATTTGCCTTTTGTATCTCCAAAAAAATATTGGGATTTATACAAAAGAGAAGACATGCCGTTGGCTCCTTTTCAGCAACATGCTGCTAATGAAGTTTTCATTGCGTATGAATCATCGGGTGAATTGCGTAATTATTCTGATATTCCGGAGTTTACCACATTTACAAAAGAAGAACTAAGAGCAGGATTAAAACCTGAAAAACAAAAAGAACTGTTGCACGGTTATTATGCAGCAATTTCTTACACTGATGCACAAGTTGGAATTTTGTTAAACACTTTGGATTCTTTAGGCACTTTGAACAATACCATTATTGTACTTTGGGGTGATCATGGATGGCATTTGGGCGATCATGATATGTGGGGAAAGCATACCAATTTTGAGCAAGCAACCCGTTCTCCATTAATTATTGCTGCACCAGGGTTGAAAGCAGGTAAAACCAATTCAATGACCGAGCATATTGATATCTTCCCTACAATTTGTGATTTGGCTGGAACTCCTATCCCTGCTGTACTTCAAGGGAAAAACTTAAAACCTTTGATGCAGAATAACAAGGCTTCTGTAAAAGAATTTTCTATGAGCCAATATCCTAGAAAATTAAAAGGAGATGAATTTAAAAAACTAGGTTACACCAATGGTAAATTAATGGGCTATAGTTTGCGTAATGATAAATATCGTTACACACTTTGGATGAATAACAATTATACCTCTGCTGAAATATTCGATCAATCAAGAGTATATGCTGTAGAAATGTATGATTATGTAAAAGATCCATTGGAAAAAGTAAATGTTGCCAATGACAAAAATTATGCAACAATCGCAGCTGAGTTGAAAGGTAAAGTAGTTGCTTTTTTAGCTGCTCAAAAAAAATAAAAGAAAATCTGTATTAAATCGGATTCAGTTTTATGGCAATTAAATTCTTAGTTTGTGTTGTATTTAATACAGCACAAACTGTTTTTTATAGAGATCAACTGATTTTATTAATAAAACTTTAACCACCAAAGTGAAAAAGTTCAAAAAAATACATCAATCACTCAATAAATAATTTCATCTAATTTATATCAATAAAAAAGTAAAGTATGAGGTTCGTAATATATCGAATTATTTTTATTGGATTACTTAGTATTTTATTATTTACAGTGGATACTCTTAATGCACAAACAACCACTTTAGTTTCTATTGGCAGCAATGGTAAATTAGTTTATACCCCCGATGCAAAAGGGAATAAAGTACCCGATTTTAGCGGGGTTGGTTACATGAATAGCGAAGCACCTATTCCAACGGTACCCGTTGTATTAACTGTTTCTCCGGTGACTGGTGATAATTATAACAATGTTCAAAATGCAATTAATACAGTTGCTGCAATGCCTTTAGATGCAAATGGGTTTAGGGGTGCAATTCTTTTTACAGCAGGTACTTATAATATTAGCAATACTATTAACATTACAGCAAGTGGAATTGTATTACGTGGTGTTGGTTTTAATGGATCGGGTACAAATTTTTATGCTACAAAAACAGCACAACATACTTTATTTGCTTTTGCAGGTACATCAGGAACCTCAACAGTATCATCAACGAAAAAAGCAATAACTGATTCGTATGTGCCATACGGAACTACTCAAATATCAGTGGCATCCGGTCATACATTTGTTGCAGGTGATAAAGTTTTTGTGCACCGAATTCCAAATGCAGCATGGATTAATTTGTTGGGCATGGATTCACTTACACTTTTAGATCCTATTGTAACAAATTGGACTGCATCTTCTTACGATATGTATTCAGACAGAATTGTTAAAGCTGTAAATGGCAATGTTATTACATTAGATGCTCCAATAATGGATATAATAGATCCACAATATGCAACTGGAGAACTAATGAAATATACTACTGCTCGCATTGAAAAATGTGGCGTTGAAAATATGAGAATTTCATCTTACTATGCATCTGCAACAGATGAAAATCATGGATGGGATGCAATTACTTTTGATAAAATTATTAACAGCTGGGCTCGTAATATTGAAGTATATTATTTTGGTTATTCTGCAGTAAATGTGCTAGATAATGCATCATGGATAACAGTAGATAGTTGTAAAATGTTGGATGCAAAATCTATTGTAGATGGAGGCAGAAGATATTCTTTTAACATCAATGGTCAGCGAAGTTTGATAAAAAATTGTTCAACAAGAGACGGACGACATGATTATGTAAATGGAAGTCGAACTTGCGGTCCGAATGTTTTTTATAATTGTACTTCTACGCTTCAAAATAATGACGTTGGTCCGCATCATCGTTGGTCAACAGGTATTTTGTTTGATAATATTAAAGGCAACGGTAGGCAAAATGTACAAAACAGAACAACCTCAGGCTCTGGTCATGGTTGGTCGGGGGCTCAAATTATGTTTTGGAATTGTACGGCTTCAAGAATGGTCATCCAAAACCCAAGAGGCGATGTTCGCAACTGGGCAATTGGTGCTATTTGCCCGGACATTACCAAAAATGGAGACATGACAAATAATGAAAATCTTGGTATCGTTCAATCTCAGGGAATAAATATTACAGCAATACCAAGTTTATTTATTAAACAATTATCTGACCGCTTAAGTAATGCAGTTCCTGTACAACTCATCAATTTTGAAGCCACCAAAAAAGAAAAAGCTGTTTATCTTTCTTGGACAACAGCAAGAGAAAATAATAATAGTCATTTTGTTGTAGAACAATCTTTAAATGGAATTGATTTTAATAAAGTGGGTCAAGTAAACGGTAATGGAACAACCAATCAAACATCACATTATTCTTTTGAGCATCTAACTCCATCAAATGGTAATAATTATTATCGCTTGAAACAATTAGATGCTGATGGAAAATTCATTTACAGTACCATTAAATTAATTTCTTTTAAGGCAAAGAAATTGTCTATAAAATCTAATGCTGTAAAAAATGAAGTTATACTTACGGCTCATTCAGATGTACCAGTTCGTTTGAAATTCATGAATAACAAAGGACAACAAATTATATCTAGCAGTATAACCGGTACAAAGCATTTTAATGTGAGTTCACTTTTATCAGGAATTTATTTGATACAAACAGATGATGGAGAGATGATTAAATTTTTAAAACAATAAATCAATAAAAATTTTCAATATTAAAAATCATATCGATGAAAAAAAACAAATATTGCTTACTCCTTTTTGTAATTACATCTGTGTATACACAGCAAACATTTGCGCAGCAAAAAACAAAGCCGAATATTTTATTTATAGCTATAGATGATTTAAAACCTGATATGGGTTGCTATGGCAATAAAATGGTTAAGACGCCAAATATTGATCGCCTTGCAAAAATGGGGACAGTTTTCATGAACAACTATGTGCAACAAGCTGTATGCGGACCAACAAGAGCAAGTTTAATGACGGGCAAACGTCCTGATTATACAAAAGTTTGGGACTTAAAAACAAAGATGCGTGATATCAATCCAAACATTTTAACCATACCACAATATTTTGCAAGTCAGGGGTATTCTTCACAAGGAATTGGAAAAGTATATGATTCAAGATGTGTAGATAAAAAAATGGATGAACCTTCATGGAGTGTGCCTTATTATAACTATTTTAAAACAGAGGAAAGATATTACGCAAAGGAAACAGGAATGCCCGTTTCAGGAGCTTATCAATCACCGGAAACAAAAGTATTGGTTACTAAGTTTAGAAAAGAAGCTGAAGATAAAGGCATGAACGAAAAAGATGCAGATGATTATGTTTCTAAAAAAATAAAGCCTTCTATAGAATGTGTGGATGTTCCAGACAATGCATATAATGATGGTGCAAATGTTGTAAGGGCAATTGAAATATTAGAAAAATTAAAATCAGAAACTAAGCCATTCTTTTTTGCTGTAGGTTTTTCAAAACCACATTTACCATTTGTATCTCCAAAAAAATATTGGGACTTATACAAAAGAGAAGAGATGCCTGTTGCACCTTTTCAGGAAAAATCAAAAAATGCAGTTGATGTAGCATATCATAATGCAGGTGAATTGAGAGGCTATTCTGATATTCCGCCACTAACCTCTTTTACAGATCAAAAATCTTTTGGACTTACACTTCCGTTAGACAAACAAAAAGAATTAATTCATGGCTATTATGCAGCTATTTCTTATACCGATGCACAAGTAGGAAAACTCTTGAAAGCAATGGATTCATTGGGTTTAACAAAAAATACCATCATTGTACTTTGGGGTGATCATGGTTGGCATTTAGGTGATCATAATTTATGGTGTAAGCATACCAATTTTGAGCAGGCAACGCATGCACCATTGATCATTTCTGCTCCTGGAATTAAACCATCAAAATCAAATTCGCAATCTGAGCATATTGATATTTTTCCAACCTTATGTGATTTAGCAACTTTACAAATACCTGAACAGTTAGATGGAAAAAGTCTTGTGCCGGTGATGAAAAATCCGGCTGTTTCTGTAAAAGAATTTTCTGTAAGTCAATATCCAAGAAGTGCCAATGGCGTTGAAACAGACAGACAAGGTTATGCCGATTCAAAATTGATGGGTTATTCAATCCGTAACAATCAATACAGATATACTGTTTGGATGAAAGATAATTTTAGAAGCAATCAACCTTTCAACCCTGCATTAATTGTTGGTATTGAATTGTATGATTATAAAAAAGATCCTTTAGAAACAATTAATGTGGCCAAAGAAAAAAGTTATGATGTTGTTTCAAAAGAATTGTATGGTAAAATGGTTGCTTATTTTAAATCTCAGGAAGGGAAATAACTCTTTTTTAATTGTTAAATGCAAGTACATGAAATTATTTTTTAAACATTTTAATTTTGCAACAATATTGATGTTTAACTTTATGTTTGTGCATTCTGTAAATGCCGCAAATATTACTGTAAATTCAATTGCCAATTTGCAACTTGCACTTAATAATGCAGCTTCTGGCGATACGATTTCACTAGCCAACGGAACATATTTAAATAATGTAATCAATATCAATCGCAATGGAATAACTGTAAGGGCGGTAACCCCAGGTGGCGTGTATTTGAATGGGACAAACGATATTAATATCAATGGAAACAATAATAATTTTGTTGGCTTTCAGTTTACATCCGGAGATATTGGAACAGCTTATTTAATTGAAGTTTATGGAAGTAACAATGTGTTATCTCATTTAAATTTCAGTGGGTATTATGCCAAAAAATATATCGAAATAAAAGCCGGTTCTCAATACAATCAAGTTGCTTATTGCAACATTGAAAAGAAACCACTCACTGCCGAATTGGGCTGTACCATTCAGGTTTCAACATCACCAACCGTTCCGGGTTATCACAAAATCAGGTATTGTTCTTTTCAAAATTTTTATGGACTAGGTGGCGATAATGGCAATGAACCTGTAAGAATTGGTTTAAGCACTGAGTCAACAAACAGCGCAAGAGATATTGTTGAGTTTTGTTATTTCAATAATACCGGAGATGGAGATAGTGAAAGTGTTTCAATAAAAAGTAGAGATAATACAGTACGTTTTTGCACATTCACCAATCAGCAAAATGCAATGTTGTGTTTTAGAAATGGAGATAATAATGTTGCTTACAGTAATTTCTTTATTAATGCAGGTGGCATCAGAGTAAAAGAAGCAAACAATATCTTTTGTTACAACAATTATTTTCAAAACTCAGGAGTTGGAAGTTCGGCTGATGCAGTAACGTATGTGTATTATACTGCTAACTCTACCAATGTTTTGAATAATATAAATTTCTTTCACAATACTTTTTATAATTGCGGATACATTGATTTGGGTGGGGTTGGTGCTGTAAATAATACATGGGCAAATAATATTTTTGTAAAATCATCAGGTACTATTTTTAAAAACAGCAATAATGGTACAACATGGGCAGGCAATATGTATCAGGGAACACTTGGTATTACAATAGCTTCAGGCATGTCAAATACCAATCCTGCATTGGCTCTTAACAGCGATAATTATTACGGTTTAACTTCTACAAGCCCTGCAATTAATGCTTCAAGTATTTCTTATCCGCTTATTTATGACATTCCAAATGTAGATGATGATAATACGTTGTCTTTTGATATCAGCGGACAATCAAGACCAACTTTAGCTGCACAAAAAGATGTTGGTTGTGACGAGTTTACAACAGGCAACACAACCAATCGTCCATTAACATTATTAGATGTTGGTCCTTGTTATTTAGGCGGACCTCAAGGACCTTGCCCGGGTGTACCAACCCCTGTTCAAAATATTAACTTCACAAAAAATTATAGCATTGCTGTTTTTCCAAATCCGGCTGCTAATTCAATTCAGCTTCAATTAAAACAAAACATTACAACATCCTTCAAGATTTCAATATGTAATCTTCATGGGCAAGTTGTTAAAACTTTTATTGCTGCGCCAAGTTCATCAACAGGAAGTAATAGCTTTACGTACAATGTTGCCGACCTAAAAAACGGAACTTATTTTATTAAAGTTTTTACCAGTCAATTTTCGGAAACAACGAAACTTATTATTCAAAAATAATCGTATAAATTTTATAAAAACTTGAATATTATTGAATGAAAAAAAATATACGATTTGGCTTTTTAATTATTCTGTCAACTTTCTTTATTCAGGTAAATGCTGCTGATTTTTTTGTTGCCAATACAGAAGAATTCAATGCTGCATTACAAAATGTAAAGGCAGGTGATTTTATTATCTGGAAGAATGGAAATTATACAGATTTAAAAATTAATTTTCTGCCAAACAAAAATGGAACAATAGATAAACCAATTGTTCTAAAGTCTGAAACCCCAGGTAGAGTTGCTTTTTCGGGCAGTTCGCAAATTTGTATCAGCGGAGACTACTTGCAGGTACAAGGATTTCGTTTTGAAGGAATTTGTACTTTGGGAAGTGAGCATGTCATAGATTTCAGGGTGAAAACAACTGGAAAGTTTAGCGAAGCCAATCATTGCAGAATCACCGACTGTGCAATTGTAAATTATACCATGTCTGAAGCAAGTGGCGCTAATAATTATTACATCAATGTTGTTGGCACATACAACGAAGTAGATCATTGTTATTTTACCGGAAAATTAAATAAGGGCCCAACATTGGTTGTAGAATACCAGCAACCAAAAGGTTATGTTCCTGGCAGCGATGGAGCACCTTCTACGCACCATCACATTCACCACAATTATTTTGGTTACAGAACTTTTTCAAGCAATGGCGGAGAACAAATGAGAATAGGAACTAGCACCACTTCTTTTTCACATGGCTTCAATATTATTGAGTATAATTATTTTGAACAAGAAAGAATAGAAGCAGAAATTATTAGCAATAAAAGTTGGAATAATATTTATCGCTTCAACACATTTGTGGCAAACGATGGCGGCATGGTAATAAGGCATGGACAGCAATGTTTTGTTTATGGCAATTATATGAAAGGCAGTTCGGGCAGAACAGAAAGTGCAGGTTTAAGAATCATCAATCCAAACAATACTTGCTTTAATAATTATGTTGAAAATTTAGAAGGTGGCGATAAAAGTTTGAAAGCACCAATTACTATTATGTCCGGATTAGTAGGTTCTGAATTAAACGAATATTATCCCGCAGACAATGCAATTATAGCTTTTAATACAGTTGTAAATTCTGTTGGTCCGGCTATTAGATTAGGAATGGGAAACAGTGCCAAAGGAAAGCCAATGATTGCTCCAAAAAATGTAATATTAGTGGGCAATAAAATTATTAATTCAATTGGTAAAAATACTGATCCAATTGAGTTGTCGGATCCTAATACCACTTATACTTCGAAGAATAATTTTTACAATAATGGCTCAACAAATATTACAGGGTTTTCATTATTTAATACCAAAGAAATTATTCAAAAAAATGAATTTAAGTATTTACAAAAAAGTATTGATCAATCAGTAATAGATTCCATCAATCAAAGATTATCTGTTCATCAAATACAATTATCGGTTGCCGAAATTACTCAGTTTAATCCTCAATGGATAGTAACAAAACAACAAGTAGGTGTTAGTTGGATGAAGATGAATTAAGTCAAAATACACAATATGAAACTAAATATAAAACATGGATTTATTTTGCTTGCAATAGTTACTTCACAGTTGCTGTATGCACAAAATAAAACAACAAATCCTAAGACAGTTGTTACAAAAAATATAGCAAAGGATACAGCTGGAAAAGATTGTTGTTCAAAAAATATCCCAAGCAGATTCCCTGTATCAAATTCTTCTAAAACCCCTGCAAATTCAGGTCTTTCAGCAAAAAAAATAAGAGCTGGGATGGTGTGGATTGAAGGTGGAACATTTGCAATGGGTGGAGATAACAATCAAGCAAGAGCGGATGAATTCCCCAAACATGCCGTACAAGTAAGTGGTTTTTTTATGGATGAAACTGAAGTAACCAATCAACAATTTGAAGCATTTGTAAAAGCAACAGGCTACATCACAATTGCCGAAAAAGATGTTGATTGGGAGATGTTGAAAAAGCAATTACCGGCTAATACACCCAAGCCAGATTCGGATATGTTGAAAGCAGCTTCATTGGTTTTTAAACCTACAACTGAGGCAGTTGATTTGCAGGATTACGGGCAATGGTGGCAATGGACACATCAAGCCAACTGGAGACATCCACAAGGACTTAATAGTACTATTGTTGGTAAAGAAAATTATCCTGTTGTACATATCAGTTGGGAAGATGCTGATGCTTATTGCAAATGGGCAGGCAAACGATTACCTACAGAAGCAGAATGGGAATTTGCAGCAAGAGGGGGCATGAAAAATATGCCTTATTCATGGGGCAAGGAAGCTCCAGATAGTGGCAAAATAAAATGCAATTACTGGCAAGGAAATTTCCCTTATCTCAATACCAATAAAGATGGTTTTTATGGAGCTGCTCCCGTAAAATCATTTGCTCCAAATGGTTATGGATTGTATGATATGTCGGGTAATGTATGGGAATGGTGTGCTGATTTATACAACTACAATTATTATGCAACGTTTAAAAATATTAAATTGGCTTTAAATCCAAAAGGACCACAAAAAAGTTATGATCCCGATGAGCCATTGGTTTCAAAAAGAGTAATGCGTGGCGGTTCGTTTTTGTGCAGCGATTCTTATTGTAGCGGTTATAGACCTGCAGCAAGAATGAAGAGCTCCGAAGATTCCGGTATGGAACATTTAGGGTTCAGATGTGTATCAAGTAAATAATAAATGAAACTTATTAATCTGTAAAATAAATATGAGATCTACTTTTAAAATATTTTCTTTAATTACTGCTTTGCTACTTTCAATAAAAGCAAATGCTACCAACTATGTAGTTAATACAAACGCTAATTTGCAAAGTAGAATCTCAGCTGCAAATCCTGGCGATACGGTTACTGTTGCAAATGGAACGTATAGTTGGGGACAAATCAGTATTACCAATACCAAAGGAACATCTACATCAGCATGGATTGTATTAAGAGCTGAAACCTTTAATGGCGTTGTGTTTACAGGGAATACCTATTTACAGTTTTCTGCGAAACGATTGCTAATTACAGGCTTCAAATTTGCAAATGGCAATTCAGGATACAATGATGTAATTCAATTTAGAAATTCAAGTAGTGTAAGTGCTGATTATTGCAGACTGAATAATATTACTATTGAAAACTATAGTAGTGATACAACCGGAGCTGCTTCAGGTGCTACAGTTAGTGATAATAAGTGGGTATCTATTTATGGCATTCGAAACAGAGTGGATCATTGCACATTTATTGATAAATGGAACGGCGGTGCAACCGTTGTTGTTTGGTACGACAACTCAAATTATCCTCAAAGATCAACGCCAACTTATCATTTAATTGATTCTAATTATTTCAATAAAAGAAGTTTTATTTCAGGGAATGGTGGAGAATCAATCAGAGTAGGGGTTGGATTAACTTCATCTACTTATGCCTATAATGTTATTGAATACAACTTGTTTGAAAACCTTACCCAAACCGAACCAGAAGTTATCTCTAATAAATCGGGCTTTAATACTTATCGTTACAACACTATCAAAAATAGCAGTGGTGGTTTAACCTTAAGAAGAGGAAGATATTGTAGTGTCTATGGCAATTTTATTATTGATAACAACCCTGCTATTACAGATGCTTATGGCATAAGAATCATTGACAAAGGACACAGAGTATTTAACAACTATATAGAAGGGGTTGGTGTTAGCTCCAGTAGTTTTTCTACTATGAGATGTCCTATTGTTTTTTATAATGGATTTTATTCTGTAAACGATACCACCGATGTTAATCATGTCAATTCATACATGCCGGCGGATAGTTCTACAATTGCTTTTAATACTATTGTAAACTGCCTTGGTGGTCCGGGCGTATATTTAGGGTTTACCGATAATGCTGCAAATACATTTCAGCCTTTGGGCGTTACTATTGCCAACAATCTAATTAAAATGTCTTCCGGTCAGGCTGCTTACCTTCCTACAACAAACAATTTGCTTACCTATTTTGCTTCGGGAAATATGTACAATGCACCAAATGGATTGGGTTTAACTCCTGCAACCGGATTTACAAATACTACACTAACTTTTGGTTCAAGAGTAAATGGAATTTTAACCCCTCCATCTGTGGTTCAGGATGCTGCAATCAATTCAAGTTTATACAGTAGTTTGTTAAATGGGTTAGATGCAAATGGACAAACAAGATCATCTATTTATGATGTTGGTTGTGATGAGTTGAATGCCTCCGGAACTATTATTGCAAGTCCGTTAGATTCTACTCAAGTTGGTGCAGGAAAACCTTTGACCATTTTGCCTGTTCAGCTAATTCGTTTTGTAGCCGCACCTATTGAAAATAAAATACAATTCAACTGGCAAGTAGCCAATGAAATTAATTTATTGCAATACGAAATTCAGGAAAGCAATAACGGAATTGATTTCAAAAAAATTGTCGGAATCAATGCCAATCACCAAACAAAATATAATTATCTGCACAATCATTCTATCTCTCAAAATCAATATTACAGATTGAAGATGATAGAAAAAGATGGTAGTTTTAAATTTTCAAATATCATTTTACTAAAGTCGAATGATAAAATCAATATTGGCTTATATCCCAATCCTGCGAAGGGGTTCATTATTATTTCGGTAAATAAAATAACAGCAAATAGCCAATTGGTTATTAGCGACATGACAGGAAAAATAATTCAAAAAATGCAGGTGAAAGATGCGATGACTAATTTCTCAACGAATCATTTGCCAAATGGAATGTACACAATTCAATTGTTTGAAAACGATACTTTCATTCAATCAAAGCCTTTCATTGTTTCAAAAAATTAATCAGACAATTAATAACAACCCAAATTAATATTCAACATAAAAAATGAAAAAAATTATTGCGATAGGGTTGATTTTTTCTTTAGTGAGTCAAAAGGCATTTTCAATTACGAGTAAGAAAAATATCTTTTTTCCCAATTTAAAATATGTTGATACATTGTCTCTCGACAATGAATATTTCAGAGCAATCAAAGATTCTGCGGCATGTACTTCTTCAAAGACGGAAGGCTTTGGAAGCAGGGTTATTGTTGCGTTAGATAATACAACAATTAAAAGCAGCAAAGGAACAACTCATCTTAAAAGAGGAGAATTGGCAGTATTCTTAGAAACACAATCTTATCAATTACCCGTTGGTTCATATTTCGAAATTGCATTCAAAAAAAATCATCCTCCACTTACAAAACCGGAAGAATGGTTAGAGCCTTTGAAAAATACCATGGTGTATGAAGATGCTGAATTTCGTGTATTTGAAGAAAGATTGCAACCGGGCGATGTTCGTGAATTACACAGTCATGCACAACGTTTGGTGGTTCGTTTAAATCAAGTGCAATTAACAGATCCCCGACATTCACCTAGTGGTAAACCCGGTACAGGAATTCAAGTTGCCAATACGGTAAAGTTTGCTGAACCTGTTGTGCATGCCGTAAAAAATCTCAGCAATATTCCTTTATTCAATATTGTAATAGAATTTAAAATTCCGCATTAATTCAATTTATTTTAATCGATATGACAGTAATAAAAAATGATATAATTTATAAATTAACAAAGGGCGCTCCTTTGTTTCTAATGTGTTTTATTTTTCCATTGGTTTCAATATTTGCGCAAAAATCTTCTGTAAAAAAACCCAATGTAATTGTGATTCTTACCGATGACATGGGCTATTCAGATATTGGATGTTTCGGCTCTGAAATTAAAACGCCTAACATTGATAAGTTGGCAAAAAACGGATTAAGCTTTACCCACTTTTACAACACAGCACGATGTAGTCCTACAAGGGCCTCTCTATTAACGGGCTTATATCCACATCAGGCAGGAATGGGACATTTGGCAACGGAAAATTATAAAGAAACAGGCTATGCAGATGACCTAAGTAAAAACGCAGTAACAATGGCTGAGGTATTTCAATCAGCCGGCTATGCAACGTACATGACGGGTAAATGGCACATTGCAAAAAACCTTGGCAGAACAACTGATTCTTCTAATTGGCCTTGTCAGCGCGGGTTTCAGCGTTACTTCGGAACATTAAATGGTTCGGGTAGTTATTACGATCCCGGAACATTAATAAGTAACAATAAATTTATTGCACCGCCCACAAAAGACTTTTATTATACCAACGCCATCAGCGATACTGCAGTTAAATTTATTCGTGAAAATCCCAACGGGAAACCTTTCTTTTTTTACATTGCTTACACAGCTGCACATTGGCCACTTCATGCACCCGAAAGTGAAGTCAAAAAATACAAAGGGCAATATGATAAAGGCTGGGATTATATCAGAGAACAACGATTCAATAAACTTAAAAAGTTGGGTATCATTAGTGCCAACTGTGTACTTACTGAAAGAGGTGTAACAATTCCTGCTTGGAATGATGAACCTATGAAAGAATGGCAAGCCAAAAGAATGGAAGTGTATGCAGCTATGATTGATATTATGGATCAAGGAATTGGAAGAATTATTACTGCACTAGAACAAAAAGGTGAACTAGAAAACACAGTCATTTTTTACATGCACGACAATGGCGGATGTGCTGAACCATTGGATTCTAATGTTCCTGAAGTGCCACTTACCAGCGAACAAAAAGTTGTAAAACCGTATTCTTATGATTCCATTTTTTTAGATAAAAAACCAGTTTATACCAGAGATGGAAATTTTGTAAGAAGTGGTAAAGGCGTAATGCCCGGACCTGCAAATACTTTTACGGCTTATGGCGAAGAATGGGCTAATGTAAGCAACACACCTTTTAGATTATACAAGCATTGGGTACACGAAGGTGGCATTGCATCTCCGCTAATTATTCATTGGCCCAAAGGCATTGCAGCCAAAGGAAAATTATCCAATCAGCCTTCTCATTTAATTGATGTTATGGCAACTTGTATTGACATTGCTCAATTAAATTATCCGAAAGAATACCATCAAAATTTAATTCAACCATTTGAAGGGAAAAGTTTGAAACCCGCATTCACCAATAAACCTATCGAAAGAGCATTTATTTTTTGGGAGCATGAAGGCAATCGTGCTATTCGTGTAGCTAATTGGAAACTTGTTTCAAGAACACAAAAGAACAAAGCATTTGGTGCTGAAGATGAAGCTGCATGGGAGTTGTACGATATGGATACAGATCCTACAGAAATGAAAAATTTGGCAAAAACGTATCCCGATAAAGTAACAGAATTTGCACAACTCTGGGAAAAGGAAGCACAAAGAACATCAGCCAAACCTTGGCCATGGAACAACAAAAAACAATCAAAAAACCAAGAATAAAAATTAAAACATGAACAATCAAAAAGGTTTAAAAATCGCCCTGCTTTTTGCAGTTACAATTTTTACAAGCACAATTCAAAATGTATTTGCGCAAGCAACAAAAAAACCGGACATCTTATTGTTTATCGCTGATGATATGACATCGGTGGATTGTGAACCTTACGGTAATCCAGATGTTAAAACACCGAATCTTTTGCAACTCGCCAAAGAAGGAATTTGTTTTGATAACATGCACAATGCAACTGCAATGTGCGGACCAACAAGACAAAGTTTATACACAGGAATTTTTCCTATGAAAAATGGCAGTTATCCCAATCATGCAAAAGTGTACGATAATATTATCAGCATTGTTCAACACTTTACAAAAATTGGTTATCGTGTTGCATTAATTGGTAAACAACATTATGCACCAGCTGCATCTTTTCCTTTTGAATATTTAGGTGGCAGAAACAGTGATAATGGCGATGGAATTGATATTAAACTTACAGATGCTGATGCCTGGATTAATAAAGATAAAAGCAAACCATATTTATTAATCGTTGCTACCAATCAACCGCATGGTCCTTGGAACAGAGGTAATCCAAATCAATATGATGCAGATAAAATAACCATTCCGCCATACATGGTTGATACAAAAGATACAAGAACCAACTTGGTAAAATATTATGCAGAAATTACTTACGCCGATAGTTTGGTAGGTAATTGTATGAAGATGGTTGATAATTCAAGCAATAAAGATAATACGCTGTTTTTATTTGCGAGTGAACATGGTTCATCAATGCCATTTGGCAAATGGACTTGTTACAATATGGGTTTAAAAGCAGCATTCATTGTTCGTTGGCCAAAAGCCATTAAACCAAAAACTAGAACAGATATTCTTACCCAATACATTGATGTTGTTCCTACATTGTATGAAGCTGCAGGAGGAGATCCAAAAACTTTGAGGGGAAATCTTGAACAAACAATGCAATTGGACGGTAAAAGTTTTCTTGCAACATTAAAAGGAACACCAAAAGAAGTTCGTAAATATGTGTATGGAATTCATACCACCCGTGGCATTGAAAATGGTTCAGAAAATTATCCGGTTCGTTCTATTCAAGACCATGATTATAAATTAATCTGGAATATGAATTATACAGCACCTTTTTATTGCTCCGGTTCAAAAATCGGGGCTAAATTATATGAAGGCTGGTTGGTAAAAGTGAAAGATGACCCAAAGCAATTAGAACATGCAAAACTCTACAGAAATCGTCCGGAGTTTGAATTGTATAATTTAAAAAAGGATCGTTACGAATTGAAAAATTTGGTTGATGAAAAATCATTACAAAAAACGAAAGAGGTATTGCTTGGCGAATTAAAAACATGGATGAATGAGCAAGGTGATAAAGGCATTCAATCAGAATGGGATGCATTGAAAAGATTAAAAGGAGATACAACCAAATGGAGATCTTCCAAGGATTAATCTACGATCTTATCTAATGTTATGTTTGCCAATTATCATTAAATCATTACTTTTCCTGAAAGCATACAAAATAAGCTTTAGTTTTGCTATATCAATTTTTCGGAATTACTAAACAAAAAAGATGAAATTTTATAACATTATAATTAAGTATCGTTTCTGGTTGAGCTTGATCGTTTTGCTTGCAGCAATCATTTTAAATATTACACATGCAGCCGGATTTTGGCCCACATTCCCATTGTATTTTTTAGCTGTAATTGGTTTGGCAAGTCATTTTTTTATTGGTCCATTAAGATTAATTCAAGAACCAATGGAAGCAGGTAATATTGAAGAAGTTGAAAAAATTATCAACTCAATTTGGTTTCCTAATTTGTTGTACAAGCCTGTAAGAAGTACTTTATATACTATCAAAGGAAATCTTGCAATGATGAAACAAGACTTTGATTCTGCCGAAAAGCATTTGAAAAAAAGTAGCTCATTGGGAAGCCCAATGCCCGAAGCCGAAGGCAACAATAAATTGCAACTGGGAATGATGGCCATGCAAAAAGGAGATATGAAACAAGGTGAAAGCTATATCCGAGCTGCAATTCGTGCAGGCATTGGTGATAAAGAAAGTGAAGCCGTTGCATATCTTCAGATGTGTCAAATTTTTATGAACAAAAGAGAATTCCGAGCAGCAAAAGATTTTTTCAGAAAAGCAAAAGCACTGAAACCAAAAACACAACAAGTCGTTGATCAAATAAAGGAAATCGAAAAATATATTTCAAGAATTCCCGGATAGAATTATTCAATATTTATTTAAAAGCCCTGTAAAATGGGCTTTTTTTAATTTTTATTCATGTCAATTACAAGATTAAACCTTCAAGATTTCTTACAACTTGCTGCAACCAATCTTGTATTAGATGTGCGAAGCCCCGGTGAATATGCGCAAGCACACATACCAAATGCAATCTCACTTCCTTTATTTTCTGATGAAGAAAGAAAAATTGTTGGTACGGCATATAAACAAGAAAGTAGACAAAAAGCCATTAAACACGGGTTAAAATATTTTGGATCTTCGATGGTGGGTATGGTAGAAACGGTTGAAGCAATTTTTAATTTACAAAAACCAAAAATTGCAGAAGAGTTTTCTAAAGTTGTGTTGGTTCATTGTTGGCGTGGCGGAATGAGAAGTGCAGCTGTAGCTTGGTTATTAGATTTATATGGCTTCAAAGTTTATACTTTAATTGGTGGCTATAAAGCTTACAGACATTGGGTTTTAAAGCATTTTGAAAACAATTATAATATTAAAATTATTGGAGGTTATACGGGCAGTGGCAAAACGCCTTTGTTGCATCAGTTACAAAAAAACGGCGAAAAAATTATTGATTTAGAAGGACTCGCAAACCACAAAGGTTCCGCTTTTGGAGGGCTTGGGGTTGATCCGCAACCCACGCAGGAAATGTTTGAGAATTTATTGGCAACAGCATTAAGTAAAGTTGAAAATGAAAACGAAATAATCTGGATTGAAAATGAAAGCCAGCGCATTGGCAACTTAAATATTCCTGCTGCTTTTTTTAATATTTTAAGAAATAAGCCACTCCTGTTTCTAAACATTCCTTTTGAAGAAAGACTACAACATATTGTAAACGATTATGGAAAATTCAGCAACGAACTTTTAATCAACGCAATACTTCGAATTAAAAAAAGACTGGGAGGACTTGATACCAAAAATGCCATTAATTTTTTATTGGAAGATAATGTAGAAGGATGTTTCAGGATATTACTCAATTATTATGACAGAGGCTATTGGAAAAGTACCAGCAGCAGAACCAATGGAGAACAATTGATTACAACAGTTGATGCTGCAACTATTAATGAAAAAGAAAATGCAAAAAAAATAATAGAACATGCAAGAGGAAATGAACAGCATTAAACTTACACAATTTGCGCATGGTGGTGGTTGTGGTTGCAAAATTGCACCCCAGGTTTTGAAAGAAATTTTACATAATCACACAATGCCAATTGACAATCCCAAATTATTGGTAGGTAATCAAAGTAATGATGATGCTGCGGTCTATGATTTAGAAAATGGAACTGCATTAATAGCAACCACCGATTTTTTTATGCCGATTGTTGATGATGCATTCACCTTTGGAAGCATTGCATCTGCAAATGCAATCAGCGATGTATATGCAATGGGCGGAAAACCAATTATGGCACTGGCTATTCTGGGATGGCCTGTTGACAAGCTTTCTACGTCATTGGCGCAACAAGTAATGGATGGCGCAAGAGCTGTTTGTAAAGCAGCAGGAATTAGTTTGGCAGGTGGGCATAGCATTGATACTTCAGAGCCAGTATTCGGATTAAGTGTCAATGGTTTTGTTTCAATTGATTGTTTGAAAAAAAATAATACTGCACAAGAAGGTGACGTGCTGTTTATAACAAAACCTATTGGCGTTGGCATTTTGGCTACTGCACAAAAAAGAGGCGTTTTATTATCAGAAGATGAACAAATACTTATTCATCAGTTGAAGCAATTAAATTCAATTGGGTATGAATTAGGCAAAATAAAAGGCGTTACCGCAATGACCGATGTAACGGGATTTGGACTACTTGGCCATTTGATTGAAATGGCTGAAGGCAGTGGTTTGTCGGCTGTTTTAAATTATAATCAACTTCCTGTGATTGCGGCTGCAAGAAATTATTTACAACAAAGAATTATTCCCGATGCTACTTACCGCAACTGGAATGCTTACAGTTCTTCCGTTGCATTTGGTACTGGCGTGAATGTAATGGAGGCATTTAATTTGTTGCCCGATCCACAAACAAATGGCGGTTTGTTATTTTCTGTAAATGAAAACAGTGTGGCAGAAGTTCAGGAACTGCTACAAAAAAATGGCTTAAATAATTTTATACAACCTATCGGTACAATGATTGTCAAAGAAGAAAAAATAATCAGAGTAGAAGCATAAAAATAAATTTTTAGCAAGTCAAATTATCAATTCCTTTCCATAAATAGCCATGCTCACTATTATTCAAATTACACAAGAGGGAAATCAATTAAACGAAGCAAGAATATTGTTTCGGGAATATGAAAATGAATTGAATGCCGATCTGCGTTTTCAATCATTTGATGATGAACTCGAGAACCCGTTGTACAAATACGGCAACCCAAAAGGCGCATTATTATTAGCTTATTGGAATAATGAATTAGCTGGCTGTATTGCATTACAGCCTTTACAAGACGAAGGGGTTTGTGAAATGAAAAGGTTGTTTGTACGTCCATTATTTCGTAAACATAAAATAGGGGGAGCACTGGCAAATGAGGTTGTGCAAATTGCAAAACATTTAGGTTATGTAACGATGAAATTAGATACTTTAGATCGTTTAGAAGCGGCATTACAGTTGTATAAAAAGATGGACTTCGTTGTCACGAATGCATATTATGAAAATCCTTTGGATGGTGTGGTTTACATGGAAAAGGCGTTACAAGAAATTTTATAAATAAATAGTTCTGTTGTGCTTCTTTTCCCCAAGCTTGTACAATTCAATAAATTCACTCAAATTCGTACCTTAAAATCTGCTTATGCAATTCAGAAATTTTAAAATGGTTGGCTATGTTGTTTATGGTAGAGGTTCTTTCAATCAATTAGATGAAATCCTTGCACCACAACGCAAACCAAATGCACCAATGGTTTTTTTAGTAGATCATTTTTTTGAAGGCAAAGCATTACCCAATCGTATTCCGCTAAGAGGCAATGATGTTATCATTTTTGCCGATGTTACCTACGAGCCAAAAACCAAACAAGTTGATGCTTTGGCACTTCAGTTAAAAGAACAATTTGGTGAAGTAAGCGGTATCATTGGTATTGGCGGCGGTAGTACCATGGATCTTGCAAAAGCAGTTGCATTAATGATGAACAACCCTGGCAGCAGTGCTGATTATCAGGGTTGGGATTTGGTAAAATATGCTGGTGTTTACAAAGCAGGTATTCCAACATTAAGCGGCACTGGTGCTGAAGTATCCAGAACAACGGTACTTACAGGGCCTACAAGAAAATTAGGAATGAATAGCGACTTCACACCTTTCGATCAAATTGTTTTGGATCCTGAATTGTGTAAAGATGCTCCTGCCAATCAACGTTTTTATACAGGTATGGATTGCTATATCCATTGCATTGAAAGTTTGGAAGGAACTTTTTTAAATGAATTCAGCAAAAGCTATGGTGAAAAAGCTTTACAACTTTGCAGAGAAGTTTTTCTTGGCAACAGCCCTTGGTCAGATATTAAAGATGATAAATTAATGATGGCTTCTTATGCAGGGGGCATGAGCATTGCTTATAGTCAGGTTGGTGTGGCACATGCAGTAAGTTATGGCTTAAGTTATTTATTAGGAACCAAGCATGGCATAGGTAATTGCATCGTTATGAATCACTTGGAAGAATATTATCCGCAAGGTGTGCGTGAGTTTAAGCAAATGGTACAAGAAAATAATATTGACATTCCTCAAGGTATTTGTAGTGGATTAACTGAAGAACAATTTGATACCATGATGAACGTGAGCCTTGGCATGAAACCTTTATGGGAGAATGCTTTGGGTAAAGACTGGGAACAAATTATGACAAGAGAAAAATTGAGAGCATTGTACGAGAAGTTGTAAGTGATAAGTTTTATTAAGTCATTGAAACCAATGAACACAAGAATTTCCAATCAAATACTTCAAATAGAAATCGCTTCAAAAGGTGCTGAACTGCAAAGTATCATCAACAAAGAAACTGGTTTAGAATACTTGTGGAATGCGGATCCTGCATTTTGGAATAAAAAAAGTCCGGTATTATTTCCTATTGTTGGCGGATTAAAAAACAATACCTACAACTACAACAATAAAAGCTATCAGCTAAGCCGTCATGGATTTGCAAGAGATTCATTCTTTGAACTTATTGCACAAACTAAAAATAGTGTTACCTATACATTAAACAGCTCCGAAGCAACTTTAAAAAATTATCCTTTTGATTTTTCTTTTGCTGTTACTTACACAATTGAAGAAAACAAATTAATCTGTACTTACACAGTAAAAAATACTGGCGGTGAAACCATGTTTTTTTCTTGTGGGGCACATCCGGCATTCAAAGTGCCATTAACGGATAATACAGATTTTACAGATTGGTATTTACAATTTTCTGTAACCGAAAATGCAGGTATATGGCCACTTTCAGCCGAAGGATTGATTTTAAAACAAGCAATTCCGTGTTTAAATAATATCAATCAATTAGCACTTTCAAAACCTTTGTTTTATAAAGATGCTTTGGTGTTTAAAGATTTGCAATCAACATCAATTGCTATCGTTTCATCTAAATCAAAGCATGGTTTAACAATGCAATTTGATGGATTCCCTTTTTATGGAATATGGAGTGCTAAAGATGCAGATTTTGTTTGCCTAGAGCCTTGGTGTGGCATTGCCGATAGCATTGATTCATCTGGTGAATTACAAGAAAAAGAAGGAATACAAAACTTAACTCCACAAGCAACTTGGGAACGTTCCTGGAGTGTTATTTTATTTTAAAACAATGCACTAAAACGCTACACGCTGTCATCAATCTTACTTCTGCATATTACTACTTCTAGTCTCCTGACTTTCGGACTTTCCGTCCCCAGACTTCCTACTCCCCAGCCAAAACCTTCCTAATCACCGCTACCATTTTTTCGCCTTTGTCTTTAATTTGTTCTTCAGTCCACAATAAACTAATAGCAGTAGAAACACAACGGCTCATTACCGCATCACTAACGCTAAAATCTTGAGTAGCCAAATTATGTAAAGCAGTTTTTTGTTCGGCACTGATTGTATTTAAGGTCGTTGCTTCCTGTAAATGTTGCCATTGCTTAATGTAATGCCAGTTGTTTGCATACCAGTAAAAATTTCCGGCAGCAATTCCTTGTGCTTTCATTTCTGCAACGGTTGCTTTCATCAAAGCTTCGGTTGGTAAAAACCAACTTAAAAAACTACAGCTGTCTTCGCCACCTTCAGGTACAATCCTAAAAGTTACTTCAGGAATTTGCTCCAAATAACTGCGTAAAATTTTGTTGTTTTTTCGTTGTAATTCCAAAAACATATCCAGCTTTCTGATTTGCGCTAACCCAACAGCAGCATGCAATTCACTAATTCTAAAATTATATCCTATAAACGGATGAAGGTCCGCACCTCTGTCTACACCTCTGTGATCGTGTCCATGATCTGTGTAGCCATCACTTTTAATATAAACGTCTTCATTATTGGTCATTACCACGCCACCTTCAGCAGTAGTAATCATTTTCACAAAGTCAAAACTAAAAGTCCCTGCATCACCAATTGATCCCAAATGTTTGCCTTTGTATTTGCCCCCAATACTTTGACAAGCATCTTCTAGTAATATTAAATTATGCTCATTACAAATTGCTTTCAATGCATCCAAATCAGCCATACTTCCGCACATATGTACCGGCATAATACATTTTGATTTTGCATTAACAGCTTTACGTACAGCATCTGGATTGAGTGTTAAAGTTTCATCTACATCAACCAAAACGGGAATTGCACCAACACTTAATACAGCTTCAAAACTTGCAACAAATGTAAAAGCAGGCATAATAACTTCATCGCCCACACCAATGCCCAATGCAGCCATAGCAGTTGTTAATGCTGCTGTTCCGCTGCTAGTTAATTGTGCATATTTGCAACCAAATGTTTGTGTTATTGCTTTCTCCAGTTCATTGCTTTTCCAAATGCCTTTACGAGGAGCATCAAAGCCATAGCGCATCAATATTCCTGTTTCCAAAACATCATTTATTTCTTTCCTTTCTTCATCACCAAAAAATTCAAAGCCTGGCATATTTCTGAGTTTAAAAGTTTAATTTGATTAATAGTTAATCTTAGTTCACTACTGCTTATAAACAGCAAAAGTAAAAGAAAGTTGTTAAGTTGTTTATTTTATGATGTCGGCTACAAAATTACTATTGAGCTTTCGTTGCGTCGCACACTTGAGCGTTCATAACATTTTTCAGTTATAAAATTCCATTTATATCCCTATTATCTTTGCTCAATGAATCCTACATTGTTTTACTGTTATGATGCTTATTGCGGTTGGTGTTATGGTTTTAGCCCTGTAATAAAAAAAATAGAAGCCGAATACCGTGAACAAATGCATACAGAAATTCTTAGTGGCGGAATGGTATTACCCGAAAAGCCAGTCCACATAAAGGTTACGGCGAATTATATATTAAATGCTTACAAAACCGTTGAAGAATATTCCGCAATGGAATTTGGTAAAGATTATTTATGGCATATTGAAAATCCGGATTTAAGTGATTGGTATCCCAACAGCGAAAAACCTGCAATTGCTATGTGTATTTTTAAAGAATATTATCCCGAAAGACAAGTAGAGTTTGCCGCTGATTTACAAATAGCCTTATTTTTTGAAGGTAGAGATTTAACCGATGACGAAGCCTACAAACATCTTTTAGAAAAATACAGCATACAACATGAATCATTTTATACCAAGCTGAAAAGTGAAGACTACAAAGAAAAAGCTCGTTACGAATTTGCTTTGTGCGAACAATTAAAAGTCACCGGATATCCTTGTTTATTCCTTCAAACATCGGAATCAAAATTCTATTTAGTAGCAAGAGGGTATACAAAATACGAAGAGGTAAAAACAAGAATTGAAAATATTTTGGCAGAGGTGAAAGGTTAGTATAACATGCCAAAGTCCCTGTTAAATCTAAACCACCCAACTCTAAAAACGCAGCCGTATAGTTTATTTGTATATCTTCGCATTCACAATATACTCCTTCTTAGAAGACTGGATAACTTTCTCTCCATACAAAAAGCTCTCAAGTCATAGGTAGCTGAGCATATACAAACCGCAATCATTTTTCGTTGATACCAATTACAAAAATTGATTGTAATTATTTTATTTAAAATTTATAATTTGTTATTTACAGAATTACATTTGGTTGAGCCCATTTTACAGGCGCTCAAAACCGAAGGCTACACACAACCTACGCCCATACAAGAACAAGCGATACCGCAAATATTAAGAGGTAAAGATGTATTGGGTTGCGCACAAACAGGAACCGGAAAAACAGCAGCATTCGCTATTCCTATTTTGCAAAATTTATTTTTAGAAAAAAGAAAAGAAAATGGTTTTAATAAACACATTAAAACATTGATTCTTACACCTACCCGTGAACTTGCAATTCAAATTGATGAAAGTTTTGCTTCTTATGGCAAAAACATGGATATCACACATACGGTTGTTTTTGGTGGAGTTTCTCAACACAGTCAGGTACAAGCATTGAAACGTGGGGTAGATATTTTAATTGCAACACCGGGAAGATTGCTTGATTTAATGCAACAACGTTTTGTGAGTTTACAACATATAGAAGTATTTGTATTGGATGAAGCTGATAGAATGTTAGACATGGGATTCATCAATGATGTTCGGAAAATCATTACTGTATTGCCAACCAAAAGACAAACTTTGTTCTTCTCTGCAACGATGCCAAGAGAAATTTCTGGTTTGGCAAATAGTATTCTTAATAACCCAATTAAAGTTGAAGTAACACCAGTGTCTTCAACTGCGGAAAAAATAACACAAGCTGTTTATTTTGTTGAAAAAAGTAATAAAAGATTGTTGCTAACGCATTTATTACAAGATAAAACAATTGAAAGAGTGTTGGTATTTACTACAACCAAACATGGTGCAGACAGGGTTACCAAAGACTTGAATAAAGCAGGCATTTATGCAGAAGCGATTCATGGTAATAAATCTCAAAATGCAAGGCAACGTGCATTAACCAATTTTAAAGAGGGCAATATAAGAGTGCTTGTTGCTACTGATATTGCAGCAAGAGGAATTGATGTTGATGATTTAACACACGTAATCAATTTTGATTTACCCAATATTGCTGAAACCTATGTGCACAGAATTGGACGTACCGGAAGAGCAGGTGCAAGCGGAATTGCCATTTCTTTTTGTGATGCAGAAGAAAGACCTTTTTTAAGAGACATTACAAAACTGATCAGCATTTCAATACCCGTAGTTGAAGAACACCCATTCAAAATGGCTTATGCAAATTTTGCTCCATCAGCTGCAAGTGTAGCACCAGCGCCTAGTAGAGGGCATGGTGTTTTTGCAAGACGAAGCAGAAGTTGGAGACAATAATAATCAACAAAAAAGTTAGATACTTAAAACGCCAATTATTTTTTATCATCAAGAATAATTGGCGTTTTACTTCCACCCATTACAATTACTTTACTGTTGGGTGATGTAACCAATCCTTTCATTACTTGTATTTGCTCGTATTGCAATTGTTTGTCAGTAAGCCCACTACTCATGATGCGTTGATAATCGGCAATACCTTGTGCTTCTACTCTTTTACGCTCAGCTTCTTGTTTTTCTTTTTGCAACACAAATTCCATTTTTTGAGCATCTTGCTCTGCTTTAATTTTTTCTTCAATAGAAGCTTTAACTGTAGCAGGCAAAGTGATATTTCTTACCAATAATTGTTCTAATACCAAACCTCTTTTTTTGAAATCTTCATCAATCGTTTTGAAAATTCTATTTTGAAATTCATCTCTTTTTTTACTGTACAAATCAACAGCAGTATAGTACACAGCGTTGTCTCTGATTTTTGTTCTTGTTACAGGGCGTACAATTTTATCTCTATAATCCAACCCTGTTTCTCTGATAATATTCGGTGCATCCTTTGCAAGTACACGATATAAAACAGTTAGGTCCATCGTAACTTCTAACCCATCAGCAGTTAAAGTTCTGATGGCATCATCACCGGATTTTGTGCCTTCATCATGCACGCCACTCATGGTATAGTTTTGTGTTTTAATATCAATTTTACTTACGTCTACCAAAGGGTTTACAAATGTTAATCCACTTGTAATTACATCGTCTTGTACTTTGCCAAACATAGATTTTACACCAATTTGTCCTGCATCAATTTGTTTGATACATGAAGTAGAAATACCAAGTAAAATAAGCAAAAGAGAACCTATTCTTAGAGGACCTATAAACTTCGAAGCCAAACCATCTTGTTTGTTGATTGCTAATGCTGCAAAAAACAATATCAAACCAATAATAATGAGCGCCATAATTTTTAATTTAGAAAATAAAGGTACATAATGTATGTTGATGAATCATTTATCATTTTATAAAACTTGAAAGTTTTTCTGCAGCAATATTTAAAGTTTCTTCTTTTTTAGCAAAGCAAAAACGAATCACTTTATTGTCCTCTGCATTTTTATAAAACGCAGACACAGGAATCGTTGCCACACCAAAATTTTTGGTTAGATGTATTGCAAAATCTTTGTCGTTTAAATCGCTTAATCCCTGATAACTGTAACATTCAAAGTAGCTGCCATGAGAAGGAATACATTTGAATGAAGTCTCTTTCATCAAAGACCGGAAATAATCTCTTTTTTGCTGAATGGCAGCTCCTAAATTATTGTAAGCATTTTCATTTTGTAAATATTCGGCTAATCCAAATTGTTTAGGGCTATCACATGTAAAACAATTAAACTGATGTACTTTTCTGAATTCTTGCATCAATTCTTTTGGAGCAATGCAATACCCTAATTTCCAGCCGGTGCAATGGTATGTTTTACCAAAAGAAAAACACACAAAACTTCTTTCCAATAAATCAGGAAATCTTAAAATACTTTGATGGGTGATGTTGTCAAAAATCAAATGTTCATATACTTCATCACTTAGTATGATAATGTTTGTATCCTTTACAACAGCTCTTAATTGCGCTATATCATTTTCGCTCAAAACAGCTCCTGTAGGGTTGTGAGGGCTGTTAATCATTATCATCCGAGTCTTACTATTCACTTTGCTTTTTACTTCATCCCAAGGGATTTGATAGGAAGGAAATTGCAAACTAATGGCAATTGCTTTTGCACCATTGATTTCAATATTGGGAATATAACTATCATATGCAGGTTCAAAAACAATTACTTCATCGCCGGGTTGTAAAACGGTTGTCAATGCTGTATAGATGGCATATGTTCCGCCTGGTGTAATAGTAATTTCTGATTCAGGATGAATATTGCTTCCGTAAAGTTTGTTGCATTTTGCTGCAAGTCTTTCTCTGAGTATTGGTAAGCCATTCATATGTACATATTGGTTATTGCCTTTTTGCATAGCAGCATTTACCAATGAAACTAATTCTTCGCTCATCATAAAATCGGGAAATCCTTGCCCTAGATTTATAGCATTGTATTCTACAGCCAACTGACTCATTACTGTAAAAATGGTAGTGCCCACGTTGGGTAGTTTACTTTGTATTTGCATGTGTTAAAGTTAATAGAGAAAAGGGGTTCAATAAAATAGCCATTGATATAAATTACCAATGGCTATTCAAAAAAATAGTAAGCGTAGATTTTATTATCTGTTCATACTTGCCAAAAATTCTTCATTGTCTTTGGTGCCTCTCATACGTTTCAATAATTCACTCATTGCCTCATCTGTGTTCATATCATTGATAAATACACGTAAAATATTCATACGTTGTAACACATCTTTTTCCAACAACAAATCATCTCTTCTTGTACTTGATGAAACCAAATCAATTGCAGGGTATACACGTTTGTTGGCTAATCTTCTATCCAATTGTAATTCCATGTTGCCGGTTCCTTTGAATTCTTCAAAAATTACCTCATCCATTTTACTACCTGTTTCAATTAATGCAGTAGCCAAAATAGTTAAAGATCCTCCATGTTCTATTTTACGGGCAGCACCAAAAAACTGTTTTGGTTTTTGCATTGCATTGGCTTCAACACCACCACTCAAAACTTTACCGCTGCTTGGTGCAACTGTATTGTGTGCACGTGCCAAACGGGTAATGCTATCCAACAATATCACCACATCATGGCCACATTCTACTAGTCTTTTTGCTTTTTGTAATGCAATCGTAGAAACCTTTACATGTTTTTCAGCTGGCTCATCAAACGTAGATGCAATTACTTCTGCATTCACGCTTCTTTCCATATCGGTTACCTCTTCCGGTCTTTCATCTATCAACACCACCATTAAATAACACTCAGGATGATTGGCAGCAATTGCATTTGCAACTTCTTTCAACAACATGGTTTTACCTACTTTGGGCTGCGCTACAATTAAGCCACGCTGACCTTTACCTATAGGCGTAAACAAATCCATGATACGTGTGCTATAGTTAGTAGGAGAAGTAAACAAGTTTAATTTCTCGTAAGGAAATAACGGTGTTAAATAATCAAACGGAATTCTGTCTCTTACTTCTTCCGGTTTGAATGCATTGATGGTATCAACTTTTAAAAGCGCAAAATATTTTTCGCCTTCTTTTGGTGGACGAACTGATCCTGCAACTGTATCGCCAGTTTTAAGACCAAATAATTTTATTTGAGAAGGAGAAACATAAACATCATCCGGAGATGATAAATAATTATAATCGCTGCTTCTTAAAAAGCCATAGCCGTCGGGCATCATTTCTAATACGCCTTCTCCCGAAATAACTCCGTCGAATTCAATATTAAAAACAGGTTGTTCTCTACGAGGATAATTAGGACGAGGCTGGTGTTGCTGAGGTACATCTTGTGTTGGTGCTGTTGCTTCTGCAACCGCAACACTTTTATCTGCTGCTTCAGCTGCTTGTAACATTTGTTCAGCCAATTGTGCTAAATCAGGTGTAATTGCTTCTGCAACAGGTTCTGCCGGTTTTACTTTCTTTGCCTTACTCACCACAATTTTCTTTTCTTTTTCTTCCTTTACCGGTTCTTCAGGCTGCACTACTTCTGCTTCTTCTGTAATATTTGCAGTTGTTGTTTTTAAGGTTGCAGGTTTTCTAGTTCTTGGCTTTTTGGTTTCTTTAGCTGCGCTTTCTTGCAAGGCTTGGCTATCGAGTATTTTATAGATAAGTTCTTGCTTATCTAATTTTTTAACGCTGGTAAGTTTGAGTGTTTCTGCTACGTCTAAAAGCTCAGGGAGTAGCATGTCGTTCAATTGCAAGATGTCGTACATATGGATATTTGAATGAAAAAATTTGGAGTCTGTTCTATAAATTTTTTGCGAACTAATGTTGAAATTCTAAGTAAATATGATTTGTGCTGATTTGGAAAAGACGTTTTGCTGATGTGCCGGAGAATAAAAATCTTTGAAACCATCAACATTGTTTCCAATGCAATGTTAAGAAAGGTTTTTGTAACCAAACAAATTTTTTTTTTAAAGAGGTTGTTTTGTTTAAAGACAAACACTGCCCGAAGTGTATATTTGCCACAATTTGAATGTTGTGTCTGATTCATTTTCTGATGAATAGCGAACAGAAAGTACAAGAGTGCAACGCAACAAAAGCTTCAACAGAGGGATAAAAGCTGAATCCAATAAAACAATTTTTAGCATGTTTAACAAACGAATTAAAGTAAAAGAACTTCTGCAAAGTGAGCAAACGGGACATGTAGTAACGGTAATGGGCTGGGTACGAACGTTTAGAAATAACCAGTTTATTGCATTGAATGACGGCAGTACCAACAACAATTTGCAAGTAGTTGCAACTCTGGGATTGTTGGATGATGCTACTTTGAAAAATATAACAACAGGGGCATCCTTGAAAGTTACTGGCGAGGTTGTTGCAAGTTTGGGTAAAGGACAAAAAGTAGAATTAAAAGCGAACACCATAGAATTATTGGGACTGAGTGATGCAGAAAAATATCCATTGCAACCTAAAAAACACAGCCTTGAATTTTTGAGAGAGATTGCGCATTTGCGTTTTAGAACCAATACTTTCGGATCTGTATTTCGTGTAAGACATTCATTGGCATTTGCAGTACATCAGTTTTTTAATGAGAAAGGATTTGTGTATTTGCATACGCCAATTATTACATCTAGCGACGCAGAAGGTGCCGGAGAAATGTTTAGAGTTACTACATTGCCGGTAGATGGGAGTGCTGCAAAAAACGAATCAGGAGAAATAGATTTTAAAGAAGATTTTTTTGGCAAAAGCACCAACCTTACTGTTAGTGGTCAACTGGAAGGTGAATTAGGGGCAATGGCTTTTAGTGAAATTTATACATTTGGGCCAACATTCAGGGCAGAGAATAGCAACACGGCTAGGCATCTTGCTGAGTTTTGGATGATAGAACCCGAAGTTGCTTTTAATGATATTGAAGACAACATGAATTTGGCTGAGGAATTTATCCAATACCTTATTCGTTATGCCATGAAACACAACATGGAAGATCTTGAATTTTTAGATGCAAGACTTGCCGAAGAAGAAAAACAAAAACCACAAGCAGAAAGAAGTGAAATGGGGTTGATTGAGAAATTAAAGTTTGTAACAGACAATCAATTTGAAAGAATCACCTACACAGAAGCTATTCAGATTTTATTGGATAGTCCGGCTTACAAGAAAAAGAAATTTAAGTATGATGTTAGCTGGGGTATTGATATGCAAAGCGAACACGAAAGATATTTGGTAGAAAAACATTTTAAAAAGCCTGTTATTGTAACCGGATATCCTGCAGCAATTAAAGCATTTTATATGCGCATGAATGATGGTTGTGAGCCGGGTAAAGAAACGGTAGCAGCGATGGATATTCTGGCTCCAGGAATTGGTGAAATTGTTGGTGGAAGCCAAAGAGAAGAACGTTTAGAAAAGTTAGAAGCAAGAATGAAAGACTTTCATATACCTGTTGAAGAAATGAGTTGGTATTTGGATACACGCCGCTTTGGTAGTGTGCCACATGCAGGGTTTGGTTTGGGTTTTGAACGCATGGTACAATTTGTAAGCGGCATGACCAACATCAGAGACGTTATCCCTTTTGCAAGAACTCCTAAGAACTGCGAATTTTAATTGATTTTAATAATATTTTTATAAAAAGGGTGCACCTATCAGGCAACCTTTTTATTTGTTGTTTGTTGTAAGGGCAATTAACTTACTTATGAATAAATTTATAGAAACACTAAAATCATCGATCGCTCCTGTACGTGAAGAATTGGTTGCACATCCATTGTATGCTCAAATGCAAACGCTTGATCAACTTCAAAAATTTACCCAATGGCATGTGTTTGCAGTTTGGGATTTTATGAGCTTATTAAAAAGTTTGCAAAAAAATCTTACTTGCACAGATACGCCGTGGTTGCCTGTTGGTAATGCGAATACACGTTACTTAATTAATGAAATAGTATTGGGCGAAGAGAGTGATATAGATGAACAAGGAAATCGTATCAGCCATTTTGAATTGTATTTAAAAGCAATGCAACAAATGGGTGCAGATACTACTATTATTGAAGGATTGATTTTTTACCTACAACAAGGTGTTGATATTACAGGTGCAATGGAAAAATTGAAATTACCTGTTGCCATTCAAAATTTTGTAAACCATACTTTTCACATTATTCGCAATGAGCCAATACATGTGCAAGCTGCTGTATTTACTTTTGGAAGAGAAGATTTGATACCCGATATGTTTATTGGAATTGTGAAAGAACTTTCTTTGGCGCATTCAGAAGCATTGAATGTGTTTAAATATTATTTAGAAAGGCATATTGAAGTAGATGGGGATCACCACAGCCATTTGGCAATTGAAATGCTAACCACACTTTGCGGAACCGATTATGACAAATGGGAAGCCGCTACAAAAGCCTCAATTGAAGCATTGACAAAGAGAAATGAATTGTGGAATGCGGTGTTGGAAAATATCAATTCAGAAAAAGTATTTGAATAATCTCAATAAAAAATGAGATAAAAATAATTTGATGTGGATTATTTGCGAAATCCCCCTATTTTTGCTGCCCCGAAAGGGACTCATTCGTAACAGAGTGAAGGTGCGGTAGCTCAGTTGGTAGAGCAAAGGACTGAAAATCCTTGTGTCGCCGGTTCAATCCCGGCCCACACCACTTTAAAGGTTGAAAATCAATGAAACATGATGATTTTCAACCTTTTTTATTTTACACTAAATGAATATATGTGCACATAATAGCACAAATTTGGTGTAATTCCGGAGACATGATTTTGACCTCTCTAGCAGCTTTGGTACAATGAGCATAGTTATGCATCATTGTGCACCTTCGAGTATGCACCTGAAATCAGATTTTTAACTTTAAAAATTTCAGGTATGTACAAATTTCAGCAACCACTTGACATCCGTATCAGTTTTCTGCTTCGCAGCACCTACGAAAATGAAGATGGCAAGTTCCCAATCGTACTTCGTATCTCCTACCGGGGACAGCGAAAGGACATCTTTACCGGCCTATATTGTGTCAAATCACAATGGATAAAAACGGATAGCCGTATGGCAGGCTTAGGCAAGGAAGCCCAGACAATCAACCAACACCTCGAACGTATCCAATACAAGGTACGAGAGAACTTCGATGAAATGAGATTTTCAGGTAATATTTTTACGCTAGATGAATTGGTATCTAAAATCAAAGGACAGGAAAAGCCACCACAAACCCTCATGGAGTATGCAGACAATCGAATAAACGAAATGAGCAATCGTGTGGGAATTGATATTGCAAAATCTACGTTCTCAAAATATAAACGTATTCGCAATTATATGGAAGAGTTCCTTAAAACAAAATACAATACACAAAATATAGCTGTGGCCAGCATGAATGAAGGACTTCTTACACAGTTATTCAAATTTCTCCGCTATGAAAAAGGGAATAGTCACAACTCTGCATTAACTCTAATGAATTGCTTACGTACCATTTTAAAAGCTGCCATCAAATCCGGCGCAATTCGTACCAATCCATTTGAGGAATTTAAGGTAGGTTTCAAACCAGTTGACAGAGATTATCTGGTAAAGGAGGAAATAGAGAAGGTTGCAACTGTTGAAATAAAATCCGAGATGTTAGCACGCAGTAGAGATATCTTTCTTTTTGCTTGCTACACTGGAATGGCCTACGCAGATATCTTCCAACTTAAACGTGATAATATCAAATCCGATAATGATGGTAGTTATTATATCAAAAAGCCAAGACAAAAAACAAGTGGTATGAGTATCATCCCACTTATTGAGCCAGCAATTCGCATATTGAAACAATACTCACCAACCCCAGACCCTAGGGATTTTGTTTGGCACGTCCCATGCAATCAGGTTTTGAATCGCAATCTAAAATCAATTTCACAGCTATGCAATATAGATAAAAAACTGTTTATGCATCTTGCACGACATACCTTTGCTACTACTGTTACACTCTCTAACGGCGTGCCCATAGAAACAGTTAGTAAGATGCTCGGACACACATCCTTGAAACATACAATTCGATATGCTCGTGTTGTGGCCGATAAAGTCAAAACCGATATGAGCAAGGTCAGGGAGGTCTTTAAATAATATTATTCAAAAAAATACCTACATGAAAAACAGTATTCAAATACCAACAATCGAAAGAATTCAGCTTTATGAAAAAGCATCACTAAAAAAAGTTATAGATGAGTATAAAGAATCTTTGTCTATTAGCCATTTCAATATTATTCCGGTAAAAAAATTTTCTTTAGAAAAGTTTCTTTCTGATACTAGTGAAAATATTAAAGTCAAAAGCATTGAACCATTAAGAATAAATGCGACAAATTTTTTGCCTTATTTCAACGATTATGCAAGTGATATAGACACAAGAATTAATAAATTCATTAGCGACAAAAAAATATCACACCAAGAAAAAATAAAAACCGTTTCCTTATTAATTACGGAATGTACTAAAATGGTTTTGACATACTATCCCTTCAACCAACATCTGGTGTTCTTTAATTTCAACTGGAAATGTGAAAACACAATTATTCCTTTTTCAAGATTAAATTTAAAGGAAAGCGATTTTCAAATTATTAAAAATGAAATAAATCTGAGGTTTGAATTTTTTCAGTTTATAAACATGAAATTAGAGTTGTGTAAAATGAAGCTGGAATCGGATATTCCGAATTTGAAACTTGTAAATTGGAAAAAGACAAAAAGACCTGAACTTTTGATTACAGAAATAATTTTAGCGCTTGAGGAAAAAGGATATATAGCTTTCTCAACAGAGCAACATAAGACAGAGTTTATTGCCAATCTTAAAAAAATATTCGCACTAAAAGATTTCAAGTGGTCTGAGATGATAAATGAAATTAATAGGAGAGAAAAATTTAGATATAAGATTTTAAGAGAATTATTAAAGGATATTTAATGATTCAACAAAATATTTTACTTAAAAAACCCCCACGCATCCGTGGGGGTTTTCGTTTATTTAGTCCAATAGATTTTAATTAGCTGATAATAATTTTGTTCTAAATATTTTAGAGATGAAAAGTTACGAACATCGCTGGCCCGAATTAGGCGAATTAAAAAATGAAATAATTGAGTTAATAGAAAAATGTAATCAGTCACCAGCCGATCAGATATTATTGGATGAGGCAGATACACTTTCGTTTTTGAAAGTAACCAAAAGATGCTTGGCGAAGTGGCGTGCTTCAGGAATTCTTCCTTTCCATAAACTCGGCGGGAAACTATACTACATAAAATCAGAAATTTTAGATGCCGTCAAAAAATATTCTTTAACAAATAACCTAAATCCAAAATTATGAATCGAATTTGCCCTTATTGCGGTGAACCTTTACCAGAAGACATTCGCCTAAATAAAGTGTACTGCTATGATAGTAATTGTTATGATAAAGCGAAAAGTATTCGTGAAAAAGAAAAACGCAAAGCAGCAGCTATAATGCGAAAACTTAAAAAGAAAACAGCATTTGTATTAGAATTGTTATGGTCTCGATTCGGACAAGGCAACCCATTTGATCCAATTCGCGCAGAAGAAATGGAATTTGACTTCTCTGTTACTGAGAGATTTATTTCAATCGATGGACACCGTGCGGGTGTCGTGTTAGGATATGCTTACATAGTAATAAACCCTCAAAAAATGATAGTATGGAAGTTATTAAATCAAGAATGACATTAAAGGATTTGTTCCCTTCTTCTACTCAGGCTTCTTTGCCAGAACTTACACACAACATAATTCCCAAAGAGGTCATAAAAGAAGGCATACCCGAAGGTAGCGCTGGTTCAAACAACAGTAAAATTTGGATGTGGGTAGGTGGAATAGTAACTCTTTCATTGGTAGGTTATTTAATTTATAAAAATAAGAAACAAGTGAAAGAAAAACGTTACTAGTATTTCAATTTCATCATACTGTTAGATACAATCATATATTTATATTTTAATAACTTAATAAGCTTTTCTTTACGGATGAGAAATACAGATTCTGTCTTTGTAAATCCACGACTTTTTTGTTTGAATTGAAATACGGGGCGAATCTTATTCTGAGAAAATTATGCAAAGCGTCTTAAAGCAAGCAATTAAAAAAGCTGGAATATTAAAACCGTTAGTTTGCATTGGTTACGCCACAGTTATGCCACTCATTTGCTAGAAAGCGGAACTGGTTTGAGATATATACAAGAATTATTAGGCCATAATATTAGCAAACCCACAAAGATTTATATACATGTTAGCACATAAAGCATACGACATATAAAAAGCCCTTTTGATGATTTATAATTATATTTGAAAAATACGCTACTATGTAGCGCATATACTCCCAAAAATGGGTGGATAGACGAATATTTATAGCGCATATATACAAGTTAGTGGTAAGCCTAAAAACGAAAATGTAAAACATTATGTTAGATAAAATAAATAGATTTTTCGATACAATTCAACAAACGCCAATTGAGCTTTATAGTGAGTTCGGATTACAGCATGAACTTG